>NZ_JAHVHW010000003.1 GCF_019802055.1 Ferrimonas balearica | reverse complement strand
CAGGGGGTCACTGGTTCAAGCCCGGTATCGCCCACCAAATCCTGGGGCTATAGCTCAGCTGGGAGAGCGCTTGCATGGCATGCAAGAGGTCCGCGGTTCGATCCCGCGTAGCTCCACCAATTTTGGTTGTTACGGCAACCGGTTGGGCCTAACAAAAGGCGGTTCGAGCGAGTGTCGCACCACCCGTTAGCTCCACCAATTCTCTTATCACCAGAGACTAAACGGTGAGTCCGGGGTCCCCTTCGTCTAGAGGCCTAGGACACCGCCCTTTCACGGCGGTAACAGGGGTTCGAATCCCCTAGGGGACGCCACTTATTCTGAAAAGCCACCCAAGCGGGTGGCTTTTTCTTTTTGTGCCTAAGTGGCGCATCCCCCATAGCCAGTGAGTAGAAAAGCCACCCAAGCGGGTGGCTTTTTCTTTTTGTGCCTAAGTGGCGCATCCCCCATAGCCAGTGAGTAGAAAAGCCACCCAAGCGGGTGGCTTTTTCTTTTTGTGCCTAAGTGGCGCATCCCCCGCAGCCAGTTAGTAGAAAAGCCACCCAAGCGGGTGGCTTTTTCTTTTTGTGCCTAAGTGGCGCATCCCCCATAGCCAGCTAGTAGAAAAGCCACCCATTCGGGCGGCTTTTCCTATTTGGGGCAGGTGTCTTTAAGAGCAGGGCTACTCAGCGATGGCCTGTTCAAACCAGGGTTGAAGGAAAGCGGCAATCCTGTCCTGCGCGGCCCGGTTTGGATGGATGCCGTCGGCCTGCATCAGGTTGGGGTCCACCGCAATCTCAGTCATAAAGAAGGGGACCAGTTCGATCTGGTGCGCTTCTGCCAGCGCAACGAATATCTGCTGAAAGCGTTCCGCATAGCGGCGTCCGTAGTTGGGTGGCACCATCACCTCTGAAAGCATGACTTGTGCGCCTGATGCTTTGCTGAGCGCAATGACCTCGTCTAGGTTCTGTTGGGTCAATGTGGGCTGAAACCCTCTCAGTCCGTCATTGCCACCAAGCTCGACAAACACCCAGTCTGGCTGATGCTGTTCGAGCAATCCGGGGAGACGGCGCAGCCCTCCGTCGCTGGTTTCACCACTGACTGACGCGTTGATGAGCCGTGCATCGGGTAGATTTTGTTGCAATTTTCTCACCCAGCCTTCGGTTTCATCCATACCATAGCTTGCACTTAGGCTGTCACCCAGTATTAGAATGGATCGCTGATCGGCCCAAGCTCCGGGCTGGTATAAACAGATGATTAAAATCAGCAGGGATCGCCGCAGCATGTCTACTCCTTCATTCCATAACGCGCCGGATTCGGCCATTGTTGTTCGCCGGCTTCGTAGAGACGTTGATACGCTCGACGGCTCTCTATCGATCCTTAAGGGCGTTGATCTCGAAGTCAAGCGGGGTGAATCGTTGGCAGTGATTGGGCCATCGGGGGCGGGCAAGTCCACTCTGCTGGCGTTGCTGGCTGGATTGGATAGGGCCACAGACGGTGAAATCTGGTTAGCTGGCGCACCGCTTCATCAGTTGGATGAGGAGCAGCGTGCCGCACTCAGAGGCCAGAAAGTCGGGTTTATTTTTCAGTCCTTTATGCTGGTGGACAGTCTGACCGCGCTAGAAAACGTGATGCTGCCACTGGAGCTCGCCGGGCATGAAGGCGCGCGGGAAACCGCTGAATCACTGCTTAGCCGGGTGGGGCTGGAGCAGCGATTTGATCACTTCCCCAATCAACTTTCCGGTGGTGAGCAGCAGCGCGTTGCCATTGCCCGCGCGTTTGCTACCCGCCCTGCGATTCTGTTTGCGGACGAGCCAACTGGTAACCTGGACCACACCAACAGTGACACGGTTGAGAACCTTCTGTTCGAATTGAACCGGGAGCAGGGCACCACGCTCGTTCTCGTCACACATGACCTGAAACTGGCTAAGCGGTGCCAGCGTCAGGTCGCCATGAACGCTGGCCAACTGGAGGCACTATGAGCAGCCTGCCTTTGGCCTGGCGCCTGTTTCGGCGTGAACTGGCTCGCGGGCAACTCCGGCTGATTGCCGCAGCCCTGATCCTTGCCGTAACGGCGGTGACCGGCCTGGGCCTGGTTTCCGACCGCTTAAAACGAGCCATCGACCACCAGGCCGCGACCTTTCTGGCTGCGGATCGCATTCTGAACTCTCCACAACAGGTGGACCCCACATGGCTTGAGCATGCCAGAACTCTGGGGGTGGAGGTCGCGACGACTCTTGAGTTCCAATCGATGCTGTTTGCTGGCGATGAGTTGCAACTGGTCACCATCAAGGCGGTCTCAGACCAGTACCCGCTGAGAGGCCAGATTGACTTGATGACGCCCGCTTCGACACGCCTGCCTCCTCCCGGTGCACTCTGGCTGGATCGACGGTTGGCCAGTTGGCTGAATAGCGCCAGCGATGGGGAAGTCGGCGAAGCAATATTCCGTTTGGACGCGGTTATCAATCGTCTTCCGGATGCGGGATTCAACGTCTTTGCTTCGGCGCCCGTTGTGTTGATGCGACTGGAGGATGTGGAGGCTACCGGGGTGGTGCAGCCGGGCAGTCGCTTGCAGTGGCGCTACCAGTTTGCCGGACGGGAGTCCGCCATTGCTCAGCTTGAGACGTTTCTGGAAAGTCGGCTGAGCACCTCTCAGCGACTGGTGGATGTGCGGTCCCAGGAATCCCCCTTGGCGCGCGCTATCGGCCGGGCAGAGCAGTTTCTTTTGCTGTCTGCGTTGCTCGGTATCGCGTTGGCCTGCGCTGCCATCGGGGTGGCGGCCCGACGTTATTGTCAGCGGCACTACGATGTGGTGGCGATGTTCAAAACCCTGGGAGCCAGCCATGCTCAGGTTCGCACCGTTTTTGTTTCTCACCTGGCTCTGGTGACTCTGCTTAGCATCGCGGCGGGGCTGGCACTGGGAGCGCTTGCAGCCCAAGGAATGATCACCCTGCTTCCCGCAGAGTTTGGCAGCGCTGCCATGGACGCTTTCCCTTGGCGGCCTCTGGCGCTCGGCGCTGGAACGGGCTTGATTGCCGGTTTTGGCTTTACCCTCTATCCGCTGCTTCGGCTCCTTTCGGTGCCGCCGATGAGGGTGTTGCGGAAGGATATTGGACCGGCGCGGTGGGGCGCCGGTCTGAATGCGCTTTTGGCAATGTCGGCGTTGGCTCTGCTGGCCTGGCTTTACAGTGGCAGCCTCCGTATGACCCTGGTGCTGTTGGTGGGTACCGTCGTGTTGGGGGGCCTGCTGGCGCTGGTTGGGGTGTTGCTGTTGCGCAGTGGGCGGCAGTTGGGTATGGCCACCTCCAGTCCGCTCAAGTTGGCACTGGCGGGATTGCGTCGGCGGGCGGCAGACAATGCCTTGCAGTTGGTGGGTTTCTCCGTGGCCCTGATGCTGCTGTTGACCATTCTGGCGCTGCGTCAGGACCTGCTCAAAGACTGGCAGGATCAACTGCCGGAGAACACGCCTGATCACTTCCTGATCAACATCGCGCCCGACCAGACTGTGGCAATGGAGACCTTTCTGGCGGAACGCTCTGTCGTGGCAACGGATCTCTACCCGGTGATTCGCGGTCGCCTGTCAGCCATCAATGGTGACAGCGTAAGACGCCCCGTCACCAAGGAGCCGGAAGATTCGGCACCTCGGGGACCAAGAGGAATAGGGCGGGAGTTGAATCTGACCTACCGGACCGAACTGCCTCCCAACAATCCGGTGGTGGCGGGTCAATGGTACGAGCCCGATAGTACCGGTGAGGTGTCCGTTGAGGCACAGGTAGCGGAGCGGCTCGATATTGGGCTGGGGGACCGACTCAGCTTTACCATCGATGGTCGAGAGTTCGAGGTGACCGTGACCAGTTTGCGTCAGGTGAACTGGGAAACCATGCAGCCAAACTTCTTTATGATCTTCCCGCCGGAAGTGCTCTCTCCCTTTGTGGCGACCTACATCGCCAGTTTTTATCACCCCGATGGGCAGCCAGAGTTGGTGGGGGAGTTGATTCGACAGTTCCCCACGGTATCGGTGATCGATGTTGGCGCGTTGATAGAGCAGTTGCGAGGCGTGATTGACCAGGTGTCTCTGGCATTAACGCTGGTGCTGCTGGTTGTGGTGGTGGCGTCGGCGCTGGTGCTGTTGGCCCAGACTGAGGCAGGTATGGCATCACGGCGGCAGGAGTTGGCGATCATGCGAACCCTGGGAGCACCGGGCCGACTGTTGCGCAGTGCGGTGAACTGGGAGTTCATGATCCTGGGCGCACTGGCGGGATTCCTGGCGGTAATGGTGGCGGAACTGACCCTCTATCTGCTGAAAACCCAGGTGTTCAATCTGGTGGTGCAGGCGCACTGGCAGTGGTGGGCACTGACGCCGTTACTGGGGGCAGTACTTATTGGCCTGATGGGAAGGCTAGCCTGCCGTCGTCTGCTCGCTCAAAACTGTGCATCTCTGCTCAGGCGCGATTAAGCAGATCCGCCAGGGCGGCGTTCAATTCCGGGTATTGAAACTGGAATCCCGCCGCTTCGGCGGCCCTGGGCAGCACGGCCTGGCCGGTCAGAAGTAAGCTGCTCATCTCTCCAAGAGCCAACTTCAGCACGGGGGCCGGAGCCGGGAGAAACGCGGGGCGACCCAGTGTCTGTCCCAGGGCCTGACCGAACGCTCGGTTGGTAACCGGTTGCGGTGCCGTGCCGTTGAAGATGCCCCGGCAGTGGTCGTTTTCCAGCAGATAGCAAAGCATGGCAACCAGATCGTCCCGATGGATCCAGGACATCATCTGCTGCCCACTGCCGATGGGGCCGCCCAGCCCCAGACGAAAGGCGGGCAGCATCTTCTTCAACGCGCCTCCGTCCGGATGCAGCACCAATCCGATGCGGACAATGCAAAGTCGCGTCTGTTCGGCGATGCGGCTGGCGATCGCTTCCCACCGCTCACACACCTGCTCAGCAAATCCCATTGGCGTCAGTGGGGTGGTTTCATCAACCGCAGCCGCGTCCCGGGGCCCATAGATGCCGATGGCAGAGGCATTGATCCACACTTTCGGGGGATTGGCCGAGGCCTGGTGCAGGCGAACCAGGGCTTCGGTCAGTTGCCAGCGGCTGTCGCAGATCAGGCGTTTTTTCTGGGTGCTCCAGCGCCCCTCTGCTATGGGCTCTCCCGCCAGATTGATCACCCCGTCGAACCCGTCGAGATTGGCCTGAGTGGCCAGGGAACGTAGGGGCGTGATACCGCTGCCTAACAGAGACAGGGCTTTTTCAGGATTTCGGGTCAGCACGGTGATCTCGTGCTGAGGAGAAAGCCGGGCGATCAGGGCCCGGCCAATGAATCCAGTGCCTCCGGTAATCAGCAGCTTCACGGTCTACCTCGCTCAGTCGCGCTGGTAGCTCAGTTGCAACGATACGGAGTCGGCGAATCTCAGGGCATGGGGTTTATCCACTTCGACCGTGGCGTAGTCCACCCAATGATGTTCGCTGGTGATGGCCAGTACGTCGCTGGTGAGCTTCTCCAGCAGAGAAAAACGGTTCATCTCTACCAGTTTAATGATCTTTTTGGTGATGGTGCGGTAGTTCAGCGCGTCATCCATGTCATCACTGTTACGGGCCTTATCGGCGCAGTAGTGGATCTGGGCGTTGATGATCACGTCCTGCTTATTCTGAACCTCATCTTCGTTAATGCCGATGTATGTGCGAAGACGTAAGTTTTTAATTCGAATAACCGCTTGGTTTTGCTTCATAATGACTGCATTCCTTGGTGGGAGAGTACTTTCGGATTATAGGACCACACTAATGTTACCCGCTTCATTGAATCAAGGCTCAGTCGCTCTGCGAACCGCCCTATTTTTAGCCTCGACCATGGTGATTCTGGCTGGCATCAAGGCCGCCAGTGCCATTGTGGTTCCTTTTTTGCTGGCCCTTTTTATTGCCATTATCTGCAGTCCCTTGGTCAGTGCCTTGATGCGGCTCAAGCTGCCACGCGCCCTGGCGATCTTTACTGTGATGGTAGTGGTGATCATGGCGGGCACCTGGATCGCCACGCTGGTCGGCAGCTCCATCAACGATTTCACCCGACAGTTGCCCGAGTATCGTGCACAACTGACCGATACCTTTGGCGCGCTGCTGGAAAAAGCCAATCAGTTCAACATCTCTACGGACCAACTGAAGGATCAGTTTGATCCCGGCGGATTGATGAGTGTGGCCACCAACATCGTTTCCAGCCTGGGTGGCCTGATGACCAACATGCTGCTGATCGTGCTGACCGTGGTGTTTATGCTGTTTGAGAGCTCAGGCCTCAACCGCAAGCTGCACTATGCGCTGGACGATCCCCAGATGCGCCTGAAGCAGATTGACCGCTTTCTGGAATCGGTGAACCGCTACCTGGCGATCAAGACGGTTGTCAGCCTCGGCACTGGCATCATCTGTGGTCTGGGCCTCTACCTGCTTGGCGTCGACTACTTCCTGCTCTGGGGTCTGGTGGCCTTCCTGTTCAACTACATTCCCAACATCGGTTCCATCATTGCTGCCGTACCCCCGGTTGCTCTGGCGTTGATCCAACTGGGAGTGGGGCCTGCTGCCGGTGTCGCTGGCCTTTATGTCGCGGTCAATATGGTGATGGGCAACCTGGTGGAGCCCCGTATGATGGGACGCAGCCTGGGGCTCTCAACCCTGGTGGTGTTCCTCAGCTTGATCTTCTGGGGCTGGTTGCTTGGTTCCGTGGGCATGCTGTTGTCTGTGCCCCTGACCATGATCGTCAAAATCGCCCTGGAATCCTCAGAAGGGGGCCGCTGGGCAGCGGTTCTACTGGAAGGAGACCCACAGGTGATCAGCCAGCCGATGGTGGCTCAGGCGGACGGCGACGCCCGGGAAAGCGAGTGATGGATCTGCGTCAACATCTGCCTTCGGTTCGTCCGGAGGAGGTCGCTCAGCGACTGTTTCATGGCCGGGGACACTGTTTCCCCGGATTGGAAACCCTCACTCTGGATTACCTTCCGCCGGCTCTGTTGCTGACCCAGTTTGGCCCTCTGACGGCGTCGCAGCAGCATGATCTGCAAGACCAACTCAATCAGTGGTGGCTGGACGTCGCGGGTACCTCTCCAACCCTGGTCTGGCAAAACCGCTCTGTCAGTCCGGCTCGGACGGAGTTGCTCAGCGGCACTCTGCCGTCACCTCATTGGGTGTCGGAAGGCGGGCTGGAGTACGAAATCACCCTGATGAAAGGGCAAAACCACGGCCTGTTTCTGGATATGGCGGAAGGGCGGCAATGGGTACGGGAGCACAGTGATGGAAAACGCGTGCTCAACCTGTTTGCCTACACCTGTGGCTTTTCAGTAGCAGCAAGAGCCGGTGGCGCGGACTCCGTGGTCAATCTGGATATGAGTGCGCCTTCCTTGTCTCAGGGCAAACGAAACCATGCCCGGAACGGGTTAGGGGAGGGGGTGCGTTACCTGGCCCACGACCTGTTTAAAACCTTCGGCAAGTTGCGAAAACTCGGTCCTTACGATCTGGTGGTGGTGGATCCCCCCAGTTTTCAGCAAGGCAGTTTTATCGCAACCAAGGACTACCCACGACTGTTGAGGCGGTTAGCGGCGTTGATGGCACCGGAGGCGGAAGCGCTACTCTGTCTCAATGCGCCGGAGCTGAGTCTGGCTTTCCTGCAGGATCAGGTGGCCGAGTTTGCCCCGGAGCTTCATTTTGTCGAGCGCCTGAACAACCCCGCAAGCTTCCCCGAACAGAACCCGGACAAGGGGCTGAAAGTGTTGCGCTACCGTCGCGTTAACGACTGATCTTATCGGACAGCTCGCTCATGCCGTGCTGTTCGATAACCCGCGCCAGCGCTGTACGGTCTCGCCGTCGCAGTTTTCCCGCTTCCGCCAGAATGCTGTCCTGAACATCCAGAGGGATCTGCATGTTCTCCATAAACATTCTTGCGGCAAGTGGGTCCGAATCCAGTAACTGCTCCAGTTGTGCCGCTTCAAATTCTACAAGGGTATTCATCGACTGCCTCCGCTGGCCCCTTTCCAATGACTCTATGCCATCGGGCCCCGTTTGCTTTAGAACATTGCGGCGTAACCGGGGATTTTTGGGAACCGGACATCATAAGCGGCGCTGAACTGTTGCTCAGTTTCGTAATTTTGATGTCAAAACCGGAACGGTTCAGGTTGGGATCAGTCACTTGCGATGGTTTAGTGGTAAAAATACACAAAACCTTTAAAAACATACACTTAGTGGATCCTGAGGGTGGCGAGTGGTACACTTTGCGTGTCTGCAACGGGCAGAGTACCCCACCAACAGCGAGGCAAGTGGATGGAAGTGCAAGACTATCAGGACGCTTACTATCAGCTTCAGGACGAAGTCGCCGATGAGTTGCCGGTGGACCTGGACGAGGACGCTTACCTCGACTGAGCCCCAACCGCTCTCTTGAGAAACAGCAGCCATTTGGCTGCTGTTTTTCTTTGGGTTTACAACCGGGTTTGGCTTCGGGACACTGTGGCCCATACGTCAATGGAGTGCCCTATGAGAAGCCTGTTTTTCCTTGGCCTGTTTGGTCTTGCCCTTAGTGTGCCCGCATGGGGTGCGGTCGAGCCGGAAGCGCCCACCGGGTTTCTCAGCCGCCCCGCCGTTTCTGCCCCCCACTATATGGCTGCCACCGCCAATCCCTACGCAACCGAAGCGGCTCAAAAGGTGTTGGCGCAAGGGGGCTCTGCCGTTGACGGTGCCATTGCAGCGCAGATGGTGTTAACCCTCACTGAGCCCCAATCCTCAGGGATTGGTGGCGGCCTGTTTATGGTGCTGTGGGACAGCAAAGCCCAACGGCTGGTGACTCTGGATGGCCGGGAAACTGCGCCCGCCAGCGCGACACCGGATCTCTTCCTCGATGACAGCGGCAAGCCTGCGGGCTTTATGGATGCCGTAGTGGGTGGGCGGTCTGTTGGGGTGCCCGGGGCTATCGCCGCCCTGTACGATGCCCATCAGCAGTACGGTGTGCTTCCCTGGTCTCAGCTGTTGGCGCCTGCCATTGAGCTGGCCGAGCAGGGGTTTGTGGTTTCGCCGCGGTTGGCGGGCTTGTTGGAGCGTGAGCTGAATCCGGGACTTTTGCGACCCGGGCCCGCACGGGAGTACTTCTACCCGGAGGGGAGGGCGCTACAGGCAGGGACCAGAGTGACTAACCCTGAACTGGCCAAAACCCTGAAGCGGATTGCCCAGGCAGGGCCAGCGGGTTTCTACCAGGGACCACTGGCTGAAGCGATGGTCGCAGCGGTTCAGAATGACGCCAGCCAGCCGGGTGGGCTAAGTCTCAGCGATTTGGCGCACTATCAGCCCAGGTGGCGGGAGCCGGTTTGCGCACCCTACCGACAGTACCAGGTGTGCGGCATGGGCCCACCCAGCTCAGGCGGGGTTACCGTGGGGCAGATCCTGGGGCTGCTTTCGTCCTATCCGCTGTCACAGATGAGCCCGAACAGCAGTGAGTTTCTGCACCTGTTTTCCCAGGCCTCTCGGCTGGCCTATGCGGACCGCAACCGATACCTGGCAGACAGCGATTTCGTTTCCGTGCCGGTAACCCGGATGCTGGCCCCCGACTACCTGGAGAGCCGCCGTGCACAACTGCCTCCGCTGCACGACGAGGGGCGGGCACATCCTGGCGTGCTCACTCCGGTGCCCGGCGTCGACGCCACTCAAGCGCTGCCCTCCACCACACATCTGGTGATGGCGGATCGTCAGGGCAACCTGCTCAGCATGACCAGCAGCATCGAGATGGGGTTTGGCTCCAGCGTGATGGTGGGGGGCTTTCTGCTGAATAACCAACTGACTGACTTCTCCAGAGACCCCGGGCCGAAAGACGCGCTGGCTGCCAATTGTGTCGAGGCCGGTAAGCGGCCCCGCTCCTCCATGGCGCCCACCATCGTGCTCGATAAGCATGGTCAGCCTCTGTTGGCCATCGGTTCACCCGGTGGCAGTCGCATCATCAGCTACGTGGCGCAAACCACCATAGCGATTCTGGATTGGGAGTTGTCTTTGGAGCAGGCGCTGGCATTGCCACGAGTCAGCCACCGAAACGACTACCTGGCACTGGAGTCGGAGCAGGCGTGGGGTGAACGAGTTCAACAGATGATTGAGCGACACTACCAGGTGAAGCAGGTGCCTCTGAACAGCGGTGTGCAGGTGATCCGAAAGACCCCCTCCGGTTGGGAGGGGGCTGCGGATCCCCGGCGGGAGGGGGTGGCTAGCGGCGGTTGATCAGCCGTTGGTTTGGAAAGGGTCGCTGTAGAGGTGGGTGATCACCCAGCGCTCACCCTCTTTTTCCAGTCTGACCAGGCGGTCATCGTTGATCCTACGATGACCGTTATGACCGCTTAGCTGAATCAGCACTTCCACCTGTTGGGCGTTGCGTCGGAAAAAATCGATGTCCACCTCGCCCACCGACAGCTCTGCCTCATCCAACGCCAACCCGAGCACATTGCGCTGGATCTGGCTGGCGATTCGATAGTGACTCATGACATCTCTGAGTGGTTCGTTGACCAGAGCCATCGCCGATTGTGCGTCCTTCTGGTTATAGAGAGCATCAAAGAATGTCAGGGCCACGCTTTCCGGCCGTTGAGTGTCCTGTCGGCCATTACAGCCTGCCAGCAGCAGGAGACCCAGTAAAAAATAGTGAATTGGTTTCATCAGCCTGTCCCTAAGTCTTTGTGAGGCTATCGGCCAGCGTCCTGACAAGTTGAGCGCATCCTCCCTTTGATCCTGATCATCCCGAAATGTTAATAAAATGTGATTTACTGGTGGCGATGGTCAGCGGATTAAGGCAGGGGGTTGAAGTTGGGCAATGTACTGAGAACCTTGCTGAGCAGTGCCAGGGATCTGCTCCCGATTGTGCTGGTGGTCGGCTTTTTCCAACTGGTGGTGCTGGGGCAGCCCCTGCCTCGGCTCGATACCATTCTAATCGGTCTGGGTCTGGTGATTGCGGGCCTGACACTGTTTGTCTACGGGCTTGAATTGGCTCTGTTCCCCCTTGGTGAGTCGCTGGCTCGGGCGTTTGCCCGTCGGGGGTCGCTCTTCTGGTTACTCAGTTTTGCTTTTCTGCTGGGGTTTGGCACGACGGTCGCTGAGCCCGCATTGATCGCCGTTTCCGAGGAGGCCGCTGAGGTGGCGGCAGAGGCGGGGGTGATTGCTCTGGAGGAGGAAGCCCAAGCCCGTTATGCCGACCGCCTGCGCCTCACCGTAGCGCTCTCCGTCGGTGTGGCGATACTGCTCGGGGTGCTGCGGATTCTGTTGGGCTGGCCTCTGCATCGCATCATCATTGCCGGTTATCTTGTGGTGATGGTGCTGACGCTGTTTGCCCCAGCGGACATCATCGGTATCGCCTATGACTCCGGAGGGGTCACCACATCAACCATTACTGTACCTCTGGTCACTGCTCTGGGGGTTGGCCTGGCAACCAGTATCGAAGGGCGAAACCCGCTCCTTGATGGCTTTGGGCTGATCGCCTTTGCGTCGTTGCTGCCCATCATCTTTGTGCTTGGCTTTGGGATATTGCGCCCATGGATTGGTTGATCGCACTTTGGGAAACCCTGCTGGACACCCTGGCGGATGTGGTGCCGATCATCGCCGTGCTGTTTGGTTTTCAGTTGGGGGTACTGCGCCAGCGCATCACCCAGTGGCGGCCACTGCTGCTTGGATTGGGATCGGTCATATTGGGGCTGGCGCTGTTTCTGGTCGGCCTGGAGCGAGCGCTGTTTCCCTTGGGTGAACTGATGGCCAGCCAACTGACGGCGCCCGATTTTCTGCCCGGGGACGGGCTCTGGTGGCACTACTACTGGGTTTACCTGTTTGCCTTTTCCATCGGTTTTGCCACCACCATTGCAGAGCCCTCGCTGATAGCGGTGGCGCTCAAAGCCAGCGAAGTGAGCGGCAACGCCATTCATCCCTGGGGACTGCGCATCGCCGTTGCACTCGGTGTGGCCGTCGGCATTGCTCTTGGCAGCTACCGCATAATCGTGGGCGACCCCCTGCACTGGTACATTTTGGTGGGGTACCTTCTGGTGGTGTTCCAGACCCGCTTTGCTCCCAAAATGATCATTCCCCTGGCTTATGATTCCGGCGGCGTCACCACCTCAACGGTGACCGTGCCTTTGGTGGCTGCACTGGGTCTCGGATTGGCCAGCGCCATTCCGGGCCGCAGCCCCCTGCTTGATGGCTTTGGCCTGATCGCCTTTGCCAGCCTGTTTCCCATTATTACGGTAATGGGCTATGCCCAACTTACCCTCTGGCTTCACCAGCGAAATCAACGGACGAGGTGACCCATGCGCTTCAAACTCATTATCGCCTTTGTGGACGACCGCCAGTCACAGACTCTGGTGGATGCGGCCCGTCAGGCCGGCGCCACCGGGGTGACGCTGATCAACCACGCCCGGGGTGAGGGGCTGAAGCCCCGTAAAACCTTCTTTGGCCTTAACCTGGAGCTGCAGCGGGATGTGCTGCTGTTCGTGGTGGAGGAGCATATGGCCCGGAAGATTCTGGAAACCATCGCTGAAGTGGGAGAGTTTGACCACACGCCGGGTACCGGGATCGCCCTGCAACTGGATGTGGAAGATGTAGTGGGCGTTGCCCACCAGATAGAGACTCTGAGCGACAAACTGGAGGATCAGCTATGAGCAAGCCGAAAGTCACCGTGCGTCAGGTGATGAGCGAGCGCTTTGTGGCGCTAGAAGGGATCTGTACCGTTGCTGAGGGGGTCGCCAAACTGCGCGAGGCCCATGCTGATGCGCTGATCATCAATAAACGGGATGAGACTGATGAGTATGGCTTGGTGTTGCTGTCAGATATCGGCAAACAGGTGGTGGCTCGGGATCGGGCGGCGGACAGAGTGAACCTGTATGAAGTGATGAGTAAGCCTGTGGTGTCCGTGTCGCCAAATATGGACATTCGCTACTGTGCGCGGCTGTTCGAGCGTTTCTCGATCAATCAAGCTCCGGTTCAGGAACACGGCGCCATTATTGGCTTGGTCACCTATCGAGATTTGGTGCTGAGAGGATTAGAGTAGGTTATCCACAAAAACTGTGGACAAGCCTGTTAAAAGTGCGCCCCATAATTCATAAGTTCCTATTTTATTAGGGAATTTTAAAGGGGTCAGTTTTCCGTCAGCCGCCAATAAAAAAGCCCGCCTAATGGCGGGCTTTTTGCTGTCCGACGGGATCAGGCGTTGGCCTGAATCGCGGTCAGGGCGATGGTGTAGACGATGTCTTCCACCAGAGCGCCACGGGACAGGTCGTTCACCGGCTTGCGCATGCCCTGCAGCATCGGACCGATGGAGATCAGGTCTGCAGAACGCTGTACCGCTTTGTAAGTGGTGTTACCGGTGTTCAGGTCCGGGAACACGAACACGGTGGCTTTACCGGCTACCGGGCTGTTCGGCGCCTTGGAAGCGGCAACATTCGGCATAACGGCAGCGTCGTACTGCAGCGGGCCGTCGATCACCAGGTCAGGACGCTTCTCCTGAGCGATGCGAGTGGCTTCACGCACCTTCTCTACATCCGCACCTGCGCCGGAGCTGCCGGTGGAGTAGGAGATCATCGCAACGCGCGGCTCAATGCCGAAGGCCTTGGCGGAGTCAGCGGACTGGATGGCGATCTCAGCCAGTTGCTCAGCGTTCGGATCCGGGTTGATGGCGCAGTCGCCGTAAACCAGAACCTGGTCAGGCAGCAGCATAAAGAACACGGAAGAGACCAGAGAGGAGCCCGGAGCGGTCTTGATCAGCTGCAGCGGCGGACGGATGGTGTTGGCAGTGGTGTGTACGGCACCGGATACCAGACCATCCACTTCGTCCTGAGCCAGCATCATGGTGCCCAGAACAACGGTGTCCTGCAGTTGCTCACGAGCCACAACTTCAGTCAGGCCTTTGCCCTTACGCATTTCCACCATCGGGGCGACGTAGTTTTCGATTACGTCGGCCGGGTTCACGATCTCGATGCCTTCGCCCAGGGTCACGCCCTGCTGCTCAGCCACACGACGGATCTCTTCCGGGTTGCCCAGCAGCACGCAGTTGGCGATGCCACGTTCGGCACAGATGGCAGCGGCCTTAACGGTACGCGGCTCATCACCTTCCGGCAGCACAACGCGCTTAGCGGCCTGGCGGGCCAGTTCGGTCAGCTGGTAACGGAAGGCCGGCGGGCTCAAGCGACGCTCACGAGTGGAGTTGTCAGACAGGCTCTCTACGAACTTACGGTCGATGTGAGAGGCCACGAAGTTCTGAACTTCCTCAATGCGCTCCATATCATCCAGCGGTACTTCATGGTTGAAGTTCTGGATGTTCAGTGCGGTTTGCCAGGTGTTGGTGTCCACCACCAGTACCGGCAGGCCGGTGTCAAACGCTTGCTGACACAGACGGGAAACGCGCTCGTCCAGCTCGTAGCCACCGGTCAGAAGCAGGGCACCCAGCTTCATGCCGTTCATGGCTGCCAGACACACGGAAACGACAACGTCTTCACGGTCCGCGGAGGTCACCAGCAGAGAGTCGGCCTGCAGGTGGCCAATCATGTTCGGGATAGAGCGGGCACAGAAGCTGACGCGACGCAGGCGACGGGTGTGCATGTCACCGGCGTTAACCAGGCGGGCACCCAGGTGCTTGGCCAGGTCGGAAGCTCGGGGAGACACCAGACCCAGGTTGTAGGGGATGGCACCCAGGATCGGCACAGGGCTGTTGGCGGACAGCTGGAACATTTCAGCCTGGCTGCCACGTACCACACCTTCGTGTTCAAATACTTCGGACAGGTCAGGGCGGGCACGGCCGCGCTCATCAACCGGTGCGCCAATCTTGTTCACGATGGCGCCCAGGATGCGCTTGTTGTCCTTGCCGCCGAAGTTGTTCACAGCCACTTCCAGACGGTTCTGAACCTGAGCGGCGGTGTCCGCACCCGGGTTGATAACCAGAACGATGTCAGCGTCCAGCGCTTTGGCGATGTTGGCGTTCAGGGTGTTGGCAAAGGGGTGGGTGCGGGTCGGTACCAGACCTTCCACGACCATCACTTCGGTTTCCGCTTCCACCGGCTTAACGGCAGCCACGATCTCTTCCAGCAGCACATCGGTGTCACCGGCGCTGATCACCTTCTCCGCGAACTCCATGGCGATCGGCTCAGGCGGATTGATGGTCGGAGAGGTGCTCAGGATGGTGGTGGAGCGCTCGGGACCGGTATCACCGGGGCGCTGCTGTGCGATGGGCTTGAAGAAGTTCACTTTCACGCCCTGACGCTCCAGTGCGCGTACCATACCCATGCTGACAGAGGTCAGGCCGACTCCAGTACCTACCGGAACCAACATAATTGAACGAGACATATGCTTCCTCGCAAAACAATGAATTCGGGCCCCGCAACAGCGGAGCCCGAGGATTCGAGAGTATTAGATCAGGGCCAGCGCGTCGGAGGCGATGACAAACTCTTCGTTGGTGGGGATCACCATGGCCAGCGGGCTGCCGTCTTTGGTGATGATGCCCTCGTTGCCGAAGCGGGCAGCGGCGTTTTTCTCGTCGTCCGCTTCGTAGCCGAAGATGGCCAGGTGCTCCAGAACCTTCTTACGGATCAGGTCGGAGTTTTCACCGATGCCGCCGGTAAAGATGATGGCGTCAACGCGCTTCAGCGGTACGGTGTAGGAGGCTACGTACTTGGCCAGGCGGTAGCAGAACACTTCCAGAGCCAGGGTGCAGCCTTTCTGGCCGTCGGCGTAACCTTCTTCGATGCCACGGCAGTCGTTGGTTACTTCGGACAGACCCAGCAGACCGGACTGCTTGTTCAGCATGTTGTTCACCTCTTCCAGGGTGTAGCCCAGGTTGTCTACCAGGTGGAAGATGATGGCCGGATCCAGGTCGCCGGAGCGGGTGCCCATTACGATGCCTTCCAGCGGGGTCAGACCCATGGAGGTATCAACAGACTTACCGCCACGAACGGCAGTTACAGAACCACCGTTGCCCAGGTGGCAGGTGATCACGTTGGTTTCGTCGATCTCCTGGCCCAGCGCTTTGGCGGCTTCGCGGGAAACGTACAGGTGGCTGGTGCCGTGCATGCCATAGCGACGGATGCCGTGCTCGCGGTACAGTTTCTGCGGAATGGCGTAGGAGTAGGCTTCAGCCGGCATGGTCTGGTGGAAAGCGGTGTCGAACACAGCAACCTGAGGCAGACCAGTGAAAGAGGCTTGAGCGGCGCGAATGCCGATCAGAGCGGCAGGGTTGTGCAGCGGGGCCAGAGAGGCACACTCTTCGATACCGTGAACCACTTCATCGGTGATCAGCATGGAGCGGGTATACTTCTCGCCGCCGTGTACCACACGGTGACCAACAGCAACCAGCTGCTCGGCCAGTTCCGGCTTCTTAGCCAGAATGGTGTTGACCATGAAATCCAGGGCTTCGCGGTGGGCAGCGCCGGCGCCCAGATCCGCTTGGTCCTTGTTACCGTCCAGTTTCCACTTGATGCGGGCGTCTACCAGGTTAAAACACTCGGCCAGACCGGAAAGATGCTCGTCACCAGTTTGGGCATCAATGACAGCGAATTTCAGAGAGGAACTGCCACAGTTGAGAACCAGTACAAGTTTGCTCATTTTATCAACACCTAAGCATGAGATTGTGGGTGACCAGTACGCTCTAAGAGACCGGTCGCCCTTGGAATCCTGACAAAGTTTACAGTATAGCCGGGGCCTCATTACGGGCCGTGTCACGAACTGACGATCCGTTGCGACCGTGTCGCTTTGTCAAGTTGTCCGGCTAGGTCTGACCATTTTACCCAATTACACAGCCGGTTGAATTGTGCTACCGTCAGGTAGATGGTTGAACTGTGACTGGTATCACTAACTGATTGGTAATAAGCCGATGAAGTGGATGACTCGACTGCGTCAAGGCAGTGGCTATATGAAGATTTGGCCATTAAACCGAGCCTTGGCAGCCTATTTTCCCGAATACCGGGTGATCCGTGCGACGCGCATGGCCATCACCTGGATGCCTGTTGTGGCCGGGGTAAGTTTGACCGTGCAACTTGCCCAATTGGGTGCAGAAATATTGCCTTTGGCCATGGCCCAGGCGGCGCTGATATTGAGTCTGCCTTTGCAGGGGCTGTATTGGCTCGGTTGGCGTTCTGAGCAACCCCTGCCCGCGCCGCTTTTGCATTGGTGTGGTGAAGTAAGAGAAAAATTGGTGGCTGCCGGTTGCGATGTCGCGCCGCTTGCGCCACATTCAACTTATCGGCACATGGCGAGTCTGTTAGACCGAGCGTACAAACGCCTCGACACCGCCTTTTGGCGTGAACTTTAAGGCCGCCGTGCCGTGACTGAGCGCCGCCCCAGATGGGCGGCGTTTCTTTTTGTTTATTGCAGACTTTCCGTGGAGCCTCTGGCTGTTAGCGTTAAGGTGATTCTGCTGCCTTTGCCGGGAGCGGCCCGGCGGCCGCCAAAAGGGCTTTGCCCCTCTGGGCTCCCCTTTGCCTCCGGCGCGGCGAATACCCCTCGCTCCCTCTCCTTCCCATTTCAGCTCTGGCCAGACTCGCTTCCATGCTCGGCTGGCCACTCGGGCCTTCCCTGGCCCTCGGCTTCATTCCCAGTCGCTACCGCTCGGCGCCGCGAGGGTGGACGGCTGTCGCCGTGGCAACTCGTTGGCAGCCCGCCTAAGAGTTTCGGATGTAAGACCAAAAATACATAGTAGAAGCCGTTTGCCTGGCACGAATTACATTGAGAAATCCGCTTTTGTAAACTCACTCGCTACTAGTGTACTGAAAGCGTTTCTTTTGGTCGTTATTTGGGACCGGTCAGATATTCCCGCTCATTCCAGGTGGCCAGCCAGTCCGGTTTGTAGACCACCATCATGGTGGTGGAGAAGCCGTTGAGCATCGCTTCCGGGAAGATGAACAGCGGGATCAGAATCAGATAGTTGTCCATCACCAGCGTCCAGTCGTATTGAGTGCTGTACCACAGCCCCAGCCCGCTGGTGCGGACAACAAAGGTGAGAACACCGTTAAAGAAGGCGCCGACAAAGACGTAGATCCAGAGGTTACGGGGCAGCAGGTTGTGACAGAGCGTGAGCCAGCCAAAACTGGTTAGTACCGGCAGTGCGACCCCCAGCCAGAACAGCCCAGCGGCATTGTGCCACTCATCCACCCCGAGTATCAGCAGGGCGCCTTGCGCCAATGAGGCCAGCACCAGGGCGCTGCGCCAGCCAAACATCAGGGTCATTACCGTCAGGCCGAGAAAGTGCAGGTCCAGCCCCTCGTAGATGCCAGCGCGGATGCGCCACAGAGCCAGTAAGGCCAGCGCGCAGAGAGCAGCCAGATTCAGATAACGACGGTCACGCCAGCGCTGTGCCAGCGCGCTCGATTTCAGAGCCCACAAAAAAAGAAGCAGAAAGCCGAGGCAGAGCAGGAGGTTCAAAAGCTCGTCCAGGTTGAGACAATGTGAATATCCCTATTGTCGCTTGTGAAACCGGGTCTGGAAAGGGCAGGGCGGAAGTTCGCGATGGTGTAAAAAGAAAACGCCAGCGAAGGCTGGCGTTTGATGGTTCAGTAGACGGCATTCAGGCCGTGGGCGACGAAAATCGCCTTGAGACGCTCCATGGTCTCTGTCGGCGGAGGCTTTACGCCATCCAGCGGGTAGGTTTCGCCAAGCGCTTCCCACTTGTGCTTGCCCAGTTCGTGGTAGGGCAGCATTTCCACTTTCTCGACGTTTTTCATCGGTGCCAAAAATTGAGCCAGTTGCTCCGCGGAGGCATCGTCGTCGGTAAAGCCGGGGACCACCACGTAACGGATCCAGGTTTTCTGGCCCCGTTTGGCCAGGTGCTGGGCAAACTCCAGCGGACGTTTATTGGATACGCCCACCAGGTTTTGGTGAATGGTGTCGTCCATCTGTTTGATGTCCAGCATCACCAGGTCGGTAACGTCCAGCAACTCATCCACCACCGGAGTGTACTTGCGGATCAGGCCATTGGTGTCCAGACAGGTGTGGATACCCTCCGCCTTACAGGCGGTGAACCACTCCTTGACGAACTCCATCTGCAGAACCGCTTCGCCACCGCTGGCGGTAACGCCGCCACCGCTGGCCTCAAAAAAGTGACGGTAGCTGATCACCTGGTCCATCAGTTGGGACACGGTGACCTCTTTGCCGCCTTCCAGATCCCAGGTATCGCGGTTGTGGCAATACTGGCAGCGCATCAGGCAGCCCTGCATAAAGGCGATAAAGCGGATACCCGGGCCGTCAACGGTGCCACAGGTTTCCCAGGAATGTACGCGTCCGATGACGCCCATAATCCTCTCCCACTCAAAAAAGAAAAGGGCCCGCCGCGAGTGCGGGCAGGCCCCTAGTTTAGCGTGAGACGCCCGGTGCTTACATGGACTGAGTGAAAGTCCGGGTAATCACGTCTTGCTGCTGCTCAGGAGTCAGCGCGTTGAAGCGTACGGCGTAGCCAGACACACGGATGGTCAGCTGCGGGTACTTCTCAGGGTGCTTCACGGCGTCTTCCAGCATGTCACGGTTCATCACGTTCACGTTCAGGTGCTGACCACCTTCGCGGGACTCGGTGTGCTTGAAGTAACCGTCCATCAGGGCAGCCAGGTTGGCGCGACGACCCATCTCATCCTTACCCAGCGCACCCGGTACGATGGAGAAGGTGTAGGAGATACCGTCCTTCGCGTGGGCAAACGGCAGTTTGGCCACGGAGGTCAGGGACGCAACAGCACCAGACTCGTCACGGCCGTGCATCGGGTTGGCACCCGGAGCAAACGGCTGACCAGCGCGACGGCCGTCCGGAGTGTTACCGGTCTTCTTGCCGTATACCACGTTGGAGGTGATGGTCAGTACGGACTGAGTCGGAACCGCATTACGGTAGGTCTTCAGAGAACGGATCTTGTTCATGAAGCTTTCAACCAGCTCGCAAGCGATGTCGTCTACGCGCGGGTCGTTGTTACCGAACTTCGGATAGTCGCCTTCGATGTCGAAGTCTACGGCGATGCCGTTTTCGTCACGAACCGGCTTAACTTTGCCGTACTTGATGGCAGCCAGGGAGTCAGCGGTGATGGACAGACCTGCGATACCACACGCCATGGTACGAGTAACATCACGATCGTGCAGCGCCATCAGGGCCGCTTCGTAGCTGTACTTGTCGTGCATGTAGTGGATGGTGTTCAGGGCAGTCACGTACTGCTTGGCCAGCCAGTCCATAAAGGTGTCCAGCTTGGCGTAAACGGTATCGAAATCCAGAACGTCATCGGTGATCGGAGTGTCTTTCGGGCCGACCTGGGCTTTGGACTTCTCGTCCACACCGCCGTTGATTGCGTACAGCAGGGTTTTGGCCAGGTTGGCACGGGCACCGAAGAACTGCATGTGCTTACCGATGATCATCGGGGATACACAGCAAGCGATACCGTAGTCGTCAGACGCGAAGTCAGGACGCATCAGGTCATCGTTTTCGTACTGGATGGAGGAGGTGTCGATGGACACTTTGGCGCAGTAGCGCTTGAAGCCATCCGGCAGTTGCTCAGACCACAGAACAGTGATGTTCGGCTCCGGAGACGGACCCATGGTGTACTGGGTGTTCAGGAAGCGGAAAGAGGTCTTGGTTACCAGAGGACGACCGTCCAGGCCCATACCACCAACGGACTCAGTGGCCCAGATGGGGTCGCCGGAGAACAGCTCATCGTACTCAGGGGTACGCAGGAAGCGAACCATACGCAGCTTCATTACGAAGTGGTCAACCATCTCCTGAGCTTGCTCTTCGGTGATAACACCGGCTTGCAGATCACGCTCAACGTAGACGTCCAGGAAGGAGGACACACGACCCAGAGACATGGCAGCGCCGTTCTGGGACTTCACTGCAGCCAGGTAGCCGAAGTAGGTCCACTGAATCGCTTCCTGAGCGTTCTTGGCAGGGCCGGAGATGTCGAAGCCGTACTTGGCGGCCATGGTCTTCATTTGACCCAGGGCGCGGTGCTGCTCGGCGATCTCTTCACGCAGACGGATTACGTCTTCCAGGTTTACGCCGTTTTCCATGTCCGCTTGCAGGGAGTGGAATTGGGCCAGCTTGTCCTTCATCAGGAAGTCGATGCCGTACAGGGCAACACGACGGTAGTCACCGATGATACGGCCACGGCCGTAGGCATCCGGCAGACCGGTCAGAACACCGGACTTACGGCAAGCCAGGATCTCCGGGGTGTATACATCGAACACACCGGCGTTGTGAGTTTTGCGGTACTCGGAGTAGATCTTGGAGATCTGCGGGTCCAGCTCGCGGTTGTACGCTTTGCAGGAACCTTCCACCATGCGGATGCCGCCATTGGGGATGATGGCGCGCTTCAGCGGGGCGTCAGTCTGCAGACCAACGATGGTCTCCAGATCTTTGTTGATGTAGCCCGCATCGTGTGCGGTGATGGTGGAAACCAGGTCGGTATCAAAGTCCACCGGGGCGTGGGTGCTGTTTTCCACGCGGATGCCTTCCATCACCTTGTCCCACAAGGCGTCGGTGGCTTTAGTGGCACCAGCCAGGAAGGACTCGTCACCCTCGTAAGGGGTGTAGTTCTTCTGGATAAAGTCCCGTACGTTGACTTCAGTTTTCCAGTCGCCGGCGGCAAAGCCGTTCCAGGCTTGGGCAAACAGTTCGGTGTTATCAGTCATGACAGTTACCTTCACGTTAGGATCCGAAATAATTCGGTTGTGGCCGCAATGTGCGGCCGGAAAGGGTCATGTCCAGGCCAGAAGCGGCCAGGGCAAAGCGCGCGCTCCGCAGTGCGGAGAACGGGAAAGTCGAGAAGAGGTGTCCGGCGACGGAGAAAGGAGCCCGTAAAACGGCACAACGCGGCCCGGCCAGGGTGGCCAGAGCGGAAAACCGAGAATGATGCAAACGGGTCTTTTGGGTCATGGAACCAGGTCCGTCGTCGCCAAAGTGCATTCGTTAGCGAAGTATATCGCCGCTGTGGGTATGGTGCGTGTTCCGTCGCACTGTTGTCGCCACGCTCATCAGGGAGCGTCGTTTCCTGGCCACCAAGAGACTGAATTCTCAGCTGTTCAATTGGTCATACCAAATAACATGGTTAGAGCGTAACACAGGGCACAAATGCTGTATTGCGGGCGGTGGTGAAATTGCAAACAGGTCAGCATTTCCATGAAAACTGTGACGGGACTCATGCAATGCCGGGGGTTGCAGTGATCGTGATCGCCATTTGGAACAGGGTTTGAACGCCCTTACCCCAAATTTGCACTCTGTGAACACTCGAGCCCTCTAATGGTAATACCAATTTACTGCCGAGTGCAAAATGTTGGCAATTTGCGACGGATTGCTTAGGATCGTCCCCCCATTTCCCATTGGCAACTCGATGGACCCGTTCCGATGATGGATAACAAGCTGGCCAGTAGGCTGACACTGGCGGCATTGAGCCTCACACTGCTCTATTTTGTCTTATGGCTCTGTGGCCCCCTGTTCTTTTCAGGTTCCGGCCTCTGGCTCGGCCTTCCCCTGTGGTTCTGGCTCTCCTGTGTTGCGGCACCGCTGGTGCTGCTAATTCTGCTGTTTGTCTGGTTGGGAGGCACTCGTGGGTGACCTCTCACTGTTGATCCCGATTCTGCTCTACCTGGTGATCACTCTGGTGATTGCCCGGGTCGCGGCGGCGCGTCAGGCCAGCAATGGTGGCTTTACCCAACGCTACTTCCTGGGAGGCCAGTTTATGGGTGGAACCCTGCTGGCATTGGCTTTGGTGACCACCTACACCAGCGCGTCCTCCTTTATTGGTGGCCCCGGCGCCGCTTACAAGTTCGGTTTGGGCTGGGTACTGCTGGCGATGGTCCAGGTGCCTGTCGCCCTGCTGACGCTCGGTGTGCTGGGGCCCAAACTGTGGCGTCTGGCGAAAGAGAGTGGGGCGGTCACCATTCTGGATGTGCTGGAGCAGCGCTATCGCAGCCCGACTCTGTTGTGGCTGGCGGGCATCAGCCTGCTGGCGGCCTTTGTCGGGATGGTGGTGGTGCAGTTCACCGGTGGGGCACGGCTGCTGTCGGTGATGACCGGTGTGGACTACCGCCTGGCACTGGCGATCTTTGTTGGCACCGTTCTTATCTATACCCTCTGGGGCGGATTCCGTGCCGTCAGTTACACCGATGCCCTGCAGGGGCTGGTGATGATCTTCGGCATGATCGCCCTCTTTATCGGCCTGCTGATTAAGGGCGGTGGCATGGAGAACCTGACCACCACGCTTGCGGCGCAGGATCCCGGATTGCTGCAGCCACATGGTCCCGATGAATTTCTCTCCTGGCCGTTCCTGATGTCCTTCTGGGTGCTGGTCTGCCTCGGCACACTGGGGCTGCCTCACACGGTGCTGCGTACCATGGCAGTTAAGGATATGGGGGCGCTGCGACGGGCGATGATTCTGGGCACCGCCGTCTCCTCTGTGGTGATTCTGCTTCCCCATCTGAGTGGGGTATTGGGACGCGCGCTGTTGCCGGACCTGGCCAGTCCCGACGAGGTGATGCCGACCCTGATGGTGACCCTGTTCCCCCCCATGGTGGCGGGCCTGCTGCTGGCGGCGCCGATGGCGGCAGTGATGTCTTCCGTGGACTCCATGCTGCTTCAGGCGGGTTCCACCCTGGTTCGCGATATGGTGCAGCGTCAGCGTCCTCTGACCGAAGGCGCACAAAAGGCGCTGAGCTACTCCTCGACCGTTGGCCTGACGTTGCTTTGCGGGGTCTTAGCGCTGGATCCGCCGGATATGATTGTGTGGCTGAACCTGGCCTCGCTGGGCGCGCTTCAGGTGGTGTTCCTCTGGCCTTTGGTCCTCGGTCTGTTCTGGTCACGCGCGGATGCCCGTGGAGCTATTCTGTCGATGCTCACCGGCCTGGCACTGTTCCTTTACTGGACCACCGCAGGGGTTAAACCCCTCGGACTGCACGCCATTGTGCCGTCACTGGCGCTCAGTGGCGTGGTGTTTGTGTTGTTCTCGCTGCGTCGGCGTGCTTGAGCGCTGACTTCCGGTAATAAAAAAAGCAGGCCCATCGGCCTGCTTTTTGTTTGTACTGTGCGTGACTTAGTGCATCAGTGATTCGAGACGGTCGCGGATCTCCCGTCCGCGCTCAGTCAGGAAGGCGCGCTTGATGCGGTAGTCCTGCTCATCCACACGAAGTTCCACCAGTCCCAGTCCATTGCGGCCGGAGTGAACCCGGTCAGAGAGCAATCGGGCATTGCGGCTGGCGCTGGCCTGGGACATTTCGAAACGCTCCTGCAACTCCTTGATGGAGCAACCCTCTTCCTGACATACCTGCATAAACATCAGACAAGTCTGGGGCGGAATTTCGCTGTACACCTCGCGGAAAATTTCCACACACTGCATGATCTTGTTCAATTGAGCGTGACTCATAATTATCTTTTTCCTTTGCTCAATGGATAAAAAGGGCCCAAGAAGGTCGTGAACCTGATTGCGGCCTAAGCAGGGCGCCACCAGACGGGAGATATTGATATCAGTAGCGCCTGCATCCTACCAGCGACAGCAAGGCAAAATATGATCCGGCGCACAGACAACCGAGACGGGACTCTTTTGTTGATCTGAAACTTACAGAAACGTCTGATTTGATGTTAAAAAAAGTCGAGTTCTGCTGTAAGTCGGTGGTGGTTACGATGAATATGTTGAGGTTTTTGGGCGTTTCTTATGCAGGCATCACGCGCAAGTGATGGGGCAGCAGGGAGATGGGGCCCCGCAGACTGTCATTCAATTTCAGGCTGGAGCGATTTGGCGTAAGAAAGTAACACGGGCTGCCGAAGCAGCCCGTGTCATTAACGGATGGTGGTCCAGATGGGAGCGTGGTCCGACGGCTTCTCGATACCGCGTAACTCGTAATCCACTCCGGATTCCACCAGGCGACCGGTCAGCGGTGCCGAGGTGAGAATCACATCGATACGGAGCCCTCGATTGTCATCGAAGCCCCGGGAGCGGTAATCAAACCAGCTGTACGTTTGTGACTCTTCCGGGTTCAGGTGACGGAAGCTGTCCGTCAGGCCCCAGTTCAGCAGAGTCGCGAGCCACTCCCGCTCCTCCGGCAGGAAGGAGCATTTACCGGTTTTCAGCCAACGCTTAGCGTTCACTTCGCCGATACCGATGTCCAGATCGGTGGGGCTGATGTTGATGTCGCCCATCACCACGACCTGTTCATCCGCCTGGCGGTCTGATGACAGGTGAGTCATCAGGTCCGCATAGAAGCGGCGCTTGGCGGGGAACTTGGTTTCGTGGTCACGGTTCTCCCCCTGGGGGAAATAGCCGTTAAGCACATGCACCGGCTGCCCATCGCCATCCTCGACGGTGACCATGATCATCCGTCGCTGGGCTTCGTCGTCGTCCGTAGCAAACCCTTTCTGAACGGCCAGTGGCTTCTGTTTGGTCAACATCGCCACCCCGTAATGGGCTTTCTGGCCGTGGTACGCCACGTGGTAACCCATCGCTTCCACCGCTTCCAGCGGGAACTGGGGATCATCAACCTTGGTTTCCTGGAGACCAATCACATCCGGCTGGTGCTTCTCAATCAGCGCTTCCAGTTGATGGAGGCGCGCTCTCAATCCGTTGATGTTGAAAGAGACAAATTTCATTAGCCGAACACTTTCTTAAAGGGTTTGATGACGGATTTCTTGTACACGCCAGCGTCGATATAGGGATCTGCTGCAGCCCAGGCTTCTGCCGCCTCAAGGGAGTCGAACTGAGCCACCACCAGAGAGCCGGTGAATCCCGCCGCGCCGGGGTCTTCGCTGTCAACGGCAGGGAAGGGGCCTGCGGTCAGCAGACGGCCTTCATCCTGAAGCTGCTGCAGGCGGGCGAGGTGAGCGGGGCGTGCGCCCAGGCGTTTTTCCAGGCTGTTTTCCACGTCGGTGGAGCAGATCATATACCACATGATGTTGTTTCCTGTTGGCTTGAGTGCGGATGACCTTACCATGGCGGAACCACGGCTCCAAGGCACAAAAAAGCCCGCCATTGGCGGGCTTTTTTCGAAGCGGGGATCAGGCGGTGGCCACAGTGGCTTCCGCGCTTTCCACTTCGTTCTTCACCGGCTTGATCACCACGGCCAGGATGGCGGCAACGGCCAGCATCACGGCGGATACGGTGTAGGCGATGGCGTAAGAGCCATAGGCGCCCGCCACGTAGCCAGCGATAACCGGACCGATGAAACCAGCAACACCCCAGGAGGTGTAGAGCACACCGAAGTTGGAGCCGTAGTTCTTCAGGCCGTAGTAGTCGGCGGTGATGGAGGGGAATACGGACAGCAGTGCGCCGTAGCCGATGCCCGCCAGTGCGGCACCCAGTACAAAGCCCCACTCGGTGGTCAGGGTCGGGAACAGCAGCATGTTACCGGCCTGGATCAGGAACACCAGCAGCAGGGTCTGGCTGCGGCCGAGCTTGTCGGACAGGATGCCCATCACGATGCGGCCAGCGGTGTTGAAGATGGCCAGTACCACAACCAGGAACGCCGCGTTGGTCAGGTTACCCTGCAGGGCAGCGATGCTGGTGATGTTGCCGATCAGCATCAGGCCCGCGGAAGCGGCGAAGCAGAACATCACCCACAGCATATAGAACTGCGGGGTTTTCAGCATCTGGCGCCAGCTCATGTCGGCGTTGGCGGTGGCTTTGGCTTTGCCATCCAGATTCGCCGGAGCGGCCGGAGTGTAACCTGCAGGCGGGTTTACGATGGTGAACGCCAGGGGAACGGCGATCAGCAGAGCGCCCGCGCCCAGGAACAGGAAGGCGTTGTTAATGCCAAACTGTTCAATCAGTTTGGTGGTCAGCGGCGCCAGGTAGAGCGGAGCCATACCGAAACCACCCGCGATAAGACCATTCACCAGGCCCTTCTTGGAGGGGTGGAACCACTTCATGGCAGAGGGGCTCAGACAGGCGTAACCGAAGCCGATACCCGCACCCACCAGTACGCCGAAGGTCAGAACCAGCATCAGCGGGGTGGTGGCGAAAGAGGAGAGCAGCAGGCCAACAGCGACCATGGAGCAGCCCAGGATCACCATACGGCGCGGACCCATGCGGTCCTGCAGTACACCGGACACCAGCAGGCTGGAAGCGAACACCATCACGGCGACAGAGTAAGGCATACCGGCGTCAACGCTGGACCAGCCCAGCTCGGTTTGCAGCGCTTTGGAAAAGATACTCCAGGCGTACAGTACGCCCATGACAAGGTTGATGCAGACACCTGCAAGCAGGATCTTTACAGCACGATTCATCGGGTTACTCGCTGAGCCCAGGATCGACACGGAAACGGGCTTGGGTTAATGGTCAAACCAATATTTCGGGTCGCGTACTATAAAGAGCCGGGGCGGGGGGAACCAGAGAGGCGCTCAAGCCCGGTGAGGTTTTTTCGTGTTTTGGTGAGGGGATCGTCTTTTTAATATACGACGCGTGATCCTGATCACGGAGGTGGGGCGGGCCAGGAAAAGAAAACGGCCCCGAAGGGCCGTTCGCATCATTTGGAGGACTGGTCCTCTTTGGGCAGATGCTTATAGAGGTAGGCGATGGTGGCGACAATGAACGCCAGAGTCATCCCCATCAGGCCAAACACCTTGAAATTCACCCAGGTTTCCTGGGGCAGGTTAAAGGCGATATAGAGGTTGAGGCCGGAGCAGAACAGGAAGAACACCGCCCAGGCGTAACTTAAACTGGTCCAGATCCTGTCGGGCAGGGTGATCTCCTTGCCCAGCATCGATTTGATCACCGGTTTACCCATCCACTGACTGATCAGAATGGCGGCAGTAAACAGGCCATAAACGATGGTGACCTTCCATTTGATAAAGGCGTCGTCGTGGAACAGCACGGTGGCGCCACCAAACACCAGCAGCAAGCCGAAGGTGACCAGGTGCATCTTCTCCACCTTGCGATAGAGGGCGTACATCAGGCCCAGCTGCACCGCAGTGGCCACAACAATGGCGCCGGTAGCCGCAAAGATGCCGTAAAACTTGTAGACCGCGAAAAACACCAGCAGTGGCAGGAAATCGATAAGTTGCTTCATTCTTTATCTATGTCGGTGGAGAACCTAATGGCGTGAGTGTACTCAAGCCTGCGGGATTTGTCTGTGACGATGACCGTTGTGGCATTGGTCAACAGGTGAGGGAGAAAGGTTCCATACAACAACGCCACGCGTCCCCCTTGGGAGACGCGTGGCGTTTTCTCTGGACGAAGCGTTATCGGGTGGCCGCTTTCATCTTCTGCACAAACTCGGTCAGTTCCGCCACCAGCGTTGGCAGATGATGGTGGTGCTCGGCAATCCGCTTCACCACAGCAGAGCCGGAGATTGCGCCCGCGGCTCCGGCCACAATGGCGGTTTTCACCTGCTCGGGTTCGGCGATGCCGAAGCCCAGTACTGCCGGCGGCGCGTTATGGCGCTTCAGGCTGTCCAGCAGGTGATCCACCGGCATGCCAGCAGCGGTTTCCGTGCCGGTTACCCCAGCGCGGGAGAGCAGGTAGGTGTACCCTTCGCCCGCCTCGGCCACCGCTTTCAACGTCGCTTCGTCGGCATTGGGTGGCGCGATAAAGATGGGGGCGACACCGGCGGCTTTTGCTGCGGCAATAAAGGGGCCCGCTTCCTGCACCGGCACATCGGCCACCAGTACGGAATCCACCCCAACCTCTGCGCAGCGGCGGTAGAAGGTGTCCAGGCCCGGCGAAAATACCAGGTTGGCGTACACCAGCAAGCCTATGGGGAGATCCGGGTGACGCGCCCGGATGGTGGCCAGCATCTCGAAGCAGTGGTTCGGCGTAGTGCCCGCGTTCAGAGCCCGGATGTTGGCCTCCTGAATGGTCGGGCCGTCAGCAGCGGGATCGGAGAATGGGAAGCCCAGTTCCAGTGCATCCGCGCCACCGGCAATCAGCGCTTCGATAATGGCCAGGCTGTCGCCGGGGTTGGGGTCACCCAGGGTCACAAAGGGAACAAAGGCGCCTTCGCCGCGGGCGTTCAATGTATCAAAGAGGCGTTGGTAGCGGCTCATAGCTTGCCTTCCTTCTCCAGAATGTCGTGTACGGTAAAGATGTCTTTGTCGCCCCGGCCGGACAGGTTCACCACCAGCAGGGTCTCTTCGGTGGCCGCTTCCGCCATCTTATAGGCGTGGGCCAGAGCGTGGGCGGATTCCAGTGCGGGGATGATCCCTTCACAGCGCGCCAGACGCTGAAACGCCTCAAGGGCTTCATTGTCGGTGATGGAGGGGTACTGCGCGCGGCCGATGGCGGCGAGGTGTGCGTGCTGCGGACCGACAGAGGGGAAGTCCAGGCCAGCGGAGACGGAATAGGATTCCTCAATCTGGCCGTGTTCGTTCTGCATCAACGGCGCTTTCATGCCGAAGAAGATCCCCAGCTTGCCGTGAGCCAGCGGCGCGCCGTGCTCGCCGGTTTCAATGCCGTGCCCGGCGGGCTCAACACCAATCAGATCGACATCCTGCTCCTCGATAAAGTCAGCGAACATGCCGATGGCGTTGGAGCCGCCGCCGACACAGGCGATCACCGCATCCGGCAGACGGCCTTCCTTTTCCAGGATCTGGGCCTTGGTCTCCTCCCCGATCATGCGCTGGAACTCGCGCACAATGGTGGGGAAGGGGTGAGGGCCAGCGGCGGTGCCGAGCAGATAGTGGGCCTTGTCGTAGTTGGCGCTCCAGTCACGCAACGCCTCGTTACAGGCGTCTTTCAGGGTGGCCGAGCCGGAGTGCACCGGAATCACTTCTGCCCCCATCAGGCGCATGCGGAAGACGTTGGGGCTCTGACGCTCCACATCCTTGGCGCCCATGTAAACCCGGCACTTCAGGCCCAGCAGGGCACAGGCCAGCGCGCTGGCAACGCCGTGCTGGCCAGCACCAGTCTCCGCGATGATTTCGTTTTTGCCCATCCGCTTGGCCAGCAGAGCCTGACCCAGTACCTGGTTGGTCTTGTGGGCGCCGCCGTGCAGCAGGTCTTCCCGCTTGAGATAGATCTTCACCAGTGGGTTGGGGCTGAAGTTGCGGGTCAGGGTCAGCGCGGTCGGGCGACCGGCATACTCTTTCAACAGGTCGGTAAACTCCCGCTGAAAATCCGGGTCCTGTTGAGCCTCGACGAAGGCGGCTTCGAGCTGGTTCAGCGCCGGAACCAGGATCTGCGACACGTACTGGCCGCCGAATTCACCGAAGTAGGGGTTGAGAATGGTCATGATGCTCTCTCTGTTATTGTGCCCGGCTCAGTACTGACGTACCGCAGTCAGACAGGTCGTGATCTTGTTGCTGTTCTTGATGCCCGGGGCGTCTTCAACGCCGGAGTTGATGTCCAGCCCATAGAAGCCTGCGTTGGCGGCATCCTCAATGTTGTCGGGGCCCAGACCGCCCGCCAGCATGGCGTCGGCACGTTCGCCGCCCACCAGACTCCAGTCGAAGGTGAGCCCGGTGCCGCCAAATTGATTGCCATTGGCGCTGTCATAAAGGATGCGGTCGGCATTGCTGACGGCGTTGCTGGCATCCGGTTTCACCGCTTTCCAAATCTGTGTATTACCGAGCTGTGGTCGCAGCTCGTTGATGTAGGCGTCATCCTCACTGCCATGCAGTTGAACCGCATGCAGTGCCAGAGCGTTGGCCAGTTCGGCCACCCGCTGCGGTGCTTCGTTGACAAAGACACCGATAAACTGAAGCGGGGCTGCATCGCATACCGCTTTCGCCTGCTCCTGGGAGACGCAGCGGGGGGACTTGGCCGCAAAGATCAGGCCGCCATAGCTGGCACCCGCCGCAGCGACCGCTTTAGCATCCTCCGGACGAGTCAGCCCACACACCTTGATGGGACCGTAGATCAGGCGACGGCAGGCCAGATCAACGTCCGCTTGTTCCGTCAGGCTTGAGCCCACCAGAAATGCGTCAGCGTGAGGGGCCAGTCGACGCACCTGAGCGTGGGTGTAGATGCCGGATTCGCTGATCACCACCCGGTCTGCCGGCGCTTGCCCAGCCAGACGTTCGGTGGTGGCCAGATCGATGGAAAGGTCCCGCAGGTCCCGGTTGTTGATGCCGATGATGCTGGCCCCCAGTGCGATGGCACGCTCCATCTCCGGCGCGTTGCTGACCTCGGTCAGAATATCCAGCCCCAGCAACTCGGCTTCGGCGGCCAGTTCGCGATAGAGCTCGTCATCCAGTACCGAAAGCATCAGCAGCGCGGCATCGGCACCCAGATGACGGGCCAGACGCAACTGGCGAGGGTCGATGATGAAGTCTTTGCACAATACCGGCACCGAGACCGCCTCACGAACCGCCCGCAGATACTCAAAGTCGCCCTGGAAAAACTGCTCATCGGTCAGCACCGAGATGGCCGCAGCGTAGCGGTCATACACTTTGCCGATGGCGACCGGGTCAAAGTCGGCCCGGATCAGCCCCTTGGAGGGACTGGCCTTTTTGCATTCAAGAATAAAGCCGGTGGGGCCGGACCTCAGCGCGTCGAACAGGCTGCGCTCAGAGGGCGCCGCCCGGGTGTTGAGCAGATCGCCGTAGCGTTCCGCGAGTGCTGCAATCTGTGCCGGCTTGGTGGCGACGATTTTATCCAGCACCGTGTCAGTCTGTTTTACTCCGGCAAGGCTCATTGGCTGGCCTCCGCAAACTCACGCAGCAGTGCCAGACCTTTGCCGCTGTCTAGGGTGGCCAGCGCCAGTTGAGTGCCCGCCTTGATGGTGTCGGCCTGACCCGAGAGGTAGAGCGCGGCGCCCGCGTTCACCGCCACAGCAGCACGCTGTGCCGGAGTGCCGCCGCCGCCCAGTAGCGCTTCGGAGATCGCTTTGTTCTCCTCCGGCTCGCCACCGCGGATGTCGGCAAGTTCGTAGCGCTCTACGCCAAGATCCGCCGGGGTGTAGCGCTGCTCAACCAGTTCGCCGTCCTTCAGCTCAACCGCCAGGGTGTCGCCGTGGATTGCCAGTTCATCCAGGCCGGAACCGTGCACCACCAGTGCCCGCTCCACACCCAGCGAGTGCAGCACCTCAGCGATGGGGCGCACCAGCGCCGCATCGTACACCCCCAGCAGCATGCGGTTGGGGTGGGCCGGGTTGATGAGGGGACCCAGCAGGTTAAACAGGGTACGGGTTTTCATCACCTGACGAACCGGCACGGCATGGCGCATGCCAGCATGGTAGTGCGGCGCAAATAGGAAGGTGACGCCGAGTTGGTCGAGACATTGAGCGGACTGCTCCGGGCTCATGGTGAGGTTGACGCCGAACTGGGTCAGCAGGTCGGACGCACCGGATTTGGAGGAGACGCTGCGGCTGCCGTGTTTGGCCACCTTGGCACCCGCGGCCGCCGCAACAAAGGTGGCGGTGGTGGAGATGTTGATGGTGTTGGCGCCATCGCCGCCGGTGCCGACGATGTCAATCAGATCGCCCTGCGGACGGGGAAACGGCTTGGCCGCGGCACGCAGCGCTTCGGCGGCGCCGGTGATCTCTTCAATACTTTCGCCGCGAAGCTTCATGGCGGTCAGGACACAGGCCAGTTCCACATCGCTGATCTGGCCGGTGACCACGTAGCCAAACAGGGTTTTGGCCTGCTCACGGCTGAGCGGCTGGCCATCAAACAGTTGGGCCATCATTTTCTGGGTCGGGGTCAGCATAGGGGGCGATCCTCGGTCAAAAGCAAAAGGGTGTGGCTGAGCAGGGCAGCGCCATGCTCGGTCAGAATCGATTCCGGGTGGAACTGGTAGCCGACGGCGCGGTGCTCCGGATGCACTACGGCCATGGTCATGCCGTCCACCTCGGCGGGAACGTGCAGGCAATCGGGGATCACCTGGCCTACCAAAGAGTGATATCGGGCGACGCTGAGCGGATTCGGCAGACCCTCAAACAGGCTGGAGCCATCATGGCGCATGGCACTGGCCTTGCCGTGCATCACCTGTTCAGCGCGACCCACCTTGCCACCGTAGTGTTCAATCAGTGCCTGATGGCCCAGGCAGATCCCCAGAATCGGCAATTTGCCAGCCAGCTTATCCAGTAGCGCCATCATACAGCCGGCCTCATGGGGCGCGCCGGGACCTGGGGAGAGCACCAGCACGCCGGCCTCCTCCTGGCTTAGCAGTTTCTCCGCCAGCCGTTCAGCGTCGATGTCGTTTCGATAGACGGTCACCGGGTGGCCGTTGGCGCGAAACTGGTCCACCAGGTTCCAGGTAAAGGAGTCGAAGTTATCCAGCAGGGTGACCGGGATCATGCTTCACCTCCAATGGCGCGCAGAACCGCCTGGGCTTTGTTTCGGGTTTCATCCGCTTCGGACTGGGGGTCGGAGTCATACACCACACCGGCACCCGCCTGAACGTGGGCGATGCCGTCCGCCACCAGTGCGGAGCGGATCACGATGCAGGTGTCCATATCACCCCGGCCATTGAGGTAACCCACCGCACCGCCGTAGCTGCCCCGGCGCTCACCCTCTGCCAGTCGCAACAGTTGGGCGGCCTTCACCTTGGGGGCGCCGGTCAGGGTGCCCATGTTCATGCAGGCCTGGTAGGCGTGCAGCGCATCCAGATCGTCACGCAGCTGGCCGGTCACCCGGGACACCAGATGCATCACGTGGCTGTAGCGGTCGACTTTCAGCAGGTCAGCGACCTTGCGGGTACCCGGCTGGCTGATGCGAGCCACGTCGTTGCGGGCCAGATCCACCAGCATCAGATGCTCTGACAGCTCCTTCTGATCCTGGCGCAGACCCAGCTCGATACGGCTGTCCAGATCGTGGTCGATGCTGCCATCGGCCTTTTTGCCCCGCTTGCGGGTTCCGGCGATGGGGTAGATCTCCACCTGGTTGGTCAGACGGTCATATTTCAGGGCACTTTCCGGGGAGGCGCCAAACAGGGTGAAGTCGGCGGCGCGCATAAAGAACATGTAGGGGCTGGGGTTGAGCTGACGCAGACGGCCATAGGCGGCGAGGGGAGAGGGGCAGGGCAGGGAGAACCGTCGGGCGGGGACCACCTGGAAGATGTCACCGGCGCGAACGTGTTCCTTGAGATCCTCGACAATGGCGCAGTATGCCTCGTCGCTCTGGTTCACCGCCACCGGCTCCGCTGTTGGTGTGTCCTGAGGGAGGGGATCCAGTGCCTGCTCAAGGCGGTTTACCAGGGCCGCCAGTCGCTGTCGCTTATCGTTGGCCAGGGCATCCGCTTTGTCACCGCCAAACACCGCACCAATCAGGCGCGCGGTGCGGGCCTGGTGATCCAGCACCAGTGCGGTTTCGGAAAGGTAGAACAGGAAGTCCGGACAGGTGTTGGCGCCTTCGGCCACAGCGGGCAGCGGCTCAACACTGGCGACCAGGTCAAAAGCGAAGCTGCCGGCCAGCAGAATCGATTCCGCCAGTGCGTCGTCGGACTGGATGGCTTGTTGCACTGTGCGCAATACCGTCAGCGGAGAGGGGGCTTTCAGCCGGGTGTCCTCATCCAGACCGGAGGGCAACTCGGGGATCGTCACTGCCAGGGCGGAGTCAGTCAGTACCGGGCTGAACTGAGCAAGTTGCTCTGCGAGAAAGGGCAGCAGTTGCTCGCCATTGACCGACAGCGCGGTCAGGGTCACGGAGCGGCCGATGCAGCGCAGCTCAATAGCAGCGTCGATCAGCAGCAGGCTTTTCAGGTCGGCCTTGGAGTCGATCTCAGCGGATTCCAGCAGCAGGGTGTGGGGGCGCTCGCCACACAGGGCCTGGAACACTTGGGCTGGCTCGCTGTGGTAGCGGGCTGCGGTGGTCAGTGTGCGGGCCTGGCCCGCCAACAGCGTCTGGCTCATAAGGTTTTTCCTGCCGCTTCAACAAAGGGGCGCAAGCCGGTGATCAGGTCTGCAAACTGTTCCGCATTCAGCGCCTGATGTCCATCGGACAAGGCCTCGGCAGGGTTCAGGTGGGTTTCGACAATGATGCCATCTGCGCCGACCGCAGCGCTCGCGTAGGAGAGGGGGGCGATCAGTTCGCGGACACCGGTACCGTGGCTGGGGTCCACCAGAACCGGAAGATGGGTTTTGCGTTTCAGGTAGGCGACAGCGTTCAGGTCCAGGGTGTTGCGGGTGGCGGTCTCAAAGGTGCGGATCCCGCGTTCACAGAGAATGACGTTGGGGTTGCCCGCATTTACGATGTACTCGGCGGCCAGAAGCAACTCCTCGATGGTGGCGCTCATGCCCCGCTTCAGCAGGATGGGAAGGCCCAGTTTCCCCACCGCTTCAAGCAGACGGAAGTTCTGCATGTTGCGTGCACCCACCTGCAGACAGTCGACGTATTGGGCCATCAGTTCCGCATCTGCCGCATCCACCACTTCGGAAACGGTAGGCAGGCCGGTTTTGGCATTGGCCTCTTTCAGCAACTTCAGGCCCTCTTCCCCCAATCCCTGAAAACTGTAGGGGCTGGTGCGGGGCTTAAAGGCACCGCCGCGCAGTGCCGCAACGGGATGCTGCTGAATCATCTCCGCGACACCCAGCAGTTGCTCCCGGGATTCTACGCCGCAAGGCCCAGCGATAACGGTGAAGCGCCCGCCGCCCACCAGATGCTGGCCCAGCATCACATGGCTGTCGACCGGGTTGAGCTCGCGGGACACCAGCTTGTATTTGGACAGAATCGGCTTGATCTCATCCACTCTCGGGTCACTGTCGAGATGCAGGGATTGCAGGACGCGCTCATCGCCGATGGCGCCCAGAACCGTGCGCTCCACACCCGGCATATAGAGTGGCTTCAACCCGGTGGACTCAATTTTCTGAACCAGTTGCTTGGCATCCTGTTCGCTGACGCCGGGTTTCAAGATGATGATCATGCTTCGTATTCCCCAGATATGAAAAAACCCGCTTTCGGTTGTCGAAAGCGGGTTTAAAGATTCGGTGTCTTTTCTTTAGGTACAGCTCAACGTACCCCCGCTATGTTCGGGAGTGCCACCACCATGCGATGTTGTTGAACTGACGGATAAACATGCCGTGTAAACCTGTACCAGAAAATTGACGTTTTAACTTTACACCGGAAGGCTACAGACCCGCAGCCCCCCCTGTCAAGGGTGAATTTTCGCCATAGGGTTTTTGTTTATCGAGTGAAGTACAATGGCGCTCTGACAGCAAGGAGCCCCATGAAAATCGACCTGCACTGCCACACCACCGCTTCAGACGGCACGCTCTCTCCCAGTGAACTGGTGAAACGCGCTGCTTTGCAGCAGGTGGCGATTCTGGCCATCACCGACCATGACACCACCGCCGGACTGCTGGAAGCACAGCCCGTTGCTGAGCAGGAGGGGGTGCGCCTGATTGAGGGGGTAGAGATCTCCACCCGCTGGCACGGCTTTGAAATCCATATTGTCGGGCTGGGCTTTGATGTCACCCATCCGGCGATGACCGCACTGCTGACCCAGCAACAGGCCAGTCGCGAATCCCGGGCCATCGCCATCGGCGAAAAGCTGGCTAAGCGCCGCATTGAAGGGGCCTACGAAGCGGCTCGTACCAAAGCGGGCGATGGCATCGTTGGGCGGGGTCACTTTGCCCGGGTATTGGTGGAGCGCGGTATTGTTCGCCAACCCCAGGCGGCGTTTGATAAGTACCTGGGCAAAGGGCAAAGCGCCTACGTGGCAACCCAGTGGTGCAGCATTGAGGAGGCGATCAGCGTGATTCATCAGGCTGGCGGCGTTTCGGTACTGGCTCACCCGGGGAAATATTCGCTTTCCAACAAGTGGTTGCGTAAATTACTAGGGGAGTTTAAAGCGGCAGGCGGCATGGCGATGGAGGCACTGGGGTGCCAGCAGTCCCCCGACCAACGCCGCTTTCTGTTGAGCCTGGCGGAGGAGCACGAGCTGCTGATCTCCGCCGGTTCCGATTTTCACCAGCCGGGTCGCTGGATCGAGTTGGGCCGGGGGCTTCAGCGCCCCGAACAGCCCGGCGTCTGGCATCATCTCGGCTGGGTTTAAGGACGTTCTATGAGCCAATTTTTCTATGTTCACCCGGAAAACCCACAGTCCCGCCTGATTAATCAGGCGGTGGCAATGATCCAGAAGGGTGGGGTGATCGTCTATCCCACGGACTCAGGATACGCTCTGGGTTGCCATATCGGCGACAAATCGGCCTTGGAGCGGATCTGCCGCATCCGCCGACTGAATGAAAACCACAACTTCACACTGATGTGTCGGGACCTGTCCGAACTGTCCCTTTACGCCCGTGTGGACAACGCCGCGTTCCGCCTGCTGAAAAACAACACACCGGGACCCTACACCTTTGTGTTTAAGGGCACCAAAGAGGTACCCCGCCGCCTGCTCAACGCCAAGCGCAAAACCATCGGCATCCGGGTGCCGGATAACGCCATCGCACTGGCCTTGCTGGAGGCGTTGGGAGAGCCGATGATGTCCACCTCCCTTATCCTGCCCGGTGAAACGCTGGCGGAGTCGGATCCCGAGGACATCCGCGATAAGTTGGAGCATCAGGTGGACCTGATCATGCACGGCGGCTACCTCGGTGAAAGCCCGACCACGGTGGTTGATTTCTCCGAAGGTGAGGGCGTCGTGGTCCGGGTGGGAGCGGGAGACCCCACCCCCTTCGAATAATCACTGACAAGGGGCAAGCCTCTTGCGTATAATGGCGTGTTTTTCTTCTGGGATGTGAATGGAACCTTCACCGCAGATCCAACAGCCTTTGCCCCTTGCGCTGGTCCGGGGTGAGCCGGTCACACAGTGGCCGGCGGATCTGTTTATCCCGCCGGAAGCGCTTGAAGTGATTCTTGAGGCCTTTGAAGGCCCGCTCGACCTGCTGTTGTACCTGATCCGTAAGCAGAAACTGGATATCCTGGATCTGCCTATCGTGACCATCACCCGCCAGTACATGGACTACATCGCCCTGATGGAAACCATGAAGTTTGAGCTGGCGGCTGAGTATCTGGTGATGGCGGCAACCCTGGCGGAGATCAAATCCCGCCTCCTGTTGCCACGCCAGATGGACGAGGGCGAGGAGGAGGAGGACCCCCGAGCCCTGCTGATCAAACAGCTGCAGGCCTACGAGGTGATCAAGAACGCCGCGACCGAGCTGGATGACCGCCCCCGCGAGGAGCGCGACTTCTGGCGAGCCAAGGCTGAGAAAGCGGCCGACCTGGTGCCGGCGGTGGTTCCACCGGAGGTTTCCCTGGATGAGTTGCTCGGTGCATTGCGCAGTGTGTTGCAGCGCACCGAGTACTTTGAGCACCACCACATTGAGCGGGAGGTGCTCTCCACCCGGGAGCGGATGAGCCGGATTCTGGAGATGCTGACCACGGAACGCTTTACGCCGTTTCAGGCGCTGTTTGAGCCTGAAGAGGGGCGAGCGGGCGTGGTGGTGAGTTTTCTGGCGATTCTTGAGTTGACCAAGGAGCAGCTGATTGAGCTGCAACAGGCCGCACCGGGCAGCCAGATCCACGTTAGGGCAAGAGCATGAATCGAGTCAGCGATGAACAGCTGAAACAGCTGATTGAAGCCGCACTCTTTGTGGCGGACGCTCCGATGACCGCTCGCGGTCTCAAGGACTCCGTGCTGGCGGGCTTTGCCGTTTCCATTGGCCGCATCAACGAGATGCTGGATGAACTGGAGCTGGATTACCGGCCCCGGGGGGTTCAACTGGTCAAGGTGGGTGGTGGCTACCGGTTCCAGACGCTGGAGAGCCTGAGCCCCTTCTTGGGGAACTTGTGGGAGGAGCGGGCACCCCGTTACTCCAGAGCGTTGCTGGAAACCCTGGCGCTGATTGCGTATCGCCAGCCGGTAACCCGTGGACAGATTGAGAAGGTTCGCGGCGTGTCGGTCAGTGCCAATATCATGAGAACCCTGCAGGACAGGGGATGGATCAAGGTGGTAGGACATAAGGAGGTGCCGGGACGGCCCGCCCTCTATGCAACCACCGATGCGTTTTTGCACTACTTTTGTTTGGACAGCCTGTCCAGTCTGCCGCCGCTGGAAGAGGAGGGCGCACTCGACGCCCTTTTAAGCGCCGGTCAGGTTGAGGCTGAGCCACAAGTACATTAAAGAAGATCTGAATGAGCGAAAAGTTACAGAAAGTATTGGCCCGTGCCGGCCATGGCTCCCGTCGTGAGATCGAGGCCATGATTGCTGCCGGGCGTGTCAGCATCGACGGTCAGGTCGCCAAGTTGGGTGACCGTGTGGACGGGCGTGCCGAACTGAAGGTCCGTATCGACGGACACCTGGTTTCTCTGAAATCCGAAGAGGACGTCATCTGCCGGGTGCTGGCTTACTACAAGCCGGAAGGAGAGCTCTGCTCCCGTTCCGACCCGCAGGGCCGCCCCACCGTATTTGACCGCCTGCCCAAGGTTCGCGACAGCCGCTGGGTTGCGGTCGGTCGTCTGGACATCAACACCTCCGGTCTGCTGCTGTTCACCACCGACGGTGAACTGGCCAACCGTTTGATGCACCCGTCGCAGGAAGTGGAGCGTGAATACGCCATCCGCGTCTTCGGCGAGGTGACCGAAGAGATGCTGAAGAACCTGCGTACCGGCGTGGAGCTGGAAGATGGCACGGCGCAGTTCAAGCGTTTGGTGCCCGCTGGTGGTGAAGGTCTCAACACCTGGTACCACGGTGTACTGAGCGAAGGCCGTAACCGCGAAGTGCGTCGTCTGTGGGAGAGCCAGGAAGTTCAGGTCAGCCGTCTGATGCGGATCCGCTATGGCGACATCACTCTGCCTAAGGGCCTGCCTCGTGGTGGCTGGGTTGAGCTGCCGCTGGAGCAGGTGAACTACCTGCGTGACATGGTGGGGCTGGATCGTGAGAGCCGCACTCTGCTCTCTCAGGACAAGCTGGGCGCCCGACGCCAGAAAACCCTTAAGGCGGGCAAAATCCGCCGCGCCGTGCACAAGCACCGCGCCCGTCCCGCCAAGGGACGTCCGACCAAGGGCTGATACCGCTTCAAACAAAAAGGGCACCGAAAGGTGCCCTTTTTTGTTGCCTCAGCGCTTGGGCTGGGCGTCCAGGCTCTGGCCGTTAACCGCCAGGCTGTCGTCGCCCATCAGGTAGAGGTAGGTGGGCATCAGCTCTGCGGCGGTGCGCAGGGTTTGCGGGTCCTCGGCCGGGAAGGCGGTGGCGCGCATGCTGGTGCGGGTGGCGCCGGGGTTGATGCAGTTGGCGCGCACGCTGGAGCCATCCAACTCATCGGCCAGGGTCTCCATCATCCCTTCGGTAGCGAACTTGGAGATGGCGTAGGCGCCCCAGAAAGCCCGACCTTTGCGACCCACCCCGGAGGAGGTAAAGACGATAGAGCCATGGGGGGCCTTCTTGATCACCGGCAGCAGGGCCTTGGTCATCATGAACTGAGCGGTGACGTTAACCTGCATCACCTCATCAAACATCTCTTTGCCCAGTTGCTCGAAGGGAGACAGGGCGCCCAGAACCGCAGCGTTGTGCAGCAGGCCATCCAGGCGACCAAACTGCTCCTCAATGGTGTCCGCCAGGTCCATGTAGTTCTGTTCAGTGGCCCCTTTGGCATCCAGGGGAACGATGGCGGGCTCGGGGCCACCGGCGGCGACAATCGCGTCGTAGACCGCTTCCAGCTTCTTAACGGTACGGCCCAACAGGATCACGGTGGCACCGTGGGCGGCGAATTGACAGGCGGCTTCCTTACCGATGCCATCACCGGCGCCGGTGACCAGGATCACTTTGTCTTTCAGGAGTTCGGGTGAGGCAGAGTATTCCAACATGCTATTACTCGACTGGTTCGGCTTAAAGCCCCTGATTTCAAGGGTTGCCGCAAAGTTAAACTGCTGTTTTAAACAAATGGTTGTTCACGTTGTTGTTTTGTGCTGCGGCAAGGTTGCAAAAGTGTAGCTAACCATAGGATTTTGCGTTACTTTGGCTAATGTTGCCCGATGCCGGAGGTGTGATCCCGTCCGGCATTGCAGGCCGTTATTGTGACCAAAAGTGGTCCGGAAGACAAAATAAAAGCAAAGGAATGGGGAGAGCCAATGAAACGTTTGTTGCTCAGCGCGGCTGTCGCATCGGCCCTGGGGCTGGTGGGGTGTAGCGGCGACAGCTACGAGGAAATCATCGAGAACACACCATCACCGGTTCCGTTCTCTCGGGTCGCGTTTGATCCCGGCGCCGGCGTGCTCGCACTGCCAAACGATCTGCTTTTCTCCGGCACCTTCGACGGGACGCTTGAGATCCCGGGTGAAGCCGAGAGTGGCGACTACACCGATCCGCAGATTGCGCTGGGCGCGCTGGATGGCTGGTCCACCACCATGCCGATGAGCATTACCGTGGTACCTGGCGGTGATGATATTGAACTTGATGCGGCGTCTGCGGCAGCACCGGGCGCGGTGCGCGTCTTCGAGGTCACTTTGGGCGGTCCGTTGAGCCCCGATCCGGAGTGTGCCGGCGGTGAGTCTCTCAGTATTTGTAAAGTGGGCGATGAGCTGATTTTCGGTGAGGACTTCATCACCGCACCTTCAGGCAATACCATCAATATGGTACCGCTCAAGCCGCTGCAGCCATCAAGCAGCTATGCAGTGATCACCACCACCCAGATCAGCGATTCCGAAGGCCAGACGGTGATGCCGTCCGTCACCTATGAACTGCTGAAGCAGGACATCAATACCGCACCGCTGGTAACACCAGACCAACTGCTGCTGCAGGGTCTGGTAAACAACTACGAAAACTCCCTTGCTGCCGCCCACTCTGTGGACAAGGAAAGCATCACTTACACTGGCGTATTCACCACTCAGTCTGTCACCAACGTGGTGGGTACCCTTTCTCAGTTGATGGTGTCTCCGGATCCGGCCCATGCGGCCTTCAAACCCGACTTCAAAAACCTGGCTCCGATGTTCCGGGTCCCCGGCAACCCGCAATTCGGTGTTGTAACCGTTGCGGAAGCGCTTGGTATGAAGGGTGGCGATCTTGATGGCGACGGTCTGCCGGACTGTGACCCCAACGATTTTGCCTGTGTTGTCGCCGATCTGGCCGATATGTACACCGCCGAGCTGACCATTCCGTACTACCAGGTGATGCCCAGCCTCGAAAACGGTGGCGATATCAATGGCCGCTGGACGGCTCTGGGAGACAGCCCGGTCGCGGTACTGCAGGCAGTACAGGGCGGTCTGCTGAGCCAGGAGAGCTTTGCTACGCAGGCGATTGCCCAAGGCATTGACCCGAACGAAGCCCTGGTCGATCCCTCGGTACTGGTGGGTGCCAGTTTTGTGACAGACGCCGGTGAGCCGGTGGATGCCGTTCGCCACCTGACCCGTTTTAACCCGGTTCCTGCGCCTACTGAGCGTGTCACCATCCCGGTACAGATGACCATCCCGGACGGGGAGCGTGTGCAGCAGTTCTACGCCTCCCAGGGGGCACCCTGGTCTCCGCCGACCGCAGGCTGGCCGGTGGCCCTGACTCTGCATGGTCTGGGTGGTGTGAAAGAGCTTAATCTGATCCCCGCTGGCACTTACGCCGCCAAAGGCATTGCCACCGTTTCCATCGATATGCCGCTGCATGGTGCCCGCTCTGCGCTGATGGGACCAGATGGTGTATTTGCAGTGAGTGCGACGGATCCCAGCGTAGGCGCTTTGCTGGGCACCAACGCCTACGACAACGGCAATCCGCTGGCGTTTGTAAACATCGGCAGCACCCTGTCTGTGCGCGATAACTTCCGCCAGGGCATTGTTGATAACCTCGCTCTGCGTCTGGCACTGACTGGACTGACTATGGCTCAGGTTGGTGCGGGCCAAGCGCCGCTGTTTGATATGGATAAGGTCAGCCTGCAGGGCTTAAGCCTGGGCGGCATTGTCGGTACCGGTGCGGCCACCTACACCACCCTGTGGAATCCGGAACTGGGACCGAACCCCTATGCCTTGAGTAACGCCTCTCTGGTGGCACCGTCCGGTGGTTTGGCGGGCACCTTTGTGGGCTCACCTACCTTTAATCCGGTGCTGATCGTGACTCTGGTCAGTGAATTAGCGCCACAGTGTATCGATGAGAGCACCGGCGGCATTATCGAGTCTCCGGAGTGTGCTGCGGTAGTGGCTCAGGTAGAAGCTGAGGTGATCCCGCCGTTTGCTTTTGCGGTGCAGACGGCCATCGAGTCCATGGACCCGATCAACCACGGCGCACTGTTGGGCATGGCGAAGGACACCACGCCCGTGCACCTGATTGAAGTGGTGGGTGATCTGGAAGAGGGCGGCACTAACCCTCAGGATCAGACACTGCCCAACACCGTCGAAGGCTTCCCGCTGGCCGGTACTGAGCCGCTGATCCGCGCGTTGGGCCTGCAGCCGATTACCGAAACCACTTCCAACTCTGCGGGTCGTGTGAGTGGGGTTGTGCGCTTTACCAAAGGCCAGCATAGCTCGCTGATCGATCCCAGCACTGGTGGTATTCCGGGTGTGGATCCGAACATCGCTCCGCTGGTGACGGTTGAGATGCAGACTCAGGTGGCGGATCACGCTCTGACTCAGGGTCGTACCATCAGCGTCGGTAACGGTTGCCTGATCAAAGACGGAGTCTGCGCCGAGTAACGGCGGAAATCCTGTATGAAAAAGGCCCGGTCTGTGACCGGGCCTTTTTTCTGTGTGGCGCCTATGAGTACACTAGGGCAAAAGTTCCCTTTAGGAGAGTACCTTGGAGTTTCTATACGAGTATGGCCTGTTTCTGGCCAAGGCGGTGACCCTGGTGGCAGCCATTGTGGCTGTGATCGTCGCCGCCGCTGCCGCCAACCGTGCGGGAAAAGGGACGAAAGGGGAGTTGAAGGTTCACAACCTGACCGACAAGTTCCATGAGTATGAAGAGAAGCTGAACCACCAGTTGCTCAGCGATGACCAGCTGAAAGCCCGCGATAAGGCCCGCAAGGCGGACGAGAAGGCCAAAGCCAAGGCGAACAAGGGGCAGGAGCGCGAAGGGCGCCTGTTCCTAATCGACTTTAAAGCCGGTATCGATGCGGCTCAGGTCAATCAACTGCGTGAAGAGATCTCGGCACTGTTGACCGTGGCGGAAGCCAAGGATGAGGTGCTGGTGCGGGTTGAGAGCGGTGGCGGCATGGTGCACGCCTATGGGCTGGCAGCCAGCCAGCTGGACCGTATCCGTCAGGCCAAAATCCCCCTGACCATCGCCGTCGACAAGGTTGCTGCCAGTGGCGGCTATATGATGGCGTGCGTGGCGGACAAGATCATCGCGGCGCCTTTTGCCATTGTCGGCTCCATCGGCGTTATCGCCCAGATCCCCAACTTCAACAAGCTGCTTAAGAAGCACGACATCGATTTCGAACAGCACACAGCAGGGGACTTTAAACGCACCCTGACCATGTTTGGCGAGAACAACGATGCGGGTCGTGAGAAGTTCCGGGAGGAGCTGGAGCAGACCCATGTGCTGTTTAAGGAGTTTGTTCAGCGTTATCGGCCAGAGCTGGACCTGGACAAGGTGGCTACCGGAGAGCACTGGTTTGGGCTTCAGGCGAAGGACCTGGGCCTGGTGGACGCCATCCAGACCTCCGATGATTTCCTGATGGCCCAGGGCAAGGAGATCCTTCAGCTGCAGTACGAAGAGAAGAAGAATCTCGCCAAGCGCTTTGGACGCGCAGCGGAGAGCGCGGTGGAGCGGGGTACGCTGAAACTGGCGGAGCTGACACAGCGGCCTCACTGAGCGTCAATCGAGAAAGAACAAAGCCGGCAATTTGCCGGCTTTGTTGTTCTTATCTGCTACTGCCTGGCGTTGGTGTACCCCAGGGATGGTCGCCCGCAGTCTCGAGTCGGAGAACCGTGGTTTAGATGCCAGCTTCGCTTTCAGTAAGGCGATAACGCCGCGGACTCTCCGCAGTATGTGGCGGCGTTGTGGGTAGAGGGCACTAACGGGGATGTTTTCGGAGCGAGAATCGCAGAGAAGTGAACCCAGAAGCCCTTATCGCGGGTACGGCTGGCTCATCCAGTTCGTGCGCTGAGTGAACCCCTATCCTGCCTCCACCAACTCCAGATTCATCTTGTCGCAGTGCCAGTCCGGAAACAGAAAGGCGAGCCGGTTGGCTCGCCTTTCCAGTCAGCAAACTCTGTGATTACTGGCGCACGTGAGGTACGGCATCGATATCAAGTTTGCTCTGACCGGCCATCGGATCATCGAAGGTTTCGCGGGACAGTTCCCCCTCTGAGGAGGCCACTACTACGGAAACCGCAGCGTCACCGGTGACGTTAACGGCGGTCCGAACCATATCCAGCAGACGGTCAACACCCAGAATCAGGGCGATCCCTTCAACCGGCAGGTTCACCTGTTGCAGCACCATGGCCAGCATGATGAGGCCAACGCCAGGCACACCCGCAGTCCCGATGGATGCCAGGGTAGCGGTCAGAATCACCATCAGCATGTCGGAAACGCTCAGGTCGATACCGAATACCTGGGCGATAAACACGGTGGCGACACCCTGCATGATGGCGGTACCGTCCATGTTGACGGTGGCGCCCAGAGGCAGGGTGAAGGAACTGACGCGGTTGCTCACACCCAGGCGGTAGTTGGCGTTCTCAATGGAGATCGGCAGGGTGGCGGCGGAGCTGGCGGTGGAGAAGGCGAACAGCTGAACACTGCGCATCTTCTTCAGGAAGGTCATCGGGTTCAGACCGCTGAGGGTGCTGACCAGCAGCGGGTAGACCACCAGAGCGTGAACGATGAGCACCACCAGCACCAGCACGAAGTACTTCACTACGGAGCCGAAGGTTTCCATGCCCAGGGTCAGGGTCAGTTTGGCGATCAGGCCAAACACCCCGATGGGCGCAATGGCCATCACTAGGGTAACCAGCTTCATCATCACTTCGTTGAGGTCGATGAAGAACTGGCGCAGGCGCTCTCCACGCTCACCAATGTGGGCGATGGAGAAACCAAACAGGATGGCGAACACGATGATCTGCAGCATGTTGCCTTCCACCATCGCGTTGATGGGGTTCTTCGGTACCAGGCCGATGATCACGTCGGAGATTGACGGCGCTTCCTTGGCCGCATAGCTCATGTTCGCGGCCTGCATGGTGGCGTCACCGGGCTGTACCAGCAGTGCGGCGCCCAGAGCCAGAGAGATGGCCACGGCGGTGGTGAATAGGTAGAGCGCCAGGGTTTTGCCTCCGAGGCGCCCCAGACGAGAAGGATCGGACAGGGTCGCAGTGCCGCACACCAGAGAGACGAACACCAGAGGAACCACCAGCATGCGCAGGGCAGATACAAACAGCGCGCCCAGCACGTTGAAAATCCCGTTAGTGAAGATGTCTTCAACAAACGCGTTTCCGGGGAGCAGCAGGCGCAGTGCCAGGCCGATGACCAGACCCGCGACCATTGCCAGCAGGATCTTGGCCGTTAGGCCCATTTTCCCGGTTGATTTAGCAGACATGTAACTTCCTTAACATATTTATCGTTTTTATCGTGGGGTAAGCCTAGCAGGAACCCTATGGTGCGAAAAACCCCGAAAAGGTAGCAAAAGTAGGGCGATCGTTAAATGGTGTGGCCCAAGGAAAATAAAGCGTGGCATTTGTGGTTACATAAATTAACCTAAGCGTTGCTTAAGGGAATATTAAAGATTGTCATTACTTTACAGGATGTTTGCGATGAGGCTATCTCACTTGCCACTTCTGTGTGCGTGCGCTTTGGTGTCATTAACCGGATGCAGTGGAGGCGGTTCGTTAGAAGGGGGCTCGGATCCTGGTGCCGGACCCGTCGATCCCACCAACCCTCCGGCGGACGCCGTTCATACTCTGATGCTCTCCATGTGGTCCTGTCCGGACCCCAACGCCGACACACTGACCGATTGCACCAAGACCAGCCAGTTCGATGCTCAACGCCCTGCGGTATTGCAGGTTGTGGCGCAGCGGGATGGGGAGCGCGTTACCGGCGAACTGGTCGAGGTTAGCTCGGATAAAGGTGCCCTGATCCCCTCTGATGGCCGAGTCCTGACCGGAACCGATGGCACGGCGTTGTTGCGCCTGCAAGCCAATGACGGTGAAGGGATTGTCACGGTCCAGGGGAGTTACGCCGACACCACCGCCAGCCTGTTTGCCGAGATCAACGCCATCGACGTGGACTTGACCCTGAGCAGTCCCCTTGGCGAAGGCCAAACCCTGGCGGATGGTTCAACGCTGGCGATTACCGCCGCCCTGGCGGTGGATGGCGAGCCCTACCTCGAACCGGCGCTGGTGAACTTCTCCTCCACCTGCAGCCTGGCAGGCAACGCTGAGATCGATGCTCAGGTGATGGCCAATGAGGGTCAGGCGGTGGCGACCTACAAGCCCGCAGGCTGTGACCAGCAGGACCAGATCACCGCAACCCTGACCCTGGGTACCGATGTTGCCACTGACAGCATCACGGTGGCGTTGGCCACAACCCCGGTTGCGAGCATTCAATACGTGTCCGCGACGCCGGATTATCTGCAACTGGATGGTACCGGCGGCAACACCAGTTCCGTGGTGACGTTCCAGGTGCTGGATGAGTCCGGGCGACCCAAGCAGGGGGTAGACGTCAGCTTTATCCTGGCCAGCGGGGAAGAGAAGGTGTCGATGAACACCAATTTGGCCCGCAGCAACAGCGAAGGTTACGTTTCCACCACACTGCGTTCTGGCAACCTGCCTGGCTCCGTACGGGTACAAGCGGAAGTGGTGGACAGTGATCCGGTGATTGCCAGTGTGTCCAAAGAGTTGAGTGTGGGTACCGGCTTGCCCGATAAGGACAGCTTCTCCCTGAGCTTCTCTGTGCAGAATCCGGAAGCCTGGCTCTATGACGGCGTTGTGGTGTCGGTCAATGTGCTGGCGGCCGACCACTTTAACAATCCGGTGCCGGATGGCACGGCGATCTCCTTTATCACCGAAGGGGGATCGATTGAGTCCCGATGCGTGACCAGCAATGGCGGCTGCAGCGTGAACTGGGTATCCCAGGATTTCCGCCCGGAGAATGGTCGCGTCACCGTTATGGCCTTCGCCGAGGGGGAGGAGTCCTTTATCGATAAGAACGGTAACGGTCTGTTTGATAACGGTGAGTTTGATCCCCGTTTCGATGAGCATGAAGCCTACGTCGATGAGAATGAGGATGGTGGTTTTGATGAGATCGAACAGCTGATCGATCGTAATCAGAGCGGCGCATTCGATGACGTGGATGGTCAGTACAACGGCATCCTCTGTCAGGGGGCCGCTCTGACCAATGGTCAGTGCAGCCAGGAGCTGGTGGATGTGAACAGCGCCGGTGTGATTGTGATGTCCGGCGCGAGTCCATTTGCCTATTTCTGCCACCTGGACGCCTCCGATGAGGATGGCGATGGGCTGAACTGGTACGACTGCTGGAACAACCAGACCAATCTGCCCTGGATGGCGGAGCGCCTCGAAGAGCCTGGTACCGCGGTAGCCTGTGTGATGGACCTCGCCTACGACGGCACCCTTAATCCGGTGCCCTATGACAGCACCATTCGCTTTACTGCGGATGAGCCGTTGAAAACCGCGGGCCGCAGCGGCTACTCCATGGGCAGCACCGCTCGGGCGATCTACCACGTTTCCAATGAAGGGGAACTGCTGCAGGATACTCGCAGCACCTGTGGTGTGGGCCGGTATTCTATCGGGGTCGATACTTCGGATGGATACGGCGTGCTGCGGGTGGAGGTGGAAACGCCGAAGGGTCTGGTTTCCTCCGACGCCATCAACATTGACCCCATCGCGACTCCCTGACCGGGAACCGCATAAAAAAAGGGCGCCTCAGGGCGCCCTTTTTTATTGGCTTTAACCTCAGCGCTGGAACGGATAGAGATTGCCGAGGTTGAGGATTCGGGTCAGATCATCCAGCGCCTGATGGGATTCCACCACCAACTGAGGATCCCGCAGGTCCTCCGCGGTCAGGCGGTCCCGGTAGTGCTTTTCGACCCAACCGGTCAGTTCGGCGTATTTGCTCTCGCTCATCAGCGTGGCCGGATTCACCGCAGCCTTCTCCTGTTCAGACAGTGCCACACGCAGGCGCAGACAGGCGGGACCACCGCCGTTTTGCATGCTCTGCTTGACGTCAAAGTAGCGCACCTGACGGATCGGGGTGCTCTGTTTCACCAGGTCGTTCAGGTAGGCGAACACTGCCGGGTTCTCCTGACACTCGCTCGGTGCGATGATGGTCATTTCACCGTTGGGCAGCGTCAGGATCTGGGTGTTGAACAGGTAACTTTTCACGGCGTCCTGAAGCCCCACCTGCTCCGTGCTCACTTTAATAAAGTGCAGTGGGCTGTCGCCAAATTTGGCCTGGATCTCGGCCAGCGCCGCATCGGTATTGAGAAACGCCTCTTCGTGATAGAACAGCACGTTCTGATTGCCCACGGCGATCACGTCGTTATGGAACACGCCCTGATCAATCACATCGGGGTTCTGCTGGATGTAAACCGTGTTGTGTTCACCCAGTTGATGCAGACGGGCAACCGCTTCGCTGGCCTCACGGGTCTGGCGGGCAGGGTAGCGTTTGGGGGCCGGTTTACTGGCATCAAATCCGTAGCGGCCGTAAACGAAGAGCTGCAGGCCCGGCGTGCCATAGTCGCGGCAGAGACGGGTGTGATTGGCAGCGCCCTCGTCACCGAACTGGTCGTGCTCAGGCAGGTGCTGGTGATGCACAAATCGGTCGGCATCGGCAAAGGTGGCTTTAAGGATGCGGCCGGTGACTTCCGGCTCGATGGAGCGGTGGAACTTGTTCACCAGGTTGGCCGGGGTGAAGTGCACTTTGCCATCGGCGCTGTCCGCGCTGGGGGAAACGGTTGCCGCATTGGCGGTCCACATGCTGGAGGCGGAGTAGGCGGCGCGCAGAATTGGGGGTGCCTGACGGTAGGCTTTGTCCAGCACCTGGGCATCATTGCCGTCAAAGCCCAGGCGGCGCAACACATCCAGATCAGGACGTTGCTGCGGGGCCAGAACGCCCTGAGTCATGCCCATATCGTGCAGGGCCTTCATTTTGGCCAGGCCCTGAAGCGCCGCGGCTTTGGGGTTGGAGATCGCCGCCGCATTACTCTGAGAGGCGACGTTGCCGAATGAGAGTCCGGCGTAGTTGTGCGTCGGGCCCACCAGGCCGTCAAAATTCGCTTCAAGATGATTCATGGTCCTTCCTTTGATGGGGGCTGTTTCGGCTCGGACAATCGTCCGGTTGCAGGCGGGGAAAAGGGTGCGTGTCCTACGCCACAGCTCGTGGAATTTTCCGCCAGTATACGTGCAACAAGCGGCCGCTCAAGGGATGAAAAAGCGGCGCTTTGGCAACATATGCATAACTATTGCTTGCTTGTCGCTGGCCGATGCATTACTACTTTTTGAAATTGCGTTTTTAGTCTCAAAAAATTTTTTAACTGGACAAAAAGCGTCTAAGTGCTTGGCATCCTTGGTCGCTAGGGTTGAATCTGCCGACTCATGCCACTATATATGGTGCCAATTCTCTTCCAACGCTGAAAAAAGGTCTCACCCCGTCGATATGGGCAAATCCCTGGTCATTGTGGAGTCGCCAGCCAAGGCGAAAACGATTAACAAATATCTCGGCAAGGATTTCATCGTGAAGTCCTCCGTGGGTCATATCCGCGATCTGCCCACTTCTGGTGGTCAGGCTGCTGAAAAGACCCCCCCTGCCAAAACCGCTGCCGAGGTCCGCAAGATGGATCCCGAGGCAAAGGCGGCCTACAAGCGCGATCGGGACTATCAGAGCCTGATCGGCCGCATGGGGGTCGACCCTGAGCACGGTTGGAAAGCCAACTACCAGGTCCTTCCCGGCAAAGAGAAGGTGGTCAAAGAGCTGCAAACCCTGGCTGAAAAAGCCGATACCGTCTATCTCGCAACGGATTTGGATAGAGAAGGGGAAGCGATCGCCTGGCACCTCCAGGAGGTGATTGGTGGGGATCCGGAACGCTACCGTCGTGTGGTGTTCAACGAGATCACCAAATCAGCGATTCAGGAAGCTTTCTCTCATCCTCTGCACCTCAACAACGCCAAAGTGAATGCTCAGCAGGCCCGTCGATTCCTCGACCGGGTGGTGGGCTTTATGGTTTCCCCGCTGCTGTGGAAGAAACTGGCTCGCGGTCTTTCGGCCGGTCGGGTTCAGTCTGTGGCGGTGCGCCTGGTGGTGGAGCGTGAGCGCGAAATCCGCGCCTTTGTTCCGGAAGAGTACTGGGATCTGCACGCCAACCTGAGCAGCGCTTCCGGTGAAGCCCTGCGCATGCAGGTGGCCAGGTATCGCGGTGAAACTCTTAAACTGGCTAACCAGAGCGACGCGGAAGGTGCGGTAGCTGCGTTGCAAGGGGCGCGTTACACCGTCAGTGCGCGGGAAGACAAGCCCAGCCAGAGCAAGCCCTCTGCGCCCTTTATTACCTCCACCCTGCAGCAGGCGGCGAGCACCCGTCTGGGCTTTGGGGTGAAGAAGACCATGACCCTGGCCCAGCGACTCTACGAAGCGGGTCACATCACCTACATGCGTACCGATTCCACCAACCTGAGCAAAGAGGCGGTGGAGAGTGCGCGCGATTACATTGGCCAGGAGTACGGCAAGCAGTATCTGCCGCAAAGCCCGAACCTCTATGGTGCCAAGCAGGGCGCTCAGGAAGCGCACGAGGCGATTCGTCCTTCCGACGTCAATGTAAAGGCTGCCACCCTGAGCACCATGGAGCGTGACGCTCAGCGTCTGTATGAGCTGATCTGGCGTCAGTTTGTGGCCTGCCAGATGGTGCCGGCCAAGTACGACTCCACCACGGTGACGGCAACTGCAGGCGACTATGAGCTGAAGGCCAAGGGTCGCATCCTGGTGTTTGACGGCTGGACTCGCGTACAGCCGCCGATGGGTCGCAAAGGCGACGAAGACACCACCCTGCCGGCGGTACAGGTGGGCGATGCGCTCAACCTTGCTGCCCTGGATCCCAAGCAGCACTTCACCAAGCCGGTGGCGCGGTTTAACGAAGCCTCCCTGGTAAGAGAGCTTGAAAAGCGCGGAATCGGTCGCCCCTCCACTTACGCCAGCATCATCTCCACCATTCAGGACCGGGGATACGTGCGAGTCGAGAACCGTCGCTTCTTCGCTGAGAAGATGGGCGAGATCGTGACCGACCGTCTGGTGGAAAACTTCACCGACCTGTTGAACTACGACTTCACCGCCGACATGGAGCAGGACCTGGATAAGATTGCCCAGGGAGAGCTTGAGTGGAAAGCGGTACTGAATCAGTTCTACAGCGAGTTCACTGACAAACTGACCCTGGCCGAGCTGGCACCGGAAGAGGGCGGCATGCGGGCAAACCAGATGGTGATGACCGACATCCCTTGCCCGACCTGTAGCCGCCCGATGGGGATCAGAACTGCCACAACCGGTGTGTTCCTGGGCTGCAGCGGCTATGCCCTGCCGCCAAAGGAGCGCTGCAAGACCACCATCAACCTGACTCCGGGTGAAGAAGCGGAAGCGATCACCTCGGACGATCAGGAAGCGGCGGCCCTGGTCACCAAGCGTCGTTGTGCCAAGTGCGAAAGCACCATGGACAGCTACCTGATTGATGAGAGCCGTAAACTGCACGTCTGCGGTAACAACCCGGTGTGCGATGGCTACGAAGTGGAAAGCGGCAGCTTCAAGATCAAGGGCTATGATGGCCCGATCATTGAGTGTGACCGCTGCGGTTCCGATATGGAGCTGAAGAATGGTCGCTTCGGTAAGTACTTCGCGTGTACCGACAGCAAAGAGACCGGGTGTAAGAACACCCGTAAGCTTCTTAAGAACGGTGAAGTGGCGCCGCCGAAGGAGGATCCGGTTCACCTGCCGGAGCTGCCTTGCGAAAAGTCTGACGCCTACTTCGTGCTGCGCGATGGCGCCGCGGGCCTGTTCCTGGCCGCCAGCACCTTCCCGAAGAGCCGCGAAACCCGCGCGCCCAAGGTGGAGGAGTTGAAGCGCTTCAAGGATCGCATCTCGCCCAAGTTCTACTACCTGGCGGAAGCGCCGGTGGCGGATCCGGAAGGCAACCTTGCGGTGGTGAAGTTCAGCCGTAAGACCAAGGAGCAGTACGTGGCTTCCGAGGTCGATGGCAAACCAACCGGCTGGATTGCCCGCTTCGAGAACAGCCGCTGGGTCGAAGAGCAGACCAAGAAGAGCAAAGCGAAGAAGTAACAGGAAGGCGCCCGCAAGGGCGCCTTTTTTGTGTCACGCCCCCACGGCACGAGCCGTCCCACCCCGGAGGCTATAGCGCGCCGGGGCTGAAAGCCTTCTGGCGGCCCCTGAGGACCGCTCCCGCACAGGTCCAAGCGCTTAGCCATACCAACCGCCAGAGGCGCTGTCTGCGATGACATCCATAAAAAAACGCCCCCATATCGGGGGCGTTTCAGATCCGTCAGGACACGACCGTGTCTCTTACCATTTCTTCTTCGGTTGAAACAGTTGGTCCAGATCGTCTTTGGGTGCTTTGGCTTCGCTGCTGACCTGATGCAGATTGGCTTTCTGGCGAGAGTCGATCTCACCCAGCAGGCCATTCGCCCGCTCCATCATGCTGTCTTTGAACAGGTGGTCGGAGCCGCCATGAGTGTTCAGTGTGGCCACCAGCTTGGAGAGCAGCTGTTTGGCTGAACCCAGTTGCTCCGCCTGCAGGGCGGTGCGGGCGCGCTCAAACAGAACGGTGGCGTTGATGCGAACCTGCAACTGCTCGATGCGCTGGTTTTCGTTCACATACTGGTCGTGATTCATCCGGGACTTGCTGTGCTCATTGCGCACAACCGCCTTGAGGCGCTTGAGGGTCTGCACCATTGCCAGAACCTGCTTGTCGTTCTGGGGCACGACAAAGCTCTCCAGTGCCGGAGTCTGCTCTGCACTCTTGGCAAGCCCATTCAACTGAGCCCGAATGTCGCCTTTTCGCCGTGCCAAATCGGCATTTTTCGGGTCGATGGTAACGGCCGCATCCAGAGCATCCAGGATCCGCTGGTTCAGAGTGATGAGCAAAGCACTGCTAAAGGGCAGAACCGATGCCATGGAGAGGATCTGCTCGGTTTCTTCAATGATGGCGCGTTGCTTGGCCATCTCCTGGCGCTTAACGCTCTCGACTTGCTCTTTATGTTGCTGAATCAGATTGATACCAATAATCAGCAGCAGTAGGGCACCGAGCAGAAGCATCACGAGGGTAAAGGACATGGTTGGCTTAACCTGTATTGTTCTGTTGCCGAAACGGTGTTGCTGAACCGAGGGAAGTGACTGGCCTATGGCGTTCGTACGGCAGTAAGCGTCTGATCCGCTTCACTCAAATTCAAGCCCGTCTATGCTACACCCTTCATCATAGAATTGCCCGCTCGGACACGCATTCTTAACCTCAAAAGGTGCGAAATAATGCAGTGCATTAACTGAGCAGCCAAAGGATCCGCTGAAGGGGGCGATATCCGAATCTGTGGTGCATATGCTTATTCCGATTTGATTTGTTTTCTGGGCATAGCTATAACTTAAATGAATTTCAGGCAAAGGAACGGGCCGATGAAGCTTCAACAGCTGAGATACATTGTCGAAGTGGTGAACAATAACCTTAATGTGTCCGCCACCGCAGAGAGCCTCTACACCTCCCAGCCGGGGATCTCCAAGCAGGTCCGTATGCTGGAGGATGAGCTGGGGATCCAGATTTTTGGCCGCAGTGGCAAGCACCTGACGCACGTGACACCCGCAGGACAGCAGGTGATCGACATCGCGGGTGACATTCTTGGCAAGGTTGAAGGGATTAAGCGTGCGGCGCAGGAGTACACTCAGCCCGATCGCGGTGATCTGAACATCGCCACCACCCACACCCAGGCCCGATATGCGCTGCCATCCGTGATTCAGGGATTCATTCATCGCTACCCCAACGTCAATCTCCATATGCATCAGGCCACCCCGGACCAGATCTGTGAGATGGCGGTGCGTGGTGATGCGGACTTCGCCATTGCCACTGAGGGGATGCACCTGTTCCACGACCTGGTGATGCTGCCCTGTTACCACTGGAACCGCTCCATCGTATTTCCGAAGGACCACCCGCTGGCGCAGAGCAGCAAAGTGGGCCTGGAGGAGCTGGTGAAGTATCCCCTGGTGACCTACGTCTTCGGCTTCAACCGCAGCTCGGCACTGGAGAAAGCGTTTGCCACTGTTGATGGCGATCCCAGAGTGGTGTTCTCCGCCACCAGTGCCGACGTGCTTAAAACCTATGTCCGGATGGGACTGGGCGTTGGGGTGATGGCCACCATGGCGCTGGAACCGGACGATACCGATGATCTGGTGGTGGTGGATGCATCCCATCTGTTTGAGCCCAACACCACCAAGATCGGCTTCCGTAAAGGCAGCTTCCTGCGCACCTACATGTACGACTTTATGGAGCGTTTCGCCCCGCACCTGACCCGGCCACGGGTGGAGGAGGCGTTAAGCCTGCGTGACCAGGCCCAGATCGATGCCATGTTCGAGGACATTGAACTGCCGATGCGCTGAGTGGATTCCCAAAAAACGCCCGGCATTTCGCCGGGCGTTTTTTTATGGTTCTGCGTCAGCACTCGACGATGTTCACCGCCAGGCCGCCTTTAGCGGTTTCCTTGTACTTGGAGCGCATGTCCATGCCGGTATCCCACATGGTCTTGATCACCTTATCCAGAGAGACCTTATGCATGCCGTCGCCCCGCAGCGCCAGTCGGGAGGCGTTGATCGCTTTCACCGCCCCCATGGCGTTGCGCTCGATGCAGGGCACCTGAACCAACCCACCGACCGGGTCGCAGGTCAGCCCCAGGTTGTGTTCCATGCCGATTTCGGCGGCGTTCTCCACGTTGACCACCGTGCCGCCCAGGATCTCTGTCAGGGCGCCCGCAGCCATGGAACAGGCCACACCAACTTCCCCCTGGCAGCCCACTTCGGCACCGGAGATGGACGCGTTCTTCTTGTAGAGAATGCCGATGGCGGCGGCTGTGAGCAGGTAGCGGGCGCAAATCTCACGGTCTACCGGCTGGACAAACTTGTCGTAGTAGGAGAGAACCGCAGGGATGATCCCGGCGGCGCCATTGGTGGGGGCGGTGACCACCCGACCACCGGCGGCGTTCTCCTCGTTCACGGCCAGGGCAAACAGGTTGACCCAGTCCATGGCGTTCAGCGGATCCCGATTGGTGATCCCCTCGGCGTGCAGGCGACGATAGAGGGCGGGCGCGCGACGACGCAGCTTCAGCCCCCCGGCCAGAATCCCTTCGCTGCGACAGCCACGCTCGACGCAGGCTCGCATCGTCTGCCAAATCTCCCACAACCCGTCGATCACCGTTTCCCGTTCCTGTACCGCGCACTCGTTGGCCATCATCAGGCTGGAGATGGAGAGGCCGTGCTCTGTGCACTGATCCATCAACTCCTGCGCGGTGTCGAACGGGTAGGGCTGCTGGATGGTGATCTGGTTGATGGTGTCGCTCTGCTTGATCTCGTCTTCATCCAGAACAAAACCGCCGCCAATGGAGAAGTAGGTGCGGCTGTAGACCAGCGTGTCGCGAATGTACGCGTGCAACGTCATGGCGTTGGCGTGTTCCGGCAGCGACTTGCGGCGGTGATAGGTGATGCCGTTGGCGCGGGTAAAGGCGATGGGCTGGGTGCCACCCAACATCATCCCCTGCTCCTCAGCGACGGCCTCCAGCAGGTGAGGCACCTGGTCCGGATCGACGCTTTCCGGCGCTTCTCCCAGCAGGCCAAGCACAACCGCGGTGCCGGTGCCGTGTCCTTTGCCGGTTTGCCCCAGTGAGCCAAACAACTCACAGCGGACCTCTGTGACCTGATTCAACTGCTCCTGCTGGCGCAGGTCGTCGATAAACCGATTGGCGGCGCGCATCGGGCCTACCGTATGAGAACTGGAGGGCCCAATACCGATGCTGAACATATCGAAAACGCTGATCATCTCTCTTCCCTGTCACGTCATCTTATTGAGCCGGATGGTACACTAGCGCACAGCACAGCCCAATCCGATGACTGAAATCTTTACCTTTGGAGCGTAGCATGGGTCCATTGATGGCCGATCTGACTGGCACCGTACTCACTGATCTTGATAAAGCACTGCTGGATTGCGACAGCCTGGGTGGCCTTATCCTCTTCACCCGTAACTTTTCCGACCCTGAGCAGCTTTCTCAACTGATCTCAGCGGTGCGAGCTCGTCGCCCGGAGCTGCTTCTGGCGGTGGACCACGAAGGCGGTCGGGTGCAGCGTTTCCGCGAAGGCTTCACCGTACTGCCGGCCGCCAGCCAAGTATGGGCTAATGCTGACGGGCAGCAAGATCAGGCACAAAGCTGGGCTCGCGAGCTAGGCTGGCTGATGGCCAGCGAACTGCGCGCGTTTGATATCGACTTCAGCTTTGCCCCGGTGCTGGACCTGAATGGCATCTCCCAGGTCATTGGCGAGCGGGCATTCGGTTCCACGCCTGAGGTGGTGACTGCTCTGGCCGGTGCCTACATCGACGGCATGCACGATGCGGGCATGGCCTGTGTGGGTAAACACTTCCCCGGCCACGGCAGTGTAGAGGCTGATTCCCACCTTGCTGCGCCGGTGGATCATCGCTCATTGGCTGAGATTGAAGCGCAGGACATGGTGCCTTTTGTTGCACTCGGCGCTAAGCTGGATGCCATCATGCCTGCGCACGTTACCTATCCGGCGGTGTGTGACAAACCGGCAGGATACAGCGCCATCTGGCTGAAACAGATTTTGCGTGAGAAGCTGAGCTATCAAGGGCTTATCTTCTCCGATGATCTGGGCATGGCAGGTGCCGCCGGGGCAGGCAATTATCTGAAGCGCACCCATGCCGCACTGACCGCTGGCTGCGACGTGGCGCTTATCTGCAACCAGGGTGAGGCTGCACTGGCGGTTGCCCGGGTGCTGGCGCCCTGGCAACAGGTGCCGCAGCGGGTAAGGGCGATGGTTGGGCAACCTGCGCCAGGCTGGAGCGAACTGACCGACTCTGCCCGTTGGCAGAGCGCCGTAGCGCTGGCAGGTGGTTTGAGGGACGTAAACTAAGAAGGCGCTCAATCGGGCGACAAGGAGAGACGGGTGATCATCTATCTACACGGCTTTGATGCCACCAGCCCCGGAAATCACGAAAAGGTACTGCAGCTGCAGTTTATCGAGGAGGACGTGCGGTTTTTGTCCTACTCCACTCTCCATCCCAAGCACGATATGCAGCATCTGCTTAAGGAAGTGGACAAGCAGCTCAAGCTTTCCGATGACCCGGCCCCGCTTATCGTGGGTGTCGGGTTAGGGGGTTACTGGGCGGAGCGCGTTGGCTTCCTGTGCGGGATCCGCTCGGTTCTGTTCAATCCCAATCTGTGGCCGGAAGAGAACATGACGGGCAAGATCGATCGCCCCGAAGAGTACGAAGATATCCGCAACAAGTGCGTCAGCGAGTTTCGTCGCAAAAACCAGGGGCGCTCGCTGGTGATTCTGGCCCGTCAGGATTCGGTGCTGGATACCGGGCGAATTGAATCGGAGTTGTCACCCTATTACCCGGTGATCTGGGATGAGGAGCAGCAACACAAGTTCAAGTCGATCAGCGCGCACCTGAAACGGATAGCGGAGTTCAAGGCAAAGCAGAGCGGAGATTCCGCCGCCTGACTGCTGCTCGGGCGACACTGGTCATTCCTCTAAGCTATAGCGCCATTCGCCGGTTGCATAAATGTTGTGGCCAAGTATGCTGTGGCTCGCAGGCTCGGATTTCGCTTGGACGAGAGTCCGACTGTCGGGTTCGAACGACCCGTCAACCCCCCGAGCCTTTGCGTTTGTCGCCCGATGCAGCTAACAGCGGTTTCGTTAGCTGCTTTTTTCGGTGTGAATTCATTGCCTCTTCAAGGCCATCCATACTGGACGACCCCACTTCCTTTCGCTAAAACATTCTTATGCCAGATAAATTGGCGGAGCCTGTCTGCGGCGTAACGAGGTGAAAAATGAAGAAAATCGTGGCGAGAGTCACCGGTGAAGTTCAGGGAGTCTGGTTTCGGGCCTCCGCACGTCAGGAGGCGAAGCGGCTGGGGGTTACCGGCTACGTACGCAATCTGGCGGACGGCTCGGTAGAGATTCTGGCCCAGGGAGGCGACCTCGCTGTAGAGGCCCTGCTAGATTGGGCTCACCATGGGCCAGAGCAGGCCGCCGTCATGGATGTGCTGGTCAGCGATTATGACGGCGACGATCTCTATCTGGATTTTGAGATTACGGATTGACCGGAGCGTCGGTCTCGGTGGCGTTAACCTCCGCTGACTGGGGCTGATCCATCCGTCGGATCTGAACAATCACCCCCATCTTCGGGTGATCGAAATAGTGGATCTCCCGGCTGCGTACCCGACGATTCTGTTCCAGCGGAATGGTCATCAGGAAGGGTTCACGCTCCTCCACCTCTGTAACGTCACCCTCCAGTGCGTTGGGGTCCCGCTCCAGGGATTCCACGGTCCATACCCGTTCACCCTGCTCCCGCAGGTCCAGTCGCGTCTCGATAAAGAGAAAGTGCTCCAAGTAGATCTTAATCCAGCCATTGAGTTGCCAGACCGCCTCGGGGCCGCGGGCTTGCGGCGCAAACTGGGTCAGCAGACTCAACTGGGAGAGCAGGTCATCTTCGGCCAAGCGCGGGTGGCCATCCAGGCGGAAACGATCACCGAAATTGATGCCACCGTAAATGGCGAAGGGCTGAGCGGCCCGGCGACCATACACCGGCATCTGCCAGCCAGAGTGCAGCAGTACCTGATAGCCGGATTGACGGCTTAACTGGTTCAGCGCGTCGTTGAACTGCAGCTGTTCGGCGGTCAGCAGGTAGGGCTGACCGGACAGCGGGTTGCCCGCTTGCATCGCCACCGCCTGTGAGGGCAGGCGGGAGGGCATCTGAACCTGGGCATTGTCCTGGCGTGCCTGACACCCGGTGGGATCAAGCAACCACTCGCTGCTGTCACACTCAGACAGAGCGGCTTCAAACTGGCTGAGATCCGGCAGCAGTACAGGGCCGATCAGGTCCTGGGCATTGCCCAGTTTCACCTGGGGCTGTTCCTGATCCCAGATCTCACCGCTGTGATCCGGCCGGGCAAAAACCGCCAGCTCCACCTCGAACCAGGTGGGATCCTCGGCCAGGGCCGATGGGCTAGTGACGCTGGTCAGCACCGCCAGCAGGGGAAGCAGATATTTCACGAAAGCGTGGCCTCTTGTTTGATATCCACCGAGAGCTTTTCAAGCCATTCGGTGACGGCGTCCAGTCGAGCCTGGGGCGCCTCAATGTCGTCCATAAACCGCAGTTTGGTCGGCCCGTCCATCTTAAGCCGACCGGCGTTGGATTGCAGCAGGGCAATCAGGGTTTGTGCCTGAATTGGCGTGTGTTCGGTAAATTCGAAACTGCCGCCCTTGGCATGCGCTTCGATGCGTCGGATGCCCAGTGCAGTGGCCTTCAGCTTAAGGCGGGTGACCGCCAGCAGGTTTTCCGCCGCATCCGGCAGGCGACCGAACCGGTCCACCAACTCCACTTTGGCCTGAAGCAGGTCGTCCTCGCTGGTGCAGGAGGCGATCTGCTTGTAGATGGCCAGTCGGGTGTTGACGTGGGGCAGATAGGATTCCGGCAGCAGGGCCGGGATCCGCAGCTCCAGTTCTGCCTGGTCTGACAGGATCTGGTCCAGCGAAGGCTCCTTGCCCGACTTCAGCGCTTTGACCGTCTGCTCCAGCATCTCCATGTAGAGGCTGAAACCGATCTTGCTGATGTGACCGCTCTGCTCGTCGCCGAGCAGTTCGCCGGCACCGCGGATCTCCAGGTCCTGGGTGGCTAGTAGGAATCCGGCCCCCAGGTCCTCAAGTTGCTCAATCGCTTCCAGACGCTTGGCGGCGTCCTTGGTGAGCTTCTTGGCGGGCGTCAGCAGGTAGGCATAGGCCTGATGGTGAGAGCGGCCCACGCGGCCCCGCAGCTGGTGCAACTGAGCCAGACCGAACTTGTCCGCCCGCTCAATCAGAATGGTGTTGGCACTGGGGATGTCGATACCGGTTTCGATGATGGTGGTGCAGACCAGAAGATTAAAGCGACCATGATGGAAGTCGCTCATCACCTGTTCCAACTCCCGCTCCCGCATCTGGCCATGGGCGATGCCCACCCGGGCTTCCGGCACCAGGGCCGAAAGCTCTTTGGCGCAGTCCTCAATGGTCTCCACGCTGTTGTGCAGGTAGTAGACCTGGCCACCCCGGAGGATCTCCCGCATCAGCGCTTCCCGAACCAGTGCACCCTCCTGGGGACGCACAAAGGTTTTCACCGACAGGCGGCGTTTGGGCGCCGTGGCGATGATGGAGAGGTCCCGCATGCCGGACATCGCCATATTGAGGGTCCGGGGGATCGGCGTGGCGGTCAGGGTCAGGATGTCCACTTCCGCCCGCAGGGCTTTGATCTTCTCCTTCTGGCGCACGCCAAATCGGTGCTCCTCATCGACGATCAGCAGGCCAAGATCGGGGAAGCTGATGTCGCTCTGAAGCAGCTTGTGGGTGCCAATCAGAATGTCGACCTTACCCTCGGCAAGCTGCTCCAGCACCTTCTTCTGCTCCGAGGCGGTGCGGAAACGGCTCATCACCTCAACCCGGACCGGCCAGTCGGCAAAACGGTCACGGAAGTTCTCGTAGTGCTGCTGAGCCAGCAGAGTAGTGGGCACCAACACCGCCACCTGCTTGCCACCGTTGATGGCAACAAAGGCGGCGCGCATCGCCACCTCGGTTTTGCCAAAGCCAACGTCACCACACACTAACCGGTCCATCGCCTGGGGCTTGGTCATATCCCGCAATACCGAGCCGATGGCCGCGGCCTGATCGACCGTCTCTTCAAAGGGGAAGGCGGCAGCGAAACGCTGATAATCCACCTCATCCATAGGGAAGGGGTAGCCGGGCTTGGCTTCACGGCGGGCGTAGATGTCCAGCAACTCGGCGGCCACATCCCGCACTTTTTCAGCCGCTTTACGCCGGGCTTTGTCCCAGGCTTCCGAGCCCAGTTTATTGAGGGTAACGGTCTCTTCATCCCCGCCGCTGTAGCGGCTGATCATGTGCAGGGCGTTGACCGGTACGTAGAGCTTTGAGCCGCCGTTGTACTCCAGCATCAGGAACTCGGATTCCAGCCCTCCCGCTTCCAGAGTTTCCAAACCCAGGTAGCGGCCGATGCCGTGTTTGAGGTGGACAACGGGTTGCCCGACCTTGAGCTCCGCCAGATTCCGGATAAGGGACTCTGAACTGACGCTGCGGCGCTGGCGGCTGCGGCGGCTTTGGCGTACCCGGCTGCCGAGCAGTTCCTCTTCGCAGATCAGTGCCACCCCTTCCCGATTCAGCACCACAGAGTGCTCCAGCGGGCTGACGATAAGCCCCATCGCCAGGTCGTTCTGCAGGAACTCCGTCAGGTGTTCCACTGGCTCGGGCTTGATACCAGCGGGGCGCAGCAGTTCCAGCAGCGCCTCCCGGCGACCCTCGGACTCCACCGAGAAGAGGACGCGGGGGAATTGAGCCAGTTTCTCCTGCAGGGGCGCGAGGGGGGCTTTCAACTGGTGGTTGATCTCGATGTCGCTGACCGACTGCACATCGGCCTGAGGCGCCTTGGCAATCTCGGAGATACCCGCTTCCAACTGGATGCGACCGCGCTGCTTGATCTCACCGAACAGCTCCTCATTGCGCAGAAACAGCTCGTGGGGGGCAAGCAGAGGGCGTAATGGGTCGACCCGCTGGTTTTCATAGCGGGCTTCCGCGTCACTCAGATAGCGCTCACAGGCCTCCTGAATGGGGCCGACGGTCAGCACCTGAGTATCTGTCGGCAGGTAGTCGAACACCGTCGCCGTGGTATCGAAAAACAGCGGAAGATAGTTTTCAACGCCACCGGGCAGAATCCCTTTGGAGACCTGCTGATAGATCGACTCCGCTTCGTTGCTGATCCGCTCAAAGCGCTGGCGATAGTGAGAACGGAATCGGTCGATGCCCTGCTCGTCAGTGGGAAACTCCCGGGCGGGCAGCAGGCGGACTGAAGCCAGCGTACCTTCGGAGCGTTGCGTGTCCGGATCGAACGGGCGGATGCTCTCCAGCTCGTCGTCAAACAGATCCAATCGCAGCGGGGTGTCGCTGCCCATGGGGAACAGGTCAACGATGGCGCCGCGGATGGCGTACTCACCGTGCTCCCGGACCTGATCAACATGGTGGTAGCCCGCGCGGGTCAGGTCCTGGCGCAGCTTTTCCACATCCAGGGTCTGGCCCTGCTCGAAACGCACCACTTTGCCGGCGACAAACTCCGGGGGAGAAACCCGGGTCAGGGCGGTGGGCACCGGCAGGATTACCAGGCCCCGTTTTAGTCCGGGCAGCGCGTGGAGGGCCTCCAGACGCTGGGAGACAATGTCCTGATGGGGCGAAAAACTGTCGTATGGCAGGGTTTCCCGGTCAGGAAACAGCAGAATCGGCAGCGTGTCGCGGCACAGGTAGCGCAGCTCCTGCTCCAGATGGAGGGCGGTGGGGGTGTCATGGGTCAGCAGCAGCGTAAGGCCGCTGTGCCGACCGGCCATGCTATGGATGGCCAGGGACTGGGCGGCCCCCACCAGGCCAGTCAGGCGAAGCTTGCTGTTGGGCCCGCCAGCGGGCGGATCCAGGGGGGAAAAACGACTCATTGGCAAGACTTGGGATTGGGTTGAGGGTTCATTGTAAAAAAGGGCATCAGACCTCGCCACCGCGGCGGCGCTCGGCCCGTTCCCGCAGCAGGCGCTGCTGAATCTGCAGACTGGCACGCACCAGGCGGTCCTGATCCGATTCGCGGATGGCGGTAAAAGCGACCTCAAGATCGACACCCTGCTCGCGCTCTGTCACCTGGGTGACTTCGCCATGGGCGTAAACGGCCACCTGAGCACGGGGCAGGAACAGTCGAAGTGCCAGCGGCTGGCCTACTGCCACCGGCTCCGACACAGTCAGCGATACGCCGGAGCCGCCGAAGCGACGTCCTTCGGCCCGGTAGCGGGCGTTCGGGTCCTGGCTAAGCTGCTGCTGCAGCACCAGATCGATCTTTTGCGATTGCAGATTCAGGTACTCGGCCAGGGCCTTGGCGTGTTTCTCCAGCCCCTTGAGCAGCGGCAGGCAGTGACTTTCCAGGTCCGTCACCTGGGCCATCAGCGCAAACGCCTTCGGCATCGCCTGATTCAGCGCCTCCTCGGAGAGCCACAACTGAGCCTCTTCGATCGGGTCCAACAACGCCTCGAAGTCGCTTTCCACACTGAAGTAGCCAGGATCGGTTTCGGACATGGTTATCCCTTGTAAGCGGTGATGAATTCTAGATATTATCCGTGAACTTATGACTTTATCCAACCGACCTCTATGTCCCTGGCATCGCCCTCTCTGTCGCTCTTTGTAGGGCTGCGCTACTGGCGTGCGCGCAAGGACACCCGATTTGTCTCCTTTATCACCCTGTTCTCCGTGCTCGGCATCGCCCTGGGCGTGGCGGCATTGATCATCGTCAGTTCGGTGATGAACGGGCTGGAGGGGCGCCTTAAGGGCAAGATCCTCGGTGCCGTGCCGCAACTGGTGATCGAAGCGGGGGAGGGGGATCTCAACCGGTTCGAGCCGCTGCTCAGTGGTGACCCGCGCATCCGCGGTGCCGTGCCGATGCTGACCTCGGAAGCGATGGTGCAGCGTGGCAACGAGTTGGGAGGCGTTCAGCTGCTGGGGGTAGACCCGGAGCGCGAAGCCCCGCTTTCTGCCGTTTCCAGCCATATGATCTACGGCAGTCTTACCGACCTCAGTCCCGGCCAGTTCAATATCATCCTGGGCAGCCAACTGGCGCGTCAGCTGAGTCTGCTACCCGGTGACAAGGTGCGGGTGATGACCGCCCAGGGGGCGCGCTACACCCCAATGGGACGGGTTCCGGCTCAACGCCAGTTTACGGTCGTCGGGGTGTTTGAGCTTGGCTCCGACATTGATAAAGGGCTGGCGCTGGTGAACCTGGAGGATGCGGGGCGGTTGCTGCGTCAATCTCCGGATCTGCGCCTGTACCTGAACGACGCATTCGATGCGCCGATGCTGTCTGAAGAGCTGGCGCTGAAAGCGCAGTCTCAGTTGGGTGAAACGGTGGCCATCACCGACTGGCGTGAACAGTATGGCCAGTTGTTCTCTGCCGTGAAGATGGAGAAGCGGATGATGTCGCTGCTGCTGGGGCTGATCATCGCCGTGGCCGCCTTCAACATTGTTTCTGCCCTGGTGATGATGGTGACGGACAAGACTGCCGATGTGGCGATCTTAAAAACCCTGGGCCTCTCACGTCGACAGGTGATGGGGATCTTCTCCGTGCAGGGCATGAGCAGTGCGGTGCTGGGTACCCTGGTGGGGCTGAGCGTTGGATTGCTGCTGGCCAACCATCTACAGCCTGTCTTGTCCCTGTTGGGGATCTGGTTACTGCCTCCGGGGCAGCCTCTGCCCGTTATTATCGACCCGACCCAGGTGGCCAGCGTGGTGGGCGGCGCCGTGTTGCTGAGTTTCCTGGCTACCCTCTATCCCGCCTGGCGGGCGTCACAAGTGAATCCGGCGGAGATCTTACGCTATGAGTGAACCCTTACTGCAGTGTGTTGACCTGGGCAAGGTGTATCAGGAAGGGCGACAGCAAACCCGGGTTCTTCGGGGGCTCAATCTGACCGTCAACGCCGGCGAACTGGTGGCGGTGGTGGGCAGCTCCGGCTCCGGAAAAAGCACACTGCTGCACCTGTTGGGCACGCTGGACACCCCCAGTGAGGGGGAGGTCCGTTTTCGCGGCAAAAGTCTGGCCCGCCTGAGTGAGTCTCAGCGTAATCGCCTGCGCAACGAGGACCTGGGGTTTGTCTACCAGTTCCACCATCTTCTGCCGGAGTTTACTGCGCTGGAAAACGTGGCGATGCCGCTGATGATTGCCGGCATCAGTCGCCAGGAGGCCTCAGAACGTGCTTCGGCGCTGCTGGGACGGGTTGGTCTGGCCGAGCGCCACCACCATAAGCCCGGCGAGCTGTCTGGCGGTGAACGCCAGCGGGTGGCCATTGCCCGCGCTCTGGCCAATCAACCGGCACTGGTGCTGGCGGATGAGCCCACCGGTAATCTGGACGCCACTACAGCGGAATCGATCTACGGCCTTATCCGAGAACTGGCGGCCGAGCAGGGTACCGCTTTTGTGGTGGTCACCCACGATCGTGAATTGGCGGCCCGACTGGATCGTCAGCTGGAGATGAAAGCGGGGCATTTGGAGGAAGCGGATGCTCAGCACTAAGGGGCCTCTGTCCCTGCAGATTGGCTGGCGCTTTCTGCGCGCCCGCAACAACAATCGCTTTGTTTCCTTTATCAGCCTCTCTTCGGTGGTAGGGGTGGCGCTGGGTGTGGCGGTATTGATCCTGGTGCTCTCTGCCATGAACGGCTTCGAGCGAGAGCTGAAAGATCGTCTGTTGGCGGTGGTGCCCCATGCGGAGCTGACCGCCATTGATGCCCCCATCGTGGATTGGCCCGCCATGGTTCAGGACGCGGAATCAGAGCCCGGTGTCAGTGCGGCCGCGCCCTTTGTGCTGATCCAGGGGATGCTGCAGAAGGGGGACACCATGAAACCGGTGGCCCTGCGTGGCGTGTTGCCCCAGTGGGAGGAGAAGGTCTCCGGCGCGCACCGTTTTATGAACGACACCGCCTGGAACAGCCTCAATGAGAACCGGCCTAATCTGGTTCTGGGGAAAGCGCTGGCGGCGCAGCTTGGGGTGGAAGTGGGCGATCGCATCAGCCTGCTGCTGCCCAAACCGGGCAATCGCCCGCTGGCGGGCTACCGCACCAAAACCCTGACCATCACCGGCCTGTTTGATCTGGGTGGGGAGATCGACCGCACCGTCGCTTTCACCAACCTGGCGGCAGCCGCCGAACTGGCGGGGCTGGGGGATGGAGTAAGTGGTGTCCGGATCCGTGCGGAAAACCTGTTTGAAGCGCCCCAGTTGATCCGCAACATCGGCTTTGCTCAGCAGCATCCGCTCTATCTGACCGACTGGACCCGTACCCAGGGTCATCTCTACAGCGACATTCAGCTTATCCGCACCCTGACCTATCTGGTGCTGGTGCTGGTGGTGGCTGTGGCCAGTTTCAACATCATCTGCTCGCTGGTGATGTCGGTGCGTGATAAGCAGGCGGAGATCGCCATTCTGCGTACCATGGGAATGAGCCGGCGGGGCATCCTTCAGAGCTTTATGGTGCAGGGCGCAGTGACTGGCTTGCTGGGGTGTGTGATTGGCGCGCTACTGGGCTCGTTACTGGCCTGGAAGCTCTCCGACCTGATGGCGGGGCTGGAGCGGCTGTTTGGGATCCGCTTCCTTTCCGGTGACATCTACTTTATCGATTTTCTGCCCTCAGAGCTGCATCTGCAGGACGTCATCAGCGTCAGCCTGCTGGCTTTTGCCGTCACTCTGGTGGCGACCTGGTATCCCGCCTGGCAGGCCAGCCGCCTGCAACCGGCCCAGGTGCTGTAAGCTTACTACCCTCTGGCATCGCGTTATCGCGGGAGACTTATGTCCGTTGCAGTCCGCCTCCGTCCCCTCGAGCGGGACGATTTGCGTTTTGTCCATCACCTCAACAATGACCGTCAGATCATGGCGTACTGGTTTGAGGAGCCTTACGAAGCCTTTGTTGAGCTGCAGCAGCTCTATGACAAGCACATCCACGACCAGTCTGAGCGTCGCTTTATCGCGGAAAATGGCGATCGTGAGCCGGTTGGATTGGTGGAACTGGTGGAGATCACCCATATCCATCGGCGTGCGGAGTTTCAGATCATCATCGACCCGGCTCATCAGGGCAAAGGCTATGCCCGCCCGGTGATGGCCAAAGCGGTGGAGTACGCCTTTAAGGTGCTCAATATCCATAAGCTTTACCTGCTGGTATCGGTACAGAACACCCGCGCACTTCACCTCTATCGGGACTTCGGCTTTATCGAGGAGGGGACCCTGATAGAGGAGTTCTTTACCGACGGTGAATACCGGGATGCCATCCGCATGTACATGCTGCAGCGGGACTATCTGGGACAGATCGCCGAGTCTGAGAAAAGCTGATAGGATCGGCGCCCTTTTTGATGAGGAGTTCCCCATGGCCAAGACCGCCAGTGCCCTGCACATCCTGGTAAAACATGAAGCCAAGGCGCAAGAGTTGCTGAAGCAGCTGGAGAAGGGCGCCAATTTCCAGACCCTGGCCAAGAAGCACTCCACCTGCCCCTCTGGCAAAAAGGGCGGACACCTGGGGGAGTTTCGCAAAGGGGATATGGTGCCCACCTTTGATAAGGCCGTATTTACTGGCCCCATCCTGAAGCCGATCGGCCCGGTAAAGACCAAGTTTGGGTTTCACATCATCAAGGTGCTGTATCGCACCTGAGCCCAGCGCATGACCGAATTTGAAAAGATGATGAACGGCCAGCCGTTCAATGGTGCCGCTGAAGAACTGTCTGCCATTCGCGATCGTGCGTTTGAGCTGGTCCAGCAGATCAATCAAAGCCGCCGGTTTGGGCCAACTCAGTCACTGTTTGCCGAGCTTTTCGGTGCGCTGGGCGAGGGCTCACTGATCCGTCCGCCTTTTCAGTGCGAGTTTGGCCAAACGGTTCGCATTGGCCGCAACACCTTTATCAATACGGGTGTGGTGATGCTGGATGGTGCTGAGCTCACGCTGGGTGACAACGTCATGGTTGGTCCCAGCGTTCAGTTCTATACCGCCTCCCACTCGCTGAATCATCTTGAGCGCCGCAACTGGGAAACCCATTGCCGACCGATTCGCGTCGAAGACGATGTCTGGATTGGCGGCAACGCGGTGATCAATCAGGGCGTGACCATCGGTGCCCGTTCGGTGGTGGCCGCCAATTCAGTGGTGAACCAGGATGTGCCGCCGGACTGTCTGGTGGGCGGAACCCCCGCACGGATTCTGAAGCGGTTGGCGAAATCCTGTTGATTGAGCTGGCAATAGGGGCTTCCGAGCACTTGACCTTGGTGTCAGGACCAAGCTTTATCATGGGGTAAATCACCGTTTTGAAGGCCAGCTCAATGTCCAATTCCTCCTTCACGCCCATTCTGGAATCGACCCTCACCTGCCCCCGTTGTGGTCATACTGCGACGGAGCAGATGCCCACCAATGCCTGCCAGTGGTTCTACGAGTGCCAGGGGTGCAAGGCGCTGCTGAAGCCTTTACCCGGAGACTGTTGCGTGTATTGCTCCTATGGCACGGTGAAATGCCCACCCATTCAGGCCGGGCAATCCTGCTGCAACCGAAGCTGAGGCGCTGAGAACCGGATCTTTGGTACAGATTGGGTTACCAGTGGCATACACAGAGTGATGTGCTGGAATTCGGCGAAGAGTGTGGAACAAAAAACGGCACCCCGGGGTGCCGTTTTTTGTCTTATGTGCGGGCTCGGCCTGAGCGGAGCTCCCGTCGCTTTTTCCAACTGAACAGGATGGAGTATCGCCACAGGCTGTTGATCACCAAGTAGGTGAACGCGGCGCTGGCCAGGCCCAGCATGGCACAGCCCAGCAGAAAGGGAGGACCAAATGCCTGGAAGCTCTCCACCAGCCAGTGCCAGCTCAGTTCAAAGTGGAAACCGGTTCGGGGCCAGTCCATCGCCCAGGTGCCGCACAGGTAGGCGGCGTAGAACATTACCGGCATGGTGACCGGGTTGGAGATCCACACGGTGGCAACCGCCAGAGGCAGGTTTACTCCTACCAGAATGGCGCACAGGGCTGCCACGACCATCTGAAAAGGGATCGGGATCCAGGCCACCACCATCCCCAACGCCAGTGCGCCTGAGGCGGAGCGGCGGTTCAGGTGCCAGAGATTTGCACGCTGCATCCACGGACCCAGCATCCGCAGACTTTTGTGCTGACGAATCACCTCTGGATCCGGCATAAATCTCTGAATCGTCTTTTTTGGCATAGCGTTCGAAATTCACCTAAGCGTTCAGTATGAACGGATTCTTACTGGGTTGGATTGCGGCCTTGCTGGCGGCCAGGGTTTGGCCAGACCTGCTCCCATTGCCCTTGTTGCTTTTCAGTATACCCGCCCTAGCGTTACTGCGGCGTTACCCGATCCTTATGGGGTGGGTACTGGGGATCCTGCTGTTCCATATTCAGGCTTACCGTCTGACGCATCCGGAGCGTGCTCTGGCTACCGGGCCGACGACGGTGGTTGCTACGGTGGCTTCTTTGCCAACCGGCGACGAAATATATCAGCGATCCCGGTGGCAGGTCGAGGCTATAAATGGTGAAACCGTTTCACTTTTTTGGTCCGATCAGATCGAACTGGGCTGGTATGGCGGCCCGTTATTGGCTCAGGGACAGCGCTATCGCCTGGATGTGGTCCTGAAATCCCCCTCCGGTGTGCTGAACCAGGGGGGAGGCAATGCTCGTCGACGCTTGCTGGCCGAGGGCGTAGTGGCAACAGGCTACGTGCGTCAGGGCCAGTTAGTGGAGGATAGTCGGCATTGGCGCGGTGCGCTGGCCGACGCTTTGGCCCAACAAGTGGCTGAATTGCCACGGGGGGATCTGCTAAGGGCTCTGGTACTTGGAGACCGTCGAGGCATAGGCGCGGACCGTTGGGAGGCACTCAGGGCCTCAGGTTTGATCCATCTGGTGGCGATCTCCGGCTTACATCTGAGCATTGTGGCGTTGTGGGTACTGGGCGTTGGGCAAAAGGTGCTGCCGCGGATCTGGCCAAGTCCGTCCGGGGCAGGCCAGGGGGCGCTGTGGTTGCTCTGCGCGGGCCTGGTCGTGAGTTACGCGGCATTGGCAGGTTATGCCCTGCCAACCCGCCGGGCGGCGGTGATGGTGCTGCTGGTCCTGGTGATGCTGTGGCGAAGTCGGGAAGCCCGGGGCTGGGAGTTGCTGCTCAGAGCCGCCGCGCTGGTGCTGTTACTGGACCCGCTCGCGGCACTGGGGGCGGGGTTCTGGCTCTCTTTCGGGGCGGTTTCCATTCTGTTGCTGCTCAACTGGTGGCGCCCTTCTGGTAAAGGCTGGTGGGCCAGGGGCCGTCACCTCTTCTACCTGCAACTGGGTTTGGCCATTGGGATGACGCTGATCCAGGGCATGGTGCTCAACCTATACAGTTTACAGGGGGTCTGGACCAATCTTCTGGTGTTGCCCCTGTTCTCGCTGGTCATCCTGCCGCTGTGTCTGCTGTCCGGTGCGTTGGCGCTGTTCGCTCCGAGCTTTGCCCCCCCCTTCCTGACATTGGCGGATCGCTCCCTCGGCTTGATCACCCTGGTATCGGACTGGGCGCTTCGCCTCCAGACCGAATGGCCCTGGCTGGGAGGTGGCGTGTCCAGTCGCAGCGGCTGGGTGCTGATGCTGTTGGTCGTTGCACTGGCGTTGTACCGGTTTCGACCTTGGCGGGGGTGGCCTTGGCAGGCGGGGATACTGGCACTTTCTGTAATGGTTGTGGTGATGCACCGCCCTGTCGGATGGCAGTTGCACCTGGTGGATGTGGGGCAGGGACTGGCGGCGGTGATTGAGCGGCAAGGCCGATTCCTGCTTTACGATACCGGCTCTGCATTTCCGAGTGGTTACAGCTATGCGGAGCGTGCCGTGCTGCCCCTGCTGAGGGAGCGCGGCGCCGATGCGCTGGATCTTTTGGTGATCAGTCATGGCGACAACGATCATGCCGGTGGCCAGCGCGCGATTGAGCGGGTACTGGCGCCGGAGGCGACCCGCGGTATCAATGCCCGTTGCAGCGGGGAGGAGCACTGGCAGGGACTGACCCTGAGCTGGTGGCGCCGTGCCGGGGCCAACCGGGGGCGGGATGCCGGTAACAACGACTCCTGTACCCTGAGGGTAGGTGATGGTGAACACTCGCTACTCCTGCCGGGAGACATCGAAGCGCTGGTGGAGGAGGAGATGGTGAACCAGGGTGTGGCCGCGCCCGTCAGCGTGTTGGTAAGCCCTCACCATGGTTCGAGCACCTCCAGTTCTGAGGCTTGGCTGGCGGCGTTGAATCCGGCGCTGGTGTTGATACCCGCTGGCCGGGGTAACCGCTGGGGCTTTCCCCATGCCAGCGTACTGGCCCGCTACAAGGCGCTGAGGGCGGAGGTGTGGGTTGTGGGGCAGGAGGGACAGGTGACGGTTCACTTCAAACCGGGGAGCGCTCCGGAAGTGCTCAGCCAGCGTCGACACCGTGCACCCTGGTGGTATAACCGTCACTAATTCGCAAATTGGCGCCGTAACATTGGTATCCCCGCCAGTGGGGGGTATTATGGCTCCTTTGATTCTACAAGCCCTAAGGCGTTCATGAGCGCAGAAAATCAGAGCTCCGTGTGGTCCACCTTTAAACGGTTGTGGCCCTATGTCCTGCCCTACAAGATGGCCTTTATTGCCGCCATCGTGGCCATGATGGTGTACGGCGGTGTTGATGCCGCCATGATCTATCTGGTGAAACCCCTTATCGACAGTGGTTTGGCGGATGGCAATGCCAACACCTTTAAGTGGGCCCCGTTGGTTGTGGTTGGCCTCTTTGTTGTTCGAGGCCTCGGTAACTTCGTTTCCACCTACTGTATGGCCTGGGTGTCACAGCATGTGATCCGGTCGATGCGTCAGTCGGTGTTTGAGAAGTACCTGAAGCTGCCGGTCAACTACTTCGACAGTCGCTCCAGTGGCGACCTGATCTCCAAGATCACCTACGACACCGAGCAGGTGTCCCGCGCCTCCACTAACGCCTTGATCAGCATGGTACGAGACGGTTTCACCGTACTCGGCCTGCTGTTCATCATGTTCTACGAGAGCTGGCAACTGTCCGCCATCTTCTTCCTGGTCGGGCCGATAGTGGCTTGGGTGATCACCATCGTCAGCCGCCGCTTCCGTAAGATCTCCCGCAATATCCAGGCGGCGATGGGCGGAGTAACCAGCGCGTCCGAGCAGATGCTGAAAGGGCATCGCAACGTGCTGGCTTTCGGTGGGCAACAGGTGGAGTCTGAGCGTTTTGCTCAGGTCAACAATCGCACCCGTCAACAGAACATGAAACTGGCTGCTGCCCAGGCGATCAGCCAGCCGGCCATTCAGATTATCGGTTCCATGGCGCTGGCCGTAGTGCTGTTTGCCGCCAGCTTCCCCAGCGTTCTCGACAGCCTGACTCCGGGTTCTTTTGTGGCCATTATCGGTGCCATGATGGGTCTGATGACGCCGGTTAAGCACCTGACTCGGGTTAACGCCGAGTTCCAGCGTGGCATTGCTGCTGCCGCCAGTGTCTTTGAGGTGCTGGATGAGGTAGAGGCCGTGGATCAGGGCTCAATGGAGCTTCAGCGTGTTAAGGGCGAAGTGCGCTTCGATAACGTGGTGTTCCGCTACAACGATGAGAGCGATCCGGTACTGAAGGGGATCAACCTCTCCATTCCGGCTGGCCAGACCCTGGCGCTGGTGGGCCGTTCCGGTTCCGGTAAGTCTACGCTCTCCAGCCTGCTGCCCCGCTTTTACGAGATCGACGAGGGTGCCATCACCATTGATGGTCACGACGTCCGGGATGTGACGCTGGCCAGTCTGCGTAACCAGATCGCCATGGTGTCCCAGCAGGTGATTCTGTTTAACGACACCATCGCCAACAACATCGCTTACGCCTGCGACGAGCAGGTTACCCGTGAGCAGATTGAAGCGGCAGCGGAAGCGGCTCACGTGATGGACTTCGTTAAGGATATGCCGGAAGGGCTGGATACCTTGGTGGGCGAGGATGGCGTACTGCTCTCCGGTGGCCAGCGTCAGCGTATCGCCATTGCCCGGGCGCTGCTGCGTGATGCCCCGATTCTGATCCTGGATGAAGCCACTTCTGCGCTGGACACCGAATCCGAGCGGGCGATTCAGGGCGCGTTGGAGACACTGCAGAAGGGTCGCACCTGTCTGGTGATCGCACACCGCCTCTCCACCATTGAGAGCGCGGATCAGATCGTGGTGATGGATAAGGGCGAGATCGTGGAGCAGGGCGACCACAGCGACCTCATGAACCACGGTGGCATCTACGCTCAACTGCAGCAGTTGCAGGCGGGCGACTTAGGATGAGTAAGGCCCTGGAGCGGGCCTGGCAAAAGGGGCATCCCGCCCTCTGGTTGCTGGCCCCCCTGACCGCTCTGTTTGCTTTGGTCAGCGGCCTGCGCCGCTGGCTGTTTCGCCGCGGCTGGCTGACGTCAATCAGAGTCGGCGTCCCCGTCGTGGTGGTCGGCAACATCTCCGTCGGTGGAAACGGCAAAACCCCAACCGTCATCTACCTGGTTGAACTGCTTAAGCGCGCCGGATACCGGCCCGGCATTATCAGTCGTGGCTACGGCGGCCAGGCACCCCACTATCCCTTTCGTGTCACTGCCGACACGCCCCCCAGCCAGAGTGGCGACGAGCCAGCCCTGATGGCGCAACGAACCGGCGTTCCGGTTGCCGTGGGTGCGGATCGGGTGGCTGTGGCGCAGAGCCTGATCGACAGTGGCGAAGTGGACATCCTGATCAGCGATGACGGTATGCAGCATTACCGCCTAGCGCGAACCCTTGAGGTAGCGGTGATTGACGGCGTACGCCGCTTTGGCAATGGCCACCTGCTGCCGATGGGCCCGCTTCGAGAGTCGCCCTCCCGGCTGCAGCGCTGTGATTTCAGCGTCTGTAATGGCGGTGAACCCAAGCCCGGGGAGTACCCCATGACGCTGACGCCGGACGCCTGGCAGCGGGTGGACGGTCAGGGTGAGCAGGCCCCTGATGCCCCTATGGTGGCGATGGCGGGGATTGGCCATCCACCCCGTTTCTTCGACACCCTGAATGGACTGGGGCTGGCGCCCATCGCCTGCCACGGCTTTGCGGATCACCAGGCTTATCAGGCGGATACCCTGAAAGCGCTGACGCCCAATGGGGAGTCTCTGGTGATGACAGAAAAAGACGCGGTCAAATGCCGCACCTTCGCCCGTTCCAACTGGTATTACCTACCGGTAACTGCTAGTTTTGGGCGGGATTTTGATACCGAATTTTTGCGTAAGTTGAGGGAATCGCTCGATGAGCTTTGACAACAAGCTGCTGGAGATCATCGCTTGCCCAGTGTGTAAGGGTAAGCTGGAGTACGACCGGGAAGGCGATCGCCTGATCTGCAAGGCAGATCGGCTGGTGTATCCCATCACTGAGGGCATTCCGGTGCTGCTGGAAGACCGGGCTGAACCTCTGCGCGACGAGGCCTGAACATGAGCTTTATTGTGGTGATCCCCGCGCGTTATGCGTCTACCCGTTTACCGGGTAAGCCTCTGGTGGAGATCGCTGGCAAGCCGATGATTCAGCACGTGGTGGCGAAGGCTCAGGCTTCGGGTGCCGATCGTGTGGTCGTGGCAACCGATGATGCCCGGGTCGAAGCGGCACTGGCAGGCGTTTGCGAAGTGGTGATGACTTCTCCGGATCACCAGAGCGGCACCGAGCGTTTGGCGGAAGTGGTCGACACCCTTTCGCTGGCGGACGACACCATCGTGGTGAATGTGCAGGGGGATGAACCCCTGATCCCCGAAGCCAATATCCGTCAGCTGGCGGAAAACCTGGCCCGGGGCACCGCCTCCATGGCGACCCTTTCGGTGGCGATTGAGGATGCGGAGGAGATGCACAACCCTAACGCCGTTAAGGTGGTGAGTGATCAGCATGGCCATGCGCTCTACTTCAGTCGTGCCGCCATCCCCTGGGATCGGGACGCCTTTGCCGCTGGACTGGATGTGAGTCCGGGGGCACAGCGCCATGTCGGGATCTACGCCTACCGCGCCGGGTTTATCCGTCGTTACGTGGCGTGGCCGGTCAGTCCGCTGGAGACCATCGAATCGCTGGAGCAGCTTCGGGTGCTCTATCAGGGTGAGAAGATCCACGTGGCGCTGGCGGTGGAGCCGCCGCCGGCCGGTGTGGACACACCGGAGGATCTGGAACGGGTCCGCGCTCTGTTGGCCTGAACGGGTTGATGGAAAAGAAAACGCCGCGCAGTTGCGCGGCGTTTTTTGTGGGGTTTGGTCGTTGCTGAGCGCCTCTTATGCTGACGACTTCAGTAAGGGGGAACGGGGCCGTCAGAGAACGCCTGGCGGCCCACTAGTGGTAGTCCGGCCACAGCTCCTCCTGTGCGGCGAGGATCCGATTGTTCAGTGCTTCAGAAGGGGGCTCACCATTCAGCAGGACCTGTGTCACCACAAACTGCAGACCCAGGACAAATATCCCGATAACCAGCCCGCGCCAATAACTGGTGTCCAGCAGCAGTGAGAAAGCGAAGCCGCTTAAAACCACGGAGGCCAGCCAGGCCAGCTCAATGTCCTCAACGTAGCGCATCGCCAGATCCTGCAGCGCCAGTGCCGCCACCACTGCTGCCAGCGCGCCCCACCAACTGGGATTACCGACCCGCAGGATGCGACAACCCAGGTAAACCGGGATCAGCGCCAGCACCACCGCAGCGCCGAGAAACAGAATTAACGCCATCATGGTTGGCTCTCCATCTCCTGCCATAGGGTGTCTATCCAGCGCGACTCCCCGATAAATTGCCACGACCAGTCTTTATAGGCTTCAGGTACGCCCGCCTGATGCCAGGCTTCTTTGGGTTGGCCTTTCATCGACTCGGCCCAGGCCAGGGAGTCCTCAAGCATGGTGAGAAAACGGGTCAGGTCGGTACGGTTAGCGAGTCCGCCGTGGCCGGGGATGACCCGGGTGTTGTCATCGGTCCAACTGAGCGCCTCTCTGACGCGCTCAGCGTATCCGCGGACGGTGCCACCGTGGGCCAGGTCGACATAGGGGAAGCGATCCTTGAAGAACAGGTCACCCATATGAAGCACATTGCTGTCTTCAAACCAGACCAGTGAGTCGCCATCGGTATGGCCCGCACCCAGGTGAATAACGCGGATGTTCTGATTGTTGAAACGGAAGGCGATGCCATCCTGATAGGTCACCACTGGCCAGTGAGCTTCGGAAACCGTGTCGTCCGCCTGCAGATGTTTGAGCACATTGTGATGGGCAAACACCGTTCCCTGCTGGGCGAAATGGGCATTGCCCCCGGTGTGATCGCCGTGATGATGGGTATTGATGATGAAACGGACCGGGCCAGGTTGGATCTGTGCCAGGGCGGTTTCGATCTTCTCCGCCAGAGGGGCGAACTGGTCGTCGATGATCAGCAGGCCATCCGGGCCACTGCTGACACCAATGTTGCCGCCAGCGCCGCTGAGCATATGGATGCCCTGAGCCAAGGGCTCAGTGGTGATTTGGACCTTGGCAAAGCGGTCCTCCTCTGCGGGGCCAGCGTAAACTGACAGTGCCCAGAGGGACAGCGCGATTGGGCCAATACGAGTCATTCCGTTCACTCCTTGTTAACACGCTTCCTGAACTAGAGTTTACCCCGTTGTAAAGCCCGCAAAAAGCAGTAGATAGCAAACGGGCCTGATATCTTCAGACCCGTTTGACTCATTTGCTTGTTACAGCCAACTGGGCAGAACCCGAGCACGAAGTGCAATCACGTTGCCCACTCCGGTGGCAACACGGTGGCGCAGGCGGCACAGCATCAGGTAGAGGTAGGGGACCAGGAACAGGCTGGTGAGCGTCGAAAAGGCGAGGCCACCGATGATGGCCAGGGCCATCGGCGTGTAACTGGGACCACCGCCCGCCAACCGGGTGTCGTTGAGCGCCAGGGGCAGCAAGCCAAGGATGGTGGTGGCGACGGTCATCAGTACCGGACGCAGACGGGTGACGGCGGCGTCGATAATGGCGTCCCGCATCCGTTGCAGATCCGGCTCCCGTTGGTTGATCTGGTCCACCAGCACGATGCCGTTATTCACCACCACGCCCATCAACACCAGTATCCCGATCATCGCCATGATGCTCATTGAGGTACCGGTGATCAGGAAGGTCCAGAACACGCCGGTGATGGAGAACAGAATCGAGCTGATCACCGCAGTAGGCAGCAGCAGCGACTCAAACAGTGCTGCCATTACGATGTAGATCATCGCCACCGCCAACAGCATGTTGGTCAGCATCAGCATCTGGCTTTCATCCTGATACTGGAAGCTGCCGCCAAAGCTGTAGCTGTACCCCTCCGGCAGCGCGATGGTGTCCATCAGGGCGGTGATCTCCTCCCGCAACTCGTTCATGTCCCGGTCATCCACATTGCCGCCAATGGCCAGCGCCGTCTGACGGCCTTCGTGGCGGATCTCCTCCAGTCGCGGTTGCTCGGTCAGGGTGGCGACCTGGCCAAGCGTGACCACCTTGCCGTCGTGCCGGGTAAGGGGCAGGGCCTGCAACTGATCGCGGGACTGACGCCACTTGGGGTCCCACTGCAGGCGGATCTGCACCTCGCCGTTGGGGTCATGGCGGTAGGAGCGCATGGTCTGGCCCCGCAGAGCGGTGGAGAGGGTCTGGGCGGCCTGCTGAACCGTCATGCCGATGCGGGCCAGGTCCTCCTGGTCAAACCGGACCACCAGCTCACGCTGGCCACCCTCCAGTTCGCTCCGTACGTCGCTCAGCCCCTCGATGCGTGCCAGCATCGGCGTGATCTGCTCGGCCAGCTCCACCAATGTGGAGGTGGCACGGCCACGCAGGTAGACCCGCATGCCCCGGTCATCGCCGCCTTGCCAGCCAAACTCCGGCTTGGCGAACGCGTATTTGGGAAACCCTTCGCGAACCTGTTCCATCAGCTCCGCTTTGGGGATCGGCAGAGGCGATTTGAGCAGCAGGGTGGTCTGCAGGTTATCGGTGGAGAAGTAGCTATAGACCGACTCGATGTGGAACCGCTCCTGGTTGGCGTAAAGGTACTCCTCCATCTGGTTGATCATGCCCTCGGTCACCTGCAGGCTGTGTCGGCCCTCAAGGTGGTAGTTGATGAACAAGCGCTCGTCGTTGCCCTCGTCATCGTCGGCCATATTCACCTGAGACAGGGGCAGGGCGGTACTGGCCAGCAGCAGAACAGCGATAAGGCCACTGCTCTTGGGGTGGTCCAGGATCCAGGCCAACGCCCGCTTGTAACGGGGGGCCTTGGCCACATGGGCCTCCTGACCAAACCGGCCAAAGCGGTACAGCAGCAGGGGCAACAGGGTACGGGAGATCACCAGGCTGGCGGTCAGGGAGAGACAGATGGCGATCGCCACGTGCTCCAGAAACACCGTCAGCTGCACCTTGACCCCAAAGATATTGGGCAGGAACACGATGGCGGTGGTGAGGGTACCGGCCATCACTGCCAGCGCGACGTTGTCCACGCCTTTCGAAACGGCGGCAAAGCGGTCTTTCGGGTCCTGTTGAAGCACGCTCTCACTGACCACTACGGCGTTATCGATCAACATGCCCACCGCCAGCAACAGTCCCATCATGGAGAGGATGTTGAGGGTGTAGCCCATCAGGTACATCACGCCGAGCGTGATTGCGACGGAGAGGGGCACGGACACTACGATGATCAGTGTGGTCAGCGGATTGCGCAGGAACAGGAACAGCACCAGGAAGGAGAGGCCAGCCCCCATCAGCCCCGCGCTGGCGAGATCGCTGAGGGAGGATTTTACCCCGGCGGCCTGGTCGTCCATGACAAACAGCTCAATGCCATCAAACTGGGGATTATCCCGGGTTTCCTCGACCACTTTCAGCACCCGGTCTGCGACGGCCACCAGGTTCGCCCCGGACTCTTTGAACACATCCAGGCCGACCGCGTACTCCCGGTCCAGGTGACGACCATCCACCATCTCCGGGCGTTGATAGTGCACATCGGCAATCTCGCCCAGCTTAACGCCATTGCGAACCACCAGTTCACGAATGGCGTCGAGGCTTTGGTACTCCCCTTTGGGCGACACCTGCCACAGGGCGGAACCGGTACGCAGATCGCCCGCACTCATCACGAAGTTCTGGGCGCGCAGCTGGGTTTCCAGCCAGATGGGGTCGATACCGGAAGCGAGCAGCCGCTCTGCGTCCAGGCGGATCTGGATCTCCTGAGGTTGCACTCCATAGAGGGTGACTTTGGAGACACCGGAGAGCCGTTCAATCGGGCGCTTCAACTGTTTGTCCAGCAGATCCCAGGCACCGGACAGATCCCGCGCGGAGGAGAGACGAAGGGTGAGAATCGGCATGTCCGCCGTGGAGAACTGCCACAGCAACACTCGCTCCACGTCGCTCGGCAGCAGATGGCGGACGGAGTCCACCCGCTCCCGCACCTCAACGACCTTGCTGGAGATGGGCTCGTCCCAGTTAAAGTCCATACGGATCCAGGCTTCATTTTGACTGGAACCGGAACGCATCCGCTTTACCCCGGACAGGGTGGCCAGAGATTCCTCCAGTACCGAAGTGATCTCCCTCTCCACCTCTTCCGGGGAGCCGCCCTGATAGGGCACCTGAACCGTGATCTGGGGGATCTCCAGCCCCGGCCACATCTCCAGTGGCAGCAGGCGGGTGGCGACCATACCGAGCAGCAGCAGGGCAAAGAAGGCCATCGATACGGTGACGGGGCGCTTCAGCGCCCACTGAGTCACGCTGGTGGGCTTAACCATGGCTTACCTCCGGGCTGGATACAGGACGTTGAGCCCGGTCAAACAGGGCGTAGAGCACCGGCAGTACCACCAGAGTCAGCAAGGTAGAGACGCCCAAACCGAAGATGACGGTGATCGCCATCGGCGCACGCAGTTCGGCACCTTCACCCAGTCCCAGCAGCATCGGCAGCAAACCCAGAGTGGTGGTGAGGGTGGTCATCAGGATGGGGCGCAGACGGCTGGAGGCGGCTTGCTGGATGGCGTCGATCCGACCCACCCCCTGAGCACGTAACTGATTGATGCGGTCGACCAGCACGATGGCGTTGTTCACCACGATGCCGCACAGCATGATGAGGCCGATAAACACCAGTACGGACAGCGCGGTGCCAGTAAGCCACAGGCCCAATACTGAACCGGCCAACGCCATCGGCACTGCGGCCAGAATCAACAGCGGGTGCAGCAGAGATTCGAACTGGCTGGCCATCACGATGTAAACCAGGAATACCGCCAGGGCCAAAGCGATCTTAAGGGAGCGGCTGGACTGCTCCATCTCCTCATTCTGACCACCAAATTCCGCGCGGATCCCACTGCCCAACGCCAGACCGTCCAGCAGGCTCTGAGCGTGCGCCACGCCTTCACTCAGCGTGCCTTCGGTCAGACCGGCGCTGACGATGGCAACCCGCTGCTGAGCGATGCGATTGATGGCTGCCGGACCGATGCTCTGCTCAATGGTAGCCACCGCATCCAGCGGCACAGGATGACGGGCACCAGGATTGACGATCAGCGCCCGGATATCTTCGATCTGGTCACGGGTCTCCTCGTCGGCGCGCAAGCGGATATCGATCTTGCGGTCCGCCAGGGTGTAGCGGGATGCCACGGTACCGCCCACCAGTGTGGCCAGTCGTGCCGCCACATCCGGTGCCGTCAGCCCCAGCGCCGCCAGACGGGCATGGTCGAAGTGGATAGCCAACTCCGGCTGCCCATCCCGCAGGCTATTGGTCACGTCGGTAAAACGGGAGTCCGCCGCCAGTGTCTTCGCCAACTCAGTGCTGGCAATCTTGAGTTGGTCGAGGTCGTAACCGGACAACTCAATCGCCAGCGGCTGTTTGAAGGTCATCAGTTGCGGTTGTTTCAGCTCCGCTTCCAGGTCGGGGATGCGTGAGGCGGTCTGACGCAGCTTGGCTTTGATGGCGTCCTGCGCGGTAGGGTCTGACAACACCACCTGCAGCCGTCCCCAGTTCTCGCCACTGCGGCTTGAGGCGGAGGAGAGCAGGGCAGCACTGCCCGCCTGGGAGTAGGCATGTTCCACCCCCGGCTCAGAAAGAATCGATTGTGCCAATCGGTTCAGTACCTCATCAGTGCGGCGCACATCGGTACCCGGAGGCAGCTGCACCTCAAGATAGAACTCACCCTGGTTCATGGGTGGGATCAGTTCCATCCCCAGTCTGGGCAGCAGAAGGGCGGCGGTGCCGGTCAGGGAGAGGGCCAGCGCCAAAGTCAGCAGGCGATGACGCAGCGCCAGGGTCAGCAGCGCAGGATAGAAACGCTCAAGGGCTTGGTAAAGCTTCTGGAAACCCCAGGCCAGGGGGGCAAAGCCCCACCCCGCCAGGCGTTTGATCAAGCGCCCGATAACCAGTCCAACGGTCAGCAGCAGGGCGGGAACGTGACGGAACAGCAGCGCAAACGGGAAGGAGAACACCGTCGTGGCATAGTGGCGGGTGCGACCCCACAGGCCCTTGGGGACCTCCCGAGGTGGGCGCGGCGCACCCTCAGGCCACTGAAATCCCCGACGGCCAGCCAACATCGGAATGGCCGTCAGGGCAACAAATAAGGAGGCCACCAGGGCAAAGGCAACGGTGAGGGCTTGGTCGCCAAACAGCGCCCCGGCCACCCCCTCGACAAACAGGAGAGGAACAAAGACGGCAAGGGTGGTGAGGGTCGATGCGGTGATCGCTCCTGCCACCTCGGAAGTGCCGAGACGGGCGGCTTCTGCCCGGGTGTTTTCGTCGTCTGGCTGAGACTCCTCAGCAGAGCGTTTGCGGTGACGGTCGATGTTCTCCAGCACCACGATGGCGTTGTCCACCAGCAAACCAACGGCCAGGGCGATACCGCCCAGGGACATCAGGTTGAGGCTGATGCCCGCGAAGTACATCAGGTTAAAGGTGGCCACCACGGAGATGGGGATCGAGAGCGAGATGATCAGGGTAGGGCGGATGTCACGCAGGAACAGGTAGATTACCAGCATCGCCAGCACCGCACCGATAAGCGCCGCAGAGGTGACCTCGTCAATGGCGCCCTGGATAAAGCGGGATTGGTCGTAGAGAACGGTGATATCACGGGCATCGCTGCGCTGGGCCAGCTGCTCCAGCTTGGCGTGAACCGCCCGGGCCACCTGAACTGCATTGGCGTCCCCCTCTTTATAGAGCGCGATCTCCACCGCATCCTGTCCGTCCACGCGTGAGATGTCGGTACGCTCGGCAAAGCTGTCCCGAACCTGGGCAACGTCCTTGAGCCGAACCTGACGGCCCGCCTCGTGATACACAATCACGTTGGCCAGAGCATCCACGCTGTCAAACTGGTTCAGGGTGCGAACCAGCAACTCCTGGCTGCCCTGGGTTAGTTTGCCTGCGGAGAGGTTGATGTTCTCTGCGCTGATGCGCTGCACCAATTGATCGGGCGTCAGGTTGAGCTGGGCAAGCTTGTCCTGGTCCACCAGGATCTGCACTTCGCGCACCAGTCCCCCGGCGGGACGTACAGAGGCGACACCCGGTACCGCTTCAAGCTGGCGTTTCAACTCGTCGTCAGCCCAACTGCGCAGCGCAATCAGAGTGGTTTCGTCGTTGGCATCGGTTTTCACCCCCAGGCGCATGATGGGGTCCAGGTTGGGGTTGAACCTCAGGATCAGTGGCTTCTCGATATCCAGCGGCAGCAGGATGGCATCCAGCTTTTCCCGGGTATCCAGCGCCGCCAGGTCCATATCGGTACCCCACTCAAACTCCAGCTGGATGTCAGAGAGTCCGGCTCGGGAGGTGGAGCTTAACCGGCGCAGCCCTTTGACGATGCCAACGGCCTCCTCAATCGGCTTGGACACCAGTTGTTCTACTTCACTCGGCGCGGCACCCGGATAGAGAGTGCGAACCGTCAGTGTGGGGTAGTTCATCTCCGGCAGCAGAGTGACCGCCAGTCGGGAGAAGCCCACCATGCCAAACAGCAGCAGGGTAAGGATCCCCATCCAAACGGTGATGGGGCGTTTAATGGCAGTTCGGATCAGCGTCATGGCAGGGTCCTCAGCGCTGGGCTGCCAGTTGGAGCGAAGGGATCACTTCCACCTGGGCCTCATCCTTGAGTTGGTGCTGACCACGAATCACCACCTGTTCACCCGCTTCCAGACCCTTGAGGATTTCGACCCGCTCGCCATCCTCATAGCCCACTTCCACCATGCGGCTTTGAGCCTGTCCCTCGTGGATAACAAATACGGCCTGGCCAAGGTCCTGGCGTACCAACGCCATGCGCGGAACCACCAGGGTGTTGTGGTGAGTATCAAAACGCACCCGGGCGCGGCTCAACATGCCCGCTTTCAGAGTGCCTGCGCGGTTATCCAGAGTCAGGGTAATTTTAAAGGTACCGGTTTCCGGATCGACCACCGGGGCGATGCGAAGCACCTGGGCCAACTGAGGCTCGGACAGCCCCTCCACGGTCAGCTCCGCTTCCTGGCCGATGCGGATGCGGGACAGTTCGCGCTCCGGCAGATGCAGGATCCCATGCAGCGTTTCCTGCTGCACAATGTGAAACAGCGCCTCATGCTCCGCGGCCATTTTGCCGCGTTTTACGTAGCGCTTCGCAACCACACCGTCGATGGGAGAGGAGACTTTGCTGTAGGTCAGTTGCAGGGCGGCGATGTCACGGTCGGCCAGCGCAGCCTGGCGACGGTACTCCAGTTTCGCCAGGGTTTCCTGGCTCACCAACTGCTGGTTGGCGATGGCGTGAAGGCGCTCCAGCTCCTGGTCGATGACATCCAGCTCGGCCTGGGCTTTATTCAGGGCCAGCCGGTAACGCTTGGGATCGATGGTGGCCAGCGGCTCACCGGCTTTGACCAGTTGCCCCTCTTCGACATGAAGAGACTCGATAATGCCGCTGACCCGGGCCACCACCTGCGCCTCTTCCGGCGCTTCCAACAGAGCGGTCGTGCGGTAGTAGGCGGACACGTTATCCACGCTGACTTGCTGGGTTTCGACGGGAACCCGAGGTGTGGTCTCCTCCTCCTTGGTCTCAGTAGCGGCACTTTCAGGGGATTGAGGTGCGGACTGGCTGCAACCAGTCAGGGCCAGCAATAAGACCAGAGCGGGAGCGATGTAGTGAGACATGGTGACTTTCCCTAATTATTCCACGGACTCCTTTGCTATAGCGAAGCGCGTGCCAATTTATTAAAACAAACAAAAACAATGACTTAAATTCTGTCGGTGGAATAGGGTTAGTCAGTTTGCTCAACTGTTAATGAAATGATCAAAAGAGTGGCGAGTGCAGCAAATACGGAGCAGAAAACCCACAAAAAAAGCCAGCCCGAAGGCTGGCTTTTCTGTTACTGCATCCGTTAGCGCTGGTTGCCCGGGACGTAGTCGCGCTGAGGCGCGCCGGTGTACAGCTGACGGGGACGACCGATCTTGTGGCCCGGCTGGCTCAACATCTCCTGCCAGTGGGATACCCAGCCTACGGTACGGGACAGGGCAAAGATTACGGTGAACATGGAGGTCGGGATGCCGATGGCCTTCATGATGATGCCGGAGTAGAAGTCCACGTTCGGGTACAGCTTCTTGTCGATGAAGTACTCGTCGGACAGCGCGATACGCTCCAGCTCCATCGCCACGTCCAGCAGCGGATCCTGGATGTTGAGTTCCGCCAGAACCTCGTGGCAGGTTTCGCGCATTACGGTAGCGCGGGGGTCGAAGTTCTTGTAAACGCGGTGGCCGAAGCCCATCAGACGGAACGGGTCGTTCTTGTCCTTGGCCTTGGCGATGAACTCAGGGATGCGGTCTACGCTGCCGATCTCTTCCAGCATGTTGAGACAGGCTTCGTTGGCGCCACCGTGGGCCGGACCCCAGAGGGAGGCAACGCCAGCAGAGATACAGGCGAACGGGTTGGCACCGGAGGAACCGGCCAGACGCACGGTAGAGGTGGAAGCGTTCTGCTCGTGGTCCGCATGCAGGATAAAGATGCGGTCCATGGCGCGCTCAATCACCGGGTTCACCACGTACTCTTCACAGGGTACGGAGAACATCATGTTCAGGAAGTTACCGGCGAAGGAGAGGTCGTTACGCGGATAGATGAAGGGCTGGCCCAGGTTGTACTTGTAGGCCATCGCCGCCAGGGTCGGCATCTTGGAGATGAGACGGATGGCGGCCACTTCACGGTGGCGCTCGTCGTTCACGTCGAGTGAATCGTGGTAGAAGGCGGACAGCGCGCCGACAACACCACAGAGAATGGCCATCGGGTGAGCGTCACGACGGAAGCCACGGTAGAACTGGGCCAGTTGCTCGTGAACCATGGTGTGATTGGTCACCACGGATTTGAACTTTTGCATCTCATCTGCGGTGGGCAGTTCGCCCTTCAGGAGCAGATAGCAGACTTCGAGGTAGCTGGACTGGGTAGCCAGCTGGTCAATCGGGTAGCCGCGGTGCAGCAGAATCCCTTTTGCACCGTCGATGAAGGTGATTTCAGACTCACAGGAAGCGGTGGCCATAAAGCCAGGATCAAAGGTGAAATAACCGCTTTTGCCCAGGGTGCTGATGTCGACGACGTCGTTACCTGCAGTACCGGACTTAATGGGCAGCTCGACGGGTTCCTGTCCTGGGACCTGAAGCTTGGCGATGTTGTCTGCCATGCTGGTTCTCCTTACTTCTTTATAGTTATCTGTTTCGTCACAGTGGCGCCATTCTAAGTGACGGGAATCACAAAAGGCAATTCGCAAACCGGGGAACAGGTCGCCTTTTGTCTCGAAGTTAGTTCGAAAAAACGCCCACCTATGTGCAACAGACGGTCATGGATGTAAATCTCAGAAATCCAAAAAGTGTGATGTTTGTATTTGCAGGGGGGGCTCTGTATACTGCCCACGAACCTCCCCCGGGAGCCCGGTAATGCTGGGTTTTAGCGGTGATTTTCTAGACAGTCAATCAGACAAAAGTGGAGTCTGCCTCTTCACGGGTCGGTGGTTTAGTGGTGGCCTAAAACGCTGTTTTTTACCAGGGACAGGATTTGTAGGCCGGCTACTGGAGATAATGATAACTATTGCTCAATGGAGCTGAGTGAGCAGAACTGTGAATAAGCAAAGACCTGTCTACTTGGATCTGCAACAGATCCAGTTCCCCGCGACGGCCATTGCGTCGATCCTGCATCGCGTCAGCGGTGTCATCCTGTTTGTCTCTATTGCGGTATTGCTGTGGCTGCTGGCCACCTCTCTGGGATCCGCCCAAGGGTTTGCATCCGTATCGGAAATCATGAACAGCCCAATCGCTAAATTCGTTGTTTGGGGGATCCTGACCGCGCTGGCCTACCACTTCTGTGGTGGCATTCGTCACCTGTTGATGGACCTTGGCCACTTTGAAGGTTCTATGGAGAGTGGCAACAACTCCGCCCGCGCCGCGATGGCAATCACTGTCGTTCTGTCTGTAATTGCGGGGATCTGGTTATGGTAAAAAATGCCGCGACTCTGGGACGCAGTGGCGTCCACGACTTTGTCCTGTTGCGCGCCAGTGCACTGATTCTGGCCAGCTACGTCCTGTTTTTGGTCGGCTTCCTGGCCTTCACTCCCGAACTGACCTATGCCGCCTGGCACGGCCTGTTCTCCGGCACTGCCATGAAGGTGTACACCCTGGTGAGCCTGGTGGCTCTGCTGGTACACGGCTGGATTGGCCTGTGGCAAGTTCTGACCGACTACATCAAGCCGGTTGGCCTGCGCGCCTTCCTTCAGTTTGCGGTCAACGTGGTTCTGCTGGCTTACCTGTTTGCCGGCGTAGTGATCCTGTGGGGTGTGTAAGTGAATATTCCAACAAAAGAATTTGATGCCATTGTGATTGGCGCCGGTGGTGCCGGTATGCGCGCCGCCCTTCAGATCTCCAAGGAAGGCAAGAGCTGTGCTCTGCTGTCCAAAGTGTTCCCGACCCGTTCCCACACCGTGTCTGCCCAGGGTGGTATCACCGTGGCGCTGGGCAATGCCCACGACGACAACTGGGAATGGCACATGTACGACACCGTTAAGGGCTCCGATTACATCGGTGACCAGGACGCCATTGAGTACATGTGTAAGACCGGCCCGGAAGCCATCATCGAGATGGAGAACATGGGTCTGCCTTTCTCCCGTTTTGAAAACGGTAAGGTGTACCAGCGTCCGTTCGGTGGCCAGTCCAAGAACTTCGGCGGTGAGCAGGCGGCCCGTACCGCGGCTGCGGCTGACCGTACCGGCCACGCCCTGCTGCACTGCCTGTACCAGCAGAACGTGAAAAACAAAACCGAGGTGTACTCCGAGTGGTACGCCCTGGATCTGGTGAAGAACCAGGATGGTGCCGTGGTGGGTTGTACTGCCATCGACATCGAGACCGGCGAGATCGTGTACTTCAAAGCCAAGGCCACCGTGCTGGCTACCGGCGGTGCCGGTCGCATCTACGCCTCCACCACCAACGCCCACATCAACACCGGTGACGGTGTCGGTATGGCCCTGCGTGCCGGTGTTCCGGTGCAGGACATGGAGATGTGGCAGTTCCACCCCACCGGTATCGCCGGTGCCGGTGTACTGGTAACCGAAGGTTGCCGTGGTGAAGGTGGCTACCTGCTGAACAAAGATGGCGAGCGCTTTATGGAGCGTTACGCCCCCAACGCGAAAGACCTGGCCGGTCGTGACGTGGTGGCTCGCGCCATCATGACCGAAATCCGCGAAGGCCGTGGCTGCGATGGCCCGTGGGGTCCTCACGCCAAGCTGAAGCTGGACCACCTGGGTCAGGAAGTTCTGGAATCCCGTCTGCCGGGCATCTGTGAACTGTCCCGCACCTTCGCGCACGTTGATCCGGTGAAAGAGCCGATCCCGGTTATCCCGACCTGTCACTACATGATGGGTGGTATCCCGACCAACGTGAACGGTCAGGTTCTGGGTGCCGACGAGCAGCCGGTACAGGGTCTGCTGGCCGTGGGCGAAATCGCCTGTGTGTCCGTGCACGGCGCCAACCGTCTGGGCGGCAACTCGCTGCTGGATCTGGTGGTATTCGGCCGCGCTGCCGGTATGCACCTTGGCGAGACTCTGGACGCCCAGGGTGAAGCCCGCGACGCCTCTGAGTCCGACATCGACGCTGCCATGGCCCGTTACAACCGCTGGGAATCCAGCAAGAACGGCAACGGCGAAGACCCGGTTCAGATCCGTAAAGACCTGCAGCAGTGCATGCAGCTGAACTTCTCCGTATTCCGTCAGGGCGAAGCGATGGCTCAGGGTCTGACCGAGCTGAAAGCGATTCAGGAGCGCCTGAAGGAAGCCAAGCTGAGCGACACCTCCAAGGCGTTCAACACCCAGCGCATCGAGTGTCTGGAACTGGACAACCTGATGGAGACTGCGATCGCCACCGCGATGGCCGCCAACTTCCGTACCGAGAGCCGTGGCGCCCACTCCCGTGAAGACTTTGTTGAGCGGGATGACGAGAACTGGCTGTGCCACAGCCTGTACAACCCGCTGACCGGCGAAATGACCAAGCGCGACGTGAACATGTCACCGAATCTGCGCGAAGCATTCCCGCCGAAGAAGCGTACCTACTAAGGAGAGACAGAGAATGAAATTGGAAGTGTCTGTCTACCGTTATAACCCGGAGTCTGATGCCCGGCCCAAGATGCAGGATTACAGCCTGGATCTGCCGGAAGGCTCCGACATGATGGTGCTGGATGTCTTGCTGCTGCTGAAGGAGCAGGACCCGACTCTGTCTTTCCGTCGCTCCTGTCGTGAAGGCGTGTGTGGCTCAGACGGCATCAACATGAATGGCAAGAACGGTCTGGCTTGCATCACCCCTATCTCCACCTTCAAGGGCAAGAAGCTGGCCATCCGCCCGCTGCCCGGCATGCCGGTGGTTCGGGACCTGGTGGTTGACCTGACCCAGTTCTACAAGCAGTACGAGAAGGTGAAGCCTTACCTGATCAACGACGGCAAGACTCCGGCGCGGGAAAACCTGCAGTCTCCGGAGGAGCGCGCCAAGCTGGATGGTCTGTACGAGTGCATCCTGTGTGCTTGCTGCTCCACCGCCTGTCCGTCGTTCTGGTGGAACCCGGATAAGTTCGTTGGGCCGAGCGGTCTGCTGCACGCTTACCGCTTCCTGATCGACAGTCGTGATACCGCAACCGACGAGCGTTTGGCCGATTTGGACGATGCGTTTAGTGTTTTCCGTTGCCACGGTATTATGAACTGCGTCAATGTCTGTCCCAAGGGACTGAACCCCACGAAGGCGATTGGCCACATTAAGTCCATGCTGCTGAACCGCGCCGTCTGATAATGACTGCATATTTCAAGCTTATGGATTGAAAAAAGGCCACGCCTTCGACCAACGAAGGTCGTGGCTTTTTTGTATAGTGCTCAGCGAATTAAAACGATAATCATCTGAGCCGGTATTACCCCAAAGGAAAAGAGATGCAACAGGGTTCCCTCAAGGCTTGGCAGGATTCATCCCACTTCGCTGGGGCGAATGCGGCCTATATCGAAGAGTTGTACGAGGCCTATCTGGATGACCCCAGTGCCGTATCGGCAGAGTGGCAGGCGATTTTCGCCGAGCTGCCTACCAACGGCACCGGGACCGACGTGGGCCATTCCCGTATCCGCGATTACTTCCGTGCGACCGCACTGGACAGCAATCGCTCCAAAACCACCACCGTTGACCCGGAAGTGACTGAGAAGCAGGTCCGTGTCCTGCAGCTCATTAACGCTTACCGCTTCCGTGGCCACCAGAACGCCAGCCTGGACCCTCTCGGCCTGTGGCAGCGTGAGCCGGTGGCAGAGCTGGATCCGACCCATCATGGTCTGACCGAGGACGACATGGGCCGGGAGTTCAATACCGGTTCTTACGCCCTGGGCAGCGGCACCATGAAGCTGGGCGAACTGCTCAAATCCCTCAAAAACACCTACTGCGGCCCCATTGGTGCCGAGTACATGCACATTACCTCCACCGAAGAGAAGCGCTGGTTGCAGCAGCGTCTTGAGCCGGTGCTGGGGCAGGGCAGCTACGACGCCGAAGCCAAGAAGCGCATTCTGGCTGGCCTGAACGCCGCTGAAGGTCTGGAGAAGTACCTGGGTGCCAAGTTCCCCGGCGCCAAGCGTTTCTCTCTGGAGGGTGGCGACGCGCTGATCCCGATGATGCGCGAAATCATCTACCGCGCCGGCGACCAAGGCGCCAAAGAGGTTGTGGTCGGCATGGCGCACCGCGGCCGTCTGAACATGCTGGTCAACATCCTGGGTAAGAAGCCCGGTGACCTGTTCGACGAGTTCGCAGGTAAGCATGACGAAGCCCTTGGCAGTGGTGACGTGAAGTACCACCAGGGTTTCAGCTCCGACTTCGCCACCCCCGGCGGCAACGTCCACCTGGCGCTGGCGTTTAACCCCTCTCACCTGGAGATCGTCTCCCCGGTGGTGATGGGTTCCGTCCGTGCCCGTATGGACCGTCGCAACTGCGAAACCGGCAAGCTGGTGATGCCCATCACCATCCACGGTGATTCCGCCATTACCGGCCAGGGCATCGTGCAGGAAACCTTCAACATGTCCCAGACCCGGGGCTTCAAGGTGGGCGGCGCCATTCGACTGGTGATCAACAACCAGGTCGGCTTTACCACCTCCAACCCGGAAGACACCCGTTCCACCGAGTACTGCACCGACATCGCCAAGATGGTCCAGGCGCCGGTACTCCACGTCAACGCTGACGACCCGGAAGCGGTGGCCTTTGTGGCTCAGTTGGCGGTGGACTTCCGCTACGAATTTGGCCGCGATGTGGTGATCGACCTGATCTGCTACCGCCGCCATGGTCACAACGAAGCGGATGAGCCGAATGCGACTCAGCCGCTGATGTACCAGAAGATCAAAAAGCACCCGACTCCGCGCAAGATCTACGCCGATCGCCTGATTGAGCAGGGCGTGATGAGCCCGGAAGAGGTGACTGAACAGATCAACACCTACCGCGAGCAACTGGATCAGGGTGAGTGCGTGGTGCCGGAATGGCGCACCATGACCGAACATTCCGTCGACTGGACCCCGTACCTGGGTCACGACTGGGATGTGGCCTGGGACAGCAAGGTGCCGCTGGATAAGCTGAAAGGGATGGCGAGCACCCTGTGCGAAGTGCCGGACTCTCACAAGCTGCAGTCCCGTGTTGCCAAGATCTACAAAGATCGTGAAGCGATGGCCACCGGCGAGAAACTGCTGGACTGGGGTATGGCCGAAACACTGGCTTACGCCACCCTGCTGGAAGGCGGCTACCGTGTGCGTCTGACCGGTCAGGATTCCGGTCGTGGCACCTTCTTCCACCGTCACGCGGTTCTGCACAATCAGGACAACGCCACCACCTACATGCCGCTGCGTCACCTGAGTGACGAGCAGGCGCCCATCGAAATCTTCGACTCTGTGCTGTCCGAAGCTGCGGTGCTGGCCTTTGAGTATGGCTACGCCACCGCTGAGCCTTCCGGCCTGACCATGTGGGAAGCCCAGTTTGGTGACTTCGCCAACGGCGCCCAGGTGGTGATTGACCAGTTCCTCTCCTCCGGTGAACAGAAGTGGGGCCGTCAGTGTGGCCTGACCTTGCTGCTGCCTCACGGCTACGAAGGTCAGGGACCGGAGCACTCCTCCGCCCGTCTGGAACGCTTCCTGCAACTCTGTGCTGACCACAACATGCAGGTGGTTGTGCCCTCCACCCCGGCTCAGGTGTACCACATGCTGCGCCGTCAGGTGGTGCGTCCGATGCGCCGTCCGCTGGTGGTCATGAGCCCGAAATCCCTGCTGCGTCACCCGATGGCCGTAAGCAGTCTGGAAGAGCTGGCCGATGGTGACTTCCAGAACGTGATTGGTGAGGTCGACGAGCAGGATCCGGCCAAAGTGGATCGCGTGGTGTTCTGCTCCGGCAAGGTCTACTTCGAACTGCTGGAGAAGCGCCGCCGTGAAGAGCTGGACAATGTTGCTCTGGTTCGTATCGAGCAGTTGTACCCCTTCCCGCACGCCGAAATGGCCAAAGTGCTGGAAGCGTACCAGCACGTTAAAGAGTTCGTCTGGTGTCAGGAAGAGCCTCAAAACCAAGGGGCCTGGTACTGCAGCCAGCACCATTTCTGGCAGGCGATTCCTGCCGGTGCCAACCTGACCTACGCCGGTCGTGAGGCTTCTGCCGCGCCCGCCGTCGGTTACGTTTCCGTGCACAACAAACAGCAACAAGCGCTGGTCAATGCCGCGCTGGGTCTCAATTGAGTAGATAACAAGGATTAAAGATCAATGAGCATCGAAATTAAGGTTCCCGTACTCCCTGAGTCCGTCGCCGATGCCACCATTGCCACCTGGCACGTTCAGCCCGGTGAAGCGGTAAGCCGTGACCAGAACCTGGTAGACATTGAAACCGATAAAGTGGTTCTTGAGGTGGTCGCTCCGGAAGATGGCCAGCTGGCAGAGATTCTGCACGGTGAAGGCGATACCGTTCTGGCTGAGCAGGTGATTGCGCGCTTTGTTGCTGGTGCCAAGGCCGGTCAGGAAGTGAGCAAGGCCGAAGCGGAAGCCGCTCCGGTTGCTGAAGTGGCGGAAGAGGCGGGCAACGACGCCCTGAGCCCCTCCGTTCGTCGCCTGGTTGCCGAGCACAATGTGGACGTGTCCAAAGTGTCCGGCAGCGGTGTTGGCGGTCGCATCACCAAAGAGGATGTGGAAGCCTTTATCAAAGGTCAGGGCGCCCCGGCTGCGGCTCCGGCTGCTGCCGCTCCGGCCCCGGCACTGGGTGACCGCTCCGAGAAGCGCGTACCGATGACCCGTCTGCGCAAGCGCATTGCCGAGCGTCTGCTGGAAGCCAAGAACTCCACCGCCATGCTGACCACCTTCAACGAGGTCAACATGGGTCCCATCATGGCTCTGCGCAAGCAGTACAAGGACATCTTTGAAGAGCGCCACGGCATCCGCCTGGGCTTCATGTCCTTCTACGTTAAGGCCGTAGTGGAAGCGCTGAAGCGCTACCCCGAGGTGAACGCTTCCATCGACGGTGATGACATCGTTTACCACAACTACTTCGACGTCAGCATCGCCGTATCCACCCCGCGTGGCCTGGTGACCCCGGTACTGCGTGACGCGGACAAGCTGTCCGTTGCCGAGATTGAAAAGGGCATCAAGGAGCTGGCGGTGAAAGGCCAGCAGGGCAAGCTGACCGTAGATGAGCTGACCGGTGGTAACTTCACCATCACCAACGGTGGTGTGTTCGGTTCTCTGATGTCCACCCCGATCATCAACCCGCCGCAGAGCGCCATCCTGGGCATGCACGCCATCAAGGATCGTCCGATGGCTGTAAACGGCGAAGTCGTGATTCAACCGATGATGTACCTGGCCCTGTCCTACGATCACCGCATCGTAGACGGCCGCGAGTCTGTAGGCTTCCTGGTGACCATTAAGGAACTGCTGGAAGATCCGACTCGTCTGCTGCTGGACATCTAAGGTTTTTGCCGGGGAGGCCACGCCTCCCCGTTTATCAAGTCCCCAGCCTACGGGCTATGGAAATCATAAGAAGTAATACGGATAAATAGTATGAATCTGCATGAATATCAGGCTAAGCAGATCTTCGCCGAGTACGGCCTGCCCGTCTCCGAAGGTTACGCTTGCGACACTCCCCAGGAAGCGGCTGAAGCGGCAAGCAAAATTGGCGGCGATAAGTGGGTAGTGAAGTGTCAGGTACACGCCGGTGGCCGTGGTAAAGCGGGCGGTGTGAAACTGGCTTCCAGCAAGGAAGAGATCCGCGAATTCGCTCAGCACTGGCTGGGCAAGAACCTGGTGACCTATCAGACTGACGCCAACGGTCAGCCGGTTGCCAAAATCCTGGTGGAATCCTGCACCGACATCGCCAAAGAACTGTACCTGGGCGCGGTAGTAGACCGTGGCACTCAGCGCGTTGTTTTCATGGCCTCCACCGAAGGCGGTGTTGAGATCGAGAAAGTGGCCGAGGAAACGCCTGAGCTGATCCACAAAGCCGCCATCGATCCGCTGGTAGGCCCGCAGCCTTACCAGGGCCGTGAACTGGCCTTCAAACTGGGCCTGGAAGGCGACCAGATCAAGCAGTTCACCAAGATCTTTATGGGTCTGGGCCAGATGTTCCTGGACCTGGACTTCGCTCTGCTGGAGATCAACCCGCTGGTGATCACCGACCAGGGCAACCTGCACTGCCTGGATGGCAAGATCAACATCGATTCCAACGCCCTGTACCGTCAGCCCAAGGTTCGTCAGATGCACGATCCGTCCCAGGAAGACGAGCGTGAAGCGCACGCTGCTCAGTGGGAACTGAACTACGTGGCACTGGATGGCAACATCGGCTGCATGGTAAACGGCGCCGGTCTGGCAATGGGCACCATGGACATCGTGAACCTGCACGGTGGCAGCCCGGCCAACTTCCTGGATGTGGGTGGCGGCGCCACCAAAGAGCGCGTAACCGAAGCGTTCAAGATCATCCTGTCCGACAGCAACGTGAAAGCGGTACTGGTGAACATCTTCGGCGGCATCGTTCGCTGTGACCTCATCGCTGACGGCATCATCGGTGCCGTGGAAGAGGTGGGTGTGAAAGTCCCCGTGGTGGTACGTCTGGAAGGCAACAATGCCGAACTGGGTGCCCAGAAGCTGGCCGAATCCGGCCTGAACATCATCGCAGCGAACAGCCTGACCGACGCTGCCCAGCAAGTAGTAAAAGCCGCGGAGGCCCAGTAATGAGCGTTCTGATTAACAAAGACACCAAGGTGATCTGCCAGGGCTTTACTGGCGGCCAGGGTACCTTCCACTCCGAGCAGGCCATCGCTTATGGCACTCAGATGGTGGGTGGTGTTTCTCCGGGCAAAGGTGGTTCCACTCACCTGGGTCTGCCGGTGTTCAACACCGTACGTGAAGCCGTTGAAGCCACTGGCGCTACCGCTTCCGTAATCTACGTACCGGCTCCCTTCTGTAAGGATGCCATCCTGGAAGCGATCGACGCCGGCATCGAGCTGATCGTCACCATCACCGAAGGGATCCCGACTCTGGACATGCTGGACGTTAAGGTCAAGCTGGACCAGGCTGGCGTTCGCATGATCGGCCCCAACTGCCCCGGTGTTATCACTCCGGGTGAGAGCAAGATCGGCATCATGCCCGGTCACATCCACCAGCCGGGCAAAGTGGGCATCGTTTCCCGCTCCGGCACCCTGACCTACGAAGCGGTTAAGCAGACCACTGACGAAGGTTTCGGCCAGTCCACCTGTGTGGGCATCGGTGGCGACCCGATCCCGGGTTCCAACTTCATCGACATCCTGGAGATGTTCGAGAAGGACCCGCAGACCGAAGCGATCGTGATGATCGGTGAGATCGGCGGTACTGCTGAAGAGGAAGCCGCGGCCTACATCAAGCAGAACGTAACCAAGCCGGTTGTGTCCTACATCGCCGGTGTGACTGCGCCTCCGGGCAAGCGTATGGGCCACGCTGGCGCCATCATTGCCGGTGGTAAAGGCACCGCCGCTGAGAAGTTCGCCGCGCTGGAAGACGCTGGCGTGAAAACCGTGCGCTCCCTGGCCGACATCGGCAAGGCGCTGCGCGAAGTCACTGGTTGGTAAGCCATTGATTAAAAGAGGCCCACCCCGACGGTGGGCCTTTTTATGACAAGGAGAAAGTCATGCATCGACGCGATTACCTGATGGTAGTGGGCATTGTCTTGTTCGGCATGGTTACCCTGACCGTCTGACATCCCATACCGCGCCTTCGGCAGCGATCACATCGCCATTCCTATACCCAATAACGCCGTGGGTGCGTCGAGCTTTGGGCTGATGCCCCTTTTCCAGATGAGAGGTACTGATGAAACTGACTGCCGTAGACTACCGTGCACCTGACGCACCGTCCCAGTTTGTCGAATCCCTGCGCCAGACCGGATTTGGCGTACTGAAAAACCACCCCATTCCCCAGCAACTGGTCGAGTCCATCTACCAGGATTGGCAAGGCTTCTTTGATGGTGACAGCAAAGAGCAATACCACTTTAACCGTGAGACTCAGGATGGCTTCTTCCCTGCCACCGTCTCCGAAGTGGCGAAGGGCCACACGGTTAAAGACATCAAAGAGTATTTCCACTACTACCCCTGGGGCCAGTGTCCGCCCGAACACAAAGCGCAGCTGGCCTCTTACTATGAGCAGGCCACTTCGCTGGCAGCAGAGCTGCTGACCTGGGTACAGCAAGAGGGCCCGGCGGCGGTGGCGGCACACTACGCTGAGCCGCTGCCCAGCATGATTGAGGGCAGTGACAAATCCCTGCTTCGCGTACTGCATTACCCGCCGTTGAAAGGGGATGAAACCGCGGGGGCCATCCGCGCAGCCGCCCATGAGGACATCAACCTGCTGACCATCCTGCCTGCGGCCAACGCTAAAGGGCTGCAGGTGAAGGGCCGCGATGGCGAGTGGATGGACGTGCCTTGCGATTTTGGCACCCTGATCGTCAACATCGGCGATATGCTGCAGGAAGCCTCCGGAGGGTACTTCCCCTCCACCACGCACCGGGTGGTTAACCCGGAAGGTGAGGCGACCAACCAGTCCCGCATCTCTCTGCCACTGTTTCTCCACCCCCGTCCGGAGGTGGTGCTGTCGCGGCGTCATACCGCCCACAGCTACTTGATGGAGCGCCTTAGAGAGTTGGGCGTTATCTAAAGAGGAAGGGGCCATCAAGGCCCCTTTTTCGTTGCTGCGTTATGAGTCAGTTGGTGAACTGTGTGAAAAATGATCTGGTATCCGCTAACGCATTGGCTATGATGGGGAAAGCACGACGAAAAAGGCAAACCAGGTGAAAGCCTGGGACGCAAAGCCTCCGGTCTAAGGTGAAAGCTATTGATAGCGGGGCTGCCGAGTGTATTGATCCCTCCTGTGATCGCACCTCCTTTTTCCGTGCAGGCGTGGTCTCCCCAGACCACTCATTCGGACAATCAGGGAAGGAATCGGTCATGATCATCCTTGTTGGTGGAGAAAAAGGTGGCAGCGGAAAAAGCTGTCTGGCGCAAAATATTGCGGTTTACCTGAGAACTGAAGAGGAAGGGAATGTGCTGATGGTGGATTGCGATCCCCAGCGCACCACCTCGGACTGGGTTCAGGAACGCTGCAGCAATCCTCAACTCCCTCATATCAACTGCATTCAACTCTACGGAAAAATCCGCAACGAGTTGCTAAGCCTGCGAGAGCGTTACGATTATCTGGTGATTGACTGTGGTGGTCAGGACAACCTGGCACTGCGTTCATCCATGGCGGTTGCCGACCACGTACTTGTGCCACTGCGCCCCAAGCGACGCGACCTTAAGACCGTTGAGCATATGGAGGACATTGTCTCCACCTGTCAGATGGTCAACCCCAATATGAATATGGCGTTTGTCATCACCCAGTGCCCCTCATTGCCCTCACTGGCGCCCCGCATTCTGGAAGCCAAAGAGGTGTGTCGTTCCTACGGCTTGCCGGTGCTGGATGCCGTTACCTACAGTCGCAATATGTACGATGACAGTGAGGAATCCGGCATGTCGGTGATGGAGTCGGAACCGGACGGCAAGTGCGCCACCGAGATCCGCCAGATCATTCACGAACTGCTCTATCGTGGCCAGAGGGGGAACCATGAGCCTGCTGAACTTGAAGCGAAAATCGCCCTCGTCCAATAAAACCGACGCGTTATCGCACGAAGGGCGCGAAGCCCAGTTGGAGGCGTTCATCAACGGCGCTGTGGCCTACAGTGCAGGCCAAAGCAGAGTCGTGCCGCTCCACCCTGTCCGCGGCTGTGAGAACTGCCGCTGTAAAAAAGCGAACTTCAGCCTCAATGACCAGACCATTGAACGGCTCAATCTGTTATCGCAGCACACCGGCATCCCCAAATCGAGGTTGATCCGGATCTGGCTGGACCAACTCGATTGGAACCGGGATCTGGACCAGTACCTTCGCAGCACGACTCCCTGATGTTCCCCACAATCAGATTAGGGGCCGAACAGGCCCCATTTTTTTATCCACAATCTTTCGACAAAAAGCCGATATAATCCTCCGCACTGCTTAGACCCGTGAGTACTGTTCTTACATGAGTTTTGACTTTCGCACCTTTCTGAAAGGGATGGCCATGGGGGCCGCGGATGTGGTGCCTGGCGTATCCGGCGGCACCATCGCCTTTATTAGTGGCATTTACGATCGCCTGTTGGAGAGCATCCGTCGCATTAACCCAAGTTTGGTCGGCGTGTGGCGCCGGGAGGGCGTAGCGGGTGCCTGGAACTACATCAATGGCACCTTCCTGGTGACGCTTCTGGGGGGGATCCTCACCAGCATCTTTACTCTGGCCCGGGTGATCACCTATCTGCTGGCCAACCATCCGGTGCCGCTGTGGAGTTTCTTCTTCGGCCTTATCCTGATCTCTCTGGTGCACATCGGCCGCTCCATCAAGGGGCATGGTGTCGGAACGCTGCTGTCTGCGGCGGCGGGCTTTGGTCTGGCTTACATTATTACCGTGGCCAACCCGCTGACGCTGGAAGCCAGCTACATCAATTTCCTGTTGGGCGGCATGCTGGCTATCTGCGCCATGATTCTGCCGGGGATCTCCGGTTCCTTTATTCTGTTGCTTCTGGGGCTCTATGGCCCTGTGCTGGCGGCGGTGAAGGGCTTTGATCTGAGCATCATTGTGGTCTTTGCCTGTGGCTGTGCTCTTGGGCTGCTGAGCTTCTCCCATCTGCTCAGCTTCCTGCTGCGCCGCTTCCATGGTCTGACACTGGCGTTCCTCTGTGGCCTGATGCTGGGCACGCTGAACAAAATCTGGCCCTGGAAAGAGGTACTGACCTGGCGCACCAACTCCGGCGGTGACCGGGTGCCCCTGCTGGAGCAGGCGATCAGCCCCTGGCACTACGAAGCCCTGACTGGCGCCTCTGCCCAGATCCCGATGGCTCTGCTGTGTGCGGCGGCCGGTATCGGTCTGGTATGGGGCCTGGAGCGGTTTGCTGCGCGAACCCAGTAAAATCCGAACGGATGACCAATAAAGGCGCCATTATGGCGCCTTTTGTCTTTTGGTCAGACCAATATTGGGCGGTTTGAAAATCCCATCAATATCGAGGGGAAATCGCCCGCGACTGGGGTTTGGCCTCGTTTCTGCCAAAACCATGAGAAAGCGCTTTTTAAAGCGAGTATTCGTTGGCCGAATTGACCTGAGTCAAGGAAGCCAGATCACAATCATGCTTTCGCCGAACAAAAACAACGCATCGGCGAAAAAGTCATTGGTAAATTGGTAAGACTTCGGATACAGATCACGGTATCTGGCTCAAATGCGTTCAGAATATCGCGCAAAGCTATACTGTGATGGGCTTTGGTTATCGGCTAACGAACCGAAACCCATCGGTTGTCATTGATACCCCTTGTGTTGAGGAGTGGTTGTTGCCATGCAAGAGCAGACAACAAAACCCGAAGAGAAGTCCTACCGGGAAGCACACCGCCCGGCCAGCGAGTTCGCTACCCGGTCTGAGTACCTGGAACACGAACTGCAAATCATGAAGCCGCGCCGTTGGCGTCTGAACCTGCCCGGTCGTGATTACAACTTCGAGTGGGAAGATCTTGTTCCCGCCCTGGCCGGTACCATCGGCATTATCGCCATGTACTCCGCTGTGGCCATGTCCTGGGCAGATGGTTTGTCCCAGGCCTGGGACCACATCGAGCTTGGCCGTGAGTTCGCCATTGAGGTGGCTCGCGTAGAGATGCTGATCCCGGCGCTGCTGTTCTGCATCATCGCCCCGGGTTTCCTGAACCCCCGCTCCAACTTGGCCGGTAACCACGGCCCGATGATCCCGCTGATTGGCGCCATCGCTCTGGCCGGTGCTCACCCACTGGCGCTGGCGCTGCTGCTGGGTGTATTCGGTCTGCTGCTCAGTGCCTTCAAAGGGGGCTCAAGGCTGGTGAATCTCACGGGGGAAGGGGTCGCAGGCGGCCTGTTGGTGTTCCTCGGCTTTACCGGTGCCATGAGCCAGATCAGCGACATTCAGAACTGGTCTACCAGCATTGGTATGGGCCACGTGGGTCTGATTGTTCTGGCGGTCACCATTGTGCTGTACGCCTTCCTGGCCAAAGTGGGCAAGCGTTGGCTGGCAATCCCCGCCTGTGCCTTTACCGGCCTGGCGACCGCGCTGCTGCTGGGTGCGGGCTTTGACCTGACCTTTACCACTGAAACCGGTCTGCCGAACCTGAACCCGGTTTACTGGTGGGGCTCCACTGAACAGGGCTGGATGCTGGGTCTGCCGACTCTGCAGCACTTTATTGCCTCTCTGCCGTTCGCCATTCTGGCGGTTGCGATGTGGTCTCCGGACTTCCTGGGTCACCGTATCTTCCAGGAACTGAACTACCCCAAAGGTACCGAAAAAGTGCTGATGGACGTGGACGACACCATGACCACCTGCTCCGTGCGTCAGATGGTAGGTACCTCTCTGGGTGGCTGTAACATCACCTCCTCCTGGGGTACTTACATGATCCCGGCCGCTATCGCTAAGCGTCCGATCCCGGCTGGCGCCATCCTGCTGGGTACCCTGTGTATCATCGTGGCCTACCTGGGCTTCCCGATGGACGTAGCGGTATGGCCTCCGGTAATGCGCATCGCGCTGCTGGTGGGTGTATTCCTGCCGCTGCTGGAAGCGGGTATGCAGATGATCAAGGACACCAAGGATTCTCAATCTGCGGGTATCTGTGTGTTCGCCGCTGCCGTGACCAACCCGGTTCTGGCTTGGGCCCTGACCATGCTGCTGGATAATAACGGCCTGATCGGTGACAAAGAGCGTCCGAAGCGTCTGTCTAAGATGGACCGCCTTGTGATCCCCGGAGCTGTGCTGCTGATCTGTCTGGCCGCCATGCTGGCGGTGGGCATGCTGGAGCCGCAATACGGTATCCCGGCCCTGATGTAATCCAACGATTGCCTCAGTAAAAAGCGCGCCTGTTGGCGCGCTTTTTTGTGCCTGCTGATCGGGGCGAACCTCTCTCCCTGAGAGGACAGTTCGTGCGTATGCAGAAGGGGAGGGGGGGGAAACAGAAACAAAAAAAGCGCACCTTTGGGTACGCTTCAGACTCACTGGTTGGGCATACAAAAACGCCCGGCGTGGGGCCAGGCGTCAATGATTACTTCTGGGTGGAGCGGTAGTGATCGAAATGCTCGATGTAGTCGTCCAGGTTGTTTTCCAGATTCTTTCTGTACTCTGCAACGTAGTAGTCCAGCATCTCCTGCTTCTTGGACTCCATCTGCTCCTGGGATTCGAAGCTGGTGGAGCCGAACCAGGCGTTGTAACGGGCCAGGGCATACATAAAGGACGCGCTGACTTCGCCGGTTTTCACTTCTTTGTCTTGGTTCTGCTGGTTGGCCAACTGGATCATCGCGTTAGCACGCTCGAAAAAGGCTTTGCTGCTGTCAGACATCCTACATTCCTGTTCAGTCCATCGGGATCACCACGACCCCCTACAGGCCTTCACGCTACGTGGTTTCCGCGCGCCACACCGTAAGCGCCTTCACACTCTGTTGTTTTCAGGTTCCAGAATTGTGAGCCGCTTGGCAATGTGGGCAAATCAGACTCGTTGGACGATCATCTTTTCACCAAGTCCCTCCAACTCCATCAGCACCAGATCCACATCCAACTCTGCGGGCATATGAACCGCCAGTTCCGCGGTAAACAGCGCACCGCCATCCGCGCTGGCCACCCGATGACACTCCAGCTTCTCAACGCTGATGCCATGGCCATCCAGGGTAGCGGTAATGTCGTTGACCAGACCCGGGCGGTCTGCCGCATCGATCTGCAGGTGTACCGGTTTGGCGAGGACGGTTTGTTCCGGGTGACACTCGTGGATCTGCACCAGCATGCGTGGTGCCTCAGTTAACGCCTCCTGAAGCTGCTGCAGCTCAGAGCGAGGCGCTTCCACCTTGATGATGGCGGCAAACTGCCCATCAAGATTGATGGTGCGGGTATTGAGCCACTTGCCCTGATGGTGGTGAGTGGTGGCGGCCAGTTGGTTCAACATGCCAGGCCGATCAGGCCCGACAACGGTCATCAGAAAGTGCGCGTTCATAGCAAGACTCCTTGATCCCCTAGGCTTTAAATCAGTGTAACCCAGTAAACATGATGCAATGTGATCAGGATCACGCGGGATGGGCCTTGGGCAGGAAATACCGTAGTCTGAGAGCCCCAACGCAAAAAGAGTGGATCATGAACAAACCTTTTTCCCAGGCCTGCGAGAACAATAGAGAACCGATTCTGACTCACCTTGCCAGGGAGTTTGCGCTGACAAGGCGGGTTCTCGAAATTGGCAGTGGCACCGGACAGCACGCCGCGCACTTTGCCCCCCGACTGCCCCATCTTATCTGGCAACCCAGCGACAGACTGGAAAACCTGGCAGGGATTCGGCTTTGGTGCGATGAGGCCAACGCCACCAATCTGCTCACCCCCATCGTATTGGACGTGACGGCTCGCTGGCCGGAAGGCCCCTTTGACGGCATGTTCAGCGCCAATACGGCCCACATTATGGCGTGGCCGGTGGTGCAGAGGATGCTGGAAGGGGTAGGGCAAGGACTCACTGTTGGTGGCTGCTTCTGCCTCTACGGCCCCTTCCATTACGGCGGCCAAGCCACCAGCGACAGCAACGCCCGATTTGATGCTTTTCTACGGCAGCAGGATGGCGAGATGGGGATCCGCGATATTGAAACGGTATGTGACACAGCAAAGGAATACGGACTCACTCTGAGCAACGACCATGGGATGCCAGCGAATAATCGATTGTTGGTGTTTGCGAAGGGGTAGGGGATGGGTGGGGAAACCGAATAACGCCTTTAGTTGCCTAGATAGTGCTTGTATCTGCCGGGGCTATGCTGGCACGGACCTCTGAGTGAACTCCTACTTATTCATATGAATGGTGGGGTCTTAGATTCTACCCCTTACCGGGCAGTGGGTTATGCATTACACGCACAGTCTAGGTTCGTTGCTGAGGTGCTTGAATGAGTGGCCGCTATGGCGCTGTAGATTCAATTGGTCAGCGCAACACCTTATCGTTTAGATAGACGACAGAGGTGGCCATGAAGCAACGTAAACGGATTTACTACAGCAAAAAGCAACAGGATTTGATGTGGGAGCGCTACAAGCTTGGCTGGTCACTTCAGAAAATTGGGGAGCTATTTGAGCGCGCCTCATCCTCGGTACATCCCATACTGGCCCGAACAGGCGGTATTCGCCCACCAGACAGAGCAAGGGCTCAACGCTCTTTGTCGCTCAATGAAAGAGAAGAAATATCCCGAGGTCTCGTGGCTGGGCTCTCACTACGCCAGATATCATCACTGCTCAATCGAGCTCCTTCGACTATCAGTCGTGAGATTAACCGTAATGGCGGTCGTGATGCATACCGAGCCGTAGATGCCGACAGGCTGGCGTGGGAACAAGCATTGCGACCCAAGCCCTGCAAACTAGTGACAAATCCAGCCCTTTGCTACATCGTTGAAGTCAAACTCATGCAGCATTAGTCACCCCAGCAAATTGCGGGCTGGCTTAAGCGCAAATACCCGACTCTTGAGCAATATCACGTGTCCCACGAGACGATATACAAAACGCTATTTATCCAGGCGAGAGGTGCTTTGAAGAAGGAACTTCAAGAATACCTACGTTCCCAGCGAACCATCCGAAGAGCACGAGTTTCAACCTTGAAAAAGAAAGTTGGGGGGATAGTTAATGCTGTCTCTATCCGTGAACGGCCTGCAGAAGCGGAAGACAGAGCAGTTCCAGGACACTGGGAAGGTGACCTCATTGCAGGGAGCAAGAACAGTTACATAGCGACGCTGGTAGAGCGCCACTCAAGATACGTAAGCCTCGTGAAGGTTGACGGACGATTCTCTGATGACGTCGTTCCAGCGCTTATCCAACAGGCAAAATCGCTATCTCGTGAACTCTACAAATCGCTCACTTGGGATCGCGGGTCAGAGATGGCAACTCATGCAAAGTTCACCACTGCAACGGACATCCAAGTCTACTTCTGTGACCCCAAAAGCCCTTGGCAGAGAGGATCAAATGAGAACACAAATCGGCTACTCAGGCATTATTTGCCAAAGGGAACAGATTTATCGATACACTCGCAGGAAGAACTTGATGAGATAGCTCGACAGTTAAACACACGCCCTCGGAAAACTCTTGATTACGACACCCCCGCGGAGCGATTTAACCAGTGTGTTGCGTCGACCAGTTGAATCCACAACCCAAAGCAGACGTTCGCCAAAGCATATTTGAGGTAACATCAGCCACCCAAATATCATGGGTGTCTTCCTATTTTGTCGCTGGCCCCTTGAGCCCTGACTGAATCGGCCCCACTTTTCCACTTACCGATTGATGACGTAAGATGGGAGCAGCTGACATCGTCTCGAAAGCGTCCTATACCCCAGCCCGAGTTTTCCTCGATTACTCCAATGAGGCCCCGATTGAATCAGGGCCTGTGGTGACTTAATCAATCGAAATCCATCTGCTTGTCACTTCAGATATATTGTGCATCCTTTTTCATCACACACTGCGTAACTTTGTCCGGTTAAGCCCGGTCGATTGTCATACACCGGGATGTGATTATTATTAAGTGAATTTATGAAGCTATTTAAAGCTGATTCGCCACCATTCTCAAAAGTATAGTGACCACTAATATCACTTGCATTTATAGGTATGCTTTGGTTATCGGCGTCTACGCCGGAGTCTGCTACAAGCTGAAGTCTAAAAGCACCAGATGTCGTAACTCCGACTATCATAAAGTCCCATCGAGAACCATCGCTAAACTCCAGTTCAATACGATAATGGTCAAGAGCATTGTATACACCAGTGAATTCAAACGCTGCCAGTCCAATATTATTTAACGCCTGGGCCAAACTCATGTTCTGATTGTAGTAATCAGCTAGTTCATTGTGAAGGCTATTAGAGCCAACCATGTCCCATGCTGACGCCGCAATGTGTTCTGGAACAGTGTCAGCCTGAAGTATACCTATAATTGAACGGTGATGAGACTGTATACTAGCGAACTCAGTTTTTTTTGCTGAAGTTGGACTTAACTCCAGTGCTGTCCACTCCAACGGACTTCCTGGCTCTCTGTAAAATTCAACAGAGAAATTTCTCAGTTCCCCAGTGTAAATGTTCCCCACATGAACGGTGCTATCAACACCGTTCGCAACAGTTTTTGCTACACTTCTGAATTGTGTTCCAGAAATGCATGTGTCGCAAAGGACGCTTATTTTTTCGTTCGATTCAGCAGGATGTGAGAAAAGCATTGCAAAAACTGCAACCCCAGCGAATAAGTTCCAATTCATATAACACTTCCTTATAGTGGCGATACATAATTGAATCGCTCAAACTATAATCAAACCATTGGGTAAGTTTGTCAAATTCAAGCATCGTAATCATTAGTCTCTATATATTCCCTTATCAACAGTTAGACCAGCCAAGCTGAAAGCGGTCTCTGGATTGAATATCCTTACTCTGTTGCGAAATTTCACAACAAATAAACATATTCACCTCATCGCATGAGCAAATATCATTCATGGCGCGCTGCTCTAGTGGGCTAGAGCATCTCACGGTGTTGCCCTTCGTTACACAGGACAAACACTGTCAGTGGTCTGTACTACTAACAGGACACCCATCTGTTCATCCGTAAATTACTAATAAGACACCCATGATTTAGTTGGTTTTAGGAAATTTAACAGCGGCTAATTGCTATGGCTCTTAGGCTTACTGCACAGGGATTGTGCTTGAGGGCAGGGAGATGCCGAAGGCCAGAAGCCAACAGGTCAGTTTGCAGGACACATGCTACTACCACTGTGTCAGTCGCTGCGTCAGGTGCAGCTTTCTATGTGGGCAAGACCCCTACAGTGGCAAGAGTTACGAGCATCGTCGCCAGTGGGTTGAAGAGCGCTTGCTGCAACTGGCAGAGGTGTTTGCCATCAGCGTGTGTGCCTTTGCGGTGATGAGTAATCACACTCATGTGGTGCTGTGTATTGAGCCAGAGCAAGTTGAAGAGTGGGATACCACAGAAGTAGTTCAGCGCTGGCACCGGCTGTATGGTGGCACAGCGCTGACGCAGCGGTATTGTCAGGAAGAGGAACGCCAACAGATGGCGGAAGCTGAGCTGAATGTCGTCGAGGCCCTGGCAGAGCAATACCTCGAGCGGCTGATGGATATCAGTTGGTTTATGCGGGCGTTAAACGAGCCAATAGCTCGCATGGCAAATCGGGAAGATGGCTGCACGGGGCGTTTCTGGGAAGGCCGATTCAAATCTCAGGCGTTATTGGATGAACAAGCGTTACTCAGTTGCATGGCCTATGTGGACCTCAACCCAATCCGTGCCAATATCGCCAGGACTCCGGAAGGCTCACACCACACCAGCATACGGATGCGGATACAGGCCGCGCTTAAGGGCGAACAGCCCACACAACTGAAACCCTTTAGTACCCAGTCACAACCCACAGCGCACGCCCTGCCTTGCCATTTAAACGACTACCTGGAACTTCTCGAGTTTACCGGCCGGGCTCAGCGCCTCGACAAGCCGGGTCATGTCGCAGACTCTGCGCCTGAACTCCTTAGCCGACTCGGTATTGCCCTCCCCAATTGGATAACTCTCACTCAAGGCTTTGAGTACCAATTTGGCTGCCGGGCGGGCACGCTGACCAGCCTGCAGCACTGTCGCGGCAGTCAGGACGCTGTTCGAATTCGAGGCTCGACCAACGCCCGCCGATTGTTTGCCGCTTAACAGCACCGACCCACACCAATAAGAGCAATGCAGCATGCCCATGCAGGCTTAGTGCTGTCTTTTTGAAGGGAAATGTGAAAGGTTGGTATCTAAATCAGGACACCACCTCGATAACTGACCCCTACAACTAACCAAAAGAAGATAGAACGCTGACTTAAGCCACTTGGATGCTGGGAGTTCATAAAGTGGGTGTCCATTTAGCACTGATAAAGTGGGTGTCCATTTAGCACTGATAAAGTGGGTGTCCATTTAGCAATTCGCCGCCTAACAGCACCGACCCACACCAATAAGAGCAATGCAGCATGCCCATGCAGGCTTAGTGCTGTCTTTTTGAAGGGAAATGTGAAAGGTTGGTATCTAAATCAGGACACCACCTCGATAACTGACCCCTACAACTAACCAAAAGAAGATAGAACGCTGACTTAAGCCACTTGGATGCTGGGAGTTCATAAAGTGGGTGTCCATTTAGCACTGATAAAGTGGGTGTCCATTTAGCAGAGGGTTTGGTATGAGTTTTCGCGATGTTAAAGTGTTTTTGGCAGTGCTTGCGTTAATCTTTGTAAGCTCTTGTGGGAGAGAAGAAATGATGGGTGTCGATGAGATTAACGAAGCTATTGGCAATAATCTTAGTGCCGGTGATGCGGCGGAAAGGATAGAGTCATTCTTGATTTCTAAGGAGATAGACTTTACTTACGACAAGTATTCAAGACGATACCAGTGCATCAAGCGAAGCAACAGCGAGAATGATAAGATTGAATCTGCAATCATTATTTATATCTACGTTGACTCTAATAAAAGGTTTGTTAGTTCTGAGGTGATCGAGTCCTATACCATGCCATGATTTCTTCTATTTAAGAGAAGCTTTTCTTCAAAGGATTCGTTCTGCGCTGAAGGAATTTGTGACTGCTCAAAGGGAGAGTCGTATTCGGTGTCCAGCACCGGTAGAACCGACCAGCCTTTTCCAGCAGGCTGGCCGGCACTCGCCAGCGCCGCTACTGTAGCGGTGCTGGCGAGAAAAGCTAATAAGACACCCATGATTTAGTTGGTTTTAGGAAAAGAACTAATAAGACACCCAAGATTTAGAAGGTTTAACGGTATTTAACAGCGGCTAATTGCTATGGCTCTTAGGCTTACTGCACAGGGAGTGTGCTTGAGGGCAGGGAGATGCCAAAGGCCAGAAGTCAGCAGGTCAGTTTGCAGGACACATGCTACTACCACTGTGTCAGTCGCTGCGTCAGGCGCAGCTTTCTATGTGGGCAAGACCCGCACAGCTGAAGCGCTTTTGTTCCCATCCGCAATCCCCAACGAATTCCTTACCTTGTCATTTAAACGACTATCTTTAGCTTTTCGAGTTTACCGGCCGGGCACGTTGACCAGCCTGCAGCGCTGTCGCGGCAGTCAGTACGCTGTCCGGATTCGAGGGTCCACCAACGCCCGCCGATTGTTCGCCGCTTAACAGCACCGACCCACACCAATAATAGCAATGCAGCCTGCCCATGCAGGCTTAGCACTGTCTTTTCGAAGGGAAATGTGAAAGGTTGGTCCCTAAATCAGGATACCACCTCGATAACTGACCCCTACAACTAACCAAAAGAAGATAGAACGCTGACTTAAGCCACTTGGATGCTGGGAGTTCATAAAGTGGGTGTCCATTTAAATACACTTCCCCGAATGGTATCAAGATGGTATTTATAGGTATTGACATGATTAAGTTTATGATTTTTATCATTATGTTATTTAGTCCCGCGTTGATTGCTGGGGAATATGTCTACTCTACGCTTCCCGGGCAAGTTGGAGGAAACCTTACCAAACCTGATAAGATAGAGTTTTATAAAAGTTTGCCAGCAATAACACATTGGGATGTTATTTTTAACGCCAAGTTTGAATGCAAAGGGTTTTCTTTCTGTATTGATAGTAATTACCTCATTTTTGCAATTCCAAATGATAAAAAACTTGAGTCCTGGCAGCATGGTGGATATAAGTTTACGCTCCTTGGTCCCACCGAATTCAATTACTTGGGGACGGAGATTAATGGCGTGGTAATTATTTCAGAGATAAATGGAGATAAAAGACATTTTATCTATTCTGAAGAAAACGGTTTGATTTCGTTTAGCAATCACTATTCGGGAGATATTCCTAGTTTGTATTTTGTGACAGAGGCGTTACCAGGGCTCAAGTAGCTTTTTGTTTATAGAGCGTTCACTGCCAGTAGAACCAACCAGCCTACTCCAGCAGACCTGTCGTCGCTCGCCAGCGCCGCTAGTTATCGGCGTCAATTGCTATTCGACCCTTCACTGCGAAAAGGCAGGCCGCTTTTGGCCTGCTCTAATGCCTCGCCGACGGCGCCCCACTCCTCCTGGCAGAAGTGGTGGATGGCATCGGCAAACAGGGTATTTTGAAGGGTGCCGACGCCGTAGCTGTATACCGGTTCAAATCCCCGGGCCAGTTTGTGCTCCCCCTGCACACCCGGGTCGAATCGCTTCAGGCCGTGGCGCAGACAGTATTCAATGCCCTGGTAGTAACACAGCTCGAAGTGCAACCCATCCATTGGCTGTAGAGCGCCCCAGTAGCGGCCATAAAGGGTGTCATCCTGCTTCATATACAGCGCGCAGGCGATGATGTGACCATGCTGTCGCGCCACCATCATCACCAGATGTTCTGAAAAGGCATCGGCTAACCGTTGGAAGAATTCCGGGGTGAGATAGCCGCCATGACCTGAGCGTTTGAGGTAGGTATTGCGGTAGCAGTGAAGAAAGGTGTGCCAGTGGGCGGGGGAGATCTCACCGCCATTGAGGACGTCGATATGGATTCCTGCGTCGACAATGCGCGCTCGCTCTTTGTGAACCATCTTGCGCTTACGGGATTTAAACCGGGCCAGAAAGGCATCGAAGTCGGACTCTCCCCGATGGTGCCATTGGTAGCGAAGATCCCGGCGCCGATACCAGTCCTGCAGTGCCCAGTTCGACAGCGCGTCACCTTCAACAAAGAGTACTTGCGCACCGGAGCCGCCCAGGCCTTCGGCCCGTTGTTGCAGGGCATGGGCAACGGCGGCGTGGAGGGTGGCATGGCACTCTTTGGGCGCGATGCCCAGGCGTGGGCCGCTGACTGCCGTAAACGGGATAGCGCTGACCAGCTTGGGGTAATAGGGCTGGCCGTGTTGTTCAAAGGCCCGGGCCCAACTCCAGTCAAACAGGTATTCGCCGTAGGAGTGCAACTTGATATAGAGGGGCATGGCGGCGATGGCGCGGTCGTCCCGATAGAGCAGCAGATGCTGAGGGATCCAGCCGCTCTCCAATCCAACGCAACCGCTGCGCTCCAGCGCTTCCAGATAGTGATAGCGGGTAAAGAGGTGCGCGCCGAGCAGAGCGTCCCACACCATCGGGTCGATGGTCGTTATGGTGGGAACAAACTCGGCTCGAAGCGCTTCACTCATTCCTGGCTGTCCCGAAGCAGTCCCCGCTGAGCGAAACGGGCCCGAATCATCGCCAGGGGCAGGTTGCCGCTTTCCAGCACTTCCCGGTGAAATGCCCGGTCCCGCTCCAGCTCGCTGCCGCTATGGAGGAAGTCCCGCTTCAGTTGCCACATCAGCACATTCCCCACCAGATAGCACATGGGGTATCCCGCTTCCTGGGAGTACCAGTTCAGTTCCCCCTGAACCCGCGCATCGGTAAAGCCGGTGACCGCTTTCAGCAAGCGTCCTGCGTTTTCAAAAGGATCATCGCTGTCGGGGGTAACCGGGTAGCCGATATCTAGGTAGTGGGGCTGACCAGTCATAAAATAGAGGTCGATGGCCACACGCGCACTGAGGCGACTGATGTCCCGTTTGGCAATAAATCGGGCCTCGTCGGTCAGTTCGCCCATGTACCCCAGGTCCAGCATGTAGTCTTCCAGCATGGTGGTCCAGCCTTCGGCCAGTTCCATCGCCGGGAATACTCGCCGCACCACACTGTTATGGCCTGCCGCTGTGGCCAGTTGCAGATGGTGGCCCGGGATGCCCTCATGGATCATCATCACCGGAATGCCCAACTCCGTATGCTCATCCAGCAGCGCTTCGGAGAGAGTCAGGTAGATCTGACTCACCTTGGTGCCCGGCGTCATCGCTGCGGGTTGCATCATGGCGCCGGCGGGGATCATCGGCGCCATAAATTCCGGAGTGCGCATGATGGTCATCGCCTGATCGTCGGGCAGGGGGAACAGGTCACTGGCGTTGATGAACGCCTGGATCCTCGCTGCCTCCTCCTGATAGCGCTCAATCACCGCTTCCAGTCGTCCGTCCGGCACGGCCACGGCAAACTGGCGGTTCAGGAACTGATGCAGCTCATCCTGGGAGGTTTGCGGCGGCAGGTCGTATTTGGCGACCAATCGCGTTTTGGTCTGCTCCAGGCTGTCGAGGGTATCGGCAACAAATTCCCGGGTGTGCTGGTGAATCGACTCCAGGCTGAGTTCAATCCCGGACAGGGCAACCAGGCGTCGGGCCTGCTCTTCGCCAAGAGCAAAGTCCTCGGCGGTGGGCAGGGCACTCAGTGCCTGAAGGTATTGAGCGATGGCTTGTCGCGCCTTGGCGATGCGCTGTGCCAGCACTTCCCGCTCAGTGAAAGCCACCGATTCCGCCCACTGCTGCAATGAGTCGAACAGGTCAGGCAACGCGTCCAGGGTTTCCTGTTCAATGGCGACCCAACGGGCAATGGGGCGCTCCAACTGCGCCAGGGTGGCATCCAGCAGCGCGGGAACGCCTGCCAGTCGGTTGAGGATGTTGTGCAGGCGCTCGTCGTCGGGGCGCGGGTCGCGGCTCATCAGCAGGAAGATGCCTGCGCTGATCTGCTCTCCGGCACGGGGCAGGCTCTGATCCCGACGCCGCCCCTCTTTGCTCAGAGAGTGCATAAAATGGATCCGCTCGGCGGTCAGCTTCATCAGGGTGCGGTCCTGCGCTTCATCAAAGGGAAGCTCGCCGCAGGCCTGCGCGGCCTGGATTACAGCATCCGCTTTGGCGAGCAGCACTTCCCGGTTGGCCTCTGAGGGATCGGGAAGATGGTCCAGTTGCTGGTTCAGGCCCAGCTCAACACAGGCGTTGGGACAGTGACTGATCAGCGCCAGATAGGCGGAACTCAAACGGTCAAACGGCGTCATTAACGCATCCATATGTGGTGATATCGGGGAGTTTCGATGGTGGCACAGGGCTCGATAGTGAGCAATCGCCACACCAGTTGGATTCACTACGCTGCAGCGCTGATTCACTGAAAGTGGTCGGTTAAAAAATGTACAGCTCGCAAGCCGGGATTCTGAGGGCTTTTCCTTAGTTACCCACAGAGTTAGTCCCAGATTTTGTGGATATTAGGGCCTAAGCGACGGATCAAATAAAAGATTTATCCAGTATAAACGTCGTTTCTGAAGCGATTCTTTAGCATTGGATAGGGCAAAGGCTCGCAACAAAAGAGGGTCTGTCAGGCTGTACAGCCAGTGAATTTGTAGGCACAATTCGTGAAAAAATATGCACATTAAGGAGTGGGTGTGGGAAGCAAGGTGGTGATCGTTGGCGGCACTCATGGCAATGAGTTGTCCGGCATTCAATTGTTGAAACAGTGGCAGGCGGCGCCAGAAGCACTGGCCAGACCGGGCCTGAGTGTCAGTACGCTGTTTGCCAACCCTTCGGCGCATCAGGCCAATCGTCGCTATCTTGAGGTGGACCTGAACCGCCAGTTTGAGCCTGCACTGCTCGGTGATCCCGCCCTGGGCAACTACGAGCAGAGCCGCGCCAAGGTGATCAATCAACAGATTGGCCCCAAGGGCGACAGTCAGACTGACCTTGTTATCGATCTGCACAACACCACCAGCAATATGGGACCGACCCTGATCCTGGTGGACACCACCCCCTGGGACATTCAACTGGCGGCTTTTGTGAAAAGTCGGATGCCGGAAGCGGTGATACTGGTAGAGGACGCCAAGCCACCACAGCAGTGGGGATATCTCTGTACCGTGGGCAAGCGGGGCGTGATGGTGGAGGTGGGACCACAGTCGCAGTCTGTGCTGCGTCACGACATTCTTGAACAGATGGAGACCATGACCAGCCTGATCCTGGATTTCACCAGCCTGGAAGTTCAGGGAGAGTTGCCTGAACTGCCTACCTCCGTTCTGGCTTATCGTTTTCTGGATACCCGTTACCTGCCGATGGATGAGCAGGGCACGCCTTTGGCAATGGTGCACAAAAATCTGGAGCAAAACGATTTTGCGCCCCTGAATCCCGGTGACCCGATGTTCCAGTATTTTGATGGAACGGTGGGGTACTTCGAGGGCGACCGTCCCCTTTACCCCCATTTCATCAACGAGGCCGCTTACTACGACAGCCACGCGGCATTTTCACTGGCAGAGGAAGTGACACTCGACGTGCCCACAGCATAAAACGGCGGCCCCTTACGAGGGGCCGTTGTCGTTCTGGGGTATTAACGGCTTTGGGCCTGTTCGGGTTGAGCCAGTAAGGGGGTGATCTCCCGGCAGGCCAGCTCTGCCCAACGCTGATGGGCCAGCTCACCCGGATGGAAGCGGTCCGGAGCCAGATGACTCAATAGATCACCGCCGGGCTCGGCCAGGTTCAGCAGGGCCAGATCTGGCTGCTGTTCGACCCAGTGGCCCAGATGCCGGTTAAAGCGCACGGCCCGTCGCCCAAGATGGGCCCGCAGCGGCCAGGGCAGGGCAGGGAAAGCGCCCAGCGGCGGCAGCGCCGTGTAGAGGATGCGGTTTGGTGAGAAGCGCTGTCTCAGGGTCTCGGTCAGGCGGGTTAGTTCCTCCAGCCAGCGGGCTTCGCTGATGGGGGAAAGCACATCGTTGACGCCAAGAGAGACCAGCACCACATCGAAGCTTTGATGCTCTATCGCCTGAACCAGATGCAAGGCCTGGGGAGTATTCAGGCCGCTGCGGGCGTGCAGCTGCCACTGGAGCGGGCCGTGGGGTTCAAGCTGATTGGCCAGCCGTCCCGACAACGCCAGGGACTGATGCTCAATGCCGACGCCAGCCGCCGCGGAATCACCCAGTACCAGCAGAGAGATGCCGGGACCACTCCCTCGTTCGCCGCTCCTGGGACCGGGAGCCTCGGGCAGCTTTGGAGTGCGTAATTTAACCCACTTGCCTTGCAGAAACAGGATTGGGGACAGCAGTAGCGTCCAGGGATCCATCACCTTGCCCTCCCAATTGGCTCAAGCACGACCCTGTGCTTTGTGACTGGCGTCACTAGAATGCCAATGGGGGAAAGTGAACACAAGGCGAAAAAAACGCCAGGCTTGGCCTGGCGTTTCTGTCACGATTTATTCGCGTTTTGACCGGTGCCGGAGCGACTCGGGCGACGTCTGCGCTGGGCGGGTTTCCCCTCCGCTGCAGGCTTTTGACCCGCCGGGTTGGCGTTGGTCTTGGGCTTGGGCTTTCCCCGGTTGGCTTGACGACGGGAAGGCGCTTCACCGTTGCGGGGCTTGCTCTCTTCACGACGACGCTGACCATTGCCGGACGGGTTTGAACGGCGGGGCTGAGCCTTAGGCTTCTCCTGACCCCCCGGCTGGGAGGCGGGCAGCGTTTCCTGCGGCTCGAAACCCGGCATGACGATGCGCTCAATCGGTTGCTGGATAAGCTTCTCAATCGCCTTCAGCAGTTTGGCCTCTTCGGCGCTGACCAGAGAGATCGCCTGACCTTCCGCTCCGGCACGACCAGTGCGGCCAATGCGGTGAACGTAATCTTCCGCCACCTGGGGCAGGTCGAAGTTCACCACCTGCGGCAGCTGATGAATGTCCAGACCGCGGGCGGCGATGTCGGTAGCGACCAGCGCCTGAACGGTGCCGTCCTTAAAGCCCGCGAGCGCTTTGGTGCGCGCACCCTGACTCTTGTTGCCGTGAATGGCAGCGGCTTCGATGCCGTCCCGTTCCAGCTTCTGAGCCAGACGGTTGGCGCCATGCTTGGTGCGGGTAAACACCAGCACCTGATGCCAGTTATTGTCCCGGATTAGCTTTGACAGCAGTGCCGGCTTGCGGTTCTTGTCCACCGGGTGCAGACGCTGGGAAACGGTGCGGGCGGTGCTGTTACGGGGGCTCACATCCACTTCAACCGGGTTGTTGAGCAGGCCACGGGCCAGATCACGGATCTCACCGGAGAAGGTGGCGGAGAACAGCAGGTTCTGACGGCGCTTAGGCAGCAGCGCCAGGATCTTTCGGATATCGCGGATAAAGCCCATATCGAGCATGCGGTCTGCTTCGTCGAGCACCAGCAGTTCCAGATCCTCAAACCGCACGGCATTCTGGCTGTACAGGTCGAGCAGTCGACCCGGGGTGGCCACCAGCACATCGGCGCCGCGACGCAATGCCTGCATCTGCGGGTTGATACTGACGCCACCAAAGACCACGACGGAGCGCAGCGGCAGGTTCTGTCCGTAAGCTTTGACCGACTCGGCCACCTGGGCCGCCAGTTCGCGGGTAGGAGTCAACACCAGGGCGCGCACCCGGTTGCTGCGGGCTCGCGGACCCCGGGTGAGGTTCTGCAGCATCGGCAGGGTAAAGCCGGCGGTTTTACCGGTACCGGTTTGTGCGGCGGCCATAACGTCCTTGCCTTCCAGAATGGCGGGGATCGCCTTGTCCTGGATCGGGGAAGGGGTGCTGTAACCTTTGTCAGCGACGGCGCGGGCCAGTTCTGGGGAGAGCCCCAGGGAAGCAAACGGCATAGATCTCGACTCGATAGGGGAATGTCCGGCATTCGCTTGCGGGCGAATGAACGGGCGAAAGGCGCGTAGCATAGCGGAAAATCGGGTTCGGAACAGTGGAAAATGTCACGGGGTGGCCCCTGAGCCCGTAAACAACGCTTGGCGAGCCGCCACCGCGGAGGGGGCGGGATCCAGTGTCAGCCGCCTTCCCTGTCGGCTCAGGCCCAACCGCTGATAGGGCCCGGAAAGGTCAGGAAACGACCGGCTGTCAATCACCTGGCGGTAGTGCTGGTCAAACTGCTGGCCTCCGGCAAGGTGGTCGAAGGTGCGGATCAGGCTGCTGGCGCTCCAGCGCCGATAGGATTGGCGGCAACACTCAATAAATCGGGCCAGCACCGTATCCAGGCTGATACCCAGTTCCTGCCGCAGGGCGGTGTCCACGGAGAAGAAGTACGCGGCGCCGCTCCAGTACACCCGCATGTAGCTGCCGGTGCGCCACATCCTGGGGCTCAGTTCACGGAGGGTCTGCCGCCGTCGTGCCGCATCCCGTTCGCCCCGTTGGAAGCCGGCGTCCAGCTCTTTGAGCGCCTGCTCCGGGGTGACAATGCCAGCCCGGCCACGGAGCAGGTTCTGGTAGTAGCTGGCGAGCCCCTCACTGAACCAGATGTCGTCATCGCCGGGGTAGGGGATCAGCAGATGGCTGAATTCGTGCAGGGCGGTCCAGTCCTGCCGATAGCTTTCCGGTGGGTAGGTGGGGTCGACGTAGAAGTGGATCCCCTCCGGCTGGCGCCGTACCACCCGGGCCCAGGGCACAGGACCGTATCCACGCCGGGTTGGAGTGATGGTGATGCGGGCCCGCTCTAATGGGAATTCACCACTGACCAGCGCCAACGTCTGTGCACTCTCCTCCAGCCAGTGCTGCAGTTTGGCTTGCTGCTCCGGCGTCAGATCACCACGAAACTCAAACTCCAGTGGGCCAGCCTGAGTCGGTATGGCGAACAGCAGCAGCGAGACCAGCGGGCACCACTTCATGGCGAGACTCCCCGATATCGTGTAATGCTCATACTGTCTGAACGGCGCGTTGCGGTTGCACGATCATGATCTCATCCCGTCCCCGTCCCGTTTAAACGGGGCAACAGTCTGGAGGCGAAGGTATGAGTGTGGCGCGTTTTGGGATTAAGACAGGATTGGTGTTGTTACTGGGTGTGTGGCTGGCTGCCTGCAGCGGGACGCCGCACGGTGGTCAGGCGGTCTCCCCCTTTGATCTGGATCGCTATCTGGGTACCTGGCATGAGTTGGCACGTTTGCCCAACCGGTTTGAGAAAGATCTGGTTAATGTCACCGCCCAGTATTCATTGAAGGAAGATGGGTCGGTGCGGGTGCTGAACCGGGGCTTTAATACCCGAACCCGTGACTGGGAGGAAGCGGAAGGCAAAGCCTACCGGGTTGATCCGGATGCGGCGCGACTTAAGGTGTCGTTCTTCGGCCCCTTCTATGCCGAATACAACGTGTTGTGGCTCAGCCAGGAGTACGATCTGGCCCTGGTGGCCAGTCGGGACCACGACTACCTCTGGCTGCTGGCGCGCGCCCCCCGACTGCCGGAAAGCGCTCTGGAAGAACCGCTGGCGCTGGCGGACCAACTCGGATTTGCCCTGTCGGAACTCGAATGGGTGATGCCGCCCACTACAGCCAGGGAGTGAACTCAAAGCCGAGACTGACCCGCTCGGTTTTGACGTTGTAGTCGATCAGGCTCTCCCCATAGCCGTAATACACCTGCACGTAGCCCCGCAGCTTGGCCATCAGCGGGAAACTCCATCCCGCTTCCACCGCCCCTTTACCGGTACTGGCGTTGCCTCTCAACCTGAGGCTGAGATTGCGCTGCTCCCGTTTGTGCAGGATGAACAGCTCACCGTGGCCCAGGTAATCGGTGAGGTCGGGGTTGTCATCGCCTCGCGGGTCATCGGGAAACGCTTTGGGGTCCTCTTCGAGCCGGTGCCAGAGGTGACCGCCAATGGCCCAACTGCCTTTGCTGACCGTCATGCCCCCAATCAGTCGGTTCCAACTGCGGGACTGAGTGCCGGACTGGCCATTTGACTGGTGGTTAAAGGCGAAGCTCAGGGAGTCCACCTGCCAATCCCCCCATTGCCAGCCGGGCCGATGAAAGTAGATCAGCTCGGGCATATGGTTGGTTTCCCGAAAGGGGGCCGAGGCGTCTTTGTTGTAGGCCTGCCACCAGCTCTGGTTGGTGTAGGCCATAAACACCTGGCCTTTGCCGTCGAACCAACGGGGGGTGACCGGCACCTTAACGCTGAGCTGAAACTTCACCTCAAGGTTGTCCATGCTTTCAGGCTTGTATTGCCATTCGGCTTCGTTGGGGCGGTTGTTGTAACTGACGGGCAGGATGTAGTTGTTGTAGTGGGCGTTGAGAACAAAGCGCTCTTCGCTGGCCACCCCTTCGGCCATCACACGCTCCTCAACCGAGGTTCTGGGGCGTTCCATCTCCAGTTGGCAGATGGCGCGGACCTCATCCAGTGTCCGGTCCCCCGCGCCGTGCTCTAGCTGCTCCTGAATGCAGGGATTGCTGGCGGTGAGGGCCAGCAGTAACCAACTGGTATTGCTCATGAAAGGGTGTCCATTGCCGAGGGTCTGGCTACTTTGCCAGCCCCCGGTAATGGAGTAAAGGCGTCAGGATCTGGGGTATCCCGTGATGGTTCGTATCGCTTTATACAGCGGAGCCAACTGAGGATAGAGCTTCAGATAAACCTCGTGATAGAGCGCGTGGTAAAGCCTGTGGTGTTCCGGGTTGGGCTCAAATCGTTTTCCCGGGTGCACCATGGCACTCTGAGCCGCGGCAAAATCCTGGTGCCAGCCCAATCCGACCGCCGCACAGATGGCGGCGCCGAGGCCGGAGGTTTCTACCGTGTGGGTGCGTTCTGCGGGCAGGCCGAACAGGTCGGCGGTCAGTTGCATGGCGGCATCGGACTGAGCGCCTCCTCCGGAGATGCGAAGGCGCTCGGTTCGCGCCCCGGTGGCGCGCTGGATCTGGTCCAGCCCCTCTTTCAGACCAAACGCCAGCCCTTCGAGAATCGCCCGGTAGAAGTGGGCTCGGGTGTGAACGTCGCCAAAGCCAATCACCGCGCCTTTGGCTTCCGGGCTGGTGATGTCGGCGCCCCAGTAGGGTTGCAGCACCAGCCCCATCGACCCCGGCGGCACGGAGTTGACCAACTCATCAAACAGCGCTTCCACCGGTTCGCCGCTGCTGCGGGCCAACAGCGTTTCCATATAGCCAAACTGCTCCTTGAACCAGGACACCATCCAGAAGCCGCGGAACAGCATCTTCTCATTAAGGAAAAGGCCCGGTTCGCAGGCGGGGTAGGCGGGCATCAGCTTGATCACCTCTTTGTAGCGCCTGGACGCCAGATTGACCGTGGCGGTGGTGCCAAAGCTGAGGCTGGCCACGCCGGGTTGATGGCCACCGCTGCCAAGCACTTCACAGGTTTTGTCTCCGCCTGCTGCGAACAGGGGCAGCCCGGAGGGCAGACCCAGCGCGTCTGCGGCGGTTTGGGTCAACTGTCCAAGCGCTTCACCCGGTTCCCGCAAACTGGCCATCTGCTCAGGGCGCACCCCCAGTGCCGCCCAGCGCCAGTTACGCCGGTGATGCCAACGGTGGCGGCGGTAGTCAAAGGGCAGGTAACCCACCTGGGCCGCGGCGCTGTCCGCCAGTTCGCCGGTAAGGCGGTGGGTCAGGTAGGCGGATAAGGAGACCAGCTTGTGGCAGTGCTGCCAGCGCTGCGGATGGTACTGAGCCAGCCGGTTGGCGGGGGCCCGCTGACGCACCTTCTCAACCAGAGGGCCGATTTTGGGCAGGGACAGCAGGGTGCGCCAGGGCTGAGGCAGTGGTGACAACTCGGTGGCCCGGCGTTGATCCAGCCACAGGATGGCAGGCCCCAGTGGGGCTAACTGCTCGTCCAGCGCCACCACGGAGGTGCGCTGACAGGTAAGGCTGAGTCCGGCGACCTGAGCCGGGTCCGCCCCCTGTTGCCACAGCTCATGACAGCAGTGGACCAGCGCCTCCCAGTAGCGCTGCACATCCTGCTCTGCCGCACCGGGCTCGGGGCTCTGATAAGCCGGGTCAAACGCGAACTGGCTTTTGAAAAGCAGTTGCCCGTTGCGGTCAAACAGCAGGGCCCGGAGACTCTGGGTGCCGTTGTCGATGGCCAGGATCTGATCAGCCATCGTTTGGCTCCTGATGGTATTGGATGAACTGCTGCCAGTAGGCTTGCCACTCCCGCTGCCAACGGGATTCGTCCCAGGGCAGGGCGGTCTGGCACAGCCGCTGGATCTCCGCCTGATAGGACCGGAGTCCGGTGCCCAGCACCCAGCCCAGCCGGGTTCGGCGCAGCAGCAGATCGGAAAGTTGATGGATGGCGCCGTGACGGGCCCAGTGCACCAGTTCATGACGGGGCACCAGACTGTCGCCAAGAGTGGAGCCATCCAGGCAGGTGCGTCGGGTCAGTATCCGGTCCGGCTGGGGCTGGGGTTCAGGCAGATGCCCCTGTTCCTCGGCGCAGGCCAGCACCTCCTCCGCCATCTCTACAAAGGTGGTGAGCTTGCCGCCGGTGACATTGACCAATCCCGGCGACTCCCACACCAGATGCTCCCGGCTGGCGCTGGAGGGCGCGGCTTGTTTGCCGTCGGAGCGGGCCGGGCTGACGATGGGCCGCAATCCGGACCAGCTGCTGATGATGGGGGGCGGCTGAGTGACGCCCAGCAGGGGCAGCAACTCCAGCAGGTAATCCCGCTCTTCTGCGCTGCAGCGGGCCGGAGCCGACTTGTCCGCCAGATGGTCCAGATCGGTGGTGCCGAGAACGGTAGTCCCGGCCCAGGGGTAACAGAACACCACCCGCTTATCTCGGGGGTGGAACACCGTCAGCGAGGCGGGAAGGGGGAGATCGCGCTGGTCAAACACCAGATGAGAGCCTCGCAGCGGACGTATGGTCAGTCCTTCCGGTAACTCGGTGAGATCGTCTGCCCAGACGCCAGTGGCGTTGACCACCATGCTGGCGGCCAGTTGGCAGGGGGTGCCGTTCAGGTCGATGGTGACGCCGGTGACACGGTCCCCTTTACGTCTCAGTGCCGTGACCTCGGTGTAGTGGCACAGATCAGCCCCCTGGGCCACCGCTTCCTCCAGAGTGCGAAGCACCAGATGGCTGTCGTCGCACACCGCATCAAAGTAGTGGTTGGCGCCCAGATTGGGGGCCAGGTTAAACGCCGGCAGTCGGGTAGCCAGTTGCTCCGGGGTTAACCAGCGCGGACGGTGACAGCGGGCAGCACCGGAGATCAGGTAGTAGATCCAAAGCACCAGCCGCATCGGCCAGGGGCCGGGCCCCCGCCCTTTGTGGTGCATCAGGTAGTAGGGCAGCGGGGTGATGATGTCCGGCCAGCGTTGACGCAGGCGCTCGCGGGCTCGGGCGGCTTGCCGGGTCAGACGGAAGTGGCCCTGGCCCAGATAACGCAGGCCACCGTGCACCATTTTGGAACTGAAGTTGGAGGTGCCCCCGGCCAGATCGCCACGCTCCAGCAGCAGGGTACGGTACCCCCGCTGCGCTGCCGCTCGGGCGATGCCGGCGCCGGTGATGCCCGCACCGATGATGATCAGGTCCCAGCGGGCACCATCACTCAGTTGAGTCCGGGTCTGACATACGGCGTCAGTCAGGCTTCGCATTCCCCCTCCTCCAGCAATGCGCCGGGATTGAGCTGAGCACGGGGATCAAAATGGGTCAGCAGATTACGCAGCGCCGCCTGGGCCACCGGACCCTTTTCGGTGTCCAGGTAGGGGGCGTGATCCCGTCCCACCCCATGCTGGTGGCTGATGGTGCCACCGTGCTCCACGATGATGGCGGAGGCGGCGTGTTTGAGGCGACGCCAGCGTAGTAGGCTGTGCTCAAAGTTGTCGCCGTTTGGGAACAGGTAGGTGGTGTAGAGGCTGGCGCCCTGTCGGTAGACATGGCTGATGTGGGTGAAGACCAGCACCGGCTGATCTTCGCTGGCCAGCGCATTGTTCAGGCTCTGCTCAATGGCCCGGCGCAGGGTCTCGATGTTGCTCCAGTCCGTCGCGGTTTCCAGGGTGTCGACGCAATACCCCGCCTGCCACAGGGCCTCCCGCAGGTAGGGGGCGTGAAAGCGTTTGCGGTGCCAATGCTGCCCCAGAGTCTGACTGTGCATGACGGCGCCGTATTGGTTGAGGTGGCGGCGGATGGCACGAAACTGCGCGCCCCCCTCCCATACCAGCATGGCGGGTTCGTTGGCATCTCTGAGAGCCAGATAGCGGTCGAGCCAGCGCTTTTTGTCCGGTGAAAGTGCCAGGGCCAGCTGGGTTCGGGTCTCTTCGGGGTGGCTCAGGCGCAGCATGCCCGCAGGCAGGCCGGATTGGATCAGGGTGCGCAGGCCTTTCAGCGCATCGTCATAGTTTCGGAAAACCGACGTGCAGAACCGCTCCGTTTCCGGCAAAGGACGGATCCGCACCGTCACCTGGGACAACACCCCAAGCCGTCCCTCGCTGCCCAGAATGGTTTCCCGCCAATCAGGCCCGGCTGCGGAAGCGGGTACGGTGGGCAGCACCCAGCGCTCGGTCAGGGTATGCAGCACGCCACCGGCAAACAGTTGCTCAATTCGACCGTAAGTGAGGGATTGCTGGCCACTGGAGCGGCTTGCCACCCAGCCGCCCAGAGTCGACAGTTCAAACGATTGGGGAAAGTGACCCAGGGTGAACCCCTGCGCATTCAGTGCGGCTTCCAGATCGGGCCCTGCAATCCCGGCGCCAAAGGTGGCCAACTGGCTGATGGGGTCCAGATGAAGCAGACGGTTCATCCTCGCCAGGGAGAGAGTGACCACCGGCCGTTCGCTTTGCGGCACATTGATGTGACCCGCCACGCTGGTGCCGCCGCCATAGGGGATCACCACTAGGTTGTCGCGATGGGCCTGATCCAGCAACGCCCGCAACTCGTCGTCGTTGCTCGGTTGCGCGATCGCATCCGGATAATGCCCCAGTTGACCGGATTTGAGTGCCAGCCAGTCCGGCAGGCTCTGGCCACGGCTGTGGCGCAATCGCAGCTCCGGGTCCAGGGACCAGTGAGAAGACTCGGGAAGGCGGGATGGCGGCACCTGAGTCAGTGCCTGCGCCAGGCTGGCCTCGCCAAGCGGTTTCCCGGGGCCAAGGCGCTCCTCCAGCATTGCCGCCGCGGTTTCCGGCAGCGTGGGGGCCACATCCGGTCGGCCCCAGCCGTTCCATCGTCTTTCCATCTCTTTGTCCCTACATCGTTTTTCCTAAAGATAGAGGGTAACGCTAGGGAGCGGGAAGTGCAGCGGCAGATGGGGACACGGCGGGTGGATTATTCAGACATCTGTGGGTGAGGAAATTGGGGTAGGGTCTTGGAGTGTCAGGCCAGAGCCGGTACCTTGGAGCCCAGATAGGAGAGCCACCAAGTCACACACGCAATCGGATGAGTGGCCAGAGAATATGACGAGGGAACGCGAGGTCATGACGCTTGGAAGTTGCGCCATCCCGGCGGTACTTCAGTACCTGGACTGGGCAGAGGCCCATGGCATAGCCCGTGTGAGTTTGCTGGCGCGGGCGGGGATCGATGACGCCCTGTTGTCTCAGCCGGAAGCGCGCCTGAGCGGGGAGCAGTTTCAGACGCTGCTGCTGGCATTGGCTCAGATGAGCGGCGAGGACACCTTTGGTCTGCAATCGGCACAGTTTGTTCAGCCCGGCTCTTACTCGGTGCTGGGCTACATCGCCATGAACAGCGATACCCTGGAGGAAGCGCTGGAGCGGGCCATGCCGTTCGAGAAGCTGGTGGGGGACATGGGGCGCTCCGACTGGCGTTTTGATCAGGATGGCGCCACCCTGCGCTGGCACTGCCAGTATGACCATCCCAACGTGGTGCCCCAGATGGTGGACAATGTGCTGGCCAGTTGGACCGGCTTTGCCCGGGCGCTGTTGGGCCAGGAGGATGCCTCACCCAGTTGGGTGCGGCTCAGACGGTCCGCGCCCCGCGACGGTGGTGCAGCCCATCGGGCCTGGTTTGGTGCGCCGGTTCAGTTTGATGCCAAAGAGGATGCCATCGGCATCCCACCCGTGCTGTTGAAACGTCCCGTGGTTCGTCCTGATCCTCAATTGTTGCCAGTACTGGAGCAGCATGCCCGACGACGGCTGCAGGCCCTGGAGCAGCAGGATGACCTGCCGATGCGGGTTCGGGCGTTGATCCACGCCGCGTTGGAAACCGGCCCGGTCCGCCGGGACCACATCGCGGAGGCCCTGGGGCTCAGCGAGAAAACCCTGCAGCGACGGCTGGCCCAGTGCCAGACCCAGTATCAGACCGAGTTGGATACGGTGCGACTGAGCATTGCCAAGCGGACGCTGAGAGAGGGGGAGCAATCGGTGGCTGATCTGGCGCTGCGGCTGGGGTTCAGTGATGTGCGTTCATTCCAGCGCCGGTTTAAGCAGTGGACCGGGCAGGGGCCGGGAGCCTACCGGCAAGCCGCCCGGGAGGAGCAGTGTTGATGCAATCAGGCAATCTGAAGTCGGGACTTCCGACACTGACCAGTGCGGATCCTGAGTGGTTTGATACCCTTGTTCGCACCCCAAATGCCCGGGTGGAGCGGATACTGAGCCTGGGTCAGACGACCCCGCAAGGGCAGTGGTACGATCAAACGGACGATGAGTTTGTGGTGCTGCTTGAGGGGGCGGCCCGGTTGCAGATAGAGGGCGAATCTGAGGAGCGGGCTTTGCAGTCGGGGGATTGGCTGATGCTGCCGGCTCACTGCCGCCATCGGGTGACCTGGACCGACCCGGAGCGTCCAACGCTCTGGTTGGCGCTGCACCTGACGCCGAAGCCCTAAAACGAGACAAGGCCGGATTGTGGGGGTCCGGCCTTATTGGGAGCATTGCCAATCCAAATCGGTAAGGTGCAGTTACCGTTTCGAGCAATGTTGAACCCAGTCTGGTCGGATCTGACACCGCTGTCAAATTGCCCCGATATTTTTTTATGAAAAAATTGTCTTAAGCAAGTAACTGTTCTGATTCCCTTCCATTGGAAATTCCGCAGGGATTGGTCTACCAGCGCCGTTTTGAGGCCTTTTTAACCACTCTGACCACTGTTATGATGCCCGGCACATTCATCTCTGAACCGGGTTCGCGCCTGGCTTTCCGAAGGAGTCTTCATGTTAGAAACCGGCCTTATCCTGGCCCTGTCGGCCGGGCTGGTGGTGCTCTTTCGGCCTGTGCTCAGTCTGATCTGGGCGTTCTTTATCGACTATCTGGAACGGAAGTTTAGTCAGAAAATCGATGATTAACGGTGGACCCGGTGTCCACTCGCGAATGCGAATGAGAGTAAAGGTAAGCGGCGTCTTCGAAGCGAGGCTACGCTTTTAGACTAAAGTCGTAGATGGCTCGTACGGCAGTGGGAGGCGATATGGTGACAGTGTGCCTGGTAGTATCCGCTCTGATGGTTCCCGTGGTTCGGCCCGTTGTGGATCGCACCATCGATAAACTGGCTGAACGGATGGCGGAGAATCAGCGCTCCCGCGACGACTGATTCGGCCGTCTGCCTCCACGGAGCGGAGGCGTCTGTTTTACCCTCTTTCTCGCTCTAACCCCTTCGGCCACTCATCCCCCCTGGCCCATCGCCCCCTTCTCAATGGGCGCACAAGCGCGCATTCAGACCGGTTTCGACGCACAAAAGCTTGTCTAAAATCCAGTTAGTGGTAGTTTGCCTGACAGTGCGTTAACTGAGATTGAATGACCATGCCGAAGGCCAGTGAAATTAAGAAAAATGCCGTTATCGAACATGACGGCAAAGTCTATTTCGTTAAAGACATCACCAAGCTGACTCCCAGCGGTCGTGGCGGTAACAGCCTGTACCGCATGCGCCTGTACGATGTGGCTACCGGCATTAAGGCCGACGAGAGCTTCAAAGCGGAAGAGATGATCAACCTGGCGGACTTCAGCCGTCGTCAGGTGAGCTTCTCCTACGTGGACGGTGATGAGTACGTCTTTATGGACAATGAAGACTACACCCCGTTCAGCTTCAACAAAGAGACCATCGCGGAAGAGCTGATGTTCATCACCGAAGAGACCAAAGGTCTGCAGGTGCTGGTGGTGGCGGACAGCCCGGTCGCCATTGAACTGCCGACCACCGTTGACCTGGTGATCACCGAAACCGATCCCTCCATCAAAGGCGCTTCGGCCACCGCCCGCACCAAGCCGGCCACCCTGAGCACCGGTCTGGTGGTGCAGGTGCCCGAGTACATCAGCACCGGTGAGCGCATCAAGGTGAACTGCGCCGAATCCCGCTTTATGAGCCGCGCTGACGACAAGTGATGGTCACCGCCTGAACCTCAAAAGCCCGACACAGTGTGTCGGGCTTTTTTGTTCGCCATTGCCTCGCAGGGAGATCTCCGAAGCAGGGCCAATTTCATCAATGTTGTTCAGATGCCTGAAAAGGGCATCTGAACAACTCCGCCGTGGCTACACTTTTGATTCTCAACTCCGTTTTTTGAATTGGAGCCGACCATGACCATCCGCGCCGCTGTTGCTGTTCTTTTGACTCTGCTGTTCTGCGTGCCCTCGAACGCACTGGCTGAGAGCGATTCCAGTCGCCTTAATCAGGAGCGCAAAGTAATAGGTAGATCCCTGCTTGAGATGCAGGCCGCCAATTGGCAAGCCTTACTGCCCTATTACAGTGAGGATGTGGAGTATCACGACCCCGTGGTGACTGTGCAGGGCATTGAGGCGATGGGCGGCTTTCTGGCCCGCCTGTTTGCTCAGAGCCCGGATCTGGTGACGCTGATCGAAGAGGAAACCTGCATCAATGGGATCTACAGCGCCAGTTGGCTTATGGAGGGAAGCTTCGCCGGTGTGCCATACCGGGCCAAAGGGATGTCCATCATTAAATTCCGGGATAGGGGGACTCAGGTCTACTACCAGCGGGATTACTACAGTGAGGGAGACATCATGTTGCAGATCCCCGGACTGGCGGAGCCCACTGCGGCGTTCCGGGATTATTACCGCTGTGCAGTGGATCCTACGGCATTCTGCCCGCCGCAATAAATTGAATTGATTCGCCACTCACAAACAGCCTTGAACGGCCGGGATATCCTCTCTGGCCGTTTTTGCTATTTGCCAACTGCATACCGTGAAGGTTGATCACAGACAAAGATTCCGGGGCGCAGCGCGTTATGTTGAGAAGCAGGGGGGAAGAGCAGGAAGTGGGAGGCAACCCCGGTGTTTTTTTAAGCCGTGGTCCCCCTTTTCGGGGGAAAGTGCTTTGGGCAAAGGAGGGAATCATGCCACGCCAACCATACCGACTCGCCAATCTTTTGCTGCTCAGTCTGGCCCTGATGTTTGGGGCGACGCCTTTCAGCGCCGAAGCGGGCGCCTGCCAGCGTTCCAGCTTCGAAAAACTCGATGACTACCGTTTTCGCATCCTGAAAAAGTACGAGCGGGCCGGAGAGCGCCTGATGGAGATTGAGGAGCGCTTCCCGGCGCTGTACTCACAGATTGAAGGTGACTTCACTCTGGATGTGATGGCCCGGTACTTTCTTCAGGCGGATAAGCGCGATGAGTTTTCCCATCAGCGGGGGCTGGTGGATGAACTTCTGAATGATCTGGAAGAGGTTGAGACTCTGGTGGACAGTGCCACAGAGATGGGGGGCAATCTGAAGAAGCTTGGTGCCCTGTTATCTGAGTCGTGCCAGCAGGCTGGCGCGTCCGCTGACATCATTGACCTGGCTGACCGGTTCGAGGGGGAGGGGTTTGCCCTGGGGCACGCCGAAGCGCGACCCTACTACGACATCATCAATGATTTTGAGGCGGAGTTGAAAGAGGAGCAAACCCTGCTGCGCCAGGTCCGCAACCGGATGCCTGAAGGGGCGTTCCGTGACTGAGGGGCAACCGGATGACACCGGCGGGCCAGTGAGCCGCGAAGCATTGATTCAGTTACTGGAGGATCTGCGCGGAGAGCTTCACTTTCGTGGAGTGGAACGGGAGCAGCGCCTGATGCGTCGTGTTGAGGCGATGCTGGGGCGCCTCAGAGGTGATCGCGAGGCGCTTTCACCGGATTGATGGGAGACCGGGATGGCCACCTCCATGCGGTAGCGCACACCGGAGAGGATTGTGCGCATCATCCCGGCCTCGTACTGGATACGCGGCAGGAGGGCGCCCGGTTTTCCGCTGAGGCCGGGCGGAAGAGGCAAAAAGTTCGGCGCGTTGCGCCCGCTTCGGTGATAATAGGCGCCTAGCAACGAGTTGAAGTGATCCCCCATGCTTTCCTATCGCCACAGTTACCACGCCGGAAACCACGCCGACGTTCTGAAACACTGCGTTCAGTCTCTGATCCTGGAAGCCCTTAAAGGCAAGGATAAGGCCTTTGTGTACCACGACACCCACTCCGGAGCAGGTCGCTATGACCTGAACGACGAGCACGCTGAGAAAACCGGCGAGTATGTGGATGGCATTGGCCGTTTGTGGGGCGAGGATTGCCCGCAAGTGCTGCACCCCTACCTGAAGGCGGTGAAAGCGCTGAACCCCAATGGCAACCTGCGCTACTACCCGGGTAGCCCATTATTGGCCGGCGCGCTGATCCGTCCCCAGGACCGCATGATGCTGACGGAACTGCATCCCTCGGATCACCCCCGTCTGGTGCAGGAGTTTGCCGGTGACCGACGGGTTCGTATCGCCCGCGAAGATGGCTACCAGTGCCTGAAGGCCAACCTGCCGCCGAAAGAGCGTCGTGGGGTGGTATTGATCGACCCGCCTTACGAACTGAAGGATGAATACCGGGATCTGGTCAAAGGGGTGCAGGAAGCGGCGAAACGCTGGGCCACCGGCACTTATGCTCTGTGGTATCCGGTTGTGTTCCGTAAGGACATTGAGTTTGTTGAGCGTCGCCTCAAGGCATCTGGCATCCGCAAAATCCTGAAGATTGAACTTCGGGTGAAGGGCGACAACGCCGAGCGAGGCATGACCGGCTCCGGTATGATCGTTATCAATCCGCCCTGGAAGCTGGAAAGCCAGATGGCAGAGTTGCTGCCCTATCTGAAAGATAAACTGGCTCAGTCTCCGCAGGCCGGTTACACCCTGGAGTGGCTGGTTGGGGAGTGATTTTCCCCTGAGACAGAAAGGGCGCCCTCTGGCGCCCTTTCTTTTTGCCCGTTTGGACGGTCAGCTTTTCAGACCCTTAATCAGCGCATCCAGCTTTTCGGCCTGACCGTTCAACTGAACAATCTGACTGACCGCCTGTTGGATCTGCTCACCAATGGCACTGCCGTGCTGGCGGATCTGGTCAATGTTGGCCACCAGAGTGCTGGCAACGCCGCTTTGCTGCTCAGCGGCGGTGGCGATCTCCGTGCTGCGCAGCGCAAGATCCTGGTTGCGTTCGCTGATCTGCAGGATCTGCTCTGCCACCTTACCCATCAGTTCACCGCTTTGCGTAGCGTTATCGACGGTACGCTCCATCACATCCACCAGTTGGGCACGACCATTCTGCAGGGTCTCCATCATCCCCTGAATCGCGACGGTGGCCTCCTGGGTGCGGCCAGCCAGAGTGCGAACCTCATCCGCCACCACGGCAAAACCGCGACCCTGTTCACCGGCCCGGGCCGCTTCAATAGCGGCATTGAGCGCCAGCAGGTTGGTCTGTTCCGAGATGGCGTTGATGCTGGTGAGCACCTGATTGATCTGGTTGATGTTCTGTTCCAGCTGCGTGACCGCCAGAGCTGCTTCTCCCACTTCACCCTGAAGCGTGTTGAGGCTGTGCTGGGTCTGGGACAGCTGGTCCTGACCTGCCTGTGCGGCGGTGGCGGCAGCCTGAGTGCTCTGCGAGGAGGTGACGGCGTGGCTGGCCACTTCGCGGATGGAGTACTCCATCTCCTCGGAGGCGCTGACCAGACTGTCCAGCTGCACACCCTGCTCCTGAGAGAGAGACCGGGAACTGTGGCTCATCTCTGTCAGCTCTGCGCTCAGACTCTGCATCAAGCCGCCCGCCAGTTTCATCTCCTTGACCAGACTCTGCTCCCGCTCCGCCACTTTATCGATGGTGACGGCGATCTGGCTGAACTCATCCCGCACCGGGAAGAAGTTGAGACGGGCGGTGAGGTCTCCTTCGGCCAACCGGTTCAGGGCCGAGTTCATGGTGAACATCGCCCCTCCGATAAAGGTCATGATGTAGTAGGTCACCATGGCGCACAGCAGCACCGCCAGGCCAATCATCACCAGTACACCGGGGGTGAACAGATCAAACAGACCGGGCTCGGTCACCATGGAGAGGCGTTGTCCGGAGGCAAGCGTGATTCCATGGGTCCCTTCACCCAGCTGAAACGGACTGCCCGAGAGCCATTGCTCTGCGTCTGCCTCAGGCTGAAGATTTAGCTGAGCGGCGATCCAGCTCTGCTGAGTTTTCAGCTCCGACAGCATGTGCTGCTGAGCCTGGTACGCCATGACGGCAATGCTCAGAAACAGTGTCAGCAGAGGAATAAAGAAGACCAGGAGAAACTTCTCCCTGAGGGTGAGATGGATCAGCAGACGGTCGATCCAGCGAAACGCGATTTCTTTCATCGGTAACTCGGTTCCTTCCGATGGGACTACGCGGGCATTATGGAGTGAACGGTGAGTAAAAAAAAGCAGCCAACTCGCAACTTAAGTAAGAAAGCTGTTGGTCGGGTTAACAAATGGCCAACGGGTGACAGTGGCGCCAAATCTGAAGCGGTAGACAGAGAAAAAAAAGGCCCCAGCAGATTGGGGCCAAAGGGGTTGTCAAAGCATTCGATGGATACTGGCGACCAGGGGGAAGCGGGATCCAATCGGTGAGTGAATGGTCACGTGTTGCTGTGGCAGAGCGGTGACAGTGGGATGTCGGTTCGATGAAACCGGGGCTAAGGCCTTGACTCAATTTGGCATCTATACTGCGAAAGTATCCGACCTGTAACGGAGATCCGCCATGAACGACTCTTCCTGGACCACGCTGGGCTTGATCATCGCTGGCACTCTGGCTCTGTTGTTGCTTACCTGGGTTCTGATCATCCTGAAACGGGACCGCTCCCATGAGAAGGAGGAGCAACTGCGCTCCGATGCCGCAGTGGACTCCGCGCTGAATCGGCTGCTGTCGGCATACGATGAAGCGATAGGGATGCCAACCGATGCGGCGGTCTACGCCGTGGAGCAGCGATTGAAGGACTTGTTGTTGGTGGTGGTCTCCTTTGAAGAGGTGGATGAGGATTTTAAGACATTGCCTCAGGCCCTGGAGGACGCGTTGGTCACCATTGAGGGGCTACCGGGTCAGGAGGAGGAGGTTCGGCGGGAACAACTGCAAGCGGATAAAGAAAGGCTCAGCCAGTATCACCAGCAGTTTGAACAAATTTTATCGTCAAAATCTGAGCGATCTCACTGAATTGATAATCAATCGGCCGGTCCGCTTGATGGTCAGTTACGCCTGTGTTTTGATTTAGATCAAAGTCGAATGGCCTATCAGTCCCATTTGTGATTGACACAAAACCGATCGTGATGAAACCGATGAAACCCATTTTGCTCTGGCTGAGCCGTGTACTGCTGCTTCTGCTGGCCACCGCAGGACTCTGCTTCGTTCTGCGTATCTCCTTTGGCGTCCTCAGTGCGCCGAGCCTATTGGCAATCATGTGCCTTGGTTTGGTTGTGGGCGTTTTCTGGGCCGAGCGTCAGCGTTTGGCCGCCCGCCGTATTGCGTTAAGCAAACTGTTCGTGATGCCGGTGGCCAATACCCCCTCCTGAGTCGCTGGACCAAAGTCTCATCCTGTCGTGGATCCGTTCATGGCAAAGTGGGAGCCCATGCCAATCCGGAGGGGCTCCCCATGCTGAATGTTGACCATACCGCGCTGGTGCTGATTGATGTGCAGGGCCGACTTGCTCGCGCCATGCACGACAGCGAACCGCTTATCTCCCGTATCCGCTGTCTTATTCAGGGCTTGCAGGCCCTGGAGGTTCCGGTCGTCTGGGTTGAGCAATATCCTGAAGGCCTGGGCCCCACCATCCCGGAAGTGGCGGACCTGCTGACGGGCCAGAGCCCCATCTCCAAGCTCAGTTTCGGTTGTGGCGAGAGCCGCGAAGTGATGGCCGAAATTGAACGCCTCGGCAGACGCCAACTGCTTCTTTGTGGCATCGAGAGCCATGTCTGTGTCTACCAGTCCGCCGCCCAGTTCCTGAACCGAGAGTATGAAGTGCAGGTGGTGGCGGATGCGGTCAGTGCCCGCACCACCCACAACCATCAACTGGGTCTGAACCGAATGGCCAGTTTGGGTGCCCATATCACTTCCGTTGAGATGGTTCTGTTTGAGTTGATGGGCCGCTGCGATCACCCCCAGTTCAAAACCCTGCTCAAGTTGGTTAAGTAAGTCATAGAACCGAAATTAACAACCTGTTAACGTGTCGTTTTGGCTTAAAAGTAAACGACATAGGAGCAGGGAATGCTGATCATTTGGCGAGGTCTGGGCTGGCTGGTGCCCATCCTGGTGGCGGCGGTGTTTATCGGGTCACAACTGGTGCTGGACAGCCTGTTTGGCGAGGGAACTTACCGCGGTGACGGCTGGCCGGTTTGGCTGACCATTGCCATCGCCTCGATTTGCATTGGGGTCTTTGGATGGATGGTCAACCGCCATCAGGGAGAGGGGCCCCGTCCTCCCCAGCACGCCCTGTTCTTTGTGCCGGTTCAGTACTGGGCCGTGCTGCTCCCTCTGCTGTTTGGCGGCTTCCAATATATGGATGCCCGCAACCAAGAGGAAAATGCCCTCTATGTTACTGAGCCCCAGGTGGGGGATCGTTACCTGATGGACTTCCGCAACGCCTTTGAAGATGTGGACCCGGACTACCCCTATGGCGCGATGAAGGTGGTGGCGGTCAACAGCACAGGAGTCAAAGTAGTGCTGTCTGAGTACATGTTTGAGTTGCGCGCTGGCATCCGTGAGGCGCTGAACGAAAACAAGGAGGAGGGGCGCTTTAATGAAGAGGCGAGTTTCCACTTCGCCTTTGAGGAGATCGAAGCGCTGGTTGCTTCCGAGGAGATCTTCGACGTCCAGCGCTTCTGAAGACGTTACAGTCCGACTACGGCCAGATAGCGCCCGTCCGGGCTGATGGCCAGGCGACCGATGGTGCCCACGCCAAATGAGGCGAGGTCCGCTATCGGTTGCCACTGATTCTCGCTGTCCCAGCGCCACAACTCGCTGCCAATCCCCATCCAGATCCGGCCCTGCTGGTCCCAGGTGTAATCCTCGCTCGCTTTGTCGATGCGGGTAATGGGGCGAATGGCGCCGGTCGCCGGGTGATAGCCTTTGATCACCCAATCTCCATCCACCTGCTTGTGCAGGAAGCTGAACTCCTCACTGCCGGGAATGGCGTGCAGGCTGCGGCCGACGCTGGCGCTGACAAAGTGGCGCTCATCCGCCTGTTCACCCCAGGGTTCAAAGTAGAGGTGGTAACCGTAACGGGCCCAAAGCAGGGTCCCCTGGCCGTGGCGCTGGGCATAGTAGCCGGCAGGGATGTAGCTGTTGACGGCCCGCTGTCGCGCCTGACCATCCTGCTGTCGCCATACGCTCTGGTGGGGCACGCCCTGTTCCACCACGTAGGTGATCTCATCCGTAATCTGTCCCGGTTGCGGGGAAAACTCGCTTTCCGAGGGTGTATTGGTGAGGTTGGTGGTGGCGCCACTGGCGAGGTCAAAGCGGAAGATGTCCATCTGTCCGCCTGCCCGATCGGAGCTGAACAACAGCGCCTTGCTGTCTGCGGTGAAGGCGGGTTGATTGTTATAGCCACGCTTGTCGCTGACCGCCGTGTGAGAGGTCGGTTTGTCCTGCTCCAGTGTGAGTAGGTGGAGCTGATAATCCTGAGCCCAGGCCGTGCCAGCCATCAGTAGGGAGATCAGGGGAAGAGTGTGAGTGAAGCGCATCCGTGGCCTCTTATTGTTGTGTTATCGGGAGGTTGCAAGCTAACAGGCGGAACCTGCGGTCGCAAGGGTTGGCCCTTTGCCTGAAGGGCACCGCCCACAGAGCGTGGGCGGTGGTGGGGTGGGTGATCAGTTGGCGACCACTGTGACGCCAGCCGGTTTGTTGGGACACTGCTCGAAACGATCCACTACATAGTGCACATACTGGCCGTCACCACCGGTGTTGTTAAAGGTGTCCAGCAGGGTCTTAATGCAGTTGCGTTGGCTGTCTGAACCACTGCTCCACGCGTTGACTGCGGCCTGGATCAGACCATCGCTGCCCATTTCACTGCCGAAGCCACACTGAGGCACGCTGTCCGGCAGGATTAGGGTGACGTGGCTGCCGATGCGGAAATCGACATTGAAGATAAAGGCCAGCAACTGCTGCGCCAGCTGCTCCCTCGGATCCCCATTGGCGTTGGCGTCTATCAGGAAGTGCGAAACCTCATCAAAGGCGCTGATGTCGTTGGGGAAGGGGGACAGCTTCTCATTGTTGAACGCCTGCGCGACCGGGCTGCCATCGCTGAACTCGCCGTCAAAGGGCTCATCCCCGGCGCCAAAGTAACTGCTGGGGCTGCCATAGGGAGCCAGCGGGTGGACATTGCCGTTCAGGTAGCTGTTGAAGCCGGCGATGGTGCTGCCGGTCCCCAGTTTCAGCTCGGCCAGACCATTCTTGTTGTGCCAATAGCCCTTGGTGCTGAACGCGGCTTTGCCGGTGCAACGGTTGAGGTAGACGATCGCCTTGATGATGTCGCTAGCTTCACCGCTGCAAAGTTTGCCATCCTGGTCCAGATAGGCCCGGCCCATGATGGGCGGAGTACGCCCGGCATCGCCACCGGTGCCGACCGCTTCGGAGCAGACATCAAACTTCACTGCGGCGGCGTCCATCAGTGTGGAGGAGTCATCCTCGAAGATCACCAGCGCTTTACCGATAAAGCCGTTCAGCGACTCGGTGACTTCATAGGCGTCGTACAGGCCACCATACTCATTGGGCAGCAACAGGTTGAAGCGATAGAGCCCATTGCTGCCGGTTTTCCGCTCTGCCATGCCGTTGACCAGCAGAGGGTCGGGGGCGGAGCCGGCAAAGAAGCGATCCGCGATCTCCTGGTACAGGTCCCGGATGCGCTGCTGGGCGGCATCGGACTTAATGGTGGGCGGAACCGGCCCGACGCTCTCCAGCAGGTTGGGGGCGTAGGTTAAGGTCACTGGCCAGCCCTGCAGCAACTGGTCCGTGCCCGGCTCATATTGTCCCGGTTGTCCCCGGTCATAGACCTTCATCACCGGAACCTGGGCAAACCCGGTTTCCCCCATGGTGATCACAATCTGCGGGTCAGGATCGTTGATGGCGAGAACGCCCAGCGCTTCAGGCGGGGTGGGAACCGTAAACTCGTTCGCGGTTTGCGGGCCCAGGCCATCATCATCGATGCCGTCCTTACAGACCATCTCCATCACAAAGCGCCGCAGGTAGCCATCCACTTCATCCTCAAGCATCCACCGTCCCGGCTGGGCTTCAAGGATGTCGAAGTCCAGGTATTTGTGGACATAGGCGGATGTGGTGACGTAGAGGCTGTCGGTGTTTTTTGCGGTTTCGCCCGGAGTCCAGCGGTACTGGTCAAGCATCAGCGGGTTCTGCAGATTGCCCAGCAGCTCCTCCAGGGTCACGGTGGTGGGATCCCCCGGGGTTTCGTCAGAGGTGGTCTTCCCTGTGACCACACCGCCAACGGTCAGCTCGTACTGCCAGTCCCAGATGTGGTATTCGCCCAGATCCAGACGGCAGTTCAGATTGGCATCGTGGTAGTTACGCAGGGCGATGATGCCATATTGCGGCCGCCCCTCCTTGACTTTGAAGTTGTCGGTTTTGGAGTAGCGGGGCACAAACCCATGGAACTGCCCCTGAGCGGCAAACTCTTCAGGGCCTTCGGCTTCTTTATCCCCGGTGAACTGACAGGTCGGGGTCATCCAGGTTTTGTAGACGCCACCGGGATTGGGGGTGTCCTCAAAGGGCCAGAGTCGCACCACTTTAGCCCCTTCCCGGGGCGGTTCCCCTTCACCGAAGTCGTCATTCAATAAGTGGGGTACCAACACCTTGCCTCGATACTTGATGGGCTCCCGGCACTCTTCAGGGCCGAGATACTCGGTGATTACGCCGTTTTCCACTTTCACCTCACGGCAGGCGATGCGGTCTTCCGACAGCAGGCGTTTGCCGCTGGGGTCAGTGACCTGGAAGTAATAGTGACCGTCCGGCAGAGCGGCGGCGGAAAGGGGGGCATTGGCTCTTGGACCGCCATCCAGGAAAACGTCCCATTTGGCGGCGTAGCGCACGTTTTCATTAACCACGGTGCCATCCGGCGTGGTGGTGAAAATGGCGCCAAAGATGGAGGTGTCTGGACAGTGCTCATCGGCGCTCACAAGGGGCGTGACACTGGCACCGAACAGGGCGAGCAGAATCGTCAGGGTTGCTGGACGCAACCGCCAAGCTTTGCGGGTTTCCATACTGCACCTCTCGAAAGAACAATCAGCCGAGTGGCTTCTTTAAACCTAGAGAGGCGGGCATGGCGGGACTATGGATAAAACCCCTTACGCCGTTTGGCTTAACCCTCTGTCATAAGGGGCGTTGAGGTGGTAGGGAGGTGGCGTTCAGTACGCGGTTCAGCTGGGTTCTGCGATGGATCCCCAACTTATGGAAAACGGCGGCCAGGTGGGTTTGTACCGTGCGTTCGCTGATTCTGAAGCGATGGGCCACCTCTTTATTGCTGAGACCATGCCGAACCAGATGGGCAACTTCCCGCTCTCGCTCGGTCAGGCATTGCCAGACGCCGTCCTCCTCCGGGTGGAGCGGTTCGGGCGGCAATTGCAGGGCCAGTTTCAATAGCTCGGAAGAGGCACCCCGGGGCAGCCAGAACTCTTTGCTGCTCAGGCTTCGGGCCAGGCGGGTCAGTTCGGCGATCTTCTCCTGTCCGTGCAACCACCCGCGCAGGTTGTGGGCCAGCAGACGATGGATCAGGGACACATCGGGATGGGGCCCCAACAGGAGCAGCCAGGTGTGGTCCGGCAGCAGGCAGCAGTGCGATTCCAACTGCTCTGGCGTAGCCATGTTCTGATGCAGGATCAGCAGGTCCAGTTTGCGATACTGGTGCTCCGGGCTGGAGCGCAGGGTCAGGGGGCGGTGCATCAGGTGGAGCTGGAAAGCCGGGTGTTGCCTGAGCCCTGCGATAAGCGGGATCGTCAGATGCTCAGAGGGTAAGGCAACACCGGTGGAGTAGGGCATCGTGAACTCATGCAGGTCAGGCTTGGCATTGAATTTACGATAATTATAGTCTCCGCGCCGTTTTTGGGACGGGACGAAGACTAAGGCAGAGAGATGCGGTGGCAGTAGCGCTCAATCAAGCCGGGTAACTGGGCCAGTACCGTTTCCTTCAGTGCGAGATCCGCCCCATCCAGCTGCTCTGCCAGGGCGTTGGCGTCGAACTGGCCCAGCGCGGGGACCGATACCGGAGCGAAGCTCAGGTGCCAGGGCTCCGGCGACACCCCGCCCAGCGCCTGTCGGTAGGGTAAAAAGAAGCCGTAACTGGCCAATCGAGGTTGCAACCAGCGACCCAGTTCATGGCAGGGACCACCGGCCTCGTACTCCCAGGGCTCCAGTTTCAGGTCCGCAGGGGAGAGGACACCTGCGTCATACCAGTCCAGGTCTGTGCCCCAGTGGTGACGGGAGGTACCGGGAAGGGCAGACCAGGTCAGAATCGCATCCAGAATGTCCGCATCGCTCATGATCCGAACATCACAGGGATCACCCATGCGGTTGTTCAGAGGGCGAGTGCCCAGGGCTTTGCCATTGAAGATCGCCAGCTGGCGTTCAAAGCTGCGCCAGCCGGAGCAGAGCCCCAGGGTGAAACCGGCAGACCGGGCGTCCGCCACCAGAGCCTGCCACGCCTCGGCGGTCTGCGCTTCCAGTTGGCGATCATCGACGGCCACCAGGTGGCCGTCGTCCAATCCCAGCATCTGGGCCTGAGTCAGCACAACAGCTTCTCCAGCACCTTTTCGTAGCAGTCGGCCAGCAACTCCAGATCCTGCACGCTGACGCACTCGTTGATCTTATGAATGGTGGCGTTGCAGGGGCCTAACTCCACCACCTGAGCCCCGGTCGGCGCGATAAAACGGCCGTCGGAAGTGCCGCCACTGGTGGAGGGTTCGGTGTCGTAGCCGGTCACGTCGCGAATCGCTTCGCAGGTGGCGTCCAGCAGAGCACCGCCACCGGTCAGGAAGGGCTGGCCGTTGTAGGTCCACTTGATGTCGTAATCGAGACCGTAACGGTCAAAGATGTTGTGGACCCGCGCCTCCAGTTCATCGGAGGTTACCTCCGTGCTGTAGCGGAAGTTGAACTGCACATGAAGACTGCCCGGTACCACATTGGGGGCGCCGGTTCCGGCATGGATGTTGGCGATCTGGAAACTGGTGGGCGGGAAGAACTCATTGCCCTTATCCCACTCCATCGCAGACAGCTCGGCCAATGCGGGGGCCGCTTTGTGCACCGGGTTGTCCGCCAGATGAGGGTAGGCGACGTGCCCCTGGATCCCTTTGACGACCACCTCGGCGGTCAGACTGCCGCGGCGACCGTTCTTGATGATGTCGCCCAGCTTGTGGGTGCTGGAGGGTTCGCCCACGATGCACCAGGCGATCTTCTCGTTACGGGCTTCCAGGGTATCGATCACCCGGGTGGTGCCGTTGATAAAGGGCCCCTCTTCGTCGGAGGTGATCAGAAAGGCGATGGAGCCCTGATGATCCGGGTGTTCGGTGACGAATCGCTCCACCGCCACCAGCATGGCGGCCAGAGAGCCTTTCATATCGGCGGCACCGCGGCCATGAAGAATCCCGTCGATCACCGTGGGCTCAAACGGGGGCGTGTGCCATTGGCTGAGATCTCCGGGAGGGACAACGTCGGTATGACCGGCGAAGCAGAACACTGGGCCTTCCGTGCCACGACGGGCCCACAGGTTGGTGGTGTCCTCGAACACCATCGACTCTATGGTGAAGCCAAGGCGGCCGAGAAAAGCGGCCATCATCGCCTGACAACCCGCATCTTCCGGCGTCACCGAAGGGCGGGCGATCAGATCCTTGGCCAGAGCCAGTACTTGAGACTCAGCCATGCTGAGCCACCCACTGGTCATAGTCGGCAGCCTTAAAGCCAACCAGCAGCGCGTCGCCGGATTCGAGCACCGGACGCTTGATGAGAGTGGGGTTGGCGAGCATCAGCTGCTTGGCCTTCGCGGCGTCCAGATCCTGCTTGTCCGCGTCATCCAGCGCGCGCCAGCTTGTGGATCGGGTGTTCAGCAGCGTGGTGTATGGCACCTGACCCAGCCAGCGATTGAGCGTGGCTTCATCCAGACCCGCCTCGCGGAAATCGTGGAAAGTGTGGGGGCAGCCCTTGGCGTCCAGATGCTTGCGGGCTTTGCGGACGGTATCACAGCTTTTGATGCCGTACAGGATCATCCTTTTTGCTCCAGTCAGTAAGTGTCCGGGGCATTGTGACACCCAGGCGCCGGGGCCACAAGGCACCGGGCGTGGCGCAACCTGCTGATACAGGGTGGATTAGGGGATCAGGTACAGGTCGCAAAAGCGCTCGGACATCAGTTGTTCCGTGGTACTTCCGGTGATCTGCCTTTTGAGCAGCCCGCGGGCCACCAACCCCACCACCAGAAGATCGCTCTGGTGGGCCTGGCAGTAATGTGACAGGGCTTCGGCCGGATCCCCCACCAACAGATGCCAATTCAGCCGCTGCAGATGGTGCTTGGCAATAAAGGCCTGTATCACCTGCTGGTGCGTGGACTGAATCATGGCGCGGTACTTGACCATGAAGGAGGGGGTATAGCAACTGTGCACCAGGGTGAGTTGGCCCTTCAGACGCTTGCTGATCGACAGCGCTTTCTGGACAACTTTGCCATCGATGTCGGCAGGCCGATCACTTTTGTGGAAGGGGTCGATCCCGACCACCACATTCGGTGGATGGTGCCAATGGGTTTCACCGAGGATCAGCACCGGGCATTGGCTATGCTCAACCACTCGCCGGTAACGGGCGGGCACCGAAGGCTCCAGACAAAAGAGAATGAGCTTTTCGGAGGCGGGCGCTTGTGCCATCAGATCGGTCAGTGCGCTTTTGCTCCAAACGTATTCCAGAGAGAACCGCTCCCCCTTGGTATTAAGCGGAGCAAACATCGCTTCCGCCCAACGCTCAACCTCACTCCGGTAGGTTTTGGCGGCTGCGGCGAGAGTCTCGTCTTCAAACAGATAGAAGCGTTGAAGGGGCGGCGATTCGGCGTCGATGATCACCCGGCACGCAGTACCGGCCTCGCCCAGCAGAGCGCGCAACTTGGTTTGAATCAGTGCCGGCTCGCCCTTCAACGCGCGCAGAATGATGGTGGTGGGTAACATCCCTGTCTCCTGTGATGGCGGTTTGGTTCCGGCGTGAAGTGCCGGTGCCCAGCGACCCGAATTCCAATAAGTATAGTGAGCATGGGGGGGAGCCAGGCCCAATCCCCGAGCGTTACAACGCCGCTGAATCCATCGGGGTCAGGCGCCAGGGCGGTGCAGTTTTGTGCAGGTGATCACCACTGGCACGATATTGTGGTTGCAACTGGCGGTAAAGCTTTTCAAGATCAGGTTCCGATATAGGCAGATAGGGCGAATCAATGGCTCTGACAGGCAGTCGCATTCTGGTGGTGGAAGATGACAGCGTGACTCAGTTGCGCCACCAGGGCTACTTTCAGCAGGCGGGCTATGACGTCACCGCCGTGTCCAGCGGTGCAGAGATGCGGGCGGCGATGGCGGAGCAGGCGTTCGATCTGGTTCTGTTGGATGTGAATCTGCCGGATGAGGATGGTCTGCAACTGACCCGTGAACTGCGTGGCGATTCCACCGTTGGCATCATTCTGGTCACCGGTCGCAGTGACGCGGTGGATAAGATTGTTGGTCTCGAGATGGGCGCCGATGATTACGTCACCAAACCGGTGGAGATGCGGGAATTGCTGGTGCGGGTGAAGAATCTGCTCTGGCGCATCCATCTGGCTCAGCAGCCGGCACAGTCCGCCAACGCTGGCGCCGAACTGCAGTTTGCCGGCTGGACCCTCAACCTCGCCAATCGCCACCTGTGCCGGGGTGAACAGGAGGTCCGCCTGACGACGGCGGAGTTTGAGTTGCTGACGGCTTTTGCCCGCCACCCCCAGCAGGTTCTGGCCCGGGAGCGTCTGCTGAATCTGGTATCACACCGGGTGGATGCGCCGGACGATCGCACCATCGACGTGCTGGTGCGCCGTTTACGCAGCAAGATGGAGAAGGGGGACGGCATGCCAAAACTGTTCGTGACCGTCCACGGCGAGGGTTATCTGTTCGGCACCACCGTTACATCGTAAACCGGGCGAAAGTCCGGGTCTGACAAGCTGTCCTCAAACCGGCCCAGCGCTTTGGGCGGCTTCAACACCTCAATGCCGGGATCGAGGCGCGCTGGCAGCGTCTCGCCCTTCAGGTGGGCCAATGCCGCGTCCACTGCCATTCTCCCCTGCAGCCGCATCCGGTCACTGTTGGCCATCTCAATTTTGTTTCGCAGCAGTGCCCGGTAGACGCCGTGACTGAGGTAGGTGCTGATCACCCGTGTCTTGAGACCACGGGCCTGGATTTCGTTTACCGCCACTTCTGCCGGAATCGCGCCCGCGATGATCAGGTCCGGTGCCGGGTGACTGGCCAGGTACTCCACCAGTAACTGGCGCTGGCGGGCGACACTATTGCTGCCGTGCAGCGTGGCTTCGATCGCCAACAGCCCCGGTTTCAGATGGTCGGTCAGCCCCTGGCTGAGGAACTGGTTGCCTCCCTGACCTTTGGGGCCAAACATCAGCAGAGTGCGGGTGGGGGCGGTGAAATGGTCGTTGACGTACAGGGCGACGGATTCCCCCATGGCGTACCACTCAACCCCGATGGTGCTGACCACGGTATCCGGCTCCACCTGATTGACCAGCGCCAGAACGGGAAGGGCCACCATGGCATCCCGGATCAACGTCGGAAGCTCGTAGGTGACGCTGCCCAGCAGCACCGCATCGGCGCCCCAGTCGCGGCACTTTTGAAACTGTTCAATCTGCGTGGCCTGATGTTCGTACCCGCCCGCCTCAAAGGTTTTCAGCTCCACCCCAAGGGCTTGAGCCTGCTCCACCATCCCGGCGTTCACGCTCAGCCAGTAGGAATCCTTCAGGTGGGGGTAAAGCGCGCACAGCTTGGCGGGCGCGGCATTCAGCGGGAGCGAGCTCAAACTTAGGCAAAAGATCCAGGCGCATAGGGCAAATCGTGCCACGGCAGTCGACTCAAATTTGGGTACACTGGGCTAGTGTATCAGAGCTTTAGAGACGCCCCTTGAACTCCTTCACCTTTTCTTTCCGGCGTTCTGTCGCAGGCAAACTGCTGATCGCCTTTGTGATCCTGGCGGGTTTGTCTGTGCTGGCGGCGGCGTTGGGCCTGGTCAGCCTGTCTCAACTGCGGGCGTCTCACCAACAGTTGGTGGAGGACGCCGTACCCGCCCTGAATCAGTCCCGGGCCGTGGCGGAGTTGTCCGGACGCATCCTCAGTAACGGCCGCCTGATGGCCGAAGTCCATGACCGCGACACCCTGGATCACACCTGGCGGGAGCTGGAGCGAACCAATGGGGCGCTGGATCGTCGCCTGGAAGAGCTGGTGGCCATCGAACCCGGTCAGCGCAGCACCCTGCAGCATCTGCACAACGAAGTGGTTCGCAACCTGGTTTCGGTGTTTGAGCTGTCCCAATCCCAGATTGCGCTGAAGCAGGCCTTCAATGAACAGTTCACCCAGGTCAATGAAGCGGCCAACCGTCTGGCGGACCTGGTTGAAGACCAACTGGCCAATGCGGAAACCGCAATGGTGGCCCGCAGCGTCGGCTTCTATGGCGAGACTGCTGTCGCACCGCAGGCGGATGCCCTGATTGAACAGGATCTGATGCAGATCCGCCGCATGAGCGAGTTGAAAAACAACCTGCTCCGGCTCCGCCGCCAACTGGTGTTGCTGCCCTATATGGATGATCCCGACACCATGCAGGTGCGGGCGGAGCGGTTCCGGGTGCTGGCGGATTACCTGCCGTTGCAGATGGCGCTGGTGCCGGACCCAGAGCGCCGGCAGGCGATCCTGGCCCAGTGGCAAACGCTGGAGGAGGGCGCTGCGCTGTATGAGCAGAAAACCCGGCAACTCGCCCTGACCCAGGAGATTGACGACTCCCTGGCCAGTCTGGACGCCCGTTTCAAAGCGATGAACGCGGCGGTGACCGTATTGGTGCGGCGCGCCAATCAGGGGCTGAACAGCGCGCAGGTGCGCATTGATCATCGCTACCAGCAGGCGCTGTGGGGTCTGCTGGCCCTTGGGCTCGTGGCGGCACTGGTTGCGGTGTTTGTGTTGTGGCGGGTGGTTTACCGGGAAGTGGTGGTGCGCCTGAATGGCACCACCCAGGCGCTGCTGAGATTGGCGGAGGGCGACCACTCAGTTCGGGTGAAAAAGGGGGGCAGTGACGAGTTAAGCCGATTGGCTGACGCCATCGACACCTTTAAGGCGACCGCCATCGCCCGAGAACAAGCGGAACAGGCGCTTCGGGCCCAGCATCAGCAGCTTGAGCAGGCGGTGACAGAACGCACCGATGAACTCAATCAGGCCAACACCCGATTGGCCCAGGAACTGTCGGTCTCGGCCGAAGCCAAGGCGCAGGCGGAAGCCGCCAGCCGGGCAAAAACCACCTTTTTGGCCACCATGAGTCACGAGATCCGAACCCCGATGAACGGCATCCTGGGCACGGCAGAGCTGATGTCCGATGGCGAACTGAATGACCAGCAGCGCCGGTATCTGGGGGTGATCCACCGCTCCGGCGAGGCGCTGCTGGATGTGCTTAACGATGTGCTGGACTACTCCAAGATTGAAGCGGGCCACATCAGTACGGTGACAGAGCCGGTCCAGCCCGCCGAGGTCGTGCAGGAGGTGCTGGATACCCTGGCTTCAAGAGCCTCCCAGAAGGCACTGACCTTGCAGGTGGTGGGCGCAGAGCGGGTGGCGCTGGCCTACCTGGGCGACCGGGCCAAGTTGAGACAGGTGCTGCTAAACCTGGTGGGTAACGCCATCAAGTTCACCGAACAGGGTGGGGTTGTGGTTGGTTTGAATGCCGAGCAGGGACAACTGGTGGTGACGGTGCAGGACACCGGCATGGGGATCGAACCGGAGCGGCAGGAGACGGTATTCGAGGCGTTTCAGCAGAGTCGCAGTGGCGAGCAATGGGGAGGCACCGGCCTTGGGCTGCCCATCAGCCGGCGTCTGGCGGAAGCGATGGGAGGCACTCTCACTCTGAGCAGCCTGCCGGGCGAGGGAAGCACCTTTACGCTGCGTTTATCCTGGCCGGAAACCGAACCGGATAGGGCGCCGGAGCAGTTACCACAGCAACTGCCCGCCGCCAACCTGCTGGTGGTGGAGGACAACTCGGTCAACCGCATGGTGATGTCCGGTTTTCTCGACAAGTTGGGGCAGCAGGCGGTGATGGCGCCCAATGCGAAAGCCGCCCTGGCCGCGGCACAGCAGCAGGCGTTTGACCTGGCGCTGGTGGACATCCATCTGCCTGACGGTGATGGCACCGAGCTGCAAAAAGCACTCAAGGCGGTGCAGCAGGCGCAATTTGGCGTTTCGTTGCCCTGCATTGCGGTATCGGCTCAGGTGTTTGAGGAGCAGGTGAAAGATTACCTGGCGGCGGGATTCGATGGTTTCGTCGGCAAGCCGGTACGCCTGACGGTGCTGGCGGAAGCGTTAGCGACTCAACTGGGCGACAGTGCTGCGACCGCCTTGCCTGAGGCCGCAGAAGCCAAAGGCGACGCGGTCAACTGGGCTCAACTTGAGCAGGATCGGTCGGTGCTGGGTGCCGAACTGTTGACCACCATGGTGAGCCAGTTTGACGCGCAGGCCGAGAGCACGATAGCCACACTGAAGGGGGCGGAGCAGGACGCGGTATCGGCGCTGGCGCACAAACTGAAAGGGAGTGCCGGGGCGCTGGGGCTGTTGGCGGTGGCAAAGCAGTGCCAGCGGATAGAGCAGGGGGCTTCGGTGAGTGAGGATGAGTTGGCTGCCCTGGCTAGCAGCGTTGAGTCCGGCCTGACGCAGATAAAAAAATGGCTGACCGGGAAGGGGTAGTCCGGTCAGCCTAAACGAACGTCGGCTTACGCCTGATTCGTACCTTTGCAGGGTGGGATGAAGAAATCGGTTATTGGAACAGCTGCAGGCTTAGTGGCTTAACGCCAAGGTCGGCCTGCAGCCCCTCCAGCACACTGCGGATCAGCAGCGCCATACCCCGGTAATAGGGGGTTTGGGCCGCAGCCAGCAGCTTTTCACAAAATCGGTTTGACCAGGGCAGCAGGTGTTCCGCAAGCAGCACACGCAGTACCTCAAGGTCGGTGTCGTCCGGCTCATTGGCCGCCCGCTCCAGCAAGCTGGAGACTACGGAGAGCATCAGGCCGATGTGGTCCACCGGCTCATTGAGCTGGGTGGTCACCAGGATCCCGTAGTGCTGATAAAACTGCACCAGCGCCTGGGTGGAGGGGCCGCACAGCAGCCGCTTCTCATGCAGGTAGGGGCTGCCCCAGGGAATGGCTTTCAGTTCCACCGGGCCGATAAACAGCTCGGTGAAATCCCGCTTCAGTTTCGGCAGCAATGTCGCATTCTCTTCCGCCAGCGCCTCGGCCAGCAGAGCCAGGCCCTCGGCCCGCGCAACGGCTTCGCCGGTTTGCGGCCAGCTTTGCACCACATTTACAGCGCGCAGCCGATCCGGCATCACGTCGCTCGGTTCAAAGTAGATGGCATGGTAGAGCACGTTGCACTGGGCCTGGTATTGGCTCAGTTGTTCCGGATTCATCATCGGGTCTCTCCGTCGCAATTGGGGGAGCAACGCTCCCCCGCGTTCAATGGCTTACACTTCCGCCCAGTTCAGAACCTTGCCCTGCTCAGAGCCGCAGGGGCGGCTGTGGCGGTTGGGGTTCACCAGCAGGCTGGGCTGGGTGATGTCGCTGCTGGGCAGCGGGGCAATGTCCGGCTTCACCGCGTTGGGGTATTTGGCCTTAAGCTCCGCCATCGGGCCGAAGTCCAGAGCGCGCATCGGGCAGGACTCGACGCAGATCGGCTTTAGCCCCATATCAATACGCTCAAAGCAGCCATCGCACTTGGTCATATGGCCCTTGGCCTTGTCGTACTGCGGCGCGTCATAGGGACACATCTCGGAGCACATCTCGCAGCCGATGCACATTTCGGTGTCGACGCGAACGATGCCGTCTTTCTCCCGCTTGTGCATGGCGCCGGTCGGGCAGATCTCCACACAGGGCGGTTTGCTGCAGTGGTTGCAGCCGATCGACATATAGTAGGCGAATACGTTCTGCTTCATGGTGCCGTCGGCCTGGGGGGCCCAGTCACCGCCGCCGTATTCGTAAACACGGCGCCAGATAACACCCACCGGCAGATCGTTCTTGTCTTTGCAGCTGACGTGACAGGTTTTGCAGCCAGTGCATTTGCTGGCATCGACGTAAAAGCCGTACTGCTGTTTCACTTGCATGGTTGCCCCCTATCAAGCCTTTTTGATTTCAACGCGGTTGGTGTGTTGGCCGTTACCCTTGGACAGCGGCGTGGTGCGCTGTGAGGTCAGGGTGTTGAGACAGCCGCCTTTGTCCACCTTGTGGCCAAAGCCCTTGTACCAGGCTCCCTGACCCAGAGCGGTAACGCCGGGCATGATGCGCGGGGTCACCTTGGCGGGTACCTCAATCTGACCGCGTTGGTTAAATACGATCACGGTGTCGCCGGACTGGATACCACGGGACTTGGCATCGATGGGGTTCATCCATACCGCATCCTCTACGGCTTCGCGCAGCCAGGGCACGTTGTGGTAGCTGGAGTGTGCGCGACCTTTGGTGTGGTAACCGGTCAGCTGCAGCGGGAACTGGCCCTGCTTGTTCTCCAGGTCCTGGTAGCCGTCCCAGGTGGGGACGTACTTGGGCAGCGCGGAGATCACGTCGCCTTCGTTCAATACCCAGGTAGCGGCTTTCTGGGCCAACTGGCTGGAGTAGATCTCAATCTTGCCCGACGGGGTCTTCAGCGGGTTGGCTTCCGGATCTTTGCGGAAGTCTTCCAGCACGATGTAGCTGCCATTGGGCAGGTACTTGCGGAAGATGCCCTGCTTCAGCATCACGGCTTTGTTCGGCAGCTCCGGGTTGGCTTCCTGCGCCTTGGCGTAGAACTCTGCACGCCACTGGTCAGCGGTTTTGCCCTCGGTGAACTGCTCCTCAACGCCCCAGCGCTTGGCCAGCTCAACGCACATCTCGTACACAGGACGGCACTCGAACATCGGGCCAACACTGGTGCTCATCTGGATCAGGGTGCCGGTGTCGCCAGCGGCGTAGGCCTGGTTGACCAGGTCCTCGGATTCCAGCCAGCTGACGTCGGGAAGGACGATGTCGGCGAACTGGGCGGAGGGGGTCATCCAGTTGTCAATCACCAGAATGAACTCACACTTGCTGGTGTCAGCCAGGATCTGCTCAGTCTTCTTGGTTTCCGCATGCTGGTTGATCAGCGCGTTACCGGCGTAGTTGATGATCGCCTTGATGTTGGTACCCAGCTTGCCGTCGCCATTGCTGTCCAGTTCGGCGTCCGGCAATACCACGCCATCTTTCAGCACGGTCATGTTCTCGCCGTCCTGAATCGCCTGGGTAAAGGTGAAGAAGGAGATCTTCTTCTCAACCGGGTTGCTGCCGGTGGGCATGCTCGGGGCGTACAGGGACGCGCCGGTGCACAGACCGCCGTTGTTGGTGCCCGGCAGACCCAGCTGGCCCAGCAGGATAGGCAGCATGTGCGCAGCACGCAGGTTGTTCTCGCCTGCAGCCTGACGGCTCAGGGACGCGGCAACGTGGATAAAGGGCGCTTTGGCACCCGCCAGGTCTTTGGCCAACTGGCGGATCTCGGCGGCGTCGATGCCGGTGATCGGTGCAGCCCACTCCGGGGTTTTCTTCAGGCCGTCAGGGCCGTCGCCCAGGATGTGCGCCTTGTAGGAGGCTTCGTAGCCCACGCCTTCCGGCATGGTCTTCTCGTCGAAGCCCACGGTGTACTTATCCAGGAACGCCTGGTTTACCCAACCGTTGGTGATGAATTCGTAGGCGAGGGCCTCCATCAGCGCGGCATCGGTACCGGGACGGATCGGGATCCACTGGTCCTCTTTGCCCAGCGCAGAGTCGGTGTAGCGCGGGTCGATGATGATGGTTTTGAATTTGGTGCCCTTTTCAGCGCGCTCTTTCTGCTTGGCCTGGATGATGTTCAGGTAGTCGTAGGACTCGCCGGAGCCGCTCATGCGGATCTCGGACGGGTTGTGGCCCACCAGCAGCACCAGATCAGAGTTTTTCATCTCGGAGTTGGAGGAGCCGCGCCAGCCCAGGTTAGCGTCGCCCCAGGTGTATTGTGCGGCTTTGTAGAGCTGGGCCCAGCTGTAGTCACCGTAGGTGCCCAGGTAGCCGCCGGTCAGGTTCATCAGGCGGTAGAGACACTGCTTACCGGAGAAGCTGTAGCCCGCACCGGAGTTGTAGGTGAAGTGGGTGGATTCCGGGCCGTAGGTTTCGCGCAGGCGGCCAAGCTCGCCAGCCACCAGGTCCAGTGCTTCTTCCCAGCTGATGCGCTCGAACTGACCGCTGCCACGGGGGCCAACACGGCGCATGGGGTATTTGAGGCGATCCGGCGCATAGACACGCTGACGCAGTGAGCGACCGCGAAGACAGGCTCGCACCTGATGATGACCGTACTCGTCTTTCTGATAGAAGTCGGTTTCGATGCGGGTGATGATGCCATCGCGGCTGAAGACGCGAACCGGGCAGTTGGAGCCGCAGTTCACCAGACAGGAGCTCCAGTTCAGAGTCTCCGGGCCGGCAGGCTTCATGGGGGCGACCGACTTAGCCGCATCACGGCTGCAGCCAGTGATGGCAGCGGCGGCGCCCAGGGCGGCGCTCATCTTAAGAAAATCACGGCGTTCCAATTGCATGGATTTTACCTCTTGGTTTGGGCGGGCCACCGCCCTCGCTCACACGCAGATGCTGTGCATCATGGCCGGTTGTCTGGGGCCGGCAGGTTGGTTCCTGCTCTTGACCTGGATCGCTGTGATGTCAGGTCTCCCCATTCCCGGCTAAGGCCGCCAATTGGCGGTTCGGGATTGAGTATGAGGATAGGGATCGGGTGTGAATACGTTGGGAATGCTTTTTAATGAGTTAAGGCAACTTATGAAAAGTTATGAACAGGGGCGGGCTTTTGGTGAGGCGGGTCACAAAAGGGGCGCGGTTGGGCTGAAAATGCGGGAAGAACTCTTTCTGAAACTGTGATTTGGGTCGATAAAAAACGGCCCGCGAAATTCGCAGGCCGTAGCAGAAACTTGAGTGTGGAGTTGGGGTTACAGGTAGGCCCGAAGGATGGGGCTCTCACCGGCGACCACATCACCCTCCTGCTTCTCCAGCGATTTGACGTCTTCCATATTGGCGATCACCACCGGCGTTAGCACGCTCTTGGCATGGCTCTTGAGGTAGTCCAGATCAAACTCAAGGATGGGGTCGCCCGCGCTGACCTGCTGGCCCGCTTCGGCCAGCCGGGTGAACCCGGCGCCACGCAACTCAACGGTATCGATACCGAAGTGGACGAAGAGCTCCAGTCCGAGCGGGGACTCCAGAGAAAAGGCGTGGTTGGCATCGAAGATCTGGCCAATGGTGCCGTCAATCGGGGCAACCACCTGATGACCGGTGGGGTCGATTGCCAGCCCGTCCCCGACGATCTTCTCTGAGAACACCACATCGGGCACTTGCTCGATGGGCACCAGACGACCGGATACCGGCGCGTGGATCACCACGCCGTCCGCGGGCACTTCACGGTGGGCCATCATACGGCGTAATCGGCTGAAAAATCCCATGGATGCTGACCTTCTGACGTCTTTAGGGAGGGCTTTGTGCCCCAATGTTAGCCGAAATTCATCTGCTCACACAATCATTTAACAGCGTCAGCAGATCACGTTTATGAGTGCAGGCCAGGGCTTTGGCCAGTAGCGCCTTGCCGTCGTTTTGGCGGTATTGGCGCAGCTGATATTTGATTTCAGCGGTGCGTACCGGCGTGATACTGAAGCTTCGCAAACCCATGGCCAGCAGCAGTGGCAGGGCCCGGGGTTCGGAGGCCAGTTCGCCGCAAAGAGAGAGGGGCAGATCCAGCGCTTTGGCCTGACGGCTGAGTTGGTGCAGCAGTCGGATCAAGGCCGGGCTCAGTTGCGGGTAGTGGGGGCTGACGCTGGCGTTATTGCGGTCTGCGGCGTAGCAGTACTGCGCCAGATCGTTGGTGCCCACACTGGCAAAATCGAGCCGGGCGGCCATGGCATCCAGCATCAGTACCGCAGCCGGGGTTTCCACCATAATGCCCACCGGCAACGTCGGGTTCATCGCCAACTCCACCTTCACTTCGTCCAGCAGGGTCAGGACGCCATCCAGCTCTTCCGGCAGGCTGATCATCGGCAGCAGCAGTTTGACCGGGTACTCCATCGCCAGCCGAACAATGGCGGCCAGTTGGGTTTTCAGGCGCTCCGGCTGAGCCAGTCCCAGACGGATAGCCCGTTGCCCCAGTGCGGGGTTGGCTTCGATAAGGTTAAGTCCCGGCAGCGCCTTGTCGGCGCCGAAGTCGAAGGTCCGGATCACCAATGGCGTGCCATTCAGTTGCTGGGCGATGGCGCGGTACAGACTGTACTGGCGGGCTTCATTGGGCCAGTCTCCCTCTGCCATGTAGAGGAACTCGGAGCGCAGCAGTCCGATGCCATCCAGATGATGCTGGCCCACCTTTTCCGCTTCTTCGACGGAGCCGATATTGGCGCCCAGCCAGACCGGTTCTCCCTCTGCGGTGGCGGCGGGATCCGCCAGACAGGCGAGGTGTTTCTCCCGGCGCTGTTGCCACTGTGCCAGGGTGTCGCGAAACAGGGCCAGATCCTCGCCGTTGGTGGCCAGGGTCAGCTGCCCCTTATCGGCGTCCAGCAGTCCGGATTGGGTGGAGAGACGGGTTAGCGCATCCGGCATCACCAGCGTGGGGATCCCGGCGCTGCGCAGCAGAATGGCAAGGTGGTCATCGACGTTGCCCCGCTCCAACACCACACCGCACAGGTGGGTTTTGGGCAGGCGGATAAACTCGGCCGCAGTGAGATCCGGCACCACCAGCAGGGTGTCTTCATCCAGCTGTTCCGGCAGGCCGTGGCCCATGCCGCTCAAACGGCTGGCGAGGCGCTCCCCCAGGCAGAAGATGTCCCGGCCACGGTGGGCCAGATGGGGATCGTCCAGTTGTTCAAACTGACGGGCGTAGTCGGCAAACACCCGCTGACACGCCTCGTCGGCGCTCATGCCCCCGTCAATCTGCTCGAAAATGGCGTCGTGCAGTTCCGGGTCTTCCAGCAACAGGCGGTCGGCCTCCAGCAACGCACGCTGGCTTTCGCTCAGATCCGGCCGTTGGGCCAACTGGGCCAGGGCGTCGCACTCTTTGGTCAGTTGCGCCTGAACCCGGCGTTTTGGGTCGGAATCGAGGGGGGCGGTGCGAACCTGGGGGCCGGGGCGACACAGATGGAGGGTACCCAGGGCCAGACCGGGGCTGATGGCAAAGGCGGTGAAGACTTTCGACATTCCCTGTCTCTCCTGTATCGGATTGGTGGTCGCGTCAGTGTAGCTCTTGAAGCATGGCCGCAATCGCTTCTACGGCCTGTTCGGCGCCATCCCCCTGGGCACTGACCGTGACCTCAGCCCCCTGGCTCAGTGCCAGGGTTTGCAACCGAAACAGGCTCTTGGCGCTGGCCCGACGGCCGCCACACTCCACCAGAATGTCACAGGCGTATTGCTGAGCCGCCTTGACCAGCAGAGCTGCCGGTCGGGTGTGAATGCCGTGGGGTGCAGTAACAGTAACGGTTTTTCGGTGCATAAAGGGCGACGGTCAATCGATTCGATAGTGAATTGGGCGTGGTGGCGCCAAGGATACTGGCGCCACCGGGGATGGTCAAATCACCAACTTATGCCTTGAACTGAGCCAACTGTTCCCGCAGCCGCGCTCCCATGGTGAGAAGCTCATCTGCTGCCCCCAGGTTGCTCTGCCCGGCTTTCGCTGCCGCTTCGGTCAGCTCGGCAATGGTGTGGATATTGCCATTGACCTCGGCACTGACCTGGCTCTGCTGCTCGGTCGCCGTGGCGATCTGGCTGTTTCGATCCTGAATTGCCACTACCGCCTGAACGATGGCGTCCAGTGCCTCATTGGCTTCCTGGGCCTGGGCCGAGAGCGCCTGGAACTGATTGAGCGAACTGCCTGCGGCGTCGGTCACCTGGCTGACACCACTCTGGATGTTGTCGACGATGGCGCTGATCTCGTTGGTGGATTGCTGAGTGCGGGTGGCCAGGGCACGGACCTCATCCGCAACCACGGCAAATCCACGCCCATGCTCCCCGGCACGCGCCGCTTCAATCGCGGCGTTCAGCGCCAGCAGATTGGTCTGTTCGGCGATGGTGCGGATCACCTCCAGGATCTGACCCACTTCGGTGCTGTGGCGGGCCAGGTCGTCTGCGGTGGAGGCGGTTTGGTTCAGGTCGCTGGCCAGGGAGTTCACCAACTGATGGGTGCCCTGAACCGCATGGCGGCAGTTGGCCACCTGGTGGTGGGCACCGTCGGCAGCGTCTGCCGCTTGTTGAGCGGAGTGAGCCACCTCCTCGGTGCTGGCGAGCATCTCGGTCATTGCACTGGCGACGGATTGGGTTTGCTGGTGGACCTGCTCACCGGTGGCTTGCGACTCCCCGGCAACCGTGGTCAGGCGATGGGCACTGTCATTGACGCTCTGCGACAGCGGCTGCAGCTCCTTCACCATGGTGGCGATCTTGCCGGTGAACTGGTTAAAGCGGTTGGCAAAAACGGTGATCTCATCCTGCCCGGAGGTGTCCAGACGACGGGTCAGGTCACCATCGCCATTGGCGATCTCCTCCATGGCGTTGATGGCGTCACTGAGAGGGCGGGTGATGGAGTAGTTGAGCAGCAGGAACAGGGAGAGCAGGGGCAGGGCCAGGCAGACAAGAAAGACGACGTAGGTCAGAATCACCTCGCCCATCTTTTCATCGACGGCGACGTCATCTCCAAGCAGGACCAGCATCTGGCCATCCAGCAGGCGGGCACTGAGCCATACGGTGCGACCATCCTGAACAAACTCGGTGTCGTAGGGGGTGCCCAGTTTGACCCGGGACAGGGCCTGTTTCAGCGGCTGATCGCCTCCCTTAACCTGCCAGCTGTCGACATTGGCCGGCGCGCCCTCTCCCAGCAATGGTGCGCCGTTGAGGTCGAACAGCCACAGCGGGTGTTCATCCGGCGTGATGCGGCTCCAGCGTGCCTTATCGATGGTGGTGCCCGCGAGGGCCAGGGTGAGGGTGTCGGCCAACTCTTCCACCTGGTGTTGGCGGTCATTGGCTAACTGTGCCCGTTGCTCAGACAGGCCAAGGTAGGTGTAGACGAGCGTCCCCCCTGCTGCTAATCCCAGCAGCGCAAGCAGGCGCAGTGAGATAGTGAGGCGTCGTAACAGCGCGATCATATCGGTCCCTTGATGGTGAGTTATGCGTCCAGTCCATTAAACAAAACTGTATGGGTAAACGGATAGTGCAGCGATCAAAAATTCATGAAAAACCACAAAAAAAGGGCGGTTATTACACCGCCCAACACACAAGCGAACCGGGAAAGGATCACTGGATATTTTCGGCCTCGGAGAAGACGCCGGCAAACAGAGCCGAGGAGAGGTAGCGTTCGGCGGAGGAGGGCAGAACCACCACAATGGTTTTGTCCTTGAACTCGGGCTTGTTGGCCAGCAGCTTGTTGACGGCCACGACGGCGGCGCCGGAGCTGATGCCTGCGAGGATCCCCTCCTCCTTCATCAGGCGGTGCGCCATCTCAATCGCCTCGTCATTGCTGACGGTGATCGCCTCGTCCACCATCTCCAGATCCAGGTTGCCGGGGATAAAGCCCGCACCGATGCCCTGGATTTTATGGGGGCCGGGGGTCAGCTCTTCGCCCTTCAGTGCCTGGCTGATCACCGGAGAGTCAGTGGGCTCGACGGCAACGGTATGGATCGCCTTGCCCTTTTGCAGCTTGATGTAGCGGCTGACGCCGGTCAGGGTGCCACCGGTGCCTACACCGGCCACAAACACATCCACTTCACCATCGGTGTCATCCCACACTTCAGGACCGGTGGTTTGCTCATGGATCTCCGGGTTGGCCGGGTTTTCAAACTGTTGCAGCAGCACATAGCGGCTTGGATCGCTGTCGCGGATCTCCTCCGCCTTAGCTACAGCGCCCTTCATCCCCTTGGCGCCATCGGTCAGTACCAGATTGGCCCCCAGGGCTTTAAGCAGCTTACGACGCTCCAGACTCATGGTGTTGGGCATGGTCAGGGTCAGGGGGTAACCACGGGAGGCGGCCACGAAGGCCAGCGCGATGCCGGTGTTACCGGAGGTGGGCTCAATGATCTCCTTGCCCGGGCCCAGCAGCCCTTTCTTTTCGGCATCCCACACCATGTTGGCACCGAGTCGGCACTTCACACTGAAGGAGGGGTTACGGGCTTCAATTTTCGCCAGCACCTTGCCGTCGGTGACGCGGTTCAGGCGCACCAGCGGGGTATTACCGATGGAGAGGGAGTTGTCGTCGTAGATCTTTGCCATGATTGCGTTCCTGCCAAATGGAATGAGGGCGCGAAAAAATTAGCCGCGCAGATAGGGCTTAGCTTAATCCTTGAAATGGTGCGAGGAAGTGTTTGTTCGTTATGCCTTATTCCCGAAGGTAATTACCTTAAGGCTTTTTATAAACAGTGACTTGATTCAGGGCCGGATTGGGTGGCGAAGCGGTAACACTGTGTTAACGTGACCCGATTGACTCAGGAAGGAGCCTGCTGTGAGTACCCGCGATGATCCCAAGGATGTGATTACGCCCGATGCCTTTCACATTCATCCCCACCTGTTAAATCGTCCTCTGGCTTCACCCTGGCGGCGTGGTATTGCCATGCTGCTGGACCTGATGGTGGTAGTGATGGTTACCGAGTCAGGAGGCGTCCTGTTTGTGCTTCTGGTGCTGTTGACCTGGCGGATCCGAAAACGGCAGTGGAAGGCGGGTCGTTGGGCGCTGTTTCTGCTCTATTTCCTGCTGGTGGCCTCACTGGTGTCCCCGCTGATTGACTGGGCCAAATCCCTGACCGATTCGGATAACACCCCCCAAAACCTGGCGACCACGGTGGCAACCCAGGATGTGCCTTCCGCGATAAAGGGAACGGCGGCGCTGATTCAGGCGGAGCTGTGTGAGGACGCCGCCTGTGTGCGGGAGAAACTGGAAGGTCTCTCTTCACTCGATAGCATGCTCAATGAAGCGGAGCGGCAGGAGCTGGTAGAGGAGTTGGTGAACAATGTGCCAGTGGAGCAGCGGGCTGAATTGAGGGCGGCGTTGGCGCAGGTATTGCTCAGTCAGCCTCAGCCACAAGCCAGTGTGCCAGCAGAGACCGTTACCGGGTCCGGTTTGGATGACCAACAGATTGCAGAGAGCGTTACTGAACCCGCAGCGGGTGACGGCCAGGGCACTGAGGTGGCTGCAGAGCCTGACCCGATTGCCGAGTTGGAGGCGCAGTTGGCCCGGGAGAAAAAGCGGCGTAAGCGTCTGGCCAAACAGGTAGAGGAGTTGGAGGAGGTGGGCACCAGCCCGATGGCCTGGGTGATGGGGGGACTGAAGGATCTGGGTCTGGGCTTTGGTCTCTCCGCCTTCTACTTCACGGTGTTTGTGGCCTGGTTCGATGGCCAGACTGTGGGCAAGAAACTGACCCGCTGCCGGGTACGGCAACTGGATGGTTCTCCGATTTCGCTGTGGGAAGCCTTTGGCCGCTACGGTGGCTACAGTGCGGGGATCGCTACCGGGTTACTGGGGTTCTTCCAGATCTTCTGGGACCCGAACCGACAAGCGATCCACGACAAGATCTCCGCCACCGTGGTGGAGGATCTGCGACCGCAGGCGCGGCTTACTGCCCGACGCACCGCCAAGCAGCGCAATGGAGAGGGCGTGCCGGTTCGGGCTGGATAGGGTCACCCCCTAACTTTACAGCCCGCCAGAAAACCGTTTTCGGTGACACTGGCGGTTGCTGGCCTGCTGCGCCAAGGTAGAGGTTGGATGTCACGCCAGGGGAGCGGGTTTGAAGTACTTTGCCTACGGCTCCAACATGTCTCTGCGCCGTTTGCTGCAGCGTGTGCCCAGCGCCCAACGGCTCGCAACCTGTCGCCTGTATGGGCACCAGTTGCGGTTTCATAAGCGGGGCCGTGATGGCTCCGCCAAGTGCGACGCCTTTATGACAAATAACCCTGAACACCGGGTGTTCGGCGCGCTGTTTGCCTTGGCGCCTCAGGAGAAGTGGCGATTGGACAGGGCTGAGGGGTTGGGAGTCGGTTACCAGCAGAAGCCGGTCCAGGTTTGCGCGTCGGACGGGCGAATCCATGAGGCATTCACCTATGTGGCGCTGCAGATCGATTCCGGTCTGAACCCCTACCAGTGGTATCTCGAGCATGTGTTGATTGGCGCCAGGGAGAGCCAGCTACCGGCAGCCTATCAGGCGGAACTGAGGGTGATTGAGGCATTGGACGATCCCGAGGTGGTAAGAGCCAGGGAGGAGCGGGCCATTTACCGGGTTGCCGAGTTGGCGCGGATAATGGGCTGAGCGTCGGTCCAGTGTCGGGTGAGCGGCAAGGGAAAAAAGAAGGGACGGCGTCAGCCGTCCCTTTTCGATCAAATCAGCCAAGCGTAGCTGACTTTCATAAAGTAGGTGCGGCTGTCCTGCACCAGATCGGTTTCGATGTCGTCAGCGTAGCGCCCGTCCGAGTAGCCCGCGTAGAACACGGTCTGGGGGTTGAGCTTGTAGCCGTAGAGCAGTTCGCTGGAGAGGCTCTGGGTGTTGGCGTCAACATCGTAATACTGGTACAGGCCAGGGTCCCGGTCGATGTGGGTGTAGATGGTGGAGAGGCGCACAAAGCTTCTTACACTGAACTGCCAGGTCAGGCGCAGATCCGACAGGTTGGCAGTAAACAGGGTGCCACCGTCCACATCCAGCTCCCGCCAGTGGTGGCGCAAGTGAGCGGTGATAGCCCGATTGGGTTTCCAGTTAAGCCAACCGTTGAGTTGGGTGATGGTGCCCAGTTGGTTATTGGCAAAGTCGATCTCATCGCCGTGGCGAACACCCACACCGAACTTGACCGGCTTAACCGGACGAACCTCGCCGTAAAAGCCACCAAAAGTCTCATCAAACAGCGGGGCATTGTCCGTCACTGACAAACTGCTGCCGTCATTGCGCTGGCCCACTCGCTCCCGGGTCACCGCATACCACTCCACGTAGGTTTCATGGCGTCCGGCCAGGGAGAATTTTGCCTCGGCTTCCTGCTCTAACAGCTCACCGTCGATGTTTTCACTGCGGTCCACATCGCCGGAGAACTCAACCTCGTGGAAGAAGTGATCCTCCGGATACCAGACACGCCCGCCGCCAGCGACGGCCTTGGCGTAATCGATGCGGTCGATAAAGCCCAGATCGGCGCGGAAGTTCTCATCGGCACGATACAGGTTGGCGTAGCCAAACCAGTTGCGGGATTCATAGCGGTAGTTCAGACGGGCCAGTTGCCCCTGAAAGGCGCCCTCTTTGAGGGTGCGCAACACCTGCTCGTTGTAATCACAGTCGCCGAATTCGCATTGCGCCTCACCGGGCTGGCTGCAGTCGTCACCGTCACAGAACTGCTCAGCGAGATCATCCGGGTAGCGGGTGTCGCTGTAGAGCCACATGGCGTCGATGCGGTGCTGCTCGGTGATGTCCCAGCGCAGGTCGATGCCGCTCATGGCGTTACGGTAGTGCTCACTTTCACGGAAGGTTCCGATGGCCCCCAGTTGCCAGCCGTTGCCACTGTCGTAGAGGTAACGGCCCGCCAGGTTGTCGCTCTTGGTACCCAGCTCCGCGATGCTGGAACCCAGGTTACCCGGTATGAGTAGGTTGGTTTGTTCATCGCGGGTCTGCAGCAGGCCGTAGACATGCTTGTCCCGCTGCCCGGTGATCTTGGTGCCGAACTCCGGTTCTGCCAGGTTACGGGTGTGCACCAGATTCAGCTGAGTGGCAAAGTTGTCGGCATTATCCAGATAGAAGGGGCGCTTCTCGGGATAGAACAGGGCGAAGGTGGTGTTGACGTCCAACTGGCCCGCATCGGCTTCTACCTGGGAGAAATCGGGGTTGATGGTGAGGTTCAGCAGAGTGTCCGGGGTGATGCCCCAGCGCACGTCGAGCCCCGGTTCCGCATTATCCTCCCGCTCCCAGGGGGAATCCGGGTCGTCTCGGGTTTCCATGCGGTTGGCGGTGAAGGAGGGGGTGATCTGCAACTGGTTGCCGGGTTCCGCCCCCTCCAGACCGGTCGCTACCCCCATCTGGCACAGACGGCAGGCGATGTCCCGGTCTACCGGCGTGGCCGCCAGTCGGTAGTTATTCTCGCGAGGGTAGAAACGCACCAGCTCGATGCCCCACTCCTGAGTATCACGCTGACTATCGAAGTTGAACAGACGCAGCGGCAGGGCCATCTCCACCTGGTAGCCGTTGTCGGTCAACCGGCCTTCGCTGTGCCAGATCCCATCCCAGGCATCGCTCTCGCGGCCAGTCAGTTCGTTTTCAATGCTGTCGTGCTGCACCCCCATGGGGTTGACGAAGAACTGGTAAGCCAGACGGGACTGGTTCCAGGTGTCCAGCTTGATGCCCACCATATCGTCGCCCCAGCTTTTGTCCCGATCGGTCAGGTGGGCCCGGATGCGGGAGGGGTCCGGATCTTCGGCAATAAAGGCGACGTACAGCGTGTCGGTGGTGGCGATCAGTCGGGCTTCGGTTGGCACCGGTGCCGGGGTGTTTTCGGCGGGCCGTGTTTGCAGCGTCAGGGGGACGCGAACCGCATCGTGCCAGGCGGCCTCTGACAGCACGCCATCAATGGTGGGCGCTTGAGTCGTATGGGGAATGGTGATTTGAAGCCGTTCACTGGCCAGCGCATTGGGGAGGAGAAACAGCGTCGCAAGTGACGGGATAAGGCGCTTAAACATCCTGTTATTTTCTCGTTATCGTTTTGGCGCCATTGTGCCACAGGCGCTGACTGCCGCCAGCGCCACAGGTAAACGATTTGTAACAGGGGTTTACAGCTTGCGGTGAACCTCGCGGTACTGGTCAACCCAGAGGGCGGTGGCACCGCAGATCGCCACCGGCATCAGAATCAGGTTGAGTAGCGGGATCATCGCCATGAGTGCAGCGGTGGCACCAAAGGTAAAGCTACGCCAGCGCTGCATCCGCAACGCACTGCGCATCCGTGCGAAGGGCACCTTATGGTTATCAAAGGGGTAGTCCAGGTACTGAATCGCCAGCATCCAGGCGGTGAAGCAGAACCAGATCACCGGGCCAAAGCCGGGAATGAAAAAGAGGATAACCAGGAACACCAATGCCCGGGGCAGGTAGTAACAGAGCTTGGTCCACTCCCGGCCAATCAGCCTCGGCGTGTCTTTGACCAGGTCCAGCACGCCGCCAGTGTCCAGCGGTTCGCCGGTCAGGCGCTTTTCTACCTGTTCCGCCAGCAAACCGTTAAAAGGTGCGGCGATAAAGTTCATGATGGCGGTAAAGGTGAAGGCGGCGGTGACCAGAACACTCAGCCCCACCAACGGCCAGAGCAGCCACTCCATCCAGCGCAGAAACTCCGGCGCGGCGGCCATCAACTGCTCCATCCAGACGCCCATCTGTTGGAACAGGAAGTAGAAGGCAACGGAGAAGAGCACCAGGTTGATCCCCAGTGGCAACACCACAAAGCGGCGCAAGCCCTTCTGGCGTATAAGCTCAAAGCCCTTGAGGAAGTAGCTCACGCCACTGGCCCCTTCAGGCAACACAGATTTGACGGTTTGGCTGTGGTTTATCAACGCGCTGTACTCTTGGTGAAAGACCTATAGGTGCATTGTGTTGCCGACCTGCGGATTGGGTCAACATTGATAGCATTTCAGGCTGTTACAAATTCCATAGCCATTTGATAGAGTGGCAGGATCTCAGCCATCGGAACCGTTGCCCTGCCTCTATGCGGCTTAAACAGATCAAGCTTGCCGGCTTTAAGTCCTTCGTCGATCCCACCAAGGTGCCTTTCCCGGATCAGATGACCGCCATTGTCGGCCCTAATGGCTGTGGCAAATCCAACGTCATTGATGCCGTTCGCTGGGTGCTGGGGGAGAGCAGCGCCAAGAACCTGCGTGGCGACGCCATGACGGACGTGATCTTCAACGGTTCCAGTGGCCGCAAGCCGGTGTCGGTAGCCAGTGTCGAGTTGGTGTTCGACAACAGTGCCGGTCGCCTGGACGGCCAGTACGCCAGTTACGCCGAAATCGCGGTCAAACGTCAGGTTACCCGGGACGGTCAGTCCAACTATTTCCTCAATGGTAGCAAGTGCCGACGCCGGGACATCACCGATCTCTTTATGGGCACCGGTCTGGGCCCGCGCAGCTACGCCATTATCGAGCAGGGGATGATTTCCCGCCTGATCGAATCCAAACCTCAGGAACTAAGGGTCTTTATTGAAGAGGCCGCTGGCATCTCCCGCTACAAGGAGCGCCGCCGCGAGACCGAAAACCGCATCCGCCATACCCGCGAAAACCTCGAACGTCTGACCGACGTCCGTACCGAGTTGGGCAGCCAGATTGAACGTCTGCGTCGTCAGGCGGATGCCGCCCGCCGCTACCGCGAGCTTAAGGCGCAGGAGCGTACCCTTCATGGCGAGTTGCTGGCGTTGCGCTGGCGCGAAATCAGCGGCCGTATGGATCAACTGGATCAAACGATACAGGCCCTGGAAACCAAGAAAACTCAGTTTGAAAGCGCCACCGCAGGGGACAGTGCCACCGTCACCACCTTGGAGCAGCAACGCTCTGATCTGAGTGCCGAGGTAGAGCGTTGTCAGCAGAGCCTCTTTACTCTGGGCAGCCAGATCACCCGACTGGAGCAGCAGATCCTCCACAGCCGTCAGCGTCGGCAGCAGTTGGAGGATGAGATCCGCCGCAACCAGATGCAGGCGGGCAGCGCGGAGGAAAATCTGCGTCAACTGGATGAGGAGCAGGGCGAACTCGAAGAGAGCATCGCCATGATGGCGCCGGAACAGGAGGCCCTTGCCGAAGCGCTGGAGGAGCTGACCCTGGCGCTGGAAGAGGCACAGATGGCCTTTGAGGCGCTGGGCGATGAGCGGGACACCGCACGAGATGCGCAGGCTCAATCCCAGCGCGCCGCACAGGTGGTGATCACCGAGCTGGCGGGCCTGGAGCGGGAGCGGCAACAGATCGCCTCATCCCGTCAGCGTCTGGCTGAGCAGCTGGCCCAGTGGAACCCAGAAGCGCTGGAAGCGGAATTGGCGCAGACCGACGAAGCCCTGCAGAGCGCTGAGGCGGAGCTGGAATCTGAGACCGCTCGTCTTGAGCAGGCTCAGCAGGCCCGGGAAGCGGCGGAAGCGGAGCGGGAAGCCAGTCAGGCACAGGTGGCTCACCTTGATGGAGAGCTGGTGCGTCTGGAAGCCCGGCAAGCTTCACTGTCCACGCTGCTTAAAGCCCGTGAAACCCGTCTTCCCGCCCCCTTTGATGATCTGCCGAGAGCCTGGCAGCAGTGGTCGGTCGAGGAGGGCTGGGCCGCCGCCGTTGAGCAGGTGCTCAGTCGGCCGATGCAGGCAGTGGTTGGGGCGGAATCCCAAACCTTGCCTGAAGGCACCCAGCGTCTGCTGACTCAGGACGCGGCTGCCCCTATTGAGGCGGCGCACCCCTGGCCAAGGTTGCTCGATAAGATCCGTTCCCCCTTTAATCTCTCGCCCTGGCTGGCCCAGGTCTATTGCGCCGACACCCCGGAACAGGCAGAAGCCTGGTTGAGTCAGGCCGGGCCCGATGTCTCGGTGGTTTTGCCTGATGGACGCTGGCTGGCGAAGGGGTTTGAAGCGGCGCCGGGCAAAAGCAGTGAGCGCCCCCTCACTGAGATCCAGGCGGAACTGGAAGCACTGCAGCTTGAGCAGCCCCGGGTTGAGGCCCAACGGGCCGAGGCGGAAGAGCGTTTGCAGCGTGCGACCGGGCAGCTGGACGCGGCGCGCCAGCAGGAAGAGCAGCTGCGACGAGCCGTTCAGACTGCCCGCGAAGCGCTGCTGACGCTGCAGGGGCGACGGGAGAGTCTGGCACAACGCCTGGAACAGCAGCGCCAGCAGCGTGCACTGCTTGAGGAGCAGCAGGAGGAGCTGGCCCTGCGCGCCGAGGAGTTGGAGGACCGCCAGCTGGAACTGGAGGCGCGTCAGGCCCAACTTGGTGAGGAGCAGGAGCAGGCACAAGCGCGGCTGGACCAGGTTGAGCTTCGCACCGAATCGGCGCGGGAATCGTTGCGGGCCCGTCGAGCGCAGCGTGACCAACAACAGCAGCGGTTGCAGCAGCTACAGCTTTCTCTGCAAGGGCAGGAGGCGCGCTTGCAGGGCTTGTCCGCACGGCGTCTTCAGGCTCAGGAGTCTCAGGGCGAATGGCGGGAGCGGTGCGAACTGGCCCGAGAGGAGCAGGAAGCCCTGCTTGAGCCACTGGCAGAGTACGAAGCGTCTCTCGCGTTGGAGCTGGAGCAGCGGGTGCTGCTGGAGGAGGAACTGGCTGGACGCCGGGAGGCTCTGGAGGAGGTCAACCAGACACTTGCCAGCCTGGCCGACAGTCAGCGTGGACAACAGGCGCAACTGCAAGCGGTGGTGGCGGATTTGAGCCGTCACCAGCTGGAGTACGAAGGGCTGCGTGTGCAGGCACAGGGCCAGTTGGATCTGCTGGCGGAGTCAGAGATGCAGCTGAAAGGGATCCTGGAATCCCTCAGCCCGGAAGCGGCAGTGAACCAGTGGCAGGCGGACCTGGAGCGGGTGCGGGAACGCATCAAGCGTCTGGGGGCCATCAACATGGCTGCCATTGAAGAGTATGAACAGCAGTCCGAGCGCAAAGCTTACCTGGACGCTCAGGACGATGATCTGAACCAGGCGCTGGAGGTACTGGAGACGGCGATCCGCAAAATCGACCGGGAGACCCGCCAGATGTTCCGGGACACCTTTGACAAGGTGAATACGGATCTGGGTACCCTGTTCCCGAAAGTGTTTGGAGGGGGAAGTGCCTACTTGGCACTGACCGATGATGACCTGTTGAACACCGGTGTCACCATCATGGCCCGTCCACCTGGTAAAAAGAACAGCACAATCCACCTTCTCTCTGGTGGTGAAAAGGCCCTGACAGCATTATCATTGGTGTTCGCCATTTTCCGCCTTAATCCAGCACCTTTCTGTATGCTGGACGAAGTGGATGCGCCCCTGGACGACGCCAACGTCGGGCGGTTCTGCCGCCTGGTGAAGGAGATGTCCGAGACGGTTCAGTTTATCTTCATCAGCCACAATAAAGTGAGTATGGAGATGGCGGATCGCCTGACGGGGGTTACTATGCACGAACCGGGTGTGTCCCGGATCGTTGCCGTCGATATCGAAGAGGCCGCAGCAATGGCCCAAATGGGATAAACAAGTGTAGGTTCGACTCGCTATGGATGATATGCGCGTAGTCTTTATTGTCGTGGGCCTATTGGCCATCCTGGGTTTGCTGGTACATGGCTTGTGGTCGCTCAGGCGTAACAACCCCGGCAAAATTCAGAATCGCCGTGCCCCGGCACCCAAAAAGCGCTTTGAAAAGGCGATCGAGCCCGCTGTCGCAGAGCCGGAAACGGCGGTTCGTGAAGAACCCGTTATTGCGCCGGCTCAACCCGCTCCGAAACCGGCCTCCGCGCCGACGCAGGCCAGTCTGCTGGAAGATGCGCCAATCCCCGAAGCGCCTCAGCCTGCAGCCAAGCGCAGTGCGCCTCGTGCCGCTCGTCAGGAGCCGACGCTGGGTGGGGACCAGATCGAGCTGGGCTTTGCCGAGTCGGACGAAGCGATGGCACCGATCACCCTGCGGGAGCTGGAAGCGGAACTGGAGCGTGAAGAGCGCGAAGCGCAGGAGCAGGCGAAAGTGAAGGCCGATCCGGTTGAAGAGCCGGTGATCCAGGCTGAGCCTGAGGCGGAGCCGATGGTCGATGCGCCTGCAGAGCCGCAATCTGAGCCGAAAGCCACGGCAAACGATGCCCCGGCAGATCCCTCTGATGTGCTGGTGCTGCACGTGGTCAGCAAAGGTGAGCCCATCTCCGGTGCGGAGTTGCTGCCGAACCTGCTGACCATGGGCTTCAAGTTTGGCGAGATGGATATCTTCCATCGTCATCAAAGCAGTGCAGGCACCGGCCCGGTGCTGTTCTCCCTGGCCAACATGGTGAACCCCGGTACCTTTAACCCGGACCATATGGAACAGTTCACTACCGAAGGGGTCGCACTGTTTATGACCCTGCCGAGCCAGGGTGACCCGCGTGTCTGTTTTTCCATGATGGAAGGCGCCGCCAAGGGGCTGGCGGATCTGCACGGAGCCGAAGTGCTGGATGGTCAGCGTAATCCCTGGAACAGCGCCACCCAGGAGGCTTACCTGGCCCGAATTCACCGGGCGGAGCAGCCAGCCTGACTCGTCTGAACCCTCTATCTCAGGGCCGCCAGCGCGCGGCCCTCTCTGTTTTACACCGCCATAGAACAATATGAGCCAAGCCAAAGAACGCATTGAACAGCTGAGCCAGCTGCTGAACGACTACAACCACCAGTACTACGTGCTGGACAATCCCACAGTGCCGGATGCCGAGTATGACCGCCTGGTGCGGGAGTTGCAGGCTCTGGAGGCGGAGCACCCCGAGTGGCGCCTGCCCGACTCACCGACTCAGCGTGTGGGTGGGGCGCCTGCGGGGCAGTTTCAGTCGGTGGCCCACCTTAAGCCGATGCTGTCCCTGGACAACGCCATGAATGAGTCGGAGTTTTCCGCCTTTCACCAGCGTTTGGTGGACCGTCTTGGACACACCGATATTCACTACTGCGCTGAGCCCAAGCTGGACGGCATTGCGGTCAGCCTGATCTATCGGAATGGCGTGCTGGAGCGGGCGGCAACCCGTGGCGATGGCACCACCGGTGAAGAGATCACCGCCAACGTCCGCACCATCAAAACCGTACCGCTAAGATTGAGCGGCAGTGGCTATCCTGCGCTGTTGGAAGTGCGGGGTGAAGCCTTTATGCCCAAGGCGGGTTTTGAGGCGATGAACGCCAAAGCGATGGCCGCCGGTGAGAAGACCTTTGTTAACCCGCGTAACGCCGCCGCAGGCAGCCTGCGCCAACTGGACAGCCGCATCACGGCCAACCGCCCCCTGGCGTTTTACGCCTATGCGGTTGGCGTGGTGGAGGAGAGTGTGACGCCGTTGGCAGACAGTCACTCGGGTCAATTGAGTCAGCTGGCGGAGTGGGGTCTGCCGGTCAGTCCGATCGTTGAGCGGGCGGAAGGCGAGGCGGCGGCACTGGATTACTTCCGTCGCATCGGTGAGGCCCGTCCGGAGCTGCCTTACGAGATCGACGGGGTCGTGATCAAGGTGGACAGCCTGGCTGATCAGGAGAAGCTGGGCTTTGTGGCGCGTGCACCGCGCTGGGCCATCGCCTGCAAGTTCCCGGCGCAGGAGGAGATGACCCTGCTAAAGGATGTGGAGTTCCAGGTGGGACGCACCGGAGCGGTTACCCCGGTGGCGCGCCTTGAGCCAGTGTTTGTTGGGGGCGTGACCGTTTCTAACGCCACGCTGCACAACGCCGATGAAATTGAGCGTCTGGGCGTCAGGATTGGCGATACCGTGATCATCCGCCGCGCCGGTGATGTGATCCCGCAGATCGTTTCTGTAGTGATGGATCGTCGCCCTGATGACGCTCGCGCCATCGCGTTCCCGGCACACTGCCCGGTGTGCGACTCCAAAGTGGAGCGGTTTGAAGGGGAGGCAGTGGCACGCTGCTCCGGTGGCCTGTTCTGCGAAGCGCAGCGCAAAGAGGCGATCAAACACTTTGCTTCCCGCAAAGCGCTGGATGTCGACGGTCTGGGCGACAAGTTGGTGGAGCTGATGGTGGATAAGGAGCTGGTGAGCACTCCGGCGGACCTGTTCAGACTCTCCGCTTCCCGTTTGACCATGCTGCCCCGTATGGGCACCAAGTCTGCTCAGAACCTGGTGGATGCCCTGGACAAAGCGCGTGTTACCACGCTGCCGCGTTTCCTTTATGCACTGGGGATCCGAGAGGTGGGTGAAGCCACAGCGGCCAATCTGGCCCGCCACTTCAAGAGCCTGGAGGCCTTGATGGCGGCGGATACGGAGCAGCTGATGGAGGTGGATGACGTAGGCGAAGTGGTGGCGAAACACCTGTACTACTTCTTCCGTCAGCCCCATAACCTTGAAGTGATCGAGGCGCTGACCGATCCACAAGGGGCCAACGTACACTGGCCTGAGATCGAGGCGGTGTCCGAGGATGCCCAGCCCCTGAAAGGACAGACCTGGGTATTGACAGGAACCCTGAACCAGATGGGCCGAAGTGACGCCAAGGCCGCACTGGAAGCGCTGGGGGCAAAGGTCAGTGGCAGCGTGTCGAAGAATACCCACACCGTAGTGGCGGGTGAAAAGGCCGGTTCCAAACTGACCAAGGCCACCGAATTGGGGGTGGCGGTGATGGATGAGGAAGGACTGCTGGCCCTGTTGGCTCAGTACCAGTAGAGACACACTCATCATTAAAGCGGCCTGATGGCCGCTTTTTTGTGTCCGCTCACCGGTAAAGGTGAGTGGAGAGCGCTGCAACACGATAAAAAAACCGGTGGCCAATCAGGCCACCGGTATAGGGGGATCATGGATCCCTTCTGCGCCGGGGGAGGGCAGAGGTCAAGGACAAGTAACAAGTTAACGAACCCAACTGCGGCACTGTGACGAGCCAGGGAACCGAAACGATACTAACAGTATTGAATATTGTATGCAATCGTAAATGTGATCAGGATCACTGCGGTGTGCCCCGGTTCGCAACGCCACAGGAGAGTTTGTCGAACAATGAGCTATAATCGCCGACGAAACAAATAGTTGGCTGAATCTGATCGCGACAGAACAGCCCGTAATACCCCAGGGGATCAGGATAGCGATCTATGTCGAGCCGGGAATTCAAAATCCCAGTTAATGCGCTTCAGGTGGGGCAGTCCATTCGCCTGCCATTGGCCTGGAAAGAGCACCCTTTTATGTTCAACCGCTTCCGGATCAAGGATGAGGGGCAGATCCTGCTCATCCGTAAGCTGGGGCTCAGTCACGTTTTCCTGCAGTTGGCCGAAGGTGAACAAGCGCCGGTACTCGAACAGGCAGAAACGCCAACCTCGCCATCGTTACCCCAGGGCAAACCGGACCGGCAGGTGATTCGCGCCCATCAGGCTGAACGGGACGCCATGGTGGAGGAGAGCCGGATCTACCGCCGCCTGCTAAAGAAGTGTGAGCAGGCTTATGGCCAGTCTATCGATACCGTGCGTTCCAGCTTTAACCGAATCGCCACCTCACCGGAGCAAGCGTATGCGGACAGCTGTGCGGTGGTGGAGGAGATCCTGACCCAGTTTGAGCACGCCGGTAGCGATACGGTGTTGCAACTGGTGGCCGCCAATCAGGAGGGCAGTATGCAGTGCCACGCCATCAATGTGGCCGTGGTGGCATTGGTACTGGGGCGTGCTCTGGGCCTGGAGGGCCCGCAGCTTAGGGAGTTGGGGCTGGCAGCATTGGTGCATGATGTGGGTAAACTTCGGATCCCCTCCAGCATCCTCAATAAACGGAGCCCGTTGAATAAAGCGGAGCAAAACTACCTGCGTCAACATCCTAAGCTGGCGCTGGAGATGCTCAGAGGCACCCCTTTTTCCACCAAATCGATCACCACCATGGTGGTGGGTCATCACGAGTACCTGGATGGCAGTGGCTACCCGCAAAAGCTGTCTGGTAATGCGATTTCGCCGATGACGCAGATCCTCACCATCGCCAATGAATACGACAGTCTGGTGAACGGTAATACGAAAACGCTGCCGCCGTATCAGGCGTTGGCGTACATGTTTAAGTGCCGCAGCAAGCAACTGAATTCCATGTATCTGCAAACCCTGGTGAAGACGCTCGGGGTTTACCCACCCGGTACCCTGGTGCGCCTTGAGAATGGCCAGGTGGGTAAGGTGCTCAGCAGTGACGCGTCGCAGCCGCTGTTTCCTACACTGATACTCTATGATGCGGAGATCCCTAAGATTGAGGCGCCCATGGTCAGTCTTGAGATGCTGGGCCTCAAGGTGGAAGCGGTGCTGAGGATCAGTGAACTGAGCGAAGCCCAATGCCACTATCTTGATGCGTCTCCCGCTTTGGCTTACTACGTACGCCGTTAACCATCGGAAATCATCACTATGCAATCCATTACTGTGGTCGGCTGCGGCTGGCTCGGGCTCAGCCTGGCTGAACAGCTTCAGAGTCTTGGTTACGACGTGCGCGGCAGCAGTCGCCAACCGGACACCCTGGCGCGTCTGGCAGAACTGGGTATTCCCGGTTACCCACTGGCGATCGGCGAGCGTCTTGAGTGCGATGATCTGGATGCTTTGCTCGAGGCCGATGTGCTGTTTGCCAATGTGCCTCCCGGTCGTCAAGCGGACGCGCGGCCCTATGGCGAACGGATGCGAATGCTCGCCGACGCCGCATGGGAGCGTGGCATTCGGAAGGCGATTTTTGTCAGTTCTACCGCCGTCTATGCGCCGGGTGAACTGGTGGAGGAATCGAGCCCGCTGGATCCAAGCCCCCGAGCGCAACAGATGCTGGAGGCGGAACGTGCCTTTGCTGAGGTGTTTGGCTCAGGCCTGAGCCTGCTGAGACCGGCGGGCCTGGTGGGGGGGGAGCGCCATCCGGGCCGCTTCCTGGCGGGTCGGCAGGCTCTGCCCGGCGCGGATGCTCCCATCAATCTGGTCCACCGCGACGATGTGATTGGTGCGGTGGTGCGAATTCTTGAGCAGGAAGCCTTTGGTGAGGTGTTTAACCTGAGTGCGCCCCACCATCCGACTCGTGAGGCCTTTTATCCCAAAGCGGCCGAGGCACTGGGCTTGCCAGCCCCGGGTTTTTCCGATGAACCCATGCCGGTGAAGCGGGTATCGGGCGAGCGGATTGTGTCTGTGCTGGGGTTTTCCTATCGCTACCCCGATCCCTTCAGCATGCCGCCTTTGACGGCGTGATCAGGTAAGCGCAGCGGCTGCCCTGTTCCAGCAGGTGTTCGCTGCGCGTTACCGACAGTGTGTCGCCCAGTACCGTTCTGAACAGCTCCAACTCTTGCTGGCAGAGCCCCCGACAGCGGGCTGCGGCAGCGCAGATCGGACAGTGATCTTCCACCAGCAACCATCCCTCTCCCTGAGGGACAACCCGGGCCATATAGCCCTCCTGATGGCGAAGCCGGGCCAATTTTTCTACCCGTTCCCCCAAACTTTTTGCCTCCGCAAGCGTCTCAAGATACAGCGCTTTTTGACTTTCAAAGCGGTGGCTTATCAGTTGATTCAGGCCCTCCGCGCCAAACAGGGCGTCGATGCCGTCCAGCAGTTGCAAGGTCAGATCCTGATGACGGTCTCCAAATTGCCGGTGTCCGGCATCGCTCAGATACCAGTGTCGGCTGGGACGGCCTGGGCCGAAGCGGCGATCCTCAAACGCGACCAGCCCCTGTTGCTCCAGCTTGTGCAGGTGTTGGCGGACGCCCATGGTGGTCAGTTCCAGCGCTTCCGCCAGTGGAGGAAGCGGCATCGGACCATTCTGTTTAAGCAGATACAGGATTTTGCTGGTGGCGCCGGACATGAGTAATAAAGTGACTTAGGGGTAAGTAACCACCATTTTTCCCCGCTTAGCTCGTTTATTCAACATTTAGGTTTATAAAAGGAGCCGATGATGCGAAAGATCCTTTGCTGTTTGTTGCTGTTGCCCGGTTTGGCCTGGGCGCAACCAAGATGGATTGAGGTGGATGGCGTAGGGGTTGCCAATGTCACTCCGGACTCGGCGATGTTGAGTGCTCAGGTGACTGCGCTGGCAGAATCGCCAAAGCAGGCTCAGGCCGACGCGGATAAGGTGATTAACCGGGTGCTGGATGCCTTTGAAGAGGCGGCGTTGCCGGTGAGCCGGTACGGCGCCGGTTCACTGACCCTTGGGCCGCGCTATGAGTACCGTGAGCAGAAGCGGGTCATGCTCGGTTACGAAGCACGCCGTGGTATCTCACTTGAGGTGCCGGTTACTGAGGTGGGGCTTTGGCTGGGACGATTTACCGAACTTGGGCTGACCGAGATCTCCACGCCCAACTACTTTGCTAGTGACGATCGGGCTCAGCGCGATGCGGTGTTCCAGGCTGCTCTGGAGGATGGGCTGGACAAAGCGGAAGCGCTTGCGGAGAAGCTGGATGCGAGTCTGGGAGAGGTGCTGGAGATCACGGAGCAGGGCGGTGCGCCGATGCCTCGTAATATGATGATGGCGGACGCGGCAGAATCCGGCCGCTATCAACCGGCACAGCAGGCGCAGCAGGTGCGCCTGCGGATCAAGGTTGCCCTGGATTAAACCAGGGTCTTCTTGGCCTTTTCCAGCAGGCCGAGCAGGTCGCCGGTGTTGTCGGCAAACGGGTTGGCCAGGCTCTTCTGCTGATGAGCCTGGAACTCCTCTTTCAGTGCTTCAACCTGCTTGGCGGTTTTCTCCATCGCACGGGTTTCAGACCAGCTGAGTTTTTCACTCTCCAGCTTGGCTTCAAAGCTGCTGCCCGGCGTGACCTGGTTACCAGCCTGAGCGGGTTTGTTCAGGTTGGCGTCGAAGTTGGCGCCCGGGGCGTTATTGAAGCGCGGACTCATCTGAGTCTGTACCGGTGACAGTTTCATGCTGTGGCTCCTTGAGTGGTGGACCCGAGAGTTAGCAAAGAGCGTGCTCAACTTGCCAAAAGTGGGATCTGTCAGCGCCCAAGTGCACAAAAAACGCCCAAAGGTTTATTCGTTGTTAATCAGCACTTTGCCTAAATGCTTTCATTAACACCGCGCTAACCCTTGTGGTGGAGGGGATGGGCTGACGTCGGCCGGGTCTGGCAAAGGGTTGCCGGAGCGGCAATCACCGACTTGCCGCTGAGACTAAAGTCTAAAATTGACGGGATTTGACCGGTTTAACGTAATTACTCAGTCGTAAGTGGCTGTTCAGTAAGTGAAAAAGATTCACCCTCGCCAGTTCGATATGCGCGCTCTTTGACTAAGGTCGATCTTCCTCACATCGCTCCCCTTGCTAGGTTAGCTCTGACTATTCCAACGATAAGGAAAGGGGAGCAGCACATGGCTTTTGAAAGCAGCGAAAAGGCCAAAGCGTATTGGGCGGAGAATCTTCGTCTGATGCTTAGCCTGTTGGCCGTATGGTTCATCGTGTCCTACGGCTGTGGGATTCTGTTGGTCGATACCCTCAACGCCGTTCAGTTCGGCGGCTTCAAACTGGGCTTCTGGTTTGCCCAGCAGGGCGCCATCTACGTCTTCGTGGCACTCATCTTTGTCTACGTGGCGAAGATGAACGCGCTGGACCGTAAGTACAACGTGCACGAGGACTGATGGCATGGATTTGCAAACACTGACGTATATCGTAGTGGGGGCGACCTTTGCCCTCTATATCGGCATTGCCATCTGGGCAAAGGCCGGCTCAACCAATGAATTCTACGTGGCCGGTGGCGGCGTACACCCTGTCGCGAACGGGATGGCGACCGCAGCGGACTGGATGTCTGCCGCTTCCTTCCTGTCGATGGCGGGTTTGATCGCCTTTATGGGTTATGACGGCGCGGTTTACCTGATGGGGTGGACCGGCGGTTATGTACTGCTGGCACTCTGCCTTGCCCCCTACCTGCGTAAGTTCGGCAAGTTCACCGTGCCGGACTTTATCGGTGACCGTTACTACTCCCAGACCGCCCGTACCGTGGCGGTGATCTGCGCCATCTTCGTCTGCTTTACCTACGTGGCAGGCCAGATGCGTGGTGTGGGCGTGGTGTTCTCCCGCTTCCTGGAAGTGGACGTTACCACCGGTGTGATCATCGGTATGGTGGTGGTGTTCTTCTACGCCGTATTGGGTGGCATGAAAGGGATCACCTACACCCAGGTTGCCCAGTACGTTGTACTGATCACCGCTTACCTGGTGCCTGCGGTATTCATCTCCATCATGCTGACCGGCAACCCGCTGCCGCAGATCGGCTTTGGTTCGGATTTGACGGCGGAACCGGGAACCTCGGTGCTGGCGAAGCTCGATGGTTTGATGAACGAGTTGGGCTTTAATCAATACACGGATGGCTCCAAGTCCACCGTAGACGTGTTCTTTATCACCGCTGCCCTGATGGTGGGTACTGCGGGTCTGCCTCACGTTATCGTGCGCTTCTTTACCGTGCCTAAGGTGGCCGATGCCCGTATCTCTGCAGGTTGGGCCCTGGTGTTTATCGCTCTGCTGTACACCACTGCCCCGGCGGTTGCCGCATTTGCCCGTCTGAACATGATCGACACCATTAACGGTCCGGATGGTCAGGGTACCCTCTACGCCGAGCGTCCCCAGTGGATTAAGAACTGGGAGCAGACCGGTCTGATCGGCTTTGCCGGTACCGACGAGAAAGTGAGTGCTTCCGGTGACGCCGGCCAGAACCTGGCCAACGATGGCGTGATGTTCTACTCCGGCGATGAACGCAACAACATGAAGATCGACCGCGACATCATGGTACTGGCCAACCCGGAGATTGCGAATCTGCCGAACTGGGTGATTGCACTGGTGGCAGCGGGGGGGATCGCGGCGGCGCTGTCGACCTCTGCAGGCTTGCTGCTGGTGATCTCAACGTCGGTGTCGCACGATCTGCTTAAACGAAACCTGATGCCAAACATTACCGACAGGCAGGAGTTGACCTACGCCCGTATTGCCGCAGCGGTGGCCATCGTTATTGCTGGCTACCTGGGCATCAATCCACCAGGCTTCGTGGCTCAGGTGGTGGCCTTCGCCTTCGGCTTAGCCGCCTCGTCCTTCTTCCCGGCAATCATCATGGGGATCTTCTCCAAGCGGATGAACAAGGAGGGCGCGATCGCCGGTATGGTAGTGGGCATCACCTTCACCGCAGGCTACATCCTGGCGTACAAAGGCGTGTTCTTCGAGCCGCTGATCGCCAACACGCCTGAAAACTGGTTGTTCGGTATCTCTCCGGAAGGGATTGGTACCCTGGGTATGGTGTTGAACTTTATCACGGCCTTTATCGTGAGTCGGATGACTCAGGAGTCGCCGCAGGAGGTTCAGGACCTGGTAGAAAGCATCCGATTCCCGAAAGGGTCCGGTGCCGCCACCCACCACTAAACAACAAGGGCACCGCAAGGTGCCCTTTCTTTTTCTTTCCCTTACCTTAAACGCCGCTTAAGGTGAGGTAGACGATGCGAAGCAACACCCCGGCAAAGAGCAGGACGATGCCACTTCGATAGAGCCGGAACTCAGACAGGTTAAGGTCCTTGAGTTTTCCAACCCAGACCTGCCAGATGGCGTGCCAGTTTTGGGTACGATGGATGTAACGCCCCAAAGCGCTCAACACCAGGATGACGCCGAGGCCCAGTACGATAGTTTGTGCAATGGCTAACATGGTTCTCTCCCTGAAACTTTGCCCAGTGTATCAAGGATGTAATAGAACAACATGACCGATCCCGATCTGGCCCCCATCATCGACTTCCTGGCTCAGCTGGTGCCCTTTGATCAGCTTGATGACAACGGCCGTCTTGAAGCTGCCTGCGGCATTGAGATCGCCTACTTCGCGAAGGCCACCGGCGAGGTGCCGGTGGATTACAGTAACCCCCAGCTCTACATTGTGCGCTCTGGCGCGTTCGAGGTGCGCAGTGAGCATGGTGAGTTGCTCGACAGATTGGGGGAGGGGGATTACTTCGGCTTTCCCTCATTACTGACCGGAGAGCAGGTCAGCAACCGGGTGCAGGTGCTGGAAGATGGCCTGGTTTACATCCTTAAAGAGGAGAGCTTTCGGGTTCTCAGAGCCGTCAGCCGCGACTTCGATCGCTTCTTCAATCGTAAGCACGCGGAACGACTGCGCCACAGTGCCCGCTACCTGGCCAGAGAGCACCTGAGTACCGCGCGGATCCGCTCGGTCATGGCGTCGCCGGTGCAGGCGGTCGGGCCGCTTACACCGATTCAGGAGGCCGCACAGCGGATGCGGGATAACCGCATTTCCAGCGTATTGGTGGTGCAGGATGACCGGCTGCTTGGGATCCTGACAGACCGGGACCTGCGCAACCGGGTGTTGGCGGAAGGGGTCGCCGTAGACACCCCGGTCAATGAAGTGATGACGGCAGAGCCGGTATCCGTTCCCTCACAGACCCTGGTGTTTGAAGCGATGCTGGCGATGAGTCAGCACAATATTCACCATCTGCCGGTGTGCGATGACGATGTGCCGGTGGGGGTGGTAACCAGTACCGACCTGATCCGGGCTCAGCGCAGTGATCCGCTCTATCTGATTGGTGAAATCGACCGGCAGCAGGATCGGGCGGCACTGGTACAGGTGGCGGGTCAGATCCCCACCCTGTTGCAGAGCCTGATTCAGGCCGATGCCCGGGCGGAAGAGATAGGACGGGTGCTGACGCTGGTGACCGATGCGCTGACCCGGCGTCTGCTGGCACTGGCACAGGATGAGCTGGGGCCCGCCCCGATGCCCTGGTGCTGGCTGGCGTTTGGTTCTCAGGCGCGGATGGACCAGGCGGGTAAATCGGATCAGGACAATGGCCTGCTGCTGGCCCGGGAGCCCAGTGAAGCGGAACTGAAGTACTTCCTCGCCCTGGCCACCTTTGTCTGTGACGGGCTGAATGACAGCGGCTATGTGCACTGTCCCGGCGGCATTATGGCGATGAATCCCAAATGGTGCCTCTCCCTGGCGCAATGGCAGAACCAGTTTGAACGCTGGATCGATCAACCGGAGCCCAAAGCGGTGATGCACGCCAGCATCTTTTTCGACATGAGGGCGGTGGCCGGACGGGGTGAACTGGCGAAAACTCTGCAACGTGACGTACTGGCGCGCTGCAAGGACAACCAGATCTTCCTGGCGATGATGGCCGCCAACGCCTGCACCAACTCGCCGCCGCTGGGGTTCTTCCGACAGTTGGTGCTGGAGCGGGATGGCGAGCAGAGAAAAGCGCTGGATCTCAAACATAAAGGGCTGGCGATCATCAATGACATCGCCCGTCTCTATGCACTGGCATCCGGCTGTGAAGCGGTGGGCACCGCGTCCCGGATCCAGGCGGCGATGAAGGCGGGCTTGCTGACCCGCAAAGACGCCCTCAATCTGGCTGACGCTCAGGAGTTCATCTCCCACCTTCGACTGGCCAATCAGGGTGAGCAGTGGAGCCGGGGTGAAGACCCCTCCAACTTCCTTCGCCCGGGCCGCATCTCGGGGCTGGCCCGGCATCAGCTCCGGGACGCGTTCGCGGTGGTGGCAAGGGCGCAGGATGGGATCCGACTCAGTTTTGCCAGGAGCCTGTGATGGTGCCTTCGAGTTTTCGCTTTGGGCTGGCTCGCTGGCGTAATCAGGTGCCGGAGTACGACCACTTTTACCAGGTGGGTGCACCGCAAGGCTCTGCGGACTACCGGGAGCAGGAGATGTTGGCGCTCGATCTGGAGCTGACCGGTCTGGATGTGCGGCAGGATGCCATCCTCTCTATTGCCACAGTGCCTATCATCGCGGGTCGACTGGTGCTCTCTGACGCCTGGCACCAGTTGGTGGCGTTTGATGGTGGGGTGGGCCAGAGTGCCACCATACATGGTATCCATGACCGCCATCTGGAGGACGCCGTTCCCCTCTCTGAAGCGCTGGCCACTCTGCTGCCCAAGCTGGCGGGCCGGATATTGGTGTGTCACCACGGCGGTTTGGATCTGGGTTTTCTGCAGTCGGGTCTGACGGCCGAGTTTGGTCAGGGCCTGCCTCTGGAGGTGATCGATACGCTGAAGATTGAACAGCGTAGGCTGGAGCGTCAGGGCACAATATTGAAGTCCGACACCCTTAAACTGGCGTATTGCCGCCGTCGGTACGGATTGCCGGATTACCCGGGCCACAATGCGCTGACAGACGCCATCGCGTGCGGCGAGCTCCTGCTGGCCCAGGCCAGCGCACTGGCGGGGCGAGGGCGGTTAACCATCAATGAGTTGTTGAGGTTAAGCCGCTAGCCCAATTGTTGAGATTGGTTACATCTTTACACCCCTTCACATCCTTTCTCCCATTAGTCTCAGTAGGAATAGGAGGATGGCATGGCACTACCTGCGTTATTGATTTTGGCTGGCGCCTTGGCTGCGGTGGAATACCAATCTCATCGCCGAACGGTTCAGGGGCGGCGATATCGCACCCCGGAGGGGGAGGCTAAGTTGGCTCTGAGACCCAGCCAGTGGATGCCCGGTCACGTCAGCGTTACGCCACAGCCCGGAGCGATCATGGCCTGTCACGTCTTTGGCGTGGTGGAGCACACCGGCATCTGGCTGGGGGAGGGCGCCATTGCGGAGCTGCATGGCAGTGGCTTGGTGCGGGCGGTTTCGCTGGAGCGCTTTCTGGCCAAACGCAGCGGCAACACCCTGTTCTGTCTCTGTGACCATCGTCATCAGCCCCTGGCGGATCCCGATGTGGCGGAGCGGGCCGCCCAGGCCCTGTTCACTTACCGGGATTACCACCTGACCGACAACAACTGTCACCGCTTTGTCTGGCACTGCCTGTCAGGCGACGAGCAGCGTATCGCCAGCTTCGGTGCGCTCAATCGTCTGCTGGCGGACCATTACCGCACGCATCTCTACTGGGACCCGGTCTGCGCCGTTCAGGCGGGCGTCGGTGCTTCGCCCAGAGCGTAAAGCTGCTCCCGGGTGAGTCCCAGGCTGTTGAGCGCCTCGTCCGGCCACGACAGTTGAGGGGCGTCCATATCCTGCTCGACCCGCCAGCGCGCCAGTGCCACCACTGTCACCAGGGGACGGCTAGCCTCCGGAGCTGAGTCGGGACGTATATGATGGCGGCAGATCAGCGCCAGTGAGGCCGGGAATTGCCAACGGCGGGCCAGTTCAGCGCCCACCTCTCCGTAGTCAAACTCAAGCAACTGCTTTTCCACCTCGGCTCTTGGGCAACCCTGGGCGACCTTAGCCACCACTTGTTGAGCCAGACGGGGCTCCTTCTGATGAATGTAGAGTTGGCCAATGCTGTGAAGCAGGCCGCCGAGACGGGCTTGCTCCTGATCCAGTCGACAGCGCTTGGCCAACCTACCCGCGAGCTGTGAGCAGGCCAGGTTCTGGCGCCAGAAACGGCCAAGATCCAGATGCGGGATGGTGACGAAACGCTGTTGAACGGCGGAGCAGATCACCAGCATTCTGAGGTTGTTTAACCCCAGCATGATGGCGGCATCCCTGATGGAGTCTACCTGACGGGCACCGGCAAAGTGGGCGGAGTTGGCCAGTCGCAGCACTTTGGCGCTTAGGGCCTGGTCCTGACTGAGAATGCGGGCGATACGGAGCAGATCGGGGTCGTGGCTGGAGAATTCCGACAGCAGTTGCTGTACCAGACGGTTGAGGCTGGGCAACGGCGTGTCGCCCTCAAAGAGACGTTCAATATCCATATTGTGTTCCCTCGGTCCGTGAGGCGTTGAGCCAAGTCTCAACAGTATGGCAAGAAAAGAAACAGGCCGCTTTGGCGGCCTGTTTTCGAGCACTAAGCGTCCCGTGCTTAGCGCTCTGCTTTGGCGCGATCCCGGGCTACCGCGTCGCGGATCAGCTCCAGGCCGCTCTTGTCGCAGGGCGGCAGTTCCGCCTGACTGGCCCGTACCGGTGTGGTGCGTTCGCCCCACTTGATCAGGGCCGCAGCGGAGGTCAAACCGGCACCGAAAGCGCAGGAGAGCAGAGTGTCCCCTGCCTTGATGCGACCAGCTTCCAGCGCATCGCACAGGGCGATGGGAATGGTGGCGGCAGAGGTGTTGCCGTAGTGCTCGATGTTGACGAAGGCTTTCTCCTTCGGCAGCCCCATCTTGCCGATCAGGGTATCGATGATGCGGACGTTGGCCTGATGGGGCACCACCAGGTCCACCTGTTCCGGGCTCAGGCCACTTTCTGCCAGTACCTGGGCGCTGAGTTTGCCCATGCCCGCAATCGCCCGCTTGAAGATCTCGCGACCCTCAAACTGGAGGTAGAAAGACATCGCTTCCGGATCGCTGCGGTCCATGGTGGTACCAAAACCGGCAACCTTCAGGATTTCACGCCCTTCCGGATCATTGTTCATGGCGTAGCTCAGCACACCCACAGGTTGATCGGAGGCTTCCACCACCACGGCACCGGCGCCATCGCCAAACAGCACTGCGGTGTCACGCAGGGTCCAGTTGAGGTAGAAGGTCAGGCGCTCGGCGCCGATCACCAATACGCGCTGGCACTGGCCGGAGCGAACCTGGGCAGTGCCCAGGCCCAGACCATAAAGGAAGCCGGAGCAGGCAGCATTGATATCAAAAGCGGCACACTGCGCACCGATGTTGGCTTGCACGGTGGCGGCGATATTGGGCACCAGGGTGTCCGGAGACGCGGTGGCCAGGATGATCATATCGATGTCGCTGCCAGACAGGCCGGCGGCATCCAGTGCGCGCTGGGCGGCCACACTGGCCAGTTCGGCGGTGCCAACGTGGCTGATATGACGCTGACCAATGCCGGTACGGGTGCGGATCCACTCGTCGCTGGTATCCATGACGGTGGCCAGATCATCGTTGGTCAGTACCGCCGGGGGAAGGCATTTACCCCAGCCGGTAATTTCGGCAGAACGCATGGGAAAACTCCTGAACATGCGGCGCAATACACGCCGCTTGGGGGACAGTACGGATCACTCAGGCTTGCAGGGCAACGTGCTCGGCGACCAGGGTTTTGACGCCTTCGGCAGCGTGCTCAATGTGGCCACGCAACAGGGTGGTGGCCGCATCAATGTCGCCGCTCCGACACAGTTCCAGAAGCGTGCGGTGCTCCTGCTCTGCACGGGGAATGCCGCCCGCCAGCAACAGTTGCAGGCGGATGTAGCGATCCGAGTTGGTATTCAAGCCTTTTACCACCTCCAGAGTGTGGGGGCGGTCTGCGCCAGCGTAAAGGCTCAGGTGGTATAGGGTGTTCAGCTCACTCCAGCTGTTTACCGCATTCTCCGCCTGAAACGCCGATTCCAGCTGCTCCAGATAATCCTCAGCCAGGGAAAGCTGGCTTTGAGTGAGGTTTGGAATGGAGCGGGCCAGCAGGGCGGGCTCAATCAGAGCGCGAAGCTCAAACAGCTCATCCACCTGGGTTACCGACAGCTCTGTGGCCGTGGCACCCTTATGGGCTTCAAACCGCACCAGTCCTTCCGCCTCCAGTTGCAGTAACGCCTCACGAACGGGAATTCGGCTGACGTTAAGCTCGGTGGCAAGGGCGCTTTGTCTGAGTGGTTCACCGGCTTTGATTTCACCGGAGAGGATCTTTTCCCTCAGCACCTCGACAACCACCTGAGTGCGGGTTTTGTGAACGATGGGGCTTCCCTGACGCATTTGTATATTTTCTATGACTTGATTTGCCCTCTAGAGTACCTATCCCAGTGGGCAAAGAAAAGGGAGCCCCAAAGGACTCCCTGATCTGCGTTAACAATTTGTCTCAACGCAGTGCTTGCGGCAGTTGAGCGGTCGGCCAGTTCTGATAGGCCAGCGGACGCAGGAAGCGCTGAATCGCTTCTGCACCAACCGAAGTGGTTTGCGCTGCGGTACTGGCGGGCCAGGGGCCACCGTGGTTTTGTGCCGCACACACCTCAACACCGGTAGGCATCTGGTTGGCGATCAGACGGCCTGAGGTGTAGGCCAGGGCCTCCAGCAGTGCCTCGTGTCGGGCAAAGTCGTCGGCGGTACCGTGTATCGTGCAGGTAAGCTGGCCGGGCAGGGTGTCTACCAGGGCATCCAGAGCCGGGCCCTGGGCACCGGTGATCACCAGAACACAGGGGCCAAACACCTCTTCAAACAGCGCGGCATTGCCCAGTGCATCGTCGGCGCTGACCCGGTAGATCAGTGGAACCGCACCGTTCGGGTTGCCCTCATTGCGGCCACGGGCCAGTTCCGTTACGCCATTCTGGCTGGCCAGATGGTCTGCACCGCTGCGATAAGCGCGGGCGATCCCCGGGGTCAGCATCACCCCCTCTGTCTGGCTGCTCAACCCTTCGGCCAGGCTGGCCAGGTAGCGATCTGCGCCCTCACTGTTCGGCAGCAACACCAGCCCCGGGCTGGTACAGAACTGCCCCTGGCCCATCATCATGGAACCAATCTGCATCTCGGCCAGCTGTTCCGGCTGGGCAGCGAGCTGCCCCGGCAGAATCACCTGAGGGTTTACTGCACCCAGCTCGCCATAGAAGGGGATTGGGCGGGGACGGTTGGCGGCTTCTTTGGCCAGAGCCTGACCGACGGGGCCGGAACCGGTAAAGCCCACTGCAGCGATTACCGGGTGGCGCACCAGAGCGACAGAGAGTGCCGGGCTGCGGCCCTGGATCAGCGAGAATACGCCTGCCGGGAGGTTGCAGCGGCTGATGGCGCGGCCAATGGCGCCCGCAACCAGCTCGGAGGTGCCGGGATGGGCGGGATGGCCTTTGACGATCACCGGGCAACCCGCAGCCAGAGCAGAGGCGGTATCGCCACCGGCCACCGAGAAGGCCAATGGGAAGTTGGAGGCACCGAAAACGGCCACCGGTCCCAGCGGCACCTGGCCAAGGCGGATATCGGGCCGCGGCAGGGGCTGACGGTCGGGCAGGGCGGCGTCCTTGATCACCGGGTGCAGTGGCGAGCGCAGCCAGCCGGCAAACGCGCGTAGCTGGCCGCAGGTGCGTCCCCGCTCACCCTGCAGGCGCGCGGCGGGCAGTGCGGTTTCCTGTTCGGCGCGGTTCAGCAACTCATCGCCAAGGGCTTCAATCTCCTCGGCGATCGCTTCCAGATACGCGGCCCGTTGTTCCGTATCAAGGCGGCGGTAGGGCGCAAAGGCGTCCGCCGCAGCCGAAGCTGCGGCGGCCACTTCCGCTTCGCTGCCATCCGCGAAGTGGGTCGGCAGTGGGGCATCCGTGCGGGGATCCCACGCCAAAAAGTCGTGTTGCGGCAGGCCAGTCCACTGGCCCGCAATAAAGTGTTGTCCTGTCAGGGGCATGGTGACTCCTTATTTCACCTGAAAGCCGAAGGCATAGGGGTCGGCGTCATCCACCACCAGGGTGTTGTGGCCGTGAACCCGTGCCCAGCCCTGAATACTGGGGATGATGGCGGGCCGTCCCGCTAACTCCGTTACCCGCTCGACGCGGCCGACAAACTGACTGCCGATGATCGATTCATGCACAAAGGTTTCCCCTTCACGCAGCAGCCCCTTGGCGAAGCGCTGTGCCATACGGGCGCTGGTGCCGGTACCGCAGGGAGAACGGTCCAGGGCACGGTCGCCATAGAACACCGCGTTGGCGGCATCGGAATCCGGCTGTTTGGGGGTGCCGGTCCAGAGTACGTGGCTGACGCCGCACACAGTGGGATCCTCAGGATGGACACAGGGCAGCGCCACGTCCGCCGCTTCACGGACCAGAGGGCTCCAGCGCAGCAGTTGATCCGCGCTCCAGTGCTCGATGCCGGGGAAGTTGGCCTGAGGTTCGACAATCACGTAGTAGTTGCCGCCGTAGGCCACATCCACCTTGAGGGTGCCCAGGCCGGGCACCTCAATGGTTTGGTCCGCATGGGCCAGGTAGGAGGCGATATTGGTGAGTCGAACCCAGTCAACCTTGGCGCCGGTCTGCTGGTAGGTCACGTCGATGACGCCCGCCGGTACCTCAAGGCGCAGCTTGCCGGGCGTGCGAGGGGTAAGCAGCCCCGCTTCCAGTGCGGCGGTCACGGTGCCGATGGTGCCGTGACCACACATCGGCAGACAGCCGGAGGTCTCGACAAACAGAATGGCGCCGTCGTTGGCCGGGTCGCAGGGGGGATAAACAAAGGCACCGGACATCATGTCGTGGCCACGGGGCTCGAACATCAGGGCCTGACGGATCCAGTCATGGTTGGCCAGAAAATCCTGACGTTTCTCACTCATGGTTCGCCCCTGCAAGGGCGGGTGACCGCTGGTGATAAGGCGCACCGGATTACCGCAGGTGTGGGCATCGATGCAGAAAAAGGTGCCTTTGATCATCGCGTTCCCTCAGTCCAGGTTAAATCGGCTCAGGTCGGGGCGGGTTGCCATCGCGTCGTCGTAGACACGGGTCACGCGGGCGCGCTCCTCGCCGGAAAGGGGCAGACGGGGGGCGCGAACGGTTTCGCTGCCGCGACCGGCCAACTGCTCGGCAAACTTGATGCACTGAACCAGGTGCGGGACGGTGTCCAGACGCAGCAGTGGCAGGAACCAGCGCCACAGCTCCAGCGCCTCAGCATAACGACCGGCCTGGGCCAGGTTATAGATGGCAACGGACTCACGGGGGAACACGTTGGTCAGGCCGGAGATCCAACCGGTGGCGCCCAGCATCAGGCTCTCCAGGGCGATGTCGTCCACGCCGCAGAAGATGGTGAAACGATCACCAAAGCGGTTGTGCAGCTCGGTAATGCGGCGGGTGTCGGTGGTGGACTCTTTGATCGCCACGATGTTGGCTTCTTCCGCCAGTTCTGCGGTCATCTCCAGGTCCACATCAACGCCGTAGGTCACCGGGTTGTTGTAGATCATGATCGGCAGCTTGGTGGCGCGGGCCACGGTGCGGTAGTGGTACAGCGTCTCTTCGCGGTTGGCGCGGTAGACCATGCCCGGCAGCAGCATAATGCCGTCGATGCCGATGGTTTCCGCATCACGAACGTAGTCGATGGCGAAGGCGGTGGTGGTTTCGGCACAGCCGGCAATGACCGGGATGCGGCCGTTGGCAACGGACACGGTGTGGCGCAGGAAGGTGCGCTTCTCTTCGGCGCTCAGTGAGCAGTTCTCACCCACGGTACCCAGGGCGATGATGCCGTGGATCCCTTCCTCAATCAGCTGGTTAAGCATGCGTTCGTTGGCGGCCAGATCCAGTTGGCCGTCAGCGTCAAACTGGGTGGAGATGGCGGGATATACCCCTTTCCAATCAACCTTCATGGAAGATCCCTCTTGATGATGTGTATGCCTGTCTGGCAGGCGGTATTGTTTTGCGGTGGATATTGTATACAATCAACTCGGACGTAACGCAAGTGATCGTTAATGTAACGCAAACTGGTAGGATTTCGAGAGGCCCGTCACACTCTCGGCTGAATTAAGGAGAATTCATGACCCTCACCGCCCCACGCGCCCTGACAGAGGGGGCTTTGCAGTTCACCACCCTGGACGCTCATACCGAGGGTGAGCCGCTGAGAATCATCACCAGTGGCTACCCGGAGATTCCCGGTGATTCGATTCTGGCCAAGCGCCGTTATCTGACCGAACATCTGGACCAGTACCGCCGGTTGCTGATGCATGAGCCGCGTGGCCACAGCGATATGTATGGCGCCCTGATCACCGAGCCGGTGACGGCGGACGGGGACTTCGGTGTCCTGTTCCTGCACAACGAGGGTTACTCCAGCATGTGTGGCCACGCCATTCTGGCGCTGGCGCAGGTTACCGCCCAGTGCCGCGATGCCCAAACGCCCATCGAACTGAAGATCGATGCCCCCGCCGGTCGGGTTACCGCTTACTGCCAACCGGGCGAAAAGGGTTGGGAAGCCAGTTTTGATAATGTGCCCGCTTTTGTGGAGTGTCTGGACCAGCAGATTGCGGTACCCGGCGTCGGTACGGTGCAGTACGACATCGCCTTTGGTGGCGCCTACTACGCCTTTGTGGATGCGGATGCTCTGGGACTCTCCCTGGATGCGGATAATGCCCGGGAGGTGATCCGGGTCGGCCAGGCGATCAAGCTGGCGGTGGCGGAGGCTTACCCCCTCAACCATCCCGAAGCGGATGATCTCGGCTTCCTTTACGGCACGATTTTTACCTCCGGAAAGGTCAAGGAGGCCCATCGTCACAGTCGTCACGTCTGCATCTTTGCGGATGGCGAACTGGACCGCAGCCCCACCGGAACCGGCGTGTCCGCCCGCATCGCCCTGCTGATGGCCCGGGAGAGCATCGATTTGGGGGACACCGTGGAGATCGAATCGATTGTTGGCGGCCGAATGCAGGTAACGGCGATGGCCCGACAGCACTATTTTGGCCGCGATGCGGTGATTCCCCGCGTCAGTGGGCGCGCCTGGATAACCGGTGAGCACCGCTTTTTCCTCGATCCCCGGGATCCCTTCGACCACGGCTTTTTCCTTCGGTGAGGTCAGAGATGAAACAGGATGTGGTGATCATTGGCGCCGGGGTCGTGGGATTGGCCACCGCTGCTGCCATGCAAAAGGCGGGACGGTCCGTTCTGCTGATCGACCGGGACCAGCCCGGGGCCGGGACCTCCTCCGGCAACGCCGGGCACTTTGCCACTGAGCAGGTGTTCCCTCTGGCGGATCCCGCGCTTCTGCCCAAAATCCCCGGGATGCTGCTGGACCCGCTCGGACCTTTCCGTATCCGCCTGCGCTACCTGTGGCGGGCGCTGCCCTGGTTTATGCGGTTTCTGGCCAATATGACCCCGACCGCCCGCAGCCGGAACACCCGCGCGTTGCGGGCGCTCAACGAGGACGCGATGGCTGCCTGGCAGGAACTGCTGGAGGCGTTGGCGCTGAGCGAACATCTGGTGAAGAGGGGCTCGCTGCTGGTGTTTGAGCAGGCTGAGCCGGAAGAGGTGCATGCCCAGGTGGGCAAATACGCCAGCGAGGGCGTCGCCTGCCGCTATCTCACTGGCGACGAGGTGCGCGAGTTGGAGCCGGTGTTGGATGGTCGCATTCAGCATGGGATCTGGTTCACCGATACCGGCCATACTCCGGATCCCTTCGCTCTGAGCAAAGGGATATGGACGGCGCTGGAGGGGCGGGGAGCCCAATACCTCAATGCAGAGGTCACCGGGATAACCTCAAATGGCGAAGTGGCGCTGGCGGATGGCCGAGGGATCGAGGCAGAAACCGTGATCCTGTGTGCGGGGGCGTTCTCCCGTCAGTTGGCAGCGCAAACCGGACACCGGGTGCCCCTGGATACGGAGCGGGGCTACCACCTGATGTTACCCGCCCACTCCGGCCTGACCCGTCCGGTGGCCAGCGCCGATCGCAGTTTTATCATCACACCGATGGCCCATGGCACCCGGTTGGCGGGCACCGTGGAGTTTGCCGGTCTTACTGCACCGATGGATCCCCGGCGGGCCGACATCCTGCTGACCCATGGCCAGGCGTTGCTGCCGGGAATAAATGGCGAAGGGGCTGAGCGCTGGATGGGCTTCCGGCCCAGTTTGCCGGATTCTCTGCCGGTGATGGGGCGTGCGGCGCCCGGGGTGTGGTTTAACTTTGGCCACCAGCACCTGGGGCTGACCCAGGCAGCGGCAAGCGCGGATTGGCTCAGTAACGCGCTGCATAAGGGAGACGGGGCACGGCTAACTCCCTTCTCCCCTCTGCGCTTTCGCTGAGTGCTGACCGGAAACCAAAACGCTGACCCTTTGAGTCAGCGTTTTTTTGTCATCCCAAAACCACCGCCTATGGCGGTGGTGAACAGAATTTCGGGGCTTTGCCCGTAGAGTTGAGACTTCTAAATATATTCGCGTAAACGGAAAAGTAGACGAGCCTCAAAATCGAATCCGTTTGATGTTGTCCGCAGGTGTTTCACGGCGAAAGCCGTCCACCTTCGCCGACTCGCGGCGCCGAGCGTGAGCGACTGGGAATGAAGCCGAGGGCCAGGGGTGAGAGCCGATAGCCAGGGGTGAGAGCCGATAGGCAACAACGCGAAGCCAAGGATGGCGGAGCCGGCTTTTTGGAAAGGGTATGGATAGCCTTTCCCAAAAACGAGTCTGGCCAGAGCTGAAATGGGAAGGAGAGGGAGCGAGGGGCATTCGCCGCGCCGGAGGCAAAGGGGAGTCCAGAGGGGCGATAGCCCTTCTGGCGGCCGCCGGGCCGCTCCCGGCAAAAGGGGATAATGGCTTCGCTACAGTTACATACCTGTGGCATCCCCGAAAACAAAAAGCCCCCTTAAAGGGGGCTAATCAAAGCCACCTGCTATGCAGGTGGATATTTACTGGCGTTTCAGCCTGAAATGCTCAGCGACTGAGCCAGGGTGTGGCTGCTGCCGGGCTCGAGTCGTAACGGCTCCAGGGCCAGGGCGCTCTCCAGGCAGATAAACTCCTGCTCGCCGCCAAAGTGCACGTCGCCAATGCCATGCGCCGGCCCCGGGTTCCAGACGACGGTGGCATCGTGTCCACGGTTGTGGATCTGCAGACTGGTGTCCCCCTGTCTCAGTGCCAGCTGTGCCAAGCCGGGCACGATCGCGTCCACCGGGATGGGCGGCAATTTGGCATCCGGCCCGTCATCAAACAGCCGGTCCGCGTTCTCCAGCTTATCGTGATAGGGCAACCCGGAGAGGGCAGGCAGGTGCAGGGTAGCCACCTCAGCCTGGAGATAGCTGTGTAGGGCGGCCGTAAAGGCCCAGGGCTGATCATCGGTGTTGGTGACCCTCAACGTGATAGCGAGAGTGTCGGGGGTCAGTGTGTAGCTGATGGTCGCCTCAAAGTGGTGAGGCCAGAGCGCCAGGGTGGACTCACTGTCCCGTAACGCCAGCACCAGACGGGCCTCGGTTGGCGTGCTTAGTTGCTCGATAACCTGCCAGAGGCTGGTGCGGGCGAAGCCGTGACTGGGCCCGCTTGCCGCTTTACCAAACCAGGGGAAGCAGAGGGGCACACCCCCCCGAATGGGGTGGTGGCCGCTCAAATCCGCATCCCGGCTCAGCCAGAGCTGCTCCTCTCCATTAACCTGCCAGGAGAGGGCCTGACCGCCAAAGGGGCTGACGGTGAGGAGGCTGTCAGCGCAGCGCAGACTCAGAGGGGACATGGACACTCCTTGTGATGGGGGCGCTGCCAACCAGCGCTTCCAGCTCCGCCACGGTACGCGGCGCCGCTGCCGAAAGATTTTCGGCTCCAGTATGGGTGACCAGAATGTCATCTTCAATCCGAACGGCGATGCCACGCCAGCGAGCGTCCACCTCTTCGGCGTTATCGGGGAAGTAGATCCCCGGTTCAATGGTCAGCACCATGCCCGGCTCCAGCGTACGCCACGCGCCGTCCGCCTGCCGGTACTGGCCGACATCGTGGACATCCAGGCCCATGTAGTGGCCGGTTTTGTGGACGGTATAGCGCTTATGAGCCTCTTCGGTAAGCAGGGTCTCCAGGTCGCCTTTGAGGATCCCAAGATCCAGCAGGCCCTGGGTCATTACGCGGCAAGCGGTGTCGTAGATCCGGCCCCATGGTGCGCCCGGCGTCACTTCGGCGATGGCAGCATCCAGGGCAGCCAGCACCAGTTCATACAGCTGGCCCTGTGGCTCGCTGAAAGTGCCGCTCACCGGGTAGGTACGGGTGATGTCTGAGGCGTAGCCACGGAACTCACCGCCGGCGTCAATCAACAGCATCTGGCCGGACTCCAACACCTTGTCGTTCTCATCGTAGTGCAGGCACATGGCTCGGGGGCCACCCGCCACGATATTGGGGTAGGGGTCGGTATCACAGTCCCAGTGCGCCAGGGTGGCGTTGAAGGCCATACTGAGCTGGCGCTCGTTGACGCCGGGGGCGGTGTTGGCCATCACCGCGCGGTGGGCGTCGCAGGCGGCATCGACCGCATGGCGGATGGCGGCAATCTCTGCATCGGTCTTAATGATGCGCATCTCGTGCAGCAGGCCTGCCAGGGGCTCCATGGAGCGGAAATGGCGACGCTCATCGAACCGGACGGATCCTCGCTGTTGGTTGAGCCAGCCCCAGACGCGCTGGGTGAAGCGGTTCTCTTCGTCGCCCAGCAATACTCGCTGACGGGTTTCCAGCAGTTCCGGCAGTCGTTGGTCGATCTCGTCAATGCTGAAAGCGAGGTCAGCCCCCAGCGTGGCAACCGCACCCTCTGGCCCGACACGGGCTCCGAAGCTGGTTTCCTGGGCGGGATCCTTTGGACGGCAGAACAGCACGTAGGGCTGAGCGTGACCCGGGCGGATCAATGCCACCGCGTCGGGTTCATGAAAGCCGGTCAGATAGAGGAAATCCTTGTTCTGGGTAAACCGGTAGGGCTGGTTCTTGGAGCGGGTACGCTGCGGCGAACCCACCACAATGATCGCAGAGTTGCTGTCCAGTTGCTGACAGAGCCGGGCTCGATGGTGTTGTGGAGTCATGCTTGTTCCTTCCAGTGCCGTTCCACTTCGCGGGCGGCGGCGAGATCTTCAAGGGCGTGGCCAACGGATTTAAACAGGGTTAACGCCTGCGGGTCGGTTCGGCCATTGTGCTGTTGCTGGCACAGTTCAAACAGGGTGGCGTGAATGTCGTCAGGGGTGATCACGCCCTGAGCCAAAGGGATGGCGAGATCGCCGGTCTCTTTGAGGGCGCCCTCCCGGCTGTCGACATATATCTGGCAGCGGCGAACCACGTCATCATCCGCTTCCCGCATGTCCGGACGGTAGGCGCCAACCAGGTCGACATGCTGCCCGGGGCGGAGCCACTCGCCTTTGAGCAGAGGCGTTTGTGACAGGGTGGCCACACTGATGATGTCCGCATCAGACGCCGCCTTTTCCAGATCGGTGACCACCTCAAACTGCAGGTCGAGATGGTCCAGTTGGGCGATCAACCCTGCCGCCTTCTCAGGGTTGCGTCCCCACAGACGCACTCGCTTGATGGGGCGGACGCTGCTGTGTGCCTCAATCAGCAGAGGCGCCAGCGTGCCGGTGCCCACCATCAGCAGGGTCTCGGCGTGTACCGGAGCCAGATAGCTGGCTGCCAGTGCTGAAGCGGCCGCGGTGCGGCGTGCGGTGAGGGCGGGGGCGTCCATCATCAGTTCCGGCGTGCCGGTGGGCAGGTCCAGCAGCAGGTAGATCCCCTGAATGCTGGGCAGGTCGGTATTGTGGGGGGCAACGGTGACCACTTTGACGCCCGCCTTATCGCCGTCCTGCCAGGCGGGCATCAGCAGCAGTGTGGTTTCACGGTGGCCGGGATGGGCCATGTCGTGATGGTGGCGCAGGGGCACGGTTGCCCCTTCGGTAAAGGCCTGACGCAGGGCGGGAACCAGACGTTGAAAGGGCAGGGCGGCATGAACCTGCCCGGCGTTTAACTGTTCCATAGTGATTTTTGTATACAATATCCGTTTTGGGTGTTTGATGATAAGGGCGTCGGAAAAAAAAGTCATCCCGGAAGCCAAAATGGGGCGCCGTTGCGCATTGAGCTGAACTAGAGTTAAGACACTCTATCGAGGCGAGCTAATAATGACTCAACTAACCCGTGCTCAAATCGAATGGACTCTTCTCCCACCGCTCAAGGATGTGCTGCCATACCGGTTTGAAAACGGCGCCTCATTTAAGGGGTTTCGTGCCGAATGTGACTCGTGTGGCCAGCCAATCGAGCTTCCCCAGGTCAGGGGACGAATTACACCACTGGCGGATAACCGCTGCGTGGTGAGCGCCAGTGGACACTGCGTGGTTTGCAACGCTTACTGCGAGTACCACTATCTTCTTAGTGCCAACGGTAAGCTCAGCGCTTCACCGTTAACCTATTGGGACGAACACGCATTACCGCCCCAATAGGTGGGCGTCTTCTCTACAGGGTGAGGCTGATTGGCGCTTCCAGCAGTAGCGCAAACAGCTGCACCAGAACCGCTTCCTCCTCAGTCTGCACGCCGTCCTGTGCCACGCACAGTTCGATGGCTCGGATCAGGCGTCGCTTATCCTGAGGAGGCAGGTGGACCAGCCTTGGCAGGGTTTCACTCAACCGGGCCCAATCCGGTGCGCCCGGCCAGCTTGCCTGGTAGGCGGTCAGGGCATTGGCGCCGCGGAAAAAGGCGTTCTGTTGCTCCTTCTCATCAGCGTTCCCTTCGTGCGCCAGCAGGGCGATCAGTGCCAGACTGGCGGATTGTCGCTCGGCCCGGGGCAGGGCCTTGGGCGCCGGTGTCAGGAAGTGGTTTAGCAGGGACCAGACACACCATCGACCCAGCCGGTGAGGCTGGTGCTCCCACAGGTGCTTCAGCTGTTCAAGCAGCACCTGTCGCTGTGGTTCAGACAACAGGTTCAAACTCGGGGGCAACAACTCCAGCAGGGTGAGTTTCTGCCGGGCGCTGAGGTCGACCAGTTGCGTGTGGAGGGCGTTGATGTTGTTGCGGACGCTGGTATGGAGTTCCGGCAGGCCCTCATAGTCCTGCTCGGGCCACAACAGGGCCAGCGCCAACTCTCTGGCTTGCTCCGGTTCATGGCTGGCCTGCTTCAGCGATGTAGGCAGGGCAGCCAGCAGGGCGGCACCAACCATCCATCCACTGGGCCCGCTTTGCCGGCGGTTTTCGGCTTCCGGCTGAGGTTGCCGGGCTTCCTTACGCCTCTGGCTTTGTTGAACCACGGCGGCGTAATTGCCATCCCAGTGGGGCTCAATGGCGCGGATCCGATCCTCCAGGGGCGGGTGGGTAGCCAGCCAGTGGGTTTTAGGGCGGATGTTGCCAAAAAACAGGTGACTCGACTCGGTGGCCTTGGGGTTTTCCACCAGGCTGTTGTACTGACTGGCGCCAATCAGTTTGAGTGCGTCGGCGATGCCGCTGGGGTTGCGGGTAAACTGTACCGCTGACGCGTCCGCCAGAAACTCCCGCTGGCGGCTGACCGCCGCCTTGATCGCTTTGCCGAACAGGGTGCCGATCCACCCCAGCACCAGCAATCCGATACCCAGCAGCGCCAGTTGGCCGCTCTCTTTGCTTCGCCCCCGGCTGCTGTGCATCAGCAATTCGCCAATCTGGCTGATAAAGAGAATGCCCGCCAGCACCGCCATCAAACGGAGGTTCAGCCGCATATCCCCATTAAGAATGTGGCTGAACTCATGAGCGATGACGCCCTGAAGTTGGTCACGGTTCATGGTTTCGAGGGTACCCCGCGTTACGCCAATCACCGCGTCTTTCGGCGAGTGGCCTGCGGCGAAGGCGTTGATCCCCCGTTCATGCTCAAGCAGGTAGACCGGCGGCACTGGCGTGCCTGCAGCGATCGCCATCTCCTCTACGACGTTAAGCAGGCGCTGTTCGTCGCCGGTGGCGGTGTTGGCGTTGAGCCGACGCCCTCCCATTGATTCCGCCACGGCACTGCCACCGCCTCTGAGCATCAGCCACTTGAACAGACTGACCAGCGTGATGATTGCAATGACCGCGACGCCGATCATCACCGAGTCCATCGACAGCAAACGGTCAGTCAGCGAAGGCAGGGGCTGGCCGGGGGCGGGAGGATCCAGGGTGATGAACAGCACCTGAGTCAGCAGGTTGATCAATGCGACGATGCACAGAACGGCCAGTACAAACAGCACCACCAACTGCCCGGTCCGTCGACGGGCCTGGTCCTGTTGAGCAAAGAAATCCATTTCCGTGTGTCCTTAGAACTGTACCTTCGGCGCGGCCTGGATCTCGGCGCTGTCTTCAAACTCCAGCAGTGTTGCGTCCTGGCTGTGGCCAAACATGCCCGCAAACACCACCGGAGGAAACTGTTGCTTGTAGCTGTTGTAGGAGGTTACGGCATCGTTGAACGCTTGCCGGGCAAACGCGACGCGGTTTTCCGTTGTCGTCAGCTCTTCAGACACCTGCATCATGTTCTGATTGGCCTTCAGGTCGGGGTAGGCCTCCATCACGACGTTCAGGCGGCCCAAAGCGGAGGTCAGCGCGGATTCCGCACCCGCCAACTGGGCAATGCCGGTGGCGGCGGTCGGGTCGGCGCTGGCCGCTTGCAGCCCAGCCAGTGCCTGGTTACGGGCGCTGATCACCGCTTCCAGGGTTTCGCGTTCGTGCTTGAGGTAGCCTTTGGCGGTTTCCACCAGATTGGGGATCAGGTCGTAGCGTCGTTTCAGTTGCACCTCAATTTGTGCAAACGCGTTCTGATGGCGATTTTTCAAGTTCACCAGTTTGTTGTAGATACCGATAACGTAGAGCGCGATGGCAGCCAGTACCACCAGAGTGATGATCGTGGACATGGGGGGTTCCTGTTGTTGGCAAAATAAAGCTCAAGTTACCCGCACAGGCGGCAGATTTAAAGTCCGCTCTCAGAGGGTATTGTTACGGTTTACAGCGGGTTAACTAAGGCCAGAGAGGGGACATGAACCGGTACCGGTTACCGGAATGGGGCCAACCCGCCAATGCCGATATTTTAGTTGAAACCGGGGAGGATACCGGCGGGGGCCGAAACAGAACGGCCTCCACATAGGGAGGCCGTTTCGATATTGACGAGTGTTGCCCTCAGAGGGGACAGCGGTAATGGGCATCAGGCCCGGCCCCTGGCAGCAGGGCAACCTCACCCAGTTTGAGCTGGGTTGTTGCGTCTGCGCTGAGCACAAAGGGGGAGAGGATCTTGGCGAAGTTGACCCCTTGCTGGGCGAAGCACTGAAGGTCAATGGTGACGGTGCCCCACTTCCCGCCCAGGCGATTGATCGCTTCGTGCAACTCAACCTCGCCCTGACAATCCCCTTCGCAATCCATGCCAACAAACAGTTTGTCCGTCAGGGGTGCACTGACCTGAAGCTCAATAGAGAGAGCCGAGCGCCCATCCAGCAGCGCTCTCAGATCCTCCGGGAAGTTACCCTGCAACCGCAACCAGCCCTCGCCCGAACCGTTGAAGTCCAGCACCAGCGTGTCCTCCTGAACGATTCGGTCAGCGGTGTGCAGGGAGAGAACGGCGTTGCTCTGTGCGCTGCTGCTGACGGGCTCGCTCTGTTGCTCGTCACCAATGCTGGCGCCCATCACCATCTGCCAGGGCGCTTTGACGCCCTGATTCAACAATACCCGCGACGGCACGGTGCTGGATGCCATACCGTCATCCTCTGAAAGGCGGGCGGCCATCGGCCCTGTCTCGCCATATTTCAGTCCGTAGCCAACGGGCAGAAGGGGATTGGCATCCTTATCCTGAAGGTTGCTGCGTGCTTGTTGTGGCGTTGCGGGCCAGGAGAAGGGCAGGGTGCCGGTAAAGCCGTATGGGGTGGATCCATCCGGGGCTTTCAGCAACACGTCGGCAAGGCCGTTGCCTTCGGTGCCGGGCAGCCAGGCAACGACGAACGCATCGGAAGCGTTGATCTCCGGGTTCACCCAAAGGGCGCGGCCGGTGATAAAGACCGAAACAACCGGAATGCCCTGAGCCTTCAGACGTTGCAGCAGCGCCAGGTCACGTTTGTTGCCACGCTGGTACTCGAGATTATCCAGGTCCCCATTGCCTTCCGCATAGGGCTCCTCGCCAAATACCACGATCGCCGCATCGGGTGCCTTGGTACCTGGCCAGTCGCCATTTGTCGTCAGAACCGCCTGGCCGCCCGCTGCAGACATGGCGTCAGCCAGACCGGCATAGATGGAGGTGGCGCCGGGGAAATCCCCGTTCTGATTGCCGGTGCCCTGCCAGGTAATGGACCAGCCTCCGGATTGTTTTCCGATGTTGTCGGCGCCGTCACCGGTGACCATGACGGTCATTCCGGGTTCGAGCGGCAACAGGCTGCCCTGGTTCTTGAGCAGCACCAGCGACTCCCGCACCGCCTGTCGCGCCAGGGCTCGGTGCTCAGGATGGCCGATAAGCTCACGTTGACCGGAGAGTGGGCGTTTGGCGGGACTGGGCTTGTCAAACAACCCGGCCCGGAACTTGACCCGAAGGATTCGACGAACCGCATCATCGATGCGCTCCTGGGGGATCGCTCCACTTTTTACCTGGGCGATGGTGTTGTGATACAGCGGTTTCCAGGCGTCGGTGGGCACCATAAAGATGTCGAGACCGGCGTTCACCGCTTGCGGGCAGGACTGGTTACTGCAACCGGGGATCTGACCATGGCCATTCCAGTCACCCACCACCAACCCATCGAATCCCATGCGGGTTTTCAGTACGTCAGTCAGCAGATAGGGGTTGCCGTGGTTCTTAACGCCATTCCAGCTGTTGAAGGAGGCCATCACGGTTTGGGCACCCGCGGTCAGGCCGCCAACGTAGCCCTGACCGTGGATCTCAAACAGCTCCTGCTCTGAAGCCAGGGTATCGCCCTGGTCGTCGCCCCCCTCGGTACCGCCGTCACCAAGGAAATGCTTTACGGTGGCGATGACTCGTCGGTCCGACAGGAAATCCTTGTCCGCCGCTCCCTGCAGCCCCTCAACAATGGCCCGGGAGTAATCCCGCACCAGCGCCGGGTCTTCACTGTAGCTTTCGTAGGTGCGGCCCCAGCGGTCATCCTGTGCTACGGCGACGGTCGGTGCAAAAACCCAATCGATGCCGGTGGCCATCACCTCGCGGGCCGTCGCGGCCGCGATCGCTTCAATCAGTTCGGCATTTCGGGCTGCCCCCAGGCCGATGTTATGGGGAAACAGCGTGGCGCCGATGACATTGTTGTGCCCGTGCACCGCATCGGTACCCCACATGGTGGGGATCGCGATGCCATCAAGGCTGTCATCCATGGAGGCCTGATACATTGCCTCAGCAAGATCAATCCACTCTTGTGGCGTGGCGTGCTTGTTGCCGTCGGGGAAGGAGCCGCCACCATTCAGGTAGGAGCCAAAGCCGTACTGGCGCATATCCTCCACCGTGATGTCCCGAATCTCGGGCTGAATCATCTGAGCGACTTTTTGTTCCAGTGTCATGCCGGCCAGCAATTTCTCAATCCTCTGCTCAAGCTCAGGATTATTACGACCGGGGATCGCCAGTTCGGGCCAGAGTTGGAGATCCGTTGTCGGGCTCTCGGCCCTTTGGTCCGACTCTCTGGCGACGGCTGCGGCTTCAGGGGCTGGCGCCTGACCGCAGGCGGTCAACAGAAGCGCCAGCGCCGCTGCGGTGAGGGTGTGCTGCTTTCCATGCAGACGGGATGGTTGGAGAGGTTGCATCACGTTGTCCCTAACTGATTAAACGGAAGCGTCACGCTTGACGCTGGCGGATCCGACTGCCTCGAAGACCGTAAAAAGCGATATAGAGGTAACAGACAAGAGGCAGAATAAAGGCGCTTTGCAGGCTCCAGCTGTCGGCCAGCACGCCGGCAAGCATCGGCACGACGGCACCCCCGACAATGGCCAGACAGAGAATGCCCGACCCTTGGCTGGTGTGCTGCCCCAGCCCCTGAATCGCCAGACTGAAGATGGTGGGGAACATGATGGAGTTACACAGCCCGACCAACAGTAAGGTCCACATCGCCACGGAGCCGGAGGTCAGCATGGCGATGCCGACCAGAACGACCGCAGCGGCGGCGTTAAATGCCAGGGCTTTGCCCGCTTTGATCTTTTGCATCGCCGCCGCACCGATAAAGCGTCCCACCATGGCGCCGCCAAAGTAATAAGCGATGTAGTTGGCGGCTTCGGCGTGATTCAGCCCGCCAATCTCCGGCAAGGCGAGAAAGCTCACCAGAAAGCTGCCAATGGCCACTTCAGCGCCCACATAGACAAAGATGCCGATGGCACCCAATACCAGATGGGGGTACTGCCAGGCACTGCCGGTCAGAGCGTCGCTCAGGCGGGCGGGTTTGTTCAGACCAAGCAGCGGCAACTTGAGCGCCATAAAGAGCAGGCCCAGCACAAACAGCGCTGCAGCCAGCATCAAATAGGGCAGTTGGACGTCGGAAGCGCTAGGTTCAAGGCCCGGATCATGAGCGCTGGCCAGAATGAGCCAACTGCCAAAGAAGGGGGCGACGGTGGTGCCGAAGGAGTTGAAAGCCTGGGTCAGGGTCAGCCGGGAGGAAGCGGTATCTGCCGGGCCGAGCGCACTGACATAAGGGTTGGCAGCCACCTGAAGGGTGGTGATCCCCGCTGCCAGAATGAACAGCGCGGCCAGAAACATCCAATAGGAACCCCACTCGGCGGAAGGGTAGAACAACAGGCAACCCAAACACGCCACCATCAGGCCAACCACAATGCCCTTCTGATAACCGATGCGCCCGACCAGTGCACCAGCGGGAATGGAGACCAGGAAGTAGGCGCCAAAGAAACAGAACTGCACCAGCATCGCCTGGGTGTAGTTCAGCGAAAAGAGCGCTTTGAGATAGGGGATCAGAATGTCATTAAGACAGGTAATGAAGCCCCACATAAAGAAAAGGGAGGTGAGCGCTATCAGCGCAAATCGGTATTGCCCGGTGCTTTCACTTCCGACCGGAGCAACGGTATCACTGGAGATGGGGCTCCCTGCCATTGTTATTCCCTCTTATTGTTGTGCTTTTGACGGAGCAGCCGACGGGGTCAGAGCATCATGTAAACAAATTGTGATTGACCTGCTGCGCGTCTATGGATAGCTTTTGAAAGCGCTTACATTGTTGGCGCAATGTAAATGAGAAGTCAATTGCGATGCGATCCAGATTGACCGGGATGGCCCAGAGAATGGTCTGTGACCGCCATCATCCGATGGCGCGGTTTTCGGCAGACGGATCAGCAAGGATTCATGGTGATCCCGAGAGAGACAAAACAGCAGGGAGCGGAATGACAACCAACCGTATGACACTGACATTGCCTGAGGACTCCAGGCTGCGACAACCGGAATTCCTCTATGGGGTGGCCACGGCGTCATTTCAGATCGAGGGGGCCGCAGAGACTCGTCAACCCAGCATCTGGGACCGGTTTTGTGCCACACCCGGTAAAATCCGGGACGGCTCCAATGGACTGCAAGCCTGCGAACACGTGCGTTACTGGCGCGAAGATGTGGCTCTGATTGAGTCGCTGGGCGTTGACGCCTATCGCCTGTCGGTTTCCTGGGGGCGACTGCTGAATGCCGATGGCTCCATCAATGAGTCGGGCGCGCAGTTTTATCTGGACCTGATGGATGAGCTTAACCGCAAAGGGATCCGGGTATTTGTCACCCTCTATCACTGGGATCTGCCCCAGCATCTGGAGGATAAAGGTGGCTGGCTGAATCGGGATACCGCTTACCAGTTTCGCGACTATGCGGATAAGGCGAGCCGCTTATTCGGTAGCCGGGTGTACGCGTATGCCACTTTGAATGAGCCCTTCTGCAGTGCTTACCTGGGCTACGAAATTGGCATCCACGCACCGGGTAAGGCCAAGCGCTCCTATGGCCGTCAGGCGGCCCATAACCTGCTGCTGGCCCATGGACTGGCGATGTCGGTATTGCGGAAAAACTGCCCCGATGGGCTCCACGGTATCGTGCTCAATTTCACTCCCTGCTACCCCCTGAGCAGCAGCCCGGCGGACAAGGCCGCAGCCCGCTACGCCGACGATTACTTCAACCAGTGGTTTATTCGGCCGCTGTTTACCGGAGAGTACCCGGCTATTCTCTCTTCGCTGGAGGAGGCGGATCGCCCCCATATTGAGCCGGGAGATATGGCGATCATCGCCGAGCCGCTCGATTATCTTGGGGTCAATTACTACACCCGGGAAATCTATCGGGCCTCACCGGATGCGCCGTTTGAGACGGTGCAACTGGACAACGTCGAGCGCACCGACATTGGCTGGGAAGTGTGTCCGGAAGCCTTTACCGAACTGCTGTGCTCACTGCACAAGAAGTACCCGTTGCCGCCGATCTACATCACCGAAAATGGTGCCGCGACTGCGGATGAGCCGGTTGGAGAAAGGGTGGCTGATGAGCAGCGGATTCGGTACTACCAGAGTCACCTCAACGCGGTGCATAAGGCGATAGAGGCCGGGGTCGACATACGGGGCTACTTTGCCTGGAGTCTGATGGACAACTTTGAATGGGCGGAGGGCTACCTTAAGCGCTTCGGTATCGTGTACGTTGACTATCCCACTCAGAAACGGATCATCAAGGACAGCGGTCTGGCCTATCGGGACGCCATCGTTTGGCGCAGCCATAAATAATAACGACAACAGCAAAGGATACGCGCATGGTCAGCATCAGGGAAAAGATCGCTTACGGCTTGGGCGATACCGCAAGCAACATTGTGTTTCAGACGGTCATGTTATTCCTGACCTTCTTCTATACCGATATCTTCGGGATCTCACCGGCGTTTGTCGGCACCATGTTTCTGCTGGTCAGGGTGATGGACGCCATCACCGACCCCCTGATGGGGAGCCTGACCGATCGCACTCAGACCCGGTGGGGCAAGTTCCGCCCCTATCTGCTCTGGTTTGCCTTGCCGTTTGGGCTGATCAGCGTTCTGGCATTTACCACCCCTGACCTGCCGGAATCCGGCAAGATGGTGTATGCCTTTGTGACCTACACCCTGCTGATGCTGGCCTACACCGCCATCAATATCCCGTACTGTGCACTGGGCGGGGTGTTAACGGCGGATCCCAAAGAGCGGGTGTCGGTTCAGTCCTACCGATTCGTGTTTGCCATGCTTGGCGGCTTGCTGGTCTCCAGCCTGACCCTGCCTATGGTGGAGTGGTTCGGCCAGGGGGATAAGGCCAAAGGGTACCAATTGACCATGATGGCGATGAGTGCCCTGGGCGTGATGCTGTTTCTGCTTTGCTTTAAAGGAACCCGGGAGCGATTGCACCCACCGGCCGAGCAGGAAGCGGGCTACCGGGTGCTGTTTCGTTCACTCTGGCAGAATGATCAGTGGCGCATCTTGTGCCTAGCGGCGTTTTTCCTGCTGACCGGAAATGTTCTGAAAACCACGCTCGCCATCTATTACGTCAAGTACTATCTGGGGGCGCCTCAGAGCATCACCCTGTTTATCACCCTGGGCATGGTGGCCAACATTGTTGGCTGCATGCTGGCGCAGCCCTTGGCGCGGCGGGTGTGCAAGATCAAGGCGTACATTACTCTACAACTGCTGGCGGCCCTGGCCTGTGCTCTGGCGTATTGGATTGAGCCGGAGCAGAGGGCGCTGGCGTTTGTTGCCTATATGCTCTGGTGCGGCCTATTCAATATGGCAACGCCTCTGCTCTGGGCCAAAATGGCTGACACCGTGGATTACGGGCAGTACAAAACCGGCGTTCGGGTGACGGGGCTGGTCTACTCCTCCATCATCTTTTTCATTAAGTTGGGGCTGGCAGCTGGCGGGGCGGCGGCGGGCTGGCTGTTGGCAGGATACGGCTACCAGGCGGATGCGGAGCAAACCGCTGAGGCGCTGAACGGGATTCTGACCTCCTTCACCCTCTATCCGGCAGTGGGCTCGCTGATCGTCGCTGTGGTGATGTGCTGGTATAAACTTGATGCCCGGAAAGTCGAGCAAATGAGTATGAAAACCAATGGTTTGACTCATTGAGATAGTGCTAGACTGACTTGGCTTTTCACGACTGAATTGGACTTATTTGGGATATGGCTACCATCTACGACGTCTCGGTAATGGCCGGGGTCTCCCTCGCAACCGTGTCGAGGGTGGTCAATAACAACGCCAAGGTGAGCGAAAAAACCCGGCGCAAAGTGCTGGAGGCGATGGAGAAGCTCGATTATCGCCCCAATGCCAGTGCCCGCTCTCTGGCGTCCAATCGTTCTGACAGTGTTGGTGTTCTGGTCTCACAACTGGATGGTCCCTACTACGGCACCATGATGGCGGAGATTGAGAATGCGCTGAGAGAGGCGGGAAAGCATGTGATCATTGCTGCCGGAGGCGGCAACGAAGCGCGGGAGCGGGAGGGGGTGGAATTCCTGCTTAACCGCGGTTGTGACGCGCTGATTCTGGACGTCGAATCGGTCACGGATCAATACCTTGTTGAGCTTTGTCAGGGCTCGACCCCCATCGTTCTGATCAACCGCTACGTTACCGGGATTGCCGATCGCTGCATCTACCTGGATAACGAACTGGGCGGTTACCTCTCCACTCGCTACGTCCTTGAACACGGGCATCGGGAGATCGCTTACATTTCCGGGCCGCTCTACAAGCTGGATGTGCGTCAGCGCATCGAGGGCCATAAGAAAGCCCTGAAAGAAGCGGGACTTCCCTTTGACCCGACACTGTTCTTTGAAGGGGACTTTCACGAAGAGAGCGGTCGCATCGGCATGAACCAACTGCTGGACCTGGGCAGGCCCTTTACCGCAGTGGTCTGTGCCAACGATGGCATGGCATCCGGCGCGATTGCCGGCGCGATGGCAAGACAACTTCGGGTGCCGGACGATCTCTCAGTGATGGGGTACGACAATGTTCGTTTCCCTCAGTACACGACGCCCAAGTTATCGACCATCAGCAACCCGATCCATCAGATGGGGAAGATGGCAGCCCGATGGGTGCTTAAACACGTTTATCAAAAGGAACAAGTTGAGCTGGCTGGGGAATTTGTACCGGAGCTTATTGCGCGTGACTCCGTTGCCACTCGATCGTAGGCCAGGTTCAGGCGGTCAGAAGGGGGCAGGTTTGCCCCCTTTTTAGTCCGGGGACCCATGGAATCTGCTCATTTCTGCTTAATCATCAGATAGCAAATTCAATCACTTAGCTCGACCCCTGCCTCAGGTAAAACCCAATAGCAACATTTTATTGACATATGAGATCATCTCCCATAGGTTTCATGTAAGCGCTTTCATTTTGGCGCTGACAGAACGGAAGAGTGAGTCGGTGGTACCTGTTTCGTTCAACACCAATGAAAACCAGAAAGCGGTACCTGAAAAAAATAATGACTCGACAGGGGAGAGGGGATGAACTCTGTAACCTTTAAAAGGACGAAACTGGCCACCAGTTTGTCACTGGCGCTGGGCATGGGGGTAGCAGCGCCGGTTGTTGCCGCCGACGAAGAGGCATCAACGGACAAGGTTGAAGTGATTGAAGTCCGCGGGATCCGTGGCAGCTTGCTCAAGTCGATGGACATGAAGCGGGATTCCGACGGCGTGGTGGATGCGATCAATGCTGAGGATATCGGTAAGTTTCCCGACACCAATCTGGCTGAATCGATGCAGCGCATCACCGGTGTGGCGATTGACCGTCAGAACGGGGAAGGGAGCCGTGTGACGGTTCGTGGTTTTGGTCCGGACCAGAACCTGGTGATGCTGAACCACCGCCAGATGCCGGTTACCACCGGCTCACGCTCGTTTGATTTCTCCAATATCGCTTCCGACTCGGTCAGTGCTGTCGTGGTGGAAAAAACCAGTCAGGCGAAGAATCCCACCGGTGGCATCGGGGCAACCATCAATGTGCTGACCCTCCGTCCTTTGAGCTCTCCTGGTCTGAATGCCACGTTCGGTGTGAAGGCGGTTGATGATCACTCAACCAGCACCGGCGGGGTGACCCCGGAACTGTCTGGCCTCTACTCCCAGACATTCAATGATGACAAGTTTGGTGTGCTGATCTCCGCCAGCTATCAGGAGCGGGAGAGCGGCAACCGTCAGGCGCAGGTTGGTACCGGCTGGCGCAGCTTCCCCGGCATCGTGGACCAGGATTGGGGTGGCTCCAACGCCGAGTGGGGCGGTGTGCCCAAAGACGACAACCAGATCAACCGACCGGGTGACGATGACGTCTACAGTGTTCCTCAGACCACCATCTACCGCTTTGAAGAGCAGCAGCGTAAGCGGACCAATGGGCAATTGGTTCTCCAGTATGAACCGGTTGACTCGATTCGCGCCACGCTGGATTACACCTACTTCCGCAACGACGTAGACACTCAGTTCAATGACGTGTCTGCCTGGTTCACCTTTGTTCCCAGCGAAAACACCTGGAGCGATGGCCCGGTTTCCTCTCCGCTGATCTACTCCGAGCAATACGCCGGTGGTGGCGCGGATCTCTCCATGGCGGCGGGCGATTACGGCACCCGGGATGAGAGCGGTTCCCTGGGCTTCAATGTGGGCTGGGTCGTGAATGACCGACTGAGCCTGGAGCTGGATTACCACAACTCCTTTGCGGAAGAGACGCCCAACAGCCCCTGGGGCAGCAGCAACACCCTGAGTACCGCAGCCTTTATCCGCAACAGTGCCGCGACGGACTTTACCGGCGATGTGCCGGTACTGGCGGTGGGGATGGACAACCCGCTGGACCCCACTGATATGCGGGTGACCGGATCCGTGTTCGGCTACAACAAGAACCGCTCTGAGATCGAACAAACCCAGCTGTTTGGTGAATACCTGTTTGACCACGGTGGCAGCATCGATTTCGGTATGGCGATGACTGACGTGGACAACCGGACCCAATCCTCCAATGTGCAGCGAAACGATTGGGGCGGCGTGGGTGCTCCCGGGGATCTGGATCCCGATTGGTTCCCTGCCGGTACGGTTCTGGACAAGTTTGACGGCTCCAAGGGGGACTTCTCCCTCTATCAGGGCGGCGCCAGCACCGACCCGCTCAACACCATCTTCCTATGGGATTTTGCGGCCGTTCGTGACTTCGCGGCAGCGAACTACGCTTCCAGCGTGATCGGTGACTGCGGCAACGGCTTCTGTCCGACAACCAACTTTGATACTGACCGCTACACCGTTGAGGAATCGCTCTCGGCCTACCTTCAGTACAACTACGAAGGGGAGTGGGGCACCATGCCTTACAACTTCCATCTGGGTGTGCGCTATGAAAAGACCGACGTCACCTCGACCTCCAAGGTGATCAACTACACCAGTGCCACCTGGATTGCGGATACCGAGATCGCCCTGAATCAGGATCAGTTGGATCCCTCCGTGTTCGAGACGCAAAAAGGGGACTACGAGTACTGGTTGCCGAACCTCAACTTCAATATTGAAGTGATGGATGACCTCTACGTTCGTGCCGCCTACAGCGAAACCATCGGGCGTCCCGACTATGTCTCCATTCAGGGCGGCACCACCCTGGGCACTTTGGCGAATAAGGGCGGCGGCAGCGGCAGTACCGGTAACCCGGCGCTGGAACCGCTGGAATCCACCAACTATGACCTGTCCGCCGAGTGGTACTACGAGGATGCCAATTACGTCTCTGTGGGTTTCTTCCTGAAGGACGTCACAAACTTCATCGACGCCACTCCGGTAACGCAGAGTCAGAATGGCATCACCAATCCCGCCAACAGCGCTTGGGTACAGGAAGCCATTGATGCCGGATTCACCGAATCGGCGGATCAGCGAGCCTATATCCTGGACAACTACGGTCCGGATTCACCGAACCCGAGCCCGCTGGTCTCCGTGAACCCGGCCAACGGCAATGTGGAGATTCTTGGTGGGCCGAACGACCCGCTGATGGACTTCATCATTACCCGACCAAGCAACAGCGATCGTAAGCAGACTATCGACGGTTGGGAGTTCGCGTTCCAGCACTTCTTCGGTGATACCGGTCTGGGCCTGCAGGCCAACTACACCCTGGTGAACGGTGATGAGGAGTACAACAACTACAACCTCAACCGGGAAGGGGACACGCCGCAGAACGTGATCATCGGCATCAGCGATACCGCCAACGTGGTAGCCATGTATGAAAATTATGGCTTCCAGGCTCGACTGGCCTACAACTGGCGGGATCAGTTCCTCAGCTCCACAGGCCAGGGAACCGGTGCGAACCCGCAGTACACCGAGGAGTACTACCAGGTGGACTTCAGCGTCAGCTACGACGTCCCTGTGGTGAAGGGCCTGACGGTGTTTGTTGAGGGCCTGAACGTGACCGATGAGAAAGTGCGGATTCACGGTCGCTCCGAAGAGCAGGTACTCAACTACGTGCAAACGGGTGCTCGCTATAGCCTCGGGGCTCGTTACACCTTTTAACGACCCATTGGCTATCTCCCATGGAGGCAACCCGTTGTTGCCTCCTTTTTTTTTGCCTTGGCTTGAAGGGCGATGAGAAGAGGGGCTTTCTGCGCCGGAGTTGAGTGGCAATGTGAAATGAGCGGACCGGGTTCTCTAGTGGTTTGGAATCCCGTATCAGCGGCGTTGTGTGGCGATAAATTCTGCTGGGTTTCCGGCGGGAATCGAGTGGTCTGACAGGAATTACTGTAGTAGGGTTGTAAAAATGTAAGCGTTTTCTTTTTGGGTGATCCGGGGAACGCAACGGACACGTTCCGGCGCTGGATTCAGCGTACCGAGTAAGCCGATAAACAAGAATAAAAGGGCTCAGGGATGGAAAAGGTGATCAACAATGTGGTGATTGTCGGCGGGGGGAGTGCCGGTTGGCTGACCGCCGGGCTGCTGGCGGCGCGCCACAACATGGATCAGGGTCAGGCGTTAGCCAATCCACGCATCACCATTACGCTGATCGAATCCCCCGATGTGGCCACTATCGGTGTGGGAGAGGGAACCTGGCCCTCCATGCGTCAAACACTGGCGACGCTCGGCATCAGTGAGACCGCGTTTCTGCTTGAGTGTGATGCCAGCTTCAAACAAGGCTCTCTGTTTCGGGGGTGGCGGACGGGCGACGTAGGCCGGGACCGTTACCTTCATCCCTTCACGTTGCCTTCGGGTCAACCGGAACTGAACCTGAGTGAACACTGGCTCCCTTTTCGGGAACAGGTGGCGTTCGCTGACGCGGTGTGCGGTCAGACTCAACCCGCTCTGACGGGCTTAGCCCCCAAAACCATCTCGACACCGGAGTTCCACTTCCACAACAACTACGGCTATCACCTGGATGCAGGCAAGTTTGGCCAACTGCTGCAGGCTCACTGCACCAACCGACTTGGCGTCCGTTACCTGCCCGCGCACATCGACTCGGTGCAGTCAGATGCGCAAGGTGACATCGCCGCAGTCGTGACCCGGCAGCACGGCCCGGTGAAGGGTGACCTCTTTATCGATTGCAGTGGGGCCCGCTCACTATTGCTGGGACAGCACCTTGATGTCCCGCTGGTTGAGCAACATTCGGTGCTGTTTAACGATCGCGCCCTGGCGGTTCAGGTGCCTTACGAGAGCGAAGAAGACCCGATCGCCTCATGTACGGTGGCGACCGCCAATGGGGCAGGCTGGATCTGGGACATCGGCTTGTCCAGCCGCAGAGGGGTAGGGGCGGTTTACGCCTCGGCGTTCAGTAGTGAGGCGGACGCTGAACAGCAGCTCAGAACCTATCTGGGGCTGGACCAGAACGCCACTCTGAATGCTCGAAGCCTTCAGTTTACCCCGGGCTATCGGGCGGTTTGCTGGAAGAACAACTGCATGGCCATTGGCATGGCGGCAGGATTCATCGAACCCCTGGAGGCGTCAGCCCTGGCGCTGATCGAAACCATGGCCTCGGCATTTGCTGAACAGTTGCCGCCAACCCGGGCAACCCTACCCTTGATTGCCCAGCGGATGAACCACCTCCATCAGCAACAGTGGCAGCAGGTGATTGAGTTTCTCAAGCTGCACTATGTGGTCAGCCAACGGGAAGATACGCCCTACTGGCGGGCCCACCGTGACGCCAGCTCAATACCGTCTGAACTGCAGGAGAAGCTGGCGCTGTGGCGACATCGGGCACCTTCCGATGCCGACATCAGCCAGAAACGCCCGCTGTTCCCGGCCGCAAGCTATCAATACGTGCTTTATGGCATGGGGTTCGATACCGCCAACCCGGTACACATCAAGCCTTCACAGCAGCGTAAGGCGCTCACCTTGTTTGATGAGAACCGAAAACGCACGCACCAGTTACTTCGAACGCTGCCCGACAACCGAACCTTGATAAACAAGGTCAGGCAGTTTGGGTTTCAAAAAATTTAACCTTCAGGGAATGAGAAAGGGGAAGACGATGGCGAATCATGTCTTGTTAAACAGTGTTGAGCATCAGGACCTGAAAGTGATTCGGGAGTTTGGTGAGAAGTACGGAGATAACCAATGGTTCAGCGTGACCTTTCCCGAGGAGTTTCGCAGCGTCCAGGCGCACTATCCCATCTTCTTTTACAAGGACCCCAATAACGGACAGTTCCAGGCGGTGGCGCTGTTTGGGTTTTGTCACAACGACAACCTCTTTCTGAATGAGCAGAACTGGGAAGCCAGCTATGTGCCGTTGACCGTTCGCCGTCAGCCCTTTCTGATTGGCCAGCAATCGGTCATGGAGGATGGGGTCGCCGTTCATCAGCGCGTGGTGCACATCGATCTGGACAGCCCCCGCGTCAGCCAGACGAATGGGGAGCCCCTGTTTCAACCCTTTGGTGGCAGCACCCCTTACCTGGATGAGGTGGTGGAGATGCTGGATCTTATCCATCACGGTCTGGAGGACAGCAAAGCGTTTATTGACGCCCTGCTGGAACATGAGCTGCTGGAGTCGTTTACCCTCGACCTGACTCTGGACAACGGTGAGCGACATCAGATGATCGGCTTCTATACCATCAATGAAACCGTACTGGCGTCACTGTCCGGAGCGGCACTTGCCTCCCTCCACAACCGGGGCTACCTGCAGGCAATCTATCTGGCCATCGCTTCCCAATCCAACATCCGGCCGATGATGGAGAGGATCAACGCCCGTCAGAAAGGGAACGCGGCCTGATGAAGCGCACCCCTGTCGAGGAGATCGCCGCGGTGCCTGTGGCGGCGTTGCGAGAACGGATCCGGGAGCGGAATGAACCGCTGATCTTCAGGGGACAGTGTGAAGCCTGGCCCTTGGTTCAGGCCGGTCGGCGCAGTGCCCGGGAGGCGGCTCGCCTGCTGATGTCCCACTATCAGGGCGCGCCGGTCATCGCTTACCGTTTGCCCCCTGAGGCGCAAGGAAGGGTGTTCTACAACGAGACTCTCGATGGGTTCAACTACCAGGCCGGCAGGCTGGATCTGGGCCAGGTTCTCGAAGCGCTGTTTACCGAAGAGAGGCAGGAGAAACCAGCGGGGATCTACGTCGGCTCAACCGAGATTGGCCATACCTTTCCCGGATTGTCCACTGAGCACCATATCGACCTTGGTGAGGTTGAGCCAATGGCGAACCTCTGGCTGGGCAACCGAAGCCGGGTGGCCGCGCATTTCGATTTTCCTCACAACCTGGCCTGCAATCTGGTGGGCAACCGGACTTTCACGCTCTTTCCTCCGGAACAGGTCAGCAATCTCTATATCGGGCCGATGGAACTGGCGCCCGGTGGTCAGCCGATCAGCATGGTGGACCCCGCTGCCCCGGATCTGTCCCGGTACCCGAAATACGCCGAGGCGCAAGCGGCATCGTTGACCGCGGAGCTGGCGCCCGGTGATCTGCTCTATCTGCCCAGCATGTGGTGGCACCAGGTTGAGAGCCTGGCGGACTTTAATGTGCTGTTGACCCACTGGTGGCGGGATTCTCCGGCCTATCTCGGTCGACCCAATAACGCGCTGTTGCACGCGATTCTGGCATTGCGTTCCTTGCCTAAGGCTCAACGTCAGGCCTGGAAAGCGATTTTTGAACACTACGTGTTTGACCACGACGCGGACGATCTGCCTCAGCTGCCTCAGCAGGCACAAGGGATGTTGACCAAACCGCTGGATGAACGAAACGCCCGCAAACTCAGGGCGGAACTGAGTAACCATCTCAAACGATAAGAACAACGGTAAAGGGGAGGGGAGAACGCATGGAAGGCCAAAAGACCCGGGTGGTGATTGCCGGTGGGGGAACCGCCGGCTGGATGACCGCCGCCGCACTGACCAAATTGATGGGCAAACGACTCGATGTTGTGTTGGTGGAGTCGGACCAGATAGGGACCGTGGGCGTCGGTGAAGCAACCATCCCGACACTGCACATCTTTCACCGCTTGCTCGGTCTGAGTGAGCAGGAGGTGATGGCGGCGACCAACGCCACCTTCAAACTGGGGATCATGTTTGAAAACTGGCGCGATGTCGGCAAGGACTACCTCCACTCATTTGGCTTTCTTGGCAAGGATTGCTGGGCCTGTGGCTTTCAGCACTTCTGGCTGAAGGGCCAGCAGCGCGGGCTGGTTTCTGAGATCGGCGACTACTGCAGCGAGCACCTCGCGGCCCGCTCCGGCCGTTTTGCGGTGTTGCCCAATCAGGAGTACAACCACGCCTATCATATGGATGCGACACTCTACGCCCGCTTTCTCCGCCGCTTCTCCGAAGGGTTTGGGGTGCGTCGTGTTGAAGGGCGGATCGTCGAGGTGTTGCAGCGGCCGGAGGATGGCCATATCCAGTCGCTTCGGCTGGACAATGGCGAGCAGATTGCCGGGGATCTGTTTATCGACTGCACCGGGTTCCGTGCCCTGCTGATTGAGCAGACCCTGAATACCGGTTACGACGACTGGAGCCACTGGCTCCCCTGCGACAGCGCCATTGCTGTGCAAACCACGTCGGTGGGCACGCCCCCGCCATACACCCGTTCCATCGCTCATGAGGCCGGTTGGCAGTGGCGCATTCCGCTGCAGAACCGGACGGGCAACGGCATCGTGTATTGCAGCAAATACTGGAGCGATGACGAGGCAATGCAGGTGCTCACCGACAACATCGAAGGCACCTGCCTGAGCGAGCCAAGGGTCATCAAGTTCCGCACCGGAACACGCCGTCGTCACTGGAACAAAAACTGTGTTGCCATCGGACTGTCCAGCGGCTTCCTCGAGCCTCTGGAGTCCACCAGCATCCACCTGATCCAGAGAAGCATCATCCGGCTGATGCAGCTGTTCCCCAGCAACGGACTGGTGGACGCAGACATGGCGGAGTTCAATGCCCAGACACTGGAAGAGATGCAGAACATCCGCGATTTTCTGGTGTTGCACTACAAGGTGACGGATCGTCAGGACAGCCGTTTCTGGGCCCACTGCCAACGAATGCCAATTCCCGAATCGCTGGCCCATCGCATCGCGATGTTCTCGGAGGCGGGGAAGGTGTTCAAACATGGCAATGAGCTGTTTGGGGAGAGCTCCTGGATTCAGGTGATGATGGGGCAGGGGATAATGCCGAGCCACTATCACCCGGTTGTCGACATGATGGAGGATGGCGAACTGGAGGCTTTTCTCGGCAACATTCGCAGCACGGTGAAGCGCAAAGTGGATGGGTATCCGCCCCACCTGGACTTTGTTCGGCACTACTGCCCCTCCAGTGTGAAAGACGCGGACTGAGGATGGTCAAGCCCAATCCGATGGATCCGGCTCAGCGCATCACGGAGTTGACGCCATACTGGGAGCCGGTGGTGTCGCGAGTCGGGAGAGAGCGGACCCCGATTCTGGTGGTGGACGATGCGGTTCAGTGCGTTGCATCGTTGCGTGATGTGGCGTGCCAGTGCGGTGAATTTAAAAGCGCGATGGGGGCCTTTTATCCGGGGATTCGGGCGCCACTTCCCCCCTCCTACGTGATTGATGTGGTAAATCGGGCGGTGCCGCTGCTCCGGCAACTCCATGGGGTGCCGGAGCATTATCAGCTTCGGCCCGCTGGGTTCAGCTTCTCGCTGCTGACGCAATCCCCTGAGAGGTTGCAGCCGCTGCAGCGATTGCCCCATTTCGATACGCCGGACCCTTACCATTTTGCGTTGCTGCACTATCTGAATCCCGGGCCCCACGGAAGCACGGCGCTGTTCCGTCATCGTGAGTCCGGCTACGAACGAATTGATGCAAAGCGAATGGATGGGTACTTCAGTCTGGCGCAGTCGGCGCTTGATGAACTGATGAAGTTGCCTCCGGCCTATATGGTGGAGAGCAATCATCACTACGATTGTTACTACTCGGTGCCGTATCGGGAGAACCGATTGGCGATCTATCCCGGTAACCTGCTCCACTCCATACAGGTTAATCCTGAGCAGGACATCAGTGATGATCCGCTGTCCGGGCGCCTCACCGCCAATCTGTTTATCCGGTTTGAGCCAGCTTAGCCCTGCGGGCGTTGGTAATAAAAAAGGAGGCCCAGGCCTCCTTTTTGCGTCAGTGGGGGATTACCACCCTTTGACAATATTGCCGTTGAACAGCTCCAGCGCTTTTTCATGCACCGTATCGGACTGGTAGGACTCGATAAACTGAGCGATACGCGGGTCGTTCTGGTTGTTGGTGCGCGCTACGATCAGGTTGACGTAGGGGCTCTCCTTGTCCTCCACAAACAGGCCGTGGCTTTCCAGGGTCAGACCCGCCTGGCCTGCAAAGGTGTTGTTGATAACGGCAAAGCTCACATCCTGCAGGGCGCGGGGCAGTTGGGCCGCTTCCAACTCCAGGATCTCAAGCTGCTTGGGGTTTTCAACCACGTCACGCGGAGTGGCGGCGATGCCGACGCCAGGCTTGAGGGTCAGCAGGCCCTGCTGCTCTAGCAGTACCAGAGAGCGGCCCAGGTTAGTGGGGTCATTGGGCAGAGCCACTTTGGCGCCATGCGGCAGATCATCCAGAGAACGGATGCTCTGAGAGTAAGCGGCAATGGGGTATACGAAGGTGTTGGCTACCGCCACCAGGTCATAGCCGCGCGCTTCTACCTGACCATCCAGGTAGGGACGGTGTTGGAACGCGTTGATGTCAATGCTGCCATCGTTAAGGGCGGCGTTGGGAGTCACGTAATCAGTAAAGGGAACGATCTCCACTTCCAGACCAAACTGCTCCTTGGCGAGCTTGGCGGCCACTTCAGCCACCTGGGCTTCCGGACCCGCCATGGCACCCAGCTTCAATACATTTTCATCGTTACCGCCACAGGCGGTCAGAGCGAGGGCAGCAGCGCCAGCAATCAGAGAGCGAAACAGATTCATTAGCTTGTCCTTTTGGTTTTGTTGTTCTTGAAGTTGGGTTTAACGGTGGTCGATGCGGCGTACCAGAGCATCGCCAGCACTCTGCAGGGCCTGAACCAGCACCAGCAATATCACGATGGTGGCCAGCATCACGTCCAGTTCAAAGCGGTAGTAGCCGTAACGGATCCCGACGTCGCCGAGGCCACCGCCTCCGACCGCTCCGGCCATGGCGGAGTAGCTGACCAGCGTCACCAGAGTGATGGTGATGCTGTTCACGATGCCGGGCAGGGCTTCGGGAAGCAGCACCTTGCTGATGATCTGGGCCGGGCTGGCGCCCATCGCCTGGGCGGCTTCCACCAGTCCGGCGGGCACCTCCATCAGTGCGCCTTCAATCAGGCGGGCAATAAATGGGATGGCGCCAACGGTGAGCGGGACAACCGCTGCCATGGTGCCGATGCTGGTGCCGACCACCAGACGGGTAAAGGGGATGATGGCGACCAACAGAATAATGAAGGGCACAGAGCGACCCGCGTTGATCACCATACCCAGTACCCGGTTGATGGCGGGGTTGGCCAGCAGTTGACCGGATTTGGTCAGATGCAGGACAACGCCAAGCGGTATGCCGGCCAATGCCGCGATAAACCCGGACAGGAACACCATCTGAAGGGTTTGCAGGGTGGCGCCCCACAGCAGGGGAAACAGATCACTGGACATAGCCGAGCACCTCTACATCGATATTGTGTTCCAGCAGGTACTGGGTGGCCTGATTGATTGCGTCATCGCGCCCCATCAGTTCAGCCAGCATCAGACCAAACTTGGTGCCACCGACGTACTCCATCTGAGCGCTAAGAATGCTGATGTCGATGCCAAACTGCTTGGCGGCCTGGGTGATAACCGGAGCGTCGACGCTGTCGCCGTGAAAGCTCAGACGGATCAGGGGCAGGCCATTCTCCCCTTTGGTGTCCTTCAGGGCGGCTTTGTAGCTGTCGGGGATCTCAAGATGGAGGGTAGAGCGGATAAAGCGCCGGGCCAGGTCGGTCTGCGCGTTGGCAAAGAAGGGGCCCACTTCACCCTGCTCAATCAGGTAGCCGTCATCGATGATGCCGACGCGATCGCAGATCTGCTTCACCACCTCCATCTCGTGAGTGATCAACAAAATGGTGAGGCCAAGACGCTGATTGATCGATTTCAGCAGCGCCAGGATCGACTTGGTGGTCTCCGGGTCCAGCGCGGAAGTGGCCTCGTCGCACAGCAGTACCTTTGGCTCATTGGCAAGGGCGCGGGCGATGGCAACGCGCTGTTTCTGGCCGCCAGAGAGGTTGGCGGGGTACACATCGGCTTTATCAGCCAGCCCGACCAACTCCAGCAGTGGAGTGACCTTCTCCTGAATGGCCTGCTTACTCTGCCCAGCCAACTCCAGAGGGAGGGCCACATTGTCAAAAACCGTGCGGGATGCCAGCAGATTGAAGTGTTGAAAAATCATCGCGATCTGCTGACGAGCCTGACGAAGGGCGGTGCCATTGAGAGTGGTCAGGTCCTGGCCATCAATGATCACAGAGCCTGAGTCAGGCTGTTCCAGCAGGTTGACGCAGCGGATCAGCGTGCTCTTGCCTGCACCGGAGCTGCCAATAATGCCGAAGATGGTTCCGGCGGGCACGTGCAGGTCCAGAGGCTTCAGGGCAGGGATAAGCCGGTCTCCCTGACGATAGGACTTGGATACGGCGTTCAGTCGAATCATGGGTAGAGGTTTTCTCGTTATTGGGTCGCCCTGTCGGGGCGGCGTATGGCTGCAGTCTATTTGGACGTCCAGACGCCTGTCAATGGCCATTTGGACATTTAGACGTCTAAAGTCGGGTGGCGATTGGAATCGCTGCCGAAGCTGAGAGGTGTTGGACGCTGCTGTCACGAGAGAAAGCAGGAGGCGGAAAGCCAGCCCGGCCGCAATCTTTTTGACCTTATTGGCCCTGGCAGGAATACTTCCCGACGGTGAAACGGTTTGATTGGGAGAGGCGGCGTGCGCCCTGCGGTGTTTTTAGACAGAGATGGGGTGATCAATCGGGATCACGGCTATGTCGGCAGTATTGACGCGTTTGAGTTTTTGCCCGGTGTGCTGGAGTCCTGCGCAGCACTGGTTAAAGCGGGCTTTGCGTTGGTGGTGGTCACCAATCAGTCCGGCATTGCCCGGGGCTACTATGATGAGCAGCAGTTCAGACAACTGAGCGCGTGGATGAGCGATCAGTTCACTGAAGCCGGTGCGCCGCTGGCGGGGGTGTATCACTGTCCGCATCACCCTGATAAGGGAGATGCGCCATATCGTATGGATTGTGATTGCCGGAAACCCAACCCCGGCATGTTGCTTACGGCAGCTCGTGAACTGGACCTGATGTTAGCGTCCTCCTATATGGTGGGGGATAAGCTTAGCGACATTGAAGCGGGCAAAGGGGCAGGAGTAAAAGCCACACTGTTTATTGGCGATGGCTCGGCACTTAATAATCTCAATAAAGGGGAGGCGCCCGACTGGTGTGGGCCGGATCTGCCCTCTGCGGTAGCCTGGATAGCAGAAAACAGGCAGAAACCGGCCAAAAACACCCCGGCTTGAACAGAAACTGGTCAAACGGTCTAAAAGGGGTGAATTCCCACTTGTCAGCGCGAATAGGGGCCCTATAATGCGCCTCCGTCGACAGGGGAAACGCCCCGGGCGACAACGCCGGAACCCAAGGTGATGGCGACAAAAGCAGCGTTCGAAAAGAATTGGCGGAAACGCCCTTGACGAGCGCTGAGGAAGCGCTAAAATGCGCATCCTGCCTCGGAGAAACGAGGCAACGCTCTTTAACAATTAGTCAGACAATCTGTGTGGGCACTCACGCAGTGTTGAGAAATCATCATTTTCTCGATGCTACTGAGTGACACCAAGTTAATTCAGTATTCATTGAGTAGC
>NZ_JAHVHW010000007.1 GCF_019802055.1 Ferrimonas balearica | reverse complement strand
TTTGCCTGGTGGCAATAGCGTTGTGGTCCCACCTGATCCCATGCCGAACTCAGAAGTGAAACGCAACCGCGCCGATGGTAGTGTGGGAGTTCCCATGCGAGAGTAGGTCACCGCCAGGCACCCATTAAAATCTGCGGTAAACGCAGTGCTTTTTGCCAAGATTGAGGCGAACAAGCGACGACTTCAGGAGCATAGTGAGCTATGTGACTGAACGAGGATGCGAAGTTCAACGATAATATTGGCGAAAAGAACCAGTTTGGTGCGGAGTGGTAGTTCAGTTGGTTAGAATACCGGCCTGTCACGCCGGGGGTCGCGGGTTCGAGTCCCGTCCACTCCGCCATCTATAAAGAGAAAGCCTGATTCGAAAGAGTCAGGCTTTTTTCTTATCCGCTCCCCGGTGCTGCGCACGGGTCGCGTCCGAAGCTCGGCGCGTTGAGTCCGTCCACTCCGCCATTTATAACGAAGAACCCAGCCTAACGGCTGGGTTTTTTCGTTTCTGGCGGATAGACGGTTCCGAGGGTCTGCTTGTTCTGGTGTAACAACACATCCCTGTGAGATCCCTCCTGTCGGCATCCCTGCCTCCACCTCGCCGGACTGCGATGCGTTGCATCGGTTTCGGCTCGCCCCTGTGAGAGCCCCCAGGCCGCCATCCCTGGCAGCCGCTACGGCACTGCGTTGCGGCGCAACGGTCTCCTTCGCCCACTCCGCCATCGATAAAGAGAAAGCCTGAGGCTGGGCGCCCCCTTCGAAAGAGTCAGGCTTTTTTGTTTTGGGAGCGTGGACGGTTGAGTGGGTCTGCTTACTCTGGTGTAACAACACATCCCTGTGAGATCCCTCCTGTCGGCATCCCTGCCGCCACCTCACCGGACTGCGATGCGTTGCATCGGTTTCGGTACGCCCCTGTGAGATCCCCCCTGTCGGCATCCCTGCCTCCACCATCAACAAAAAAGCCCCCAGGGCGGGGGCTTTATATTAGTGAATCGTCAGCCGCTCAGGCGTTCAGGCCAAACGGGTCATCCAGGCTGTGGCTGGGCTCGGTAAACCATACCGGGCCGTTTTTACCCACATAGAAGTGGTCTTCCAGGCGAACGCCGAACTGCCCGGGGATAACCAGCATCGGCTCATTCGAGAACACCATGCCGGTGGCCAGCGGCGTGGCATCGCCACGCACCAGATAGGGCCCTTCATGGATATCCAAACCGCAGCCGTGACCGGTACGGTGGGGCAGACCCGGCAGTTGGTAATCGGGGCCAAAACCAAAGCGTTCAAGCTCTGCGCGGGCGGCATAGTCGGCAGCTTCACAGGGTTCGCCCGGTTGGGCGGCGTTAAATGCGGCCAGCTGAGCGGCCTTCTCCGCTTCCCAGGCGTGACGCTGAGCGTCGCTGGCCTGGCCAAAGCAGTAGCTGCGGGTGATGTCGGAGTTATAGCCCTCAACCAGACAGCCGGTGTCGATCAGTACCCAGTCATTGGCTTTGAGGATCTGAGGCTCTTTAACCCCATGGGGGAAGCTGGTGGCGACACCAAACAGCACGATGCAGAAGCTGGAACCACCGGGGGCGCCGATCGCCTTGTGAGCTTCGTTGATAAAGGCGGTTACTTCGGTGGTGCTGATCCCTGCTTTCAGAATACGGGCAGCGGACTTGTGAACCTCCAGAGTCATCGCTTTGGCGGTCTGCATCAGGGCGATCTCTGCCGGAGATTTGCAACCACGGCATGCGGTCAGCATGGGGTCCGCGTTGATCAGGGTCAGGCCCGGATTCGCCTGGCGCAGGCCATCAGCGAGGAAGAATGCTGCGCTGCCATCCACCGCGAGGGGAGTGTCAGACAGTCCGCGCTTGGCCAGTTCACTGCCCACCAGTGCATAGGGGGATTCGTGTTCGTGCCACAGGGCGATGGGGCCTGGCTCCAGCCAGAAATCCGCGATGGAACCCGCTTCAAAATGGGGTGCAACATAGACCAACTCGCCCTCAACGGTGAGCAGGGCGCCCACCAGACGCTCGCTGGCGTACCACTTTAGTCCGGTGAAGTAATAAAGATTGGTGCCGGCGTTCAGATAGACCGCACCAACCTGGTTGGCCTTCATCTGTGCGACCAGACGTTCGCGACGGGTCTGATACTCCTCGGCAGTAATAGGAGTGAAGGGGAAGGAGAGGGCACGCAGACGAGTCAGCTCGTCCTCGATGGTAGCGCCACCGACGCCGATTGGCAGAGTCATAAGGGTCCTTGCTGTTCGGTTTTTGAAGATTGTATACAAAAAATCCCCAATGAACAGCCCGTAAGAGGAGGGAAAAAAATGGCGGCCTGAAGGCCGCCAAATTGCAGGGGAGAGTTAACCCAGAGTGGCGCCGATGGCCAGCTCGCGGTCCTCCGGCATCTCGTTGTAGGAGAGCACGTTGAGGCCCCGGGCAAAGGCACGGGCGTAGCGCGCCAGAACCGGTCTAAGTTGCGGCGGCACCAGCAGAATCGCGGGATTGCCCTGTTCCTGCATCATTCCGGTCAGGGAGGGCATCTTGCTTTGCAACTGAGCCAGCAGCGCGGGTTCGATGGCAAAGCTGTCCAGGGGGACCTGGCCGTTTTTCTGTGCCTGCGCCAGCGCGTTCATCAGGGTTTGCTCCAGTTCCGGCGCGAGGGTGGCGACCTCCAGCTTGGGTCGGCTGCCAGCGATCTGATGGAGGATGGTCTCCTTAAGGGCACAACGAACGTCTGCGGCCAGCAGGATCGGATCCTTGGTGTTTTCAGAACACTCCAGCAGGGTGGTGGCGATGGTGCGGATGTCCTTGAGCGAGACCTGCTCGCGCAGCAGCGAACGGTAAACCTTCAACTGCTGGATCGGCGTCAGCGCACTATTCAGCGACTCCGCCAGACGGGGTGCCTGGGCGGTCAGACGGTCGTTCAGTGCAGTGATGTCGTCGTGTTGGATCAGATCCGCCAGTCGCTCCCGCATCAGCTTACTGATGTGGGTGGCGATGATGGTGGCGCTGTCCACCACCGAGTAGGCCAGGTTCAACGCCTTGGCTTTATTGTCCGGGTCGATCCAGACCGCATCCATCTGATAGGCGGGGTCTTTGGTCAGGGTCCCGTCGATGCTGCCGTACACCTGGCCGGACTGAATCGCCAGCAGGCGGTCCGGCTCCAGATCACCGGAAGCCACCGGGATCCCCATAAAGGCGATCTGATAGCTGGTGGGCGCCAGGGAGAGGTTGTCACGGACGCGCACCTCTGGCAGCAGGAAGCCCGCCTGTTCGGACAGGGTACGGCGGATCCCGGTCAGACGGGTCAGCAGCTCCGCGCCCTTGTTTTTGTCCACCAGATGCACAAGCCGGTAACCCAGGCTGACCTCAAAGGTGTCGGTGTAGGGCAGCGCCTCCCAGGTAGGGGCTTTGCTCTCTGCACGGGCCGCTTCCACTTTCTCTTCAACCACATCCAGGGGCGCCGGAGGGGCAAACTGATGCTGTTTCCAGGCGACAAACAGGAGCACCAGCGCAAAGGTGCCAAACGCCAGGGTTGGCATGCCGGGGACCAAAGCGATGATCGCCATCACCAGAGCGGTGGTGCCCAGCACGGCCGGGTTGGCCAGCAACTGCCGGGACACCTGCTCCGGCATCTCTTCAGCGTCGGATACCCGGGTGACGATGATGGCGGCGGCTACCGCCAGCAGCAGCGACGGGATCTGCGCCACCAGGCCGTCACCGATGGTAAGCAGAGCGAAGGTTCGGAAGGCGTCACCGGCACTCATGTCGTGCTGGAACACGCCGATGGCCACACCGCCGATGATGTTGATAAAGAGGATCAGGATACCGGCGATGGCGTCCCCACGGACAAACTTGGACGCACCGTCCATACTGCCGTAGAAATCCGCTTCCCGCGCCACTTCGGCACGACGGGCCTTGGCCTGGTCCTGAGAAAGGGCACCGGCGTTCAGGTCGGCGTCGATTGCCATCTGCTTACCGGGCAGGGAGTCCAGAGTAAAGCGGGCACTCACCTCTGAGATACGCTCGCCCCCTTTGGTGATCACCACAAAGTTGATGATCATCAGAATCAGGAACACCACCATACCGACGACATAGTTGCCGCCGATCACCACTTCACCAAAGGCCTGGATCACCTTACCGGCGGAATCCCCCCCCTGGTGACCTTCAATCAGCACCACCCGGGTGGAGGCCACGTTGAGGGTGAGGCGCATCAGGGTGGCCAGCAGCAACACGGTAGGGAATACCGAGAAGTCCAGCGGCCGGGTAGCTGCAACAGCCACCAGCAGCACCAGGATGGCGAGCACGATGTTAAAGGTAAACAGCATGTCGAGCAGCCAGGGCGGCAGCGGCAGGATTACCATGGCCAGCACGGCCAGCAGCATTATCGGAATGCCGATAAAGCTCTGTTTGATGCCGAGCGAGTTGGGCAGGGCAAACTTCATCATCGAGTCCTCGATTTAGTGACGCAAATGCTTGGGAATATGGAAACTGGGCAGCGGATCGGGCCGCTGCTGCTGGCCTCTGCGGTACGCCTTGAGTTGCAGTACGTAGGAGAGCACCTGGGCAATCGCCACGTACAGGGCCTGAGGCACCATCTGGTCCACCTGGGTGGAGTGGTACACCGCCCGGGCCAGCGGCGGTGCTTCCACAATCTCAACCCCGTGACGGCGGGCCAACTGACGCATATGCAGAGCCAGTTCGTCGGTGCCTTTGGCCAACACAAAGGGCGCATCGGCCCGGTCCGGTTCGTATTTGAGTGCGATGGCATAGTGGCTGGGGTTGGTCAGCAGCACATCGGCTTTGGGTACGGCAGTATCCGCCCGCGACCGAGCCATCTTCTGCTGGATCTGCCGGATGCGGGCCTTCACCTCCGGCTTACCCTCCATCTGTTTGTGCTCGTCCTTGACCTGCTGACGAGTCATCTTCAGCTGCTTCTTGTGGTCGAAGATCTGCCAGGGCACATCGATCAGGGCGATAAAGAGCAGGACGATACCCAGTACCAATATGCCGGATGCCAGAAAGCTGACGCCCTCGCTGACCGCCTGGTCCAGTGGCAGCCGGTAAAGGGATAGCAGCCCTTCCAGACGACCCCGCAGCAGGAAGTAGAGGGTGGTCAGGATCAGGGAAACCTTGAGAATCGACTTCAGCAGCTCCACCACGGATTTCATCGAGAACATCCGCTTGATGCCACTGATGGGGTCGATGCGACTGCCTTTGAACTCAGCATTCTTCAGGCTGAGCAGGGGGCCACCGGGCATGGCGCCTGCCACCATTGCCAGCACGGCAATCAGCAGAAACAGGGGGGCCAGAAGGTTGATCATCGCCACCAGCGACGCGCCAACGTGACGCACCATGATGTCGGGCTGCATCAGGTCTTCACGGGTCAGCGCCATATTGAAGCGCAACAGTTCGGCGGTGCCGCTGGCAAACCAATCCGCACTGGCCAGCAGCATCAGGGCGCAGCCGATAAAGAGCGCGGCGGTGGCCAGATCTTTGGAGCGGGGAACTTGGCCCTTCTCGCGGGCCTTTTTTATCTGTTGGGGTGTGGCCTTTTCTGTTTTGTCGGCGGCTGACTGGCTCATGGCGTCCCCCCGACAAACTGGTGCATGGCGGTAAGCGCATCAAGGCAGAGATCCGCATAGCGTTCAGGAAGGCCGCTGAAGGAGATCAGGATGCTCACCAGGCCCAGCATCATCGCCAGGGGAAAACCCAGTGAGTAGACGTTGAGGCTGGGGGCGGATTTATTCAGCACCCCAAAGGTGATGTTGACCATCAACATCGCCATCACCGCGGGAAACGCCAGCATCAGGGCCATGGCGAAGGTCCACCCAAACTTCATGATCAGGGTCATCAGCGGCAGGTCCAGCACGCCGCTGCCGATGGGCCAGAGGGTGAAGCTCTCCACCAGCACACCCAGAGCCACCAGGTGACCGTCCAGAGCAAGAAAGAGCAGGGTGCCGTACATCACCATCCATTGACCGAGCAGAGCGTGGTTTACGCCGTTGGCGGGGTCGTTCATCACCGACATCGCCAGGCCCATCTGCATCGACAGCATCTGCCCGAGCATCGATAGAATGTGCAGCAGCATCGACAGCATCAGCCCCATCATGGCGCCAACCGCCAACTGTTCGAACGCGATCAGCAGGGCACGGGGAGAGAGGGGATCCACCGGCGGTGGGGTGGGCAGCATCGGGCCAACCAATGCCGCCAGGAAAAAGGCGAACAGCACCTTCACCCGAACCGGAATGTGGCCGTTGGAGAAGAACGGCAGCAGCGTGAAGGCACCGGCAATTCGGAAGAATGGCCACCAGACGCGGCCAATCATCAACAGGATCTCTTCGGTGGTGAAGGCAAACATGCTCAACCAATCAACATGGGGATGTCGTGGAACAGGCGATTGAACAGGTCGCCAAGCTGCTGAAGCAGCCAGTTGCCGGCAAAGAGCACCATCAACAGGGTGATCAGCAGTCGGGGCAGAAAGGAGAGGGTCTGTTCGTTAACCTGAGTGGCAGCCTGAAGCACGGCGATGACAAGGCCAACCACCATGCCGGGCATGATCAGTACGCCCACCATCGCCACCACCATGTAAATCCCGTCGGCGAAAATGGCCGTCAATTGTTGCGCGTCCATGGCCTCTCCTAACCCATACCAAAACTGGCTGCGAGGGTGCCGACGGTCATGGACCAACCATCCACCAAAACGAACACCATCAACTTGAACGGCAGCGAGATGATCAGGGGTGAGAGCATCATCATACCCATCGACATCAACACCGACGCCACCACCAGATCGATTACCAGGAAGGGGATAAAGAGCAGAAAGCCGATCTGGAAGGCGGTTTTGAGCTCACTGAGCACAAAGGCGGGCATCAGCACGGAAAACGGCACCTCATCGGCGGCAAGCTGAGTTGGCTCACCGGCGATTTTCAGCATCTGCTCCAGGTCCGTTTCCCGGGTCTGGCCCAACATAAAGGCGCGCAGCGGCACTTCGGCCCGGGCAACCGCTTCCTTCAACCCTATCTCACCGCCATCGTAGGGCAGAAACGCCTGCTCGTGGATCTCGGTCCAGACCGGTCTCATGATGAACAGCGTCAGCACCAGCGCGATGCCGACAAGCAGCTTGTTGGGTGGGCTCTGCTGTAACCCCAGGGCCTGACGCAACACCGCCAGAACCACGATGATCCGGGTAAAACTGGTCATCATCAGCAGCATGGCGGGCAGGAAACTCAGCGCTGTCATCAACGCCAGAATCTCCATCTTTACGCCAAACTCCTGACTGCTGGCCCCGTCGGACAGGGTGAAGAGCGTCAGTCCCCCCTCAGCGAATGCCGAGGGGCTCAACAGCATCAGTAGCAGAAGCCATACCCGCATGGTGTCAGTTGCCCTGGCCGGAAAGCTTGCTTGCTTCCACTTCCAACAGGCGCACGCCGTAGCGGCCGTTCACTTCCACCACTTCACCGCGACCTAGCAGGGTGCCGTTTACCCGCAGGTCCAGCGGCTCGCCGACCATGCGGTCCAGTGCAACGATGTCGCCCTGGCCCAGCCCCATCAGCTCGCCCAGGCTCAGCTCGGCGCTGGCCAGTTCCAGGGACACCTGAACCGGCAGGTGGCTGAAGAAGTTCATATCCCGCGGGGCTCGCGGCGCCGCTTCGGCCGCCTTGGGAGCAGGCTCATCGGCAAAGAGGTCGTCGTCCAGAAGCAGGTCGTCGTCCAGCAGCAAAGTATCTTCGGACATCGATCATTCCTCGTGTTGATGTAGTTCGTGAGTGAGCTTGGCCACCAGCTGCCCCTCATGGGCATGGACAGTGGCGTGGAAAATCGGGCGGCCGCCGATGGCAACGGGGCTGCGTCGGATAAGGGTCAGCGGCAGAACCTCGCCGGGTTGGAGGTTTGCCAGGGCCTGGGTCGGCATGGATTGATGCGCCAACTGACAGGAGAGTCGGATAGGGAGCTGGTGCAGACGGCGTTTCAGTTTCACCGCCAGATCGGGTGCCACGGGCGTTTCCGTCGGGGTGCGGGTCAAACGGGCCAGAGCGTAATCGCTCAGCATCCACTGCATCTTGGGCAGGGAGGTTTCGCGGCTCCAGTCAAACTGCCAGCGCAGCGGAGCCATCAGATCCTGGTCGGATTCAATCTGCTCCAGTTCCAGCAACTCCATCTCCCACTCCTCCTGAGCGAGCGTAGAGAGGGCGGTGACCATCAGGCGTTTTACCAGGCGTAGCTCGGATTGACTGGGCGGAGTCAGCGGCGAGAACAGTGGACGCTGACCACCCCCGTAATAACTGCTGGCCAGTTGATCCAGGCTGCAACGGTCGATGCCCCACCAGATCAGTGGCTGTCGCTCACGGCTTAACTGAAACCAGGTGAGCTCACGCCCCAGCGGTGCACTGTCCATAACCGTCGAGATGGCAGCCAGTGGGCTCTGCCCGCGGCCCGTGCCGGGAGTCAGTGCCTGACCAACGGCGTCCAGTACCAGTCTCTGACGCTTTTCGAGCTCGAACAGCAGGCGACTGCGGGCCAGTCGCTCCTGCACCAGTGCCACCGGGCGATAGGTGTGCTGTTCCGAGGCGCGAAGCACAGTGGCTTTGGCTGTGGTTTTCATTCACTCGGTTCCCTAAATGTTGTGACGAACTTAGTAAAAAACAAAAAACTCGGAATATGTATCACTGAGTTGATTATTTGACAGCGCGACAAAAAACTGACTTTGTAATAATTTTTGACGCCGACAAATCTTCGTCAATTATTTTTCTCAAAATTATGAGATCCCTATTACTCATTTTTGGCCACTGTCAAAATTCCGTTTTGCCTGCCATTAAATTGACGTCTGGTTTGCCGCAATTGCCTGATATGACTGGCTTTGGTGCGATACGATAACAGTAAAAAAATCTGAATATCAATATTGCATTTCACCCTTGTTTGAATTTAAGTTTGTGCCCTGAAAATTAAACGGCAATGCAGATTTTGTCGCCACACTAAAAAGACCGTGACCGGATAGCGAGTGCCATGATTAAAAAAGCAGCAGGGACATCACTTCTATTTCTCTTTGGCCTCTCCTGCCATGCAGCTCCCCAGTTCAGTGAGTTTAAAACTCCAATGGATGGGGCAGAGTGGCGCTATCAGGGAGACCGGTTTCACTGCGAACTGCGACAGGACGTTGCGGGCTTTGGCACCTTGGTGCTGGCGGATCGGCCGGGGAGGTCATTGGGACTGTCTCTGCGTGCCGACTGGCTGGTAAACGTGCCGGTTCACAGCGAAAGTCGCCTGGTTGCTCCCCAATGGCAGCATCAGGCTCCGGCACACACTGCATTGCGTCTGTGGCAATGGAATGGTCGTCAGGCCTCGATGGAGGGGGATGCGACCCCCTATCTGGAGGCCCTCGAGCGCGGCCTGGGCTGGCAACTGGATGTCCAGATCAGCCAGGAATCCGGCTATCGGCTCAGTGCCGATCCCATCGCGGTTCGCGGTGCGCTGGAACAGTTCCGCGAGTGTCGAACCTCGCTGGTGCCCAAACCCTTCTCTGAAGTGCGCCACGTCACACTGAACTACCGCAGTGGGCAGCTGCTGCCCAGTAAGGCACAGCTGAATGAGCTGGATAACATTGCCGCCTACGTGGCCGCCGATCACCGCATCACCGAGGTGCTGGTGGATGGCCATACCGACAACGTGGGTGACCACCTGGCCAATCTGGCACTCTCCCGTGACCGGGCGGATGAAGTGGGCGCATTGCTGCATGAGCGCGGCGTCGACCGCAGCCGCATCCAGGTACGTGGACACGGCGAGCGTTACCCGCTGGTCAGCAATGCTGGCAGCAAAGGACGTGATCAAAATCGCCGTGTGACGATTCGTCTGGTGCGGGATGGACAGGTACAGGAGGTGGCCGGTGGTGCACGTTGAAGCTCCCCGCCTTGGCCTGGGCTCACTGACGGTTCCCGGTATCGTTCAGACCCAACTTGAGTTGCAGGGCTACCAGGTTGTTCGGGATATGGAGCCTGTCTGGGTTGGACTGGTTGATCTCAGCGAATGCGGCACCGATCAGGTGGCCGACCAACTGGCCAGCAGCAACAGCAAGTACCAGATCGCCCTGGTCGCCCCGGAGCAGACGGAGCTGGCCAGCGAGGCGATGCGTCACGGTGCCCAGGACTACCTGCTGCTGCCGCTGGACGCGGATCAACTGGTCAGTCAGCTGACCCGTTTGATGCAACTGGAGCAGGCCCCCTCCGATGTGGTGGCGGTCTCGCCTCGCTCGCGCCAACTTCTGATGCTGGCTCACCGGGCCGCGCAAACCGACGCCAGTGTTCTGCTGACCGGCGAAAGCGGCACCGGCAAGGAGCAACTGGCCCGCTTTATCCACCGTCACTCACCCCGTGCGGATGGGCCTTTCCTGGCGGTGAACTGCGCCGCCATTCCCGAATCGATGCTCGAATCCTTACTGTTTGGTCACGTCAAAGGGGCCTTTACCGGCGCTTATGCCGACAAGCCCGGCAAATTTGAAGCCGCCAACGGCGGCACGCTGCTGCTGGATGAAATTGGCGAGATGCCGCTGCTGCTGCAGGCCAAGCTGTTGCGGGTGCTGCAGGAGCGTGAAGTGGAGCGACTGGGCGCCCATGGGGGGACCGCGCTGGACATCCGCATCATCGCAGCCACCAACCAGGATCTGCGCCAGGCCGTGGCCGAAGGCCGTTTCCGTGAAGACCTGTTCTACCGTCTTGATGTGCTGCCGCTCAAAACCGTGCCGCTGCGCGAACGTCGGGAGGACATCCTGCCGCTGGCGGAGCACTTCCTGAACCAATACGGCGACGGCAGCCGTTGCCATTTCAGTGATCCTGCCCGCCAGGTCCTGCTCGGCCACGACTGGCCCGGCAACGTCCGAGAACTGGAGAACACCGTCCAGCGCGCCCTGGTGATGCGTCGCGGTACCGCCCTGCAGGTTGCCGAGCTGGGCTTGCCCGCCTCCGTGCAACCGGCCCAGATGCCCGTTGAGGCTGAAACCGGTCTGAAAGCGTCCAAGCGACAGGCTGAATTCCAATACATCGTGGATGTGCTGCGCCGTTTTGATGGCCATCGCAGCCGAAGCGCCGAAGCACTGGGAATGACCACCCGGGCCCTGCGCTACAAACTGGCCCAGATGCGGGAGCAGGGGTGGGATATCGACCGCTTGCTGCGCCCCTCTGATGCCGCCTGATTTTCAAGTTGGAGTCTGACATGCCCCAATCCATCGCCCTGACCCAGGCCCGTATGCAGGAGACCCTGCAGCTGCACCGGGAACGTGCCGCTGGCGAAATTGCCATCGGCCCCAACCCGATGGACCGCCAGCTGGGCGCTACCGGCGCGGTTCCCTCATTTACCGAGCTGATGAACCACAAAGTGAACGCCATCAGCGGCGATCAGAACCGAGCCGATGCCATGCGCACTGCGGTTGACCTCGGTCGCAGTGATGATCTGGTGGGCGCCATGGTGGCCTCGCAGAAGGCCAGCCTGACCTTCAGTGCTCTGGTTCAGGTGAGAAACAAACTGGTGACGGCATTTGATGACGTCATGAAGATGCCGCTGTAAGGAACGCAAAGGATGACGACAGCAACCGCTGATACTCTGACGCCGCCGAATGAAGGCGGCTTGATGAATCGAGTCAAGGGCTTATGGACCCGCTGGCAGGGCGCCAGCCGCAGTGACCGCCAGGTGCTGGTGATCGCTGTGATGGCCACGGTGGTGGCCACGGTGATCGTACTGGTGCTCTGGACCGCCAGTCAGGGTTACCGCCCGCTGTATGGCAGTCAGGAAGGGTTTGACAGCGCCGAGATCATTGAGGTGCTGGAAGCGGAGAAGATCCCCTACCGCATGCAGGCCGATACCGGCCAGATCCTGGTGCTCGAAGACCAGTTGGGCCGTGCCCGTATGACCCTGGCTGCCCGGGGTATCCGCGCCAAAATGCCCGCCGGTATGGAGCTGCTGGATAAAGCCGGCGCGCTCGGCAGCAGCCAGTTTCTGGAAGAGGCTCGCTACCGTCTGGGCCTTGAGGGGGAGCTGTCTCGCACCATCATGGCGATGAAAGCCGTGCGCAGCGCCCGGGTTCACCTGGCGATCCCCAAGCGCACCCTGTTTATTCGTCAACAACCTGAGAAGCCCTCCGCGGCAGTGATGCTGGAGCTGTACTCCGGTGCCACTCTGGGCCGGGACCAGGTCGAAGCTATCGTGAACCTGGTGGTGGGTGCGGTCACCGCCATGCCGGTGGACGCGGTGTCCGTTGTGGACCAGAACGGCCGCCTGCTCAGTGCGGACCTGGAGCTCGCTCAGGAGCTGGCCCGCTCCGGTGAGCGCCAGCTGACCTACAGCCAGCAGATGGAGCAGGCCCTGAGTCAGCGTGCCAGCGACATGCTGCTGCCGGTGCTGGGTTACGGCAACTACCGGGTTCAGGTGGCGGCACGGGTGAACTTCGATCAGATCGAGGAGACCCGCGAGCAGGTTGACCCGGAGAACACCGTGGTGACCCGTGAGGCGAGCCGTTCCGACAGCCGCGTTGGCGATCTGGCCTTTGGCATTCCTGGCGCCCTGTCCAACCAGCCGCCCGCGACCGAAGGCGAACCGGGCGACGCCGCACCGGCCCAGAACCTCTCCAACGAGAGCGAGCGCCACTTTGAAACCAGCCGCGCCGTGCGCCACACCAAGTTCCAGCAGGCGCAGCTTGAGCGCCTATCGGTTTCCGTGCTGCTGAACAGCGAAGCGGCTCAGTGGAGCCAGGCCCAGTTGGACCAATTGGGTCAACTGGTGCAGGACGCCATCGGCTTTGAAGCCAACCGTGGCGACACCCTCTCTCTGCACGCCTTCCCGTTCGCGGCCCAGCCGATGCCGGAAGTGGAGCCGCTGCCCTGGTGGCAGACTCAGGAGTACCAGATCTATGTTCGTTACCTGATCGGCGCCTTCCTCGGTCTTGGCCTGATCCTGTTCGTACTGCGGCCGCTGGTGAAGCACCTGACCCGTACCGTGGAGCAGGAGAAAGCACAGGCGGAAGCGGCCCAGGCTGCGCTGTTGCCGGTGCATGAGCCGGTCAGCGAGCCGGTGGTACCGGAACTGCCGCCGCCGGGCTCCGCCCTGTCGATCCAGCTGGAGCACCTGAGCTTGCTGGCAAATGAAGAACCGGCCCGTGTGGCGGAAGTGATCACGCAATGGATGGGCAACAATGAGCGCGACTAATCAAGAAGTGGCCACCCAGCTGGGGGGCGTTGAGCAGGCAGCGATGCTGCTGGTGAGCATGGGTGAACAGGGGGCAGCCCGGGTGCTGTCCCACCTTTCCAGCCATCAGGTTCAGCAGCTGAGCCAGATGATGGCCCGGCTTTCCAATGTTCGTCAGGACGATGCGGAGAGTGTGCTGCAGCGGTTCTTCAACGACTACCGGGCACAGGCGGGCATCGCTCGTGCCAGCCGCGGCTACCTGCAGCGGACTTTGGATCTCGCCCTCGGGGACAAGCTGGCCAAGGGCCTGCTCGATTCCATCTATGGCGACGAAGTGAAAACCCTGGTACAGCGTCTTGAGTGGGTGGAACCTGCGCTGCTGGCCCGCCAGATCGCACCGGAACACCCGCAGCTGCAAGCAGTACTGCTCGGCCTGCTGCCGCCAGATGCCGCTTCCCAGGTGCTGCAACGTCTGCCGGAGTCCAGCCATGACGAACTGCTGGTGCGGATCGCCCAACTGGGTGAGCTGGACCGTGAGGTGATCGAGGAGCTTAAGGAGCTGGTGGATCGCTGTCTGGTGGTGGCCAATGAGCGCAGCCATACCCGTGTTACCGGCGTTCGCCAGGTGGCCGGCATTCTTAACCGCTTCAGCGGTGATCGCAGCCAGTTGATGGAGATGATCAAACTCCACGATCAGGGGCTGGCGGTCGAGGTGGAGTCCAACATGTTCGACTTCATCATCCTGGCCCGCCAGAGCGACGAAACCCTTCAATACCTGCTGCAGGAGGTGCCTCAGGAGGTGCTGGCGCTGGCGATGAAGGGGCTGGATTCCGAGTTCAAACGTCGCCTGTTCGGTTCGCTGCCTAAGCGGATGTCCCAGGCGCTGGAGCTTCAGGTCGAGTCCCTTGGACCGGTGGCGCTGTCCCGTGCGGACGCCGCCCGTGCCGAGGTAATGGCGATCGCCCGCCGCCTGATGAGCGAAGGTGAGATTGAGCTGCAACTGTACGAAGAGCGAGTGGTGGAGTGATGGCGATGCAAAATCGATGGCGCCTGGACGGGGCCCGAGCCCGACTGTACCGTTTCACCCCTCTGCCGGTGGAAGGCGCTCAGGGTCAGAGTGAGGGCGATAACTGGCAAGGCTACCAAGAGGGCTTCGACCGCGGCTTTAAAGAGGGTCAGCAGCAGGGGCATCAGGCCGGTTACGAAGAAGGATTGGCTCAGGGCCAGGAAGCCGGACGTCAGCAGGGCTTTGCCAGTGGCCGTCAGGAGGGGTTAACCCACGCCACTGAACAGAGCCGTGTTGAACTGGATCAGGTTCTGGTGCCGGTTAAGGCCCTGAAAGCGGTGCTGGAGGAGGGCTACCAGTCCCAGGTTCGCCAGCAGCGAGATTTGATTCTGGAGTTGGTGCAGCGTGTGGCTCAGCAGGTGATCCGCTGCGAGTTGACCCTGCAGCCTCAGCAGGTGCTTGCGCTGGTTGAAGAGACACTGCGTGCGCTGCCGGATGGCCAGGAAGGGGTGAAGATCCACCTCGAACCTGCCGCCTGTGAGCGCCTTAAAGAGCTGGCGCCGGAGCGGATCCAGGACTGGACTCTGGTGCCGGACCCCAGCATCAGCCCCGGCGGGTGCCGGGTGGTGTCGGACAACCTGGATGCGGACGCGTCTGCCGAGGCGCGACTGGACGCCTGCATGACTCAGGTGCAGGCCCGCCTGGAAGCGATGGACCTGGCGGAACAGGCGGAGGCGGTGAGTGCCCCATAACGCGGCAATCATTGACTGGCCTGCGGTACCGGTTGCCCGCATCTACGGGCGGCTGGTACGGGTCACCGGCCTGCTGCTTGAAGCGGTCGGCTGCGATCTGGGCACCGGTGAACGCTGCCTCGTTGAGCGCCGCGACGGTTCCATGGTAGAGGCGGAAGTGGTGGGCTTTCACCGCGATACCCTCTGCCTGATGCCGGTAACTCCCACCGATGGCTTGGTGCCCGGTGCGCGGGTTCAACCCCTGCCCGGCACGGCGCCAGCAGTGGTAGGGAAGGGACTGCTTGGTCGCGTGCTGGATGGTTGCGGCGAACCCATTGACGGCCTGGGGCCGCTTCAGGGCGTTCGCTCCCTCTCCGGCCGAATTCATACCCCCAACCCCCTTCTTCGTCGTCCCATCGATGCTCCCCTCGACGTTGGCGTCCGGGCAATCAACAGCTTGCTGACCGTTGGCAAAGGTCAACGACTTGGTCTGTTCGCAGGCTCCGGTGTGGGGAAATCAGTATTGCTGGGCATGATGACCCGCTTTACTCAGGCCGACATCGTGGTCGTGGGTCTGGTCGGAGAGCGGGGCAGGGAAGTGCGCGAATTTATCGAGCACGCACTGGGCCCAGAGGGGCGCCAACGCGCCGTTGTGGTGGTGGCGCCTGCCGATGCCACGGCGCTGATGCGGTTGCGGGCCATGCGCCTGTGCCACCGTATCGCTGCGGGCTTCCGCGACGAGGGGCGCGATGTGCTGCTTCTGGTGGATTCTCTGACCCGATACGCCCAGGCTCAGCGCGAAGTCGCCCTCAGCCTCGGTGAGCCGCCCGCCACCCGGGGCTACCCGCCCTCCGCCTTTACTCAGCTGCCCTCCCTGGTGGAGCAGGCGGGTAATGGCGAGACCGGGCAGGGCAGTCTGACGGCGCTCTACACCGTTCTGGTGGAGGGCGACGACCACAATGACCCAGTAGCCGATGCCGCCCGGGCGATTCTTGATGGCCACATCGTGCTTTCCCGCGCGCTGGCGGAGCAGGGGCATTTTCCCGCCATTGACGTGAACGCCTCCGCTTCCCGCCTTGCGGCTCAACTGGTGGATGAGGCCGACCAGGCCGCGATGCAGCGGCTGCGCCATCTCAACGCGCGTTTCCAGGAGGTGCGGGAGCTGTTGCCTTTGGGCGGCTACCAACCGGGCCAGGATGCGGAGCTGGATCTGGCGGTGCGGGTGCAGCCGATGATCACCCAGTTTTTGCGCCAGAGCATGCATGAATCCGAAGGGTATGAAGCCAGTCGGGAAGGATTACGTCAGTTGATGGAGCAGATTGAGCATGGCTGATCCTATCGCCCTGCTGCGGGAGCAACAGGAGAAGCGTCTGGTGGCTCTGGGCCACCAGCGTACCGAGCGTCAGCAACGACTGGTTAAGTTGCGCCAGCATGAAACGCAGCTTAACACGCTGATCCAGGACTACAGCGGCGCGGGCGAAGGCCATATCCTGCTGATGGCCAATCGCAGCCAGATGGTGACCCAGTTGCAGCCTCTGGTGGAGCAGTGCCAGCGTCAGCAGGCGGTGGCGGAGGCCGATCTGGCCAGTCTGGATGGGCAATGGCGACGCCAACTTGGCCGTCGTCAGGGGCTGGTCTGGCTGGAAGGGGAGAAGCAGCGGCGTCTGCAGAACCACGCCCGCCGCCTGGAGCAGAAACAGATGGACGAACTGGCTGGCCGTAAACGGCCAGGTTAGCGCGTCATCCTGAATGAACCGGCCTGTTGGCCGGTTTTTTTGTGCCCGACCCGGAGAGGCTTAGAGGCCCCAAAAAGAAAGGCCCCCAAAGTAGGGGGCCAGTCTGTTGGCACAGGGAGGTGTGTCGGGGCTAAGGCGCTGATCAGGTCGGACTCAGCGCCCCATAGTCCGAGGTTTGCGCTTCACCCTGCCCGGCGTTCAGAACCCGATCCAGCAGGGCCTTCTGGCCAGCCAGCAGTTTGCCGTTCACTTCATTTTCCACCTGACAATCCTTGACCAGTTGCTGCAGATGGTTCCACAGGCTGGTCATGGTGTGACGGCTTTGCGGGCCCAGGGCCTGAAACAGTCGCTGCATGCCCGCAGCGTCTGCGGACACCCCGAGCAACTCCAGGGTCTCGGTACGGCGATCCGCACGAACCTGAAGCTTACTGCAGAGGGCTTCGACCCGCTCGTTGTGCTGGGTTAACGCTTGTTGATCCCGACGCTCAAGCAGGCTGCGCTGATGGCGCAGCAGTGCCCGCAACTGCTGGTAATCCTCGATATCAAGGCGGATCTCCCGAACCAACTGCTGCAGGCGTTCCCGTTTACTGGTCATTTAACCGTGTTGCTCCAACATGGATTGGGCCAGGTCATTCAGATCCAGCTCAAAACGGCCTTCGCTCAGGGCAGAACGCAGTGCATTTACCTTGTCCATGTCCACATCGTTGAGCGTGGCCAGCTCCTGCTCGGCCTGCTCAAGCAGTTGCCAGTCTTCACTGATCGCGTCTTTCTGCTTCGGCAGAGGCGCGGCGCTGGTTTCCGGTGAACTGATCGGCGATTTCTGTGCCGCCAGGCTGGCGGGGAAGTTCGAGGATAATTTGTTGATTTCCATGATCTTGACTCGCTGCTCAGGGGAAAATTATTTGTCACTGTCAAAAAAGCGACCCCTGGACGTCAAAACTTAAAACCGGGTTTGCACTTTTCCCGGAGCGATCGGATAGGCGGTGATGATGGTACCCGAACTGAGGTTACGCACGCGCACCGGCTCTCCCTCGGAGCCTGAGTCTAAGGCGACCCCTTTCATCACTGCACTGAAGCCGCCGCTGGCTGCTTCGATGATCACCTCGTCACCCATGTTCACCCAGTTTGGTGCGGTGATCTGGCTGTGCCGTATCGGCTGGTCTGGTCGAATGGACCGACGCACGCTCTGTCCTACCAACGTCCCGTTATCAAACACCCAGTCCTGACTGCTGACCCCCAACTCCCTTTTCGCCAGAGTCAGGTCCGAAGCGGTGATGGTGTGTCCCCGTCCGAGTCGCTGCTTTGCGACCGGAATGTCGGCGAGGGCGCTGACCCGGGCCCGCACGAAGTAGCGCCAGCCCAGAGAGGGGCAACGAACCTGGCGCTGAATGCGCCCCAGGGGCAGGGCCTGATCCGCCGGGGGGTCGATCACCAGTGGAACGGTGCAGGCCTGTTGGCTGTTGAGCCCGGAGGTGGGCTCCACCCGGATCTGGCGCTGACGCAGTGTCAGCCCCCGGCGCTGGCTCCATTGGGTCAGTTCACGGTCCAGCGTGGTATGGAGGCCGACCTTTACCTGCTTGGCGGCGGAAACCGTAGCGTCTTCCGCACTTCCCAGGGGGGGAAACAGCAGACAGAGCAGGGGAAGCCAGGCGGAAAAGTGGATTCCCATTTTTGCCGGGGATGTTTTATAAGTCATTGATAATTAAATAAAAGAAACCTTGGCACGGTTTTTGTTTTGTCATTGTCGCCGACCACTATGGTCGCACTGCCATTTAGCCGAGACAAGCAGATAAGGAGTCGTCATGGCAATCAATCTTGATGCCGCCCTGGGTGTCCATGGACACACCCTGGATTTTCGGGTGGAGCGGGCCAAGGTGCTCTCAGGCAACCTGGCCAACGCCGAAACCCCCGGATACCTGGCACGGGACCTGGACTTTTCCAAGCTGATGACTCAGCTGGAGGGCGGTCAGTCAGTCACCCGTGACTATCAGCACGCTTACCGTGTGCCCTATCAGACCTCGGCGGATGGCAACACCGTTGAACTGGGACAGGAGCAGGCCCGATTCGCGCAGAATTCGATGGATTTCCAGACCAGCCTGACCTTCCTGAACATGAAAATCCAGGGCCTGCAAAAGGCCATTGAGGGTCGCTAATCATGTCCTTTGTCGACATCTACCAGATCGCCGGTTCGGCGATGAACGCGCAAAGCATCCGCCTCAACACGGTGGCCAGTAACCTGGCGAACGCCGAAGCGGCAGCGCCGGACGAGGCCAGTGCCTACCGGGCCCTGAAGCCGGTGTTCCAAACCCTGTATGAACAGAACCAGGAAGGCGGCATGAGCGCCAACGTCAAGATTGCCGGTGTCGTGCAATCGGACGCGCCGCTGGAGAGCCGCTACGAGCCAGACCATCCGATGGCGAACGAGCAGGGCTACGTTACCTATTCCAACGTCAACACCGTCCAGGAGATGGCCGACATGATGGCCGCTACCCGGGCGTTCGAAACCAGCGTCGACATCATGTCCCGCGCCCGCTCCATGCAGCAAAGCCTGCTCAAACTTGGAGGCATGTAACCGGTGAACAGCATCGCCATTGATGGTGCCCAGAGCACCCAGACCAGCGCCGACCCGCAGGTCACCAATAACCCCAACAGCTCTACCTCACTGAAGAACGAGTTTCTGACCCTGATGGTGGCCCAGATCCAGAACCAGGATCCGCTCAACCCGCTGGACGGTACCGAGTACGTGACTCAGCTGGCCCAGTTCTCTCAGGTAGAGAGTCTGGAGCACCTGCGTATGGGTCAGCAGAACCAGGCGATCCTGATGGAAAACCTGCAGGTACTGGGCACCACCAACCTGATCGGTCGTGAGGTGCTGGTGGACGCCGACACCGTCGAGCTGGGCACCGATGTGGTGGACGGCAAGATCTTCCTGGAGAACGGCGTTGAGTCCCTGACCCTGGAGATCACCGATGAGAATGGTGACGTGGTCGCCACCATCGAGAAGGGCAGCCAGGCCAAGGGCGAAGTGGCCTTTGAGCTGGATCCGGAAGCCCTGGGACTGCCGCCGGGTGAGTACAACCTGAAAGCCAAGACGACCGCCGGTGGCGAAAGCGGTGAGGCGCTGACCATGGTCGCGGCCACCGTCAACAAGGTGCACATCAACTCCGCCACTGGCTACATGATGCTGGAGCTGGGCCACGGCCTGGGTGCGGTTTCCATTTTCGACATTCGTGAAATGGCCTGACGGCCAATAAGAGGATACTTCCATGTCTTTCAACATTGCCCTGTCCGGCCTGCGCAGCACCAGCCAGGAACTGAACACCATCTCCAACAACATCGCTAACGTGTCCACCCCGGGTTTCCGTGGTGCCCGTACCGAGTTTGCCTCCGTCTACGCGGGTGGCCAGGGCGGCGGTGTGACCGTGTCCAACGTCTCCCAAAACTTCAACACCGGCGGTGACGTGCTCTACACCGGTCGCGAGCTGGATATGGCGATCTCCGGATCCGGCTTCTTTATGACCAACAACCAGGGCAGCATGACCTACACCCGCTCCGGCATGTTCGCCCAGGATAAGGACGGCTACGTCGTGGACGCCCACGGCGGCAAACTGCAGGGCTACCAGGTGGGCCCCAATGGTCAACTGCTGACCGGTGCCGTGACTGACCTGCAGGTGCAGACCGGCTCTCTGCCTGCCAGCGCCACCGGCAGCATGGGCCTGGTGTTGAACCTGGACTCCCGCAACGAGGCGGTGGATCCGGCCAACTTCGATCCGGCAGACGCGTCCACCTACCACGCGCTCAACTCCACCAAGATCTACGACTCTCTGGGCAACGAGCACAACCTGACCCAGTACTACATGAAGACCGGCCCGAACCAGTGGGAAGTGCGCTATGAACTGGACGGTACCGACATTACCGCTTACGCCTCTGACACCTCCGTTACCTTTGATTCCAACGGTGCGCTGGTGAGCGGCCAGGATCTGACCCTCAACATCCCGGCGAACCTGGTGGATGCAGACGGCAAACCGGTTCTGGATGGCGCTTCCGCTCTGGACATCTCCCTCTCCTTCAATGGCGCGACCCAGTTCGGCTCCGATTTCGCGGTGGCCAGCATGCGTCAGGATGGTTACAGCTCCGGTGAACTCAGCGGCATCCGTATCGACGATAACGGCATGCTCTATGGCGTTTACACCAACGGTCAGGACCAGCTTCAGGGCCAGGTGATCCTCGCCAACTTCCCCAACCCGAATGGTCTGCAGCAGGTGGGCAATACCGCCTGGACCGCCACCTTTGCCTCCGGCCAGCCGATTACCGGTGCGGCGGGCACCGGTACCCTGGGCAGCCTGACTGCGGGCGCGATTGAGGGATCCAACGTGGATCTGACCGGTGAGCTGGTCAACCTGATGACCGCTCAGCGCAACTATCAGTCCAACGCCAAGGTGATCAGCACTCAGGACAAGCTGACCCAGTCGCTGTTCGCGGCAATCTAAGGCTGACCCATGGATAAGCTGCTTTATACCGCGGCCAGTGGGGCCAACCGGGTGATGGAGGCGCAGACCATTCGCGCCAACAACCTGGCCAACGTCAACACCAACGGCTTCCGCGCCGACCTGGAGCGGGTTCAGGCCCATGCTCTGGGCGGCAGCGGCCTGCAGACCCGAGTTCTGGCGCAAACCCAGCAATCCGGCGCCAACCTGCGAGCCGGTGAACTGAACGCCACTGGTCGAACCCTGGATGTGGCCATCCAGGGTGACGGCTGGCTGACGGTTCAGACTCCGGAGGGCGAGGCCTACACCCGTGCCGGTGGCATGGTGCTGGACGCCGATGGTTTCGTCACCATCGACGGCCGCGCCGTGCTGGGACTGGACGGCCCCATCCAACTGCCGGAGTACCGCGAGTTGAACATCGGCGAGGACGGCACCATCAGCCTGCTTCCTGCCGAAGGTGGGCTGATTGAAGAGGTGGGCCAGCTTAAGCTGGTCAACCCCGAAGCCAACCAGTTGGTGAAAGGTTCTGACGGCCTGATGCGGCAGGAGAATGGCGAGCTGGCGGCCCAGGATGAGGGCGTCAAGCTGGCCAGTGGCTTTCTGGAGGGCAGCAACGTGACTGCCGTCGAGGAGCTGCTGGCCTCCATGTCCCTGTCCCGGCAGTTCGAGCTGCAGGTGAAATTGATGAAGAGCGCCGAGAACCTGGCCCAAGCGGGCAACCGGCTGCTCCGTGATGGATAACAGAGAGAAACAACGATGCAATCTGCACTGTGGGTCAGCAAAACCGGCCTGACCGCCCAAGACACTAAGATGACCACCATCGCCAACAACCTGGCGAACGTGAACACCACCGGTTTCAAACGGGACCGGGTCTCCTTTAACGACCTGTTCTACCAGACGCAGCGTCAGCCTGGCGCCATGGCGGATCAGCAGAACGAACTGCCCTCCGGCCTGCAGTTGGGTACCGGCGTACGCATTACCGGCACTCAGAAGGTGTTCACCACCGGCGACATCATTACCACCAATCAGCCGCTGGACATGGCGATCATGGGCCAGGGCTTCTTCCAGGTGGAGCAACCCAACGGCGATTTCGCCTATACCCGTGACGGCCAGTTCTACCGCAATGCCGATGGCCTGGTGGTGACCTCCGAAGGGATGCCCATGGTTCCGGCGGTGGAGATCCCAGAGGACGCGCTGACCGTCACCATCGGCACCGATGGTATCGTGACCGCTCAGATCGCTGGCGATGCCGAGCCGCAGGAGCTGGGTCAGATCACCCTGGTGAACTTCACCAACCCGGCCGGTCTGGAAGCCTTTGGCAACAACCTCTACCGCGAAACTGCCGCCTCTGGCGCCGCGATTGAAGGGATCCCGGGCGATGCCGCTCTGGGCCAGCTGAAGCAGGGCACCCTGGAGGGCGCCAACGTCAACGTGGTGGAGGAGATGGTGGAGATGATCTCCACTCAGCGCGCCTACGAGATGAACGCCAAGGTGGTTTCCTCCACCGACGACATGCTCAAGTACCTGAACCAGGTGCTCTAAGGAGGACGCCATGACACCCTGGAGCCGAATCCGTCCTGAAGCTTTCAGCTGGGTCCTGGTACTGATGTGCCTGGTGATTGTGACCGGTTGCAGCAGCCGCTACCTGCCGGAAAAGACCGAGCCCAACGCCCCGGAGTATGCGCCGCCAGCGATGGAGTTCTCTTTGCCCACTCCGGCCCACGGCAGCCTTTACCGCAAGGGCTACAACCTGGCCTTGTATCAGGACCGCCGTGCCTACCGCATCGGTGACATCCTGACGGTGGATCTGGAGGAGAAAACCCAGGCCAGCAAGAAAGCGGGCACCAGCACCTCCAAGGACTCCAGTCTGCAGGGTTCCGGCTCCTATGGGTTCGGCGGCAGCACCGGCTCAGGTCAGGCTCAGTTGGGGGGCGGAAGAGATTTTTCCGGTAACGGATCCTCCTCCCAGCAGAACCAGCTGACCGGTGCCATCACCGTCACCGTTTCCGGCGTGCTGCCCAACGGTGTTTTGGTGATCCGTGGTGAGAAGTGGCTGCGTCTGAACCAGGGGGATGAGTACATCCGTCTGGTTGGCCTGGTGCGTCCCGAGGATGTGGATCAGGCCAACCGCATCTCCTCCCAGCGCATCGCCGATGCCCGCATCAGCTACGGGGGCCGTGGCACCCTGGCGGAGGTCAATGCGCCCGGTTGGGGCATGCGCTTCTTCAACGACCCCATCTTCCCCTTCTAAGGCGAACTTATGAGACAGATTCTCGGTTTCGTTCTCTCCCTCCTGTTGCTGGGCCCGGTACAGGCCCGGCCGCTGATGGACATCGTCGATGTGCAGGGGGTTCGGGAGAACCAGTTAGTGGGTTATGGCCTGGTAGTGGGTCTGGATGGCACCGGGGATAAATCCCAGGTGCGTTTCACCAGCCAGTCCGTGGTCAACATGCTTAAGCAGTTTGGCGTGCAGTTGGATGACCGCATCGATCCCAAGCTGAAAAACGTGGCGGCGGTGGCGGTACATGCCACTGTGCCGCCTCTGGCCAGCCCGGGCCAGACCGTTAATGTCACGGTCTCCTCCATCGGTGATGCCAAAAGCCTGCGCGGCGGCACTCTGCTGATGACACCGCTACACGGTGTTGACGGTGAAGTGTACGCGGTGGCTCAGGGCAACCTGGTGGTGGGCGGCATCACCGCCGAGGGACGCAACGGCAGCTCCGTGACCATCAACACCCCCACCGTTGGACTGATCCCCAGTGGCGGCATCCTGGAAGCGGACATCCCCTCCACCTTCAGCGAACTGCCTGATATCGTGCTTAATCTGCGCCAGCCCAGCTTTAAGACCGCCCGCAATATCGAGCGCAGCGTCAATGACCTGTTCGGCCCTGACGTGGCCCGGGCACAGGACCACGCCAAAGTGCTGGTTCAGGCACCGATGGATCCTCGTCAGCGTGTGACCTTTATGTCGATGCTGGAGGAGCTGCAGGTGGAAGTGGGCCGCCAGCGGCCACGGGTGGTGTTTAACAGCCGTACCGGCACCGTGGTGATCGGTCAGGAGGTGCGGGTGCAGCGTGCGGCGGTCAGCCACGGCAACCTGACGGTCACCATCACCGAGCGTCAGCAGGTGAGCCAGCCTAACGCCTTCGGCGGTGGCGACACCACGGTGATTCAGGACAGTCAGATCGACATCAGCCAGGGCAGCGCCAACATGTTCGTCTGGCCGGAAGGCACCAGCCTCGATGAGATCGTCCGGGCGGTAAACAGCCTGGGTGCCGCGCCCACTGACCTGATGGCGATTCTGCAGGCGCTGGATGAAGCGGGCGCTCTGGATGCTGAACTGGTGGTGATCTGATGACGCGTATCGAACACCCCCAAAGTGCGTTGGCGGGCATGAGTGCTCACCAACTGAAGCAGCAGCATGGCGAGTCCGGTGCGGTGCGCGAAGTGGCCCGTCAGTTTGAAACCCAGTTTCTGCAGACGGTACTGAAGCAGATGCGCTCCGCCACCGATGCTCTGAAGGATGATGAGGGTCCCCTGAGCGAGAAGCGCGGTGTCTTCCACGACTTCTATGACGCCGAACTGGCTCAGAACATGAGTCGCCACCAGGGGATTGGCCTGGCGGAGGTGATGGTTCGCCAACTCTCTCCCCGCGAGGAGAGCACGCTAAAGCCTCAGGCCGAAGCGGTCGCCCATAACGGGCAAGAGACGCAACCGCAGGTGGTGCCTATCCGCGCCATGCAACCGGCCCTGGTGATCCCCCGGGCTGATAAGGAGTCCTGATGAACATGCTTGGTAATGGCCTTTCCGGGCTGCACGCTGCCCAGATGCACCTGGCCATCACTTCCAACAACATTGCCAATGCCACCACGCCCGGCTACAGCCGCCAGCAGTTGCTGGTGAGTGCCCGCCCCGGCGGCTTTATGGGCGCCGGTTCCGGCGTCCAGGTGGACGGCGTCCGCCGCGTGGCGGATGAATACCTGACCGCGCAGATCTGGCGCGCCAGCACGCAAGCGGGCTTTTCCAATACCAAAGCCAGCTACCTGGGCAAAACCGAAGAGGTGTTTGGTTCCAAGGGTGCCAGCATCTCCATGGGTCTGGACAGCTTGTTTGCGGCACTCAACTCCGCCATGGAGAGCCCCAACGACATCGCCACCCGTCAGAGTGTGATGAATGAAGCGAAGGCCCTGGCCAGCCGCTTCACCACCATCAACCAGAGCCTGGACAGTCAGCTCAAGCAGATTGAGGAGCAGATCAAGGGCTCCGTGACGGAGGTGAATACCCGTCTGGAAAACATCGCCCGGATCAACAAGGAGATCCAAAGCAACATGGGCAGCGGTGACGTGCCGCCCCAATTGCTGGATGCTCGTGATCAGGCGGTGGCAGAACTGGCTGAGATGGTGGACATCCGCACCACTGAGAATGCGGACGGCACCATCAACGTCACTCTGCCCAAGGGGCAACCGCTGGTGCTGGGAACCTCCCCGGCCAAGTTCGAAGCGTACCCGGACCCCAACAATCCCCAGTTCTCCGCGCTGAGCCTCTCCATTGGCGGCACCACTTACCAGATCAATGATGAGGTGGGTGGCAAGATGGGGGCGCTGTTCGAATACCGTGACACCAACTGGCAGCAGAGTCGTGACTTTATCGATGAGCTGGCGATGCAGATGGCGGATGGATTCAACGCCATCCTGGCCAACGGTACCGACCTGAATGGCAACGCACCGACGCTGGATCTCTTTACCTACGATCCGGCCAACCCGGCGGGCACGCTGAAGGTCACTGACGGCTTCACCGCCGAGATGCTGGCCTTTGGTAAGAACGGGGCGCCCGGTGACAACACCAACCTTAAGGACCTGCTGGCCTTTGCGGACACCAAGCTGACCTTCACCTCCCTGGGCAGTGACGCCACCCTTAATGAGGCGTACGCCATGTACCTGGGAGAGCTGGGGATCCAGAGCCGTCAGGCTCAGTTGGAGTCCGATTCCGCAGACGGTGAGCTGCTGCGTGCTTTGAACGAGCGCGACGGCGTCAGTGCCGTCAACTTGGATGAAGAGGGCGTCAACATCATCGTGTACCAACAGGCTTACCAGGCCAATGCGAAGGTGATCAGCACCGCTGATCAACTGTTCCAAACCATGTTGACCATGTTCTAAGAGGGCCAACCATGCGCGTTTCCATGCAACAGATGCACCGGCTGAACCTCAGCAGCATGCAGATGAATCAGGCCAACTACGGCAAAGTGCTGCAGCAGATGAGTACCGGTAAAAAGCTGAATGTGCCTTCCGATGATCCGCTGGGTGCAGTGCAGTCCCTCAGCCTTCAGCGGGAGCAGTCGTCGCTTAACCAGTACATGAGCAACATCTCCAGCCTGCGGATGAGCCTGAGCCGCTCAGAGTCCAGCCTGGATAACATGAACAATGTGCTCTACCGGGTGCGGGACCTGACCCTGCAGGGCAACAACGGATCTTTGACCCACGAAGACCGCAAAGGCCTTGCTGCTGAGCTGCGCGTGCTGCAGGACTCACTGGTGGAGCACGTCAACACCAAGGATGAGAAGGGCAAGTACATCTACTCCGGTAATGAGGTGAACACCCCGCCGGTGGAGCGCGATGCCAACGGCAACTGGGTCTACCAGGGTGATCTGGCCCAACGGGATGTGCCGGTGGGCGAGGGTAACTGGATCCCCGGAAACGACACCGCCGGTGCGGTGTTCTTTTCCGGTGGCAGCGACATCTTTAACGAGTTGGATAACTGGATCGCCGTGTTGGAGGACCCCAATCTGGCGCCCGGAGATCCGGCGTTTGAAGCCGCCTTCAACAGCGCCCTGGGCACCGTAGACAGCACCATGAGCAGCATCGGACAGACCATGACCGAACTGGGTGGACGTCAGCAGGCGATGGACCTGCTGGAGACCGCCCACCAGGATATCGGCATGTTTAACCAGGAACTGATCGGTGAGATTGAGAACCTGGATTACGCCGAGGCCAGCCTGGCGCTCGCCACCTACCTGACCGCTCTGCAGGCCACGCAGCAGAGTTACGTCAAGATCAACCAGCTCAGCCTGTTTAACCATCTGTAAGGAGACACACGATGGTCAGCGCCGTCTCAGACACACTGTCGGTCCAACAACGACGTCAGGCCCAGGCCGCTCCGGCCGGGGCGGTGGCCCATTCCGCCGAGGGTAAAAGCACCAGCAAAGCCGGTGTCAGCGTACCCCAGTGGCGAATGGAGAGTTATCGGCGCTGGGCAGCGGTGGGTCAGGGGCAACACCAGGTGGCCGCCGCGCAAACCGGTGCTCAGGTTTTGCGTCAGGCCAAAACCCAACTGTCGCTGCTTCAACGTCAGGTCGATCAGGCGATCCGTCAGGGCGACGGAAATGGTCAGGCAATGGCCCAGCAGCGGGATCGACTGCTGATGCTGAAGGCAGAATACCGCGGTAAGCCGCTGCTGGATCATCAGCTTAACCTGGTTCGCGGGCAGCAGGGGCCGGCGCCCCGACAGTACGCCATCAAGGGAGCGGACCTGAGCGCCGTTAAACCCCGGGATGAGCGGATCGCGGTGCAGCTCGGTGACCAGCGCAGTGAGTTTGTTCTGCCCGGGGAGGGCAATTCCGACCGGGTGATGGCGGCGCTGAAGGATGGCCTGTCGGGATTGGGCATCCAGGTTAAACGGGGCCAGGATGGCCGGCCCGTGCTGCTACTCGATGCCAAACAGCAGACTCAGCTTGAAGGGGGTCTGTGGATGGCAGGGCAGGGGCAGCGCCTGCCCGCCGGTGATGGCGTGGTGGTGAAAACCCAGGAAGTCTATCCCTGGGCGGATCCGCGGGAGTGGCGGTTCGACGGTCAAGAGCAACTGAAACAGGCGCAGGCCAAGATCCGCAAAACCCTGAATAAGGTGGATACCCAACTTAGCGAGTTGGATAACCTGCAGGCGACGGTGTCGGCCCGACTGGATAAGATCCGGCGCTTCACCGGCACGGGCGATGTGGACAGTGTGTTGGCGGAGCTCAACCGCGATCTGGCCCGCTCGCCCTTTGCCTCGCAGGTTGGCGCTTTGTTGGCTCAGGCCAACCTGTCCCGATCGCAGGTAACCGATTTGCTCAGGACCTGAACCGAAGTCCGCATGCCGACTGGAAAACGCAGCCTTAGTGCTGCGTTTTTTTATCGTTTCCGCGAGCCACTCTTGCCGCCTTGGCCCTTGTTCGCTCGGTCGGGGTTTTGCCTTTTCCACCTCGCCAGTAGGTTCGATTGCAAGAATGGGGTTCAACAGCCTCGATGCGGGAGAACAGCGGCGTGATGGACGCTGAGCGCATTACCGGAAATCGGACTTGCCAAGTGCGCCCATTCGGCCCGAGCAAGCACAAAAGCAGGGGCGTCACCCTTCAACGGGAGGGCCGTTCCGGAACATCAAAGTCGCGGTTATCTGGCGAGGTGTGTGGCCACTTACCTGGGAACAATGGAGAAGATCATGACGCTGACTGGCCTGGATTGCCTGATTGAATGCGGTGTCACCGCCGAGTCGTTAGCACTCGCTCTCAGCGAAAGCTTTGGCATACCTCCCGATTCGATTGTGATGCATCGGGAGCTGGCGGCACGAATCGATACGGTGATGAACAGCACCATCTGGGCTTGTGTGCACGCACAGAGTGATGACTCAAGATGGCGCTATATGATCGATATCGATGGTAAAGAGGAGTGGCCCTGGAGTGAGTGGCAGCATCGAATGAGTGATTTGGCGAACCATCTGGGAGGGCCTGTCTGGTACTGCGATGAATCCCAATGCGCTGATGACGCCATGTTGGTGGTTTACCCTGATGGGCGGTTTGAGTCCGTTCAACTGGATCCTGTGGCGCGACCGGCCAAGGTGGATGGAGTTGAATGGTGAGTTTGGGCACCCTGTTTGCACTGCGAGGCATCCCGAAGCTTTTAACGACAGTCGTTAAATTTTCATCGATTGCCGCTTTTAGTGTTGAGAAACAGTCCGTGCTCAAACTCGAGCGAATGGATTTAAATCCTTTAAAAACATAAAGATATGGTTAGTTTGCAAAATTTTTTGGATAACAGCTTAAGGAAATCGAGGGGCAGGACGTTTTGAGTAAGTGCAACAGTTAACAGCACTTCACTGGAGGAATCCCCATGCTGTCTATTCAAACTAACTACAACTCCCTGGTTGCTCAGAACTCTCTGGGTCGTTCCAACTCCGCCATGGGCACCGCCATGGAGCGTCTGTCTACTGGTTTCCGCATCAACTCTGCTAAAGACGACGCGGCTGGCCTGCAGATCGCCAACCGTCTGGAAGCTCAGTCTCGCGGTATGGGCGTTGCCATGCGTAACTCTCAGGATGCCATCTCCATGATGCAGACTGCTGAAGGTTCTCTGGACGAGCTGACCAACATCGCTTACCGCATGAAGGACCTGGCCACCCAGGGTGCTAACGGAACCAACGGTGCTGCCGAACTGGCTGCTCTGGATGCGGAATACCAGGAGCTGAAAGCCGAAGCGACCCGTATCATGGACGAAACCACTTACGGCGCTGGCGAGAAGCTGCTGAACGGCGGTAAATTTGGTGCTGGCGCAGTAACCTTCCAGATTGGCGCTTCCGCAGCGGAAACTCTGGACGTGGATGTGTCCGCTGAGATCGCTGCCATCGACTTCAGCGCCCTGGGCTCTCTGACCGATAACGCCGCTTCTAACGGCGAAATCACCGCGGTTGACGCCCTGTTCAACACCGTGAACGAAGCCCGCTCCAAGTTCGGTGCCAACATCAACCGTCTGGAGCACACCATCAGCAACCTGTCCAACATCGTTGAGAACACTGAAGCGGCCAAGGGTCGTATCATGGACACCGACTTTGCTGTTGAAACTGCCAACATGACCAAGAACCAACTGCTGGTTCAGGCCGGCACCAACATCCTGGCTCAGTCCAACCAGATGGGCGGCCTGGTAATGGGTCTGCTGTAAGATTCGGAATCTCTTCCGACTCAAAAATGGGGGCCTCAGGGCCCCTTTTTTGTGCCGCTTTCCCGGCGATTCTGGCATGTCGGTAGTGCCCGCCAACCCTTTTATTCATTGCGCCCTTGTCGGGTCTGCAGTCCCTTTCTGACAGCCCGTCAGGCCCCTTTGCAAATACCGGCTCAGCGTCGTTTGAAACGCTGGCCAAGTGACCTCATCGCCCGGTTGCTGAAACGGCACTTAGGTGCGCCGCCTGGCATTCAAGTCCCCCTCCATTCCCGACGCCTATAACTGCCAGGAGCGGCGGTTTGCCAAGCGGAAGAACGGTTTCCTTCCCCCCGAAACAACCGGAAGTATCGGTGTAGGCAATTGCATTAATTCGTTTCTAACACATTGATAATAAAAGACGTTGTGGGTTGGCACTAAGTTTGCAAACAAGTGTCAGCTAAAGGAGAGAGTATGATCGGTTCCGGTATCAACCCCGCTGATATGGCTTACATGCTGGTGCAGGCGGAGCGCGCCTCAAAGGACCAGCTTTACAGCATTCAAAAGAAGCAGTACGAAGCGCAGCTGGCGGCGTACAAAGCGATTGAGTCCAAGCTCAATAGCTTCAGCAGCAGCATGAAGGAGATCTCTGACGGCGCGTTCAGTAAGAAGGGCGTTGAGATCTCCGATGAGAGCATGGCCAACATCACCGCTGGCAGTGATGCGGCGACCGGTGACTACGCGTTTTACGTTAAGCAGATGGCCAGTGCCCATCAGCTCTCCTGGGAGTTTGATTCCCTTGACGGCCCGCTGCCGGCCGGCGAGATCTCGCTGAGTGTTGGCGGCGAAACCATGACCCTCAATATGGCGGACTACGCAGACCTTAATGAGCTGCGTGACGCCATCAATAACTCCGACCTCAACCCTGGCGTCCAGGCCTCGCTGGTACAGAGCGGCGATAAGGTTCACCTGGTGCTGACCGGTGCCGAAACCGGTGAAGGCAATGCCATCTCCATTGCGCACAATGGCACTGACATCACCGGCACCATGAACGAGATGGCAAAGGCCCAGGACGCCATTGTGCTGATGGGTGAGACCAACCCCATTGAGATCCGCTCTGCCTCCAACACCCTGGATAACGTCATCAGCGGCCTGACCATTGAGTTGAAACAGGCTCACCAGACCGACGCCAGTGGCAACTTTATCGGTGGCCCCCTGCGCGTTTCTGTCGGCCAGGACAAGGAAGCGATCACCGAGTCCGTACAGTCCTTTATTGATGAGTACAACGCTCTGATCGACGAGATCGGCAAGTACACCTTCGGCAAAACCACCGGCACCGGCGATGACGACACAAGTTCCGACGGTGTGGGGCTGCTCTCCGGCGACCCGGCGCTGCGGAGCCTCAGCCAGCGTTTGCGTAGCGAACTGTATGCGGAGTCCGCCGACGGCCTGCGTCTCTCTGATATCGGCATTGAGATCGGCCGTGACGGCAAGCTCAAGCTCAACAGCAGCGACTTTGAAAACGCCCTGGAAACCCACGGCAATAAGGTTCAGAACCTGTTCTCTGAGCCCGGCGGTCTGTTTGAGCGCATCGACGGTGCCCTGACCAGCTTCACCGAAAACGATGGTTACCTCAAAAACCGTCAGACCTCCATGGAGCAAAGCATCCGTCGGGTGGAAGACCGGATGGAGCAGCACGATATGCGCATGGAGCAGGTGTACAACCGCTACCTAGCGCAGTTTGTGCGCGTGGAGCAGTTGACCCTGCAGATGCAGCAGTCCAGCGGCCTGTTTTAACCCCTTTCCAGACCAGTAGAGAGATTCATGTTAAGCGACCAAAGCCCCTTTGATGCTTACAAGCACACCAATGTTAACGCCCGTGCCGCTGCGGCCAACCAGCACGAACTGGTGCGAATGCTGCTGGAGGGCCTGCTGGATGAGCTTGCTCGTGCCGAGGGGCATTTGGCCGCTCGTCGGGTGTCGGAAAAAGGCGCCAGCATCGGCAAGTGCCTGGACATCATCCATGGCCTCGACAGTGCGCTGGATATGGAGCAGGGCGGTGAGATCGCCCAGAACCTGCATCGCTTGTACGACTACTGCAGTCAGCAACTGTTTCAGGCCAGCCTCAAAAACGACGCCACTCTGTTTGCTCCCGTAGTCAAGGTGATCAGCGATGTCCGCGACGGTTGGCAAAACCTCAACTGATATTGAGCTCCGCGCACGCTGTCAGCAGTGGCAAAAGCTGGCTCGTTTGCTGACCCAGGCTGCGGATGAGCAGGATTGGGATCAGCTGCGAAAGCTGGATATGGCGATGCGACAGCGTCTGGAGCAAGCCGGGCGGGCTGAGGAACCGTCGGAACAGCATGCCCGTCGGGTGTTGGCAGAAGCCCACCGACAAGCACTGTTCCAGGTGGTGACGGCCCGGGATGAACTGGCAAACCGGATGCAGAAACTGCGTCAGGACAAGGAAGGCCTCAGCGCCTACGAATTGACCAAGCTAAGTGGAGACTAAGGTGCGGATATTCCCCTCATCCCCCCCAGCTCAAAATGCGACGGGCCCGATGGCTCAACCTGGCGAGCGTCAAACCGACACGGCCAGTGAAGGCTTTGGTCTGTTGATGCCCCTAAGCGGACCGGCCTCTATGGGACCGGAGACCAATGCCAGCTCAGTGCTGGCGAAAGGGTTTCGTGTCGGGCAGGCCGGGACGGTTGACGGTCAGGTGGCACCTCAGGTGGCACAGCCTCAAACCGGCATTGCCGTGTCACAGGGCGGCGAGGGTCTCGGTCAGACGGTCCCAAGTGGGCAGGTGGCCCAAATGCAGGGCGCCATTGACGGTCGCCCGGCACCGTTGACCACACCGATGACCCGCGCAGGAAACGCTGCGAACACGCGAGACACGCTTCTGCCTGCAAGCGCAGCCTTGGCCCAAAACCAACACGATGGCCGACCCTCAACGGGCGCTCTCCTCAGTGAACTGCCGCTGGCCAGTCGCACCGACAACACCCGTATCGGCAACACCGAACTGCTGGCCGCGCTGCGACCGGTAGTGAGTCCGGAGATGGCCGCTCAACTGGGTAGCGAGGGGAAAGGCAACGAGGGAACTGCCGCCGTTTCCGCCCTGGCGCAGAGCGGCTCTGCAACGACCAATGCCACCAATCCGGCAACCCGTGGTTTGCCCCAGTGGGGCCCGCTCAGCTTGCCGGGGGAGGCTCAGCATTGGGCTCGGGAGATGCTGACGCCGTTGCGGGACCAGCTTCGTTTCCAGTTTGAGCAACAGATCAAGAGTGCGGAACTGCGTTTGGACCCGCCGGATCTGGGCCGAATCGAACTGAACGTACGCCTGGAGGGAGAGCGTCTCATCGTGCAACTCAATGCCGCCAACCCCACGGTTCGCGAGGCGCTGCAAAGTGGCGCAGAGCGATTGCGTGACGAGTTGGGGCAGAGCCACGGCGGCCAGGTGGATGTGGATGTGGGCAGCGAAGGGGATGGACGACAGCCGGAGACCCGCGAGCCGGGTGTTGCCCGCGCCAGCCTGATCGCAGCCAGCCACAGCCGAGCGCCATCGGAAGACCCATTTAACCATCAGATTGATGCCCTGGCCTAGGGCAGGAGAAGGACATGCATTCCCAAGGGAGCAATCGCAACCAACTGGCCCGCAGCCTGGTGATTCTCGTCGCCGCCGCTGGAGGCAGCTACTGGGCTGGAACCCAGACATCACACTGGTGGGAGCAGGACACCAAGGCGCTCGCTGTTACCCCCACCGCGCACTTTCACAAGCTTGACCGCTTCGTTATCAGCATTCCCGGCGAACAGTATCAGCACTATGTCCAGCTTGAGCTGGCCATCAAGAGCAACTCCGCAGAGTTTGGCGAAGTGCTGACCCAGGCTGAACCGCTGGTGCGAAACGGTCTGATGCATCTGTTTTCCAAGAAGCATTATGAGGAGCTCAGCCAGCTCCAGGACCTTAACGGCCTTCAGAACGAGGTCAAGCTGCTGCTGGCGGACACCTTGAGCCGGAATGGCTACCCGGATCAGATCGACGACGTGCTCTTTACCCGACTCGTGGTGCAATAAAGGACGGCCCATGCTGCAGACCGAACACGCTTATCAGGATCCGGTGGCTACGCCCACCGGCCGGGCGCACGATGAAAACCACTATCTGCGTCAGTACCTGCCCCTGGTGAAACGGGCCATGGGGCAACTGCGTAGCCACTGTGGCCCAATGATGGGGCCTGAGGACATGGAGCAGATTGGCCTGATGGCCCTGCTTGATGCTCTGAGGCGGTACCCTGGTGAGCCTGACAACGGCTTTATCGCCTTTGCCAGTTTGCGGATCCGCGGCGCCATCCTAGACGAGTTGCGACGCCAGGACTGGCGTCCCCGCCAACTTCGTCAGCAATCCCACGAACTCAACGATACCGTTCGGCGGCTGACCCGTGAGTTGGGCCGCCCCCCTCATGACCAGGAGGTGGCAGAGGCGCTGGCGCTCTCCATGGACCAATACCGGGAGCGCCTTTACGCCTCTCAGGCGGAATCGTTACAGAGTTTGGATGAGCTGCTTGGTGCTGGCGCCAGCCTGGAGCAGGAGGGCAATGAAACCGAGCGCTTCCAGCGGCACCGCACTCTGGCCAGCGCCCTGGCCAAACTGAATCAGCGGGAGCAGCTGGTGCTCTCGCTCTACTACCAACACGAACTGAATCTCAAAGAGATCGCCCTGACGCTGGGACTTACCGAGTCCCGCATCTGTCAGCTGCACAAGCACGCCGTGAAGCAGCTCAAGGGGATCTATCAGGAGTGGGACCAGGATCAGTAAGGAATTACCCATGTTAAAGTTTTTTGGCCTGTTAACCGTTATCGCATCGGTGTTTGGGGGCTTTCTGCTGGCCAAGGGCCAACTGGCGGCACTGTGGCAACCGGCGGAAGTACTGATTGTGATGGGCGCCGCCATCGGTTCCTACATCATCTCTAACCCAATGCCGGTGTTGCGCGATACCCTGTCTCAGCTCAAAGGCATTGTCAGTTACGAGAAAGAGGACCCGGAGCTGTACCCACAGCTGTTCGGGCTGATGAATACCCTGATGGGCCAGATCCGGAGTAACGGCTTGAAAGTGCTGGATGAGCACATCGAGAAGCCGTTCGAAAGCTCCATCTTCCTGACCTATCCCGCCGTTCTGCGTCAGCCGATGCTGCTCAGCTTCCTGATCGACAATTTGCGCCTGCAGTCGATGGGCAAACTCACCTCCCACGAGTTTCAGCACCTGATGGATGAGGAGATCCACCGCTTGCAGGAGGACCGCATGCGTCCCTCCCACGCCATGCACCGCACCGGTGAGGCACTGCCGGGCTTCGGGATCCTCGCTGCGGTAATGGGTATCATCATCACCATGGGCGCCATCGATGGGCCGCTGACCATGATCGGTGTCCATGTGGCGGCGGCGCTGGTGGGCACCTTTATGGGGGTCTTTGCCTGTTACTGCCTGTTTGAGCCTGCTGCGTCCGCCATGGCCCACCTGATAGACCGAAAAATCGCGCAGCTCCACTGTGTCAAAGCGATCATGGTGGCTCAGGTTGCGGGCAAACAGCCGCTGTTAGCGCTGGATGCCGGACGCCGTTTGATTCAGGAGGAGAACCGTCCCACCTTCCTGCAGTTGGAGCGGTACCTCTCTGAGGAGCCGCGTTGATGGCGGGCGGCAAAGAGGTCGTGGTGCTGAAGGCCCGAACACTGGGCGGCAAGCGTGCCAATGCCAGCGGGGCCTGGAAGGTGGCGTTTGCCGACTTCACCCTGGCGATGATGGCGCTGTTTCTGGTGCTGTGGCTGGTCCAGATTGCGGATAAGCAGGAGCGCGCCGCTATCGTTCAGGCCCTGACCGGTGAATCCCTGCTGGATGCCAGCACCGGCAGCAGTTGGGATTCAAACCGGCCCCACATCCTGGAACTGGATGGCACCCTGTCGATGACCGAAGCGGTGATGCCCGCAACCGGTACCGGTGTTGACCGCGCCGGACCGGCGATGGTGAACCAGATCCCCAAAGGGGAGCGCGGAGCGGCAGCAGGGAAGGGCGACAGCCTCACCAGTCTGCTGCCGGGCCCGGTCGAGACACAGGCGCAACTTGAGGTGCTGGCCCGCGAGGCGACCCGCATCATCGAGCAGTCCGCCATTGCGGATAACGTGGCGGTGCAGGTTGTACCCCAGGGGCTGAAGATCCTGATCCGCGACAACCTGAACCAGTTTATGTTCGCCCGTGGTAGCAGCCGTATGACCCCCTATTTTGAGGATCTGCTGTTTGCCCTGGCGCCGTTGCTGAAGAAGGTGGAAAACCCGCTGATGGTTTCCGGCCACACCGACTCCACTCACTTTCGCAGCAACAACAGCAGCAACTGGGAACTGTCCAGTGAGCGCGCGCTGGAAGCGCGGCGCGCGTTGGAGTACGGCGGCGTAGGGCGTAACCAGTTCTTTAAAGTGGTGGGGATGGCCGATCAGGTGCCGGTGATTCACGATGACCCACGCGCCAGCGCCAATCGTCGCATTGAGTTGATGGTGCTGACTCACAAGGCGGAAGCGGAACTGCGTAACCTGTTCGGTGTGCCCGGCGGCCACAGTGTGCCGGTGGCCAAGCAGGCCGCGGAGGGCAATCAGCCCCGGGGGCGTTACGCTGAGGCGACGCAATGAGTGATGAGCAGCAGTGCGTCGAGGACAATCGACGGGCCCATGCACGACTGTCGTTACGCGATGATCCGGAGCAGCCCCTGGTGCTGGCCTGCGACGGCATTCCCGCCAGACTGATCAAGCCCCACTGGTTTCGCGACAAGGTGCTGGGCCTGGGATCATTGAAGGACGTGAGTGTTGGTGGGTGCGGCCTGATCAGTGCGGCCCCCATCGAGATGGACACCCAGGTACAACTGGAGATCGGGGAGTTGTTGTTGCCCTGCCGGGTAGTGCGAAAGAGCCCGGTACAGGGGGCACTGCACTTCTACGGGTTGTCCTGGGAGGAGATGGAAAAGACTCAGCTGTTGGCGCTCTACTCCGCCATCAGCCGATTGAAAAGCAAGAGGGATGGACGATGAGCCAGTTTCAGCGGCATGGTCCGGACAGATTACAGAAGTATTTTCTTTACCTCATCGTAGGGGATTGGCTGTTGCTGGGGGGCGTGGCTTTGGTGCTCGACTCGCTCACCTTTGTCTACGGCTGCATCATCGCCCTGCTGGTGGTGGCCTACAACATCCTGCTGATCAAGCTCTGCTTCTTCCGGGCACGGCGGGCCAGTGATGGCTACCTGCTTTACCCTGTGGTGTTTGCGGCCCTGCTTTCCTTCGCCATATTGGGGTACGTCTTCCTCTTCCAGTAGCGCTGACGGGTAACAACAGAACGCACGGCTTGCCGTGCGTTTTTTTTGTCATCCCAAAACCACCGCCTATGGCGGTGGTGAACAGAATTTCGGGGCTTTGCCCGTAGAGTTGAGACTTCTAAATATCTTCGCGTAAACGGATAAGTAGACGAGCCTCAAAATCGAATCCGTTTGATGTTGTCCGCCGGTCTTTCACGGCGAAAGCCGTCCCCCTTCGCCGACTCGCGGCGCCGAGCGGGAGCGACTGGGAATGAAGCCGAGGGCCATGGAAGGCCCGAGTGGCCAGCCGAGCATGGAAGCGAGTCTGGCCAGAGCTGAAATGGAAAGGAGAGGGAGCGAGGGGCTTTCGTCGCGCCGGAGGCATAGGGGAGTCCAGAGGGGCGTAAGCCCTTCTGGCGGCCGCCGGGCCGCTCCCGGCAAAGGGGGTAATGATACTTCTGAAGTCACATGCCTGTGGCATCCCCATAAACCAAAAAGCCCCCTTGAAGGGGGCTAATCAAAGCCACCTGCTATGCAGGTGGATATTTACATGCCGAAAGCCATTAGTGCTGAAAAAAGACAAAAAAAAACCCGCTGAAACTCAGCGGGTAAGATTGAATGCAATCAACAATCTAAGAAGGAAGTTAAGCAAAAGAACCAGGGAACATTATCGGCGTTGCTTAAGCGTCGATAACGTCGGATTTGGGCGGCGTAGTCGCCGGACTGTTCCGAATACAGGGCGTATTCTAGGTAGCTCCCCGGTTACCATCAAACTAGAAAAATTCCATTTTCAGATTAGAAAAAGTAATTTAATGCGCCGGTGAATGCGGGGGTGGAACAGTTCGGGAATAATTTGCCTGCCTGGTCACTAATGCCGCATAAAACGGGAGCTTAGGGTCGGATTTTTCTTCCTGAATGGCAAATGAATGAACGCTCGATATGCATCTTCAGGGTAAAAAAATCTAGTTTGTGTGCCAGATCTCTTGCGTCGGTGAGTTGATCCCGTCCCCGAGAGCTGGGTAGAGTGGCGCCGTTTACAACTCATGCTACATAACAACAACACAGGGAGCAGTAACACGATGTTAAGCAAGAGCAAGTGGAGCAGCCTGGTGGCCGCGCTGCTGTTAGCAGGGTGTCAAAGCAGCCTGCCTGTAGCGCCGGAAAGCCCCCGTGGACCGGTTGTGGATCAACTGCACGGCCAGGCAGTGGCCGACCCTTATCGCTATCTGGAAGACCCGCAACAGCCTCAGACTCAGGCGTGGGTCGAAGCACAACGGCTCTACGGTGAGACGCTGTTGGCGGCGATCCCCAACCGTGATGTTATTGAAAACCGCATCAGCGAGCTGTGGAACTACGAAAAAGTGGGCGCGCCCTGGTTCAAAGGGGAGCGTGAATTCTTCTTCCGCAATGACGGGCTGCAAAGCCAGTCCGTACTCTATGTTATTGACCAGCCCGGTGCAGAAGCACGGGTGTTGCTGGACCCCAACACCTTGTCCGACGCGGGCACCGTCTCCCTGAGCGGCATCTCCGTGAGCCCGGACGGCAGCGTACTGGGCTACGGCGTATCCCAGTCCGGTTCTGACTGGCAGCAGTGGCACTTTGTTCGTGTTGAAGATGGAAAGGCACTGGGCGAACCCCTTGAGTGGATCAAGTTCTCCACGCCCCAGTGGGACAAAGCCGGTGAGGGTGTATGGTACGCCCGCTACGACGCGCCGAAAGGGGAGGGCAAACTGGAGGAGGTGAACCGCTTCCAGAAGCTCTACTACCACAAGATCGGTGACGCACAGAGCGAGGACACGCTGGTGTTTGAGCGTCCGGACCAACCGGAGTGGGGCTTTGCCCCGACCCTGTCTGATGATGGCAAGACGTTGCTGATCAGCGTGTGGCAAGGGACTGACCGTCGTAACCGCGTCTATATGATGGACCTGGCCAGTGGCAAGGTTTCTCCTCTGGTTGCCGATCTGGTGGCAGAGGTCAGCTACCTGGGTAACGACGACAGCCGCTATTACTTCAAGACCGATCTGGATGCCCCCAACGGTCGCATCGTAGCCATTGATCTGGCGGATCCCAGCCCGGCCAACTGGCAGACTCTGGTGGCGGAATCCGCCTCTCCTATCGACAGCGCCAAGGTGGTGAATGACCACTTCGTTGTGGTGCGCCTGAAAGACGTGCTGGCGGACGTGACCGTTTACGGTCTGGACGGTAAGCAGCGTCATCACCTCGCGCTGCCGGGTGCCGGTCGCGTGGTGGGTCTGAGTGGCCGTCGCACCGACGAGAGCCTCTACTTCTCCTTCAACTCCACCATCCATCCGGCAGGGGTATACCGCTACGACTTCGACGGTGATGCGGTGAAAGCCCATCGACTGCCTGAAGTGGCGTTTAACCCGGAGGAGTATGTCTCTGAACAGGTGTTCTACAAGAGCAAAGACGGTACTCAGGTGCCGATGCTGATCACCTACAAGAAGGGACTGAAGAAGGACGGTGAGAACCCGACGCTGCTGTACGCCTACGGCGGTTTCAATATCTCCGTCACGCCACGCTTCTCCCCGGCGACTATCGCCTGGCTGGATATGGGTGGCGTTTACGCAGTACCCAACCTGCGCGGTGGCGGCGAGTACGGCCTGCACTGGCATCAGGGCGGCATGCGTGAGAACAAGCAGAACGTGTTTGATGACTACTTTGCGGCTGCCGAGTACCTGATTGAAGAGGGTTACACCCGGAGTGAGCGCTTAGGGGCGTACGGCCGTTCCAACGGTGGCCTGCTGATGGGTGCGGCACTGACTCAGCGTCCTGACCTGTTTGCTGCCGTGCTTCCGGCGGTGGGGGTGCTGGATATGCTGCGCTATCACAAGTTCACCATCGGTTGGGCCTGGATCCCGGAGTACGGCAGCGCGGATAACGCCGAGGATTTCGCGTTCCTCAAGGCATACTCCCCGTACCACAACGTGGCTGAGCGGGCCTATCCTGCCACCATGGTAATGACCGCGGATCACGATGACCGTGTGGTCCCTGCCCACAGTTACAAGTTCACTGCAGCGGTACAGGCGGCCCAACAGGGTGAAGCCCCCATCTTTGCCCGTATTGAGCACAATGCCGGTCATGGCGCGGGCAAGCCGACCGCCATGCGCATCGCGGAGGAGCGGGACATTTACGCCTTCCTGTGGCACAGCTTCGGGCTGACCATTCCGGACAATTTGTAAGCGTCTGCAACGGGAAAATGGCGGCCAAATGGCCGCCATTTTTATCGTTTTCTTCAAGTCTGGCCGTTTGTTAGCGCTTTTTATCAGTTATTTGCTGCGCAAGCGCGCTCTCGCCTCTCCCATCGCACAAAGGGCTCGGGTATAGTAGCCGGACCATTTAACAGAGCGATGGATGCTGTGGCGAGCGGAGCTTTTCACTGGCCGGTCCGCGTCTACTATTCGGACACGGACGCTGGCGGCGTGGTGTATCACGCCAATTATTTGAACTTCTTCGAACACGCGCGGACTGAGATGCTACGCAGCCTCGGTTTCGAGCAGGATCGGCTGATGGCAGAAAACCTGGTGTTTGCTGTCCGTCAGATGACCATCGATTTCGTCCGTCCCGCTCGGTTCAATCAACAACTCGAAGTCGTGACCAGTCTGGTCAAACTTGGCGGTGTCAGCCTGGTGTTTGAACAGCAGCTTATGGATGAGGCGGGTGAGGTTTATTGCCAGGCCCAGGTCAAGATCGGCAGCTTGAGTGCCGACTCATTTACACCGACAAAAATCCCTCAATCGATCAAACAGGAGCTTGCACGTGCCGGCTGAGATTTCGTTTATTGGCCTATTCCTGGAAGCCAGCTTGTTGGTCAAGCTGGTGATGATTTTCCTGCTGATGATGTCGATTGCCGCGTGGACGGTGATCTTCCAGCGACACAAAGCCCTGAAGGAAGCCCAGCGTCGGGCCACGCGGTTTGAAGACCGCTTCTGGTCCGGTGTGGACCTGAACCGCCTGTACCAGGAGCTTTCCGCCCGTGGTGACCAGAATACTGGCCTGGAGCTGATGTTCACCAATGGATTCAAAGAGTACGCCCGTCTTTCCAAATCCTCCCGCAGCGCAGAAGCGGTGATGGATGGCAGCTACCGGGCGATGCGCGTTTCCCTCTCCCGGGAGGTGGATAAGCTGGAACAGCATCTGCCGATGCTGGCCACCATCGGCTCCACCAGCCCCTACATCGGCCTGTTTGGTACGGTTTGGGGGATCATGAACTCCTTTATCGCCCTGGGCAGCGTGCAGCACGCCACCCTGAACATGGTGGCCCCCGGTATTGCCGAAGCGCTTATTGCAACCGCCATGGGCCTGTTTGCAGCGATTCCCGCGGTGATCTTCTTTAACCGCTTCTCCACCCGGGTTGAAAAGCTGGAGAACAGCTACGCCAACTTTATGGAGGAGTTCTCCGCCATCCTCCACCGCCAGGCATACAGCCAGCAGGGAGAACCCCGCGCATGATGGCCGGATACCAGCGTAAACGACGCCGTAAAGTGGCGGAGATCAACGTCGTACCTTACATCGACGTGATGCTGGTGCTGTTGATCATCTTTATGGCCACCGCCCCCTTGGTGACTCAGGGGGTGAAGGTGGATCTGCCTCAGGCCAGTGCCGAACCCCTCTCCGCTGACTCCAAGCCGCCGCTGGTGGCCTCGGTCAACAAAGAGGGGGAGTACTTCCTCGATAACGGCTCCGTGGATGAGCGCAAACCGCTGATGCTTGATGAGCTGGCGGCGCTGGTGGCGGCTGAGTTGCAGATCAACCCGGATCGGCCTGTGGTGGTGAACGGTGACCGACAAGTCTCCTATGACCAGATCGTTCAGTTGATGGTGAGCCTGCAGAGCGCCGGCGTACCGTCTGTTGGTTTGATGACGGAATCCAATGAGTAAGCAATCCAAACCCGGCCAGCAGCCTATCGGGCTGCCTCTGACCATCTCTGTGCTGCTGCACGCCGGTCTGCTGGGCCTGCTGGCAGTGAGTGTGGACTTCGCCAGCAAACCGAAGCCCCAGCCTCAGGCCAGCGCGCCGGTGGTGCAGGCGGTGGCGGTGGATAAGGCGCAGGTCGAGCAACATGTGGAACGGATCCGTGCCCAGGAAGCGGCAGCCCGTGAAGCGGAGCGTCAGCGTCAGGCAGAACTTGACCGTCAGGCCAAGGAAGCCGAGCGCAAACGCCAGGCCGAACAGGAGCGTCTGAGAAAGCTGGAGCAGGAGCGTCAGCAGCGTCAGGCTGAGATTAAGAAGGCGGAGGAAGCCGCCAAGCTGGCTAAGATCAAGCAGCAGGAGGAGGAGCAGCGCGCTCGTCAGGCTGCGGAGAAGGCCGCTAAAGAGGAAGCTGCCCGTCAGGAAGCCGAGCGTAAGCGCAAGGCGGAAGAGGAAGCGGCCCGCAAGGCAGAGGCCGAGCGCAAGCGCAAAGAGGAAGAGCGCAAGCGTAAGGAAGCGGAAGAGGCGGCGCGCAAAGCCCGTGAAGAAGACCTGGCTGCTCAAATGGCGGCAGAGCAAGCCGAATTGGCTGCGGTCCGTCAACAGCAGGTACTCAGCGAAGTTGACCGCTACTCAGTCCTGATTCAGCAGGCAATCAAACGCAACTTGCGGGAAGACCGCAGCATGCGTGGCAAAGAATGCCGTGTTCGCCTGATGTTGGCGCCGGATGGTTTTGTAATCAGCCAGAGCGTCATCAGTGGCGATGCGCAGGTATGTCGCGCGACGGAAGCAGCCATCCGTGCTGCCGGGAATCTGCCTGTCTCTGCTGAGCCTGATGTCTATCAGCAGATGAAAGATTTGACCATTACCTTTAAGCCGGAACTGTAAGGACATGATGAACAACTGGATCCCACGTATTGTTCAGGCCGTGATGGCCCTGGTGCTGCTGGTGTCGATGCCAGCACGTGCCACTTTGGAGATTGTGATCACGGAAGGGGTGAATGCGGCCCGTCCGGTCGCGGTGGTGCCTTTTGTGTGGGAAGGTCCCGGGCCGATGCCGGAGCAGATCAGCGATGTGGTTACCTCCGACCTGCGTCGCTCCGGCAGCTTCAATCCGCTGCCGGTTACTCAACTGCCCCAGACCGACATCAGCGTTGAGCCGCAGATGAACTTGGAAGCCTGGATCAACACCGGCGCCGAAGCCGTGGTGTTGGGGAAGGTCAGCCAGCAGGGGCCGGATCAGTTCAAGGTGAGCTTTGAGTTGGTGGATCTTATCCGCGCTCAGGCCACTGGCGGTGATTCCAAAGGCTTTGATGGCAACGGTCTGGTGCAAACCAAGGACCACGTGATCGAAGGCCGGGAAACCGTCATTCCGAAAGCGCAGTTTCGCCGCTATGGCCACCGTATCTCCGATCTGGTGTACGAAGCGCTGACCGGCACCAAAGGGGCCTTCCTCACCAAAATCGCTTACGTGACCGTGGATGAATCTGCCGCGCCCTTTAAGTTCCAGCTTCGTGTGGCCGACTATGATGGCTACAACGAGACGGTACTGCTGCGCTCACGCGAGCCGCTGATGTCACCGTCCTGGTCACCGGATGGCCGTAAGCTGGCTTACGTGTCGTTCGAAAACCGCCGCTCCGAGATCTACATCCAGGATCTCTACACGCAGCAGCGTGAGCGGGTGACCAGCTTTGCCGGCATCAACGGTTCGCCCTCCTGGTCTCCGGATGGCAAACAGCTGGCGATGACTCTGTCCAAGGACGGCAGCTCTGAGATCTATACCCTGGATCTGGCGACTCGCGCACTGAAGCGGATCACCAACCACTATGCCATCGATACCGAGCCGACCTGGTCGCCGGATGGCAAGTCGCTGGTGTTCACCTCCGAGCGGGGTGGTCGGCCCCAGATATATCGAGTATATTTGGATTCCGGTCGAATTCAGAGGCTTACATTCCAAGGTGAATGGAACCTCGGGGGTTCGATTACGCCAGATGGTCGCTATCTGGTGATGGTAAATCGCACCAACGGAAAATTTAACATTGCGCGCATGGAGCTGAGCACCGGCTACATGGACGTTCTCACCGAGACCTATCTCGATGAGTCTCCAAGTGTGGCGCCCAATGGCAGCATGATCATCTATGGGACCACCCATAATGGTCGACAAGTTTTGGCTGCGGTCTCCATGGATGGCCGTTTTAAGGCGCGACTGCCAGTGCAGGTGGGCAACGTAAAAGCCCCTGCCTGGTCGCCGTACCTCTAAGAAGTATCGTCATTAAGTAGAAAAAATAGGATTCGTCCGATGAAATTGAACCAAGTTCTTAAGGGTTTGCTGATTGCGGTTCCGGCTCTGGCTCTGACTGCTTGTAGCTCTACCAGCGACACCGATGCCCAGTCCTCCTCCAGCTCTAACCAGCAGCAGGTTGAATCCGGCGTACAAACCGGTGCCATCGAGCAGGTACAGACTCCGGAAGAGATCCAGCGTCAGAAGTACGAGCAGCTGCGTCAGGAGCACATCATCTACTTCGACTTCGACCGCAGCGATGTTGCTGGTCAGTATGCCGAGCTGCTGGAAGCCCACGCGGCGTTCCTGGTTGAAAACCCGAGCACCAAGGTACTGATCGAAGGTCACGCCGACGAGCGCGGTACTCCTGAGTACAACATCGCCCTGGGCGAGCGTCGTGCCAAGGCTGTAGAGCGTTACCTGCAGGGTCTGGGCGTACTGTCTTCTCAAATCACCATCGTTTCCTACGGTGAAGAGAAGCCGCTGGACTCCTCTGCCACTGATGCTGCGCACGCCAAAAACCGTCGTGCAGTACTGGTGTACTAATCCGAAAGGAAAGCTATGAAGCGAGTCGTCATTGTTACGGCACTTCTATGCTGGGGGGCGCAGCCATTGGCTGCGCCCGCTCCCGTTGTAGAGGCTGCCCCAAGTAATGCCCGCACAGGTGACCTGCACAGCCGTGTGGATCGTCTGGAGCGTCAGATGCAAGCCCGCAACCAGTCTCAGTTGCAGCTCCAGCAAACTCTGGATCAGATGCAGCGTGAAATTGGTGAACTGCGAGGTCAGAGTGAGAGCCAGGCCTACCAGATCCAGCAGATGCTGGAACGCCAGCGCCAGCTCTATCAGGACCTGGCAAAACTGCAAAGTGCTCCTCAGGCCGCTGCTCCAGCTGCCACTTCCACCCCCAGTTCCCCATCGGTTTCCTCCCTCTCTGAAGCGGACGCCTATACCCAGGCGCTGAACCTGGCCACCAAAGAGCGTCGCTTTGATGATGCCATCCCGGCCTTCCGTAGCTTCATCGAGCAGTATCCCGAGTCCAGCTATACTGCCAATGCGTATTATTGGCTGGGACAGTTGCTCTACAATCAGGGGCAATTGGGCGAAGCGGCAACCATGTTCGGTACCGTGGCAGACAAATATCCTCAGTCCTCAAAGCGCTCTGACTCCTTGCTGAAGCAGGGTCTGATCGCGGACCGACAAGGGGATAAGGCGAAAGCCCAGCGGTTTTTCAAGCAGGTGATCAGCGAATACAGCGGCAGCAGTGCTGCCCAGATGGCGCAAAAACACCTCAACTAAATGCCGTCAAAGGCCTGTTGGCACTGGATAAATTGGATTTTTTAACCGTTTCGGCGCTTTTGTGGGCAAGCGGCACGAAAATCTGAAAATCCGGTTGCATGGCCAAACGAACTTGGTATTATAGCCGCCCGTCGACAGGGGAGGGCGTCAAGCCTGACACTGAAGACGTATCAGAGTGGGTTGTTAGCTCAGTTGGTAGAGCAGTTGGCTTTTAACCAATTGGTCGAAGGTTCGAGTCCTTCACAACCCACCACTCTTCGCCCTCAGCGAAGGCACTTTTAGTGGGTTGTTAGCTCAGTTGGTAGAGCAGTTGGCTTTTAACCAATTGGTCGAAGGTTCGAGTCCTTCACAACCCACCACTCTTCGCCCTTAGCGAAGGCACTTTTAGTGGGTTGTTAGCTCAGTTGGTAGAGCAGTTGGCTTTTAACCAATTGGTCGAAGGTTCGAGTCCTTCACAACCCACCACTCTTCGCCCTCAGCGAAGGCACTTTTAGTGGGTTGTTAGCTCAGTTGGTAGAGCAGTTGGCTTTTAACCAATTGGTCGAAGGTTCGAGTCCTTCACAACCCACCACTCTTCGCTCCATAGCGAAATCCTATCGTGGGTTGTTAGCTCAGTTGGTAGAGCAGTTGGCTTTTAACCAATTGGTCGAAGGTTCGAGTCCTTCACAACCCACCACCTCTTCGCCTCTCGCGAAATCCCCTGTGGGTTGTTAGCTCAGTTGGTAGAGCAGTTGGCTTTTAACCAATTGGTCGAAGGTTCGAGTCCTTCACAACCCACCACCTCTTTGTTTCTCGCGAAATCCCCCAGTGGGTTGTTAGCTCAGTTGGTAGAGCAGTTGGCTTTTAACCAATTGGTCGAAGGTTCGAGTCCTTCACAACCCACCACGCTTTGTTTTATTTCTCTCTCCGTTTTTTGTTGTTGTTGTGGTATTTCGCCAGCGACCCATCCATTTCTCGCAGTTTTCCCTGTCGCCCTATACCGCCGATATATCGCGTTCAATATTTATTTCGGCATTTAAGTGACTTAGAAAAAGCCAGGCAAAAGCGTAAAACTTCCTGTTTCATCATGGAATAAAGTTCGAATTCTGTACTATGTTGATTGCAGGTAGCGCAGATGTTCCTGTTCTGTCTTCGACTTTTTGCCAATACAGGGTGGGGTGTGGCTGCTGGATAGTACGTTTGGATCATAACTATGACAGGGAGAGATCTAGGTGAACACGTTCAAACTGCCAAAAACTGCACTAGCTCCAGTGGCAATGGCGCTACTGGCGGCTTCACCACTTGCCCAGGCTGATACTGAGTTCAAATTTGGCGGCTACGTCAAAGCGGACTTGATGGTCAGTGACTACAGTAACGGCGCGCCGGGAGACAGTAATCTGTCCCGTCAGTTTTACGTGCCGGGCACCATCTATGGAGACGACACCCGTGCCAGCACGGTGACCGACTTCCAGGCCCGTGAAACCCGCTTCAACTTCACTTCCAACACCGATATGGATGGTCATAAGCTGAAGTTCTTCCTGGAGTTGGATTTCTTCACTCACTCTGACGGTAACCAGCGGGTGTCTAACAGCTACTCACCGCGTCTGCGTCACGCTACCGTCACGTTCGACAACTGGACCGCCGGTCAAACCTGGAGTACCTTCCAGAACCCCGGAGCACTGCCCGAAGCGTTGGACTTCGTGGGCGCAGCTGAAGGCACACCCTTTGTTCGTCAGGGTCTGATCCGCTACACCGCAGGCGGCTTCCAGGTTGCAATTGAAAACCCGAAAGCCACCTTTACCAATGCGGATGGCAGTCGCAGAGAGTCTGACTCCAGCTACATTCCGGATCTGGTGGCTCGCTATAACTTCAAAGGCGGCGATGCCAGCTTCTCTCTGGCGGGTCTGCTGCGTCAGTTGGAGATCGATGAGGGTGGACTGGACGAAAGCGAAACCGGCTATGGCGTCTCCTTTGCCGGTGTCGTGCCGGTATTCAACCGGGATATGCTGAAGTTTATGCTGAACTACGGTGATGGTGCAGGGCGTTATATTGCACTGAACTTCGTGAACGGCGCAGCATTGACCGGCAGCGGCGCGGATACCATCTCCTCCGTATCCGGTTTTGTCTCCTACCAGCACTGGTGGAATGATCGCTGGCGCACCAACATCACCGCATCGGCCTTCGAAGCGGATAACCCGGATGTACTGAAAGACTCCAACGCTAATGAAACCTCATACAGCGGTAACATCAACCTGCTGTACTCGCCGGTGAAGCCGGTAACCATTGGGGTGGAGTACCTGTACGCTCTTAACGAACAGGCGGACGGTGACGACGGAGAGCTTAACCGCTTTATGCTCTCCTTCAAGTACGCCCTGTAAGCGTTACGCGCAAGAAAAAGGCCGGCATATGCCGGCCTTTTTAATGCAATGAGCGTTAGCCCTGAATCTGAGTAAAGTAGTGGTAGATGCCGCTTAACAACTCGTTCGTAGCGACCGAAGCCAGAATCAAACCCATTACCCGACTGACGATGGCGGCACCTGCGGTACCGATAACCCGCTGAATCGGATTGGCCAGCATCAGCAGCAGCAGGGTGATGGCCAGTACCGAAATCATGATACCCGCCGTTACGGCCTGCTGAGCAAAGCTGAAGCGGTAGTTGTCGGTCAGCATCACAATGGCCAGCATGGCACCCGGGGAGGCGATAGAGGGGATGGCCAGCGGGTAGACCGCTTTGTCCCAGAGGTTTTCATCCTTGAGCGCCATCTCCTGCTCAGGCTTGCTCTCGCCGAAGATCATGGTCAGTGCAAATAGCAACAGCACCAGACCACCGGCAACCTGGAAGGCGGGAAGGGGGACTTCCATCGCTTCCAGCAGCACCTGGCCCGCGACCAAAAAGAACAGCAGCGTGATGGCGGAGATAAAGATGGCTTTGAAAGCGATGCGACGTTGCTGTGCGGCACTCATTCCTTTGGTATTAGAGAGAAATACCGGCACGGATCCCAGGGGATCGATCACCGCCCAAAGCAGAACAAATTGTGTCAACAGCAAATCCAACATGCTTTCTCCTCCTCGTTAATAAGGCTTTTATTTTACTACAAAAAAAGCGGCCTGATGGCCGCTTCTTCAGGAGAATTCTGAATCTTAGGCGTACAGGCCCAGGTTTTCCTTGGCAAACGCTTCAAAATCGTCGCAACCGCCCACGTGCTGCTGGTCTACAAAGATCTGCGGCACGGTGTGAACCGGCTTACCAACGGTCTTTTCCAGGTCTTCCTTGGAAACGCCCTCGGCGTGCATGTCGACGTAACGGAATTTGAAATCGTCACGGTCTTCTTGCAGCTGTTCAGCAATTTGTTTAGCACGTACGCAGTAGGGGCAGCCCGGGCGGCCAAAAATAACCACAAACATAGTGTTCTCCATTTGGTTTTGCTGAGCCGTTATATCACAGTTCAGACGATTGGGCGTGGCCCTGAGCGATGCTGGGCTCATGATTTTGTGAAGGCGCTACTATGCCCTGCTCAGGCGGCAAAGCCAAACCGGGAAATGCGATTAAGGTAATCGCCACTAAGCGGAAGCGCTGTCGGCTTTTCGGTATCGCCCCTGGTAATCAAACAGGGTTTCAATCACTTTCCAGTACCGTTTGTTCTCGAACCGGGCGATCACAAAATCCGGGTGGCGGAAGCGGTCGGACTGACGGACAACCGAGTCGATGTCCGGCAGTCGCAACGGCAGCCCCGGGCTCTTCAGATGGTTGCGGACAAACTGGTGGTAGAACAGGCCCCGTTGCCCCGGTGTGTCGTAGCCGAAGCGCCGGGTCAGGGTCTCCCCATCTTCATCGTGCCAGGTCACTTCAATCTGGCGGACGCCCTGTTTGCCATTGACCGCATCCAGACTCAGACCGGCGCAGCGCAGCACCTTGTAGTCTTTCAGTCGCAGCACTTCGGCCAGGCGCTTGTCGGGGTCGGCGAGGGCTTTTCCGCAACCGTGGCAGTCCCGGGCCGCGATGTCGTTCTCCGCCAGGCAATCGGGGCACTCCTTATAGCGGAAGCGGTAGTCGCACTGGATCGCTTTGTCGTTCTCATCGCTCTGGAAGCCCTGACAACGACGGCCGTAGTGCTCGGTGACCAATCCCTCTTCATCGGTCTTGCCCCAGAAGGCGTTGTCGTGGCCACATTTGGGGCAGGGCACGCTGACCGGGGTGGTGTCCGGGTTGGGGCGCGGTTCACCCACCTCCGGGGAGTAGAGGGAGTAGCCGTTACCGGCATAATCCAGCACCAGACAGTCGGTTTTGCCCTCCGACAGGCGCAGCCCCCGTCCCACCATCTGCTGAAACAGCGCAACGGAGTCGGTGCGGCGGAGCAGGGCGATAAGATCCACATGGGGGGCATCGAAGCCTGTGGTCAGTACCGCCACGTTCACCAGAAACTTCAACTGCCTGGCCTTGAACGCCTCGATCAACTGCAGACGCTCCACCTTGGGGGTTTCTGCGGTAAGCAGGGCGGATTGCCCCTCGGGCAGCAGAGACAGTACTTCGCGGCCATGACGCACGCTGGCGGCGAACACGATCACCCCCTGTCGGCTCTTTGCCTGATCAATCAGCTGTTCGCAGATCAGCGCCGTCGCACGGCCTCGCAGCTCCGGATTGAGCTTTGGCTCGTCGCCATCGTCGCACAGCAACCAACTGGCCACGGCGCCATCCATCATGGTGGGCGGTGTGAGGTAGCCGGACTTGATCAGATGGCTGATGGGGAGTTCGTAGATGCACTCCTCAAACGGCTTGGCTTCGGTGCTTCGCAGCGTGCCCTGGTAATGACGCTGGTAGATCCAGCCGCCGTCCAGCCGGTAGGGGGTGGCGGTCAGACCCAAAACGCACAGTGACGGATTGGCCTCGCGCAGTGTGGACAGCAGGCTTTGATACTGGCTTTCGGATTCCTGGCTGATGCGGTGGCACTCATCGATGATGACGATGGAGTAGGGCTCCGTCAGCTGGCTTTCAGCCCGGGCAAGGGATTGCACCGAGGCGAACACCACTTTGGCGGAGATGTCCTTCTGGCCCAGTCCGGCAGAGTAGACTGAACTCTCCAGCCCGTAGGAATCGAACTTCTCCCGGTTCTGCGCCACCAACTCCTGCACGTGGGTTAACACCAGTACACGCCCACGAGCCAGGCGCGCCAGTTCCGCAATCACCAGACTCTTACCGGCGCCGGTTGGCAACACGACGACAGCGGGGCTGCGCTTCTGGCGAAAGTGGCGGATAACCGCCTGAACGGCGTCTTGTTGGTAGGGGCGAAGGGTGTAGGCCATGGGGGTCTCATCGATTTTTCGGCGTACAGTGTAACGGTTCCCAGGCGCGGAAGTCAGGCCCGATATCGAGAAACAAAAACGCCCCGCAGTGCGGGGCGTTGAAGCAAGGAGGCCGAGCTTACAGCACCATCGCCGCCAACCAGCCTGCGGCCAACAGCGGCAGGTTAAAGTGGATAAAGGTGGGGATCACGGTATCGCGGATGTGGTCGTGCTGACCGTCCGCATTCAGACCGGAGGTCGGACCCAGAGTAGAATCCGAGGCCGGAGAACCCGCATCACCCAGTGCAGCAGCGGTACCCACCAGAGCAATGATGGCCGGAACCGAGAAGCCAAAGCTCAGGCCAAGCGGTACATAGATGGTGGCGATGATCGGAATGGTGGAGAAGGAGGAACCGATCCCCATAGTGATCACCAGGCCCACAAACAGCATCATAAAGGCGGCCAGGGCTTTGTTGTCGCCAATGATGCTCTGGACGGACTCCACCAGCATCGGCACCTCACCGGTGGCTTTAACCACCTCGGCAAACCCTTTGGCGGCGATCATGATAAAGCCGATATTGGCCATCATATGCACGCCGCGGGTAAAGGCGTCCTGAGCGGTGATCTCCTCTTTGTCGATCCCCGCCACGCTCAAAATCACAAAGCCGATCAGGGCACCGAAAATCATGGAGCCGGTCCACAGCTGCACACCCAGTGCCGCGATGATGGCCACCAGTGCCACCTGGATACGGCGGGGGTTCAGTTCGGTATGCTCCGGCTCCGTCGCCAGGATCTGGGCTTCGCTGTAATCTCGGGGCTTGCGGTAACTGATGAAGATGGCGATGGCCAGACCGATCACCATACCGATGGCAGGGATCACCATAGCGGAAGCCACATCACCCACCACCAATTGTTGGACGGCACCACTGTCCACCTGGGCCTGCAGACCGTTGCTCAGCAGGTTCTGCAGCAGCAGGCCCTCCTGGAAGATCAGGCCGAAGCCGACCGGCAGTGCCATATAGGTGGTGACCAGGCCAAAGGTGATGACACAGGCCACCAGACGACGGTCCAGGCGCAGGCTGCTCATCACATGGAGCAGCGGCGGGATCAGGATCGGCACAAAGGCGATGTGTACCGGCACCAGGTTCTGAGACATTACCGCCATGGCAAGAATGGCCATCAGCAGCAATACGCGAACCTTGCGCACTGTGGCCGGATCGGGCGTTCCACCCAGACGGCGGATAATGGAGCGGGACAGCAGGTCGGTAATACCGGTATGGGCCAGCGCCACAGCGAACGCCCCCAACAGCGCGTAGGCCAGGGCCACTTCGGCGCCACCGCCCAGTCCGTCGTTGAAGGCGGAGATGGTGGCATTGATGTCCATACCGGCGGTCAAACCGGCAACGAGAGCACTGGTGATCAGGGCGATCACGACGTTGACCCGGGCGAGGCTCAGGGTCAGCATCAGTGCTACGGCAATAATGACTGCATTCATAGAAAGGGGTGTCTCAATCGTTTTTCTTATCGGAATGGGTGTCGCAAGGCTCCCATTTGTAAGGGATCACCGGTTCACTGTCCATATGGATGGCAGAATGGACTGCGTTTTTTTCCTCCCGCAGGCAAAAGTGTTAGCGGGATAACACAAAATCGACATTCAGTTTTTCTCTCGGCGCAATCGAAAAAGTAGAACAGGAAAGGTGTTGTGCCCGGTTAGAACCGAACGTATTATGCATCGCAACGGTAAGCGACATCGCTAACCGACGGAAATTAAGCCAATACTTTGGAGATGGAAAATGAGCGTACTCGTAGGTCGTCAAGCCCCGGACTTTACTGCAGCTGCTGTACTGGGTAACGGTGAAATCGTAGATTCCTTCAACCTGCACTCTGCTATCAAAGGCAAGCCCGCTGTAGTGTTCTTCTACCCGCTGGACTTCACCTTTGTATGCCCGTCCGAACTGATCGCTTTCGACCACCGCATCGAAGAGTTCCAGAAGCGTGGCGTAGAAGTAATTGGTGTTTCCATCGATTCCCAGTTCTCCCACAACGCCTGGCGTAACACCTCTGTAGAGAACGGCGGCATCGGCCAAGTTCGCTACCCGCTGGTTGCTGACGTTAAGCACGAAATCTGTCAGGCCTACGACGTTGAGCACCCGGAAGCCGGTGTTGCCTTCCGCGCGTCCTTCCTGATTGACAAGGAAGGCCTGGTTCGCCACCAGATCGTAAACGACCTGCCGCTGGGCCGTAACATCGACGAGATGCTGCGTATGGTTGACGCTCTGCAGTTCCACGAAGAGCACGGCGAAGTGTGCCCGGCTCAGTGGGAAAAAGGTAAGCAGGGCATGGACGCTTCCCCGGACGGCGTAGCCCGCTTCCTGTCCGAGCACGCTGAAGGCCTGTAAGCCACAGTGAGCCAAAAAGGCGACCGTTAAGGTCGCCTTTTTTGTGCCGGTTTCAGACAGAGAGAGATCAAAAAGGCGACCCTCGGGTCGCCTTTTGCCATCGCTTATTCTGCCGGGGGCAGCGGCCAGCCGCCCAATTCTTTCCAGCGGTTAACGATATGGCAGAACAGCTCAGCGGTACGCTCGGTGTCGTACAGCGCGGAGTGCGCTTCTTTATTATCAAACGGGATACCGGCGGTGCGACAGGCTTTGGCCAGTACGGTCTGGCCCAGCGCCAGCCCGGAAAGGGCTGCGGTATCAAAGGTGCCGAAGGGGTGGAAGGGCACCCGCTTCAGTTTGGTCCGCTCAGCCGCAGCGTTGACGAAGCTCTGATCAAAGGTGGCGTTGTGGGCCACGATGATGGAGCGGTTGCAGCCCGCCGCTTTCTGTCCCTTGCGTACCATCTTAAAGATCTCAGACAGGGCTTCACGCTCGGAGACAGCACCGCGCAGGGCGCTGAAGGGGTCGGTGATGCCGTTGAACTCCAGCGCAGCCGGTTCCAGGTTTGCGCCTTCAAACGGCGTAACGTGGAAGTGGATTGTCTGGTCCGGTTTGAGCCAACCTTCCTCATCCATCTTGAGGGTGACCGCCGCGATCTCGAGCAGGGCATCGGTCTGAGCGTTGAAACCGGCGGTTTCCACGTCAATCACGACCGGGTAATAGCCCCGGAAACGGTTGCAAAGGAGATGGGCGTCTTTCTGGTTGGTCATAAAACAATCTGGCTGATTCGCAAGGCCGGCCATTATCGCAAACCGGTATGGTGATTGAAATGGCACGACCTTGCCGATTGGTGCTTCTTCGAGCTAAAGCCTGGTCAGAAGACGCCGATAACCAGAAACAGAACGGTAATGGGGGATTGGGAACGATGCGCTGGACAGCTTTATTGATGCTGCTGATGAGTACGGCTGCTCAGGGTGGGATCCGCAACTACGTGGCCCCGATTGAGGGCTCGCTGTGGGAGCTGGAGCAATCCTCTCCGCTGCAATGCGTCCTTACCCACAATATTCCCCGCTATGGCAAGGCGGTGTTTGTCAGCCGTGCCAGCAAGCAACTGAATCTGAACTTTACCCTGGAGATGCGCCGTAAACCGGATGTGACCACCGAGGCCTGGGTGCGCTCTGTGGCACCGGCCTGGCGCCCCGGCGTTCCGCCCCGTGAGATCGGTGAACTCACCTATTACCGCCACTTTAACGGTGAACTGCCCAAGCAGGAGGCCTGGTTGATGCTGACCGAGCTGGAGCAGGGGATGCAGCCGACCTTCTTCTACCAGGATTGGTACAGCCCGGATCAGGTGGCGGTTGGGCTCTCTGCCGCCAACTTCGGCCCCAGTTACCGGGAGTTCGTGAACTGCCTGGATACGCTGCTGCCGTTTGGCTACGAGGACATCGCCTTCTCCGTGTTGCATTACCAGGAAAAGGATGGGGAACTGACCCGGGAGTCCCAGCGCCGGGTGGAGCAGATTATCCAGTATCTCCAACTGGACCCGGCGGTTGAGCTGGTGTTGACCGACACCTACACCGACAGTCACCGCTCCAGGGCCACCAATCAGGCGATCACTCAGCAACAGGCCAAGACCCTGAAAAGCTACCTGGTGCAAGCGGGCATTGATGAGAGCCGGATCTTTGCCACGGCACATGGCGAGCAGCGCCATATCGCCAATAACCGGACAACCCAGGGGCGTGACCTTAACCGTCGCGTGGTGGTACGGGTAGAGTATTGATGGTGTGACCAATCCGCTGACTTTTGTGATAGAAAGCCCGGCCCGATGAGCCGGGCTTTTTGCGTTTTCTGCCGGGGACGACGGTTTGGCTGAATGTCGCGATATCCTTATGAGGTTGTGGTTTCGGCACCTCAACCGAACGTCTGCTCGAGCGCAGTCCGGAAAGCTGCCAGCACCTGACACCACCCAACCCCTTTTTTGTTTTTGATGGTGAAAAAGGCGCGTGAGCCCCTCTCCTCTATTCCGTCGCAGGGTGAGCTTGAAGAGGGGGCCCCACTGCTTCTGTGCGGGCTTTTTTTACAGGTCACCCATTTTGCGATTGGCCGCATCGGCCCTGTGAGCCCCTTTTCTGACTGAGCCTCCCTATCTGATCGTCTTATATGGCGCTTCGCGCTACCCGTTCTCCAATCCGCTGGGTCCAGCGTATTCTTGTGTACCACAATGGGCCCAAAAGCGAGACATTGTATCGCACACTGTTACATTTGATTTCTGTTTCGATACTTATGTCTGTGTGATACTTCGCCTTATCAAACGCAAAGGGGACAGAGAACTGCCCGATACGCTGCTTCAGAGGCGCGCAAACCCAAAGAGGAGACTTATGAAGATACATGCGACAGAGATGGAGTGGACTCAGGTCCCCGCCATCATGCCGTTGTTGGATAGCCCGATGTTTATGTGGGTGCTGTTGTTGGTGACGCTGGGACTCGTGGTGTTTCTGGCACTTCAGTTCTGGAAGCTACACAGCCTTCCCAAAAAGCTGGCGAAAGAGCGGGCTCAAGGGCGATTTGTGTTCTGGCTCTGTATCTTTGGTTTGTGGTTTAAGCCCCTTTGGGTGTTGGCTGCGCTGTTAATGGTGGTGGATTGGGAGGCGCTGCGCGTCTGGTTTGTGGGAGAGAAAGCATGAAAGAGTTATTGATCCCCTATGTGCTGATCTGTTGGTTGCTGTTCCGTTTTGGGTTGGTCGCGAAGCGCCCCAGAAACTACTTTATTGCGACGATGGGGGGTGTGTTGCTGTTTGCGGCACTGTTCTTCGCCCACAGGCTGTACTCCCCGGCGGATCTGACGCACTCGACTCAGGTACGGGCGCCCCATACCGTGATGTCGCCGCCCATCGGTCAGGAGATTGTCGAGATCTATGTTGACCACAACGAGCGGGTCACTAAGGGTCAAAAGCTGTACCGATTGCGGGACGATGAGCAGGTGGCCCGTTTGGACCGAGCGGAAGCGCGGGTAGAGCAGGAGCAGGTAAAGCTCGCCCAGGCTCAACGCCGCCTGGCGGATAAGGTCGACCTGGGTAAATACGCGTCGCTGGATGATCTGAGGTCGGCGCAGGAAGCGGTCGAATTGGCAGAGCTGCATCTGGCGGAGCGTGTTGCTCAGCGGGATCGCGAAGCCGCGACGCTGTCCCGCAATGTCATTACGGCAAAGCATGACGGCCTGGTGACGCATGTGCTGGTGGGCGAGGGCTCTCGGGTGGGGGCTTTACATGTGTACGACACCGGACGGAAGTTCGTCGAGATGCGGATTGCCGATCAATCCTACCAGTACATTGAGCCGGGCCAGTTTGCTGAGTTCTATGTCGACGCCTACCCCGGGCAGATCTTCCGCGCCAGAGTGCACAGCATCACCATGGCGACCGGCGAGTCTCAGGGCAGCCCGTTCCCCTTTGATCAGAGTGTTGGCGGGTTCATCCAGAGAGGGGCTGCACCGGTGGGCCGTACCGTGATTCTGGAGTTCGACGTGCCAGAGGGGCTCGATATGCCTTTGGGAACGACCGGCTCGGCCTGGATCAGCGCGAATAAGCCCCACCCGGCACTGGGCTTTCTCGACATGGTTGGGGCCGCCGTGGTTCGGTTAGGCGCGATCAAATCTTATGTGCAATCGCTGTGAGGCTGGCTGATGAATGGAAGTTCTTACGCTTTACCCGCTCTGGTCTGCATAGCTGGCGGACGTTTGCTCACAAACCTTGGTGCGATCGGAGCCTGGATAGTGGCCACTATAGGGCCCGGTCCGGGCCTGACGACTCAGCGGTAAGCGGTCTTTGGTTTGCCGTCACCAATCGCTACTATTCGAGACAGAGGCTCTGATTTTAGGACTGGCATGAAAAACGATGCAAAGCAGATTATCCAGGTGATTAAAGATCACTTTGGCTATGACAATCGACAACTGGCTGAGTTAACCGGCCTGACGCCAGACGCGATCCGCAAGTTGATTCGAGGCGACCGGCTGGCTTCCGGCCCGACCCTGGCGATCCTTCATGCGATTTATATCAATCGCCATCGAGCAGTGGCGGCCAATATCAATTTGCTGCGGCGCCTGAATAAGGGTGAAGTCAGCCTGGAAGAGGCGGATCAGCAGGTGGTGTTGTAAACACCTGCGGTGGCGGACGCCGCAAAAAGCCCCGGAGCGATGCCGGGGCTTTTTCGTTTATTCGATCAACGCAGACAGTCTGGCCTGGGCCTCTTGCAGATAGGCGGGGGAGTGGAAATGGGCAAGAAGCTCAACCGGTACGGTCAGCTCTGCCTGTTGAAACCGCTCTACAGCAACGCGCAGTTCCGGCACGGCGGTGTCCGCCATCTGGATCTGGCGACTCTGACGGAGCAGTCGGATCAGGTAGCGTCCCTCCTGCCAGGCGACAAGGGCATCCTGATGCTCTGTCGGGCGGGGGCAGGGACCAAGAAGGTCAGACAGCATCACTATCTTGTGAGCAATCTGAGTAACCGAAACGATTTGTTCGGCCAGGGTAAAACTGGAAGCTTTCGGTGAAAACGCTCTATTTATCAATGACTCATGTTTATTCATCGTGGTGTTCTCCCGTGGCAAATTCCATGCGCACCGGCACACGTTGACATAATTTCACTGCAAGTTGTTTAGACGATGTTGATATCGAGATCGTCATTGAGAAACGTCGCTCAGGCGTGATGTGGCTCTCGGTTTGTGGGGCGGGCTGGTGTGACGGGGATCAAAAAAAAGGCCGGTTTCAAACCGGCCTTTTTCTCTCTAAGCCTTATGCGGCTTGGTCTGCGCTTGACGGCGCGGTCGGGCGATTGGCTTTCAGCTCTTCTGGGTCAAAGTCGCTGACGTTGATCGCCTGGAGTCGACCGACTTCAGCAATGCGCAACTGCTCCGCTTCCTGCTCGGTCAGCACACCCAACTCAAGGCCACGCACGGCAATGCGGTCCAGGAACATAAAGGGCAGCTTCTCACCTGCGGCCTTGCACACTTTGTCGTACAGAGGCTCAACGGCAAGGATGCGCTCCAGAGTCTGCTCCAGGGTGCCCAGCGCGTTGTTGTGGTGCGGCTCCAGCCACTGGCCGGCAATCAGGCGGCTGCGGGTCTCAGACGGGGTCTGAAGGATGCGAGCCACTTTGTGATCCAGCGTGTCAGAGGGACGCTTGATCGGTTTGCCGAAGGGGAACAGCAGCACTTTCAGCAGGCCACCAAAGGCCGGGAAGTTGTCCAACAGCTCATCCAGGCTGGTTTGCAGCTTGTGCAGGCTGTCCTCTACGCCCCACTGCAGCAGCGGCAGGTCTTCCACCTGACGGCCTTCATCGTGGTAGCGCTTCAGGGCCGCGGAGGCGAGGTAGAGCTGACTCAGCAGGTCACCCAGACGGGCGGAGATCCGCTCTTTACGCTTCAGGCTGCCGCCCAGCAGACCCATGGAGAGGTCAGACAGCAGGGCCAGGTTGGCGCTGAAACGGTTCATCTGCTGGTAGTAACGCTTGGTCTTGTCGCTGAAGGGGCTGGAGGAGAAGCGTGCTCCGGTCAGGCCCAGCCAGATGCTGCGTACCAGGTTGCTGAAGACAAAGCCAACGTGGCCCCATACCGCCGCATCAAACTCACCCAGTGCTTTGCGCTGGTCCTTATCAAAGGCGGCAGTCATCTCCTTGAGTACATACGGGTGGCAGCGGATGGCGCCCTGGCCGTAGATGATCATGGAGCGGGTCAGGATGTTGGCACCCTCTACGGTGATGGCGATGGGCGCACCCTGATAGCCACGACCCAGGTAGTTGTCCGGACCCAGACAGACGCCCTTACCACCGTGGATATCCATGGCGTCGATCAGGCACTTCTGCATGCGGTCGGTCAGGTGCATCTTAACGATGGCAGAGATAACGGAGGGCTTCTCACCCAGGTTCAGACCGGTGGTGGTCAGGGTGGTGACCCCATCCATCAGGTAGGCGTTACCGCCAATGCGGGCCATCGGTTCCTCAATGCCTTCCATCTTACCGATGGGCAGCTTGAACTGACGACGAACGCGGGCGTAAGCACCGGTTGCGCCAGCGATGGTCTTCACGCCACCGGCAGAGTTGGAGGGCAGGGTGATGCCACGGCCCACAGAGAGACACTCAACCAGCATGCGCCAGCCCTGACCGGCCATCTTCGGACCACCGATGATGAAGTCCAGGGGCACAAACACGTCTTTGCCGCGGGTTGGACCGTTCTGGAACATGTTGTTCAGCGGGAAGTGACGGCGGCCAATCTCCACACCAGGCATGTCGGTGGGGATCAGGGCGCAGGTGATGCCGATCTCTTCTTCACCGCCCAGCAAGCCGTCCGGGTCGCGCAGTTTGAATGCCAGGCCCAGTACGGTAGCCACTGGCGCCAGGGTGATGTAGCGCTTGTTCCAGGTCAGGCGCATACCCAGCACCTCTTTCCCTTCCCACTCGCCTTTGCAGACGATGCCGAAGTCCGGGATTGCACCGGCGTCGGAACCCGCTTCCGGGCTGGTCAGAGCGAAGCAGGGGACCTCCTGGCCTACCGCCAGACGGGGCAGGTAGTGGTCTTTCTGAGCTTCGGTACCATAGTGCTGAAGCAGCTCACCCGGGCCCAGAGAGTTGGGTACGCCCACGGTAGAGGCCAGAACGGTGGAGTGGCCAGCCAGCTTCTGCAGAACGCGGGACTGGGCGTAGGGAGTGAACTCCAGGCCGCCGTACTGCTTCTTGATGATCATGGCGAAGAACTTGTTGTCCTTCAGGTACTGCCACACGTCCTGAGGCAGGTCGGCGTCATAGTGGGTGATCTCAAACTCGTTCACCATCTTCATGACTTCTTCCACCGGACCATCCAGGAACGCTTGCTCCTCGGCGGTCAGAGTGGGGGCCGGATAGTTGTGCAGGGTGTTCCAGTTGGGCTTACCGGAAAACAGGTCCGCATCCCACCAGACGGTACCAGCTTCGATGGCGTCTTTTTCGGTTTGGGACATCTCCGGCATGATCCCTTTAAACACCTTGAGGATCGGAGCGGTCAGCAGTGCGCGGCGTACCGGAGCCAGGTTCAACGGCAGGAACACCACAGCAAACAGTCCCCATCCAATGGGACCAACCAGGCCCAAAAACTGGCCAATCCCGAGCAGGACGGCAGTCAGGGCGGTAAACACGAGTAGGGAGGCCCGATGGTATAGGGCCGCTCCCAGAATCACGATGGCAGCGAGGCTCCAAAGCAGGGTAGTCACAGTCATTCTCCTTGTGTCTCGGTGCGCCAGGCACTGTGCGAGTGATCACAGTGTATGACACAGATCCGACCAGTGTCACGAAAAAAGTAAACAATCGTTTGATTCTTTGCTAGGGCGTTGGTTGATACGGGGCTGGGCGAGATTTGGCTTTCTCGCTATCCTAGGCGCAAGCGGCGTCACGCTGCAGGTAAGGGAAAGAAAAGGACGCAAATATTCATGTGTGAATTACTGGCGATGAGCGCCAATGTGCCGACGGACATCGTCTTCAGTTTTACCGGTCTGGTGGAGCGGGGAGGCAAAACCGGCCCCCACCGGGACGGTTGGGGCATCACCTTCTATGATGGCCCCGGTAATCGCACCTTTAAGGACAGCGATCCGAGCTGTCATTCCGAGGTGGCCAGTCTGCTTAAGTCCTATCCCATCAAGTCCAAAACCGTTGTCAGCCATATCCGCCAAGCCAACCGGGGGCGGGTTTGCCTGGAGAACACCCACCCCTTCGGCCGTGAGTTGTGGGGTCGCAACTGGTGCTTTGCCCACAATGGGCAGCTGAGCGATTACCGACAGGCGCTGAAGCCTGAACGCTTTCTTCCGGTGGGTAACACCGACAGTGAACTGGCCTTTTGTACCCTGATGGACCGACTGGCTGAGCGCTATCCCAAGCCCCCGAAGGATCGCAGGCAAGCGTTTCGTTTTCTGGCCAAAGAGGGAAGGGCGCTGCAGGAGCTTGGGGTGTTCAATATGCTGATCACCGACGGGGTTTATCTGTTGGCGCTGTGCGGCAGTAACCTGCACTGGCTCACCCGTCAGGCCCCTTTTGGGGAGGCGCGGCTGATCGATACCGAGGTGGTGATCGATTTTAAGAAGGAGACCACGCCGGATGATGTGGTCACTGTGATTGCGACCCGGCCACTGACCAGCAATGAGCAATGGCACAAGATGGAACCGGGCAGTTGGTGCCTGTTCCGAGAGGGGAAGGTGGTGGCCCAGGGGTAATTCCCCCGGGCCTGCGGGCTCAGTTGAACGTCACCTTTTGCAGGCGCATGTCCGCTTTCAGTTCGCCATCCTCGAAGTGGGCGAGGCGGGCAACCACGTAGTTCATCTCAGGAATAAACCAGATCAGGGTGCGCTTGGGATCACCCGCTTCGCGGATCCGCTCCACCTTTATGGTGCTCACCGTTCCCATCGGAATGGTGACCTCCTCCTCGCCGACCAGGCGATAGACGTATTCCCGTTCAGCGGTTTTCTGAATCAGTGGGTAGTGCATCTCCGGTTTCCCGGCTGCCACATCCAGGCGCAATTGCTGCTGATAGAGCAGGGAGTCGTAGATGGGGTTCTGCATCGGGAACACCTTCTCCCGTTTTTTATAGCGCGCGACGATCTGGCTGCCCTCAAACTGGATGCTGGCACCAAAGTCCGGCCCGCTGCCCTTGCGCTTCATCTGATAGTTCAGTGGCTTGAGTACGTCGTTTTCCTGGCGCAGGAATTCGGTGGTTTCGGTGCGAACGTCCGACAGCAGCAACCAGGAAACGCTGCTCTGATAGCCCATTTTGTAGCGGTTCTCTCCGAGCTGCTCCAGGGTGTAATAGCCGCCACCCAGGGAGGACTTGCCGTGGAACACTTCGTAGTCCGCCCGGAAGGGGGTAAAGGGGTCGGCCTGGCCCAACATGGGCAGCACCAGCAATAAACAGCACAGCAGACGCATCATCAAAGGCGGTTCCTAATCAGTAATCCAGTTGCCACAACAGTTCGGCCAAATCCGGTTGCCACTGATACAGGGACAGCGCCACCCGGCCATTGTTCACTTCCACTCCCTCATTGCGCAGCCGCATCATCTGCTCCCGATAGCCGGGGCTGTCTTTTGGGATGCTGATTTTGCCACTGGCGCCGATGACCCGGTACCAGGGCAGTTGACGCTCAGCCGGGGCCAGCCGCAGTGCCCGGGCGGCCAACCTGGCCCGCCCCGGCAGACCGGCGAGGTCCGCCAACTGACCATAGCTGACCACGCGACCGTAGGGCACCCGTTCCAGGGTGTTCCATATCCGCATCAGGCTGTCGGCGTTGGCGTTCTTGTCTTTGGTCATTTGCGCTGGGACTCAGGCTTGGTAGTCTGGGGGAAATTCTTGTTCATTATCGGTCAGTTCCATGAAAAAGAGAATCGGACTATTGCTTGTTACAGCGCTGTTGGCGGGCTGCCAGAGTGGTGGCCCTGCCAGCTTTGCTGCACACAGTTATTCTGGCCCCTTACAGCGAGTAGACAGTGAAAGTTTAGGTGCGGCGTCGGGCATGAGCTGCCAGCGATACTGGATCTATCTGCTGCCTGCGGGTGAGCCGCCGTCCACTCAGGTGGCGCTGGAACGGGCCATGGCATCACGGGCTGATACCGAGTTTCTGGTCAATATGACGGTGGAGACCCGGCTGGATGTGCAAGCTGGCTATATGGATCAGTGCATCCTGGTGGAGGGCGAGGCCCGTCGTCGGGTCGCGCCCTGACGCCTGACCGCATCCGCACCTATACTGCGACGACCACCGCAGCGAACCCAACCAAGGAGCGATGATGGAACTGTTATCCCAGACCGAAGTGTTTGATGGCTGGTTGCGTCGTTATCGCCATCACAGTGAGGCCACCTCAACCGAGATGGTGTTTGCGGTGTTTCTGCCTCCCCAGGTGATGGCGGCCCGGGTGCCGGTACTCTACTGGCTGTCGGGTCTCACCTGTACCGACGAGAACTTTTGCCAGAAAGCCGGGGCGTTTCGTCTGGCGGCACAACTGGGCCTGGCCATCGTCTGTCCCGACACCAGCCCCCGGGGGCTGACGCTGCCTGGAGAGCATGACGATGATGACTTCGGCTCTGGCGCAGGCTTCTATGTGGATGCAACTGAGCCACCCTGGGCGGATCACTATCGGATGTACGAGTACGTGACCGATGAGTTGCCGTCGCTGGTGGAGATCAACCTGCCGGTTCGGGCGGATAAGAGCATCTGTGGTCACTCCATGGGGGGGCATGGGGCCCTGGTGGCGGCGTTGCGTAACCCGGGTGTGTACGCGTCGGTCTCGGCGTTCTCTCCCATTTGCCACCCCACCCAGGCGCCTTGGGGGCGAAAAGCCTTTGCCGGTTATCTGGGGCCGGATGAGGCGAGTTGGCGGGATTATGATGCCACCCTGCTGGTGGCCAGCGCCGAGGAGCGTTTGCCGATCCTGATCGATCAGGGCAGCAAGGACCCGTTCCTGTCAGAGCAGTTGATGCCGGAAGCGTTTCGGGCCGCCTGCGAAGCGGTGGATCACCCCCTGACCCTGCGGATGCATCCCGGCTACGACCACAGCTACTACTTTATTGCCACCTTTATTGACGACCACCTGCGCTTCCACGCTCAGGCACTGGGGGCTTAATGGTCGGGCGGCGAGGAGAAGGACGCTAAGTGCAAAGGTGGGGCCTGGGAGGCCCCACTTTTTTTGACCAGCATTCTGGCTGGCACCCCCGCCAATACACAGTTTTCCTCATTAAACGACCGATTTACGACCGCATTGGCGCCGATGGTGGCGCCACTGGCGATGGTGATGGTGTCGTAGATCTTCACGCCGGGACCGATGTAGATGTTGTCTCCCAGTGTGGGGACGCGCTCCTTGCTGTCGGGGTGGCGGCCAATGCAGACATCGGTATGGATGGTGCAGTTACGCCCGATGCGGGCCCGGGTATTGATGACGATGGTGCCGTAGTGGGGGATATAAAGCCCGGGGCCAAAGGTGTTGATGGGAATGGTGAAACCCAGGGTTCTTGAGCGCCAGCGAAACAAAGGGCAGAGCAGCAGGTAACCGGTCCGGTGTTTGCTGTTGTACAACCATTCGCAAAGACGCAGCAGCACAGTAAATTGCCAGATTGCATCAAAAAAATACTTGGTTGCACCCGGGGAGCGCTTGGAGCGAACCCTGTCTTGCTCTAAGTACTGCTTGAATGTCACGTAACTGCTTATCGGCATAGTGAATTCCGCAAGGTTCCTCAGTTTGACGCCAGTCTCGGCGGCTGGAACGGGCCGGTTATTTGCTCTTGTTACAGCGAATTTCCGAGTTGTCAGCATAGCAGGCACATCGTGAAGTGTGCGTATCTTCACCCTCTATGCCTTCTATTTTACTTGCGCTCATTCACCGGAACACTAAAATTACTGTATATCTATACAGTAATTGTTTTGGACATGATGGAAGCGTCGGTTTCTCATTTACTTACTCGAAACGACATCTGGCTGGCCAGTCAGAATGCGCTCCGTGAAGGGGGGATCCCAACGGGGTTTGCCCGGTTGGATCAGCATCTGGCGCAGGGGGGGTGGCCTCAGCATGGGGTGGTGGAGTTGTTGGGTGAAGCGATCGGACTCTCTCCTCTGTTGCAGCCTCTCTTGAGTCAGGCTGAACAATCCCGCTGGCTGCTCTGTGTTGCACCGCCCTTGTTGCCTTATGGACCGGGGCTGCAGCAGTTGGGCGTGGATCTGAGTCGCTTCGTCTGTGTGGAAACCCCTTGTGAACAGGAGCGTCTGTGGGCACTGGAGCAGGCGCTGAACAGTGGGCGCTGTGGTCTGGTCCTGGCCTGGCTCTCTGCCCCGACCGTGGCGCAGGTACGCCGTTTGCAGCTGGCGGCGGAGCGGGGCCGCTGTCTGTTGATGCTGCATCTGCCTGAGGTGCTGGCGGAGCAGCCCCACCCGGTGCCTCTGCGCCTGCAGTGGGCCCACGCTTCCGGCGGGATCCGCGTCACCCTGCTGAAGCAGCGGGGTGGCTGGCCCAGAGCCCCCTTTCTGTTGCCCTTCAGGGAAGAGGGGCCATCCTCTGCCCTGAACACGCCGGTGTTGGTGCAGGGGCCCTGGTGATGCTGGCGGGCATCCACTTCCCGGACCTGGCACTGCATCACCTGGCCCGGGGCGTCTCGGACAGCATGCGTCCGATGGCACTGATCGACGGCCATCCCCTGATGATTCGGCAGTGCAACGAGGCCGCCGGAAGCGCGGGTGTGGTCTCTGGCCAGCGCCTGGCGACGGCCACCGCCCTGTGTGACAGCCTGCTGTGTTACCCCATGCCTGATGAAACCCCCATGCTGGAGGCGATGGCCCAATGGGCTTATGGCCTCAGTGGACAGGTCATGCTGTTTCCACCCCATACCCTGGTGCTGGAGGTGCGCTCAATGTTGCGCCTGTTTGGCGGTTTACCTGCCTGGATAGCCGCATTGGAGCAGGGGTTGGCAGCGTTGCAGCTCCCCGCCCGCTGGGCATTGTCGGAAACCCCGCTGGCGGCCGCGTTGCTGGCTCAGGCGGGACAGCATGAGCCGAAGCCCCGCCCCGTCCGCGAGGCGCTGGGGCCATTGCCACTGAGCGCCTGGGCACTGCCCGGTGAGGCAGAGCCGCGTCTGGCGGGGATGGGAGTGCGTGAGGGGAAGGCCCTGCTGGCACTGCCTCGGGCGGAGCTGGGACAGCGCTTCGGGGCGGAGTTGCTGCTCTATCTGGAGCGGCTGCTGGGGGAGCGTCCCGACCCCCGCTCCCATTTTGTGCCGCCGGAGCATTACCAGCGACGGCTGGAGATGATGGAGGAGATCGAAACCGTGGCGGTGCTGCGCTTCCCACTGAATCGACTCTTTCTGGAACTGGCGGAGGTGCTGCGCCGTCGTCAACTGGCCGCCACCCATCTGCAGCTGAGTCTGCGCCATCGCCACCGGCCTGCCACCGAACTGATACTGCGCCCTGCTGGCCCGGAGCACCGGGCGGAGGTGTGGATGACCCTGTGCCAGCTGCAACTGGAGCGGCTGGTGCTGTATGAGCCGGTGATGGCTCTGGAGCTGTCGGCACCCACTCTGTTGCCACTGGAACTGGAGGGCGGAACCCTGCTGGCGGGCTCGCGTCCTGACCGGGCGGCACGGGATCTGCTGGCCCAGCTTCAGGCTCGTCTGGGCTCTGAGCGGATCTACAGCCTGCAAACCGTGGCTGAGGGTCGCCCGGAGCTGGCCCAGCGCCGCTGCTTGCCGGGGCAGGGAAAGGGGCAGGACGACCTCCCCGAACGGCCCCCCTGGCTGCTGCCGGAGCCGGTGCCGGTGGCGCGCGCCGGTTTGACGCTGGTGAGCGGCCCGGAGCGGATCGAAACCGGCTGGTGGGATGAGCACCCTGTAGCGCGTGATTACTTCGTGGCGGAAGACGGTGCGGGACGGCGTATGTGGCTGTTCCGGGATGGCCGGGGCTGGTTTGTGCACGGGTGGTTTTGATCATGGGATTTGCCCAGCTTCGCTCATTCAGCAACTTCAGCTTTCTGCAGGGGGCGTCTCATCCAGAAGAGTTGGTGGAGCAGGCGGCAGCACTGGGCTATCGGGCCCTGGCGCTGACCGATGAGTGCTCCCTGGCTGGCGTGGTAAAGGCGCATATGGCGGCCAAAGCGCAGGGGCTAAAACTGATTGTGGGCAGCGAATTTGTGCTGGCGGAGCACCGTCTGGTGCTGTTGGCGATGAACCGCATCGGCTATGGCGAACTATCGGCCCTGATCAGCACCGCCCGGCGTCGCAGTGAAAAGGGGCAGTACAGACTGAACTGGGAGGATCTTGGTCAGCCGAATTGTTTGCTGTTGTGGTCTCCCCCCGTGCCGGAGCAAGCGCAGGAGCGGGGGGCCTGGCTGGCGGAGCGGTTCCCGGATCGACTCTACCTGATGGCGGAGCGATTGCTGCGCGGCGGGGAGGGGGAGTGGCTGTTGGCGCAACAACAGCTGGGTGAGCAACTGGGTCGGCCCCTGGTGGCGGCGGATCCAGTGCGGATGCACGAAAAATCGCGTCAGCCGCTGCTGGACGCATTGACCTGCATCCGCCTGGGCTGTGCGCTGGAGCAGGCCGGAGGTCGGGTGGCAGGGAATGCGGAAGCCTACCTGAAGCCGCAGGAAAGATTGGCTCAGCGTCACCGCCCGGCCTGGCGGGAAACTACAACGGCCATTGCGGGCCGCTGCCACTTCTCCCTGGATGAGTTGCGTTATGAGTACCCGGCAGAACTGGTGCCGGAGGGGATGGGCGCCAGCGAGTACCTGCGCCAGGAAACCATGAAGGGCGCCCGGCAGCGCTTTGGTGACACGTTGCCGGAGCCGGTTCGGCGGCAGCTGGAGCAGGAGTTCAGCCTGATCGATGAGCTGGGTTACCACTACTTCTTCCTCACCATCTACGACATTGTTCAGTTCGCCAAAGCGGAAGGGATCCTGCACCAGGGGCGGGGGTCGGCGGCCAACTCCGTGGTCTGCTATTGCCTGGGGATCACCGAGGTGGACCCGACCAAGGTCAACCTGCTGTTTGAGCGCTTTCTCTCCCGGGAGCGGGATGAGCCGCCGGACATCGATGTGGATTTTGAGCACCAGCGGCGGGAGGAGGTGATCCAGTACATCTACCGCAAATATGGCCGCGATCGGGCGGCGCTGGCGGCCACGGTGATCAGCTATCGCTTTAAGAGTGCCATGCGGGATCTGGGCAAGGTGCTGGGGATTGAGGAGGGGCAGATTGAGCGTTGGATCCGCGGTGTCGATAGGCGGGACCCGACCCGGCCCTGGCAGGAGCAGCTTCGGACGTTGGGGCTGAGTGGCCGTCGCGGCGAGTTGCTGCTGACGCTGGTTGCACAGTTGCTGGGGTTTCCCCGTCACCTGTCTCAACACGTGGGAGGCTTTGTGATCTCCGCTGGCCCCCTGTCGGAGCTGGTACCGGTGGAAAACGCGGCGATGGCGGAGCGCACGGTGATCCAGTGGGACAAGGATGATCTGGAGGCCCTGGGGCTGCTCAAGGTGGACATCCTGGCGTTGGGGATGCTCAGCGCCATTCGTCGCTGTCTCGCGCTGGTGGGGGAGTGGCAGAAGCACCCGATGCAACTCTCCGACGTGGTCTGGGAGGAGCCGGAGGTGTACGACATGCTGTGCCACGCGGACAGCATCGGGGTGTTCCAGATCGAATCCCGGGCCCAGAGCAATATGCTGCCCCGACTGCGGCCCCGCTGCTATTACGACCTGGTGGTGCAGATCGCTATTGTCCGCCCCGGCCCTATCCAGGGGGACATGGTGCACCCCTATTTGAAGCGACGACATGGGCTTGAGCCGGTCAGCTACCCCAGTGAAGCGGTGCGTGAGGTACTGGAGCGCACCCTGGGGGTGCCGATTTTCCAGGAGCAGGTGATCAAACTGGCGATGGTGGCAGCCGGGTTCTCCGGTGGTGAGGCGGATCAACTGCGCCGGGCCATGGCCAGTTGGAAGCGCCATGGAGAGCTGGAAAAGTTTGAGCGCAAGCTTAAGGGCGGTATGGCGGAGCGGGGCTACAGCGCCGAGTTTGCGGACCAGATTTTTCGCCAGATCCGCGGCTTTGGCGAGTACGGATTTCCGGAGTCCCACTCCGCCAGTTTTGCTCTGCTCGCCTACGCGTCCGCCTGGCTGAAGTACCATTATCCGGTGGCGTTTACCTGCGCGCTGCTCAACAGCCAGCCAATGGGGTTTTATACCCCGTCCCAATTGGTGCAGGACCTGCAGCGCCATGGTGGCGTGGTGCGTCCGGTGTCCGTCAACCACAGCCAGTGGGATCACCAGCTGGAAGCGGTTGAGGGTGAGATGGCGTTGCGTCTGGGGTTGCGTCTGGTGAAGGGGTTGAGTCGTCGCGCTGCCGAGGCTCTGCTGGCGGCGCGGCCGGACTCGGGCTTCACCTCGGTGCATCAGTTGGTGAAAAGTGCCGGGCTTGACCGGGGCGCGCTGGAAGCGCTCGCCAGTGCCAATGCGCTGGCCGATCTGGCGGGCCACCGGCATCAGGCGCGCTGGCTGCTGGCGGGGGAGGCGCAGCAACTGCCGCTGTTTGCGGAGTGTGAAACCGGTACCCAGGTCAGCCTGACGGCACCGGAGGAGGCGGAGTCGATTCTGGCGGATTATCACCAGTTGGGGCTGAGCCTCGGCCGCCACCCCTTGAGCCTGTTGCGGGAGCAGGGAGCGTTAGCACGCTGTCTGACCGCGGCGGAACTGCTCAATTGCCGGCATGGGCAACTGGTGCAGCTGGCGGGCTTGGTGGTGGGGCGTCAGCGGCCGGGTACCGCCTCCGGGGTGACCTTTATCACCCTGGAGGATGAAACCGGCAACGCCAATGTGGTGGTGTGGGCGGACACCGCACGGGCTCAGCGTCAGCCCTATCTGACGGCGCGCTTGCTGAAGGTCAACGGCATCCTGGAGCGGGAGGGGGAGGTGATCCATGTGATTGCAGGCAGGCTGGAGGATTGGTCGGAGCGGATCCAGAAACTGGCGGTGCGTTCCCGGGATTTTCGTTGAGAAAAAGACCTTCTTTGTGGTGATCCCGCCCGGACATCAACCCGTAAAGCAGAAAGAAGCCAGGATGTCGGGCCTTGAGCCTCTATCCTCGCCCAGCCAACTCTCCCGGCACACTGGCTTCACCTCTATTCCTTGTTCGCCTGATGTGTGCCGCCGAAAGGCGGCCTTTTTTTGGGGTGCGTTGGCGCATTGTGGCGTGGCTTGTTAACGGTCTGACCGTTATCAGGCGAGACGCTTCTGCAAGCTTCCTGACGCAACCCGCGTTATTCGTAGTCCTGCAGGCCGCAGCAACTGAGGAAGCGGGCCATCAGAGGCGTAAGCTGATCCGCTTTGTAGATAACGTAAAGTTCTCGCTGCTCAAGCACGGCGCCGGTTTCCACCTCTTTCAGGTCACCGCGCTCCAGTTCGGCGTCCACGGCCAGAAGGGGCAGGATACTCAAGCCCAGACCGGTACTAACCGCACGTTTAATCGCGCCCATGGTGTTCATGATGATCTCATCCTGAACCGAAACCCCGAGAGATTTGAGCAGATTCAGCGACTCAATGCGGGTGGCCGAGTCTTCCTCGTCAAGGATCCAGGTGGCGGCCGTCAGGTCAGCAGGGGTGGCGGCCCGGTGTGCCAGCTTGTGGCCCGGCGCTGCCACAATACAAAGTCGATCATGACGCCAGCAGCGATAGCTGATGCCCTTATCTCTGGGTTTCTGTCCAACGAAGGCCATATCCAGTTCGTTGCGCTCAACCATCGCTTCAACATCAGCACTTGAGCCGATTTTGAGGCGAGTATTAACCGATGGGTAGAGGGTCTTGAAACGGGGCAGCTTGCGCGACAGCACGTAGTTACCCGAGGTCTTATTGGCGCCGATACTCAGGCTGCCTCCAAGGCCACGAGAGCGGTCCTTGAACAACCCTTCCAGTTGCTGGGTTTGTTTCAGTATGGTGTTGGCCTGTTGCAGTGCGAGGTTGCCGGCATCGGTCAGCACCAGGCCGTGGGGCGTGCGCTCCAGCAGCTTGGCTTCGAGCGAACTCTCCAGCTCCTTCAGATTCATACTGACCGCAGGCACCGAAAGGTGGAGTTGGCGGGCGGCCTTAGAGAGCTGGCGGTTGTCGCAGATCGCTTTGAACACCGCCAGTTGTTTCAGGGTAATGCGCATATCCGGTTCCTGTTTAAGCCTCCCGAGTGTACTGGGATGGCTGGCCCGATGGACGGGACCGCGTCACAGAAACACATCAGCGGAGCCCGAGGGCCCCGCTGATGTGTGATGAGGGAGAGGACCCGAACTTACTTCTTAGTGGCGTATTCGGCCGCGTGCTCACCGGCGCGACGACCGAATACCACGGTGTCGGCGATGGCATTACCGCCCAGGCGGTTGTAGCCGTGCACCCCACCGGTCACCTCACCGGCGGCGTACAGGCCCTGGATCGGCCAGCTTTGCAGGTTCAGCACGTTGGAGTTGGTGTCCACCGCAACGCCACCCATAGTGTGGTGGATGCCCGGCGCCACTTTCACCGCGTAGTAGGGAGGCTGGCTCAGGTTCAGCGGCATGTCGCTGCGGCCAAAGGCCTCATCTTTACCGGTAGCCTGGTAGCGGTTGTAGTCTTCAGCGGTTTTGGCTAGGGATTCCATACCGGTGATCTTGGCCAGCTCCTCAATGGTGTTGGCTTTGCTCAGCATGCCCAGGTGCTCGTAGCCGCGCACCATCTGCTTCTTCTCGATCAGCTGCTCGTCAAACACCAGCCAGGCGTACTGCTCGTCCTGCTTAAGGATGGCGTCGGAGGCACGGTCACGGGTGGTCAGCTCGTTGATAAAGCGTTCACCGTGAACATTCACCATGATGGCCCCCACGCCGCGTACGGTTTCAGAGATCAGGATGCGGCTGTCTTTGCCAATGGTTGGGTGGGCCTGGACCCAGTCGATGTCAGTCATGGACGCGCCAATCTCTTTGGCCAGGCGGATGCCGTCACCGGTGGCGGTAACATTGTTGGAGCTGGTCATGTCCTTAAAGGTGGGGCGGTAGTAGGCCACCATCTCTTTGTTCATGCCGTAACCGCCAGTGGCCAGAACCACGGCATCAGCGCCGATCATCTTGTGGCCGGAGTGTTTACCGTGTACCACCACACCCACGATGCGCTGATCGTCGTCCAGTACCAGTTTTTCCACGCGGGAGTTGAGGCGCACATCGATGCCTTCGCGCTCAGCGGCGGCGCGCAGGGTGTCAATAATGTGTGGACCCACGCTGTAGCCACCGGTCGGACGGTGGGTACGCTCCACCTTGGCGCCACCGGAGCGCTTCAGGTCATCCATGTTGGCGCCCAGGGACTCCAGCCACTTAACGCCGTCGGCAGACTCTTCCGCCATGATCTGCACCAGCGCTTTGTCGTTCTGGTAACGACCGCCTTTCATGGCGTCTTCCACAAAGGACTCGATGCTGTCATCGATCCCTTTCTTGGCCTGTTGCGGGGTACCCACAGCGTTGAAGCCACCGGCGGCCAGCATGGAGTTGCCGCCGGTGAACGGGGCTTTTTCCAGCAGAATCACGTCCGCGCCGGCGCGCTTAGCGGCGATGGCGGCGTTGTAACCGGCAGAGCCGGCACCGACGATCACCACCTGGGTGGTCTCCTTCGGACCCGCCTTAATGGCTTTGGCAATGGCTTCCTGATCCCACTCGGCGTCCCAGGCCGGTTTGGCTTTGGTATCAGCAAACGGCATCTCTACGTCGTCGAAGCTGTGGCACTCGTTGCAGTACATCTTCGGCGCATCGTGAGCGCGGTGGCAGGAGGTGCAGTTGATGTCGCCAAGGTGGGAGGTGTGAGGATCAAACTCCAGTTTGTCGTTGGCCAGGTCTTCGTAACCACCGTGACAGTTTTGGCACTGGGCGTTTTCATGGGTTTCGCTGTCGCTGACTTTCAGCGGTTTGCTGTGGCAGGTATCACAGCCGCCCATGGATTTATGGAAATCCGCCAGAGAACCGCCTTGCGCATAAGCGGCGCCAGACAGAGAGAGCATTACCGCTGCAACGGACAGTACACTTAATTTGAGTTTCATCATCACACCCTTTTTTGGTCGAGTTATTTAACGGGGAAAATGATAACAACCGCAGGGAAATGAAAATTTTGATCCGCTTCAAAGTTAGTTTCCGGCTAATTTCAATTACGTTAAGTGACGTTAAGTATTTCTGAAGGGTAATGGAATTGCCTGTGAGCTTCCTCAAAAAGTGAAATATCTTCGCATCATAGACTGCCCTCCAAATCATAAGAGGAAGTAACTATGAAAAAGATGGCTCTGGTGTTGTTGACCGCCAGCGTTTCCGCGTCAGCACTGGCTGAAGGTCCTGATTTCTATGGTCGTTTCTGGGTTGGGGGCACCTTCTCTGACAACGGTCTGGCCGGGAATGAGAAGGTGGATGGTACCAGTCTGGAGAACTATGCCTCCTACATTGGCATGAAAGGAACGCACGAAATTTCATCAACCCTTAACCTTATCTATAAGGCCGAGGCGGGCATTGAGAGCTTCGACAACAGCGCCTCGGATGTATTTAAGTCTCGTAATACTTATATTGGGCTTGATGGTTCATTCGGTGAAATTACTTTTGGCCGAAATGACACCGTATTTAAGAAAGTCGAAGGCGGTATTGACCAATTTAATATCACCTCGTCCGACATGAACCGCCTGATTGCCGGTAACGATCGTCTGGGTGACACCATCACCTACCGCACGCCGGTGCTGGCGGGCTTCCAGCTGGGCGCAACCTACACACCGGAAGACGACTTTGGTGGCAAGGCGGAGTTGGACGACGCCAACAATTACGCGGTCAGCCTGGTGTACGGCGACGGCAAACTGAAAAAGACCCCGCACTATCTGGCGCTGGCCTACGCCGACGGCCTTAATGGCCTCAAAGCGGTGCGGGTGGCGGCGGGTTACAAGTTGGGCAGCTGGCAGTTCGGTGCGCTGTATCAGGATTCCGAGTCACTGCAATACACCAACCTGGATGGCGATTCCTGGTTGCTGAGCGCCGCCTGGAAACACGGTGCCCACAAGGTGAAAGCCCAGTGGAGTGTGGATAACGCCGGCCTAGGTAAGATCACCAGCAATGCCGGTGCGGACCTGAACACCGTCACCGACAGCGAAGCCTACGCCTACTCGCTGGGCTATGACTACGCCCTGTCCAAACAGGTGACGGTGGGCGCCATCGCCTCCTATTACGATGGCGAGTTTACCGATGCGGCCGGTCGCACCGAGTTCGACGACACGTTGTTGACCGCGCACCTGAAGTACCTGTTCTGACCCTGTCCCGGCGCCAGCAAACCTATCCCTGTTACGGTTGCTGGCGCTGGATCACGTTTTGTTGATCGAATGGCTGCTGCCGTTTCAAGGCGGGAGCCGCACCCCGTTCCGGTCAGGCTGGCTTTGTTACGCTGGCGACTGAATCTTTTGGATTGGGCGTTCATGAGTCAGCGTCACGTATTGAGTCTTTCTGTAGCGGCCGGTGCCACGCTGGTTCTGTCCCTGATGCCACCGATGGCGCAAGGTCTTGGGCTGCTGGCGCTGGCGATCCTGTGCTGGGCAACGGGGGTGATTGGGCCGCTGTATGCCGGGGTGATGATCCCCGCAGTGGCGTTGCTGCTTGGGGTGGTTTCCCCATCGCTGGTGATGGCCAAGACCGTCAATCCGGTGATCAGCATCTTTGTGTTCGGCTTTGTCTTTGCTTACCTTTTTCATCGCAGTGGCCTCGGCGACTGGATGAAGGTCAAGGTGCTGCGCTGGAGCGGTGGCCGCCCGCGCCTAGCCCTGGCCGGCTTTGCCACCCTGGCGTTCTTTACCTCGATGCTGGTGACCAACGTCGCCAGTGTGGCGCTGTTCTTCCCTCTGGCGCTCTCTTTGGCCCCCTATCAATACGGTACCCAGGCCACGCCGCTGCAGAAGTACATCGGCGTGCTGATTGTGCTGAGTGCCACCATGGGGGGGATCTCCTCCATCATTGGCAGCACCACCAGTCTCATTGTGGCGGGGCTGACTGAAATCAATATGCTGGACTGGCTCAAGCTGATGCTGCCGCTGACCCTGTCGCTGTGGCTGTTGGGGGCCTTGGTGGCCCGCCGGGTGTTTGCTCCGGAGTTTGGCGAGCGGGTAATCCAACTGCCCGACGATGTGCCACTGGCACCGGCCCAGCGTTGGATACTGCTGGTGTTCTCTGGCGTGTTGATCAACTGGTTGTGGTGCTATCGCCAGGAGGGGGAACTGGCGCGGCAACTGGCCATTGCCCTGCCGATGTTGGCCATCCTGCCGCTGGCCTGGCTCAGTGGCGAGCGGGTACCTGCGTTGCTCGGTGGCGTGCAGTGGCCGGCGGTGGGGATCTTTGTCAGTGCACTGGTGCTGAGTGAGGTGCTGAAACATCTGGGCGTGGCTTGTGGCCTCGGCGCCGGATTGCAGCCGATCAGCGAGGTGATCCCGGCGCCGCTGTTGGTGCTGGGCATGCTGGTGACCATCATGGCCTTTACCGAGTTTGTGACCAACTCCGGTACCGTAGCGATCTGGGGACCGATGGTGCTCTATCTGGTGGTGCCGCTGGAGCTGGAGATGGCGGAGGTGGCCATCATTCTCGCCATGGGGGGCTCTACCGCCTATATCCTGCCGTCCTCCACACCGGGTAACGCAGTGCTCTACAGCGCCGGGGTGGTGCAGCGTCAGGAGATGCTGCCACTGGGTTACCGCATGAAGCTTACCGCACTGATAGTGATTTTGTTGGGCCTGTTGGGATGGGCACCGATTTGGGAAGCGTTCCACTAGTCTCTTGCCAACCAGAGCGGCAACACCAATGATAGGATTTCGACTACGGCAAGGAGCCTCGTTTTGTCCATGGAAACCCTGATGCTGGACTGCCCGGATGGGCAGCGGATCCAGGTCGTACTTTATTCCCCATCTGCCCCCCTTCGGGGCGGCGTGTTGATCGCCCCGGCACTGGGGGTAACCCAGCAGTTTTATCGCCACCTGGCGCGCTATCTGGCGGACCAGGGTCTGCTGGTATTGAGCCTGGATTACCGCGGGGTAGGGGGCTCGCCCCTGACCACGCCCAAGGCGAGTCGGGTGGGGCTGCAGGACTGGGCCGAGCAGGATCTGGCGGTGGCGCTGGCGGCGCTGACAGCCCGTATTGGCGACCATCCCCTGTACTGGGTCGGACACAGTTTCGGTGGACAGGCATTGGCTCTGGTTCCCGGCCATGAGCGGGTGGATCGCGCGGTGACGGTGGCCAGCTCAGTGCCCTACTGGCGCCATTACGGTGGGCGTGCTTTGGGGATGTGGGCTTTCTGGCACCTGCTGGCACCGGCTCTGAGTCTGGGCAACCGGTTTCCTGCCCGTCAGGTCGGGCTGGCGCGACGGGATCTGCCCAGCGGTCTTATCCGGCAGTGGGCGCGCTGGGGACGGCGCCGGGATTACCTGTTCTGCCCCAGCCACCAACTGGATCTCAGCGCCTACCGGCGTTTCGACAAACCGATGCGGCACTACGGTTTTGCTGATGATCGCTACGCGCCCCCGGCGGCGGTGCGGGATTTGGCGACGCGCTATCCCGCGGCTCCGGCAGAGGTGGTGATCATTGAAGGGGCCCGCCTGACGGCGTTGGGAGGTGTCGGGCACTTCAGCTTCTTTGAGCCCCGGCGCGAGGAGACGTTGTGGCGGGAGTTGACGGCGTTTCTTCTGGCCTGAGCGGAGAGAAAAAAGCGGCGCCCCGGGCGCCGCTTCTGCATCGTTTTCTGCGCTGAGACTCAGGGCAGAATGATATGGGGGATAAAGCGGGAGAGATCCTGCGTAATGCGGCTGCGGTCTTCGCGAATGGAGATGCCACAGGCCTGGTCCCCCACCAGCCAGGAGCCGATCAGCGCGTGGTCATCACCAAACTTCGCCAGTGGATGATAGCCCTGGTAGATCACGCCCTCTTCGCCGTAGTCACCTTCGGATGATTCCACCACTTTGCCACCCTCCAGAATCTCGATGTTGGCGCCCTCGCGGGAGTAGATGGGTTTCTTCACCAGGTTGGATTCGGTGCACTTATCCAGGTGGTCCGGGAAGTAGGCTGGCAGCAGGTTGGGGTGGTTGGGATGGTTATGCCACAACACCGGCAAAATCGCTTTGTTGGAAAGAACCGACTTCCAGGCCGGCTCCAGCCAACGCACATTCGCCTTCTGCAGGTATTGGCCAAACTCCTCCCGCAGCATGAACTCCCAGGGGTAGAGCTTGAAGCAGGCGCGGATCACCTCGCCCTCCGCATCAAGGAACTGCTGGTGCTTGGAGAGACCAATCTGCTCAATGGCGGTGTAGCGGGTGTCGATGCCCGCCTCTTCGGCACAGTCGGCCAGATACTGCACTGTGCCCCGATCCTCATCGCTCTCTTCGCAGCTGGCAAAGTGGAGCGGCACCGGCGGCCACTGCTGTTTCAGCTCCGCAAAGCGCGCAGTCAGCGCTTCCTGAATGCTGTTGAACTGGTCGCTGCCCTGAGCCAGGGTGCCATCTTTCAGGCGGTCATCCAGCCAGAGCCACTGGAAAAAGGCACTCTCGTACAGTGAGGTGGGGGTGTCAGCGTTGTTCTCCAGCAGCTTGGCGGGGCCTTTACCGTCATAGGCCAGATCCATCCGGGCGTACAGGTGCTGATCGCGCATGCGCCAGGAGCTGCGCACCAGGTCCCAGTGCTCCTCGGGAATGGCGAAGCGGCGCAGCAGGTTTTCGTTGTTGACGACCTGGTCCACCACCTCCATGCACATCTGATTCAGCTCTTCGGTAGGGGCTTCCAGATCCCGCTCAATCTGCTCCAGCGTGAACGCGTAGTAACGGCTCTCATCCCAATAGGGTTCGCCATACATGGTGTGGAAATGGAATCCATACTGGCGGGCCTGCTCCTGCCAGTGGGCCCGTGGGCTGATGAGGTGACGCTGCATTTACCCTCCGAAACTGCGGTTGGAGGTGCGGGTGGCGGAACGACTGGCCTGCGCTTTTTGCTGCGCCATACGTCCGAATCCGCCGGACTGGGTGACCCGGGTTGGGGCACTCGCTTTCTGGAAGGCGCTGGGAGCCGGGCGCACGGTGCGATCGCCTCGGTTGCCCACCACATCGCCGTTGGCGGTGACCACCTTGTCCCGCAGGGGAGAGGTGCGGGAACTGGAGCTGTAGACCGGAGCTTGACGCACACTGCGTCCGCCCATCAGGTTGCCCATCATGTAACCCATCATCATCGGCATAAACCAGCTGCCTCCGGTGGCGTTCCCCTGGCTGCCTTCCGGCGCGGATTCACAGTTACCGGGGCCAAACTCCTCTTCACACTGCTGCTGATCGAGGAAGCGTGGGGCGGTGGCCAGGTGGTCCATCTGGGCGGAGCCAAACACCTGCTGGCACAGTTCGCCCTGATCCGGGTAAACCTGCAGGCACTCATCGGCATCGCGGTAGATCTGCGCTTCTTCCCGGGGGGCCGGGCTGCATCCGGAGAGCACCAGCGAGATGGAGATCGCCACCGACGTTGCCATTGGCAGGGCTTTTCGGAAGCGGGGGGCACGTACATTTTGACTGCGTTTCATCAACGGCCTCTTCAGTAACTCATGCAGGCGGCGTTCAGCACGCCAACGCTGATGTTGACGCTGGCCAGCACCACGGCGCCGGCAATCTGATTGTTCTCGATTTTACTGACGATGGTGGGCATCAGGATAAAGCGCACCACCATAAAGGCCAGCAACTGTGCCGCCATGGCGATCGCCGCCCAGATCAAAAAGTCACTGTAGGCGACGGAGTGCTTGGCCGCAGAGGCCAGCGCCAGGGTAAAACCAAGCAGGGCACCGCCAATGCTGATGGCGGCAGCGGTGTTGAAGTCCTGTTTGACCAGTTGCCACTCGTCAAAAGGGGTCAGCAGGGCGTAGAGCACCTTAAACACGACCATGGCCACCAGGCCGGTGCCGAAATAGAGCAAGAAGGGGGTCAGGCCAGAGAGAGAGTCTGAAATCATGACGTCTACCGAGGAGTGAGGGTGGGGGAAGTTATCGCCCATAGACCGGCAAAAGGCAAGGATAGGCGAGGGGGACAGAACAGTTAAAACCAATGATAAACAAAAAGATTGCAGAGTTTTCTTTGACCTGTCATCAGTCTGCGCTTTACTTAACCTTGCCTACATAAACGCCAAAGTGTGGAGTGGCGGTGACGGCAGTCTGAGGGGACCGTCGGACACTCATGCGCGATGACGAGGGGTATGCGCCGGTGTGATACCGGCCGTTGCCAGCCTGGTGGGGCTTGACCGGGAGGCAGCGTGAGCACGACAAGCCCATGTGTCAGAGAAAACAACGTGAATATCTACATCGGTAATTTGTCCTATTCCGTCACTTCAGAAGATCTTCTTGCGGCGTTCGCTGCACACGGTGAGGTCTTGAGCGCCAACGTCATCATGGACCGGGAAACCGGTCGCTCAAAAGGGTTCGGGTTTGTTGAGATGCCCAACTCCGATGAGGGACAAAAGGCGATCCAGGCCCTTAACGAGCAGCCGCTGAGCGGGCGCAATATTCGCGTCAACGAAGCCAAACCCCGGGAACCGCGTCCGCCCCGTCGTTCCCGCTATTGATGCCAAAACGGGGAGCGTTCGCTCCCCGTTTTTTGTTGTTCCGCCTTTTCCGCGTTGAGCTGTTCCTTACAGCAGCAACACCGTATGTCCTGCCTGGCGCAACGCGCTGGCGGCATCACCGCACCGGTCAGCGTTGACTAACAGGTAATCCGTATCAAAGGTGGAGAGGGCAAACAGCGGAATATGGGCCTCAGCCAGGGTGGTGCTCAGTTGGGCCAGGATCCCCACCAGCTCGAAATCCAGCGGACCAGCCACCTTAAAGGCGCGCCATGGGCCCTCCTGGCGATCGCTTTCAATCAGCATCGATTCCGGCGCCAGTATGGAGAGCTCCTCTTCCGTACGGGTCAGGCTGACCAACTGACTGCCACTGAGCCAGTGAGGCGCCACCGGCGTGTCCGGTGGCAATCGGTGAAGGGTGTAGCGTTGGGGCAGGAGCGTCAGCTCCATCGGAGTGGGTGTCATGTTGTCGGCCTCCCTGCCGGCAAACGGGTTTATTCGTCCGGGTACACCTTATCTTTAAACTCACACAGATCCTCAATCAGGCAGGAGCCACAGCGAGGTTTGCGCGCCAGACAGGTGTAGCGGCCATGCAGGATAAGCCAGTGGTGTACGTCCACCTTGAACTCCGCAGGCACCACTTTCAACAGTTTCTGCTCCACCTCATCCACATTCTTACCCATGGCGAACTTGGTGCGGTTGGAGACCCGGAAAATGTGGGTGTCGACGGCGATGGTGGGCCAACCAAAGGCGGTGTTCAGTACCACGTTGGCGGTTTTGCGGCCCACGCCCGGCAGCTTCTCGAGCGCGGCCCGATCCTCCGGCACCTCGCCTCCGTGCTGCTCAACCAGTATCCGTGCCGCCTTAATGACGTTTTCCGCCTTGGTATTGAACAGACCGATGGTCTTGATGTACTCCTTCACCCCCTCGACACCGAGGTCCAGCATCGCCTGAGGGGTGTTGGCCACCGGGAACAGTTTGCGTGTCGCCTTGTTCACCGACACGTCGGTGGCCTGCGCTGACAGTGCCACTGCCACCAGCAGTTCATAGGGGCTGGTGAACTCCAGTTCGGTCTCTGGCTTGGGGTTGTTGGCCTGGAGCCGTTCCAGGATCAGGCGACGTTTGTCCTTATTCATGTTCCCTCAATCCGGTTGTGGGTTACTGGGTGACGCGCACCCGCTCCACTTTCTCTTCTACGGCGGTCTCGGCGGGCTTGAAGCGCGCTTCCACCTTATCGTTGATGGTGTTTTTCAGGGCGATCAGCAGGCCCATGCCAATAAAGGCGCCGGGGGGCAGCAGAGCCAACAGGAAGGGGCTTTGCAGGTCAACCACCTGGAGTCGCAACACCGATGCCCAGTCACCCAGCAGTTGATCCGCGCCGTCAAACAGCGTGCCCTGGCCAATCAGCTCGCGGGCGCCACCCAGAATCATCAACACCAACATAAAGCCCAGGCCCATCATCAGGCCATCGAGGGCGGCGGCCCAAACCGGACTCTTGGAGGCAAAGGCCTCGGCCCGGCCGATGATGACGCAGTTGGTGACGATCAGCGGCAGGAAGATCCCCAGTGACAGGTAGAGGCCATAGGCGTAGGCGTTTACCAGCAACTGCACGCAGGTCACCAGAGCGGCGATGATCATCACGTAAACCGGAATGCGGATCTCATTGGGGATCCCCTTGCGCAGCAGGGATACCAGGATATTGGAGCTGACCAGCACCACCAGCGTGGCCAAACCCAGTCCCATGGCGTTGGTCAGGGTATTGGTGACCGCCAACAGAGGGCAGAGGCCCAGCAGTTGAACAATACCGGGGTTGTTCTTCCACAATCCCTGCCAGGCAATATCGCGAAATTGGCTCATGATTCGCCTCCACACCGGGGCGCGTTGACCAGCGTATCCCGGTTGCGGTTGAAGTAGTTAAGCACCTTCCTGACGGCGCCGACATAGGCGCGCGGCGTGATGGTGGCCCCGGTGAACTGGTCAAATTCACCGCCATCCCGTTTTACCGCCCAGCGGGGGTCTTTCTCATTCTCGAGCCGGTAGCCATTGAAGGACAATACCCAATCGGAGCGACGCAGTTCGATCAGGTCGCCCAGCCCGGGGGTCTCCTGGTGACTCAGAGTACGGACGCCAAGCACCTCACCGTTCCAGTCGATGCCGACGATGATGTTGATGTCACCGTTGTAGCCGTCAGGGGCGGTGGTCTCAATGGCGATGGCAGTGGGCTCACCGTTCTTGGTGGCCAGAAACGCCGGTTGCGGCGCCTTGCTGCCAAGGTACTGCGGGCTGGAGAGCAGCAGGCACTGGTTGTACAGCTCGTTGTCGTAGCGATCCGCCGGAATGATCTGATGCAGCGTGTTCATCAACTGACGACGCTGCTGCTCCGCGATCTGGCTCTTGGTGCCTTCGTAGGTGAGGGCAACGACGCCGGCACACGCGATCCCGAACAGGGCCAGCAACAGGCCATTTTTCTTCATGGACGGGATCATCGGTTGCCTCCATGTCCGTAGGTGCGGGGGCGGGTGTAGTAGTCGATCAGCGGTACGCTCATATTGGCCAGCATGACGGCAAAGGCGACGGCATCCGGGTAACCGCCAAAGCTGCGGATCAGATAGACCAGCAGGCCGATCAGCGCGCCAAAGACCAGGCGTCCTTTATTGCTGGTGGCGGCGGTAACCGGATCCGTGGCGATAAAGAATGCGCCAAACAGGGTGGCCCCACTGAGCAGGTGCAGGGTGACACTGCCGGTGCCATCCGGGTGAAGGATCTGGCCGATCAGGGCACACAGGCCGAGGGACGCGATCATCGCTACCGGGATATGCCAACGGATCACCTTCAGCTTGAGCATCATCAGGCCGCCCAGCAGAAACGCCAGGTTGACCCACTCCCAGCCCACACCGGCCAGAGTCGAAAAGATCGGCTTGTTCAGACTCTCGCCAGCGGTCAGGCCCAGGGTCAGATCGGTCTTAAGGGTATCCAACGGCGTGGCCATGGTACTGCCATCGATGCCCAGGCGAAGCGCATCCACGCTGTGCCCCATCGCATCGGTGCCGGTAAACACCATCATCAGGGTATCCAACGGCCCCAGAGCGGTGGCCGCCAGTGCCTGCGGCGGCAGCCACTGGGTCATCGGCAGTGGGAAGGAGATCAACAGGGCCACGTAAGCCGCCATCGCCGGATTGAACAGGTTTTGGCCGATCCCTCCGTAGAGCTGTTTCACCAGCACAATGGCAAACACCGACCCCAGTACTGCTACGTACCAGGGGGCCAGTGGCGGCAGGCAGATCCCCAGCAGCAGGCCGGTCACCAGTGCGGTGCAGTCCGACAGGGTGGCGCGGACATCCCGGCCACGGGCTTTAACGCACAGCGCTTCGGCCACCAGGGCCGTAGTGACCGCCAGAGCGATCTGCACCAGGTTGCCCCAACCAAAAAACCACCACTGCGCCACAATGCCGGGCAGGGTGCACAGGGCAACCCACTGCATGACGCGATGGGTCGGCATACGCCCCTGAATGTGGGGGGACGAGGCCATTTTAAACGCCATCAGTGTCCTCTCTTACTGATCCGAATTCTGTTGTTGCTTAGCTTTCGCCTTGGCAATAGCCCGGGCGATGGCCGCTTTGCGGGGATCGCTCTCGGTAGCCTTTGGCTTGGCGGAGTCCGAAGCCGACGCTTCGCTGTCGGCTTGCTGCTCGGCTTTTTCGGCAGCCTGCTTCGCCTTGGCTTTGGCGATGGCGGCGGCCACAGCGGCTTTGCGCTTGTCTTCAGCCGGAGCTTCGGCGGCGCTATCGCCCGCTTCAGCCGCTTGCTTCGCCTTGGCTTTGGCAATGGCGGCGGCCACAGCGGCTTTGCGCTTGTCTTCAGCCGGAGCTTCAGTGGTGCTATCGCCCGCTTCAACCGCCTGCTTCGCCTTGGCTTTGGCGATGGCCGCGGCCACAGCGGCTTTGCGCTTGTCTTCAGCCGGAGCTTCAGAGGCGCTATCGTCCGATTCAGCCGCCTGCTTTGCCTTGGCTTTAGCAATGGCGGCAGCCACAGCGGTTTTGCGCTTGTCTTCAGCCGGAGCTTCCGCAGCGGCATCGCCCGCTTCAGCCGCCTGCTTCGCTTTGGCTTTGGCAATGGCGGCGGCCACAGCGGCTTTGCGCTTGTCTTCAGCCGGAGCGTCGGCGGCAGAGTCATCGGAGCCGGCGGCTTGCTTCGCTTTGGCTTTGGCGATGGCAGCGGCCACAGCGGCTTTGCGTTTGTCGTCAGCCGGGGCGTCCGCGGCGGCATCACTCGCTTCACCGGCCTGTCGGGCCTTGGCGCGCGCTACGGCAGCGGCCACGGCGGCTTTGCGCTTATCCTCAGCAGACGGCACTTCAGCAGAATCGTTCTCCTGCGCTCCCTGCTTTGCCTTGGCGCGAGCGACAGCAGCGGCAACGGCCGCCTGACGATCATCGCCGGAAGCGGTGCCGGCGTCTTCTCGGGCGGCTTTTGCGGCGCGGGCCTGCTCTTTACGTTGACGCCGCAGCTCCGCCATATCGGTTTCACCCTCGGTCGCCGCCTGTTTGGCTTTGATGCGGGCCAGTGCAGCTTCGACGCCAGCGCTGGGGGCAGCCGGTGCGGTTTTCTCTGCACGCTTGTGACGGTTCTCGCGCTCGGCTTTCTCTTTCTCCAGGCGCGCCTGACGGGCATCAAATCGCAACTTGGCCTCTTCCGCCTTCTGCGCCTTTTGGGTGGTTTCCCGCAGCTCCGCTTTGGCGATGCGGTAGTGGTGTACCAGAGGAATGTCTGAGGGGCAGACAAAGGCGCAGGCACCGCACTCGATGCAGTCGCTCAGGTTCAGCTGTGCGGCCTTATCGTATTCAGCCGCCTGACTGTGCCAGTAGAGTTGCTGAGGCAGCAGACTTTGCGGACACACCTGAGCGCACTCGCCGCAACGGATGCAGTTGCGGGCGGCCGGGGAGGGCGGCAGTTCTTGGGTGCTGGGCAGTAACAGACAGTTGGTGGCCTTAACCACGGGCACATCCGTGGCTGGCAAGGCAAAGCCCATCATGGGGCCGCCCATGATCAGGGGTTGTCCCGGTTGCGGCTTCGACTGAGTTTGCTCCAGCAACCATTGGATGTCGGTACCAAGACGCACCCAGTAGTTGCCGGGCTTGCCCGCCTGCTCACCGGTGACGGTGACCACCCGCTCAATCAGCGGCTCGTCGTCCAGAACGGCGCGCTTGATCGCGTAGCAGGTGCCCACGTTTTGCATCAGCACACCGAGATCCGCGGGCAGTTGCCCTTTGGGGATCTCCAGCCCGGTGACGATCTGAATCAGCTGCTTTTCGCTGCCGGAGGGGTACTTGGTGGGGATCACCCGAAGCAGGTAGCGTTTTGGGTCCCGGTGGCTGCTGGCCAATGCGGTGCGCACCGCAGCAATGGCGGCGGGCTTGTTATCCTCAATCGCAAACAGAATGCGCTCCGGTTGCAACAGATGATCGAGGATGTCGATGCCAGCCAGGATCGCCTCGGCATGGTCCTGCATCAGACGGTCGTCCGACGTGATGTAGGGTTCGCACTCGGCACCGTTAATGATCAGGTACTGAACCGGTTTATTGGTGCTCAGCTTGATGGCGGCCGGGAAGGTGGCGCCACCCAGACCGGCAATGCCAGCGTCGCGGATGCGAGCCAGAATGGCATCCCGCTCCAGTCCTTCGACGTTGACCCGGGATTCGCGGGGACGCCAGTGATCTTCTCCATCCGGCAGGATCTCGATGCACAGCTCCGACAAGCCGGAAGGGTGCGCGATAGCACGAGGCTCAATGCGACCAACGGTACCGGAGGTGGGGGCGTGCACGGGAACCGCCATCGGGTGATCGGCCCGGGTCAGCGCCTGGCCCTTAAGCACGGTGTCTCCGCTGGCCACCAGCAGACGGCCACTCTGGCCGATGTGCTGGCGAACCGGCACCCAGAAGCGCTCCGGCATCGGCAAGCCGGCAATCGGCGTGCCGTTGGAAAGGGTTTTACGCTCCGGCGGATGGATGCCGCCGGGGAAGGTCCATTGTTGGCCCTGATCGATCTGCTCTAACAAAGTCTGCACTGATCGCTCCTTACTGCACCATACGGACCGGGATGCTTTCGAGATCCCACTTCCAGTTCTGGGGGGTTACCGCGATGGGAAGCATGTCGATGCAATCCACCGGGCAGGGCTCGACGCACAGGTCGCAGCCGGTGCACAGGTCGGCAATCACGGTGTGCATCTGCTTGCCGGTGCCAACGATGGCGTCCACCGGACAGGCCTGAATGCACTTGGTACAGCCGATGCACTCCGCTTCGCGAATGTAGGCCACTTTGGGGCGACTGTCGGCGTCGGCGTCCAGGGGCTCAGGGTCCACCCCCAGCATATCCGCCAGTTTCTGTACCGTGGCTTCGCCACCGGGCGGGCAGCGGTTGATCGGAGCCTCACCCTTGGCAATCGCTTCCGCATAGGGGCGGCAACCCGGGAATCCACACTGCCCGCACTGGGTTTGGGGCAGCGCTTGTTCGATCTGTTCCACCATGGGGTCGCCTTCCACTTTGAAGCGGATAGCGGCGTAGCCCAGCAGGACCCCAAACACCAGCGCGAGGCCAGCCAGGACCAATACGGCAAAAAGAATACTGCTCATCGATTACTTAACCAGTCCGGTAAAGCCCATAAAGGCAAGGGACATCAGGCCCGCGGTGATCATGGCGATGGAGGCGCCTTTAAAGGGCAGGGGCACATCCGCCGCTGCAAGCCGCTCACGCATGGCGGAGAAGAGAATCAACACCAGGGCAAAACCGGCCGCAGCGCCGAAGCCGTAAAGGACGGAGCTGATGAAATCGTGCTGCTCATTGATGTTGAGCAGGGCCACGCCCAATACCGCACAGTTGGTGGTGATCAGAGGCAGATAGATGCCCAGCACCCGATGGAGGGAGGCACTGGTCTTGCGGACGACCATCTCGGTAAATTGCACTACAACGGCAATCACCAGGATGAAACTGAGGGTACGCAGGTAGGTCAACTCCAGCGGCACCAGCAGATACTGATGAACCAGATAACTGCAGGTGGAGGCCAGGGTCAGAACGAAGGCGGTGGCCATAGACATGCCTATGGCGGATTCCAGTTTGCTGGACACGCCCATAAACGGGCAGAGGCCCAGGAACTTCACCAGCACAAAGTTGTTGACCAGTACGGTGCCCACCAGCAACAACAGGTATTCGGTCATGACAATGCGGTCGTGTTGAAAAGTAGTCCGCCATTATCGGTAAATCCGCGCAGCGAAACAACTGACTGCAAGCAGGGTTACTGGTTTCCTGCTCAGAGAATCGGCGGCCCGGCAATGAACCGGGCCACGGATCAGGCTCGGATCGGATGAATGGGCTTGGGCATGGCGATGTGGTGCCCCTGGAGCCCGTGAACCTTGAGTTGCTCCAGGGTCACTTTTTCATCGGCGCTTTCAACGTGCGTGGCGATCACTTTCAGCTCAAGGCGTACTGCGATCTCCATCAGCATCTTAATAAAGAACTGATTGTTGTGATTATCCTGGATATCCCGGATCAGGCTGGGCTCAAGCTTAACAAAGTCCGGTTTCAGGATTTGCAGATAGCGGAACGACGTCAGTGCCGTACCGAAATGGTCGATGCAGATCCGGGCGCCGAGACGATGGAGGCGTCGAACAATATCCGTTGCGTGGGTCGGATTCTGCTGAATGCTATTTTCACTGACCTCGATCACCAGGCGACTGGCCAGTTTGGGTTGATCCTGCAGTTGGTGCTCAAGCCAGTGGATGAACTTCACATCGTTAAAGGAGTGATTGGCCAGGTTCAGGCTGAACGCTTCAATGCTGTCGCCGTCATTGGAAAGCTCCCGTATCAGCCGGGACACCACCATCTTGTCCAGTTGCGAGACCTTGCCATAGCGCGCCGCCATGGAGAACAGCGGCTCTGTGGGCAGCGGGTTGCCATCCACATTCTGAAAGCGCACCAGCATCTCGGTAAACAGGGGACGGTCATCCCGGTTGCTCTGAATACGCTGATGGATAAAGTGCAGTCTTCCCTGTTCCAGTACATCATCAATCACCGTCAGCCATCGTTCGGAATCGAGGCCCAGATCCGCCAGTGAGCTGTCCATCAGGTAGTGTCCGTGCGCGCCCATCGATTCCGCCATACTGACGGCGGTGTCCAGATTGGTCAGAAGCTGGCTGATGCGATCGCTCTGATGGTAGGCGATGGCGCCCAGGCTGCCCGCGTTGTCCACTTCATGGTGCTTGGCCAACTCAGCCAACTGCATGCTGAGATCCTTAAGCAGTAATCTGGCGTTGTCCTGGTCACAATCCGGCAGGCGCAGAATGAAATCGGTCGCGCCGTAGCGATAGCCGTAGCCGGTCTTCTCTTTCCGGGCGTATTGCTTCAGCAGATGCCCAATCTCCGCGAGATAACGATCACCACCGTTGCGACCCTGTCGCTCATTGATCTGGCCGAGGGCGCTGGCGCGCAACAGAATCAGGTGGCCGTGATGGAGGTCGGTACTGGCAGGGCGCTCCATCTCTTCGATAAAGAAGGCGCGGGTTTTGATGCCGGACACCGGATCCAGAATGGGTTGGCTGTGCAGATGACGCTTGCTGAGGCTGGCCATCCGCTCTTTCAGTTGAGAGCGGGCATTAAACAGGGCTTTGCCCACCGGGCGAAGTTGGCCGGACACCCGGTCCAGGTCGCTGGGAAGTTCCAGACTGGGCAAGCGCTCAATGGCGTTGACCAGAGTCCACAGATGATTCTTCACCCGCACGCTGCGCCAGGAGACCAACAGCAGTGCCAGCAGCAATACAATGCTGACCAACAACATCGGTTTGATGAGAACCGTTGTGGCCTTGGAGAGGTATCGATCGCCATCCAGTTGCAGACGGATATCCAGATCCTGCCATCGGCTCTCCAGAGTCAGGTTACTGGAGTAGAGGTCCAGCATAGGCGCGAACAGATGGCGGGGTTCCTGGTATCGGCCAAACACCGTCTGAGTCGCATCATTGCGATCACGGATAAAGGCGTACGCCAGCGGAAGCTCTTGCGAAAGCTGTCTGGGGATCTGCTCCGGATCGGCACCGGCCTCCAGTGCGCTGTCCAGCGCCATCTGAAGTTCTGACCGGTCATCGCTAATCTCGTTATGGAGGGCGTGAGCACCGACCATAAGCAGCGCGGCACTCGCGGCCAGATAGAGGCCAATCAAGCAGAAAAGAGTGGTACGGGTGCTCAACATAAGACCACGATCTCCTTATCGCGAATTGCCTTACACAGCGGTTTGCCAATTTGGCATTTGTTCGGGCTATTGAACGTACTGGGGCAGGGCCCGTTGCCATATCAATCAATTACGGCAAATGAGTGTAGCGATCCTAGATCGTCCGGGTGTCAGTAGCAAGGCTGGGGAGTCATTGGTGACCGCAATGCGTGAATCAGAGTCAACTGGGGAATGAGACGATAAATGAAACCGGCTTTTACCCGGGTAAAAAGGGGTTTAGAGAAGTGAAGGGGCAGGGGAGGCGTCAGGGAAGAGCGTAAAGCCACTTGGCGGCATTGGGTTGTGAATCAGAGCGCAGAGGAGGTTGATTGCAAAGCCGCGATGGAATGGGACTAGGGTGTAACCGTGGGCCAGGGCCCACGCTACCTTGGGGCAGCGACATACGCTGATTCTGACCAGAGCCAGTCCGCCGTTCTACCGACGCTTCAGATACGAAAAAGGCCCCGCTGATGCGAGGCCTTCGAAAGTGGCTCCCCCTGCTGGACTTGAACCAGCGACATACGCTGATTCTGACAAGAGCCAGTCCGCCGTTCTACCGACGCTTCAGATACGAAAAAGGCCCCGCTGATGCGAGGCCTTCGAAAGTGGCTCCCCCTGCTGGACTTGGGGCAGCGACATACGCTGATTCTGACCAGAGCCAGTCCGCCGTTCTACCGACGCTTCAGATACGAAAAAGGCCCCGCTGATGCGAGGCCTTCGAAAGTGGCTCCCCCTGCTGGACTTGAACCAGCGACATACGCTGATTCTGACCAGAGCCAGTCCGCCGTTCTACCGACGCTTCAGATACGAAAAAGGCCCCGCTGATGCGAGGCCTTCGAAAGTGGCTCCCCCTGCTGGACTTGGGGCAGCGACATACGCTGATTCTGACCAGAGCCAGTCCGCCGTTCTACCGACGCTTCAGATACGAAAAAGGCCCCGCTGATGCGAGGCCTTCGAAAGTGGCTCCCCCTGCTGGACTTGAACCAGCGACATACGGATTAACAGTCCGCCGTTCTACCGACTGAACTAAGGGGGAACAGATTGTGATGCGTGTTTTGTCTGACGCCTCAGGAAAAGTGGCTCCCCCTGCTGGACTTGAACCAGCGACATACGGATTAACAGTCCGCCGTTCTACCGACTGAACTAAGGGGGAACAGGTTGTGATGCGTGTTTTGTCTGACGCCTCAGTAAAGTGGCTCCCCCTGCTGGACTTGAGTGAGCGACATACGCCGATTCTAACAAGAGCCAGTCCGCCGTTCTCACGGCAGGGTCCAACTTAAAAGTGGCTCCCCCTGCTGGACTTGAACCAGCGACATACGGATTAACAGTCCGCCGTTCTACCGACTGAACTAAGGGGGAACATCATCGTCTCAAGGACGGAGCGCATCTTAATGGGCACCTAATGGGTAGTCAACAGCCGTCCCCAAAAATTCCCCTGTCAGAGGCGCGTTTGTTTACCCTCTGTGCAATGGGATTAATTGATCGGCAATTGCGGATGATTTTTGCTTCGAGTGTCGTTTGAATGGGCGAAGAATCTGGGGTGTAGTCAGTGAGTTACGAATGACGTTTTTTCTTTCGCTAAGACTAATGGAGAGGAAAAAAAGGTTGACATTTTCTAAGCCAGAACGGCTCTGGGTTTATCGTTGTTATCCACTGATTTTGTGGATAACTGTGTTAATGAACTCGTGAATGAAGGTGTCAGGCCGCGTCACTACAGGGTTTGCAGCAAGTTGAGCAACGATTGTGCATAATTGACTCGAGCATAAAAAACAAACACTTAGCGCATAATGTCGCCGCCCTCGACCGCGGCGCGCCAAAACTGAAATTTTACAACTTTTTGTGAAGTCGGGGTTGTGTATTAGTTTTGGTTGTTATCCAATCGTCGCCGTTTGACTCTCTCCAGGAGCTCTTGTGTCCCGTCCCCACGTTCACCAACTGACCCAAGGCGACGTTATCGCTCACCTGCGCCGCATGACCTGGCCGCTGCTGTTGGCGATGGTGTTGTTGATGACCTTCAACTTTGTCGACGCTTACTTTGTCAGTTTGCTGGGTACCAAAGAGCTGGCGGCCTTCTCCTTTACCTTTCCGGTGACCTTTACCCTGTTCAGCGTAGTAATTGGCTTGGGGATAGGGACCAGTGCGGCTGTGGCGACGGCTCAGGGCAAAGGGCAGCAAGCGAGAGCAAGGGCTCTGGGAGGCTCTGCGCTGGCGTTGTCCGCTGGTCTGGTGCTGGTGCTGGCGGTGCCGGTGTGGTTCGGACATGACTGGCTGTTTCGTGCCCTGGGGGCCAAAGGGGACTCCCTCGACCTGATTAACCAGTTTATGAGCGTCTGGTTGCTGGGCGTGGTGTTCATCACCTTCCCCATGATCGGCAATGCGGTGATGCGCGCCAACGGTAACACCCGGTTGCCCAGTCTGGTGATGGCAGCCAGCGCTTTTGTAAATGCGGCGCTGGATCCGCTCTTTATCTTTGGCTGGGGTCCGGTGCCCGCCATGGGGCTCAAAGGGGCGGCATTGGCGACCGTGTGCGCCAACCTGGTCTCCAGTGCGGTGATCATCTATATGCTGGTTTTCCGCATGAAAGCGGTGGGCTGGTTCCGTGAGTGGTCGGAGCGCCTGCAGGGGTATCGGGAGATCCTGGCGATCGCGCTACCGGCTGCGGGCTCCAACATTCTGACTCCACTGGCAATGGGGCTGATGACCGCCATTATGGCGGGCTATGGCGAGGCGGCAGTGGCGGCGTTTGGGGTTGGGACCCGACTGGAGTCGCTCTCCACTCTGGTGGTTTTGACGCTCTCCATGAGTCTGCCGCCACTGATCAGTCAGAATGCGGCAGCGGGACATATGGACCGGGTACGGCTGCTCTATCGTCAGGTGATCAAGTTTGTCTTGCTGTTTCAGGGTGGGGTCTACCTTCTTCTGTTGCTCTCTTCAGGCTGGATTGGCCAGGCGTTTGGTCAGGATGCGGAAGTGGCTGCCACCATCGCGCTGCTGGTCAGCATCCTGCCGCTTTCCTACGGCGCTCAAGGGGTGATCATCCTGTCCAACTCCAGCTTCAATGCGCTGCACCGGCCCCTGTCGGCACTGGGGCTATCGGTCATCCGATTGTTTGTGATGTACCTGCCCCTGGCGTATATCGGTGGTAAACTCGCTGGATTGACCGGCGTCTTTGTCGGCGCAGCGGTGGCCAATGTTCTGACCGCGCTGATCGCCTGGCGCTGGGTTTGGTACCACCTATGCTGTAACCGCGACAAACCAACCGAGGCTGTCCGTGAGTCGACCCTTTAAGCTGCAATCCCAGTTTCAACCCGCCGGCGATCAACCCGGCGCCATCGCTCAACTCCTAGAAGGGCTGGATGCCGGATTGGCTCACCAGACGCTGCTCGGGGTAACCGGTTCCGGCAAAACCTTCACCATGGCGAACGTGATCGCCGAGTTGAACCGACCCACCATCATCCTGGCCCACAACAAGACTCTGGCGGCCCAGTTGTATGGGGAGATGAAGGAGTTCTTCCCGGATAACGCGGTGGAGTATTTCGTCTCCTACTACGACTACTACCAGCCAGAAGCTTATGTCCCCTCGACAGACACCTTTATCGAGAAGGACGCGTCCATCAACGCGCACATTGAGCAGATGCGACTCTCTGCCACCAAGGCACTGATGGAGCGTCGTGACGTGGTGCTGGTGGCCTCGGTGTCTGCCATCTACGGCCTGGGCGATCCTAAAGCCTATATGGCGATGCTGCTGCACCTGCGTCAAGGCGACATCATGAACCAGCGTGACATTCTGAAGCGTCTCGCTGAGCTGCAGTACACCCGCAATGATATGGCGTTTGAGCGCGGTACTTTCCGCGTTCGGGGAGAGGTGATCGACATCTTCCCAGCGGACTCGGACCGGGATGCGGTTCGCATTGAGCTGTTTGATGAGGAGATTGAGCGCCTCTCCCTGTTTGACCCGCTGACCGGCGCACAGAGCCGGGAGGTGGCGCGCTACACCGTTTACCCGAAAACCCACTATGTGACGCCGCGAGAAACCATTATCGGGGCGATCGACAAGATAAAGGATGAGTTGAAGGGACGGCATCAGCAGCTGCTGGATAATCACAAGCTGATTGAGGCACAGCGCATCAAGGAGCGCACCCAATTTGATGTGGAGATGATGCTGGAGCTGGGCTACTGCTCCGGCATTGAAAACTACTCCCGTTACCTGTCCGGCCGGGCGCCGGGCGAGCCGCCGCCGACCCTGCTCGATTACCTGCCGGACGATGGTTTGCTGATCATCGATGAGTCCCACGTTACCGTGCCGCAGCTCGGGGCGATGTACAAAGGGGACCGCAGCCGCAAAGAGACCCTGGTGGAGTATGGCTTCCGCCTGCCCTCGGCGATGGACAACCGGCCACTGAAATTTGAAGAGTTTGAGGCGATTGCGCCCCAAACCGTCTTTGTCTCCGCGACACCGGCGAAGTACGAGCTGGATAAGTCCGCAGGTGACGTGGTGGAGCAGGTGGTGCGTCCTACCGGCTTGCTCGACCCTGAGATTGAGATCCGTCCGGTTGCGACCCAGGTGGATGACCTGTTGTCGGAGATCCGCCTCCGTGCCGAGACCAACGAGCGGGTGCTGGTCACCACCCTGACCAAACGTATGGCCGAGGACCTGACCGAATACCTGGAGGAGCACGGTGTCCGGGTGCGCTATCTGCACTCCGATGTGGACACGGTGGAGCGGATGGAGATCATCCGGGATCTTCGTCTGGGCGAGTTTGATGTGTTGGTTGGCATCAACCTGTTGCGGGAGGGGCTGGATATGCCAGAGGTGTCTCTGGTGGCGATTCTTGATGCCGACAAAGAGGGTTTCCTGCGTTCGGATCGTTCCCTGATCCAGACCATGGGCCGGGCGGCCCGTAACGTCAACGGTAAGGCGATTCTCTATGCCGACCGCATCACGGGATCCATGGAACGGGCCATTGGCGAAACCCGTCGTCGCCGTGCCAAGCAGGAGGCGTACAACGCCGAGCATGGCATCGTGCCCAAGGGGCTGGTGAAGAAGATCACCGATGTGATGGATGTGGGTGGCAAATCGCGCAGCAGTCGCAAGGTGGCGGAAACCAAGCCCACCTATCAGGCTGTGGATCCGGGTAAGGTGGCTAAGTCCATCGCCGAACTGGAAAAAGCGATGTACGAGCATGCCCGCAACCTGGAGTTTGAGAAAGCGGCAGCGATCCGCGACCAGGTCGAGGCACTGCGGGGACAGTTGGTCACCTCCTGATCCCCTCTGGCTGAGCCATACTTACAGTGTCCCCCATTGACGTTGTGGGAGGGGAGGTGAGTATGGTTAATCGACGGAACGTGATCGCATTTGCAGTATTGGCTGCGGCATTGGTGGTGGCTAACTACCAGTTGCCTGCACCTCAGATCGCTCAGGTAAATCCGCAGGCAGAGGGGGAGCTGCGCAGCCAGGTTCACCAACAGAGTGAAGTGATAGGCCCGGGTTTGGCGTATTACCGGGATGGCAGTACTCCGGCACCGACAGGTGCGGCACCGGAACCGGTCGACATCAACGTGTTGATCCAGGATTTCCCGACCGCAGCGGGCGCCATCCATCAGCAAGCGCTGGCTGAGCAACAGTATCAGGCTGCGCTGGAGGGGGATTACGACCAGGCGATGAAACTGATGGCGGAAAGCTTCCTGACCGGTGAGGGCAGCGGCAGCTATCAGGAGCGCTGGTAAAGCCAGTACCCCAGACCACACAACAGACCACTCAAGACGCCCAGGGCGTGGGACTCCACCGCAACCCGGGCGTCGATGAGTGCTGCCACTTCAGCGCTGCCGCCATGGTAGAGCTCCCACCCAATCTTGCCCAGAACCCCAAGTAACAGAGCGTAACCGCTTCGCCATCCGCGCTGGATATCCAGTATGGCTCCCAGAGTGAACAGGCCGTGCAGCAGGGCGCTCAGGCCCACATAGCGGCTGGTGTCGGGTACCCACCAGTAGAGGCCGAGACCGATCATCAGACACATCGTCAGGCAGGCCAAAAGGAAGGGGCGCCAGCGGTAGTGGGGTTGGTGCAGGGCGAAGATCAGCCAGAGGCCGCCCAGATTCATCAAAAGGTGGGCGGTGTTGGAGTGGAGCAGATTCCCACTCCAGAGTCGCCACCATTGCCCTTGATCCAGTCCGCTGCGGGACCAGATCAGAGGCTCGTAGAGTGAGGGCAGGGCCCAGCACACCAGCGCCAGGATCGACAACAATGCCGGGCCGGCCCACTGGTCTGCGCTGGGCCAGCCAAAGGCCTTAGTCGAGGCCGCACTGGGCACGGAGATCGTCCAGAATGGTGTGACGGTTGGCCAGGTACTGCTCCAGACCACGGGCGCGCAACTGACAGGCGGGACAGGTGCCGCAACCGGAGCCGATGATGCCGTTGTAGCAGGTCAGGGTGTTGTCCCGCACCAGCTCGAGTGCTCCGTAGTGATCCGCCAGGGCCCAGGTCTGTGCCTTATCCAGCCACATCAGCGGTGTGGCGAGAGTCAGGGGGCGGTCCATACCCAGCACCAACGCTTTCTCCAGTGCTTGCACAAACTCATCCCGACAGTCGGGGTAGCCGGAGTAGTCGGTCTCGCACACGCCGGTGATCACCGTCTGGGCACCCACCTGATAGGCGTAAATGCCCGCCAGGGTGAGGAACAGAATGTTTCGTCCGGGCACAAAGGTGTTGGGCAGGCCGTTATCCATCAACTCGTTGGCGACCGCGATGTTATCGCGGGTCAGCGCACTGATGGCCAACTCTCCCAGCAGGCTGACGTCCATCACCTTGTGGGCCGCAACCCCAAGCTGTTTGGCCAGGTTCTGAGCCACCTCGATCTCCTGGGAATGACGCTGCCCATAGTCGAAAGTGATGGCGTGCACTTCGTCATAGTGGGTCAGGGCCTGAACCAGACAGGTTGTGGAGTCCTGGCCGCCGCTGAACACCACGACGGCAATGCGTTTTTCACTCATAGCGCCTCCAGTTCTCCGGTTTCAGAGAAACGGGCCAGTTGATCGACGTAGGGTTGGATGTCGCCAATGCGCTCCGCCACCCACTTGGGATCGTAGTAGCTGTCGAGGTAGCGCTCACCGGAATCGCAGATCAGGGTGACGATGGATCCGGATTCGCCCTTGCGACGCATCTCATCCGCCAACTGAAGCACACCATAGAGGTTGGTGCCGGTGCTGGCGCCGGTTTTGCGCCCGATGATCTGCTCCAGCCACAGAATGGTGGCGATGGACGCGGTATCGGGGATCTGGCGCATCTCATCCACTACGCCGGGGATAAAGGAGGGCTCAACCCGGGGGCGGCCGATCCCTTCGATGCGGGAGCAGGCGGTGCTGGTCAGGCTGTTGTCCAGGGTTTGGAAGTAATCAAAGAAAACGGAGTTATCCGGGTCCACCACGCAGAGGCGGGTATCCACCTTCTGATAGCGCAGGTAACGACCGATGGTGGCGGAGGTGCCGCCGGTACCCGGGCTCATCACGATATGGCTCGGCACCGGGAAGCGCTCATGCAGCATCTGGCGGAAGATGGCGTCGGCGATATTATTGTTTCCGCGCCAGTCGGTTGCGCGCTCGGCATAGGTGAACTGGTCCATATAGTGACCGTTCAGCTCCTGAGCCAAGCGAGCGGACTCAGTGTAGATATCGGCGGGCTCCACCAGATGGCAGCGGCCACCGTAAAACTCAATCTGGTCGATCTTCTTCTGGGCGGTGGACTTGGGGATGACCGCAATAAACGGCAGGCCCAGCAAGCGGGCAAAGTACGCCTCGGAGATCGCCGTGGAGCCGGAAGAGGACTCGATGATCGGCGTGCCTTCCCGGATCCAACCGTTACACAGACTGTAGAGAAACAGGGAGCGCGCCAGGCGGTGCTTCAGGCTACCGGTTGGGTGGGTACTCTCATCTTTCAGATAGATGTCGATATCGGTTAAGTGAGGCAGATCCAGCTTGATCAGGTGCGTGTCCGCACTGCGTTGAAAGTCGGCCTCAATCTGGGCGATGGCCCAGTTTACCCAATTGCGCGGCATAAAAATCCCGTATAATGCTCGTTTACGTTCGCCGCATGGTATCGCAATGGACCCTCAGCTGTTAAGCCAGCTTGCCAATGACACCATGCCGTTTGGCAAATATGCCGGACGGCGCCTTATGGATCTGCCGATCGCCTACCTGGTTTGGATGCAGGGCAAGGGGTGGCCAGCGCCGCCGCTTGGGCCGAAACTGGCGCTGGTGCTTGAGATCAAACACAACGGATTGGGCTATCTGCTGAAGCCGCTGCGGCGGGAAGGGTAGTCCCGGTTAAGGCGGTGCTCACCAGAAGACTTGGTGTTCACCGTCGTAAGGGCAGATTATCCGGAGTCAGAATGCAAAAACGCCACCCGATGGGTGGCGTTTTCTATTGAAGATGGTGGAGGGGGAAGGATTCGAACCTTCGAAGGCGGAGCCGTCAGATTTACAGTCTGATCCCTTTGGCCACTCGGGAACCCCTCCACGGGGTAAAGCAAATTGTAGAAGATGGTGGAGGGGGAAGGATTCGAACCTTCGAAGGCGGAGCCGTCAGATTTACAGTCTGATCCCTTTGGCCACTCGGGAACCCCTCCACGGGGTTACTTGTTTTGCGATGCTCATCAAGGGCTGATGACACAGCAGAAGATGGTGGAGGGAGAAGGATTCGAACCTTCGAAGGCGGAGCCGTCAGATTTACAGTCTGATCCCTTTGGCCACTCGGGAATCCCTCCACGGGATTACTTGTTTTGCGGTGGTCATCAAGGGCCGATGCCACAGCGGCAATATGGTGGAGGGGGAAGGATTCGAACCTTCGAAGGCGGAGCCGTCAGATTTACAGTCTGATCCCTTTGGCCACTCGGGAACCCCTCCACAAGTGCGGGGCGTATAGTAACAGCAGGATTTTACCTGTAAACCCCTAAATGCAAATCTTGCCTAAAGTTTTGAACCGTTGGGGCGATAAACAGACTGTAGCGATGATTTTTGGGTATTTTCTATGCGGCCTGAGGGCATTTTAGTCAACGAATGGCAACTGGGCAGTGCGCTCAACCAGGCGGTCCATCAGGGCCACCGGGGCGAGTTCGGCCTGTTGCTGTCGATGATGGTGCAGGACGTCCGTTACCACGGCAGCTTCCAACTGGAAAAAACGCCGGAAGGGGAACCTCTGCCCCTTCGTCACCGCTTTGAACTGCCCGATGATGCGCCCACCGTGGGTCACTACAGCGACACACTGCGCAGCGATGCCTGCGCTCAGGCGTTTCATCAGGGGGGCTTGCCCCAATCTCGCTTGCAACAGTGCCTGACTCCAGAGCCGCTGGATGTGCGCGGCGAATACCCTTATGGCTTGTCTGAAGCCCTCTCCAATGCCGAGCCCGCGGCTCGCAACCCGCAAACCCTGGCCTCACAGATGCGGGTTTTCCCGGCCCAGATGGCGCTGGCGGACCTGATTGCTGAACAACGACTGCAGAGCGCCGCGCTGCGTGCCTGTGCCTGAGCAAGCTTTCAGCGGTTTTCTTGGTCTGGCTCAATGAAAAGCCACACTCTGTGATCCAGCCAACAGGATGAATGCCCCTCACTGCCTATACTTGGGCGGTTCCCCCCTTTGTTAAGAGGTTTCCTATGGAGTCTAAGACTCAAGACCTGATCACCGAATGCTGTGGTGCCTATATGGATGTTGGTGCCGTGATCGCCGAAGAGGATACCATTCTGAATCTGCCCATTGAGGCCTCCAGTGAAGCGGATGCCCGCGCTGAGTTTGACAAACTCGCAGAGGCAGCCAAAGCCCGTTTCGCCGATGTGAAAGCGGACGCGGTATGGCAAGCAGAAAGTCACACTTTGCAGGCCAAACTGGTCTTTTCTTGCGCGGCTGAGCGTCTGATTTTTGAGATGCAGCTCAGCTAAGGCGATGAATCGCAAAATAGAGTTGAACGACTAAGGGACGCAGGATACTGTGTCCCTTACTTTTTACTTACGCATTGTTAACACCTGAAGTTGCGATGAAGCAGGGACGTGCCGACGCAATTGAGCAGCTGATACAGCTGCCAGAAAAGCAAGCCGGAGATTTTACGCACACTGCTCAGGTGGCGGCTCGGCTGGCCTGTGAACAGCTGGGGGCAGAAACCGCATCCATCTGGCGTTTTTCCGACGACCAATCCGCGCTTTTGCCGGTTTGCCGTCATCAGATGGCGGGGCAGACCATTGTTGATGCGCCCATCCATACCGATGCCGCGCCGGACTACTTTTCTCACCTCTATCAACATCGCTTTCTCCGAGCCGATGTCGCTCGCTTGCATCCGGCCACCAAGGCATTTGCGCCCAGCTACCTTGTGCCCAATGGGATCCATGCCATGTTGGATGCTGGCATTCGGATCAATGGCCATCTGGAGGGGGTGATCTGTGTTGAATCACTTCGGCCCCGCCAATGGAGTGCTGAGGACGCGCACTGGGTCGGTCAATTAGCGGATCAGCTGGCGCTGGCATTGGCTACTCAGCATCAATCCAGCCAGGCCAACCAACTGGACCTGTTTCGGCATGCCATGGAGCAATCCAGCCAGCGACTGGTAATCGTTGATGCCGACAGTCTGGTGATCCGTTACGTGAACCAGGCCTACGTCCGCCTGGCCGGGGGCCGGGTCGAGGATTACATCGACAAACCGGTTAAGCATCTGATGATGTTCCAGCAAAACCCCGAGCATGCTCAGCTGGCGCTGGAAGAGGTTCAGGAAAGAGGCTTTTGTCGCGGTGAAGCTCAGGTGGTAACACCCAAAGGGGTGGTTCGCTGGATCGATTTTCGGGCCAACCGGGTCGTCACAGAGAATAACCAGGCTTATCTGGTGCTTTACTCCGACGACATTACCGCCGAGAGGGAGCATAAGGCGGAGCTGGAAAACCTTGCCTGGCGTTGTGCTCTGACCGGGCTTTATAACCGAGCCTACTTTCTGAAGCGGCTGACCGAATGCAAGCCGGTCGCTGTATTGCTGCTGGACCTGGATGGCTTCAAGGCGTTTAACGATCTCCACGGCCATGCGGTTGGCGATAGGGTACTTAAGGAGATCGCCCGGCGACTGCGCCATGGGGCAGAGCGTTTGGGCGCGGCGCTGACGGCGCGAATCGGTGCGGATGAGTTTGTGGTTCAGTTTGATGTGCCGCCGCAGCAGGAACTGAAAGCGTTGGCCCTGGGCCTGAAAGCGCGCATCGATTCACCGGTTCAGGTTGGTGGCCGCTCCTACCAGGTGTCCCTGAGTCTGGCGGGTGTGTGTTTTGATTTGCTGGGTGATCAGGTGGACCCGATGGCGGCCCTGGATCTGGCGATGGAGAGAGCCAAACACACCGGGAAAGTTCAGCTGTTTGACCACGCTCTGAGAGAGCGCTTTTGTGAGCAGGTACAGATCCAGCAGGATCTGCGTAAAGCGCTGGTCCGAAAGGAGTTTGAACTGCACTACCAGCCGCTGGTCGAGCTGGAGAGCGGTCGGGTTCGTGGTGCGGAGGCGCTGTTGCGGTGGCGCCATCCCCAGCAAGGGCAGTTGGGTCCGGCGCGCTTTATTGAGATCGCCGAAGACAGCGGTGCCATCGAGCCCATTGGCCGCTGGGTTCTGGAAACAGCCCTCTATCAGCTGCATCTGTGGCAACGGCGTTGGCCCAACCTGCAGATGCATGTGAATGTCTCAGCCAAGCAGTTGCTTGGCGGGGAGCTTTACGAAATCTGCTGGAACCAGCTCAACCGTTACCGACTGACCCCGGGTACTTTGATACTGGAGATCACCGAAACCAGCTTGCTGGAGGAGATCCAGGTGGTGTCCCGGTTATGCAATCAGCTTGGCGAGCTGGGCATCGTATTGGCGATTGATGATTTTGGCACCGGCTACAGCTCCATGCGTTACCTGCAGCGCTTGCCGGTTCGGAAACTGAAGATCGACCGTTCCTTTGTGATGGATCTGGAGCATTCCCGGGAAAATCGGGAGATTGTGCCCGCCATCATCGCCATGGGCCAGGCGCTGGATCTGGTGGTGACCGCAGAGGGCGTCGAGACCGCCGAGCAGCATGAGTTCCTGAAAGCCTGCGGATGTGACATGGTTCAGGGGTTTCTCTATGGCCGCCCGGTGGATGTCCACCAGTTTGAGGCGCAATATCTTCGCGTTACTGAGCCCGCTTAAGCCCCACAGCAGCGTTTGAACTTTTTGCCGCTGCCACAGGGGCAGGGGGCGTTGCGATTCGCCTGGGGCTTGGGATCAAACCGGCCATCGCAATACAGCCACTGACCCTGCTCCCGAACAAAGCGAGAGCGCTCATGCATCGCCCTTAATGCCGTGCCGTCCCGGTACCAGGCACGAAACTCCACCTCTCCCTTATCCCCTTCATGAGCTGGCGCATCGAGGATCTCAAGACGTTGCCACTGAGTCTGCTGGCAGGAAGCCAGCAGCTCCGCTTCCGACAAGGCACCACGATAGTCGATGTGGTGGGTGGCAAGCAGATAGGGCGCTTTGGCCAGCACATAGGCGCTGTAGCGGGAGCGCATCAGCTGTTCGGGGGTATCGGCCCGGGAGTGGCCGTCATGAAGGGGTTGGCAGCAGGTGGCGTAATCCAGCGTGCTGCCACAGGGGCATTGGGTCATGCAGGTCGGTTACTTCTTTGGCAATTCGGCCTGCATTATCTCTGAGGGGTTGGAAAAGTACAGCCCCGGCTCCGCGCTGGCGGCATAAAACAGTTCCGGCTTCGAGCGATTGGCGGAATCCATAAAGATGTACCAGTTGCCATCGGCGCCGCGTTTAAAGCTCATTACAAACTTTCCGGCAAACTCGCTGGAAGGCTGCTCGCTGGCCTGATTCGGTGTGTAACGGATCAGGTAATAGCCTGCATCGGTGACCACCGCGCCCTCATGCTGACGCTCGATGACGCGAAAATCGATCTTGATGGTCGCATCGCGTTTGCGCACCTTTTCAAACCACTTGTTGATCGCCTTGGTGATCGCTTCACGGCCACGGATGAACTCGCTCTCATCGGACACGCCCATCAGACAGGCGTCTGGACTATAAAGGGACTCAAGAGGTTCAGGGTCGAGCGCAAAATAGGACTCCACGAAGGTGTCATAAAGCTCATTAATCTCCTGATTCAGCGAGTCGGTGCTGGCCCGGACAGGGGTGACCAACACGGAGAACATCAGGGCGAGAGTAGGAATAAGTAACTTCAAAGTGCGCTCAGAACTTAACAAACACGACACAATTGTGCGTTCTCGCGCCGATTTGTAAAGGGCGAAAGGATTACAAATTGTGATGGGCGTGGTAGGGCCGGTGTCCACCACGATATAATGGCGGTCATGAGTATTCTACAGTGAGAGGGCCTGATGGAACGTGACGACACCAACCTCTTTGCCGAGGCAATGTCCGATGTGGTGCCCCTGAAAGCGGACCAGACCCGGGCGATTACCGGAGGACCATCGGACCCCACTGAAGCGCAGCGAGCCCGCCGTGCGGCGGCGGAAGCGGAAGTGGTGGCGCAGCGGGATGGGCTGACTCTGGAAGCGGTTGAGCCGGTGGATCCGGATGATGTGATTGGCTGGACCCGTGGCGGCATGCAGCATGGGGTTTATAAAAATCTGCGCTTGGGCAAGTACAACATTGACGCTCGCCTGGACCTCCATGGCCACACCGTGGCGGAAGCGCGTCAGGCGGTGCTGCAGTTTGTACGTGACTGCCTGGAGAACGACATCCGAAGTGGTTTGATCCTGCACGGCAAAGGGCTCAATTCAAAACCGTTCCGCGGTGTGCTGAAGAGCTATGTGGCCGCCTGGCTGCCCAACTGCCCTGAGGTGTTGGCGTACCACACGGCGTTGAAGCAGCATGGCGGCACCGGTGCGGTGTACGTGTTGTTGCGCAAAAGCCCGAGGGAAAAAGCGGAAAACCGGGAGCGTCATCAAAAGCGCTGACTGGCATTGGCCCATAAAAAAACGCGCTCATCTGAGCGCGTTTTTTGTTGCCGAAATTTACGGCGTGTAGTGGATCGGGGAACCCGGACCAACCGGCAGACCCAGTACGAATACGTACACCACAAAGGTAAGACTCCAGCCGATAAACAGCACGATGGAGTAGGGCAGCATGGTGGCCACCAGGGTACCAATGCCCAAGTCCTTCTTGTATCGGGACGCCACCGCCAGGATCAGGCCGAAGTAGCTCATCATCGGGGTGATGATGTTGGTGACGGAATCACCAATACGGTAAGCGGCCTGGATGGTCTCCGGGGCGTAACCCACCAGCATCAGCATCGGTACAAAGATGGGCGCGGTAACCGCCCACTGAGCGGAGGCGGAGCCCACCATCAGGTTGATGAAGGCACACACCGCGATAAAGCAGACAAACAGCAGCGGGCCGCTGAGGCCGATGCTGTTCAGCATGTCCGCTCCCGCTACGGCGGTGATGGCGCCCAGGTTGGTCCACTTGAAGAACGCCACAAACTGGGAGGCGAAGAACACCAGTACGATGTACATGCCCATGGTGCTCATGGAGTGGGCCATGGCATCAATGGCGTCGCGGTCAGTCTTAATGGTGCCAACGATGCGGCCATAGACCATGCCGGGGATGGCGAAGAAAACAAAGATAAAGGCCACGATCCCTTTCAGGAATGGAGAGCCCGCAACCAGGCCGGTTTCAGGGTGGCGAAGTGCGCCCCACTCCGGAACGATGGTCAGTGAGAGCAGTACAGAGAGAACCAGCAGGGTTAGGCCAGCCGCTTTCAGGCCCTTCTTCTCCTTGGCGCTCAGTCCTTCCATCTTATCGTGAGTGACGTCTTCGGCGGCCTCGCGGATGTCGTACTTACCCAGTTTGGGCTCCACGATCTTCTCGGTCACAAACATGGCCAGACCGGCCACCACAAAGGTGGAGAGGATCATAAAGAACCAGTTGGCTTCCGGACCCACGGTGTAGTTGGGGTCAATGATCTGAGCCGCCGTTTCGGTGATGCCGGAGAGCAGGGGGTCAACGGTGCCGAGCAGCAGGTTGGCGCTGTAGCCACCGGACACACCGGCAAAGGCTGCGGCCAGACCGGCCAGTGGATGACGGCCAAGAGAGTGGAACATCATCGCGGCCAGTGGGATAAGCACCACGTAGCCCAGCTCAGAGGCGGTGTTGGAGATGATGCCGGCAAACACCACAATAAAGGTCACCAGGCGGGGCTTGGCGCCCATCACCAGGCCGCGCAGTGCGGCGGAGATCAGGCCAGCGCGCTCAGCGATGCCCACACCCAGCAGGGCTACCAGCACGGTACCCAGAGGGGCGAAGCCGGTGAAGTTGGTGACCAGATTGGAAACGATGCGCTGCAGGCCCTCGGCACTCATCAGGCTGACCACGGAGATCAGGCCATCGGCGGCACGGCCCGGTGCGCCTTCCGGACGCGGGTCGGCTACGGAGAGGTCAAAGTAGCCAGCGATGCCACTGATCAGGATGATGCCAACACAGAAGATGGCAAACAGGGTGATGGGGTGGGGGAGTAGATTGCCCAGCCGCTCGACAACGTCGAGAAAACGGCGAAAGGCACCAGACTGCTCCATGGCTTGGGGCGTGTCTGAACGCTCAATGGACTTCGAGCTCATAATTTCCTTCCTGGTCTTATTATTTTGTCTCTGGGCGTTGGCGCCCTTGTCGTTGTGGGTAGGGATAGTAGAGGAGGTTTTGCATAAGAAACAACCCCAATTCGGGGTTTGTAACCGTCAAATGCCGCAAACGCAAACAATATGGCCACAAAAACAGCGCGATTGACTGACATTTTCTGTGTCCAACTGTGATCCAGGATGGGTTTGTTACAGCAACTGGCACAAAAAAAGGACCGGCAAAGCGGTCCTTTTTTAGGCGGAAAGTGACGAATTACGCTTCGTCATCCTCAACCAGGGTGCCAAACAGGTCATGGTCGTCAGCGAATTCGATGCTGACCCACACCATATCACCGGGGTTCAGATCGTACTCACCCCCGATGATCACACGGCCATCGATCTCCGGAGCATCGGCGTAGCTGCGGCCAATGGCGCCATCTTCACCAATCTCATCAACCACCACCAGCATCTCCTGGCCAATCCGATCGGCGAGTTTTTCACGGCTGATGCGAGCCTGTACCGCCATAAAGCGCTGGAAGCGCTCCTCTTTAACGGCTTCCGGCACAGAGTCGGGCAGTTCATTGGCCTTGGCCCCTTCCACCGGGCTGTACTTGAAGCAGCCAACCCGATCCAGACGGGCTTCTTCCAGCCAATCCAGCAGCAACTGGAAGTCCTCTTCGGTTTCGCCCGGGAAGCCGACAATAAAGGTGGAGCGGATCACCAGGTCGGGACACACTTCGCGCCACGCTTTGATCTGCTCCAGCGTGCGCTCGGCGTTGCCGGGGCGCTTCATCAGCTTGAGGATGCGCGGGCTGGCGTGCTGGAACGGGATATCCAGGTAGGGCAGGATTTTGCCTTCTGCCATCAGGGGCAGCACATCTTCAACGTGCGGGTAGGGGTAGACGTAATGCAGACGCACCCAGATCCCGAACTCCGCCAGTTTTTCACACAGCGCCAGCATGGAGGTTTTTACCGGCATGCCGTTCCAGAACGCGGTTTTGTTTTTCACATCCACGCCGTAGGCACCGGTGTCCTGGCTGATCACCAGCAACTCCTTGACGCCAGCCGCCTGCAGACGTTTGGCTTCATCCAGGATTTCGCCCATCGGGCGGCTGTCCAGGGTGCCGCGCATGGAAGGGATGATGCAGAAGGTGCACTTGTGGTTGCAGCCTTCGGAGATCTTCAGGTAGGCGTAGTGACGTGGAGTCAGCTTCACGCCGTGGTCCGGGATCAGGCTGGTCATCGGATCATGTTGCGGCTTGGGCAGATGCGCGTGCACCTGTTCCAACACCATCTCATAAGCGTGAGGACCAGTAATGCCCAGCACCTTGGGGTGGATCTGCTTGATCTCATCCTCTTTGGCGCCCAGACAGCCGGTCACCAGCACCTTGCCATTCTCTTTCAGCGCTTCACCGATGGTGTCCAGCGACTCCTGTACGGCAGAGTCGATAAAGCCACAGGTGTTGACGATCACCAGGTCCGCCCCCTCGTAGGTGTTGACGATGTCGTAACCTTCGATGCGCAGTTGAGTCAGGATCCGCTCAGAGTCCACCAGGTTTTTGGGACAGCCCAGACTGATGAAACCGATGCGGGTACCCGTGCCGGCACCGCCATTGCCCATCTCCGGCGCCACTTTGGTGGCGTGGGTGGTGCTGGGCTGTTCGGCAACGTGGCTCTGGGCATTGGGATCGAAAGTGTTGACGGTCATAGCGTCTGAAGATCTCCGCTGAAAAAGGGGCTCACAAAAAAGAGGGCGGGATTATACCCGAAGGCGGGGCCAGATACAGCGCCACCTGGCCAAAAAAGCATCGCCTGCGGAAGAGGCCATTGATTCGCCGTCAATTCCTCTGGCAGGCAGGGGGTAGCCACCACCACAGAACATAACTAAGCGTTTGATTTTTAGTCTGCTATGTTGATTCAGGTGATGAAAAAAATCGCTCCTTTCGGGGTGAACTCTCTACCGGGCGAAGTGCGGTGCCCTTCAGCGAACAATGGAACTGACCATGTTGAAACCTCTCCTTATCTCTTTGGCTTTAGCACTGGGCCTGAGCGCCTGCAGCGGTTCGACGCCACCGGCTCAGGAACCTTCCGCCTCTACCGAAGCGGTGGCCATCCCCCTGATTGAAAGGACCACCCTGTTTGGCAATCCCGACCGCTTTCAGGGCCGGATCAGCCCCAATGGTGAGTGGATGAGCTTCCGGGCACCGCTGGACGGTGTGATGAATCTTTGGGTTGCCCCTCGTGGAGATATCAACCTGGCCAAGGCGATCACCGGCGATACGGGCCGGGGGATCCCTGCCCATTTCTGGGCGCTGGACAGTGAACATGTTCTCTATATTCAGGATCAGGATGGGGATGAGAACTGGCACCTGTACCGCATCAACCTGGCCAGCGGTGAGGTTCTGGATCTGACCCCCTACGAGGGCGTGCAGGCGCAGATGGTGGCGCAGAGCCGCAGTCACCCGGGTCAGGCTGTGATCGGAATGAATGACCGGGATCCCCGTTGGCACGATCTCTATCTGGTGAACCTCGCCAGCGGTGAACGCACCCTGCTGGCGGAGAATCCGGGCATGGCCTCTATTCTGGTGGATAACGACCTTAAAGTACGGATGGCTCTGGGCTCAGCCGAGAGCGAAGGGCAGACCGTCTATGAATGGAAAAACGCTCAGTGGGTTCCCCGCTTTACCATTCCCTCTGAGGACATGCTGACGACGACGCTGTTGGGCTTCGATGAGAACAATGAGGGAGTTTACCTGCTCGACAGTCGGGACCGGGATACCGCCGCGTTGGTCTACTACCGGCTAGAGGATGGGGCGACTCAGGTACTGGCCGCGGCCAACGGAGTGGATGTCTCTGCGGTACTGTTTGATCCCCGAACCCATAAGCCCTTTGCTTATGCGGAGGATCGTCACCGCCCGGTGTGGTTTGCCGTAGACCCCAACTTCCAAAAGGACATTGTTCAACTGAATCGCCAACTCTCCGGTGGCGCCAGTGTGCTGGCGATCTCCGAGGACACCAACTTCTGGACCGTTTACACCGATGAGAGCGACGGCTCTCCCATCTATAAGGTGTATGAACGGGACAGTGGCAACCTGTCCGAACTCTTTGTGACCAACCCCTCCCTTGCCGGTCTGCCGCTGGCGAAGATGAACGGCGTCACCATCCCCAGTCGTGATGGGCTGGAACTGGTCTCCTATCTGACTCTGCCGCTTCAGACCGATCCGGAAGGGGACGGCATCGCCAATGAGCCTGTGCCCATGGTGATGTTGGTGCATGGCGGCCCCTGGGGACGGGATACCTTTGGCTACTCCTCCCTGGTTCAGTGGTTGGCAAATCGCGGCTATGCAGTGCTGCAGGTGAATTTCCGTTCCTCCACCGGATTTGGTAAGGCGTTCGTGAACGCTGGCAATAAAGAGTGGGGCAGAGCGATGCAGGATGACCTGCTGGACGCCAAGGCCTGGGCCATCGCGCAGGGCGTTACCGAGGAGGGCAAAGTCGCCATTATGGGGGGCAGTTACGGCGGCTATGCCACTCTGGCTGGGTTGACCATGACCCCAGACGCTTTTGCCTGTGGCGTCGACATTGTGGGCCCCTCCAATCTGCAGACGCTACTCGACTCCATCCCCCCATACTGGGCCAGCTTCCGGCGGGTGTTTGCCAACGCCATTGGCGACCCGGACACCGAAGCGGGACGGGCACTGTTGAAGGAGCGTTCGCCGCTGACCTACGTCGATAACATCGAGCAACCGTTGTTGATCGCTCAGGGCGCCAATGATCCCCGGGTGAAACAGGCGGAGTCGGATCAGATTGTCCAGGCGATGAAGAGCAAAGGGATACCGGTGAGCTATGTGCTGTTTCCCGATGAGGGGCACGGCTTTGCCAAGCCGGAGAACAACATTGCGTTCTACGCGGTAACCGAGGCGTTTCTGGCGCAATGTCTGGGAGGACGGGTGGAGCCTGTTGGTGAGGCCTTTAGCGGGTCCAGTATTCAGATCCCCCACGGCAGGGAGTTTATTCCTGGCTTGCCCGCTGTTTCCTCAGAGCCCTGAGGGTCAAAAAGTCAGAGAAAAAGGGGCGCCTCGGCGCCCCTTTTTTATGGTTTCAGAGTCCTTACCAACCGCACTGACGGCCAGCCAATTGGTTCTGCTCGTCCAGCCACTGATGCAGCGGGGCAAAGTAGTTCAGCATCGCTTTACCACTCATCTGCTCTGATCCGGTCACCGCCGCGAGCGCCTTGGGCCAGGGCTGACTCAGGCCCATCTCCAGCATCGTATTCAGCTTGGCACCGGCTTCCTTGCTGCCGTACAGGGAGCAGCGGTGGATGGGGCCTTCGTAGCCCGCTTCATCACACAGTGCCTGGTAGAACTGGAACTGAAGGATGTGAGCCAGGAAGTAGCGGGTGTAGGGGACGCTCGCCGGAACGTGGTACTTGGCGCCGGGATCAAAATCGGCTTCAGTTCGGGCGACCGGAGCTTCAATGCCTTGGTACTGCTTACGCAGATCCCACCAGGCCGCGTTGTAGTTCTCGGCGGTGATTTCACCGGAGAACACCTTCCAGCGCCACTGGTCGATCATCAGACCGAACGGCAGGAAGGCCACTTTATCCAGTGCCTGGCGCAGCAGCAGTCCGATGTCGCTCTCTGCGGGCGGCACTGTCTCAATCAGCCCAATCTCCTGCAGGTAGTTGGGGGTGATGGAGAGTGAGATCACGTCGCCAATCGCTTCATGGAAGCCGTCATTGGCACTGTCCTTAAACAGGAAGGGCTGGTCCATATAGGCGCGCTGGTAGATGTTGTGGCCCAGCTCATGGTGGATCACACGGAAGTCTTCGCCGTTCCTGCGAATGCACATCTTGATGCGGATATCTTCACGGTTGTCCAAGTCCCAGGCGGAGGCGTGGCACACCACGTCACGATCCTGCGGCTCCACAAACAGTGAGCGCTCCCAGAAGGTCTGGGGCATGGGGGCAAAGCCCATGGAGGTAAAGAAGGTTTCCGCCTGCTCCACCATGCGGATCTCATCGTAGCCATGCTGCTCCAGCAGGGCGGTCAGGTCATAGCCCGGCCCCGGCAGGTCAGCGGGGGCCACCAGCTCATAGATCTCACCCCACTGCTGTGCCCACATATTCCCCAGCAGGTGCGCGGGGATGGGAGAGCTCTGCGGCACCACATCGGTACCATACTCTTCACCCAGCTCGCCACGGACGTAACAATGCAGAGCTTCGTAGAGCGGTTTTACCTCGTTCCAGAGCCCATCCAACTGCTTGGGGAACTCGGCGGCGGGCATGTCGTACTTGCTGCGCCACAGTTCGCCGACATTGGCATAGCCCAACGCCTGGGCACCCTCGTTGGCCAGGGCAACCTGCTCGGTGAACAGGGGACGCATTGGCTTGGCGACGTCACGCCAGCCCGCCCATACCTTTTTCAGCTCTTCCGGGTCACGGCTGCTGGCCATGATGGAGGAGAGCTGAGGCTGGCTCAGGCACTCTTCAGGGGTAATGCAGAAACGGCCTTTGCCGTACAGGCCGCCCAGCTCGGTGCTGAGTTGCGCCAGCCGCTGGCTCTTGTCCGGATCTGAAGGGGCGGGGAGTGTCAGACTGCGCTGAAGGATGGCCAGTTTACGCTGGTCTGCTTCGGAGAGTTGGCTGCCATCAATCTGGGCGGCTTCCGAGGCGTAGCGAACCGCCTTTTCGGTATAGATGCGGCCGGTTTCGCTGGCCAGCGCGGCGGTGTCTTCGGTAATAAAGTTGGCGTAGATCCACTCGGCTCGCGCTGCGGTTTCACTGATTTGAGACAGGTCCGCTTCCGCTTCATCAATAAAGGCTTTGGGGGAGGGCTCGATGGCGGCTTTGGCCTGGACGGCTGACTCGTTATTGCAGGCGGTCAACAGCGCCAGAGCGCAGGCACTCAGGGCCCATTTCGGCATGGCGGTCATCACAGATTCCTTGTGTTGTTGTTATGTAATGGAAAGGTGGCGCCAGTCTAGCGAAATGGTTGCCGGGGTTGAAGGCCGATCGCAGGATAAAAAAAGACCCGGCGCGCAGTGACAGATTGGGCTCGCCAGGTCCAGGGAGTGAATATGGATGCGTCGAAATTCGACCTTAATATCTGTATAGCTCATTCTCAGCACCGCGATTGTATATTTTTCGAATTTTGGTCAATCAGGCACTATCCCCTTGAAATTCGACTCTTTAGCCTTGTGACAAGAACTTTGACAAACGGTTGTGTCCTGTTTACTTTAAACGGGTGTTTGAAACCACGGGTGAGGCTATGGCCAATCGACAAAGCACCAAGCATCGTATTCTGGACGCAGCAGAACGCCTGTTCGCTGAGCGGGGATTTTCGGAAACCTCGCTGCGCCTGATTACCGGCAAGGCAGAGGTCAATCTGGCGTCGGTCAACTACCACTTCGGTTCCAAAAAGGAACTCATCCAGGCGGTGCTGGCCCGCTATCTTGATCGCTTTATGCCCGCGATCAACGAGGCCTTCATTGAACTGGAGCAGAAACCGGACCTGACCCTGCAGGAAGTGTTTGAGGCGATGGTTCAGCCGATGCTGGATCTGGACGACCTGCGCAGTCACGGTACCGCCATCTTCCTGCAACTGCTGGGGCGTGGCTATATCGAAAGCCAGGGCCACCTGCGCTGGTTTGTGACCACCCATTACGGCGAAGTGCTTAACCGGGTTACGGCCCTGGTGCACAAAGCCGCACCCCATCTGCCCATGGTGGAAGTGTTCTGGCGTCTTCACTTCACCCTTGGCACCGTCGTCTTCACCATGAGTTCCTTCGATGCACTGTCTGACATTGCCCGTGCAGACTTCCAACAGAACAACGACATCGAATCGGTGATCCGACGAATCATTCCCTACATGGCCGCAGGCGTTGCCGCGCCGGCCCCTGATCTCCAACACAGTCTGATAGAGGAAGTATCATGACGTTGCTGTTCTTAATTCTGATCGCCCTGTTGGTGATCTTCGGCGTCACCGATATACGGCGTCAGTTGATCTCCCGCCCGGCGTTTGCCTTTTTTAAGCGCGTGTTGCCGCCGCTTTCCCAAACTGAGCGGGAAGCGATGGAAGCCGGTAATGTCTGGTGGGACGGTGAGCTGTTCCGCGGTGCTCCGGACTGGAACCAGCTGCACAGCTACCCCGCCAATACGCTGACCGATGAAGAGCAGGCGTTCCTGGACAACCAGGTTGCCACGCTGCTGACCATGCTGGATGACTATGAGATCGTTCAGGGCCAGCAGGACCTGCCCGAGCCGGTCTGGGAGTACATCAAGAAGGAGAAGTTCTTCTCCTTTATTATCCCCAAAGCCTATGGCGGTCTGGCGTTCTCCGCCCATGCCGCGTCTACCATTGTGTCCCGTATCGCGTCACGCTCCATGAGTGCTGCCGTGACCGTCATGGTGCCCAACTCCCTGGGTCCGGGTGAACTGCTGGCGCACTACGGCACCGATGAACAGAAAAAGCAGTGGTTGCCCGGCCTCGCCAAGGGCGAAGAGGTGCCCTGTTTTGCCCTGACTGCGCCGACTGCCGGTTCTGACGCTGGCGCCATTCCCGATGTCGGTGTGGTGTGCAAAGGCGAGCACAACGGTGAAGAGGTGCTGGGTATCCGGGTGACCTGGGATAAGCGCTACATCACCCTGGCACCTGTGGCTACCGTTCTGGGCCTGGCGTTCAAACTGCGCGATCCCGATGGCCTGCTTGGCGACAACGAGGAGATTGGCATCACCTGTGCACTGATCCCCTCCAGCCACCCCGGCGTTGAGCTTGGCAATCGCCATGATCCTCTGGGCATGGCCTTTATGAACGGCACCACCCGCGGCAAAGACGTATTTATCCCCATCGATTGGATCATCGGTGGTCCGGATTATGCCGGTCGAGGCTGGCGTATGCTGGTGGAGTGTCTCTCCGCAGGCCGTGGCATTTCACTGCCGGCCCTGGCGACGGCCACCGCCCACCTGGCTACCCGCACCACCAGTGCATACTGTGGTGTTCGCCAGCAGTTTGGCGTGCAGATCGGCGACTTCGAAGGGATCCAGGAGGCACTGGCCCGGATTGCCGCCAATACCTATACCCTGGAATCCGCCCGTAAGCTGACCGTAACGGCCATCGACACCAACCAGAAACCGTCGGTGATCACCGCCATCGCCAAGTACCACATGACGGAACTGGGCCGCAGCGTGATCAATGACGCCATGGACGTTCACGCGGGCAAAGGGATTCAGTTGGGGCCGAAGAACTATCTGGGCAACAACTACATCGCTTCTCCGGTGTCCATCACCGTGGAAGGGGCGAACATTCTGACCCGCAACCTGATGATCTTCGGTCAGGGCGCGACCCGCTGTCACCCCTATGTGCTGGCGGAGATGGAAGCGGTTGCCAATCCCGACGACGACGCTGGCCTGAAGCGCTTTGACAGCCTGCTGATCTCCCACATCGTTTATGCAGTACGCAACGCTGTGGTCTCCTTTGGACACGCCATCACCGGCTCCCGCTTTGCTGAGAAACCGGTGGCGGGCCCAACTAGTCGTCACTACCAGCACCTCAACCGGTTGAGCGCCAACCTGGCGATCATGACGGACATTGCGATGATGGTACTGGGTGGCAGCCTGAAGCGTCGTGAGATGATCTCGGCCCGTTTGGGTGATGTGCTGAGCCAGCTTTACCTGGCCTCTGCGGTACTGCGCAACTACGAGATGGACGGTCGTCAGCAAGCGGACCTGCCCTTTGTTCACTACGCCATTGAGCAGGCCACCTTTGAGGCGGCAAAAGCGCTGGATGGGGTGATCCGAAACTTCCCCAACCGTCCGGTGGGGTGGCTGTGTCGTGCGTTGCTGTTCCCGCTGGGCAACCACTTCAAGGGCCCCAATGATGACCGCAAACGGGAAGTGGCCGAAGCGATCATGGAGCCCGGTTGCCTGCGTAATCGTTTGACCCATCTTTGTCCGGTCGATGGCGATCTGGATGACGGTGTAACCGAGTTGGAGCAGGCGTTCCTGGCTCAGCGTCAGGCCGCCCCGTTACTTAAGGCTCTGAAGAAGGCGCAGCGTGCCGGTAAGCTGCCCCGAGGCCCGGTCAGCGACTCTTTGCTGGAAGCGGCGGTTGAACATGACGTGCTGTCTAAGGAGCAAGCCGAGACGGTACTGAATGCCAATGCGCTGTGTCGTAAGGCGATTGACGTGGACGAGTTCGCGTCGCTGTAACCGATAATCCGAGCAAAACACCGCCATAACTGGCGGTGTTTTTGTTTTCAAACCAGAGTGAGGGGGCAGGGGCGAGTTCTGTCGGGTCAATCAGCGGAAAATGAGTGAATCGTGGTTTTGTATAACCAGGCTGATACCGACAGCTCGGAGTCAGATCACAAATCAGATACTTAGCCGCGTTATTGACGCTAAGTGTATGACAAATAAGTATTCAGCCTTGTTGTTCCGGCTATTGACGCTTTGCCATTTGCGAGTATCATCGAATCACAATCCGACACAGCCAACCGCAAGTGGATAGAGAGGCTTCACTGTGATCAACGTGTTATTAGTTGACGACCATGCCTTGGTGCGTACCGGGATCAGTCGCATCCTTGAGGACGAGCGAGGGATTAAGGTGGTCGGCGAAGCCGAAGATGGCGAACAAGCCGTTGCCTGGTGCCGGAAGCACGATTGCGATGTGATTCTCATGGATATGAGTATGCCAGGCATTGGTGGCCTGGAGGCGACCCGCAAGATTCTCCGCTACAACCCCGATGCCCGCATCATTATTCTGACGGTGTACACCGAAGAGCCGATCCCGTCCAAGGTGATGGCGGCTGGTGCTGCCGGATTCCTGACCAAAAATGCTCCGCCTGCAGACATGGTTCAGGCGATCCGTGTGGTTGCCTCCGGTCAGCGCTATATCGCGCCGGAGATCGCTCAGCAGATGGCGCTCAAGCCCTTTAACCCGGAGAAGAACCCCTTTGATGATCTGTCCGAGCGCGAGCTGCAGATCACCATGATGGTGACGTCCGGTCAGAAGGTCTCGGAAATCTCTGAGCAGCTGAACCTGAGCCCCAAAACCGTCAACAGCTACCGCTACCGCCTGTTTGAGAAGCTTAAGATCAACGGCGACGTGGAGCTGACCCGTCTCGCGATTCGTTATGGTATGGTGGACTCAGAGAAGATCTGAACCCCGTAACCATGCCAACTGACACCTTTGACGCCCGGGCGTTTCTGCGCTCGGTCACCAGTGAGCCCGGTGTGTACCGCATGTACGACGCACCGGGCGGCACTGTCCTCTATGTAGGCAAGGCCAAAGACCTGAAGAAGCGTCTGAGCTCCTACTTCCGCAGCAACCTTCCCAGCACCAAAACCCGCGCCCTGGTGGCGCAGATAGGCCATATCGAAGTCACGGTCACCCACACCGAGACGGAAGCGCTGATCCTGGAGCATGACTACATCAAGCAGTACATGCCCCGATACAACGTGCTGCTCAGGGACGATAAGTCCTACCCCTATATCTTCCTGTCTGACCATCAGCATCCCCGTTTGGCGTTCCATCGTGGCGCCAAGCGCGCCAAGGGCCATTACTTTGGTCCATACCCCAATGGTGGGGCGGTGCGGGAAAGCCTCCACCTGATGCAGAAGCTGTTTCCCATCCGACAGTGTGAGGATGGGTTTTATCGAAATCGCAGCCGTCCCTGCCTGCAGTACCAACTGAAACGCTGCAGCGGGCCCTGTACAGGGATGATCAGCGATGAGGAGTACAGCCAGCAGGTGAAGCTCGCCCGCTTGTTCCTGCAGGGGCAGAGTCAGACGGTAATTGGCCAGCTGGCGGAGAAGATGGAGCAGGCCAGTATGGCGCTGGCGTTTGAAAAGGCGGCGCAGTACCGGGACCAGATCCAGGCCCTCAGAACCGTTCAGGAACAGCAGGGGGTACAGGGACACCAGGCGGAGCTGGATGTCATCGGCGTGCACCTGGAGGGCGGGATGGCCTGCTGTCACCTGCTGTTTATCCGTCAGGGTAAGATCCTGGGCAGCAGAAGCTACTTTCCCAAGGTGCCTCGGGACACCGACATTGATGAGCTGGTCAGTAGCTTTTTGCTGCAGTTCTACCTTGGCGGTGGTGAAGAGCGCCATATACCCAGGGAGATTGTGCTGAACGTCCCCTGTGAAGACCTGCCTGCCCTCGAAGCGATGCTTAACGAGCGGGGGCAGGGCAGGGTTGCCATCAAGACCCGGGTCCGAGGCGAGCGCGCACAGTTTCAGCGTTTGGCGGAAACCAACGCTCGCAGCGCACTCAGCTCACGGATTGCCCATAAGAGCACCGTGGCTGAGCGTTTCCGTCAGCTTACCGAGGCGCTGGAGCTGGAAGCGCCCATACGCCGCATGGAGTGCTTCGACATCAGTCATACCATGGGTGAAAAGACCGTGGCGTCCTGCGTGGTGTTTAATGCGGAAGGCCCGGCAAAACAGGAGTACCGGCGCTATAACATCAATGGTATTACCCCGGGTGATGACTATGCTGCGATGGCGCAAGCGCTCAAACGGCGCTATGAAAAGGTAACGGAAGCGGACAATCTGCCGGACATTCTCTTTATCGATGGCGGTAAGGGCCAATTGACCCAAGCCGAAGGCGTGATGGAGGCGGCGCTGGCGGACACGGGACTGCCTCAGCCGTTAATGGTGGGGGTGGCGAAGGGGGAGAGTCGCAAGCCAGGTCTCGAGACCCTCATTCTCGGCTTTACCCGGGAGGTGATTCACCTGCCCGCAGACGCTCCGGCGCTGCACCTGATCCAACACATCCGGGACGAAGCCCACCGCTTCGCCATCAGTGGACACCGCGCCGCTCGGGGTAAGGCCCGTGGGCAGTCGGTACTGGAGTCGATCCCGGGAGTCGGGGCCAAGAGACGTCAGCAGTTGCTGAAATTTCTTGGCGGAATGCAAGAGCTTAAGAAAGCCAGTGTGGCTGAGTTGGCAAAAGTGCCAGGTATCAGCCCGCAACTGGCACAAAAGATTTATGACGCATTGCGAATGTAAGGCCAAATACGGCATGATTGCCCCCCTGCACACCTGCCGGGAACGACATGAAGCTTAATATCCCAAACATCCTCACCCTAATCCGATTGGTGATGATCCCCGTCTTCATTGCCCTGTACTACGTTCCCTGGAAGTGGTCCTACCTGGTGGCGGCCGGATTGTTCGTATTGGCCTCTCTGACCGATGCGCTGGACGGCTATCTCGCCCGTCGTCTCAACCAGTCCACTCCGTTCGGTGCCTTCCTGGATCCCGTGGTGGATAAGTTGATGGTGGCGACGGCTCTGGTGGTGTTGGTTGCCGACTACGACAATATGCTGATCACCCTGGCTGCTATCGTAATGATTGGCCGCGAGATCGTGATCTCCGCACTGCGAGAGTGGATGGCGGAGATGGGGAAACGGGGCATCGTTGCCGTTTCCTGGTTGGGTAAGTTTAAAACGGCCGCACAGATGATCGCGATTACCGGCCTGATCATTCACTTCAGCAACCCGTTGTTGACCAATATCTCCTTCGGGCTGTTGGGCGTAGCGACCTTCTTGACCATCTGGTCCATGCTTTCCTACATCCGGGCAGCCTGGAGTGATTTGACTCGACACGGATAATTTCACGTTATTGAACGTGAATTATCCCGGGGTTGTCGCCTCCCTGAGCGAAGTGCTCGAAAAGGCGGCAAACGCGCATTGAGAGGCGATTTGGCGGTTGACTTAGTTCCCCAACCCCGTAAAATGCGCAGCGTGTTCGGGGGCAAACGGCTTTACGGACAAGGGGTTAACTCCCCAGGCTTCGAAAGAAGCACTTAGACGAAGCGGCACTCGCTCAGTGTGGGTAAAGAGAGTAGCGCAACCTTAGGGAAGCGAACTCGCACACTAAAAAGTGCAAATAACGAAGCGGCACTAGCTCAGCTGGTAGAGCGCAACCTTGCCAAGGTTGAGGTCACGAGTTCGAACCTCGTGTGCCGCTCCAAATTTCGCAAACGGGCAATTGCCGGTTTGACACAAGTTAAGGCGCGTTGGCAGAGTGGCTATGCAGCGGATTGCAAATCCGTGGACCTCGGTTCGACTCCGGGACGCGCCTCCATCTTATACTCCGCCCGAGTGGTGGAATTGGTAGACACAACGGATTTAAAATCCGTCGACCTCTGGTCGTGCCGGTTCAAGTCCGGCCTCGGGCACCATTTCCACAGTCGCGATGCGGACAACATCAAAGCTCAATCCTGATAAGGGGTTGGGCTTTTTTGTTTGCCTTTCACTATGGCGCGTTCCCGACAGGCACTTCATCCAAAGCGCCTGTCGGTGGTGCGGTTCCCGCATTACTGACTAAGTGATTCGCAGGCGTCCTGAACCCATCGGGCCAGTTCTGGGCGCGCATACGCTTTGTGATAAACCAGGTAAGTGCTGATAGGGCGGTGCTTAAAGGGGAAGGGTTTCATCTCCAGTGGCAGGGATTTCATCCAGCGTCGGGCTAGGCTTTCGGGCGCCGAAGCGATGAGGTCACTTTTTGAGGCGATATTCCCCAGAGAGAAGCTGTCACTGATCACAGCACCGATGCGACGCTCCTCCAGTTGAATGCCCGCCATCCGTTGCCATGCCTGGCGGTAGAAGGCCATCTTCCATGCCACATGCTCTTCGGCGTAGTAGGTCTCGGCGTCCATCTCTCGAATGCGTGGGTGGCCCTTGCGATGCAGCACCACAATCTGGTCTTCAATCACCTTGATGCAATGAAAACGGGGATCCTCGATGGGGTAGAGCACCAAAGCGATGTCCAACTGTCGTTTGCCAAGGAGTTCCATAACCCGGCTGCCTTCCTGCAGGTAATCGTTGGTATCCAGTTCCGCGCAGTGGATGGTGAGATCATCGGGCCGTCGATCACACTCAAGCAGGGCATCCAGGAGTAGTGCTTCGTAAGCAGGGGGAAAGGCGATGTCCAGGGTGTCTCTATTGCCACTGGCTATCAGGTTACGGTGTAGGTCTGTTAACTCGTTTAAATGAGTCTCAGCACTCTCTGCGACCCGGCTTGCCAGTGCCGTGGGGGTCATACCTCGACCATCGCGGATCAGCAAGGGATCACCGACGCGTTCTCTGAGTTTATCCAAAGCCTGGCTGACTGCGGGGACTGAAATTCCGAGATACCCGGCGGTCTCTGTCAGGCTGCGGGTTTTGACCAATGCGGTCAGGAGCTCGATGTCTTGCAGAGTGTGGCGACGCGTTTTCGGCATGGGGCTCAGGCCAATCAGTAGAGTAGAACTAGATTAGGACTAAGATGCCATAGGCAACAAGGTGTTGAAATGACAAACGTGCATCAATGAGAGTGTTGAAATGAAAAGGGGGCCATTTGGCCCCCTTTGGTGTTAACTCGTTTGCTTATCGTTGATATAGCGCTCGATTAGCTGCTCCAGAACGTCCAGCGGAACCGCGCCGTTCTGCAGAACCACGTCGTGGAAGTCGCGAAGGTCGAAACGGTCACCCAACTGGGATTGTGCTTTGCTACGAAGCTCCAGGATCTTCATCATGCCGACTTTGTAGGCGGTGGCCTGACCAGGCATGACGATGTAGCGTTCCACTTCGGAAATGACGTCGGATTTCGCCATTCCGGTGTTGTCGCGCATGTACTCGATCGCTTGCTCCCGGGTCCAGCGTTTGTGGTGGATGCCGGTGTCCACGACCAGTCGCACCGCCCGGAACAGTTCCGCTTGCAGACGGCCAACATTGTCGAAGGGATCCTGTTGAAAGCCCAACTCCCAGGCCAGTTGCTCGCTGTAAAGTGCCCAGCCTTCAACGTATGCGGTGAAAGGTGACATACGGCGGAAGAAGGGCAGGCCCTCCTGCTCCATTCCCAGGGCGATCTGGAAGTGGTGTCCCGGGATGCCCTCATGGTAAGCCAGGGTTCGCATGCTATAGCGTGGGGTCGCTTTGATGTCGTACAGGTTGGCAAAGAAACGCCCTGGGCGGCTACCATCCAGCGCAGGCTGTTGGTAATAGGCACCGGGTGCGGTTTTCTCTTTAAACTCCGGAATGCGTACTACCTCCATCCCCGCTTTGGGACGGATATTGAAGGCGTCACTCAAGCCGGAGTCGATCTCATCCAGAATCGCCTGGTAGTCCTGCAGGATCTCCTGCCGACCGGCGTCGTTATCCTCGTAATAGAAGCGCGGATCCGCAGCGAGGTCTTCAATGGCTGCGGTAAATCCCGCCTCGGTATCAAAACCTTCACCGGCCAGGATAGTCAGGATCTCTGCCTGGATACGGGCGACTTCATCCAGTCCCAATTGGTGGATCTCGTCAGCGCTGTAGTCGGTAGTGGTAAACAGTTTCAGGGCCATGGCGTACGCTTCGCTGCCCTGGGGCAGGCGCCAGAAGCCATCGTCGGTATCAGCCTGGGCACTCAGCGCGACGAAGTAATCAATAAACCCCTGGTAGGCGGGGTAGACGTCGTCCCGGATGCGTCGTTCCGCCTCTGCCAGCAGGCGTTGCTGTTCATCGGCGGTGATCCCTTCGGCTTCACTCAGCTTGGTTTGCAGAGAGGCGTAGAGAATGTTCTCTGTGATGGGGGTGGCGACAAAGTCGTTCATCTCTGTCAGTACCCGCTCGATAACAAAACGGGGCGGAATGATCCCTTTTTCGGTGCGCAACCGGATGCCATCCAGGTTTTGCTCAAACTTCAGCTTCACGCCGGTCAAACGCGCCAGGTAGTTCTCCGCATCCTCCACGGTATGAACCTGATGCTGTGCCTGCATAAAGCTGGGGTAGCCATTCTGGACGCCGAACAGCTGATTCACCGGGTAGTTATGATAGCGGTAGGGTTTCGCCTCTTCGGCGTAATCCAGCAGGTAAAGCGCGATCTCTTTGGAGAGTTGGTCGGCTTCGCTCAAGCTGGCATCGTCATACTCCATGATGGTGGCGCGAATTTCGCTCACCTTTTCCATCATCTCATCGCCTTTGGCCGGGCTGTCATCATTGAGCAGCGCGTTGTGGCCCTTAATGCCCATAGACTCAAGAAAGCCGAGCGAGGTCAGCGTTTCCGGGCTATCAAACGCGATTTTGACCATCTCGCGGTCAACGAATGCCCTGAAAAACAACGGCTTCTTTGCGTACCACTCGTGTGCGGCGAACCCTCCGGCCAGAACCAGCACAGCGACCAGCGTCAGTGCGGTCCATTTGAACACCTTTTTGAACATGCTCCATTCCCTGTAGCGACGTGTCGAGCCGTTACACTAACTGGCTGAAATGGATAAATAAAGAACAGGATGTTACCAACGGTTAACGTGGAGCCTTACCGGATCACCCACGCTGATGATTCCCCCTTTTAATACCCTGGCACACAGTCCGCCATGGCCTCGCATGGCGTTAAACCCTCCCGGCCCCAACGCCTGCTCCATCTTGCTGCAGGGCGCACAGGCCCGGGTGCCCTCCAGAACGACCGGACCGATGCTGAAGGCCTGACCCTTTAACGCCATCAGGTTGATGCCGCCGATCACCAGATTGCGCCGCAGCAGGGCAGGGTCAATTGGGATACCAAGAAGTTGAGCAAGCACTTCAAGATGCTCCGCCTGGATAAGGGTAACCTGACGCGGACTTGCGGGCCGGCCGGAGAATCGATCCCCTGCCAGGCCCGACTCAGTGGATACCTCGACCCGGTCCAGGATTCTCACCGGTTGTCCCCGTCCGGTGCGCACGCCGATCCACTGCAGGTATCCCTCCTGGGGCAGGGTATGTTGGAGAGTTTCCAGTAAAGAGGACATGGCATTGGCGACTGAGGGACTCAGGCCAAGCGTAGTCCCTCAGTCGAAGTTCAGCAGCCAGTCCGACAAGCGTTCACACAGGCGCTCACTGACCCGTCCCAGCGGAAAGGATTGGCGGTAACACACCTGGTACTCCTGCCACAGGCTGTTGGGTGCGAGGGGCAGCACCTTAAACTGGCCGCTGCGTAAGCGTCGGGTCAGCAGCGGTGCTGGCAGCCAGGCCCATCCCACCTGTTGCTCTACCATATCCCGGATCTGCTCAAAGCTGGATAAGCCGATGTAGTCGTTGCTGAGCCGATGTGCGGTGTGAACTTCATGCTGCAGTGCTGCCGCCAGGGTCACCTGAGTGCTGTTTTGCAGGTCATCCTGGTCCAGGCGCGTGCGCTGGCTAAGGGGGTGGGCAGCACTGGCGACCCGTTGCAGGCGCATTCTTCCCATACTGCGTTGCAGTAGATCCGGGTGGGGGGGCAATCCAAGGCCGAATCCCAGGTCAACAGCCCCGGAGGCCACCTGAGCGGGTAGCTCCTGAGGAGTCGCCAGTACCAACACGAAGCTCATCAGGGGAAACTCCTGCTTCAGCGTCACGATGGCTTCCCGCCACCAGACTTCAGGGAGGGCATCGTCACGGGCGATGCGGATCTGGCTCTCCTGGGTCTGCAGATACTGCTGGCAGCGCTCGCGGATCCGCTGTTCGGTCGCCAGCAAACGCTCGCAATCCTCCAGCAGGGCCAGTGCCACTTCGGTAGGGACAATGGCGTTGCCGGAGCGCTCAAACAGCGTGACCCCGAATTGGTCCTCCAAGGCGGAGATAGATTGGCTGATGGCACTGCGGCTTTGGCCCACCTGGGCGGCCACCCTGGCGAGAGAGCCCAGCCGGATGGCAAGAACCAGATGGTGTAGTGCTTTGGTGTTCACAGAGGCTCCAGGGAGGATAGCGACAGTCCGGCATTCAGCGTAAGAGTAATTAAACGCTACCGGGCTGTCACCCCGGTTTTTTTATCCAACTTTTATCAGGACCACCGCGGCAATGATTACCGCGATGCCCACCCAGCCGATAGGCTTGAGCCGATGCCCCAATACTGCCTGGCCGAGCAGGGCGGTTCCAATGATCCCCAACGCCCCCCATGTGGCGTAGGCGACCGCGAGATCCATCCCTTTTACCGCCTGAGCCAGCGCCGTAAAGGCGGCGAGGATCAGGACGATGGTAGCGGTGGCCCAGCCTCGGTGTTGGAATCCTTTTGATTTGGCCGCGCAGAGGTTAGCGCCGATATCCAATAGGGCAGCCACTACCACGTAACCCATAAAGGCATTTAGCATGATGCCGCCTCCCGGTCGGGGTTTTCGCCCAAAGTAATCAGGACGATCCCGACAATGGCCAGCAGCAGGCCCAATGCAGTGATGGGGGAGGGGATCTGGCCAAGCCAGAGTATCCCCACCAGAGTGATCAGAGTGAGACCCAGTCCCTCCCACAAGGCATAGGCGATGCCGATGGGGATCCGCTTGGCGGCTCGGGCGAGAAAGTAGTAGGAGGCGCAGATAAACCCGTAAAGCAGGGCGTATTTTACCCCCTTGTCCTCCTCAATCAGGGTCATCACACTGGTGCCTGCGACTTCGGTAATGATGGCAAGAGCAAGAAAGCCCCAGCAGATCGCTTTGCTTTTCATGATGGTTCCTGGTGGCGCGGTGGTCCGCGAGACTGGACGCAGTGTAGAGGGGTGACAGCAGGGAAGCATGCTGCTGAGCGTAAGCAAAACTAACGCTGTGTGTGGATAGGGCCGAGGGATAAAGAAAGGCCCCGCATCAGAGCGGGGCCGGTAGGGGGTTAGGCTTGTTGCTGCTGCAACCGCTGATACCAGCGGCCATAAAGCAGAATCCCCAGCGCGGAGAGGCTGCCGACGGCGGCGATCAGATACCAGGCAAAGCCGATATTGTGTGTTTCGTACAGGAACTGTGTCAGAACGTAGGGGTCCTGGCCGGTAAACTCCACCAGACGCATAAAGGCTTCACCCTGAGGGATGGCGTCGACGGCGGCAACACTCATGCCCTCTTGCTCCAGCATCAGACGGGAGAAGGTCTCTTTAGACGCGTACATCTCATACAGTTTCGGGCCCCAGTAGCCCTCAAGGCCCCAGCCGATCCCCTGGGGCAGCATCACAAAGCCCAGATACATCGCCTTTTTACCCGCCGGAGCGATGTTGCCCATGAACTCGTTCTTCTTCGGGCTGATCATCATCTCGCCCAAGCTGAACAGGGCGATGGCAAAGACCATGGCCCAGGCAAAGTTGGAGCTGCCGATGATCACAAAGGCGATGATGCTGGCGACGGCGCCGGCAAACATGGCGGTCATGATGCGGAACTTGGCGGTAAGCGCGGCAATAAGGAAACAGCTTGTCATGATCATGCCGGCGTTGAGGTTCAGCATCCCCTCGGGCATTACCTTGGTGCCGCTGTTATCTAGCCCCAGCCAGAACTGAGCAAAGCCGTTTTGTGTGCCCTGCGGACCAAACAGGTCCTGGACAATTACGCGGGTATCCACCCATTCGGCAATGTGCACCGGAAGCACATCAAACAGGGCATTAAACAGGAACCAGAAACCGGCAAAAACCAGCATATAGCCGAGAACGATAGGCTTCTTAAGCTCCTGCCAGGCGTCTTTCCACAGGGCTTCCTGCTTAATCTCACCACGCTTGATCTTGGCCTGACGCTCAATGCGCTCTGCCTTACCTGGCTCTTTGTAGGCCAGCAGCATCAGGAAATTGAGGGAGATGATCGCGGCGCAGGCAAAAAACACGTTGTCCCAGGACAGCTGGCGCAGATGTACCGCCATCAGGGGGCCCAGGAAGCCACCGATGTTGACGGTCTGGTAGAAGATCCCCCACGCCATGGAGCTGTTCTCGCGGCGGGTGGCCAGCACCAGAGTGCCCTGGATGCCGGGCTTAAAGATGCCGGTACCGGTAGCAAGCAGGATGGCGCCGACCAGGAAACCGCTGAAGGTGGGAAAGAACGCCATCATCAGGTAGCCGGCGATCTTCAGTACGGTAGAGGCGAAGATGGTCTCTTTGTAGCCAGCCCGGTCGGAGATGCCGCCGGTGAAGACCGGAACAAAGGTTTGCAGGAGCGCCCAGATCATCAGAATGATACCGAAGTCGCCCATGCTGATCCCGAGGCCGCCGGCAGAAGCCGGGGCTTTGGCGTACAGGGCCGCGGAGCTTTTTACGCCGTAATAGGCCAGGCGTTCAATCAACTCCATGCCGCCCACCAGCCAGAAAACGTAACTCAGGCTGGCAATGGAAGCCCATAGGCCAAACTGTTTAACTTCCCGTAAATCGTTCGTTGCTTGTGTGTCAGTGCCGTTCATTGGTAATGCTTCGTTGTTGTTATGGGGCTGCGTCAGGCTACATCAAAGTGACATTGAATAAAAACTCCGTTAACCATGGTGGGTTCACAGGATGAAGAAGTTGGCTTTTTCTGTCGCACAAGGAGTGATAGAACAGGTCTCTAAGGGATGGATTGAGTGGGCTTATGTCACAGACAGTAATGGATGCGTCAGCCAAAGCGGCCTTGAACCACGTGGCGCGCCTGGCACGAGCCGAGCGTGATAAGGCAAGGGCCAATATCGCCCATCTGCTGGCGATGAGTGATCTGGACGACGCCCGTTGGCACGCCTGCCGAAGCCGGGTTTTGGCGGAGGCGCCCATTGCCCTTCATTTCCACCCGGACCGGCTGACGGCCAACGGCGCCCGGGTGGCAGAATCCCTGTTTGAAACCGGCCGCTACCTCAATCAATTCACCTCTGGGATCTCCGGCGGATTGCTGGATCCTGCCGCGAATGGTCGGCGCGCCCAGTGGGAGGCGCAGCTATTCGGGGAGGCTTATGGGCCACACAGTGCCCCGGATGCCCGCCCCAAGTATGGTGCCTGGCAATTGCTGCCTCACTCCGATGGCCCGTCGCCACGTTTTGGCTCCTGTTATTTCCTGCTTCACCCCCAACTGAATGCGCGCTCGACGTTTTGTTTCGGCGACTCGCACCGACTGTCCGCTGCCCGGGGTACACGTAGCGAAACGGACGCTCTGTTCTCTGAACTGCTGACCGAGTGTTTTGAACGGGACAGTGCACTGGGGCTGTCCCAACTCAGATTGCCCGACCTGCTGACCCGCTTGTCACAGGGGCCTTCCGCCCACTGGCTGGATGCACCGGCAATGGGCAACCTGGATCACTACATTGAAGCTCAGGTTCACGGAGAAGTTCGGCTGGACAGGGATGTGAGGATGCTGGTGGCGGACCCCAGCTTTATCGGCACGGATGTGGGGCAGACGCTGGAATCCCTGTCGCGTCGATATGGCTTCGAATTGAACTGGCATGGCGGATATCGACTGAAGCCCGAAGCGGTGCCGAAGGATCGGCGCGGCCCCCTGATGCCGGAAGTGGCGGAGCGGGTCAGCGCTCTGGGTCGCTCAGAGGGGCAGGGCAACTGGGTGGACGCTTATCATATTGGCCTTGCCTTGTCTGACAGCATCAAAAACCCCAGTGCCTGGCAGCACTGGGGCGAGCCTCCGTCACAGCTGTTGAAATGGCTGTGGCATCTGCTGGTGATGTCGGCGCGTTAAAGCACCTTTTTCTCCATCTCCAGCCCCTGCAGGGCGATCACCGCCTGGGTGCGGTTGCGGACACCCAGTTTCCGGAAGATGGCGGTGGCGTGCGCTTTGATGGTGGCTTCGGAGACGCCCAGATCATAAGCGATCTGCTTGTTCAGCATCCCTTCGGCAAACATCTGAAGCACCCGGTACTGCTGTGGCGTCAGCTCCGCCAGTCGGGCGCCAATATCGTTTACTTCATAACTGGGCTCTGCCAGCTCCGCCATGCCTTCCGGCAGGTAGGTGTCGCCTTCCAGAACCACGTGCAGGGCTTCGGCAATCTGTTCCGGGCTGGCGGACTTGGGAATAAAGCCCTGGCAATCGTAGGAGAGCGCCTTGGAAACCGTGGTCGGGTCCTCGTGCGCGGAGATTACCACCACGGGAACGCCGGGGTAATGGCTGCGCAGATGGATCAAGGTGGAATAGCCGTGGCTGCCGGGCATCTCCAGGTCGAGCAGAACCAGATCTGGCTGCTGAACCTTCAACTTGGACTCGAGAGTGTCGGCGCTGTCCGCTTCGTCCCATCTGGCGTCGAGTCGTCCGGCAAGAGCCTGTTTTAGCGCGCTGCGAAACAGCGGGTGATCGTCAGCGATCAGTATGTGTAACTCGGCGTGATCCATGGCGTAGGCTCGTCCTGATTATCGCATTATCGTTGTTATCAAAGATTACTGTATGAAAAATAACGACGTGATAAAAGTCACCCCGGCAAAACGCCGGGGTGGGACGGGGATCACGAACTGGCTGCAACTCAGCCCAGACGCTGGCGGCGGGCCCGACTGGCCTGTGCCAAATCCCTCAGCAAAATTTCCGATTCTGCCCAACTGAGGCAACCGTCAGTGATGCTCTGGCCGTAGGTGAGAGGCTTGCCCTGTTCCACCTTCTGGCTGCCCTCAACCAGGAAACTCTCCGCCATCACACCGGCAATGGCACGGCCATGAGGCTCAACCATCTGCGCCATTACATCACGGGCAACCTCAAGCTGACGCTTGTGCTGTTTCTGGCTGTTGCCGTGGGAGAAGTCCACCACCAGGTTGGGGATCACGCCGACCGACTGCAGTTCGTCGTGGGCGGCAATGATGTGTTCGGCCTGGTAGTTGGGGGCTTGTCCACCGCGCAGAATGATGTGACCGAACGGGTTACCGTGGGTACGGTACACGCTCATCTGGCCATCTTTATCCGGTGAATAGAAGATGTGCGGCTCCCGGGAGGCACGGACGGCGTCTACGGCGATCTTGATGTTGCCATCGGTACCGTTCTTGAAACCAACCGGGCAAGAGAGCGCTGAGGCCATCTCACGGTGGATCTGGGACTCGGTGGTTCGGGCGCCGATGGCCCCCCAGGTGATCAGATCGGCGATGTACTGACCGTTCACCATATCGAGAAACTCGGTGGCGATGGGCAGTTTCAGTTCGCTGATGGTCACCAGCAACTCACGGGCCAACCGTAGGCCTTTGTCTGCACTGAAGCTGCCATCCAGATCAGGATCGGAGATCAGTCCTTTCCAACCAACGGTGGTGCGAGGTTTCTCAAAGTACACCCGCATTACGATCTGCAGGTCCTCTTTCAACTCCTGGCTCAGTTCGGCCAGACGGCGGGCGTATTCTACCGCAGCTTTGGTGTCGTGGATGGAGCAGGGGCCGATGATAACCAGCAGGCGCGGGTCTTCCCCGCTCAGAATCGCTTCCACCTCACGGCGGGCTTGCACCAATGCGGTGGCGGCGCCATCGCTGAGGGGAAATTCCGCCGCCAGTTCGGCGGGGGAGATCACCCTGGAAAGCAGGGTAGTGCGTAGTTCGTCAGTCTTAATGGTCATGAAAACAGTCAGCCGGTGAAGCATTCGCACCGCGCAGCGCGGCACATCGTGCGGCAAATTTGGTTGAGTATACCGAATTTCCCGAGTCGATGAGTGTGACAAGAGCGGGATCTGGGCAGAAAATCGCTTGAACTTTGTGCAGTTAAGCGACTTTTTTGGAGGGAACCCGGTGGCCGCTCAAATCGCCGCCACCGGGCTGTGGGGTTAGAACATTTTTCGTTCCAATCCGGTCTCGGAGAGGATCTTGGTCGCGATCTCTTCAACGGAGTGGTACGTGGTATTAAGGAAGGGGATACGCTCTCGCTTAAACATCATCTCCACCTCTTTCACCTCCATCCGGCATTGGCGCAGTGACGCGTAGGTGCTGCCCTCCAGACGCTGGTTGCGGATCTCGTGCAGACGCATCGGTTCAATGGTGAGGCCAAAGATCTTCTTTTTATGGGCCTTCAACTCCGGTGGCAGCTTCAGGTTGTCCATATCCTCGGCAATAAAGGGGTAGTTGGCCGCCTTGATGCCGAACTGCATGGAGAGGTAGAGGCTGGAGGGGGTCTTACCGCAGCGGGAAACGCCCACCAGAATCACATCCGCCTGGTCCAGGTTCTTCATGGTGATGCCATCGTCGTTCTCCATCGCGTAGTGGATCGCATCAATACGATCCGCATAGGCGGCGTTGTCGATGGAGTGGGTGCGGTGGATGCGCGGCTCCGCTTTTACCCCCAGTTGCTGTTCAAGCGGGGCAACAAAGGTGTTGAGGAAGTCATAATCGAGCGCTTCGGAGCTGTAGATGATGGTGCGGATCTCCGGATTCACGATGGAATGAAACACCAAAGGACGCTCACCTGTTGTAAAAAAACAGTCATTCAGTTTCTGCTTGACTTCTTCCGCCTTGTCTAAGGTTTCAACGAAGGGGATGGTAATTTGTTCAAACTCAATGGGAAATTGTGAGAGTACCGCATGACCAAACACTTCTGCTGTGATGGCGGTGCCATCGGAGATATAGAACACCTTACGTCCCATTCTGACCTCATGTCGTAATAAAATTACAAATAAAATTAGCGATTTACGCTCCAACCGTCCCCAGTGTAAAATGCCCGCGCCCCGACAGGAAGGGGCCCTACTTAAACCGAGGTTGTGAGGATAGAACTGTGACCCAATACGTACTCTGGTACCAGGAACTTGGCATGCACGATGTCAACCGGGTGGGCGGCAAGAACGCTTCCCTGGGTGAAATGATCAGTAACCTGGCCAACGCTGGTGTACAGGTACCCGGTGGTTTTGCCACCACCGCTGAGGCATTCAACGAGTTTCTTGAGCAAAGTGGACTGAACGAAAAGATCTACGCTCTGCTGGACACCCTGGATGTGGACGATGTTAACGCCTTGGCTGAAGCCGGCAAGAGCATCCGTCAATGGATCATCGATACCCCGTTCCAACAGGAACTGAACCACGCCATCGAGCAGGCTTACGCTCAGCTCTCCAAAGACGGTGGCGACGAAGTCTCCTTCGCCGTACGCTCCTCTGCCACCGCCGAAGATATGCCCGACGCCTCCTTTGCCGGGCAGCAGGAAACCTTCCTCAACGTACGTGGCATTGATGCCGTAAAACTGGCTGTCCACCACGTATTCGCCTCTCTGTTTAACGATCGCGCCATCTCCTACCGTGTACACCAGGGCTATGACCACCGCGGTGTGGCTCTGTCCGCCGGTGTGCAGCGCATGGTGCGTTCCGACAAGTCCTCCTCCGGTGTGATGTTCTCTATCGACACCGAATCCGGTTTTGAAGACGTGGTCTTCATCACCTCCGCCTATGGTCTGGGTGAGATGGTGGTGCAGGGCGCGGTTAACCCGGATGAGTTCTACGTACACAAGCCGACTCTGGCCAAAGGTTTCAACTCCATCGTGCGTCGTAACCTGGGCTCCAAGCTGGTGCAGATGACTTACTCTGCCGACCAGAGCCACGGCAAGCAGGTGCAGATCGGCGATGTGCCGGCTGAACTGCGCGGCCAATTCTCCATCACCGATGCCGAGGTTCAGGAACTGGCCAAGCAAGCGGTGATCATCGAGAAGCACTACGGTCGTCCGATGGACATCGAGTGGGCCAAAGATGGTCTGGATGGCAAGCTGTACATCGTACAGGCCCGTCCGGAAACCGTACGTTCCAACGAAGATGCTCAGGTGATTGAGCGCTTCAACCTGGCTTCCCGCTCCTCCGTACTGTGCGAAGGCCGCGCTATTGGCCATAAGATCGGTGCCGGTACCGCCAAGGTGCTGGACTCCATCGAAGATATGGACAAGATCCAGCCCGGTGACGTTCTGGTAACCGACATGACCGACCCGGATTGGGAACCGATCATGAAGCGCGCTTCTGCCATCGTGACCAACCGTGGCGGCCGTACCTGTCACGCTGCGATCATCGCTCGTGAGCTGGGTATCCCGGCAGTTGTGGGCTGTGGCAACGCCACCAGCGCCATCGCCAACGGTGCCAAAGTGACCGTGTCCTGCTCCGAAGGTGACACCGGCTTCATCTACGACGGTGAGCTGGAGTTCTCCGTAAGCGAGTCTCGCGTAGACGCGCTGCCGGAACTGCCGATGAAGATCATGATGAACGTGGGTAACCCGGATCGCGCTTTCGACTTCGGTCGTCTGCCGAACGAAGGCATCGGCCTGGCCCGTCTGGAGTTCATCATCAACCGCATGATCGGCGTACACCCGAAGGCCCTGCTGAACCTGGAAGACCAGGACGCGGGTACCAAGGCTGAAATCGCTGAGATGATGGCAGGTTATGATGACCCGCGTGAGTTCTACATCTCCCGTCTGGCGGAAGGTGTGGCCACCATCGCGGCGTCTGTCTATCCGAAGCGCATCATCGTTCGTATGTCTGACTTCAAGTCCAACGAGTACGCCAACCTGGTGGGCGGTGACCGCTACGAGCCGGAAGAGGAAAACCCGATGCTGGGCTTCCGTGGTGCGTCCCGTTACATCGACGACAGCTTCCGTGACTGCTTCGCCCTGGAGTGTGAAGCGATCAAGCGCGTTCGCGGTGAGATGGGCCTGACCAACGTCGAGATCATGATCCCCTTCGTTCGCACCGTCGGTGAAGCGGAAGCGGTGATCGCTGAGCTGGGCAAAAACGGTCTGGAGCGTGGTAAGGACGGTCTGCTGGTGCAGATGATGTGTGAGCTGCCCTCCAACGCCCTGCTGGCTGATCAGTTCCTGGATCACTTCGATGGCTTCTCCATCGGCTCCAACGACATGACTCAGCTGACTCTGGGTCTGGATCGTGACTCCGGCATCATCAGCCACCTGTTCGACGAGCGTGACGCTGCCGTTAAGGCGCTGCTGTCCATGGCCATCAAAGCCTGTAAGGCGCGTGGCAAGTACGTGGGCATCTGTGGTCAGGGTCCGTCCGACCATGAAGACTTCGCCCAGTGGCTGGCGGAAGAGGGCATCGACTCCGTTTCCCTCAACCCGGACACCGTAGTGGACACCTGGTTGTTCCTGGGTAAGAAGCTGGCCAAATAAGGTCACTCGATAACGTCATAATTCCTTGACGACAAAAAAGCCGCTCACTGAGCGGCTTTTTTTTCTTTGTGTATCCCATGGGGCACAATGACGCGAAACGCGACCGCGCAAGGAAGAGTGCATGATCCCTGCTTTGGATCCTCAGGCGGTACTGGAACCCCAGTATCGGGATTATCTCGGCGCCCTTAAAGGCGCCGGTTTTCAAGGTGAAGTGGAAACCCGGTATGGCCACCGGCTCAGCTTGGCCACGGACAACAGCGTCTACCAGATGCTGCCTCAGGGTGTGTTGTTCCCCCTTGATGGCGATGACATCCAACTGGCACTGCGACTGGCTCAGAACCCGGAGTTTCGTCAACTGACTTTCTCCGCCCGTGGTGGCGGCACCGGCACCAACGGCCAGAGTCTTAACCGGGGCATCATCATCGACACCAGCCGCCATATGCGTGGCGTCGTCTCCATTGATGCCGAGCGCCGTCAGGCGGTGGTGCAGTGCGGGGTGATCAAGGACGCCCTGAACGACGAACTGCGCCCCCATGGCCTGTTCTTCTCCCCCGATCTCTCCACCTCCAACCGCGCTACCCTGGGCGGAATGATCAACACCGACGCCTCCGGTGCCGGTTCTCTGGTGTATGGAAAAACCTCGGATCACGTGATCGCCATCCGCGCGATTCTTGATGATGGCAGCGAACTGATCACCGGCCCTTGGGATCAAGCAGCTCGTAACGCGCTGAAGGGCCGGGCCCGGGAACTGGCGGAATCTGTCGTGGCCCTGTGTCAGGAGAAGCAGGGGCTGATTGAAGCCCGCTTCCCCAAACTCAATCGTTTCCTGACCGGCTATGACCTTAAGCACGTCTACAACCCGGACACCGACATTCTGGACCTGACCCGTCTGCTCTGCGGCAGTGAGGGCACCCTGGCGTTTGTGGTTGAAGCGACCCTGGACCTGACCCCCATTCCGGACACCCGGGTGCTGGTCAACATCCAGTACGACAGTTTTGATTCCGCACTGCGTCACGCCCCGGAACTGGTGGACGCGCACGCCACGGTGGTGGAAACCATCGACGCCACGGTGCTGAACCTGGCACGGGAAGACGTCAGTTGGCATACCGTCGCGGACCTGGTGGAACCGGAGGACGCGGAGCAGGCTCACCGCTTTGACGGCATCAATATGGTGGAGTTCGCCGGAGAAGCCGATGAGGTGGAGGGTAAGCTGATCGCACTGCTGGCCCGGCTCGACAGCGGCGACAATGGCGCGGTACTGGGCTACAAAGTCTGCCGCGATGGCGGCAGCATCGGTCGGGTTTACGCCATGCGCAAGAAAGCGGTGGGCTTGCTGGCCAATGCCAAGGGCCCCCGTAAGCCGTTGGCCTTTGTTGAGGACACCGCCGTGCCACCGGAAAAGCTGGCGGATTTTATAGCCGAGTTCCGGGCGTTGCTGGATGCGGAAGGTCTGCAGTACGGCATGTTTGGCCACGTCGACGCGGGGGTACTGCACGTGCGGCCCGCCCTGGATCTCTGCGATCCGGCGGACGAGCGACAGCTTAAGGTCCTGTCGGACAAAGTGGCTGAACTGACCCGCCAGTATGGTGGCCTGATGTGGGGCGAGCATGGTCGGGGCGTGCGCTCTGAATATGGCCCTGCCGTATTTGGCGAGCTGTTTGAGGATTTGCGCCGCATTAAGGGGTGGTTTGACCCGGACAACCGCCTCAATCCCGGCAAGATCTGCACACCACTGGACAGTGACGATGAACTCTACCCGGTGGAGTCGCCCACCCGGGGCGCCTTCAACCGACGCATCAGCCCACAAAGCCGCGAAGAGTACGAGCGGGCGATCCGCTGCAATGGCAACGGCCTCTGCTTTAACTACCAGATTGATTCCCCCATGTGCCCCTCCTACAAAGCGAGTGGGGATCGGGTAGAGAGCCCCAAAGGACGGGCTGAGCTTTATCGGGCCTGGCTCAGACTGCTGGCCCGCGAGGGCGTGGATCTCAGCCAATATCCCCCGCGCCGCGCGCCCTTGTGGCAACGGGTTCGGAATCAGTTCTCTCAGGAGACCGACTTCTCCCATGAAGTGCACCAGGGCATGCTCAGTTGCCTCGCCTGTAAGGCCTGTTCCGGTGCCTGTCCGGTTAAGGTGGACATCCCGACGCTGCGGGCGGAGTTCTTGCACCACTACTACGGCCGCTACCTGCGTCCGTTGAAAGACCACTTTGTTGCCAACCTTGAGGACAGCCTGCCGCTGCAGGCCCGCTTCCCGAAACTGGTGAACAGCCTGAGCCAGAACCGTGCCAGCCAATGGCTGCTGAAGACCCTGGTGGGCTACGTGGATCCGCCGGCGCTTTCGGTCCCCACTCTGACTGAGCGGGTCGGGCAGCATCAGCCCTCGACCCTGCCTGAACTGGAGCGACGCCTGGCGCGGGCCAGCAGCGAGGAGCGCCGCCATATGGTGTTGCTGGTGCAGGACCCGTTTAACAGCCACTACGATGCCGCCCTGGTGGAAGCGGGACTGAAACTGCTGGCCCGGCTCGGGTTTGAACCGCTGCTGGTGCCGTACCTGCCCAATGGCAAGCCTCAGCACATCAAGGGTTTCCTGGACCGCTTCCGTCGAACTGCACGCAATTCTGCCGCAGCGCTGAACCGTCTGGCGGCTTACAAAGTGCCGATGGTGGGGCTGGACCCCGCTCTGGTTCTGACCTATTCCGATGAGTACGTCACCATTCTGAAAGAGGAGCGGGGCGACTTTGAGGTTGAGGTGCTGCAGTCGTTTCTGGCCCGTCACCTGGATCGCTGGACACCGCGCCCCCAGAGCGGGCATCACTACCGTCTGATGGGGCACTGCACGGAGAACAGTGTGCGACCCAGTGGCGCAACTGAGTGGCAGCAGGTTCTGGGTCACTTTGGTGCCGAATTGAAAACCGTCAATCTGGGTTGCTGCGGTATGGCGGGCACCTTTGGCCATGAGGTGGCCAATCTGGAGCGAAGTCGTCAGCTGTTCGATATGAGCTGGGCGCCGGAGTTGGCGAAAGAGGAGGGGGAGCCGCTCTCCAGCGGATACTCCTGTCGCAGCCAGGTTAAGCGATTTGGACTGAAGGGCTTGCGCCACCCCTTGCAGGTTTTGCTGGAACTGATTGAAGGTGATTGAGCGACTCGTCCGTCAGGTGGGAGAGAATCCCAAGCTGGACAGCTGGGATCCCCCCCTGTGCGGCGATATCGACATTGAGATCGACCGGGAGGGCAACTGGTATTGCCAGGGTGAGCCGTTCCGGCGGCCTGCGCTGGTGCAGTTATTCGCATCGGTGCTCAGAGCAGAATCCGATGGCCACCACTATCTGGTGACCCCGGTGGAGAAGTGGCGGGTCCGGGTTCAGGATGCGCCGTTTCTGCTGACGGAGTTGGAATCCGATGATGGTCAGTGGTGGCTGAACGGGCCCAATGGCGTGCGCTGCCCCGTCAGCGATGATCACCCCTGGCTGCTTAAGCAGGGCATACCCTATGTGCGGCTGTGGCATGGAATGCTGGGGAAGATTTCGCGTGCGCTGTACTATCGTCTGGCGGAGCAGGCCGAATGCCGGGATGGCGAATATGGGGTGCAGTTGGGAGCGCAGTGGTGCGTCCTGGGGGAAAAAGAGTGAAAGCCCGACACCAGGTGCCGGGCTTTCCAATTTTTTCGCTTGAACAGCGTCTATTCGGAGACGGAGAATAACGCTGGAACGGTCAGGGATAAGGTGCTAACTCAACTCACCAGGCAAATGTGAGTCCCATCCCGTTCTGATGCTTCGCAGTATAGGTTTCCTTGCGTTGGGTCAACAGCGAAATAAAATGACTTTCATATGAACGCTGTTAATCCGAGGCCCCCATGCTGAGTAGCGCCATTCTCTCCTCCATGCACTGTTTTGCCAGTGCAGCCCGACATATGAGCTTCACCAAGGCGGCCGAAGAACTGCACCTGACACAGAGTGCCGTCAGCCACCGCATCAAAAAACTTGAAGAGCAGTTGGGCTTCAAACTGTTCCTGCGCTTTAACCGTCGCCTGCAGTTGACGGAGCAGGGGCAGGGCCTGATGGCGGTGCTGGACCAATCCCTCGGTGGGCTGGAATCCGCCATCCGTGACATTCGTCAGCAGGAGTTCACCTCCACCCTCAGCATGGCGGTGCCCCACAGCTTTGCCCGCTGCTGGTTGTCCGAGCGATTGGGGGATCTGCATCGTCGTTATCCCAAGATGACTTTGCAGGTGCGCGCTCAGTCCCGCTCCACCGACTTCCAGCATGAGCCTGTGGATGTGGCGGTGTACTACGACCGGGCAGATCGCTCTGGCCTGCATCAGCATGTGCTGTTTGGTGAGATGCTGGTGCCGGTGTGCAGCAAGGATTACGCGGATGAGCACAACCTGTGGCAGAACCCGGATGGCCTGGCAGACTGTTTGCTGCTGCATGATGAGACCGCCTGGCAGGGCACCGGATTCTACACTGAGTGGCAGTTCTGGGCCGAACGAGCTGGGATTGATCCTCTGGCCGTGACTCGCGGTTTTGTGTTTAACCGTGCGGATTTGGCCTACCGGGCCGCCATGTCCGGGCAGGGCGTGGCACTGGGACGCTGGCACATGGTGGCGCCATCGGTTCGCTCCGGTGCGCTGGTGGTGCCCATTGACGCCTTTGTCGAAGCGGAGCAGCATTATCTGGCAGTGTGCCATCCTGATCGTCAGGAGGTACCCGCCATCAAAGCGGTGCTGGAGTGGCTTGATGAGATGGCCCAGCAACACATGGAAAGACTGGCCCAGGAGCGGGAAGCCCTGGCGTTCGAGCCGGTATAGGAAGCTGGTCGGGCCTCGTTTACGAGGCCCTACAGGTATCCTTTGCGGGCTTTTAAGACCGAAAGGAACTGTAACCCTATGATTCAAACCCTGACCCAAAACGAGATCCCCTCCAATCTGAGCCTGGTATGGAAAGGTTTTCTCAAGCGCTGTGCGCCTGGAGAACTGCCGGCCATGGAGATGAAGGTCGAAGGGTTCCGGTTTGAAGCGGAGCAGCTCAAACGCTACAACGCCTTCTGTGGGTTCGCCCCCGATGTGCTGCCGCTCTCCTACCTGTTTGTTGCGACTCAGCCGATCCAGCTGATGCTGCTCACCGACAAAAATGTACCGGTTCAACCTCTGGGCATGATCCACCTGGGCGTCAGCTTTGAGTTGCATACTGCGATGAAGGCGGACGAAGCCTACGATGTGGTGGTGAAGGTGGGTGAGCAGGAGCGCACCGAAAAGGGGTTGGAGTTCGAACTGGTGGCGGAATTTACTCAGGGCGCCACCTGCTGCGCTCAATACACCAGCCGTTGTCTGTTGCGCCTGCCTGCGGAAGGCGGTCGTCGCCGTCGGCGTGCCGGTACTCGTGCCCCCAAGGTGGAGTACCAGTGGCAGACCCTCGAAGCCCTGGCACTGTCGCCCCAGGTGGCCCGTGGTTATGCGCGGATCTCCGGCGACTACAACCCCATTCACCTGCACCGGATCACCGCCAAACCCTTTGGCTTTGATGCGCCGATCGCCCACGGAATGTACATGGTTGCGCGGATGCTCTCCGCTGTATCCGAGCCGTTAACCGGCGCCAGCTTTGACTTTAAGCGTCCCGTACTGATGCCCGGCAACGGCACCATTGAGCGCGATGGCAGCGCCCTTCGTCTGGCCAACAGTGCTGGAAAGCCGCTGGTGGAAGCCACCATCACCACCGCTTGATTGCGGCGCTACCCGGCCCCAATGCCGGCATGACTCAATCCCGGTTGGAACAAATAAAAAGCCCGGCAACTGCCGGGCTTTTTGCGTTCGTTCAGGGCAGGCGCATATCGATGTCGATAAGCCACCATTTGCGTGCAACCGCATCACCCATCTCGGTGACACCTTCATTGACCCAGGGCTTTGCCCTTTGAGTCAGCACCAGAGGCTCTGTGGAGAAATAGTGGCCCGCAGGCAGGGCACCGTTGTAGTCGTCCTCCGGCGCCAGGGTGATCCGCACCTGCTGGTTACCGTTGCAGTAGACCGACATGGGCGCCGACAGTGGCAACCACTGCCAGGCTTCCTGACAATCCCCGCGGGTGCTCAAACGCAGCGTCACCGGAACACGTTGTCCGCTGGACTCGAGGGTCACCGAGGCTTTAACACGGGTGTAGCCACTGCCATCCGGTAACTGCACCTCTGTGCCGAAGTCATTGCCACTGGCCAACTCCAGCTGGCTGTGATCGCCCTTCATGATGTCGATACGGCCATCGAACACCAGCGTTTGACCCTCAAAGGTGACGGTGTCCGGCTGTCCGGACTCCCGGTCGATGCGATCAAGATAGAGGGTATGTTGAGCCAGGCTTGGTGTGACCTTGTTGCCTCCGTTGTCTTCAATGATAAGGCTGATAAGTCCCGTGGGCGGCTGGCGGTGCACCACCAGGGTGCCGTCATCGGTCAAGTCATAATCGGCCGATGGGGTAGCGGAGAAGTGCAGCATGCCGTATTGATTGTCGATAATCGGGGCCGTTATCCGCATATCCGGATAGAAGGCAAAGTTCGTCGGCGTGGCGCTGTCGACTCTGAGCCCTTCATGCCGTCCCAGTTCGATGATCGCCTGGTAGTGCACCTGGCTGTCTTCGTAGTTTCGGCTGTGTTCGGTTACGGCGACTTCAACAATGCCCGCCTGCAGCGGCGTGATTACGCCGGTACGGGACTCGATCTGAGCAATCTGGCGCTGTGCCGCATCCTCAATCCAGTAGCTGACCCAGGCGTCTGGCTCCACGCCGGTCAACTGCGGGGCGGTCAGGGGCAGTTGGCCATAAATACCCTGGATCTGCTCGCTGGCGAGTTTGAGATTGGGGTTGGCGGCCCCTTTGTTGACTGTAACCGTTACCATCTGCCGGTAGGAGGCGGTGTTGGTGTCACCCGGGTCGGTCACCGTGACATTAGTGGTGCCGGCGTTGAGTACGGTGACGACACCGGTCTGGGGGTTAACGGCGACCACGTCCTGCTTTGAGCCCTTGCTGATGGCAAAGCTCGGGGTGCCAACGGCTCCGATGACCGAGATGGCGCCCTGGGCATCCGGAGCATAGGTCAGCGTAAGACCCTGAGCCTCCATGGGGCTGTCAGCCTGGTAAACGGTGACGGTCAACAGGGTTTCTGCGGGCTGGTACCAGTCGTTACCGCTGTCGGTTACGTTGAGCACCGCGTAGCCAGGTTTGAGCGTTGTCAGGCTGTGGTCCGGATTGATGGTCACCACATCCTGCCCATCCAGCAGGGTGAAAGAGAGGGCGCCTTGTGCCCCTTCAATCACCGGCATCAGCTGTTGGCCGGATTGATACTGGGTCACCAACGGCGTCGCACTCAAGGCGGTGTTTTCCAGCTTGTCGACGGTGAGGGTAAATGGCGTTTGTGCCGGGGCGTAGTAACGCCCGCCATCGTCGGAGACAAGAATCGTGGATTGACCCGGCATCAAGGGCGTCAGAGTACCGGAAACCGGATCCAGACGGACTCGCGTGGCATCCTGCTCTTTTGCCAACCGATAGCTCACTTCACCTTGTGCCCCCTGAATGGCGGGTATCCAGCGAGCGTCAGCGTCAAAGGGACGGGAGATATCGAGGGCTGACAGACCGGGGTGGGGCAGTGGCAGCACGGTGACGGTCACAGTGTGCTGGCTTGGCAGGTAGTTTCGTCCGCCGTCATCCTGCACGTTCAGGCGCACTTCGCCAGGTGCCAGCAGGGCCAGACGCTGGTCATCGGTAATGGCAACCACATCCTGAGGGGCATCCTCGGCGAGAGCGAGGGTCAGGGTGCCTTGTACGCCGTTCACCGGCAGCTCGACGATTCCGTCAAATTCAAACGCCAGCGGCGCACCAGAGATCACCAGCCCGGTGTTTTCTGCCGGGAGTACGTTAACGCAGAAGCGCTGGTCTGCCAGCGTTTCAAAACCCGGCCCATTGCTTTGCTCGACGCGAACACAGGCCTGACCCGCACTCAGGATGCTCATCTCGCCTGAATCTGGATCAAGACGGACAATCTGGTGTGAGTCGGAGTCATCCAGCACAAAGTGAACCTGATGTGCCAGCGAGCCACTGTATGAGGGAAGCAGTGTGCCCCCAGGCACATAGGGCTTGTCACCCAGATCGTGGAATTCGGCAACCCCGCCCTGGGCTGGCATGACACGGACAAAGGCGGCGGCGCTGGAGCTTTGGTAGTTGCGGCCACCGTCATCCTCGATATGGACCAAGCTGGTGCCGACCGCCAAAGCGGTGACCCGCCCGGACTCATCGATGGAGATGATGGGGTGGTCCTCCATCGGGCGGTAGTGGAGTTGGCCAATGGCACCGGATACCCGTAAAGGCGCAGGGCTGTCACCGTAAGAGAGGGTGAGGTCATTGGTCAGGAGTTGGCCCCGTGCCCCCGGTGTAATGGTGATCTGCCATTCGGTTTCAGCGGCTTTGTAGTTTGGCAAGCCATTGTCACGGATGCGGATGACGGCTTCCCCTTGGTTCAGGACCCGAAGTTGGCCGCTGCGGACGTCAACCTCGACCACATCGTCCGCGCTGCCGGGATCCAGCTCAAAGCTCAATGTGCCTTTCTGGCCCTGGATCTCAGGGTGCAGTGTGCCTTCCGGATGGTACTGGGCCGTCACACTTCTGGCACTGAGTCCAGGGTGAGAGGGGAGAACCGTCTCCTCCGGTGGGGTGGTGATCGGGGGCACAGTGGTTGAGTTGCTCTCATCACTGCTACCGCCGCCGCAGCCAGTGATGAGTAACACCAGCCAGGCCGCCAGTAGGAAACGCCATTTTGTGCGCATGGATGCCTCCAAATTTGGGGTGCAGAAATCCCTCTCCAATTAGGAAATGGAGATGTGGGGGGATATAGCGGAATGGGGCATTCTAGCGACTTGATATAGCGGAACAACCGATAGGTTCTATGTAATTAAGATGCAGGTTTTAATCTGGCTAAATATTTACTTAAGTCCATGATAAATATCCAGAATGTATTATTTAATCCGTTGATTAACTGACTTCAGTTGAATGGTGCTCAGTCGGAATTCAATCGCCAAGATGTGGCAAATAATAAGGGCGCCAATGGCGCCCTTAAACGGGGCGGGCCGTGGGGTGGCCCGCAGTTGGGAGCTAAAGCGTTAATCGCACTGATGCGGGTAGGGCACGTTGTCCACGTATTCCGCTGAGCAGCTGCTGTCGCAGGGGCTGCAGAGGCCGCGCTCAGGGCGCTGTACGTCGTGACAGAAGGCGCAATCGATACCGGTGCTGCCTTTGCTGACGTGGTTGTGCATCTTATCCCAGGTGCGCGGCAGGCTCTTGGAACCATCATGACACTGGTTACAGACCTGCTCTTTCGGACCTTTGAGCTTGTAGCCCATGGTGTCGAGCATCGAGTCGTTGGCCAGATCCAGAGTGGTCTCGTGACACTGGCTGCAATCCGCCACATCACTGGCAGGATTCACACCGTGGTTGATCATCTGGAAGGTGTCAGTCTCGATCCACTCATAGGGCTCATTGGCTGGGTAACCCATGTTCACCAGGCCGGACTCGGTAGACGCAACAGCATCCCCTGAACCCTTGAGGTACTCGAAGGTGTTCAGCGCGATCATCCGTTGGTCAGCCACGGTCATGGGTTGCAGTGCGGTCTTGTACTTGAAGGGCACCAGCATGCCGTCGTTGACCCCGCCGATTGGGCGAGAAGTGGGGTAGCGACCGGTTTCCGGATCCAGCACCGCCTGATCGCCCAACAGGTAGTTGTCGCTCTTACGGTTCCAGAAGCGCAGCCATGGGGCCAGGTTCGCAGCCTTATCGGTGTGCGGGTGGCCAGGACCGGATACGCCGTCCGCCGGTGTGCCGTCGTGGTGGTGCTGCCAATCACGGTGGATTTCGGTGGGCACATGGGCCGGGTCACCCAGATCTTTGGCGTAGGTCGGGATGTGGCAGGATTGGCAGGCTACGCGCGCTACGTGACGGTCCGGTTCGCCACGGCGTCCGGTTGCGGCGTGGCCGGTACCGGAGTCCATGCCCTGGTGGCAGTTGGCGCTGGCGCAGGTGATTTCGGCACCACGAACGATGTCGTCAGTGGGTCGCAGGTCGGAGCCTTTACCAATCACACGGTGGTTGATGAACTGGTGGCAATCCTGACACTGCAGGTTGGCGCCAGTGGCGTTCATATGCACATCGAAGTGGGGGTCGCCATTGGCCATCAGCGCGGAGGAGAGATCGCCCCGCTTCACGCCATCACCACCGCCGGCAAAGGCGTGACACTTCAGGCAGTTGGTACGGGTCGGCGGCGCAATGTTCTGAACGTAGCTGTCCAGTGTAGCGCTGTCTGTGCCCTGGGAGGGGCCCAAGCTACCATCAGGCAGACGGACGCGGTTCAGCGCGTAGTCGCTGTTGTGGCACATCAGACAGTCGACGTTGGCGACGGTATCGCCTTCACCCGGCTTGATGCCGCGCCCTGCGTGGCAGGAGCCACAGACCGGCCAGTCGCCTTCGATGTTGATGCAGTAGCTGTTCACCGCATTGGTCAGCTTGCCCTGGAGGGTGCCGCCCTGGTTTACCATATCGGGCGTTTCGCCGGTCCACTGGTAATGGGTGGAGCCAAACATCTCCTGATACTGGAATCCGCCTTCACCGCCGTCATGGCAGTTTTGGCAGGCGCTGGGATAGTCTGTCCAGCCGAGGCTGGCGTGGGGGTTATCGACGCCGCAACCGGCAACCGGTTCTACGGCACACTCACCGCAGCTGTTCAGTTGCCAGACTGCAGGATTGTTGTCATCGCAGTCTTGTCCGGCTCGGTAGCCGTCACCGTCGTTATCGACCGGTTTGGCGGCTTGGGAAGCGAATGCTATCAGGAATAATCCCAGGCATCCGGTCAATCGTAGTGCAGTCATCATCATTCTCCGTTGATTCAGTTTGAGACCGTTGAATCTCGGTGCAGGGTTGTGCCCGGACGGTGTAGGCGATTTTGAGCATGAGCGAGCCCGAGGCAGGGAATCTGCTTCCCTGCCCAAAACCCGCCTGAAACCGGCCGTTGTGGTTTGTTTTGAATTCTGCCCCTGCACCTTCAGTGGGGCCTTCGTTGCTTCATATTGAGTGCTTTGTGCAGCACCTCCTAATGTTCAAATGGCTAATTTAGGTAATTAAAAAGTAGCAATCCCCCCCAAATTTGACGTGACGAGGATCACGCAAGGCAAATAATGTGAACAAAAAGTAAACTTGAGGTGTTGAGTTAACTGGGGTAGGTGAAAATGGGGTGAGTTCAAAGAGTGATCGGGAGCAAGGAAATAAGATCGTAGGGGGGAAAGCTTGTATACTTTTACCTGTCACAAAAATTACGGAATAAAAAGTAGCAGCTGGTTCTGAGGTAATTCGATTTGGCTATTAAAGGGATGGGGCCACCTTATTGAGGCCATTGATGTGGCGAACTCTTTGTTCAGCGTCAGGGGCCCGCTTGGGTTTATTGAGCCACTTTTAGGACTGTGCGAATCAATGTGATGGCGTGCGGCTTTTCAGATCCTCAAACCGCTCAAGCTGGGGGCGGATCCTTTTTCCGGTATGCACAATGACCTCTCGGGCTCCGCCGCCAAGTGCCAATTCACGAAGCACCCTGATTTCGATATCCGTCAGTCCACCCTCGGCTTTTTCCAGCTGGTGTATTACCACCCGGGGCGCCGGTCGAAGCAGTCGTGATGAGTGAAACTCCCGGATCCCATGTTGAAGCAACTTCTCCGCCACTTGGAAGTTACCGACAAAGCTGCGGGGATGGGAGAAAGGGTTCACACGCTGGATAGTCGGCCCCGACAACCGTTTCGCCTCGTCACCAATTGCCTTGATGGTGGGCTTATCGTTTTCCATCTCCAACGCCAGCCAGGGGGAATACTCCAACCGATGGCCAGAGCGAAATCTTTGGATGGTGATTTTCTCCTGACTCAGTTCAATCAACAGGTCGTGGGAAACGAGAGAGCGTAAAAACCGAAACATCGCTTATGGCATCCTTTCCAGTCGCGTCAAATATGGCTGATGTCCTCACTATACTGCTGGTCGTCTGCGTTAAGCCAGTTGGATTGGGTGGTGACAATACCTCGCCTATGGAGGATTAAAGCAAAGGCATCAGTGATTTATGGATTTAACCAGGGGTTGCCGATACGTTACGCTTTCCCTTTGCGTTACCATCGGATATCGGCTGACTACCTAAGGCGCTGTATGCACGCATCCTCTTCCATTCTGCCCTGGCTCTGGGGTTTTCTTCGCCCCTACCGTCATCGTGTCGCTCTGGCGCTGGTCGCCCTTGCGGTTGGCTCCGGTGCCTGGCTGGCGCTGGGGCAGGGGGTGCGCCTGCTGGTGGATCGGGGGTTTCTCTCCGGTGACCCAACTGCGCTCAATCGGATGATGCTGCTGGTGCTGGCGATCAATCTGGTAGGCGCGATGGCGGTGTTTGTCCGTTTCTACCTGATGACCTGGCTGGGGGAGCGGGTCAGTGCTGATCTGCGCAAAGCGGTGTTTGATCACCTATTGACCCTGTCGCCCGAGTTCTATGAAACCAGCCGAACCGGCGAAGTGATCTCGCGCTTTACCGCCGATACCACCGTACTGCAAACCGTGGTGGGGATGAGTTTGTCGATGGCGCTGCGATCCGCCCTGACGCTGATCGGCGGGGGGGTGATGATGATGGTGACCAGCTGGCAACTGACGCTGGCCGTAGCCGTCGCCGTACCGGTCGTGCTGGTGCCCATCCTGTTCTTTGGCCGCCGGGTACGTACCCTCAGTCGCGCCAGTCAGGATAGGGTGGCGGATCTGGGGGCTCGTGTGGATGAAACCCTGCATGAGATACAGACGGTTCAGGCCTATGGTCATGAACCGGTGGATCGCACCCATTTCCACCGGGATGTGGAGTCGGTGATGGCCACCGCGGTAAAGCGGATCCGCTATCGCTCCGGACTGATTGCTGCGGTGATGTTGCTCTCCGTCAGTGCCATCACGCTGGTGAGCTGGATGGGGGCGTTAGAGGTGATGGCGGGTGGCCTGAGCGCCGGTCAGCTTACTGCCTTTATGTTCTACGCCGTATTGGTGGCGGGTGCGGTCGCTACCCTCAGTGAAGTGATTGGGGAGATCCAGCGAGCAGCCGGGGCCAGTGAGCGATTGCGTGAGCTGATGATGGTTCCGGCATCGATTGAAGCTCCGTCCTCACCCAAGATACTGCCTGCGCCTCTGCGCGGCGCCCTCCAGTTTCAACAGGTCCAGTTTGCCTACCCCAGCGCCTTAAATCGCCCCGTTCTGAAAGCGTTTTCTCTCTCCATCAAGCCCGGTGAGCGGGTGGCCTTTGTGGGCCCCAGCGGTGCGGGTAAAACCACCCTATTTCAGCTGTTGAAGCTGTTTTATCGCCCTCAGCACGGGGAGATCTCGCTGGATGGGGTCTCCACCCATCAGTGTGATCCTCACCAGTGGCGTTCTCAGTTTGCGCTGGTGTCTCAGGAGCCGGTGATCTTTGCCACCTCGGTGCTGGAGAATGTGCGCTACGGTCGTCCGGAGGCGTCGATGGCCGAAGTGGAAGCCGCCTGTCGGGCCGCCCGTGCCCATGAGTTTGTGGAGGAACTGCCCGGTGGTTATCACTCGGATCTGGGAGAGCGGGGCGTGCGGCTTTCCGGGGGTCAGAAGCAGCGCATCGCCATCGCAAGGGCGATCCTGGCTGACCGACCCATCCTGTTGCTGGATGAAGCCACTTCAGCCCTGGATGCCGCCAGCGAAGTGGCGGTTCAGGAGGGGTTGGAACAGTTGATGGCGGGTCGCACCACACTGATCATCGCCCACCGCTTGTCCACGGTGGTGAATGCGGACCGGCTGGTGGTGCTGGATAAGGGGGCGATCAGTGCGGTGGGGCGACACGCCGATTTGCTCAATGAGAGTGCTCTGTATCGTCAGTTGGCGGAGTTGCAATTGATGGCGGAACCGCAGCGGGATCCCTCGCTCTAGCCACCTCTTCGGACGGCCACTTAACGGGCAGTAACCCCGGTCTGGCAAAGGGTTAAGCCTGGCCGGCGACCCGCCCGTCTGCCATTGAATCCGCCTTTCGGTTATCCTTTTGGGACTCTATAGTGACAAAAACAGGGCGACAAAGATCGCCCGCGCCATAGAGCAATCAAAATAAAAGGACAATTCCAGATGATTGATAACACGTTGCCTTTGGTGGATCTGCATCGCCACCTGGATGGCAATATCCGGCCTCGCACTATATGGGAGTTGGGTACGCAGCATAATCTCGCGCTGCCTGCGGACAGCTACGAGGCGCTTATCCCCCATGTTCAGATCACCGACAACGCCCCCGATCTGGTCACCTTTCTGGCCAAACTCGACTGGGGTGTGGCGGTACTGAAGGACTACGATGCAGTGCGGCGAGTGGCCTACGAGAACGCCGAAGATCTGAAGCTCAATGGCATCGATTATGCGGAGCTGCGCTTCTCTCCCGGCTATATGGCGATGACTCACGGCCTGAGCCCGGAAGGGGTGGTGGAAGCGGTCATTGATGGGGTTCAGGCCGGTTGCCGCGACTTTGGGGTCAAAGCGAAGCTGATCGGCATTCTGAGCCGCACCTTTGGTCCGGACGCTTGCCACGCCGAACTTCAGGCGTGCCTGGCGTTTCGGGACAAGATCACCGCGATGGATCTGGCCGGTGATGAGCTGGGCAAGCCCGGCCCGTTGTTTGAGGACCATTTCCGCATCGCCCGGGATGCCGGTTTCCGTCTGACCATCCACGCCGGTGAAGCAGCGGGCCCGGAGAGCATCTGGCATGCGGTTCGGGAGCTGGGTGCCGAGCGCATCGGCCACGGCGTTAAAGCGGTGGAAGATCCAGCCCTGATGGCGTATCTGCGGGAAAAGGGTATCGCACTTGAGTCCTGCCTGACCTCCAACATTCAGACCACCACGGTCGCCAGTCTGGCGTCGCACCCCATCACCACCTTCCTGAAGGAAGGGCTGATGGTGACGCTGAACACTGACGATCCCGGCGTGGAAGGGGTGGACCTGCGCCATGAGTATGAAGTGGCCGCACCGGAAGTCGGACTGACCGAAGCGCAGTGCCGAACCCTTCAGGAGAACGGCCTGAAAGCGGCCTTCCTGAATGACCAGGAGCGCGAGGCGCTGAAAGCGGCCAAAGCCTGATACCAACCCGAAGCCTCTGGCTTCGGGTTTTTTTCTGCCTTAAGGAGGAGATATGGGACTGCTGGATGGATTGATGGGCAACGCCACTGAAGTGGATCTGGACGAACTGCACCGGGAGCTGGCGCCAATTCTCGCTTCCAGTGAGCAACTCAAGCTGGCCTACAAAGTGATTCGGGATCTGTTTGTGTTCACCAATAAGCGGTTGCTGATGATCGACAAGCAGGGGGTCACCGGCAAAAAGGTGGAGTATCACTCCATCCCCTTTAAATCGATCACTCACTTTCTGGTGGAAACCAGCGGGCGTTTCGATATGGATGCGGAGCTGAAGATCTGGATCTCTGGCCAGAGCGACCCCATCGTTCGGGAGTTGAAAAAGGGCACCGATGTGGTCGGCATACAGCGTGCCATCGCGGAGTTGGTGCTGAACTGACGCTCTGCACTGGCTAACCCGCTGGAAACGCTATACTCCTTTGCTTACGCGGTGAAAAAATCACCATCCTGTTGTTGCGGGAGGCAGAGATGAAGCGGTTGCATGCAATCCTGGCTGTGGTTGGACTTGCCCTGGGGCTGTCCGGAACGGTTCTGGCTGAACAGACTGAACCCAGCCAGACCCTGTTTATCAACGTCAATGTGTTTGATGGCGTCAACGAGAAGCTGATCAGAAACGCCAATGTCCTGGTTGAAGGCAACCTGATCAAAACCGTTTCCGCTAAACCGCTGAATGTCCCCGGCGCGGCCGTTATCGATGGTAAAGGGGGCACATTGATGCCCGGCTTCATTGAGAACCACGCCCACCTGATGTTGCCGGGCCCCTCCCTGCCAGCAATGGAAGCCGGAGCCACCTGGGAAGACCTGGCGATTCACGGTACCCAGATGGCCGAGATGTACCTGATGCAGGGCTTTACCACGGTTCGGGATGCCGGGGGCGCCAATGCGGGGCTTCGTCGGGCCATCGATTCCGGCAGCATTCTTGGCCCCCGTTTCTATCCCTCTGCCGCGTTTCTTGGCACTCGTGGCGGGCATGCGGATTTCGCCAACTACACGTCGCCGCCCGGTGAGGACACCAACTTCGGCCGCCTCAATTTGGCGCAGGAGGTGGACAGTGTGGCGGATATGCATAAGTTCGGCCGCAACAATTTCCGTATGGGCGCCACCCAGCTTAAATACATGCAATCCGGCGGCGTGGTGTCCGCCTTTGACCCCTGGCAGTTGCTGGCGGGCTCGCCGGAAGAGATTGAAGCGGCCGTGCAGGTCGCCAACGAATATGGCAGCTACGTGATGGCCCACTCCTATCGTAAGGAGGCGATCATCACCGCCCTTGAGGCGGGGGTAAAAAGCATTGAGCACGGCTTTGCCTTTGACTGCGACATTGCCGAACTGATGAAGGAGAAGGGCGCCTACATCACCACCAATCTGACCGCCTTTGACCCGGGTCTGCTGGACATTCCGGCGGTAAAGAATGTGCCCGCCAGCCTGGCGAAAGCCAAGTCAGCCAGCGCCACGTTTGCCGGGTATGTGGACAATATGAAGCGCTGTCCCGCAAAGCGGGGATTCCATACCGACTGCGTGGGCTCTGTGGCGGCCTGTAATATCCAGATCGCCTACGAAAAGCATCTGAACAACAGCTTCTTTGGACCCTATGCCTCGCTGGTGGCGATGACCTCAGTGGGGGGCGAAATCGCCGCCATGACCGGGGACTTTATGAACCCCTATCTGGACGGCAAGCTGGGGGTGATAGAAGAGGGAGCTTACGCCGATATCCTGATTCTGGATGGCAACCCGCTCGAGGACTTCTCCGTAGTGGGCTCCGGTGATAAGTGGTTTGATGCCGAGCCCCGTCCAGACAGCCCGGAAACCATCCGTCTGATTATGAAAGATGGGGTGATCTACAAAAACACCCTTGCTCCCTGAGTCCCGAATGGGGAAGCGCATTCCCCTTCCCGCAAAAGAAAAGGGCGATCGTTCGATCGCCCTTTTGCTTTTCCTTCAGGCCGCTATTGGTTGCGCAGAGGCCGGGGAGGGGGCTTCACCGGGTACCGGCGGCCGGATGCGGTAGAAGCTGGCGTACAGCACCGGCACCACCACCAGAGTCAGTACGGTGGCAAAGCCGAGGCCGAACATGATGGTCACCGCCATTGAGGCGAAGAAGGCATCAAACACCAGAGGGATCATCCCCAGAATGGTGGTCAGTGCCGCCATGCTGACCGGGCGCACCCGGCTGACCGCCGCGTCCATCACCGCCTGGTAGGGCGGCTTGCCGGAGCCCAGCTCCAGATTGAGCTGGTCCAGCAGCACGATCCCGTTCTTCAGCACCATGCCGCTCAGAGAGAGCAGACCCAGCAAAGCGGTAAAGGTGAACGGCTGATTGGTGGCCAGCAGGCCAACGGTCACCCCGATGACGGAGAGGGGGACCGTCAGCCAGATCACCACCGGCTTACGCAGGGAGTCGAACAGGAACACGGTAATGATGAACATAAACAGGTAGCCCATCGGCAGTGAGCTGAACAGCATGCTCTGGGCGTCGTTCTGCGCTTCATATTCGCCCCCCCATTCCAGGCTGTAGCCGGGAGGCAGGGGCAGGGCTTCCACCTGTGGCCGAACCCGATTGAACAAGCTGGCGGCGGTTTCATCCCCAAGGATGTCGTGGTCCGCCATGACCGTCAGGGTACGCTTCCGGTCCTTTCGCTGAATCACCGCATCCTGCCAGATCAGGTCAACCCGGCTGACCACCTGTTGAACCGGTACGTAGGTCTGCAGAGTCGGACTCCAGATGGTGATGTTGTCGAAGCTGCCAAAATCGACCCGCTCCGCTTCCGGCAGGCGCACCACAATGGGCAGCATTCGGGTGCCGTCACGGTAGAGGCCGACACGGCTGCCGCCGAAGGCCATCTGCAGGGTGCCAGCCAACTCTTCGTTGCTGACCCCCAGGCGCCGCGCCTGTGACTCGTCGATCACCGGCACCAGCACCTTGGTGCGTTCGCGCCAGTTGTGGCGGATATTTCGGGCACCCGGGTCGTTGCGGAAGATCGCTTCCACTTCGCCAGCCAATCCGCGCAGGGTATCCGGGTCCGGGCCACTCAGGCGAGCCTCAATCTTGGACGCCGGGGAGGGACCAATCTCCATCAGGCGCTGCTGAAACTGCGCCTGGGGGTAGCGTTCCGGCAGTTCACTGGCCAGGGTGTGCATCAGCGCCTGCATCCGTTCCCGCGTGTCGGTGCGGATCTGCAGCTGAGCAAAAGCGGCGTACTGCTTTTCCGGCTGGTAGGTCAGGGTAAAGCGCTGCATCCCCTGGCCAGTGGTGGAGGTGACGAACTTCACCCCCGGCTTGGCCAGAATGGTTTGCTCGACATCCTGAACCATCTTATGGGTGGCGCGAATATCGGTGCCCTCCGGCATCCACAGATCCAGATAGAAGATCGGCGTATTGGAGGGCGGGAAGAAGGCGTTCTTTACGAAGCCAAATCCGGCACCGGCACCCACCAGCAGCAACAGCATGGCACCGAGCGTCAGCGCCCTGTGACGCATGGCAAAGGCCAGGCTGCCCCGGAACAGCGTAAAGATGAAGCCCTGGTAGGGATCCCGGGTTTCGGCCTGCGGGTTGTCCTCGTTTTCAGTCTGAGCGGGCAGCAGCAGGTCCGCCAGGAAAGGCGTCAGGGTCAGGGCGGTGATCCAACTGAGGAACAGGGAGTAGCAGAGCACCCAGAACAGCGAGCCCATAAACTCACCGGTGGCGTCCGGAGAGAGGCCAATCGGAGCGAAGGCGGTGATGGCGATCACCGTGGCGCCCAGCAGCGGCCAGGCGGTCTGTTTGACGATGGCAGTCGCGGCGTCCACTTTGGACAGGCCGCGCTGCCGACCCACCAGTATCCCCTCGACCACCACAATGGCGTTGTCCACCAGCATCCCCAGCGCAATGATCAGGGCGCCAAGGGAGATGCGGTGCAGCTCCACGTTGGTCCACTGCATCATCATAAAGGTGCCCAGCACCGTCAGCAGCAGCACCAGACCGATGATCAGGCCACTGCGCCAGCCCATGGCAAACAGCAGCACCAGAATCACGATGCCCACCGCCTCAGCCAGGCTGATGATAAAGCCGTCGACGGACTGGTCCACCTCCTTGGGTTGGTCATAGAGGGTGTGCAGTTGGATGCCTGCGGGTTGGGCCGCCTCCAGCTCTGCCAGTCGGGCGTCCAGGCGCTGTCCCACTTCCACCACGTTAACGCCGGTGGCGAAGCTGATGCCCAGGCTGATGGCACTCTGGCCGTTGTACTGGACCAGATTGGTGGGGATCTCCTGAAAGCCGCGATGGAGGGTGGCTACGTCGGTCAGACGCACCAGTTGGCCGGTGTCACGACCATGGATGATGGGATCCACGCTGGAGTTGAAGCCGCCGGGGCGCAGATACAGGGACTCCCCATCAATGGTGATCTTACCCGCATCCAACACCGCGTTTTGCTGATGCAACAGCCCCACAACGGTGTTCACATCCAGATTGAGGGCCGCGAGTTTTTTGAGGGAGATCTCAATGTGGATCTGCTCCTGCTGCTCTCCCGCCAGGCTTACCTTGCCAACGCCGTCCACCAACTCCAGCTCACGGCGCAGGTAGTCCACATAGGACTTAAGCTCGCTGTAGCTGTAGTTGTCGCCGGTGACCATCAGCAACACGCCAAACACATCACCGAAGTCGTCGATCACCTTGGGGGGATAGGCGCCCGGTGGCAGCATCGGCTGTTCGTCGGCGACTTTGCGGCGTAGTTCATCCCAGATCTGCGGCAGTTCGTCAGCGCCATAATCCATCTTCATGCTGACCATGATCTGCGACATGCCGGGGGTGGAAGTAGAGTTGATCTTGTCCACGTAGGGCAGTTGTCGGATCGCTTTCTCAAGCGGGTAGGTGAGTTCTTCCTCCACCTCCATGGCGGTCGCGCCCGGATATTGGGTGATCACCATGGCGTCCTTGATGGTAAAAGCCGGGTCCTCCAGACGTCCCAGATCCTGGAACGCCAGCACACCGCCGACAGCCAGAATGACCAGAAACATCCAGCTGATCACCCGGTGTTTGATCGCGTATTGCGCAATGTTCATTGTCGGTGTCACTCCGTGATCGGTTGGGGACGAACGGCCATACCGGCCTCAAGTCGGGACAGGCCGGACACCACCAGGGTGTCGCCGGGCGTCAGGCCATGGCTGACCAGTGCACCGGCCTGCGTAATGGCACTGACGGCCACCTCTACCGGCTCTACTTTGTCTGCCACCACCTTCCAGGCGCGGAACTGGCCGGGCTGTGCGCCAGCACTCAGGGCACTGAGGGGAACGCGAACGCCCTGAGGCAGGGTCAGCCCCGCTTTGGCCATATCCACGGTAACGGTGGCGGGCAGGCCGGGTCGCCAATCCACGCTCTCAATCGGCACGCTCAGCCACAGCTGGAAAGCGCGGGTTTTCGGGTCCAGTTCAAGAGTGTGCTCCAGGTAGCGCATCTGAATCGGCTCAGCGAAGCCCTCTATCCGGGCTTCCGGGGCGTAGCCGATGCTCGGGGAGTTGGGGTCAATCTGAGAAAGCAGGCTGTCGGGCACCGGGATCTGCACATCAAGACGGTCGGCCCGGTACAGGCTGGCCACCGGTTCGCCGGGGCTGAGGGTTTCGAACTGCTCCTTGTGCACTTCCGCCACCACGCCGCTGAACGGGGCGGTCAGGCGGGTGTAATCGAGCCGGGCCCTGGCGGCGTTGAGGTTGGCACGGGCCAGACGCCAGTTGGCTTTAAGCTCATCCAGTTCCGCATCGGAAACGGAACCCTGACGTTGCAGTTGTTGCGCCCGGCTGAGCTGGCGTTCGAGCAGGGTGAACTGCGCTTTGGCATCGGTCAGCGCCTGCTGTTGAGTGCGATCCACCAGGGTGGCGATCAGTTGTCCCGCTTCGACACGCTGGCCCGGACGGATAAGCAACTGGTCCAGTTTGCCATCGATGCGAAAGGCCATGCGGGTCAGGTCCGGAGCAACAACGCGGCCATTGAAGCTGCGTTGCGGTGCCTGCTCCTCACCCGCAACGGTAATGGTGGCCACCGCCAACGCCTGTGGCGGGGACTTGGGGGCCTGGGGGCTGCAACCGGCAATCAGCCAAATCGCAAGGATCAGCAGCAGCGGCCAGAGTCGCATCAGGTGTCGTTCCAGCATCATCACAGTCCTCCCTCCCGTACCCAGTGGCGTACCTTTTGTCCTGCCTTGAGTTCCTGTGCACCGGCAGCCACCAATCGGGTTCCGGCATCGGCACCGGACACCACCGCGCCCTGGCTGTTCAGAATCAGATCCAGCGGCACCAGTCGGTCGTCCTCATCCACCTGCCAGACGGTGACCCGTTGGCCGTCACGGGCCACGATCGCTTCGCTGGGCAGAAACCAGAGGGGGCGATCGTCGGTGGGCAAAGAGGCTTCCACTTCGGCGGCCATGCCGGGCAGCAGGTTGATGTTGTCTGGGCGTTCGACGGAGAGAATCACCCGAAAGCTGTTGGTGTCCCGGTCAGGCTGCGCGTCGCTCTCTTTGTAGCGGGCCGGCAACTGCAATCCCGGGTGGTGGGCAAAACGCACGCTGAACTGCACCGGCTGGGCGTCGCTCAACAGGCGGGCATACTGACCGGGCAGGTTAAAGGCGATATCGAGGGCCTGATCCCCTTGCAGGTTGAGGACCGGCTCATTGGCGCCCGCCACTTCATGGGCCCGCTTATGGGTCAGAGAAACGGCGCCATCAAAGGGCGCGACCAACTGGGTGTAGGCCAGATCCGTCTTGGCCTGATCGAGTCGGGCCTGGGCAACGGTCAGCTCGGTTTGAGCGCGATCCCGCTGGTCTTCGCTGGTCAACTGCTGGGCAAACAGCTGCTCGGTACGGGCGAGTCGCACTCTGGCCAATTGGTACTCCGCCTGACGGGCTTCGACGGCAATCAGGTAATCGGTGGGATCCAGTGTGGCCAGGATGGCTCCCTGAGTGACCGGTTCCCCCATCCGCACATTTATTGCATTGATCTGACCGGGCACCCGAAACGCCAGTTGAGCGCGATCACCTGCTTCAATCTGTGCTGAGAAGCGATGGGACAAGGCGTTGTGATTTTGGGGGACCTGCAGAATTTTTACCGGCTTCTCGCTTTCCTGAACCGGGAAAGACTGGACTTCCGAGCAGCCGGAGAGCAGCAAACCGGCTGCCATCAAAACAGCCAATAGCCGCGTGGGAGGGGGGGAGTGGCGATCCATCATGGAAATCAGTTCCTGCAATGAGAGCGGTGCGTTAACAGGGTGTACGTTACTATACGGTTGGAAAGTATATTTGCTCTCCCTGTGGATAGCAAATTTGCTTTACATGTGGATAATAAGAACGGTGTGAGCCGGTGACTGGCCAACTTCCGGTCCAGGCGGGCATAATGAAACCCATTGATGATTCAACCAAAGTGACCCGATATGGTAGATAAACGCAGCGGACGCCAAAGCGCTGAAGCGGCGGAACAGACCAAGCGCTCAATTCTGTGTGCCGCAGCGGACCTGTTCAGCCAGAAGGGATTTGATAAGGTCTCAGTGAGAGAGATCAGCGAGGCGGCGGGGGTCTCCCACGGCCTGATCCGCCACCATTTTGGCAGCAAGGAGCAGATCTGGCACCGGATCTGCGACGAGATCCACCTCTACATTCAGGGGCTGATGCACACCCTGGTGGAGGAAACCGACCCAGCGTTGCCGCCCAATAAGCGCCTGTTCCAGATGATGGTGCGCCTGATGGCCAGCCTGTTGATCGATCCCCGGCCCTCCCGTCTGGCGGCCAGTGCCATGGGCTCCAAAGAGGAGCTGTTCGATTACCTGTATGACCTGACCGGCAACACCGAGAAGGTGTTTCTTGCTGAACTGGAACGCACTCAACAGGCCGGTTACCTGACCGATTCCAACATGGCGGAGATCAAGTGGTTCTGCTGCATGTTCTCTGATGCGCCCGCCACTCTGCGGCCTCTGTTGACCCAAACCTACGGCAGTAACAATGACGAGGCCTTGCTGGCCCACTGGCGCTTGTTCGCCCGTCTTATCGCGCCGCTTCTGGGGATCGAGGAGTCGGAGATCCCGGACCCGAAAGATCTGCGGGAGCTGATGGTGCAGGGCACCTGTGTCGATGGGCATATGCTCTAAGGGCACTCATCGAGCCATAAAAAAAGCGAGCCAATTGGCTCGCTTTTTTGTGCGTGAACTCCCGCGCCCTCAGCGGCGGAAGTCCACCGCTTCCACTTCGCCCAGGTGCAGCTCGGTTTGCGCCGGGCGGGTTTGCGCCAGCACCTTGCCGTGGCGAATGGAGTAACGCACCGGAACCTGACGGCGCAGGGCATCAAACTGGCTCTCGGCAGGCAGGATAAGCAGGCTGGCGGGCTTACCCACTTCGATGCCGTACTGATCTTCCACCTGCAGAGTGCGGGCGCTGTGGCGGCCAATCAGCTTAAGGCTGTCGTCCAACTGGTCATAGCCCATCAGCTGACAGACGTGCATCCCCATATGGAGTACCTGCAGCATGTTAGCGGTGCCCAGCGGGTACCAGGGGTCAAACACATCGTCATGACCAAAGCAGACGTTGATGCCGCTCTCCAGCATCTCCTTCACCCGGGTAATACCGCGACGTTTCGGGTAGGTGTCGAAGCGACCCTGCAGGTGGATGTTCACCAGCGGGTTGGCGACAAAGTTGATGCCGGACATCTTCAGCAGACGGAACAAACGGGAGGTGTAGGCGCCGTTGTAGCTGTGCATCGCCGTGGTGTGGCTGGCGGTGACGCGATGGCCAACGCCACGCTCTAGCGCCAGGGTGGCCAGGGTTTCCACAAAGCGGGACTGCTCATCGTCGATCTCATCGCAGTGCACGTCCACCAGGCAGTCAAACTCATCCGCCAGATCAAACATAAAGTGCAGGGACTCGACGCCGTACTCACGGGTAAATTCGAAGTGCGGGATGGCGCCGATCACATCTGCGCCCAGCTCCATCGCCTGACGCATCAGCGCCTTGCCGTTGGGGTAGGAGAGGATCCCCTCCTGCGGGAAGGCCACGATCTGCAGGGTGACCCACTCCTTCATCTCTTCCCGCAGTTCCAGCATCGCTTTCAGCGCTACCAGTTCCGGGTCGGAGACATCCACGTGGGTACGGACAAACTGAACGCCGTTGGCGATCTGCCACTTCAGGGTCTGGCGGGCACGGGCTTTGACGTCCTCAGGGGTCAGCATCGCCTTGCGCTCTGCCCAACGCTCAATGCCTTCAAACAGCGTGCCGGAGCGGTTCCAGTTGGGCTGTCCGGCGGTCTGAGTGGTATCCAGGTGGATGTGCGGCTCAATAAAGGGAGCGACCGCCAGGCCACCCTCACCATCGATGGCGTCGCCGGGTTGCGCGTCAGCCATCGGCACCAGGGCGCGGATTACGCCCTGTTCGCTTTGGATCTGCCACAGTCCCTGTTGGCCTTCGAGTTGAACATTGTTGATGAGCATCGGGGATTAAGCTCCTTCAGATTGCGTCACGCTGGCTGCAGTCATACGGGACTCCAGCCGGTTAAGTACCACGTAGGAGAGGGCAGCGCCGAGTACGGCATTGACCGGCACCACGCCGGGCAGGAAGTGGCCTGCCGCTACGCCCAGTGCGACGGCGCTCAGGGCGCTCCAACGCACGGTCTGGAATTGGGATTCATCAAAGCGATGATAGCGCTTGCGGTTCAGCAGGTAATCCGCAATCAGCACGCCACCCACCGGTGGAATGGCGGCGGACAGGAAAGTCAGCCAGCCCACGAAATTGTTGTAGAGCCACATGGCGAACAGGGTGCCCACCAGACCGTTGATGATGGAGAGGATCTTGGCGTTGCCGCCGGTAATGTTGGCAAAGCCGAGGCCGGAGGCGTACAGCGCGTTGTCGTTGGTGGTCCAGATATTGAGGCCCAGCACGATGATGGCGGGCACCAGCAGACCCTGCAACACCATCACTTCGGAGATGTCGGACTGGCCGGTCACCGCCGCGCCCGCTGCACCGAAGATAAACATCAGCGAGTTGCCGATAAAGAAGGCGATCAGCGTGACCGCCACGGCGGTTTTCGGGCTCTTACCGAAGCGGACAAAATCCGCGGTCAGGGTACCGGCGCTGATAAAGCTGCCGACCACCATCGCCAGGGCCAGGTTGAAGGAGAGGGGCTCCGCCGGAGTCAGCTGTGCCAGAGCCTCAATGCCGCCCACAGACTCAGTCGCCAGGAAGACCGAATAACCGCCCAGCAGGGCGATGGCGGGTACGGCGACGGTGGAGAGCACCATCAGAGCGGAGATGCCGAAGAACACGGTGATGGTCATGGCGACACCGGCAATCAGAATCAGGATTTGCGCGTCGATGCCGGTGAACTTCTCAACCGGCAGGGCGAACATGGCAACGCCGACGCCAAACCAGCCTACCTGCGTGCCGCCAAGCAGAGCGGAGGGAAGCCAGGAGCCTTTGGTACCGAAAGAGTAACGAGCGAGAAGGTGAGTGGAGAGGCCGGTAGAGGCGCCGATGTAACCAAGAAATGCAGTGTAGATACCGAGGAGGAGGTTGCCGATAAGCACGGCGAGGAAGAAATCATCAAACGAGAGCCCGGTTCCTAATGTTCCCCCGGTCCACATACTGGCGGAGAAGAAGGTTAGTCCCAGCATCACCAGGGTCATTGGCACAAATCCCTTACGTGCGTGTTGCGGTACCGGTTCCAATCCGTACTCAGTATCTGCCGACATCTTTCTCTCCCGTCGTTAAGCTCCAGACAAATTGCGCGGGAGTTTAGGGGCGCGAACGGAAAGTTCAAGCGACGTTGAGGAAACCGTGTGGTTGATCACGAGGAAAGTGATCATTGTCTGAAATCCGGTAAGAAAATCGGACTACTAATAGCAGAAGTGGGTGGTTTACAGCGCTCCGTATTCTCCTCGGCCAAAACGATAGATCAGCTGTCCGGTAAAGAGGGCATCGTGGCTGCTGTTCTGTTTACCGTAGAAAGAGCGCCAGTCAAACTGAAACGCCCACTTGTTACTGAGTTTGAGATGAAGGCCGATGCCGCCATTCCACTGGAAGGTGTTTTGCTCCAGATCCTCTTCAAGCAGGGTTTCGCCAAAGCCAACGGTCACAAAGGGACGGATGCGATGCTCAGAGAGGAAGTAATACTGCAGATCCGCACTGTAATTCTCATAGATAAACTCGCCACCGCCACGCTTTGAATCCAGTTTGGTGCGGGTATAGCTAAGCCGGGCGGAAAGGGAAGGGTAGAAGTGGATACCGAAGGTGTAGGTGGGGGCCCACGCGTTGTTTGCCAGCCAGAGGTCATCCAGATTCAGATAGCTGCTGCCCAGTGAGAAGCTGACGATGCTGTAATCCACCGGGTCTTTACTGTGAGTCGAATAGGCACTGGAGGGGAGGTATTGGTCTCCGGTTTGCGGCTTGCCCGACCCCAGACGGTAGTGAAGTTGAAGATAAACCTGCTCGTCGCTACGGCCATCCGCCAGCGGCGCTTCCTGGTAGCCCCAGTAACCGGTTCCAGCAATAAAGATCTTCCTGCCGAACAGGTTATTGACCTGCCACCCCAACGCGTCGATGGGATCCAGAAACAGCAGGGCGGTATTGCCAAGAAAGCGTGAGCCCCACACGGTACGGCCGCGCTGAATGATTTCGCGCTCTTTCTGAAACGCCCATTCGCCGTAGACCCAACCAAGCAAAGGGGTCATCACCAGATCCTGAATGGAGGGCACCTCCGCAAAGGCCTCCACCCCGTACTCCCAGGCGAAGGTGGACATCAGTGTGTTGTAGATAAAGGCATCCCACTGCCGGTAACCGGATTTACGCGCCACCTGATAGAACATGCCGCCAAGATAGGGGTGGCCAAGCCAGTTGAGGTACCACTCGTCCCTGTCCCAGGTCGGCCCTGCTCTGACGTTATCCCACCAGCGTTTATGCAGTGGCTCTTCAGAGTCTTCCCACTGGGTAAAATCGCTGGGCAGCAGCGCAAGCACACCCGCGGTGGTCACGATAAAGCCACCAACCAACAGGGATTGCGAGTTAAGCCGTTCGCGATCCTCGCCATGGGGGGCATTAAACAGGGCGACGGCGTAAGGATCTCGGTAGACCACCGGGGAGACGACCTTCTCCTCCCAACTGCTGTTGGTGATGCCGGGGCGAGCGATTGCCTCCGTTTCCGGCTTATTGTCGGCAGAAGCCCACGAACAGGAAGCGGCCATCAGCAAAGAGAGCAACCCGAACTTAAGCCATAAATGTCGCCCCATTTCCCTTCCCAGCAACCTAGAGGAACCGCAGCAGAGCGGTGCTTTGTAAGGTTGGCAGAGGTTACTAAAGCGTCAAGTTGGGGTAGGGGAGGGATGACTGGCGGGACCTGAAGTGGGAAAACGGCACCGTGATTCCGCTGTGGCGCGTACGTTGACTGGCGGAAATGCTGCCACAACCAGTCATTCATGGCTTTGGCGCGGTTTCACCGTGCATATTCAGTCTAAGCTAGCTGCGAGTGAAAGTGGAAATTCCACCAAATTAACTGTTAGCTGTAGCTGAGTATGAAAAAAATGATGAACGTAAGCAGCTTGAGCTGCGAAATATCAGAGATGCAGGAACGGACACATACGAATGTTTAGCCTTTGTAATAGCTGGCTGCACTGTGAACGACAATTCTTCTTTGGTAAGCATTGCGCTCAAGATTTTCTACAAAGCCTAAGTGCAATGAGCTCATATTCCTGTGGTGTTGCAGAGCTTAAGGCAGAATATGATGACCAAGTCATTACCATTATGTACAATCAAATGGGTAAGTTGTGGTGTCGGGAGAATTTATTGAGCACTCCATGCTATCGCAATTGTGCGAGTTCGGTTTTGAAACAGACCAAACAGTATTGCCGGATCTCATTAAAAATTTTACTGGGCTCTGCTAACAAGGCGCTCAAGCGAGGATGCAGCAAAGCTGTACCGCTTAGTTTGGCGTTATAGCGCTGGGAGAACATGGATTAAGGAGCACCATGAACAGTGAAGAAATAGAGCTGTACCAAGCGGCGGTTGATTTGATAAATACACGCTATCCATCAGGATGGGGCGGTGCCGCAGCAGTGAGAACTGAAACTGGAAAAGTACTGACGAGCATTGCACCGGATACAATGAATGATGCTCTATCACTTTGTATGGAAGTCGGAGCCTATCTTGAAGCGCACAAGCTGAATGAGAAGGTAACACACTCATTGTGCATCTATCGTGCAGACGAAAACAGTGAGTTTTTGGTTTTGTCCCCTTGCGGAATATGCCAAGAGCGCTTGGTTCACTGGGGGGGGGATGTCAAAGCTGCAATTTCTACTAATAGCAATGAGCTTGTATTCAAAACCATCCGCGAACTAATGCCTCACCATTGGTCATTAGTAAATGGAAATGTGATGTAATCAAGCATTTAAGAGCGAATTAAAGCTACGGCTGAGTGAGGCATTACATTAGTGCCTTCTAAAAGGCTGCAATGGGGCGTCTGGTGCCCGTCAACCTGGTGGAGAGGCCTCTCGCTGGCAGCGTCTGCGTCGACCGCTCGGTTCGGCGCCAGCAGCGGTCATTGGAGGTCCTCGGGACCAGACAGGTTGACTGGTCGTTGATCTGAACAGACTTAACTGGACACCCACTTTTAGAACCCAGGTCATGTTGGCCCGCGTACTGGATCCAGATACCCCACTAAAAAGCCCGAAGGGTCTCTCCTTCGGGCTGTTTTTATCTCGCCACAGCAAACTCAAATCTTGGGCAACGGTACCCCTAACAACAGGCCCTCAGGGGATTCCAAAGCCGATCAGGCGAGGGCTTAACTGGACACCCACTTTAAGAGGTTTCGTTCCCCGTTGCGTGGCGTGTCCCCATTGCTGCAACGGCGGTTCAGCAGACGTTGCTGGATGACCACGTGCAGGCAGAAACCGAGGCATTCCGAATAGAGTTCTCTTGTGGATGCAAAGATGGGTGTCCAGCTAGGCTTTAAGAGCTTAGGTTCCCCGTTGTTTGTCATGCCCCTGCCGTGGTATTGGTAGTTCAGCAAAGCTAAGGCGGATTGCCAGCAACTGGGCAGTAATGAGGCTTCCCGAGAAGTGCAAAGCTGGGTGTCCAGTTAGACACTTTCTGCATCTTCGCGGGACACCATCTTTAATAACTCTAATTTTTTGTATTTGGAATGTTATTAAACCAGCTCTCAAAACAATATGGTAAGCAAGAAATTATGCTTGAGTCAGTTCCAGGTTATGCTTTCTATAAAGAAATGTACTATTTTATAAAAAATCCAGAGATCTTAGACGGTGAATGGGAAAGTACGCCATTAAAGTATAGTTTTAAGAACCTGGTAAATTCAATTTTATTGGTAACAAGCGTATTAATAACGCTAGATTGGATTCTCAAAGGTTTTGATATACTAGAATTTCCTTCAGTGATTAACCCGGTGCTACTATCAATTAATCTTTTGGTGCAGGCTTTGATCTTCGGCTTGATATTTTGGGCCTCAGCGTCCTTCGTAACATGCTTCAGAAGGGTTGGTGCTCATAAACTATATTTTTATCAGGTTATTCAGGCTTATGCTTTATTAAACTTCATTTCTTTGATTCTATTTTGGTTTGCACTAAATAGAGTCATGGTAACAGGAAGTGCAAGTATTTCTATCAACAAAAATGAGTTGTGGTTTGGTGGAATTTTAGGAACTGCAGCGTTAGTGCTGGCTTGGTGGTTACTTGTAATACCTACAGCTAATTACCTATCTAGATATTACAGTCGTTTTGGGGCGTGGGTTTTGACATTGATAGTTTTAACTGTGACGCTCTCAATAAATTCGAAAGTCAATTTTGGTTTTGGACAACATTTGTTGAATAAATCTGAGTTTTGTGAGCAAATTTATAAAATAAGGAATCAAAGAGAATCTGTTAGTGATACTGAGAAAAGCTGCTTTATTGGTAAGTGTATTAAAGGTTTGTCTGAGTGAGTCAAAGCAAGTCCAATCAGTAACGAGCAGTACATGCGAACTGGATAACTGGACACCCGCCTTTACCCCCTTTATTCAACCGGCCACGAATGATGATGCACTGTCGATGCTACCCGGTATCAAACCCATCGGCTTGCTTATGCCCGGCACCCTGTAAAATGAGTTGGCTAAAAACCTTGTGTTACAAACTGTTGTGGTCTGGTTGGCATTTTGGGTGGTAGGTTTTACACTCGCCGGATAGCGGCGCAAAACGACATGGCACTGTCAACCCGGAGCGGCTGTGCAAAGGGGGGGCAGGCTCCATTGGGGGCCTCTCTACCCGAGTTGACTATTGGTGGCTGGAGCCGAGCTTGGCGGTTGATGCTGCTTTGCACCGAACGGTGAAACAACGCCGCATACAGCCATAGTGCGACACCCTGTGCAGCTTCGGTCAGCGCGTCTCTTGACGCGGTCCGGACCCATAACGATAACGATTGAACAAGGAAGCAAACAGCAATGAAGGGCTTAACTGGACACCCACTTTTAGAACCCAGGTCGTGTTGGCCCGCGTACTGGATCCAGATACCCCACTAAAAAGCCCGAAGGGTCTCTCCTTCGGGCTGTTTTTATCTCGCCACAGCAAACTCAAATCTTGGGCAACGGTACCCCTAACAACAGGCCCTCAGGGGGTTCCAAAGCCGATCAGGCGAGTGTCGACAGGCCGTCTTGAGCTGACCCGCCTACCTGGCGTCGCCACCTGTGGTGGCACTGGCTGATTTCACCCATTGGATGATATTGCCCGCACTCTTGACCGCGCGGTCTCTCTCGATCAACTGCCCGGAAGGAGAGAACAGCAGAATTTCAGAGGAGTTGGCCCGATATTTCGCGCGGAACTCCTCACCCGTCGGTGAGCCTACCCGAGCGATCAAAAAGAACGCCGTATCGCCAACCTGACGTCGGGCCTCATTCATCTGTTCTGTCTGGCTGTTGCTCGAGGTGAAGTTGGGATCGTAGACAAACACCACGGCCGGTTTTCCTGTCCCGATCTCTTCATGCGTTGTCTTAAACCCTTTAGGAATCACGTTAAATATCATGACAACTGCCAGCACCAGCGTGGCTAGAACGCCCAGCTTTATCCAAAGGCCACGGCGCGCAGTTGTGTCAGTGTGATGCTGTTTGATAGTCGGATCCTCGTTTCTTGGTTGATTAGTCATTGTTTAATATAACGAATCCGTGGCAGATTGCCTTTAACCCAGCCTTAATCACTGTGATTTCCGCCTCAGGTTGAGTGACCGCAGCCGATAGACCCCTCACGCCGTCACCGGGGTGAGAGTGTGGATTAACAGGGCAGGGCAAAGGCTCAAGACCAATCCTCTCAGCCCAAATCGTCGTCAAAGGCAGGCACCGAAGGGGTCCGAGTAGATTGAAAACCCAAACCTCCGGTATGGGGCGCTTCGTGACTTAGGTGAACGACTGTTTTTGCCCGTGTAGAGTGCCAGCCTACGTCGGAAGGTGCGGTGTTGCGGCAGCAGTCACTTTCAGGTGTTTAGAGTAGCACGGGCTTGTCGCATAGCTCATCGGCCCAAGTCGTTTCCTATTTGCGCTAGATTCTGAAGCGGGTAATCGTAGGCAAGCATCTGTTGCTCATTTTTCTGCGTACAATAGTCGGTAGCCGCACAAATGCTCATTACACAGCGATTTAAATGTTCTGGATAATCATCTTACTCATCATCACGTTATGTGTTTTCTTGCCGGGGATGTGGGTCAAACACGTGATGGAAAAGTACGGTCAGCCGGCCGATCGTTACCGCAAGCAGGGAAGCGGTGGCGAACTCGCGCGCCACCTGCTCGACAGTTACGGCCTAGACGACGTCCAGGTAGAGGAGACCTCTGTCGGTGATCATTATGACCCGGCCGCTAAGGCTGTGCGTCTGACGCCAAAAAACTACTCAGGATACTCATTGACGGCAGTGACGGTTGCCGCCCATGAGGTGGGGCACGCCATTCAGGATTCACGCGGCGAATCGTTGTTCCTGGCGCGGCAGAAACTCGTTAAGGCAGCAATGGTCGGCGAGCGCCTTGCCGGCATTATGCTAATGGCGACTCCGCTTATCCTACTCCTAACCCGCCTTCCGCAGGCGGGAGCATTAACGATAGTGATTGGCATTGTTTCGATGGCACTCAGCACCTTGGTACACCTGATTACCCTTCCAGTTGAGTTCGATGCCAGTTATGGCAAGGCGCTGCCGCTCCTGGAGAAAGGCGAGTACCTGCACGACGGTGATCTGAAGCACGCGGAGAAAATTCTCAAGGCGGCGGCACTGACCTATGTCGCTGCCTCGCTGACCAGCTTGTTAAACCTGGGACGATGGGTCGCGGTGCTTCGTCGGTAAGGTTTAAGAATTCGGAGTAATTGAACGCTTCAATGACCGCTCTGGGGCGATTGCTGCCACATTCTCGGTCTGTTCGTGCGGCACAGGCGCACGCTACGTTTGGCTTCGCACTTTGAATCGAAACGGCGGCGTTAACCGTAGCGTGGGCCTGTGGCCCACGGAACCCCTGTGAATTCGAGCGACTACCAAACGCGGTTGGCGCCAAGCCCAGTTACTCTGACGGGTTAGATACCATATAGCCGACCAACCGTTCCGGCCCTAAGCCGCTTCGCTAAGAGAAAAGCGTCGGTCAAAGCGTCCAGATCAAACTTGCCAACCCGCCCGAATTTCCCTCAGCCGGGGCTGCTGCCACCAACCCGTCACTGAACTGATATTGATTCCCGTGCGTAAGTCGCAGTGGCTAAGTCGAGCCTGAGGCTTCTGGTGACAATGCCGCGCATGATGATGGACGAAGCCAATCCCACTCGGTAAGCAATAAGCCACGGGTCACTTGTTCCCAAAGGGGGCCAGTTTGTTACCGAAAACATTGTGTTACAAGGTGTTGAGGCCCGGTTGGCATTTTGGGTGTCAGGTTTTAAACTCGCCGCATGGTGCCCCAAACGACAACACACTGTTAAAACGAACAGTGTGTGCAGCAGGGGCATGGGAACATTGAGTGAAACTAGCCCGTATAGAGCCATAATGTGGCACTCTGTGCCGCTCCGGGTAGAGCGTCGCTTTTCGCGGACCGCACTCATAACGATAACGATGGAACAAGGAAGCAAACAGCAATGAAGCGATCAATCCTGGCGGTGGCCCTGACGGCTGCCTTCCTTACCGGTTGCGGCACTTCTGACGTCGAGACCCAAGACGCAACCGTAGTACAAGCGCCCCAGGGCAAAGCCGAACTGGGCACTTTTGGTATCGACCTGAGCGCGCAGGATCTGTCCGTTCGTCCCGGTGACGACTTCTTCGCTTACGCCAGCGGAAATTGGTACGACAACTACGAGATGCCCGCGGACAAAACCCGCTATGGCGCGTTCAACAAACTGGGAGAGCGCAGTGAGGAGCGGGTTAAGGGGATCATCGATGACATCCTCTCTCGCGACGATCTGAACGAAGAGGAGCAGTTGATTGCTGACTTCTACCGCGCCTACATGGACGTCGACACCATCAATGCCGCGGGTCTCAAGCCGATTCAGGGCACGCTGGACCAGATTCGGGCCATCGACTCCCGTGCAGACTTAACCACCGTATTCGGTGAAGCGTGGCTGACCGGCGCGGCCAGCCCTCTGGCCGGTGGCATGTGGTTCAACCGGTTGGATCCCAATCAGTACGAACTGACCTTGCTCGCCACGGGACTGGGCCTGCCGGATCGCTCCTTCTACCTGGAAGACGCTGAACGGTTCGTCAAAATCCGCGAGGCTTATCTGGCGCACATCGCCGAGATGCTGAACTTCGCCGGTGTTGATAATGCCGAATCACGCGCCCAGGCCATTCTGGCGCTGGAAACCAAGATGGCTGAGCAGCAGTGGCCCCGTGAGAAGCGTCGTAACCGCGACCTGACCCTGAACCAGATCAAGCGTGAAGACCTGGCCAAGGAGTACCCGGGCTTCGATTGGGATCGCTTTATTGCCCCCTCCGGCTACCAGTTGCCGCAGTTGAACATTGCTTATCCTGAGCCGACCAAAGCGATGATCGAACTGATTGGCAACGAGCCGCTGAACGTGTGGCAGGACTACCTGACCTTCCACACCATCAGCAACAACGCCAGCTTCCTTTCCGAAGCGATCTACGACGCCAACTTCCGTTTCTATGGCACGACGCTGAACGGTCAGGTTGAGCCCCGTCCTCGCTGGAAGCGCGCCGTTGAGCAGATGTCCGGTACTGAGTCGCTGGGCTTTGCCATTGGCAAGGTTTACGTCGCCAAGTACTTCCCTGAGTCCTCCAAGCAGCAGATGTCCGAGCTGGTTGAGAACCTGCGTACCGCACTGGGTCAGCGCATTGACGAACTCGACTGGATGGGGGAAGAAACCAAAGTGAATGCCCGGGCTAAGCTGGCGGCGTTCAACCCGAAGATCGGCTATCCGGATGTGTGGCAGTCGTTTGATGGCCTGGAGTTGTCCGACGATGATCTGGTTGGCAATGTGCAGGCACTGCGTCGTTTCTTCAATGCCCAGAGCGTTGAGCGCGAGTTGGAGAAGACCGACCGCAACCGTTGGGGCATGACTCCGCAGCGGGTGAATGCCTATTACAACAGCTCCTTTAACGAGATTGTGTTCCCGGCCGCTATCCTGCAGCCCCCGTTCTTCGATCCCAATGCCGATCCGGCGGTGAACTACGGCGGTATCGGTGCGGTGATTGGTCATGAGATGGGCCACGGCTTTGACGATCAGGGCTCCAAGTCCGACGCGAACGGGATTCAGCGTAACTGGTGGACTGACGCAGACCGTGCGGCTTTCGAGGCCCGTGCTGACAACCTGGTGGCTCAGTACAACAAGTACGAACCCATCCCCAATAACTTTGTGAATGGCCAAAACAGCCTGGGTGAAAACATTGGTGATGTTGGCGGCTTGGCAATGGCGTACCACGCCTACAAGCTCAGCCTGAACGGTGAAGAGGCGCCGGTGATTGATGGCCTGACTGGCGATCAGCGCTTCTTCCTGGCCTGGGCTCAGGTCTGGAAAGAGAAGCGCACCGAGCAGAGCATGCTTAACCAGCTGCGTGCGGGTACCCACGCCCCGGGTCGTTACCGTGCTCTGGCACCTCGTAACCACGATGCCTGGTACGAAGCCTTTGACGTCCAGCCGGGCGACAAGCTCTATATCCCCAAAGAGGATCGGGTTCGGATCTGGTAATCGCGTGCAACGGGTTTGCACATAGAGAAGGGGGCGTTAAGCCCCCTTTTTTTGTCTGTGACTGAACTCATTCCGCCAAGCTCGGAAGAGGGGAGTGACACGTAGCGTGAGCCTGTGGCCCATGGAACCCCGGGAAGTTATGCGTAACGTGGGCCTGTGGCCCACGGTCCCCCGGCGAATTCGGGTGACCAGTAACTCTAAGATGGGTGTCCTCTTAACTCTCGCTACGGCAAGATCGGCATCCTGAACCGGAGTGGGTTTGTTTCGCGTAGCGTGGGCCTGTGGCCCACGGAAGCCAGTAACGCGCAATATCACTAAGCCGAGAATTAGAAAGGCCTCGGAGTGTGGACTGCCGAGGCCTGTGTCGGAACTTAGAATCTAACCGTATAGCCCGCTGCAAAACTGCGCGGTTTACCCGCAAAGATGGAACCGTGAACGCGTGTTGTCATATAGGTTTCATCCAGCAAGTTTTCCGCGAGGAAATAGATCTCTTGATTTTGCCCGATGAAATAACGAGCGGAGAGGTCTACAACGGTCTTTGCCTCAATCAGTTCCTCTTGAGGAATAGAACCCGTGCCAGCCTTTGTACGAATGTCATCCGTATAACGGGTTGCCAGGTTCACCTGCCATGCTTCGGCTTGAGCCCCTACAGACAAGTACAGTTGATTCTCAGGCAGATAGGGCAACTCGTATCCCTTTTTCACATCGCCCCAAACTTCGAAGTCAGAGCTGAAGTCATTGGCGAATTTTGCATCCGTGTAGGTGTAGCTCAGTTTAACCGGGAACATGACTGTCCCATCCGCGTTGAACGTGTAGGCTGTGCTCAACTCAAGACCTTTGACGTCCACTTCGCCCGCGTTGTACTGGTTATCCAGGTCTTCCTCATCACAGCCTTGTGCAGCGGTACAGTTACCATGCATGTTGCTGTAATCACTATAAAATGCCACCGCCTCAACGCTCAGCTCGCCCGCGTTGTAGCGACTGCCAAACTCATAGTTCCAGCTTTCTTCAATATCGCCACTGGCATTACCTGGAGCCGGCGGTGCGAAGCCCTTTTGTACGCCAGCCAACATCAGGAGATCATCGGTTATCTGCCAGGTGGCGGCCAGAGCAGGCAACAATGCATCAAAACTGTTTTCGATGTTCTTGTCTGGTGCCCCGATGCGTGCCGGGTTGTTTTTGCCCCAATCTAAACGGCGAGTTTCAATATCTTCATACCGCAGGCCGGCAAGGATATTAAAGTCACCAACAGTGAATTGGTCCTGAACATATACGGCGACAGCATTAGCACTATCAATTCGGTTAGAGTCAGTGCCGGGCACGCCCGCTTCAATCAGACTCCAGTCATAATTGCTGCTGAGTTGATATTTATCGACCCACTGGAAGCGGTCCATTTCATCTTCATGTAAGCGCAGGCCAAAGGCCAGTTCATGCTCGCCAAATACGGCATTCAGCTCAGTTTGAATACCCTGAGACAAATAGTCACGGTTATTGGCTTTAACATCTACAGACAGGCTTTCACCATTTGGATTGGCATCAAACGCGGCTGCCGCTTCGATGCCTCCATCACCCAGGCTTTTCCCATCAACCTTAGAGGCCTTATACCAATTGCGATGAAAGGCGTTGTAGTAAGCCACCGTGCCTAGACTGATCTCGGGCGTCAGTTCAATCCGATGGCTCAACTGCACCTGCTTATGATCGGTGTCCATCTGGTCTTTTTGGGAAGCACTGTAGCGACTGTAAGGATTACTGGAGAAATCCTCCTCCGTTAACCCCATGTAGGTTTCATTGGAAGTCTCTTCAGAGTACTTCAGTTTCACCTCCAGCTCCTGGTGGAACTGAGCGCCTTGCTCTGAAGTAAAACGAACCTTTGCCAAAGCATCGGTTTTGTCAAAACCGGTGTTCCCACCGACGTGGTTGATGTCTCGGAAGCCATCAGCCTGGTAGTGGTACACCTCTGCCACTGCGCCTACGCGATCGCCTTGACCACCACCATAAGCGTGCACTTTACCAAAGCCATCCTGACCGAGACTCAGGTCAACCATTCCTGCCATATCGGCATCAGGGATCTGACGAGACAGCAGGTTCACGACACCGCCTGTGGTTCGCGGCCCATATTTGATGGTGGAAGAACCTTTAAGCACCTCAATGCTTTCCATACGCCCTGCAGTAGGGAAGTAATAAGCGGCTGGAGAGGCGTAAGGCGCTGGGGCAGCCAAAACGCCATCTTCCATGACGGTGACTTTTTCTGAGCGATTCTGACCTGTCCCGCGCATGCCGATATTGGGGCGCAGACCATAGCCGTCCTCTTCCTGCACATACACACCAGGAACCGTCGATAACGTACGCATGATGTCAGTGAACTTGAAGGTGTCCAGATCTTCCTGAGAAATCAGGTGGGCACTCCCCGGGGCCAGGTTCAGGGGGTTATGGCTGCCAAAAATCGTCATTGTTTCAGTGACGCTGGTTTTGTCCTCACTCGCGATCGCAGGATGAGAAAGCGCCCCAATCAGAGCGGAAGCGACAAGGCTGAGGGACAGGTTTGTTTTAATCGACACGGGATATCCTTAATCCAAGCTGAATGGTAACCATTATCATTATGCTTACCGGTTTCAGTTTGGAAACAACTAGGACACATCTCTGAGTCATTGGGCGCAACTGACTGCGCTTTTGTGAGGTGGCGCACCCTATAGGGCGGAAAGGTAAACGCGCCTGGTCTCAGGTGTTAATTCCCTGGCTGCATCGACCCTGTCTCAATGGCTGGCGAGGCACCGGCCTAACGAGACATCCACCGACAACCTAACTGCTTAGTTGGACACCCACCTTAAGAATCCCCGCCTTAAGAATCAAAGCACGCTCCGTGGCAACTATCGCTTTTTTCCCTTTCAGGCCGTGCGCCATAGGCAGCACGCTACAGGATGAACGGCATCTTGAACCGGAGTGGGGGAGTTTCGTGTAGCGTGGGCCTGTGGCCCACGGAACCCCCGGGAATTCGGGCGACGAATGAACGCGGTTGTTGCTTTTTTCCCTTTCAGGCCGTGCGCCACAGGCAGCACGCTACAGGAAGAACGGCATCTTGAACCGGAGTGGGGGAGTTTCGTGTAGCGTGGGCCTGTGGCCCACGGAACCCCCGGGAATTCGGGCGACGAATGAACGCGGTTGTTGCTTTTTTCCCTTTCAGGCCGTGCGCCACAGGCAGCACCCTACGGCAAAGCGGTGTCCTAAACCAGCGAGGGAGCATTCCGGCTCCAGGTAAAGGTTCAGATGCCGGAATTCCGGCTTACGCGTGTTAGGTGAAAATGTTTCTTTGTTGCCACGGTTCACTCCACTGGTGCACTTGTGAAATCCATGGCATCCAACCCGTGCCCCAATGGCAACTGCCCGCCAATTCAGCAAAACCCCTCTGTTTTAAGTGTTTGCTCCATTGTTTTAGGCGTCTCTTGCATCCAAACACTTGCTTGAATTAAGCGTTTGGCTGGCCTATATCTGAACGCCGCAGAAGTCAGCAGTTGCGTACACCTATACAGCAATCTTCTTGATGGACGATCACTATGGATCTCTCTGCTAACGACAAAACGCCGCCAAAGCGCCGAGCCGGTTTTGGCCGCATCTTCCTTGCTTCACTTCCCCTGATTGCCGCCTTTCCCGCGCTGGCTGATGCCGAGGCAGAAGCGGTAGACCAGCTGGCTCAGGGCTGTTACGCCATTCAATCTCCCACCAACGGGCACTTTATGCGCCGCTTCCACCAGGGCGGAACGGTGGACGATGGCCTGAGCTATCGTTTCGATGCGGTGAGTCTGGAAGACGCCACCCACTTTTACTTTAAGCCCACCCGCGATAAGCACTTTATGATGACGGACCGGGATGGCCGCTACTTTGCCAGCCATCTGCCCGCTGAGGTGAGTGCCGGTCGATACCCCGGCGAGTACGCGGAGTGGCGCATCAGCGCCGACGTCGGTGAGGCGGTGCAGTACCGTTTCCACGGCATCGGGCTCGATCGCCAGTTACGGCACAACTACGGGGGTGGCGGGCTCTATTTCTTCGACCTGCTGAACCCCAACGACAACAACTCTGAGGCCACGTTTACCCTGGTGGCGCAGCAGGACTGCACGCCGTTTCCCGAGATTCAGGTGAATGTTGAGGGCGATCTGGATGCGCTGAAGGGCGATGCCGGTGGCCCGGTGCGAGGGCTCGCGGATCCCCATACCCACATCACCTCCTACGAGTTTATGGGCGGCAAGCTGATGCACGGCAAACCGTTCCACCGCTGGGGCGTCACCCATGCTCTGGGCGACAGTGAGGAGATCCACGGCCCGGACGGCTCACTGGATCTGGTGGGCAACCTCTACGCCTATGGCGACGCCAACTACCGTTACGACACCCGTGGCTGGCCGGACTTTCCCTTCTGGCCCAACCCGGTTCAGCTCACTCATAGCGGCTACTACTACAAGTGGATGGAGCGCGCCTGGGCCGGTGGTTTGCGGCTGATGGTGACCCACCTGGTAGAGAACGAGGTGCTCTGTCATGCGCAGTCCACCATCAACCCAGCCAGTTGGGTGAACCCCAACAGTTGCAACACCATGGACAGCATCTTTTTGCAGATCCAGCGCCTGCATGAGATTGAGGCCTACATCGATGTGCAGTCCGGTGGGCCGGGCACAGGCTTCTTCCGATTGGTGCGCTCTCCGGAGGAAGCGCGGGCGGTGATTGCCGACGGCAAGCTGGCGGTGCTGATGGGCATCGAGGCGTCGGAGCTGTTCAACTGCGGTGAGAATGACGATTGCAACCGCCTTCAGATCGAGGCGCAACTGCAGGCGGTGTACGACGCCGGAGTCCGGGTGCTGTATCCCACCCATAAGTTCGATAACCAGCTGGCAGGGTCCCGGGTGGAAGATGGCTTTATTAACCTGGGGCAGGTGCTCAGTACCGGGCACTTCTTTGAAACTGAAGAGTGTGACGCGGATACCCGGGGTAACCGCTTTACCTCCGGTTTCCCTCTGATTGGTGAGGTACCGGTGCTGAAGGATATCCTCGACGGTGTGGGCCTCAACCCCGAATACGACGAGACCATCGAGCACTGCAACAAGCATGGTTTGAGCGAGAAGGGTGTGTACTTGGTCAACCGTATGATCGATATGGGGATGCTGATTGAGCTGGACCATATGTCCGCCCATACCGCCACCGAGGTGATGGACATTGTTGAGGCCCGTGGCTACAGCGGGGTGATTACCTCCCACAGCTGGATGAACGGCGGCACCGAAGGGTTGCATCCCAATACCGTCCGACTGCTCAAAGCCGGGGGCTTTGCTGCGCCCTATAACAGCAACGCCAACTCGGTGGGTGGTCGCATCCAACAGTATCTGAATGTGATTGCCGAGACGGCATACCTGCCGGGCGTGGGCCTGGGCACCGATATGAGTGGCCTGGGCGGACAGGCTGGCCCCAGGGCGGATGCGGATACTGACCCGCTTCTCTATCCGTTCACCAGCGAGTTTGGCCTGACCTTCCATCGTCAGCAGTCAGGTAATCGCACCTTCGACTTTAACCAGGATGGGATGTCCCACTACGGCATGCTGGCCGACCATATTGAGGATGTGCGTCAGCAGCAGGGTGGGGCGGTGTATGAGGCGATCATGAACTCCGCCGAAGCCTACCTGCAGATGTGGGAGAGGGCGGAAGCCAGCACCGATGTTCAGTACGTCAATCCGCTGCCCACCTTTGTTCGCATCGTGAATCGGGCCTCAGGGCGCTGTATGGACATCCCCGGCAACGGCTCGGAGATGACCAACGGCACTAATGTGATTCTGTACGACTGCGAGAAAAACGCCTGGGACCAGCGCTGGTTCTACGACGAGAACGCGCGCCAGTTTCAGAACAAGGCCAACCGGGCGCTTTGTCTGGATAACCGCGGTCAGGCTTACGAAGGCGGTGAGGTAGTGGTATGGGAGTGCGTGGACAGTGATAACCTGCGCTGGGATTACGACGGACGCTTTGTCCGCAATGCCCATAATCCCAATATCGTTGCCGACGCCTATGGTACTGGCAATGACTCACAGGTGGGTCAATGGAGCCTGCACGGCAAGGCCAATCAGCAGTGGCTGCTGCGTCCGGAGATGACCATTCATCGCTGGGTCAGTCTGCGCGATAAGCGGGCCGGTTTGTGTCTGAGTGCGCCGGAAAGCGGCGGGAGTGGTGCCACCATTACGGTTCAGGCCTGTCAGAACAGGGCGGGGCAGAAGTGGTACTTCGATCCCATCGCCGGCAGCATTAAGAGCGATCTTCCGGGCGACCTGTGTCTGAGTATCCCCAATGGCAACACCGTGGATGGTCAGCAGTTGGCTCTGGCCAGCTGTAACGCCAATGCACCGGAGCAGGCTTTTGATAAGGAAGGCAAGGTGTTCAGTGCGCGCATGGCTTCCGGTCTGGCACTGGATGCAGCCGGTGAGGGGGCGGGGGCTGCCGTGATCCTTTACCGTCGCCACGATGGCGATAACCAGAAGTGGCGCTCCAGTCTGTAACCGAGCAGCCATTAAAAAAGCCGGCCTGATGGCCGGCTTTTTATTACCAGTCTTAAACCACCTCCTATGGAAGTGGTGATCGTTCCCTCGGGGCTTTGTCCGTAGAGTTGAGACTTCTAAATATCCTCGCGTAAACGGATAAGTAGAAGAGCCTCGAAATCGAAACCTTTTGATGTTGTCCGCAGGTCTTTCACGGCGAAAGCCGTCCACCTTCGCCGACTCGCGGCGCCGAGCGGGAGTGACTGGGAATGAAGCCAAGGGCCAGGGAAGGCCCGAGTGGCCAGCCGAGCATGGAAGCGAGTCTGGGCAGAGCTGAAATGAGAAGGAGAGGAAGCGAGGGGCATTCGCCGCGCCGGAGGCAAAGGGGAGTCCAGAGGGGCGATAGCCCTTCTGGCGGCCGCCGGGCCGCTCCCGGCAAAGGGGGGAATGGTGCCTCTACAGTCACATGGCTGTGGCATCCCCGAAAACAAAAAGCCCCCTTAAAGGGGGCTAATCAAAGCCACCTGCTATGCAGGTGGATATTTACTGCGGGTTTAGAAGCGGTAACCCACGGTCAGGAAGTACTCCATGCCGACGGCGCTGTACTTACTGATGTCCGCGTAGGGCCAGTAACGGTCAGACTCCGCCTGAGGCGGCTTCTCATCCAGCAGGTTGGTGATGGCCGCCTGCAGGTAGAGATTGTCATTAAAGTCGTAACCGCCACTGAGGTTCACCGTGGTCCACGCATCGTAACGCTCATACTCGTCTGCGGAAGCCACCGGAGAGGTGCCTTTGCGGTAGATGTGGGTGGCGACCCAGGCCTGCTCGTGACTCCACTGGAGCGTCAGATTGGTCTGGGTGCGGAACTCGTTGTTCCACTGGGCGTTGCGCACCTCCTCCACGTCATCCTCCGGCAGGTAAGCCTCTTTGGTGGAGAGGATGTGAGTCCAGGCCAGTTTGGCGCTGAAGTCACCCACTGAGGTTTTCAGCAGGTAATCCAGGCTGGCGTCGATGCCGGTTTGCTCGCGCAGGCCGGTATTGAACGCGGAGGCCACCACTTCGGTGGGGGTGTTGGCCGCACCGCCGCCACCGCCACTGCGGGTAACGCGACTGATCATCTCCTGACACTTGGCGGAGTTGATGTCTACCGGATTACCGTAACGGTCCTCTCCGGTGCGGCACTCCGCTTCATAGCGCAGGATGGTGTCGGAACCGAGGATGCCCACCTGGTTCTCCAGCTTGATCTTGTAGTAGTCCACCACCAGAGAGAGCCCCTCGGTGATGTCCGCCACAAAGCCAATCTGGGCGCTGTAGCCGGTCTCTTCCTCCAGGTTCATATTGCCTTCCGCGTACTGGCGCGGGTAGACGGTGTACTGCTGGCTGCAGTCGTCCCAGGCTACGCCATCCTGACGGCAGCTGTAGTAGTCGGAGGCGGTGGAGTAGGAGGAGCTGCGATCGGCATAGAGGTAATGCAGATCCGGGGCGCGGAACGAGGTGGCGTAGTTACCGCGCAGCATAAACTGCTCGATGGGACGGTAGGTCAGGCCGGTACCATAGGTGAAGGCGCCATCTACGGAGGAGTCGTCATCGTAGTAGTCGTAACGACCCGCAGCCTGAAGCTCCATCTTACCGAAGTTGTTGTCCATCACCGGGATCAGGAATTCGGCGCCGATGGCGTAGTGGCCGCGATCGCCCTTGCCGCTGATGCCGCTCCAACCATAGATATCACCGTTGACGGTGGCCGCGTCCGTGATGAACTCGTAGCCTTCGCGCTGGAACTCGGTGACCACGGCGAACTGCAGCGGACCGGCGGGCAGGGTAGCGATATCACCGGACATATCGGCGGAAACGGTGAAGTTCCAGGATTTGCCTTCGCCAAAGGAGGATTGCACGACGTCGTTGAACATCTCGGGGGAGAGGTCACCGAACAGGTCAAAATCGGTGAGTCGGAGATCGCTGTCAACCTGATCCGAGTTGACCACCACCCAGCGGGCGCCTTCCCAGGGCTGGTCCCAATCCACGCCCTTTTCACCGAACATCAGGGTCAGCATCGCCTGATCGTTAAAGCGCACCACTTCGTCCTGGTAATCGTAGTAACCACCGGAAACCGCCAGGGTGTAATCGTATTCGTCGGCCAGGGTGCCACGGATCCCGATATCCAGCAGACCGGTGTACTCATCGAAGGTCTGGTTGCTGGTGGGAGTTTCCCAGCTGCGGAACTGACGGTAGACGTGACGACTGCCCTGGAAGCCTTCAAAGGTGCTGATGTCGTCGTAAACGTCATAGTCCACGCTGTAGCCGTAGCGGTAGAGGCCCGCATCGGCAGTGCCGTAGAAGCCCATGGCGCTGACGAAGAATTCGGTGTCGTCATTCAACTGGTGCTGAAGGTTCAAAAAGCCGGAGTAGTTGTCGCGGCCATTGCGGATGGTGTACTCACCAAACACATTGTCGCCGCAGTAGTAGGGATTCGGATCGGCTTCGTACTCTTCGGACAGCCAGCCCGGCTGTACCGATTCATAACCCTGGGCTTCACACTCGCCGCTGAGGTCTTTCAGCATCCAGGCGTGCGGGTTATAGCGGTCCCAGTAGGACATCACCTGGCTGAGGGAGTGTTGTTGCGGATCGGGCGAGTCGGTGGGTTCGTCGAACCAATCCCGGTCATCGCCGTAGATCGGATCACGCAGGTCCACTTCGACACCGAAGGTCAGGTTGGTGTTGTCCCAGTTGCTGCCGGAAACCAGGCTGAACTTGTTGGAGCGGCCACCGCCATCTTTGGTGTCGCCATAGCGGTAGTTCGCTTCGGTGTAGTCCACCCCTTTCTTGGTGATGATGTTGACCACCCCGGCCACCGCATCAGAGCCATAGATGGCGGAGGCGCCACCGGTCAGCACTTCGATACGCTCAACGGCAGCGGTGGGGATGGTGGCCAGGTTAACCACGTTGCCGGCAACTGCACCTGCCGGTTTCGGCAGGACCGGCATCCGGCGGCCATCCAGCAGCACCAGGGTGTAACCCGGGCCGAAGCCACGCAGGTTCAGTGACTGAGCATTGGCGTTGAAGTTGTTGGTGTTCTCTTCACCGATAAAGGTGCCGGTGTTCTGGCTCATGGCGTCCAGTGCGTCGTACACATTGGCAAAGCCCTGGGCTTTGAGATCCTCTGAGTTAAGAACATAAACCGGGGACACCGTTTCCATATCGGTGCGTTTGATTCGGGTGCCGGTTACCTCAATTCGCTCGAGCGGTTCCTGCTCGACCTGTTTCTGATCCTGTTCTTCGGCGAATGCCATCGGGGCTGAGGCGAGCGCCAACAGCAGCATCCGTGCGACAGGGGTTGGTTTGAACATGCCATCTTCCTTCGATCTGAATTTTTATTGTTTTTCCGATACATCCTTAACCGGAAGCATATTGTATACAGTATTTATTATTCAGATCGCAACATTCCATTAACCTGTGTTGGGGGAGTGGAATGGGAAAAAGGGCAATGAGGCTTGAACAGGAATCGGCTCTCCGTAACCGTTTCGCTCTGGCGTGGGAGGGGGAGAGGAAATCAACCCGGTGGCAACAGCCCAGCCCGATTCAGAGTCTGAGTCATTCGGTTTGCGTGGGCACCAAACCAGTAGACCCGGTTGCAGGCGGGGCAGCGTTTGCAGAGCTCGTTGGTACGGTGACTGGCGTAGGTGGGGAGGGAAACGTCAGGAGAGAGCAGGACCAATGGACGGTTGCACAGCATGCAACGGCTGAAGGGAATGTGAGTGGGTGTCAGTTGAAAATGGCTCAGCACCTGACCCAACTGCTCCAGTGGTTGCTGGCTGACGATGTAGAGGGCCGTGGCCGGGCGTAACTCACTGAGCAGGGCCCGATCCCGCGTGAGGAGCCATCGTTGCTGGTCATTGGCGCGGGCAACCAGTTGGGCGTCGTTGGCGCCGGGACAGTCCAGCGTGTCGTAACCCAGAGCACGCAGCCAGCGCGCCAGACGTATCAGCATGGCGTCGGTCAGGAAACGGGGATTGGCGGCGTTCATGCCCCACAGTGTAGCGGCTTACATCACCCGGCGTGCTTGCCAGTAGTGTCTGGCCCAGTAGGGATTGTCGAGCCGGGAAAGCATCACGCCCCGACTGGTGGAGGCGTGCAGGAAGCGCATCTCATCCACCATCATGCCAACGTGGCGGGTTCGGGTGCCCGTTTTGAAAAACACCAGATCACCGGGCCGAACGGCATCCCGCCCGACGGAAACGCCCACGGTTGCCTGAGCGTCGGTGGAGCGGGGCAGGGTGACCTTAAACTGGTCCCGATAGGTGAGCTGTACCAGAGCGGAACAGTCGACTCCCCGTTTATTTTCTCCCCCAAAACGATAGGGCACGCCTGCCCAGGCGGCGTATTGCTGCTTGAGCAGGTGCTGAACGCCCGCCCCAGCTTCGTGCTGATTGCGGGTTGCTGGCTCGACGGGGGCGGGTGATTGCGCGCAGCCGGACAGTAGCAGAAGAATGGAAACAAGACAGAAACGCACGGCTACCGCAGTATCGGGAGGAGTTGGGGCACAGTTTACGCTGAAATTTCCGGGCCTTGTAGCAGGGCATCGGGAGTAAGCTGACCTTTTTCAGGGGTATCGCAAGCGCATTACTCAAACTGCGATTATCCGGATGTTGGCGTAACATTTTGGTGCTCCGGCTTAACCTGTACTACACCTTGAACTACCGAAATTTGTAGCACTTCAGTGGTCTCCATTTTGAAGTAGGAAGCGGGGTTCGGATGTGGCTTTGGGTTGAGAAAATCAGCTTTTGGCTGGGGCTGTTACTGCTGAGTATTTTTGCTCTGTCCCGTTGGCACGCGCACTGGGGCTATCAGCAGGCGATGGCGCAGTTTGAACAAAATGTCCCAACCATTCCGGACACCGGGGTTCAGCTACTCTCGCCCAGCGAACCGACGGCCCCGCCTGATGGTTTTCCCTCAGCTCCGGAGCCCGCTTTAGCGCCGGAACTGCCGTCATCTGTGCAGACAGACACAGCGCCGCTCGACACCCCAACACAGACCTTGCCCCAATCGGAACCCGAACCCCTTTATCTGGAGCAACCCATCGCCACGCTGGACGCTGATTCGGCACCGGTGCGACCGGAGGCCAGCCGTTGGTCTGAGAGCCGTCGAGCAAGCTACCAGCGTGCAGCGGCCTCTTACGATGTGCCGGTAGCCATGCTGGCGATTCCCGCCATTGACCTTGTCGTGCCGGTATTTAACGGCGTGATGGAGCGGCAACTGAACAAGGGCGTCGGCTGGGTCGACAATGGCAGCGCACTGGATGGCAGCGGCAATCTGGCACTGGCGGGCCATCGTGATGGATTCTTTCGTCGACTGGGGGAACTGAAAGCGGGCGATCCTCTGTGGGTCACCGATGCACAGGGCCAACGCCACCGCTTTGAGGTGCAGCGTCATCTGATTGTTGAACCGCAAGATGTCTGGGTGCTGGAACCCGAAGCGGAAGCCGAACTCACCCTGATCACCTGTTACCCCTTCTATTTTTTGGGTAGTGCACCTCAGCGCTACGTCGTAAAAGCGACCCGGACAGAGATACCGGGTCCTCATTAGGAGTCGTGATGATGAGCAGAAGTAAGTGGTTGTGGAGTGTGCCAGCGATGCTGCTGGCGATGTTCAGTAGCCTGGCTCAGGCCACTGACTGCAGCGAAGTACAGTGGCACTCGGATGTGTTGGCCAAGTACCCCGAAATTGCCAAGGCCTGTCAGGCGGTGGTGATGCGCGATGGTGAGGAGCGGGTTGAGATTAAAGCCGACTTTGTCCGGGCGCATCCCAATCACAGCATTACGCTGGATGTCCACGAGAACGATGGCACCAAGGAGGCAGTGACCGTTAAGTTCAACCGGGATGTGAAACTGAATGATCAAGTGGACCTGGATCGACTCCCCCGTGGTTACGAGATGACACTCTACATCCCCCACGATCGCTTTGAGATTGTCCATGCTACCAGCGACGAGCCGGTGGAGATCATCGAAGAGGTGGTGGTGGCTGAAGTAACCTATCTGCCGGATACCGCGTCGCCCTGGTACCTGATAGGCGCATTGGGGTCCTGGCTGTTCGCTGTCGCCATGGTGATGCGACTGCGTCGCCGATAACGTCCTGACAGGGGCGGCAACACCATGTTAGTTTTGGTTTTTTACGAACGACGAGACTGTTGCTGTGCCCCTGTTGCTTCGACCCATCCAATCCTGCGATGACGCGGATCTCGCTGCCATTATCCGCGCCGCACTCACCGAATTTGGCGCCAACCGTCCTGGCTTTGCCTGGGCCGATCCCGAGTTGGATCGCCTGAGTCAGGTCTATGCGCAACCCGATCACCAATATCTGGTGGCTCTGCTGGACGGCCAGTTGGTGGGTGGCGCCGGCATTGCCCCCTTCTCCTGTCACCTGCAAGGGGTGTGTGAGCTGCAGAAGATGTACCTTGCGCCTGAGGCGCGTGGTAAGGGGGTGGGGCACGCGTTGATGCAAGCCCTCTTAAGCAAAGCACAAGAACTGGGCTTCGAGCACTGCTACCTGGAAACCTTCGGGCCGATGGATTCGGCGCAGAAACTCTATCTGGCCAATGGCTTTGTGCCCCTTGATGCCCCATGGGGCGACAGTGGCCACAGCGCCTGCGATCGCTGGTTTGCCCAGAAGCTGGGAGAAGCCCGTTGAGGTGCCCAATTGGAGTGGCACTGCTTTGGCCTTTGACGGCGGGGGCAGAGAACCCGTCGCCGGATCTGGTGCCACTGCAAGCGGCAGCACCGGACATCGTTCAGGAGCTGCGCTATGCAGGCCGTGACAACTTTATCGGGCAGGTGGTGATCGGCTACGAACAGGCGCAATGCCTGTTGACCCCTGCCGCCGTGGAAGCATTAAGTCGGGTGCAACGTAAAGCGTCAGAGTACGGCCTGGGCCTGAAGGTGTATGACTGTTACCGGCCTCAGCGTGCGGTGGACCACTTTGTGCGCTGGGCTGACGACCCTGCCGATACCCGCATGAAGGCCCGTTACTACCCGGACATTGCAAAGAGCCAATTGTTCGAGTTGGGCTATATCGCCGCACGATCCGGGCACAGTCGCGGCAGTACGGTGGATCTTACCCTGATATCCCTGAATGCAGAGCAAGGCAGCAAGGCGTTGGGGGCGGACGGCGATTGCCGATTTAGCCATCAGGAATCCGGCCCCCATCCTTCACTGCCCATGGGCAGCGGCTATGACTGCTTTGACCCGGTATCTCACACCGCCCATAGCGAACTGAGCGCCGAGGCGCGGCGCAATCGGTTACTGCTGCTGTTGTTGATGGAGAGTGAGGGGTTCAGCAACTACGACAAGGAGTGGTGGCACTTCACCCTTAATAACGAGCCCTATCCGAACGATTACTGGGATTTGCCCCTGTATTGAACCGCCGCCTCAGTAACTGGCCCCATCAATGGCGCGTCGGGGCAGGCTCTGCACCAATTCGTTTTCGGCCAACCTCATATTGATAGCCAGAATCTCACTGTCGCAGTTGGGTAGGGTGCGGTAGTGGGTGATGCAGCCACACACGCCGCAATGCTCAAATGCCACCTCTTTGTCGCCCCAGATATAGCTGACCGGGGGCTGCTCCAGGCTCTCAACCTGAACCTCAGACGGCGGATAGTATGCCCACAGGGCGGCGTAACGGCGGCAGATGGAGCAGTTGCAACTGGCCAGTTCGGCGGGCACTTTGCTGGCGGTCAGGCGGATATTGCCGCAGTGGCAGGTCAGTTCCATGGCGTTATTCCTGACGACGGATTAACGCCACCTTACCCGGTTTATTCAGTTTGTGCGCGCTGATTAGCGCTGTCGGGAGGGCGTGCCGTCAGGCGGCACGCTGGCTGTGTTGCTGAAGGAAGTTAAGGGAGAGCGTGTTGAAGTCGTCGGCCTTTTCCACATTGCAGACGTGGCCGCAATCTTCTATCACCGCCAGGTCGGCGTGGCGATGGGCTTTGGCCATCTCCTTAACCGGCTTCAAAAACATGTGGTCGTTATCGCCCATGATATAGAGGGTCGGGATACTCAACTCCTTCTCCTTGAAGTAGCGCATCAGCGGATTCACCTCAGCGGCGAGGCGGAACCAGCGCTTGAACTCCTTCTGACACAGACGATGGGCTTCCCGGATAAACAGGTTACGGGAGGGGGCCTGCGCCTTCTTGGGCATGATGATCCAGGCAAACAGACGGTAGAGCCACATGTAGGGCACCACATTTTTCAGGGCGTTGCCCACGTTGACCAGAAGTTGGGAGAAGCGGTTAAGACGGGTCACGGCACCGCCCAGCACCATGGTCTTGACCCGTTGCGGCTCCAGTTCAGCCAGGGTGCGGATCACAATGGTGCCCAGTGAGATGCCCACAAAGTGAGCCCGGCGGATACGCAGGTGGTCCAGCAGCTGAACCACATCCCGGGTAACGGAGCGGAAGCAGTACTTACCCTCAATCAGGTGCTTGACGATCTCTTTACTGGCACCGTGGCCACGGAGGTCCAGGAGCAACACGTTGAACTGGGCACGATAGGCCTTGAGCTGGCGAAACCAGATATTGGAACTGCCACCGGCGCCATGAACCATCACCACCCAGTCTTTGGGCTGTGGGTGACGGTAGATTTTGTGATGCAGCAGAGCCTGGCTCAAGACAGAGTTCCCCAAGATAAAAAGTGTTCAATGCGGCGGCAGAGTAGCATGCCGACCCTCAGCAGAGTAAAGGCTTTTCCGGATCTGACAACTTCTGTTCAGCTTGCGCCAAGATAGGGGCGTTCGGCGAGAAAGCAGGCAACCGATTGTTCACTGGCATCGAAATGGGGTTGGGGCAGGGCAGTCGGCTCGACCCAGACCCACCCTTCACATTTGTCCGGCTCCCGGTTGACCGGTTCCTCACCGTCGTGGTGTGCCAGCAGGCACACAGAGACATAGTGCTTCCCCTCTTCCCGAAAGGTGCGGAGGTTATTGGTGATGGCGATCACCTGAGGATCCTGGATGGTGAGTCCGGTTTCCTCCTCAATCTCACGAATGGCGGCACTTTCGAAGGTCTCGCCCAACTCCAGGTGGCCACCGGGGATGGACCAGTAGGGGGCGTGTGCGCCCTGGCGTTTTCCGATCAGTATCTTGCCGTCGGCTCTGAGGACAATAATGCCGATTCCCACGCGAGGCTGGTTCATCGTTATTTCTCTTATCACTTGGGGCGATGCAGCATGGCGCAGGGGCGGAAAGATGTCAAAATGGTGGGATGGATCACTTGCCTTTATCGGGTGGTCGCGAAAGAATATCAGCGAAAACTAATGCAAGGAGCTTATTCATGGCCGACAAGCAGTACAAGATCACCACTTCCATGACCTCTGGCTGGAAGGTGACCGCCGATGTGCGCGGACACCACCTGGTGATCGACCAGCCCACCGCGTCTGACGAAGGCGCAAACCCGCTGGAAACTTTCCTCTTCTCTTTGGCGGGCTGTCTGTCGGCCATTGCTAAGATGGTGGCTCGTGAAGAGGGTATCGAACTGCGCGGCATCGACATTGATGTGACCGGCATTCTGAACCCGGCAGGCCTGGCCGGAAAACCCACTGACGATCCGATCGGCTTCAAGAGCATCGACGCCACGGCACGCATCGACGCGGACCTGTCCGATGAACAGAAACAGGCGTTTTTTGACAAGGTTTGCCATCGTTGCCCGGTGCATCACAATCTGCTGCACCCGACAGTGGTTACCCACAGCGCTTGAACTTCGCGTTTGACTCGCTAGACTACGGCGCCTCTAAGGCGCCGTTTTGCTTTGATTTTAGCAATATTTAGTTGTGGATCTCGGCGCCCTTCGTTAGCGGGAGTTGAATATATTGTGACTCAGCACAGTTCGGCTGAAACTCAGCACCGACCCCAATTCCAGTGGAAATTTCTGGCCCCCGGTTACTGGGGGATCTGGCTGGCGGTCGGCCTCGCCGCGGCGCTGGCTTTTGTGCCTTTTCGGATACGCGACCGACTGGCGGCGGCTATCGGTTCGCTCGGCCCGAAGTTGACCAAGCGCGGTTATCGCAACGCCCAGGTAAACCTGCGTTTGTGCTTTCCCGATTGGGATGACGCCAAGCGGGAGCAGGTTATCCAAGCCATGTTTCAGCGTGCAGCCCAGGTGCTGCTGTCCTACTCCTGTTTGCTGGTTCGCAGCCCGGATTTTCTGGAGAAGCGTGTTCGTCTGATTGGCGAGGAGCATCTGATCCCGCTGCTGGAAGCGGGCAAGCCGGTGATTTTGATGGTCCCCCACAGCTGGGCGATTGAGTTCCCGGGTCTGCTGCTGGCCAAACGGGGTTACCCGATGACCACCATGATGAACCCGGACAAGAACCCGCTGGTGGATTGGCTGATGTGCCGGCTCCGTGCTCGTTATGGCGGTAAGTTGTTTGCGCGCAAGGATGGCATTAAGCAGTTTCTCAATGCCATTCGCGATGGCCACAGCGCCTATTATTTGCCGGACCAGGATCACGGCATGGACAAGAGCGAATACGTGCCGTTCTTTGCCACCCACAAGGCGACGCTGCCGGGCCTTGGCCGCATGACTGAGAGTACCGGCGCTGTGGTGGTGCCGATGCTGGCAACCTATGACCCACAGACGGGATACTATGAGGGTCACATCCGTCCGCCGCTGTGGGATCTGCCCTCCGGTGACCGTGGCTACGATGCCCGCCGCATGAACGAGGAGATCGAAGCGCTGCTGACCCCCTGTCCGGAGCAGTACATGTGGAACCTCAAGCTGCTTAAAAGCCGGCCTGAGGGAGAGACAGACCCCTATCGTCTGTATGAGCAGCAACAGCGCTGACGCGATCAAGTTCAAAAAACGCCCGCAAAATGCGGGCGTTTTTTTTTACTCTGTCCAGTGAATTCAGTTTGAGTTAAGGTAAGTCGCACCTTTAGGAAAAACCAAAACGAAAAACCCTAAGGACAGGACTGCTATGACCACGGATGCCCGTCGCTGTTACCACGTCGATTTCTGCCCAACCATGCTTCACCCCCGCTGCTGGGGAGCCTGGATCACCATTGCTGCACTCTCGATACTGGCTTTTATTCCTCTTCGCGTTCGCCACTATGTGGCTATCTGTATGGTTCCCCTGTTTCGCCCCATCCTGAAGAAACCGGTCCGGATCGCCACGGCGAACCTGAAGGCCTGTTACCCGGATATGCCTCAAAAGGAGCGGGATGGCCTGATCAATGAGCTTTGCTACACCTTTCTAATGGTGGGCATGGGGATGGGCACCCTGGCGGTTCGCAGCCAGGCGTATCTGCAGGACAAGATCCGCATCGCCGGTATGGAGCATGTCCGTGCCGCTCAGGAGCAGGGCAAGCCGGTGGTGTTTCTGGTGCCTCATATGTTTGGCATCGAGTACGCCGGCGTCGGCCTGTCGATGGCCGGTCTGCCGATGCTGGGGATGGTGAAGCACCACAGAAACCCGGTGTTCAATTGGCTCTCCTGCCGTCAACGTGCGCGCTTTGGTGGCAAGCTGTTTCACCGCAATGCGGGCCTGCCTGCGGTCATTCGTGAACTTAAGCAGGGTTACAGCTTCTTCTATCTGCCGGACCAGGATCATGGTGCCGACAAGAGTGAATTCGCCCCCTTCTTCGCCACTCAGAAAGCAACGCTGCCGGTCATCAGCCGAGTCGCGCACTGCGCCGAAGCGGTGGTGTTGCCCCTGACCGTTGGGCTGGAAGGGGGACATATTCAGGTCAGTATCGATGCTCCGCTGGCGCTGGAACGGGTGGACAAGCCGACTGAAGCCCGGATACTGAACGAACAGATGGAGCGCTTGATTAACCGTCATCGAGGTCAGTACATGTGGTTTTTGAAGGTGCTGAAAACCCGCCCCGATGGCGAGGCAAGGCTCTACTAGGAGAGGTCAATGATCACCGTTGTATTTTGGGCAGGCATTCTGATGATGGCGCTGGGGGGCGGATTGCTGCTCTGGACCGATTTGACCCAGCAGGTTTCCGGCATGGTGACCGTTGCCTGTCTGCTGGCACTGGGCTTTTTGCTCAGTGCGGGTGCCAAAGTGGTTTTGATCATTCGACGCACGGCCTGACTCCACGAAATTTGATCTCTGGCGCTGATTGGCCGCCTGCTATCTGCAAACTTAACGACCCTCATTGCTCATGACCCCCAGACCCATTGCCAGCCAGGATCGCGAACTGATTCGTGGCCTGTATGGCGACTCCGAACGGATGGCCAGGATTGGCCCCGCCCTAACCGACAGCCAGATTGAGCGTTTGATGACCGAACGGTTGAAGCCCTGGAGCCCGGAGGCGGATCACTGGGGTTGCTGGGTGATGGAAGATCAACAGGGCGCTCTGGGCATCGTTGGGTTGCGGCGACTGCCAATGGAGCAGGCCACCGCAGAAGTCGGGTTTATGATGCTTCAGCGCGGTGAGGGCAGGGGATTGGCCAGTCGGGGGCTGTCCTGGTTGTGTCAGCAGGCAGAACGGCAGTGGGGATTTGAGCGTTTGGTGGCCCTGTGTCTGCCGGATAACCAGCGCTCCATCACTCTGCTTGAGCGCCACCGCTTTCGCTATGGTTATCGTCTGCCGCAAGCGGTGCCCTGGAACGAGGCGTTTCGGGATGCGGTGGTGTATCTGCGTGATCGGGACACAGAGGCTGCTGAAGGGTAACCAACGCCTCTTTCTGGGCTTTACTCATCTGTTTTACCCGGTATTCCAGTTTCAGCGCTGTGCTGCGATCACCCACGAGCGTCTGGTATACCAGGGTCAGCGGCCCTTTGCCGCGAAGTGCTCTTGCGCCTTTGGGCGCGCCCGCCAGGTGTTCGCTGAAGCGGCGGGAAACGTCGGTGGTGATGCCGGTGTAGAGATGGCCCGCATTTGTGCGGATGAGATACAAATACCAGTCAGACATGGGGAACCTTTTTCGAAGGCGCCAGTCTACCAGTCAGCGATCGCAACACAAAGCGCGGAAAATGAAAGAACTTTTCCCTTTTTTGTTGATTATGTGTGATCACATTCCCGTAACCTCCCATCTACCCCCAATGGGGTATGCCCCGACACGCTCGGAAAACCTAATCTGACCTCGCAGTCGCAACACTAAGCGACCATGAGGGATGATGATGAAAACCATTAATAAACTTTTACTGTCCGTTGCCGTTGCTGGTATCTGCGGCGGTGCAATGGCCAAACCGGTCGAGTCCGACAACGAAGCGTGGAAGGCTAAGTTCCCCAACCAGTACGCCTCTTGGGCGACTACCGCTGAGACTGACCAGATTGTTGACCTGCTGGCCGACGACCCCAACCTGGTTGTTCTGTGGGCCGGCTACGGTTTCTCCAAAGATTACAATAAGGCTCGCGGCCACTACTACGCCGTGACCGACGTGATTCAGACTCTGCGTACCGGTGGCCCGATGAACGACACCGATGGCCCGATGCCCGCAGCGTGCTGGTCCTGTAAGTCCCCTGATGTGGCTCGCATGTATCAGGAAGTGGGCGAAGGCAACTTTAACGACCACAAATTTGGCAAGTGGGGCCACGAGATGGGTAACGCCATCGGTTGTGCTGACTGCCACGAAAGCGGCACTCCGAAACTGACTCTGTCACGCCCCTACGCTGAGCGCGCGATGGAGAAGGTGGACATGAAGTTCTCCGAGCAGTCCCGCGACATGAAAGCGGCTCAGACCTGTGGTCAGTGTCACGTTGAGTACTACTTCGACAAGGGCGACCACAACAACGTGCGCTTCCCCTGGGAGAACGGTTTCACCGCAGAAGGTGCCGAGCAGTACTTTGACAGCATCGGCTTCGCCGACTGGACTCACAAGATCTCCAAAGCGCCGATGCTGAAAGCTCAGCACCCGGAGTTTGAGACCTGGGCCACCAGCGTTCACGCCGAGATGGAAGTGACCTGTATCACCTGTCACATGCCGAAAGTGACCAACGAGCAGGGTCGTAAGTTCTCCAAGCACAACGTCGGTAACGCTCTGGACAACTTTGATGTGTCTTGCTCCTCCTGCCACGACAGCAAAGCTGACCTGGAAGCCACTCTGAAGGCCAACAAAGAAGCCATCAACGCTGAGAAGCTGAAAGCGGAAGCCATCATCGTTCGCGCCCACTTCGAAGCGGGTGCCGCCTGGGAAGCCGGTGCGACCGAAGCTGAGATGAAGCAGGCCCTGACCCACATCCGTCACGCTCAGTGGCGCTGGGACTTCGCCATCGCATCTCACGGTGTTCACGCTCACAACCCGCAAGAAGCCCTGCGTCTGCTGGCCTCTGCTCAGGAAATCGGTCTGCAAGCCCAGGCTGAGCTGAAGAAAGTCCTGACCAAGTACGGTGTTGCCCAGCCGGTTGCCATCCCGGACATCTCTACCAAAGAAGCCGCTCAGGCCCTGGTAGGTTGGGACAAGGCTAAGCTGGACGCTCAGAAGGAAGCCTTCCTCGAGCAGCGCGTTGACAAAGAGTGGCCGAAGCGCAACTAATCTGACGCTCTCACACAGTGTCCAAGCCCGACCGGAAACGGTCGGGCTTTTTTGTTCAGGGGTTTTCGACGGAGAAGGTGTCGCAGTCTCCCGGGTCGCCGTTTTTCATCCCTTTCTGGAACCAGGCGAGCCGCTGCGCCGAACTGCCGTGGGTGAAGCTGTCCGGCACTACGTAACCCTGTCCCTGTTTCTGCAATCGATCGTCCCCGATCGCCTGGGCGGCGCCGAGCGCCTCCTCCAGATCACCCGCCTCAAGCCGTCCCTCCTGTGCCAGATAGTGGCCCCAGGCACCCGCATAACAATCCGCCTGCAACTCGAGTCGCACTGACAGGGCGTTAGCGTCTGCCTGACTGACCCCCTGCTGCAACTGGCGAATCTTGGCGCTGGTACCCAGCAGCGTTTGCACATGGTGTCCCACCTCATGGGCAATCACATACGCCTGAGCAAAATCGCCCGGTGCCTGGAGTTGAGTCCGCATATCGTCGTAGAAGCTCAGGTCGATGTAGATCTGCTGGTCCGCAGGACAGTAGAAGGGGCCCATGGCCGCTTGGCCGGTGCCGCAATGGGTGGAGGTATGGCCCCGATAGAGCACCAGAGTCGGTTCCAGGTATTGCTGACCCGCCGCCTGAAACTGTTGGTGCCAGTAGGTTTCCGTGTCCGCCAGTACCACTGCCGTCATCTGGGCCCACTCGTCATCCTGGGGCGATACGGCGGAAGTGGGGGTTCCGCCTCCGCCACCAACCAGCAGCATCAACAGGGCGGGATCCAACCCGAAGTAGAGACCGGCCAGCACAACGGCCAGGCCAATCAGCCCTCCTTTTCCCCGAGGCAGGGGCAGGCCCATCGGGCGACGCTGCCCCCGACGATCCTCGACGTTGCGGCTTTGCCGCTGACCGCGCCAACGCATATGGAGTTCCCCCAGAGAGTTCGGTCTGACAAGTGTAGTGGGGGATTGAGGGGGCAAACAAAAGGGGCCCTGATGGGCCCCTGCTAATCCGGATTGCGACTTAGGCCGCATCCTTCTTCGGCGTCTCGCCGGTATTACGCTTGTTCAAATCCTTCATCATCTGGCGAAAGCGTTTGTTGGACATCTTTTTGGCCATGGACAACTCCTTTTGCTGTTTGATTCCTGACCAATATAGGCATCTGATTGAAAAATCTTCAACTTTCATTTGGGGGAAATCACAAAAGGAAGCAGAACTTCCTCAATTCGCTCAGTGAATGCTCGTTATGACACCTTAGGACTTTTCACTGTTTTCCAGTGCTTTATAGTAATGCATCCCACAGTTAGGCAGTCACCAGGGATGGGGCAATGAAAAACATCGTTATCTGTGCAGATGGCACCTGGAACGGTCCGGAACCGGATCATGAGCAGGATACCGCAACCAACATTCTGAAGCTGTCCAGGGCCATTGCTCCCTTTGATGGTAACGGCAAGCCTCAGGTGGTGTTCTATGACTGGGGGGTAGGGGCCGATTGCCAACCGATTACCGGCGGGGCCTTTGGTCGGGGTCTGAACAAGAATGTGCAGGATTGCTACCGCTTTATTGTTCAGAACTACGAACCCGGTGACCACCTTTACCTGTTCGGCTTCAGCCGGGGCGCGTACACGGTTAGAAGTCTGGCGGGTCTGCTCTATAACTGTGGTGTGTTGCAGCGGATCCACGCCAACCGCATTCCTCAGGCTTTCGATCTGTTCAAGGATCGCAATATCCATCCTCAGGATCCCCAGTCGATGCTGTTTCGCGCGCACTATTCGGTGAATGAGGAGGTGCGTATCCGCTTCCTTGGCGCATTTGATACGGTGGGCGCTCTGGGCATACCGTTGCGGATGCTTGGCTGGCTCAATGAGCGCCATATGTTTCATGACACCGAGTTGGCGCCGATTGTTGAGGTGGCCCGCCATGCGCTCTCCCTGGATGAGCGGCGTCGGGACTTTGCTCCGGCCCTGTGGCAGGCCAAAGCGGGCTCTGATTTGAAGCAGGTGTGGTTTGCCGGTGTGCACAGTGACATTGGCGGCGGCTATCACCGGGATCCTGGAAGTGGTCGTCTGTCTGACATCCCCCTGGCCTGGATGGCGCGTGAGGCGCAGCAAAGCGGGCTGGAACTGGAAACCCATCTGTTTGCCAACCTGGATGAAGACCCGCTTGCCCCTCAACACGAGGAGTTGGATGGGTTCTATCGACTGTTGGGTGAGCATCTGCGCTCGGTGTTGCCGGAGCACCGGATCCACATCAGCGTGCAACAGCGCCATATGGGAATGGGCTACCTGCCTGCGGCCCTGGCGGAGCAGGGCAACAGTACCGATTGGGGTGAGTGGGAGGAGTAGGCTCGCTCCTGCAAGGTTGAACCCTTCAAGGAAGAAACGGCTGGCCAACAAGGAAAAGCCGGGCCGTTTCCTGTTATCCCAATGCACCCCAAAGGATGCCGAAGCCCTTGCAGGAGCGGAACGGGTAGTCCAAAGCACTGGGCTCCGGATGCGGTTTGTGGTGCCAACAGTGCACTCAAGAACACTCGCTTTGACCAATGCTTTTGAGTGCACAGTTCCCGCCGACGCTGGCCGGCGGGAACGCTCCTCAAAACGTAAAGCCGAAGGTCAGAGTGAACTCGGTACCCGGCTCCTTCCAGAACACCTCTTGTCCCTCCTGCTGGTACCGGGTTTCTTCACCCAGGATGTTTTTCGCTTTGAATTTCACCGCCATCTGGTCCAAAGGATAAAGGGTGTAAGTGAAATCCAGTGAATGGAATGGTTGCTCCAGCACATCATTCAGCCCAGCACTGCCCGCGTAAGCGATGCGGTCACCAAATACGTTGTAGACCAGAGTGGCGGCGTGCAGGTTATCGGGAGAGTCAAAGCTCAACTGCAGGTTCGCCACCCACTTGGAATGGCCGGTCATCCGACGACGGGTGTGGGTCGGATTGATGTTGCCCGACGGTGCGATATTGATCTCAGAGTCGCTCAGGGTCAGGTTGCCGGCGATAAAGAACCCGTCCCAAATCGCAGAGCTTTCATCGATAAAGCCCAGTTCCTGATGAAACTCGGTTTCCAGGCCATAGATCTCACCGCTTTCGGCGTTCTGGAACGTCAGCAGGGTGTCCTGTTCGGTCACCACCTGAACCGATTCGATGGGGGCCTCCAGATCCTTGTAGAAGGCGCCGACGCTAAGGTTGGAGCCGCTCTCCAGATACCATTCCCAGCGCACGTCGAAGTTCTGAATGTCGGAGCTGGTCAGGGCCGCATTGCCAATCATATCGAAGCCGGTGATCGGATCCTTGAATCGAACCGGTGCCACTTCCCTCAGGTCAGGGCGCACCAGAGTTTTGGAGTAGGCCAGGCGTAACTGCATCTCGTCATTCATGATCCAGGTGCCGGACAGCGAGGGGTACCAGCCATCTTCGGCAGTGGTGTAGTCGAGAATATCGTTGCGGCCCCCCTCATCTGAGATTTCACCCTCTGGGGTCAGCGGCAGCATCACCTGACGGAAATCCTCGTAACGAACACCCCCATTGAGGCGGAAGGCATCAGCCCAGTTCAGATCAAACTCAGCAAAACCGGCGTCAATCATCTGTGCGGCGACGTAGTCGTCCGTTTCTGAAGTGGTGTCCAACAGAGCAAAGCCGTTGTCGGGGTTGGTGATGTTGGCGTCGGAGAATACCTGGCTGAAATCACCCGCCAGGTTATCGCGCTGATAGCGGGAGGCGTCAAAGGCTAAACGGGTAGAGTAGGAGGTTCGCGCCCGTTCAAAATACTCGTATCCGCCTTTCACCTTCAATTCGGCATCGCCAATGAACAGAGGGAGCATCAGGTCGACGCCGTAGTTCTCGGTGTCGTCTTTCAGATCGCTGTAGCGATAAACCGCCGCATCAGACCGTTTGGCCATGGTGCGTTCGGTGACATTGCCGCTGCCATCCTCAAGTACCGAATAGGAGTAATCCAATTCGTTGGGGGCCTGACGCCGGGCACGCGCATCGGTGTACTGCCAGTTGGCCTCGATGTCCCCAAGGTAGGGGAAGAAGTGCTGACCACTGATCTGATTGCTGATCAGGGTACGCTCCTCGTACTCCACCGAATACACCTCCAGAGCGCGATCCTCGTTGATGGTGTCCAGCGTTTCTTCCAGCGTAATACGGACATCGTCCGAGGTGTCATTCAGGTAGGTGGTCCGGGTGCTGATGGTGTGATCGTCGGTCCACTCCAGCCCCATGTTCCACATGCCTGACCACTGTACGATCTGCTCGCTGCCGCGAACCTCTGAACTGGAACTCAGGTCACCCTGAGCGTTGGCCAGTTCCGCTTCTCGCTGGGTGTAGTTGTCGGTCTGGTTTTTGTAGTAAGTGCCGCCGACAAAACCAAAGCGCCAGTCGCCGCTGTCGTCCAGATCCAGGTTATGACCAAAGCTCAGGCTGCCTCGGAAGCCTGGATTGGCACTCTTCTCCTGGAAAGTCATATTGCGGTTCATCTCCAGGGCCAGGCCCTGATTGATTGCCACCGCCTCCTCGGCATTCTGAACCACCCGAAATATGTCGGTCACCGACACGCCGCCATAGTTGGCAAAGGCGTCTGTAATGGTTTGGGGCAGCGCTCGGGTGCCGTCATCCCGGCCCAGCCAGTCGTCATCGCCTCCGGGGTAGGTCAGACGGTCATCGCTGTTGTTGGTGTTGTACTGGCCTCCGACGGAGACCTTGAAAAAGAAGTCATTAGGGATCGCTTTGGTGCGGATATCCACATGACCACCGCCAAAGGTGGCCGGGCTTGAGGGCGAGGCGGCCTTCTGTACCGACAGGGACTGAATGATGGCGGCGGGGAACAGATCCATCGGGATCACTGAGCGGGTGGGATCCGGAGAGGGCACCTGGGCGCCATTCAACGAAGTGGATGAGTAGCGCTCACCCAGACCGCGCACGTAGATGAACTGACCGTTACGCAGGGTCAGGCCGGTTACACGTCGCAGGGCCGCAGCGGCGTCGCTGTCTCCGGTGCGGGCGATCTGGTCTGCGCCCATCAGGTCCGAAACATAGGGAGTCTCTCTACGTTCTTCAACCACTTCTGAAGCGGCACGCTGCAGGCGGCCAACCACGGAGATCACTTCGACTTGCTGACTCTCTGTCTCGGTATCGGCATCAGCCGCGATGGCGGGAAAGCTCAGTACACTGACGAGAGACAGCGCTTTGGCGACCGCCAATCCGGTCGGACTGGTTTGAAAATGGGGTTGGGATTTCATGCTTAGACGTTCCTGAGTCCTTGGATAAGCGGGCTGCGCTTTGGCAACCCGATGGACGATACGGCGGGAAACACCGGGGCGATGTGCCGCCCCGGTGTTCAGGAGCCTTTACTGCTGGTAGCTCCAGCCCTGAGTCCAGTCGTTCTGACCGTCAAAGGCGCCCTTGTAGTCGGTGGCATCGAAGAAGCTGTCGACGCTGCTCATGTCCTTACCTGTGCCCAGGGCAATGGAGGACGCGGTGGGCATGCCGTTGTTCAGCTCCACAGCGCCGATGACATTGCCTTCCTGCCCATTGAACCAGGCGGTGGTGTCGAAGCTGTCTTCGTTTTTCACCGGCTCAACGCAGTCGATGATGGAGTGGGTCATGGTCAGAGTGCCGTCCTGAGCATTGGCAAGGGTGGAGGCGTCATCAATCTCCAGGCATTCGCCGGTATTGGCGCCGCCCTGGATAACGAAGTTGGCCAGTTGAGCGCGGGTCGCTACGCGCAGCACCATACCTTCCGCGTCATCACCGCCGTTGTTTCCACCCGCTGGCAGAATGGTGACGTTGGAGAGAGTCGGATTGGAGAACGGCGTGCCCAGCGGATCAGATTTGGAACTGTCCGCTTCGATACCGCGGTTGGCGGCGTTGTCCTGCTGGGTAATGAACACGTACTGGGCTTTGCCCGTCCAGCCGTTGGTCCAATCCAGAGAGTCATCGAAGTTGTCCGTCAGGTAGACGTACTTCAGGCTTACGCTGCCCCCCCAGAACTCGACACCATCGTCGTCGTTCATGTGCACCTGAATGTGGTCTACCTGAGTGCCGGATCCTACGCCGCCGAAGCTGATGCCGTTCAGTTCCTGTGTGTCATTGATCTTGAAGCCCGCGTAGCGAACCTGGACATAGCTCAACTGGCCACTGCTGTCGGCATCGTTGTTGCCGCCGAACAGGTGGTTGCCCACTTCGAAGGCCACGTCACAGTCATCGAGGCTGGCGCAGGTGTTGACCGGTGCGTTGCCGAGCAGGACCAGGCCGCCCCACTGGCCGCGGTCAGTGGCCAGACCCAGTACATCCTCCGAGGAAGTGAATACGATGGGATGCGCCTCGCTGCCTTGAGCCATGATTTTGGAACCACGGCTGATCACCAGATAGCTGTTGCTGGTCCCGTAAACTTCAACACCGGCCTGAATCGCCAGTGTGGCGCTCTGAGTCTTATCACCACCAATCACCACGGCGCCGCCGTCCAGCTTGTATTTGACGTTGGTGCCTGCTAGCAGAGTCACATTGGAGGTTACGTTGCCGCTCAGGGTGCAGACCAGATCAGTACCCTCGATCAATGCGGCGTCTGCGGCATCGTTGGATGTGCCCGCCGGGCAGGAGGTGAGGGGAGTCAGCACAACTGGCGTGTCACCCTCGTCGTGAATGGCGGTGGTCCAGCCTAGAGTCCAGTCGTCGTTGCCATCAAAGGCCCCGATGTAGTCTGCATCGTCAAGGCGGCTGTCGATGTTGGCCAGGCCGGTCTTTCCGCCGGTCAGGGCCGGAGAAACCGCAGAGGGCTGGTAGCCTTCCAGTGCGGCAGCGCCAACGAGGTTGCCCTCCTGGCCTTGGAACCAGGCGGCGACATCCATCAGGGCATTGCCGCCATCATCCTTCGGATTTTTGAACGGCTCGACGCAGTCGATCAGGCTGTGGGTCATGGTCAGTTCGGCGGCATCGGCGTTGGCGATGGTGCTGGCGTCGTTGATCTCCAGACACTCACCGGTTTCCAGGCTGCCCTTGACCAGTGTGTTGAAAACGCTGGCGCCGGTGCCGACCCGGAACAGGATCCCTTCCGCATCATCACCACCGCCGTTGGTGCCCCCACCCAGTTGCAGGGTCAGGTTGGCAAGCGTGGGCTTGGACATCGGCTCATCGGTACCGGACTTGGAACTGTCAGCCTCAATGCCCCGGTTGGCACTGTTGTCTTCGGTGCGGATGTAGACATGCTGGGCTGCACCACGCCAGCCGTTGGTCCAATCGAGAGAGTCGTCGAAGTTGCCGGTCAGCACAACGTGCTTCACCGTGGCGTTGCCACCCCAGAACTCGATGCCGTCATCGTCGTTCATGTGCACCTGCAGGTAATCCACCTGGGTGCCGGAGCCGACACCGGCAAAGGAGACGCCGTTCAGCTCCTGCGTGTCGTTGATCTTGAAGCCACCGAACTCAACGCGAACATACTTTAGCGAGCCAGAGCTGTCGGCCTCGTTATTGCCGCCGTAGTTGTGGTTGCCGACCTCGAATGCCACGTCACAGTTGGCAAGATCAGCACAGGAGTTCACCGGGGCGTTGCCCAGCAGTACCAGCCCCCCCCACTGACCGCGGTCGGTGGTCAGGCCCAGACCGGACTCCACAGAAGTAAAAACGATCGGGTTTGCCGCAGTCCCTTCAGCCATAATTTGAGAGCCGCGGCTGATCACCAGATAGGCGTCGGAATTTCCAAGGATCTTGGTGCCCGGAGCGATGGTCAGTACGGTCTGATTGGTGTTGTCTCCCCCCACAACCACGGCGCCGGAAAGCTCCCAGACCACATCGGCTCCCAGGTTGATGCTCTCACCAATCAGGTTGCCAGACAGCGTCCAAACCTCTTTGCCGTCCACCGTTGCCATTTGGGTGCTGCGGGCCGCAAAGGCGCCATAGGCCTTTTCAGTGGGCGAGGTCGGATCGGGATTGGTCGGAGTGGTGGGCGTCGTTTCACTACCAGTATTGATATTGATATCGCCACCACAGCCTGCGAGCAGCAGGGCAGACGTAAGGGCACTCAGAGTAAAGAGATTTTTCAGTTTCATTGAAGGTCTCCGCAACCAACTTGCGTGTTGTTGTGATGAAGTTGGCGAAGCAAGCTAGTTGCGGAATGTTTCACTAAAGTTAAGGTTATGTTGGCGTTTGTTTCGTGCGCCTCCAGTGCCACGATTCATGGGCTTTTGCGCCCGGGTTGAAATATAAAATTCAATTAAGTGTCACGGAAAATGCACCTAACGGTCGGGATTTCACCGGCAAAAGTCCCGCTTTAAGGTAAATGGGTCGAAGTCGGGGGTAACCGCGTTGAATGGGATCCTTTCGGTGGCCGTACTGGCGACAGTGGTGGCGTTGTGCCGCCCTCTGGACAGCGCTGTTCGCTATCCCCTGTTGTTGATACTGGGCACTGTGGCCGGACAGAGCGTCTCCCTGATGGGGTGGGAGAGTGGCTGGGATGCTCAGGGGTTAACTCAGGTGATTCTCTACCTCTTCCTGCCCATTCTGGTCTGGGAGATGGCTGCGCGACTGCCGCTGCGGCGGCTGGCCCGTTATCGACTGAATATTTTATTGCAGTCACTGTTGACCCTCTCCCTGATGCTGGCCGGGACCACTTATGCCTTGTTCAAGGGGCTCGATCATCCTGGATTCCCCCTGCTGTCCGCACTCCTCGCGGCCACTTTGCTGGCCACCGTTGACCCGGCATTCGGTGAGCCCTGGGTAAAACAATACCCCCGGGTCAATGCCTGGCTGGAAGGGGAAGCTGCGGTAGTGGAACCTCTCACTCTGGCATTGCTGCTGACGTTGGTCAGTGTGGGAGAGTTGGGCTCGGTGTCCCTGCCGGTTCTGGTATTGACGCTGGTGAAGTTGTTGGCGATGGCGCTGCTGGTGGGATGGGTGGGGGCACAGGTTTGGCGCCTGAGTGGGGGAGCGCAGTGGGGTGTCTTGGGAACCGGGCTATGGCTTTGGTGGCTCTTTTTGCTGAGCGAGTTAGTGCTGGGGATTCCGGGGTTGGTGGTGGTATTAACGGCCGTATTCTGGGTTCGTAGCCGATGGCAGCACACGCTGCCCTGTCGCCGATTAAGCCCATTCTTGGGTGACGCATTGGTGGTGATACTGGGCTTTTCCCTGACCGCCGCCATGTTCACGGAACGCTACTGGGCTATGGGGCTGGGCATTGCCAGTGCCGCGCTTATCCGACTTGGGTCGCTGTTGCCCTGGCTGTTGTGGCCAGGGCTTCCCATCAAACCCGGAGAGCGCAGCATCTGGCTGTTGGCGCCCAGTCGCGGCCCCATCACTCTGGCTTTAGTGCTGGCCCTGCCCACTCATCTGCCAGCGTGGTGGACCGTGCAGTCCCTAGCGTACGGTGTGATCCTGTTCGATGTTCTGGTCCAGGGCACTCTGCTCGCCTTGAGGAGCCGGCGTTAGCGGAACATCGACCGACATGCTGGGCAGCGTCGGCGGCTGCTGACGAAAGTGGCGGTACAGCACGGCGATGATTGCCGAGGCAAACAGAGCCAATGGCAGCAATACGGCGGCGCGGGCAATCAGGGCGCTGTGTTCCTGATAGAAGGGGGTGTTCACCACAAAGGCGCCAAACAGGCCGAGACATCCGGCCCAACAGAACGCACTGATGGCATTCACCAGAGCAAAACGCCGACGTGACAAACGTGCGGCTCCCATCAGCATCGGTACCAGTACCCGCACGAAGGGCAGGAATCGGGCGGCAAACAGCGCCAGGATACCGCGACGGCGAAACAGCTCTGCCGCTCGCTCCAGGGTGCCATTGGGCAGAAGTCGCTCAATGTTGAAACGGGAGGGGCGCTGCTCCAGCCATCGTCCCTGCTCATATGCCAGGTATCCACCCACTGCCGCGGCCATTGGAATCACCACAATACTGACGCTGGGATCCACGATGCCCAGCCCAACCAGTGCACCACCAAAAATAACGATGCTGTCCCCAGGGAGGGGCAGGAATACGAAGGCCGATTCGATCATCAGGATCAGAAAAAGGCAGAGTACCAGTAGCCAAATGTGGGGATATTGCTGCAAGAATCCCACATCCTGATACCAAATGGCGTGAATTACATCGATCATTCTGCGTGTACGGTGGTTTGGGCGCCGTCATAGCGCGCTTGGGGGGCTCTCAGCATAGCCAGCAGGAGTAAAATCGAACACGAATAATCGCCATTTATGACGGGTTGGTCACGCTCCGTTGCTGCCCTGATCTCCGGGCTGATTAACATCTGCTCTAAAAGGCAAGATATTTGCCTGTTGACTCAGGTAGACGTCCGGCTCGTTCATCACCAGAGCGAGGCAGTACAACTTGTCCTGCATCATCGCCATCACCTGCACCAAACCGTGGTAGGGGTTGCTGGATCGTTGCAGAGTTCGGTCCACGTGGGACTGAAGGGCGTGCAGCTGCGCTTGTCGGGCGGGTGGGGCGGACTGGATGGTCTCGTCGATAAGGCGTTGGCGCAGGCGGGCAAGGGCATCCGGGTCGTGTTGGGCCAGTTGTTGCAGCGTGTCGAAATCCGGCAGTGAAGTCATGCTCCCCTCCGTATCGTTGGGTAGCCGCAACGTCCAATGTCGGGAAGGTCGGTCCATGCCGCGTCGGTTAGGCGCGTCCGTTAAAGATGGATGGCCTGCTGGTGTTTCGCAAGGTAACTGAGGGGGTTAGGGAGGAGGAGGCGCTTAAGCACTGAGGGGATAACCAGGCCAGAAAAACTCTGGCCCGGTATTGTGGCGCTGAGATCTGGGTTTCACCCAGTGGGTCAGCTCTTTTTGCCCTGAATAAAGTAGTTGATGCGCTCTCTGGGGCTCAGATACTCGTACGCCGATTTTGATAAGGCGTCCGGCGGCACGCACCGAGTCACTTTAAGCCCCTCATCACCCAGGCTCAGTACGGCCGCTTCCTGCACGGGGATGGCAGGATCGTAGAGCATGACGTTGGGACTCAGCAGATTTTGCTCATTAATGGACATGACGATGCCGTACTGGCCGTTGTCCAGTTGCACAATGGAGCCCGGTGGGTAGACCCCCATCATCTTGATGAACTGCTGCAGGTACAAGCGGTTGAGTTGTTCCTGGCGATGTTTGTACATCCAGCCCAGCGCGATATTGGGAGTGCGCCGCTTGCGAGGGTCCGGATGGTGAACCAGGTTGTCGTATTCGTTGACCACCGTCACCAGTTGGGCCAGCGGATCGATGTGCTCACCCTTCATTCCTTCCGGATAGCCGGTACCATCGAGAAACTCGTGGTGCTGGCGGATGATCGCCACCGCCTGCCAGGGCAGCCCGTTGTCACCGTCAATCAACTGGGTTGCCAGGTTCGGGTGGGACTTGTATGCGGAAAGCTCCGCCTGCGTCTTGGGCAGACGGCTGGCCAGCCCACCGGGCAGCCGAAGTTTGCCAAAGTCATGGAACAGGGCACCAAGCCCAACGATCTCCATCTCCATTTCGGTCAGGCCGAGACGTTTGGCCAACATCAGGGCGAGTACCGTGACGTTGAGCCCGTGATGGTGGATCGCGTCCTTGTGCTCCCCTTCACTCATCAGGTGAAGCTCCAGGCCGTCGGAGGTCATCAACTCCTCCATGATGCCCTGAACCATCTCTGTCGCGGCCCGAACGCCCTCTTCGGGGCGGGCGCGTACCTTGCTGCTGAGCGAACGGGTTCTGGCCAGGTTATCCCGGTATTTCTGGCTGGTGGTTTTCAAGCCGCGACGATAGGCCTTAAGCCGTTCGATGCGGGCTTTTTTGGCTTCCGCCAGCGCGTTCTGTGCCTGCGCGATGGCGTCCTCGTTCGCGGTTGGCTGCGAAGAGGCGTCTGCCTCGCTGACATCGGAGCGCTCGGGGTCGATGTAGACAAACTCCAGTTTCAGACGCTTCAGCAGGGCGATCTGCTGAGGTTCCTTGATCTGAAAACTGTTGAACATAAAGGGGTGGTCCCGCCAAGGAATTGGCAATCGAACATAGTGCCCGACCCGGACTTTATCGAGAGTGAGTTTGGTGTTTGTTGAGCTCATAACTGACGGCAACTTTGATGTTGCCGACAGTTTATATGAACAGAAATCTAAAGGGTACAGGGTGTTACGGTTTGGCCAGCAGTTCCGCTAACAATTCATCGCGGCTCCAGGTCCGGTGGGCGACCCGTTCACCATCGCTGCGGGTAAGCTGGAACTGGGGATCTTCAGCAAAACGACGTGCCTGTGCCAGATCCATCCGGGGCGTCTGCAGGATGTAGCGCTCATTGCCGTCCGCTTCAAAACGAATGACCTGAACGGCCGAACGGACAAACTCATGATCCTCTGCAGTGGCTTCATACAGAGCATCAAAGCGTACCGTGATGATTTGCGAACCGGGACCAATGCCAAGGCTTTCATTAAATGCGTTGACGGGTTCACCGTTCAGGGTCAGAACCCGCACATTTTCACCGAGCTCCAGTTCGCCTGCGAATACCGAGGTGGCGCTGAGTAGCAGTGTGCCGAGCAGAGTCAATCGGTTCATGGTAAAGCCTCCTGTGGTGTCTGCCAGAGTAGAGACCGTGCAGGAGGCGTTTACCGTTCATACCTTGGTGGAATAACCATCTAACGGAAAGAGCAGATTGATGCGGGCGCCCTGCAGAGGCGACTCATCAATGGTCAGTTCACCGCCATAGGCGATGGCCAACTCATGGCAGACCGCCAATCCAATCCCCTGGCCGGGGTGACGCTCATCGGCACGTTCGCCTCTTCGCAGCACCCGCTGTCGTTCGGCGGGGTCGATGCCCGGGCCATCATCTTCGACCTGCAGCAGACAGTGGCCCGCCGGAGTTCGGCTGACAGAAACCCGGACAGTATTGAGCGCGAAGCGGTAGGCGTTGTCCATCAGGTTGCCCATCAGTTCCATCAGGTCCTCTTTGGAACCGGGGAAGGGGCATTCAGGGTCGAGATCCAGTTGGCAGGTCACTGCCTTGTCCCGGTACACCTTATTCAGCATGGCGGAGAGTTGGCGAAGCACCGGCTCGAAGGGGGTGTTGGACTGGCTCAGACCCTGGCGACCCATGGTGGCTTTACGCAGCTGGTACTGCACCAGCAGGTCCATCTGGCCCAACTGCTCATAGAGCTCCTGACGTTTGTCCGCCGGGTCCCCCGACTCGTCAAGAATCGCCTGACTGGCTGCCAGTCGGGTTTTGAGGCTGTGAGCCAGGTCCTTCATGGCGTTCTGATAGGTCTCTTTGCGCCGTTCTGACTGGGTCAGCATCTCGTTCAGCGCCATGGTGATCTCATGCAGTTCGTTGGCCTGAGGGGTATCCAGGCGCGTACGCGATCCCTTGATGATCTCATGCAGTTGCTGGCCGAGGTGTTTCAACGGTTTCATGCCCCAGAGGGCAGCACTGATCAACAGCAGCAAAATAATGGGCAGGGTGATGGCCACCTTAATCGCCAGACGGCGGTCCAGGGTTTTCAGCTCCGCGGCCGCTTCGGCACCATCCCGCGCGATGATCACTTCGTAGTGACCTTTGTCCGTATCAAAGGCGAGGGAGTAGAGGTAGTAGGGGCGGCCGTTGCTGAGGGTTATCGGGTGGGTGGGCAACGAGTCCGGATCCATCGGTGCCGCATCGCACAGCCCGACCAGGCCCTGGCTTCGGGCACCACGGGAGACGAAGATGCTGCCGAGGGTGTCGTGGCACACCGCGAACAGGTTGGCGCCGGGTTTGAACTGCTCGTCACTGGCCAGCGTGCCTGAACCAATCTGCACCCCATCCTCCCGCAACTCCTCACCGATGTAGGCCAGCTGAGAGGGAATGGTTCGGGCGGTACGGCCATAAAGGTCGTTTTCGTTGAGATAGCGCTCAGCACCGGCCAGCGTCAGAATCGCCAGCGTCAGCACGATCATCGAGGTGCCGATGACCCGTCGAAATATGGTGGGACGCTGGCAAAGCTGGCGAAAACGCATGGTCATTGGCAGGCCTGGTTAAAGCGATAGCCCTGACCGCGAATGGTAACAATCGGGTTGTCCATGCCACCACTGATCAACTTCTTACGCAGACGGGAGATCATCACCTCAACCGTATTGGGGTCGCCCTCCCGATCCTCGTACAGCACGTCCAGCAAACGCTGTTTGGAGATCACCTGCTGATGATGACGCATCAGGTACTCAAGGATCTGATACTCAAACGCGGTCAACTCCAGCAGTTCGCCCGCCAGGGTGACGCTTTTGCCGGTCAGGTCCATCTTCAGGTTGCCACAGCTGATCTCAGGCTTGATAAAACCGGCGCTGCGGCGCACCAGGGCGTTCAGACGGGCCATCAACTCCTCCATGCGGAAGGGCTTAACCAGATAGTCGTCTGCACCGGCATTGAGGCCTTCAACCTTGTCCTGCCAACTGTCGCGGGCAGTCAGGATCAGGATCGGGAAGGCTTTGTCCTGCTCTCTCAGGCGCTGGATCAGGGACAAGCCGCTTTCATCTGGCAGGCCCAGATCGATCACCGCAATGTCCAGCGGATAGTTGTTGGCCAGGTACTCCCCTTCGGAAGCGGTCTGACTGGCCTGGACCTGGTTTCCCATCTCAGTCAGGCGAACCTTGAGGTGGTGGCAGAGGAGCGGATCATCTTCAATAACGAGAATTTGCATACCGGGTGTCCGAAAAGGCTTTAAAACCGTTACAGCATACGCTTCACGGCTGTATCTTTGCTGAACTTGCAGAGCAGAGTGTCGCCACTGTAGCAAAATCGTGAGCTGGCATTCTCATTTCCTGTTAACAGAAATGGCAAAAAACGGTCATTGAAGTAGAATACCGTTCCCCTTTTTCACCAAGGATGACGTCATGATTCGTGCTTTGTTGGTTGCAGTCGTGCTGTTGCTGTCGGTGCAGGCCGGCGCCGAGACACTGTACTTTACCGCAATCCCGGATCAGGATGAGCGGAAGTTGCGAACCCGCTTCGAACAGGTGGCCGAATACCTGTCCGACACGCTGGAGGTCGAGGTGCGCTATCTGCCGGTGAAATCCTACTCCGCCGCCGTAACCGCGTTTCGCAACAATCAGGTCCAGTTGGCTTGGTTCGGCGGTCTTTCCGGCTTGCAGGCACGGCGTATGGTGCCAGGCTCTCAGGCGATCGCTCAGGGCTACGAAGACCAGTTTTTCCGCACCTATTTCGTCGTGAACACCAAAACCGGCCTGGCGCATCAGCGGGAACTGAAGCGGGAAGACCTGATGGGTCTGAGCTTTACCTACGGCGCGAAGGGGTCCACCTCCGGTCGGTTGATGCCCCAGTACTACATCGAAAAGTACCTGGGTAAGGACTCTGAAATCTTCAGCCGCGTTGGCTTTTCCGGGGATCACAGCCGCACCCTGGCCCAGGTTCAGGCCGGGGTTTACGACGCTGGAGCCGTGAACTACAAGGTGTGGCAGCAGGCGATTCGTGACGGCCAGGTGGACCCGGCCAAGATCAAAGTGATGTGGGAAACACCGCCGTATCCCGATTACCACTGGACGGTGCGTGGGGATCTGGATCGCCGCTTCGGTGAGGGGTTCAGTGCCAGAGTCAAAGCGGCGCTGCTGGCCATGAGCGATCCGGACCTGCTCGCCGCGTTTCCTCGTCAGGGGTTTGTTGAAGCCAGCAATGAAGACTATCAGCCAATCGCCGAAGTGGCGGAGGCGATCGGACTGCTGCGTTGATGACGCCCTTTCGGCTGGACAATGCCACTTTGACACAGGGGGAGGTGCCGGTTCTGGAAGGGGTGAACCTGACCATCGGCACCGACGAGAAAGTGGCACTGCTTGGCCGTTCAGGGGTTGGAAAAACCACCTTACTCTCCCACCTATACCAGCAGGCCCCTGAGCATATTGCCCTTTGCCCCCAGGCGCAGGGGCTGGTAGAGCCCCTCTCGGTGTTTCACAACATCTATATGGGGCAGCTGGAACGTCACAACAGTTTCTACAATCTGCTTAACCTGCTTTGGCCCTTGCCGGGCCCTCGCCGCGACATTGCCGCGCTGTGCGACTCCCTGGGCATCGCCGACAAGTTGATGACACCGGTGGCCAATCTGTCCGGAGGCCAGCGTCAGCGCACCGCACTGGGCCGGGCCTTGTGCCGCAACAAGCCGGTATTTATCGGAGATGAGCCGGTGTCCGCCCTGGATGCTGTGCAGGGCAGGGCGCTGATGGAGATAGCACTGTCCCGCCATCAGGGCGCCATTGTGGCGCTGCACGATGTGTCGCTGGCGCGGGCCTGCTTTGACCGGGTGATAGGTCTGTCTGAGGGGCGCATCCTGTGGGACCGGCCAGCGGTGGCCGTTATTCAGTCCGATCTGGACGCCCTCTATCTATGATGACCCGGTCGTTAAGGCGACTGACCGGAGGCGTTGCTCTGGTCGGTTTGCTCTGCGTGTTTCTCGGCGACCTGACGTTAACCCGCACCGAGCCTCTGAACGAGCTGTCGCGACTCGGACAAGGGCTGCTTGTTCCTGACTTCTTTGCCACTGAGCATCTGGCCGAAGCGCTGTTCGCCACGTTGGCCTTTGCACTGCTAGGCACCGGAGGTGGGGTGGCGCTGGGGGCCATCATTGCCCTGTTTTACCATCGCTGGTGGGTCCGTGGGATCTGTGCCTGGATTCGGGCGATTCATGAGCTGTTCTGGGCTCTGATCTTTATGCAGTTGTTCGGATTGTCGGGACTGACGGGGGTGCTGGCGTTGACGCTGCCGTTCGGTGCCATGTTTGCCCGGGTCTACTCAGAAATCCTCGACCAATCACCGGTCGAGGTGGAGCGAGCCCTGCCGCCACAGACCCGCTGGCTCGACAGGGTGCTGTATGCACGGTTGGCGCCCATGTGGCCAGCACTGAAGAGCTACACCCGATACCGTTTTGAGTGCGCATTGCGTTCCTCAACCGTACTGGGATTCATCGGGCTGCCGACACTGGGGTTTTATCTTGAAACGGCGTATCGGCAGGGGTACTACGCCGAGGGGGGCGCGCTGCTTTGGCTATTCCTGCTGTTGATTGGCACCCTGCGATGGTGGGCCCGACCTGCTTTGCTGATCCCTCTTGGCGCTGCTGCACTGTACTGGCTTCCTGACGCTTTATGGCCCGACCCAAGCTGGCTATGGCACTTTCTGGGGCAGGCGATCTGGCCCGTGCCGCTGCTGGAGGGGGATCTCTCGGGTCTATTGAGCTGGGGGCAGGCGTTGATGCCGCAGCTTTGGCAGGGGTTGCGAGGCACCTTGCTGGTGTCGGGCCTCGCGCTGGCGCTGAGTTTTCTGTTTGCCCTGCTGTTCTGGCCTTGGGCCAGTCGTGCCCTGGTCGGGCGCTGGCGTTATCTGGGCCAGGCCGGCTTGCTGTTGGGCCGATCCGTACCGGAGTTGCTGCTCGCCTTTGTACTGGTTCTGGTGCTGGGTCCCAGCATGTTGCCCGCCGCGTTGGCGTTGGCACTGCATAATGGTGCGCTGGTGGCGTTTCTGACAGCGCGGGAAGCGGACCGGCTGCCCTTGAGGCCGGACGCCAGTCGTGGTGCCAATCGCCACCATTACGAACTGCTACCCAGGGTCTACCCGGGGATGACCAGTTTGCTGATGTACCGGTTTGAGTCGATGGTGCGGGAAACCGCCATGATGGGCATGCTCGGTATTGCGACCCTTGGCTTTTTCGTCGACAGCGCGTTTGAACTGTTTCGGTATGACGAGGCGCTGGCGCTGATTCTGGTTGCGGGCGCGCTCAATCTCCTGGTGGAGATAATCAGCCGACACACGATGCAATGGCGTTGACGGGATGGACAGCCGCATCCCATCGTAGTGCCATCCAACACCGCTGAGCAGTGCCTCGAGCAGTGCGGCATAGCAGGCTTGTTGCCTTTCCGCACTGACATTCAGCCGCGCGTCGTTCTCCAGCATGGGGGCTAACGGCGCCACATTGCGCAACACCAATGCCCCACGGTTGTCCAGGCTGAACTCCAGCGCCAGCATCTCGAGCCCAAGTGACTGCTGCAGTCGGTGGATTGCACCCGCATCCACGCCGGGTAAAGAAACCGGTAGCATGAACTGGGGGTGAAAGAGGGTGAGTTGCTCTCCGGTGGCCACACCGAGGATCAACTGCTGATTGCTCTCCGACTTGCAACCCAATCCTTTGCACGCCACTGGCTGCTTCAGTTGCCGCCAGGGCACCTGTTGCCACTGCAGACGACTGTGGATGGTTATCGGACGTTGATCCAGGGCACTGAGATCCCGGAGTAAAAAGGGCAAACCAAGGTCAAGGCTCAGCGCGTTGAAATCGCTCTCCTGATGGCAGCGTTGGAGAGGCGCACACTGCATACCCAACTCCTGGGCGGTGGCCAGTGCGGTGGCGTGGCGAGTGTGGCTTAATTCCGAGACCGGATTGAGCACCGGCAGCCCCTTTTCCCGGTAATGCTGCTCCAGCGCCAGTAACCCCGAGGTGGGTGGCGCGGTGAGGTCCTGGCCTGAGAGTGGCAACCAGGGAAAGAGCGCCCGACCGCCGGGCCACCAGTGCGCGCACAGGCCATCGCTGCAACTGAAGCGCAGATGCTGGAATACCACGGGATGATAGCGGTTCAGCCACTCGAAATAGCCCAGAACCCAACGCTCAGGCTCGTGAACCACGATATGGATATGAGGGCGCGCCAAAAGAAACTGCAGATTTCGGAGGCGAAAACGCCACCAGCGTTGCGCTTTTCTGCGTAACGCCCAAAGTAAAACGGAACGGCTCATGGTTGACTGGCTTTCCTTAGCATTGAGGGACTCCGACGCGCAGGGTGGCGTTGCCACAAAATGGGCGGGAATCACTCACTTATCCTTCTCTGTTCTCTAAAGCGTAGCCAAGCCTGAATTAAAGGGTGAGATTACCCTTTGCACAAAACACTGTTTATTTATCCAGGGCCCTTTGTTACTCTGGGCGCGGATTGAGCCAATGACAATGAGGATGCGGACATGGCGGTGATCGTCAAGTACGTGGTGGAGCGGGACGGAGAGGAGCGGATGACCTTTTCAACCAAAGCCGAAGCGGACGCCTACGACAAGATGCTGGATCTGGCTGAAACACTGGAGCCGATTCTGGCCCAGTCAGCGCTGGTGGAAGAGGAAAAGCTCGAAGAACTGGCGCTGTACCTGGCAGAGCGGAAGGCTGAGTTGATGACGTTGCTGAAAGGCGGGAAAGCGGCCAAACCGGTTGCAAAAGCCTCGGCGAAAACCAGCAAAGCCGCTTGATAGAGGCACGAAAAAAGACCGGTAACTGCCGGTCTTTTTTGATCTAGCTCTTCGGTCTAGCGTCTCGCCACAAGGGATGAATCGCCCAGGCGGCGCTCAGGGTAAACAGCATCACGCCACCCATGATGGCGGCCAGCCTGAGCCAGGGAGCGCCAACGGACTGCCGTTGGTTAATGAACTCAAGCGTGCTGGGAAACCAGACCGCAACAACACCAATCACAAGCCCGGCTTGCAGCAGTTGAATGGCCCATCGCTTTCGGACAAACAGCAGCACCGGAGCCAAAGCCAGCACCGCCATAGGGAGCTGAGCGCCAAAACGCATAAAATGGGCAGCCAACAGCAGGTAGGCCAGAACCAGTAACGGGATCCGCCAGAACATCGCACTCTCCTTCTTTTAATGCCAAAACCGTAACGCATTGTTTTGACAAGCACACTGCCTCAAAAGGGGTAGTTTGCCGAATGGAGTGTGACCCGCTTGGCAATTTGAAAAAGAGACCCCCAACTCGCCGCTCGACGGGTTGGGGGTAGGGCTGGGATCAAGCGTCTTTGGGGTTCTTGCGGCGGCTGGAGGGCGTGACTTTAGGGCTGCTGGCTTGCACCAGTTCCCCGGTCAACTCGGTGACAGTCTGGCCGTATTGGGTCAGTGCCTCGAAGCTGGTCTTCAGATAGCTCTCCACCCCTTCCCGGAACTGATTGGTCAGTTCCACCTGCTTTTCCAGCAACTGTGTCGGCGTGGCGCACTGGGCCAATGCCTGGCTGTTTTCCAGGCTGCTTTGCACCATCTGATTAACAAAATCGTTGTTTCGCATTGCAGCATCGCTGGCGAATTGGGTGCTCAATTCACGCACCTTGCTGTTGGCCTCAATGTTGCGCTGCAGCTGCTCATCAAACTGGGTCTTAACGTCAGTAAACATGGATAGAGCTCCCATAAAGTGCTTTGAATAACGATTGTGCACTGCACAATTCCTGTTCAATTTAGGCAGCCATTGATGAAAGATCAAGCAAAATTGTGCAGCGCACAAAAAATTCATATTGTATCCTGTGGCTTCTGGTCCTTTCCATGCCGGGACCAACTCCCTACACTGAGCCAAAGCCCGCACAGGACGTCGCCATGAAGTTAATCAAACGCTATCCCAACCGCCGCCTCTACGACACGGAGTTGAAGCGCTACATCACGCTGGCGGATGTGCGGGACTACATCAAGAGCTACCAGAGCTTCGAAGTGGTGGACTCCAAGAGCGGCGCGCCATTGACCCGTCAGGTGTTGCTGCAGGTTTTGGCAGAGATGGAGAGTGAAGGACACGCCTCTGTGCTGACCGATAAGTTCCTGGAAGAGATCATCCGCCTTTATGACAGTCAGATGAGCGGTATGGCGGGACAGTGGCTGGAGCAGGCCATGGTCAGTTTGCTGGGGCAGCAACAACAGTGGCAGCAGGAGCTAAAACGGATGCAGGAGTTTAATCCAACGCAACTGTTTGGGGCGTTTTTTAACCCGATGGGCGACCGTGATAAAAAATCCTGAACCGGGGATCTGCGCTCTCTGTCTATAGCTCTTCGCCACACTTTTTATCTCACCAGATTCATCTTTGGGATACCTGAATTCACTTGGGTTAAATAATCGCCAAACGACTGGTCTGGAGTGTTTTCTTCTTAATCACGCGCCTATAATCCGCCGGTTTTTTTTCATAGGACGTTTGAGATGAAGAAGCTCGTTCTGAGCGCAGTGGCTGTTGCCCTGACCACCTCCTCCCTGACTGGCTGCATGGGCCAGATGGGCGTATCCGCCGCCGTAACCAAAGCTAACCTGTCTGTTGTGGACAACCGCTACGGCCGCGCTGGTCTGTTTATGTTGATGAGCCCGGTATACGGCATCGCCAGCATGGCTGACCTGTTTATCTTCAACAGCATCGAGTTCTGGACCGGCACCAACCCGATCACCGGCCGCTCTCCGGCGGTTGTTGATATGCCGGTAGAAGCGATCTTCAAGGTGAACCAGCACCTGGACAGCAGCCTGACCGAAAACCCCAAGCTGGATCAGAAGCTCCAGGGCAAGGTTGAGCGTATCCAGATGGAGTACCTGGATCAGGACAGCACCCGCATGAACCTGTTCTTTGAAGACGGTACCGAGCGCCAGCTGCTGGGCCAGCGTCAGGGCGACCGCGTTGAGTTCAGCCTGGACGGCGAAGCCATCGCCACCGTATCCGTTGCTGAACTGGAAGCTTATGTAGACACTCGTCAGAGCTGATCGCGTTAAGCATCAAAAAAAGCCGGGGCTTGCCCCGGCTTTTTTGTGCCTACCGTTTGCTGGCCCATAGCCGACATCAATGCGTTCATCATACTGTCAGATGAGTCAGGGATGCTCTTCAGCGCGCCTGCTCAATTGCGCTTTACTTAATGCAGCAATGTCCAAGCGACAAGGAGCCTTTATGACCTTTACTGATCTTGATATCGCTGTAACCCTGACGCCGCTGATGGAATCGGACAGCGATGAGGCCAATGCGATGGGAGGGGATCCGGATGCCTGTATCAGCCTCTCACTGAAATCGGTGATCGAGTGTGCCGATAACTGGCCGGGTCTGATCCAGCTACCCCATCGCCTGAGTGCATAAGTCCGGCTTTTACGGATAAAAAAACACGGCCAATTGGCCGTGTTTTTGGTTGTGGGTTTTGGCGCCGAATGGGATCGCTTACGGCGTATCCGGGATCGGCTCCGGGCGGTAGTGTTCCGGGCTCAGCTTGGCCATCTCCGGCATAACGGTGCCGATGGCAATGGAGGACCAGGTACCGCTGACGATTCCTACAAACAGGGCAATCGCAAAGCCGTGCAATGAGGCCCCCGCGAAGACCCATACTGCTGCAACAGTGGTCAGCGTTGTGCCGGAGGTCACCATGGTGCGCGAGAAGGTCTGACGTACGGCGGTGTCATTGATGCGGGTCAGCGGCCAGCCAGGTTTGGCCAGCAGCAGCTCGCGGATCCGGTCGGACAGCACGATGGAGTCGTTGAGTGAGTAGCCCACCACCGCCAGAACCGCCGCCAGTACCGTCAGATTGAACTCCATCTGGGTGATCGCAAACAGGCCCAGCACCACCACCACATCGTGCAGCAGTGCCAGAAGCGCACCGGAAGCCAGTCGCCACTCAAAGCGGTACCAGAGGTAGAACAAAATGGCGAGCATGGAGAACAGCACCGCCAATCCACCGGTTTCCGCCAGTTCCTGGCCCACCTGGGCACCGACAACGCTGGAGGCAATCAGCTGCACATCGGGGTCGATCCCCTGCAGCACAGAGAGCGCAGTGATGTCGTTTTCTGCGGCGGGATCCACCGGTCCGGTGCGGACCAGCCAACGACCGGGCTCGCCCGCCTGAACCAGGCTGACGCTTTCGCCCATTGCCTGTTCCAGTCTTTGGGTGAGGTCGGGGCCGCTGTAGCGGGCATCCATCTTGACCTCGGTGATCACCCCACCGGTAAAGTCCATGCCCCAGTTCAGGCCCCGAACCGATAGGGCAAGCAGGGCCACCACAGTCAGGGCCACGGAAAACAGCGCCGTCAGGTAGCGCCAGTGAGTCAGGGAGCGAATATCGAATCTCATATGGTCACCTTACGACGGGCGTCTTGGCCCCAGACCAGGTTGATCAGGGCACGGGAGAGGAATACACCGGTAAACAGGCTGGTCATCAGGCCAAGGCCCAGGGTCAGGGCAAAGCCCTGAATGGGACCATTACCGATGGAGTACAGCACCAGTGCGGTGATCATGGTGGTCAGGTTGGCGTCCCAGATGGTGGTCAGAGCCCGGTCAAAGCCCAAGTGGATGGCTTTAGCCAGGCTGTGACCCTGCCGGACCATGTCCCGTATCCGTTCGAAAATCAGTACGTTGGTGTCTACCGCCATCCCCACGGTCAGTACCAGACCCGCGATGCCGGGGAGGGTGAGTACCGCGCCGGGCAGCAGGGCCATCAGGCCAAACAGGGTGATCAGGTTAGCCACCAGGGCGACGTTGGCGACCCAGCCCAGACGGCGATACCAGAGGGCCATAAACAGCAGGGTGGCGCCCATGCCCACCGCCAGGGCTTTAAAGCCGTTCTCGATGTTCTCGGCACCCAGGGTGGGGCCGATGGTGCGCTCTTCGACAATCACCACCGGGGCAGTCAGGGAGCCAGCCCGCAACAGCAGCGCGAGTTGCTGTGCTTCCGCCATGGAGCCGCTGCCGGTGATTACGAAGCGGCTGCCCAGATGGGCCTGAATGGTGGCCACGCTGATCACTTCGGTGTCCACCACTGAGCGGCCCTGGTTATCCTGGCGGTACTCACTGAAAGCGGTGGCCATCGGAAAGCCGATCTTATTGCGCGAGAAGTCAGACATCATGCGGCCACCGGCGGCGTCCAGCACGATCTCAACCTGGGGCTGCCCCATCTGGTCCAGGCTGGCCCTGGCATTGATGATGTGCTCACCGGTCAATACCGGCAGTCGCTTCACGGAGACGGTGCCGCCCTGAGCCAGGGGCAGGGTTTTGCCCTGAACCGGTTCTTTCACATTCACTTCATAGAAGGCCAGGCTGGTGGTGGCGCCGATCACCTTCTTGGCGGCCACCGGATCCTGCACACCGGGCAGTTCGATGCGGATACGGTTTGCGCCCTGACGCTGTACCACCGCTTCGGTGATGCCCAGTTCCTCAATCCGGCTGCGCAGGATCTGCAGGTTCTGCTGAACCGTTTGACGGGTCAACTCCTCTACCGTTTCCGGCTTCATGGTGAAGCTCAAGCCGTCACCATGACTGCGAACCGTCCAGTCCGGATAGTCCTTCTGCACCAGGGCCACTGCTTGCGAACGCTGGGCTTCATCCAACTGTCCGGTGGTCACGCTGTGGTCAAACTGGGCCTGAGCACGAACACCACGGACGGTGCCGCGGAGGGATTGAAGCAGGCCCTGCTGGTGGGCGGCAAAGACCGGGTCCATGTCCACGTCCAGCAGGAACTGCACGCCGCCACGGAGATCCAGGCCGAGGCTCATCGGTTCAAAGCCCATACCCAGCAGCCATTGCGGCGCGGCGGGACGCTGAGAAAGGGCCAGACTGTCCTCCGGGCCGATCCACTTTTTCAGGGCGGCCTGGGCAGCAAACTGGCTGTTGGGGTCGCTCAGGACGATTTGGGTCTGATCACCATCTTGAGTGATCGCTTTAACGTGAATGTCCTGGGACTCAAGGTACTGCTGGGTGCGTTGCGCATCCTGGGCCTGCTGCCAGTGGATATCAATGGCGGCGTCTTCGCCATACCAGGAGGGCAGGGCACTCAGGGTCATCACCACCAGGGTGACAATCAGCACTACGTATTTCCAGGCGGGATATCGGTTGATCACCGCCGAGGTTTGGGAGTGTGGTTTCATCATCATTCTCTGCATGAGGCCGACTTGGGGCCTTCAGTGCGCACTCAGTCAGGCCGGAGCCTTAGGATGGTGCGCGGTCCCCGCGTGCTCAGTGGCGCACGGGAGTGTGTCCGGCAAAGGGCGCCGGGGCAGAGTCAGACGATGGGGTTGCGTTGACCGAGATGACGGTAGAGTTGGTTACTCTCTTTCCAGCCACCAAGGCGGTTGCGGGGAGGGCGGATATTCAGATGCCAGTCCAACTGAGGCGAGCGAGGCTCAACGTAGCCCAGCTGAAGCTCCAGTGCCAGGGGGACGGCGAACTCAATCAGCAGCTCGTAATCCGGCTCTGGCAGAGGGGCGATACGTTGAAACAGCTGCAGCAGGCGGGGCGAGGTAAACAGACCCCAATCCACCTGATGAGGCGCATCATGGGCGTCGGGCGCACCGGAAAACACCTGTTGATGACCGGGATGAACATCGGCTGAGGTGTGCGCCAGTGCCTGGGCAGTAAAGCCCATCAGCAGTGACAGCAGCAAAACTCTCAACAGATTCACGGTGTAACAGATGCCTTGAGAAGAGAAGGAGGGCCAGTATAGCCCCCCATACCGGCAATAAACAGGGGAAATTACGGGTTACGCAAAAGCTGTGGCGCAGCTCTCGATATCAGCCCCAGAGCGGTGATCAGGGCCGACACGCTGAACAATACCCAAGCAGGCACCTCCCAGGTCAGGCTGTAACGGCACAGCGCCAGAGCGCCGAAGTAACCGAGAATCGTCAGTTGCAGATAGTGACAGGCACCGGCGCTGATCGGCAGGCGAAGCAGCATGCGGCCGAGGCGCAACCCCAATACCCCGAAGCCCAGTACCACCAATCCCACCACAAAGAAGGAGAACCAGACCCAAAAGGGTGTCCAGCCCAGCACCTGGGCGGACTTGGCAGGGCCGGACCATAAAGCGTCCCAACTGATCGCCAGCAGCAGCGGCCAACTGAGTTGTTTCAGCAAGGCTGGCGATTCCACGGGCTGACGGATTGCATCCAGATAAAAACGGAAGATCAGCGCGGCGGCGAGCACCCCCAGAGCGGGCAACAGAGCCGGAACCCACAGCGCCGAAAAAAAGGTGAGCAGATACCCGGCCATCGGAAACAGGGTATGGGTGGCACAGACGCCGGTGAGCCAGTACCAGCGCGCCCGCCGTGGCAGGGAGGCGGCTCCGGCGCTGGCCAAAGCCACGTCTGCTCCGATCCCGGCCCCCATGGCCAGGCAACTGACCAGAAACAGGTCCGGCACCGTCATGGCGTGGAGTCCATCACTGCGGCGGAAAGCCGCGAACCCACCGCCCGCCAGTTCAGACGCAGGTCGTAAAGGTGCTGGTGTGTCTCGGGCAGGGGCACCGCATCAGGCGCCACCTGACGATAGACGTTTTCGGCGGGCGCCAGCACGGCATCGCGACCAAACAGGTAACTCTGCTCCTGTACGATCAGCCGATAGGCCTTGTTCAGGTCACGAGCGCGCTGAGGCGAAGGCAGAATCAGCGCGCCGATGTGGGGCAGTGCTGCCACCTTGTCGGCCTTCACGCTGCCATCAGCCTGAAACCAGCGTGCCAGCATCTCATCATTCTGCCGAAACTCGTCGCCACCGCCGACCCGGGCCAGGTAGGTCAGGTACTCGCCGAACGCTTCACCCCGTACCGGCGCGTCCTGCTGAACCGTCAGGTCCAGGTAGCCCCATCCTGCCTCGCCATCCAGCTTGCGGGCAAAGGAGAACACCTGATCGATGGTGGTGCCGATGGTCTTGTGGCAGCCGTTGCAGAAAGCCAACTCCTGGGGTTTTTGTTGACGCAACTGGCCCTGCTTGTCCTCGATGTGGGCATCCAGTGTCCAGCCGAAGTTATTGGCCAGGCCACGATCACCATGGAACGTGGACTGAGGCAGCTGCTCAAACACCTTCTCCTTCTGTTCGCCGTAGTACGCAGAGCGAAGCTGGAGTGGCGTGGTGGTGTTGTGCTTACGCATATACCGGACCTCCTTCATTCGCGGTGCCGGACCGATGCGGCCAAAGGCGTCGACCTGCAGGTAACGCACTGTGTGAAGCAGTTCTGTGCCCTGGGGATAGAGCATATCGGTGAGGGGCTGTTCGGCTGCGTCTCCCAGATAGTGGGTGTGACGGGGCAGGGTGTGGATCGCGTCCGACAGCTCCCCATCACCATTGAGATCTACGCCAGCGCGACGTTCCGAAAGCGCCGGGACACTAAGGCTGTCCTGCTGCTTTATCGCCATCTCCAGCAGGCTGAGGTTGGCCAGGTAGAGGTCCCGGTTTTCCACGCCATCGACCTGACGGAACGGTGCAGGAAGACGGATCATCACATCCCCGGCGGAACCGTTTGTGGGCCAGAAAGTGCTGGGGAAGGGTTTGTAGTTGAACGCCACCCACTGGCTGCCATCCCGGGCAAAGCCCTCCCTGTCAAAGGCGCGTTCAGGGTAGGCGAGACCCCGGATCTCCGGAATCGCGCCCTGCCAATCACCGGCTTTCAGGCGGGCGATCCAGGGGGTGTAGTTGTCTTGCTGGATGTAGGCGTCGATCTCGGCATTTTCGATGGCGGCGATCTGGGCTCTGCGGTCCCGGAACAGGTTCTGCCAGTGGTTGTTAAAACCCAGCTCGGAGAACTCGTAGCTGCCCTGAAGATCGCCGTCATTCATGATGTTGGGTCGGCCGTCGCGGTAGCTCTGGTGGCAGACGTAGCAGGGGTTGTACTGCCCCTCTGTTCGGGTATAGCACTGAGGAGGGATCACCGACTCGCCGTTATAAAGCACATCCTGATCAAGATAGGCCTGAGCCGGGATGTCGTCGCGTAAGGCGAGGGGCAGGGTGTCCTGTGCTAATGCGGGCATGGCCAGCAGCAGGATCAGGGCAAAGCTGACTGATTTCATACTGTTATTCTGCGCAGAAAGGCCGGAGCGGCACGCCGCTCCGGCTGGGTGGGGCTTACTTGCTCAGGGGGCGGTACAGCCACAGGGTGTTGTTGACCTGGAAGCCATCTTCGCCAATCAGAATGCGGCCATCCTCCATCACCACCACATTGTCCGGCTGGGACAACTGGTTCACATCGCAGCGCTCCGCGCCGGTCAGGCTGTCGCGGTAGGTGCCGCCCATCAGTACCGGCTCAATCCGGCTGACGTTGTAGCCGGTCTCCAACGGCATGCGGTAAACGCCGCCACAATCCTTCACCCGGCTGGAGAGCGCGATGTCCCCTTCACCGTCGATCATGGTCTTGTCCAGATCAGCGATGGCGAAGTAAACGTACGCCTGGGTGACGTCTTCACCCGGGATAAGATCGACGCCATCAACGGCCTCTTCGGCACGCTTGGCGTTGATGTTGATCCCTTCCAGCTTGCGGAATTCGGCGGTTGCGCCTTTGAGGTTGGCGGCCTGACGTGACTCCAGGAACACCACCCGATCGTCCATCGGCTTGCCTGCAGTAACCGGGTTGCCGCCTTCGGCCACGGTGGGGTAGTTGGCGGCGCCTGCTGCCCAGGCCTCCACGTCAGCCAGGGTCAGGTAGCTGGACTGGCCCTCAACGAAATCACTGGTGTCGATGTCATCGAATTCGGCGATCCAGGCTTCCACCTCATCGTTGTTGGCGCTGCCCATCTCGATCCACGCGATGTCGAAACCGGTGGTTTGCGGCTCATTGCTGCCGGCATCCTGAGTCAGTTTGGCGGCATACAGGGTGCCGGAGGTGAGATCTCCAGCCGCGTCCGCCACAAATTTAAACATGACGCCGCCGGTGTCGTCCTGAGACAGGTAGACGGTGCGCTGATCCGGCATCACCACGCCGTTTTCATGCTCGTAGCGACCCATCGCGTAGTGTTTGGCGGGCGCGGGGGTGCCTTTGGGGTCGGTGACTTCGATGATGTAGCCATAGCGGTAGGGGTTGGGGAAGGCATCGCCGGTCATGGTGTCCATTCGGGCCACATCCTCATTCCCCGGCGCGTTCCAGCTCGGATCCGTGGTGCCGGAGAGGTCGGAGTTGACGATCCACTCTTCGGAAGAGAGCGGCGTACCCCAGGGGGTCAGGCTGCCAAAGCAGTTGGCTGCGGTGCCGTGTACGGCAGCGAAGTCCACCATCAGGGCGTCTTCCACTTTCCAACTGCCGTCTTCCTGCTTAGCCAAAGCCAGGCGGCTCATGCCACCGGGGATGTATTCCCAGTTGGTGAACAGGTAGCCCTTGCCCTCACCATTGGGAATAAAGGCGTTAAAGTCTGGCATGTCGGTGTCCACCACAGCGGTTTCCCCATCCAGACTCATCACCACGCCGAGGCGATTAGCCAGCTTGCCCTCATAGGTGTCGCCGTTCTGTCCCAGCACCTGGTACTGGCCATAAGCGGTGACCACGGTTTCCTGCTCTTTAGGGGAGATCGGAACCGGGGCGTCCACCAGATCCATCGGCAGCTGGTTGAGGTTGATCCCGGCCAAAGCGCCAACGGTGCCCCGGTTATAGGGGATGCCGTTGTGGTCGGTTTCCAGATTGGCGCTTGAGGGGTGCTGCAGGTTGAAGAACAGATCCCCCTGTTCTGTCAGGAAGATGCCGGTCACCTCGGCACCCAGAGGTACGGTCGCCAGGCGGGTCAGGCTGCCGGCCTGACCATCGGCGCCGGGTTGACCCTCCGGTCCCTGCTCACCCGGGGCGCCCTGAGCACCATCCACACCATCGGAACCATCGATATTGCAACCAGTCAGCACCGCCAGAAGCGCGCCTGCCAACAGAGAAAGCTTGAAAGAGTTGTTCATTGTCGTTTCCAAATCACACATTGGGTTGTCTTGTTCGTAGGCGTGACAAGCAAACGGCGTTGCCACGTCGGTGCACAACCTGATGGCGCGGCATGTCAGAAATGTTAACGGTGCATTAACTTTGTGATCGGTGGCAGAGGTGGGGCAAAGGTGGTTATCTATCTCAATGAAACTAAAGGGTATTTTGACAGATTGGGGAAAGATGAACTTTTTCTGAAAGGCTGGCGTGATGAATCTCCAATGCTACGCCAGCGGGATATTGAAGCGCGGACTCAGGACAGTGACTCACTTCCGGGATTACGCCCGGGCCAGGGGCAGCCAACAGAACTCCACCCACTGTTCAAAATCCTGCCAGGTGTCCATACCGGCTTCTCCGTCGGGATGCCAAAACACCACACCGTGCTCGGGCTCAGGCGTGCCGAGGTCAAAGCAGTAGTGTTGGCCATCATGGTGAACGAAGGGCAGCAATTCGTTGGGCAATCCTCTTCGGCGTGCTTTATGCAGCAGGGTTTCCAGGTCAAGGTCGGGGCATTGGGGGCAGCTCAAACGAAGCAGTTCGAGGCCACCGGGGTTCAGATAACCCAGTTCCATAATAAAGGCTCGATAAATAGGGGGGAGCATGAGGCGGTGGCGCTGTTCGAACGCCCGAACCTGTTGCTCTGAGGGGAGTGAGGGCTCCGACGCACTGAACCGATGCAGTGCGCGGAGTTGCAGCAGTAAGCGGGTTTTCATGTTTTGTAACGCTGAATCAGCGGCCATTGCCCGCCCATTGGGCGATGTTGGCGATGCAATCCGCCAGAAAAGTTTCCGGTTTTTCCTGGAACCGGGCGTCCACCTGTGGAGCAAGGCGATCCAGCTGAGAGATGCATCGGGTAAACCGGCTGCGCTCCTGCTCGGTCGCCGGGGCAAAGCCGTTGGCTCGATAGTGGCTGGCGTCCTCCTGAGCGTTCCAGGCATCAAACACCAGATGGTGCTGTGGCCCCGTTGCGGGCTCATTGGCGGGTCCCCGGCGGATGGCGGCAGCACGCAGGGTGCCCTCTTCCGATATCTCCAACACCAGCATCCCGGGCGTCCACAGGATGCACCAATACAGCTTGTCTTCGGCCAGCAGATAGCTCCATCGCGCCGTGGTCTGCACCAGAACCGCGAAACTGCCGATATAGAAGTCGGCGGTCACCGGACGCAAGTGAGGCATGACCGAAGCGGAGAAATAGGCTTGGTGAGGCTCCTGAACGGGGGCAGAGGCGTAGAGCAGGTCGGACTGTTCATCCGTTGTCCAGATAAGGTACCGCATTGTTTTTATTCCTTAAAAAGTGAGACTTGCCGTGTCGAACGCGGACCGGAACAAGCCTACCCAAAGTGGTTCAGAGGCTGAACCACTCCAGGTAGGCAGTGAGTAAGGCGAAAGTAAGGTTTTACAGCTCAGTAGGGGTGAGCGGGATGCAGCATGAGGCGCCAGAACGGCCCATCCGGCGCCACTTTGCGGTGATTGGGTGACCACAACAGGCTGGTGGTGGCGGGCTCGTCAGCCCGATAGATCACCCGGTCCTCCTTGATGGTCTGCAACACTCTGATTTGGTCGAGATTTTCAGGGTCGATGGCCGTAGGATCTGCAGAGAGCACCACCAGATCCGCCAGTTTTGCTGGCTCCAAAGACCCTTTATCGTCCTCCTCAAAGTGCTGCCAGGCAGGCCAAATGGTCATCGCTTTGAGAGCCGTCATCACATCGACCCGGTGAGTCGGTCCGATGATGTCGCCACTGCGGCTACGGCGCGTGACGGTAGCGTCCAGTACCCGCATTGAGTCAGGGAATGCCACTGGGGCATCGTGGTGGGTAGAGAATCGCATCCCTCTGGCCAATACCCAGCCAGTGGGAGAGATGTTGTCTGCTCGTTCCGGTCCCACAGTGCGTTCGCGGTGCCAGTCGCCCCAGTAGAAGGTGTGCATGGGGAACAGCGAAGGGAACAGCTTGAGCCGCTTTATACTGTCCACTTGGTCCTCCCTCAAAAACTGACCATGAATTAGCACTGCACGGCGATCCTCGTTGCCATGTTGGGCCTCTGCGGCGCCGACGGCGGCCAACAGCAAGTCGGTGGCGGCTTCGCCATTGGAGTGGGTCAACAGCTGAATATCATTGGCAAAGGCCCAGTTGACGGCGTCAAACACCTGATCAGGTGAAGCGGCAGGGTAACCGACGTAATCGCCGCGAAGTTGCTCAGGTGGGGCGTAATAGGGGCGATCCCGCCAGGCGGTAAAGCCCTGGGGAGACCCGTCGATGGTGAGCTTGGCACCACCAACCCTGACCCGGTTGAGGTAGTCCCGGGAGACTTGCTCGGCGATAAAGGCACGGTCTACCAGGACATCAGGATAAGCCACGATGTCGATCTCAAACCCATCATCCCCTGCAGCCAGGGCCTGCATCGACAGCACCTGTCCGGTGGTGGCGCGCCCCTCCTGCGCCGTGGTGTAACCGTAGGTCGTAACCAGTTTACTCCCCGCCCGAATCATCTCCATGGCACCTTGGGCATCCAGATTGCCAAGCACCTTTTGCAGGGCGATAAAATGGGGCGTTTCCTCTAACACGCCGTTAGGTACCTGACTACCTGCCTCCCGCCGGATCACGCCTCCCGGCATCTCTTCAGTCTGCTCGGTGATGCCTGCGACCTCGAGCGCCTTGGTATTGGCCACCGCCAGATGGCCCGACTGATGAACGATGTAGATCGGAATGTCATCCCGTATCGTGTCCAGTTCCTGTCGGGTTGGATGGCGCTGCTCCTTAAGCTGGGAGTCGTCATAGCCAAAGCCAATGATGGCGTTCACCCGATTGATACGCGCTTCGTATTCGCTGGCGTACTGGCGCAGCACCGTCTGAAGTGCCGCAATGCTGTTAACGTCACCATCGGGTGGCGGTAGCAGGTTGGCAGCCAGCGCCTGTAAGCCTACGGCAGCAACGTGGCCATGGGCGTCGACAAACCCGGGGATAAGCGCCTTACCGTCCAACTCCCGCACCTGGGTGTTGGCGCCGCTGAACTTCATCACGTCAGACTCGCTTCCCACGGCGATGATGCGGCCATCTTTCACAGCCAGTGCTTCAGCGCGAGGCTGGTTATCATTCATGGTCAGGATGGCTCCTCCCCGATAAAGGGTATCCGCCTGCTCAGCGAAAACCGGCGTTACAGAGGCCGTCAGCAAGGAGGCCAGAAACAGAGAGAAAAATCGCATTGAATTCGCTCCTTTAGGGTCAGGACAACGAGGTAGTGGACTCTAGAGAATAGAACCCAAGCCGTTCTACCGAGAGACAAACACCCCTTTGGGAAGGGCGAGCTGGCACCAAAAGCCGACTACGCTAAGGAGGGCTTAACCCTCTGAAAGTGAATTCACGAAGCGCCAGACAAAGGAGCGCAAGATGAAAGCGTCACCCTGCTTTATCTCCCTGTTTCTTCTGGTTACCTCCGCCGTGATGGCGGAGCCTAGAGCCTATCCCCCGGTTCCCGAATCGATTACGACGCCCGACACGGTGCAGACCCGCTTGGGTGAGCTGCGCTTTGATGATGGTCGGCCAACGCCTGAAACGGTTACCGCGCTCTATGACCATCTGGACTTTATGCGCGGAGTTGAGGTGTTCCTGAACTTTGTCCCGGCGGCTTCTATGGAGGCGTTGCGCCGTGGGCTGGCAGATATCGGGGCCACTCGGTTTAACGAGGCGGTGCTGTTTGAACAGTTGATGGACGCCCGCCCCCTGTTCCTGACCGGCAATACCGACACCGTATACGCGTCGGTGTTTCTCGATCTGGAGCGGGACGGCCCCACAGTGGTGGAGGTGCCGCCCGGAGCCGGGCCGGGCACGGTCAACGACGCCTTCTTCCGTTTTGTGATCGATATGGGGCGTCCGGGACCGGATGCGGGCAAAGGCGGTCATTACCTGATCCTGCCGCCGGATTATCAGGGGACGATTGAGCCCTCTAAAGACAACAAGCCAGTCAGCGTTGATGGCCGGGATTACTTCGTTGCCCAATCAGCCAGCTATGTGAACTGGGTAATCCTTCGGGGAATGCTGGTGGAGGGCAGGGCGGAGCCGGCGGTCACCATGTGGCGGGAGGGGTTGAAGGTGTACCCGCTAAGCCAGGTGAAGTCACCGCCGCCAATGACCTTTATCAATGGCTCTGAGCGCAGCTTTAACACCATTCACGCCAACAATGAGCACTTTTTTGACGAGGTGAACGCGGTGATACAACGGGAGCCGGCAGAGCTGTTTTCCCCGCATCTGCTGGGTCTGGCGAGCGCCATCGGGATGCAGAAAGGCCAGCCCTTTGAGCCGGACCCCCGTATGGCCAAACTGCTTAAAGAATCGGCGGCCGTTGGCAACGCCACGGCGCGCACCATCTGGCTGAAGCCCCGTGCTCCCGAGGCGTTCCTCTACCCGGATAGCGGCTGGTATACCGGCTTTGTCGGAGGGGATTACCGATGGCTGATTGCCGATGGTGACGGGGGACGTAATCTGGATGCCCGCACGCTGTTTTTCTATGCGGCGACGGTCAATACGCCCGCGATGGCGCTGGAGATCCCCGGAGTGGGGTCGCAGTACGCCTTTAGCGCAACGGATGCAAAGGGGGCTTTCCTGGATGGAACCATGAGCTACCGCTTGACCCTGCCAGCGCCGGTACCGGCCAAGAACTTCTGGTCCGTGGTGGTGTATGACACACAGACCCGCTCGGAACTGCAAACTGACCAACGCTTCCCCAGCAAAAACAATGTGCGGGATGCGCTGAACTACAACGAGGATGGTTCCGTGGACCTCTACTTTGGCCCCACGCCTCCGGCACAGGGAGAGAGCAACTGGATCCAGACCACACCGGACAAAGGGTGGTTTGCGGTACTCAGACTGTATGGGCCGCTGGAACCCTGGTTTGAGAAAACCTGGCGGCCCGGCGAATTTGAGGTTTACAAGGAGTAGCGTGTCAGAAACGCCTGCAGTGGCGGATGAAAGGGCAGGCCATCCCGGGCATGACAAAGGCTCTGATAGAGAGCGGTTTCGTGTTCGGCCACCATCTTAAGGGCGCTGTCCTGCTCCGCCCACTGCCGGTAGCGCACCTCGTAGGGCCCCACCCAGTCGCACAGGGTCGAAAGCAGTTGCGGCTGGGGCAACGCCTGCCAACGACGGGCCTCATTGATCCCTTTGCGCAACAGGGCGGCACGCTCCGGGGCGCTGACCTTGACCGCCTGTTCCGGAACCAATAGCGCTGCCGTTCGGATCTCCACAGCCAACAGAGCCTGCCACAACTCGGCCTCATCTTCGGGACGTTGCTCAAGCATGTGCTGAAAAAAACCGATGCCGTAGATCTCGCCCTGATAGGCTTCGAGCAAATGGTGCTGCATTGTTGACTCTTAAGTTGAAGGGGCCCCTACAGGAACCATAAACCGATGCGTTTGGGAGTGGGGCAGAGTATCGGATTGAGCGATCCGGCGCGAGTCCCGATTCAAAGGTCATCCCGAGTGTCCGCTAACGGATACTTCCGGGAGAAGGCGGATGGTTATACTTCAACCAATCAGACAGAGCCGGTGAAAAGATTGGGCTGAGTGTCACCCGGCAACTCACTAATAAGCAGGCGCGTTAAAGGCAAGCACGATGGGCAATGACGTAACTTCCATACCGTTGAGGTGGACCACATCGCTGTCGTCAAAGCTGACGGCGGAGTTAACGTCCATTGCCCAGAGAATATTGATGGAAGACTCGAACTTTAAGGAGTTCGAACTGATCAGCCAGGGGATCAACTTTGTTGAGCGCGGCACTTTGGCTATCGGGATACAGACCCCCAGCCTGAAGACCGCCAACTGCGTCATCGTGGGGCAGGGTGACTGGTTTGGAAACTACATGGAGCAGGGGTCATCGCTTTCTCCCTTCATGTTTGTCGAGATTGAGCCCTGCTCCATCATCCATTTCAGCAACAGACAGATCGCGGCCATTGCTGAGAAGAATGTTGAAATATACAAATGGTTTTACTCTCTCAGTTTTGAGTCGAGAGATAAGTGGTTGCAAAGTCAGTTGATAAACAATGAAAACATGAATGTCAGGATTGTTTTTCAACTACTGGAGATATTGGCTCATATTAACAGTAAAAAATTGCCATTGGAGATATCCATCTCTCAACAACAACTCAGCGATATGACTGGAATTGCAAGACAGCGAGTTAATGAAGTCATGAAATGGCTTGAGCGAGAAGGACTTGTTGAGCTTTGGCGAAATAAAATTTCCGTTAAGTCGGTCAGTAAGTTGGCTGAATATCTAGATGATGTTGATCTCAGTATCAGAGACCCACGGGAGTTTCTGTAGCCGTAAAGCGATACCGGCATCCATCATCCCATTACCTGAAAAATAATCGATCAGATGTAAAGTTATGCCATATCTATACTCCATAAAGATTAATACAGGTGCGAAAGAAGACGTTAATCAGCGCTTTCGTGAAGCGCGATTGGGTGGCGAAGTGGTTGTTGATGAGCAGGGGAGTGTCTATATCTGCCCGCAGATAAGCGCTTCATCATGGCACATCCTCCCCTTGTCTGAGCATCCTGAGGCTCAAGTCGATGGACGGTGGTGTGCCACCATTGAAGCCACCCTGGCCTATATGGAAAGTCGCTACTCAGTGACGGTGATGAACCCGGAGCCTACCTGGCTGTATATCGGAAAAGTGTTTCGCTGCCCGAAGATGGTTGTTGCACTGATGGATAAAAACGGCATTTCGCTTTAACACTCGACTTCTTTTGCATATCAGCACGTGGTGAAATTTATGAACAAGATAGTGATTCTGTTTGCCTTAGTGGCAAGTGGTATATATGGCTGTGGAGGAGAGAGTGGTAAGGAAAGTTTAACGACTCAAACGCCTTACCAAAATAAGGCAACTTTAGATATTCGGATATTTGATTTCATCTATGATGGTACAGATTATTCCATCTCGGACTATTATGCGTTCGACAATGCGAATCATCGTTACAGTCTCAGTGTTGGTCATCTTCTTTATGGTACCAGTGAGCGTACCAACTGGCGATATGGCTCTGGCAGAGAATCAATAACAAAACTGTCCGTTGCGTCGATAGACCGGAATACAAAAGACGTACTGGTTGAAAGCCTGATAGATGTGGATGGCGAGAAACAAACCTGGATTTTCGCCGTTGGGAATAAACTGGCAGGTCGCTATCGGCTTTTTTCAACCGATAAACCTGAGGTTCAACCCGCTGAAGGGATGGTGCCCCTGTTCCTGATTGATGCAAGAGACCCGGCTGCGACGGAGCCGCTCGATGTCATCATCAATGGACAAACCGTACTGTCCAACCTGGACCCACTGACGTTATCGCCTCAGATCAATGTTGCTTACGATGAGCACCTGGTGAACGTGTTGATTGCGAGGAATGACCTCATCGTCTTCCCTTGCCTTGGTGTGGACATCTCACAAGATGGCGCATCGACAGGCAAAAGCGCGCAGGCCCGGGTATTGATCCTGGCTCCGGATCAACGCTGCTATGTGAAATTGGCGTCGTAGAACACTGGACGTTAACTGGACACCCACTTTAGCGCTCAACTTGGCGATAGCGGTGCGGTGTCCAGTGGCGGCAGTCCGGCATTATGAAGCCGGTTGATAGGGGTAGGGCAGGGTCGCTCTTCACTCTTTCAACCGGCTTGCATCCAGGCTTGGTCGAGCTTTAGAAGCCCAGTCCCTTCTGATTACTGACAAAGTGGGTGATCCCCTCGCCAATTTCGCCGGTAGCGAGATCGGTCAAACGGACGCGAAGCAGGTGCTTGCCCTCTTCAAGTTTCGGCCGAACAAACTGAGCGACAATCATCGGCATAAAACAGCCGTTTTCCGTGTTGAGTGTTTTGGGCACATTGTTGCAACTGTTCAAGCGCTCGTAGACCCAGTGATGGCTGAGTAATTCGATAGGTTGACCATCAATGCTTCCCTCGATGGATCGAGCGTCGAGTTCAGGCGTGATGTCGAAGATGGCCTTTTCCTTCCCGGCAATGGTTTGATTGAATATCTTGGGCTCCAGAGCTGAGGCGAGGTGCATCGGACGAAAGGCGGCAAAAATGGATTGTGAGCCGCCATTGGATGCCCAGACACTTAGGGAATAGACCTCAATGGTATCAAAAGCGATGTCTATCACTTCGTCCTGAACGAACTGCAGGTTCCATCCCCAAAACTCCAGTTGAGTCTTCCCATATTCGGGGAGATCCAGGCTGTACATCGAGTTGTAGTGTCCAGCCGGGATCTCGGCAAGATAGCGCCCCTCGGCGTCACATTTGAAGTAGAGCGAGTCGTCTCCAATCCAACTGCTGGGATTGAAAATCACGTCGCAGCGGGAAACGGGTTGACCCTGTCTGTCAGTTACCTGGCCACTGATGGTTACCATTGGTTGTGCAAGCACGGCACAAGGGAGCAGGACCCCTAAAACAACGAGTCGCAAAGCCAATTGCATAGCACCTCCATGCGCTAGTTATTATGAATCGCTGAGGTAAGTTAACGGCTTCACCATCAGGGGACAAGGTTTAGCTGTGCCGCTTCCATGGCGCAAAGGGTCTCCGTTGACTCGGTGAAAGGGCGAAGGAAGTGGCTATGAGTGCGCGTTTTTTAAAGCGTTTTCCATGAGATTCTGGTTTTGGCACAACTCAGTGGCTTCCATTTGGGTGTCCTACTCATATGGGAGTGATAATGCATCTACCAGTCGGGAAAAGCCTCATTTAAATATTATTTTTGTGAAAAATACTGAGCTTAATTCAGGGCCGGAATAGGTTCCATATTTTCAGGATTAAAGTGAATTTGTTTTTTTGGTTATCCCCCACTTAATCGAGGTAAAGGTCACACTCAATTCCGTGGTGCGGTAAACCACTATCGCTAAGCCAGACCTGGTTAACGTCAACTGAGTGGGTATTAAACACACATCAGGAGAGTTCAGGATGGCTCAATCCACCGCGGTTTCGCGCCGTAATTTCCTTAAGCAAGGCCTGGCATTAGGTGCCGCCGGAGCGGCGGCTCCCGTCATGGCCATGACGCCAGTCGATAAGGGCATTCAATGGGATGAGACCTTTGAAGTTGTCGTTGTTGGCTCAGGCCTGGCGGGCACCTGCGCGGCCATCAGTGCCATCGAGAATGGCGTCAAAAGTCTTGTCATGCTGGAAAAACTGCCGATGTTGGGGGGAACCTCCGCCATCAGTGGCCTCAACTTCGCGGTGGTGAACAGTCACCTGCAGAAACAACAAGGGATCGAAGACAGCGCTGAGCTGTTTGCCAACGACATGTCAAAGGCAGGTGGCTACCAAAACCACTACGAACTGACCTTGAAGATGGCGGAAACCACAACCCGTGCCCTGCCTTGGGCCATCGAGCGTGGCGCCCAATTTCATGACAAGCTGAAATTCCTGGGCGGCCACAGCGTGCCTCGTACCCTTTACCCCATCGGTGGGGGCGGTAATGGCATTTTGCGTCCTCTGCGTCGCTACTTTGTGGAAACCCTCAACGGTCAGATCCGCAGACGCACCAAGTTTGAAAAAATCTATCGGGATGATGACGGACGGGTTGTTGGGATCCAGGTGCGTGAGAACTATCACTTCGACCGAACGCTGGCCAATGATGACCGCGAAAACACCAGTGGTGTGTACAAAAACTATCGCATCACTAAGGGGTTGGTGATGGCGTCCGGTGGATACTCGCGAGACGTTGAGTTCCGCAGTGCGGAGTTCCCCAATATTCGCGAATACATCCCGGCAAAAACCGCCATTGGTGCAACGTCCGGCGCACTGAAATCGATGATTGCCGCCGGTGCACATCCCATCCATATGTCATTGATGCGGTTCTCTTTCAAAATCCCAACCGAAGACATGAAATGGGGCACGATGGTCGACCCGAAAACCGGCAAGCGATTCGTGAATGAACAAAACAACCGTCAGACCCTGGCCGAAGCCATCTGCTACATGATGGATAAGAATGGTGGGGTTTTCCCTCGGAACATCTACGACCAGCAGGGCATTGACAGTTTCCACGACAAGCAGCGACTCGGGTTGGCCCTCAAAGAGGGGACCATCGTCAAATACGACACGCTGGAAGCCCTCTGTGATGCGGAAGGGATTAACCTGACTGGCCTGAAAGCCACGCTGGCCGAGTACAACGCCAACATCAAAGCTGGCACCGATCCCCTATTTGGCAAAAACGTCGCCGAGCTTAACGGTGTTACCGTCGAGCAGGCGCCTTTTTACGCCATTAAAACTCAGCCTGGTTTCACGTACACGCAAGGTGGCGTGAGGATCAACACCGCCGCTCAGGTGATTGATATCAATACTCAGAAGCCCATTCCCGGTTTCTACGCCTGTGGCGAAGCCACCGGAGGCATGTTTGGCCGTATTCGCCTGACATCCTGCTCCTGCCCCGACGCGTTCTCCTTCGGCATCATCGCCGGTGAAGAAGTTGCCAAAGCCTGAACCAAGGAAGTGAAACGATGAAACCGATGATTGCAGTGTTCTGCACTGTGCTTGCGTTTGGAGCCCAAGCTGGCGAACTGATTAACGTGGCGGGTGACCGTGAAGGCCGTCAGAACCACAGCTTTATGTATGAACAGAAAGACTGCAAAAGCTGTCATCAGGATGGTTTGAAGCAGCCCGCTCCAGAAGCCGCTTGCATGACGTGTCACGGCACCTATGAAGAGTTGGCTAAGGCGACGGAGCACCACGCCGATAACCCGCACAACTCACCTCACTGGGGTGCGGATATTCCTTGTACCTTCTGCCACAGCGAGCATAAGCCCGCGCAAAACTGGTGCGCGGAGTGTCATGACTTCGAATATCCGGAGTTCACCCAATAAGGCCAAACGCACGGTTAATGGCGAATAGCCCAGTAATTAATGGCCCCTTGAGGGCCATTTTTTATACTCACCGCGCAGCGCATCAGGCTTTCCCAAAAGCTTCCCACCTTTGGGTTGGATTTCGACTCGGAAGAATAGGCGCAGACCTGAACCGTTTTGCGCACGGGTGGAGCAGTGGGCCCCTACCAAAAAAAAGCCCGGCTCAGCGCGTTAACAACTGAGCCGGGCTTTCCTGTTGTGATGGGTTACTCCCGTTTGACGTAGGCAAACACCACCAGGGAGATGAGGCTGGCAAAGAGTCCGATGGGTAACCAGGTGTTGATATGCAGTACCCATTCATCGGCGCTTTGGTGGTTGACGCCCATGATGGCGGTTTGAAGTTTGGAGAGGCCGAGGTAGTCGCTCCAGATGCTGATCAAACCCAGGATCTGAATGCAGGAGATCACAAACAGAATGTGGTTTTGGCGCTGGCTGGCTCGTTCCGCTTTGCGGATGTAGGCCCGCTCCAGATAGTCCTTAAAGAAGGAAACATAGGACTGAGCGTTTGCCAGGCTGCTCTCAATGTTCCACTTGCCCTCAATCTTGGCGTACACCGCACTGTTGTCCGATTCGATCGCCAGCTTGAAGTTCTCATTGTGCATCTTCAGCTGTTCAATCTTGTTGATGTACTCGTCGATCACGTGGCGCTTACTGCCGATGCGGGCGCGGCTGTTCAGAGCCAGCACATGGTGGTTCAGTGCTTCCATGATCTCGCTGTAGTAGCGCACATAGAACCAGATGAACTGGATGTGGTATTGGATGGGGGCATAACGCAGGTAATAGCGGGGATCGTCGCTGATAATGGTGTGAAAACGACTAAAAAAGGCGTAGTGAACCTTGTCATTGTCCACCACCGTTGTGCGGTTGCCCAGCAGGCGTTCGGCGTTGGCGTTGCAGTTCAGGAACAGGTTCTTAATCCGCTCGTCCCGGGCGGAGGCGTCCACAAACAGGGTGATGTTGCCGGAGTTATTGCCGATGCTGGCAACCTTGAGGCTATTGCGGCGGCGCTCGGAACGGCAGAGCTGCTCCACTTCACCCAGCACCTGAGCACGGATCTGATTGGCCCACTCAGAGAGGGGACTGTCATCCTGCTCCTTCACCATCAGTCCGCGAACCGTGTTGTAGAGGTCGTCCTGGCGGACATCCGCCTGGTCGGCGGTCAGGATCTGTCCCAGCTTGTGGTCCGGCAGCGCAAAGGCTAACTCGTAAACCAGCACGAAGTTGAAGAAGCGGGGATCAAACACCAGGTCGTACACCGTCTCCTCGGGTAGCAGGTACTGGGAGAGGTCATGCTCACCGCCCACCAGAAACGCCGGTTGCTGCAGGTCGGGTTTCAGCAGATTGGCATCGACCCGGCTGGTGGAGTCCGAGAACAGCGATTTGTAGTTCACGAATTTGCGGTGGTGCTGGCGGAACTGCTGTAGCCAGCGGGTTTGAAACGGGTTGTTGTTGTAGCGGTCCCGCAGGGAGCGGGCATGGGACTTTCGAACCAGCAGGTTTTCATACTGGTCCACGCTCACCTCAATGGGCTGAACGCACATCACGCGGATGGTAATCATGTTGACGAGCCCCGCTTAGAGAAACTGTTTGGCGGGATCGTTCAGGTAATCGTCGGAAAGCTGTTCCTTCCGGTAATCCACGGTCAGCTCCTCATCCGGGCCGATATCCCGCAGCGCAACCAGGCGCAGGGGATGGCGGAGCAGGACCGTGTTCGGAGTCCGGGAGTGGTTGATGTAGCTGTAGCTGGTGCGGAATGGACGGGCGAGCAGAGTCTCCTTGTCCAGGTAGTTGCACTCCATGTACACGTACTTGCGGTAACCGCCCAGTGTGGGGCCGACCTGCTCCTCAATCGCCTGGTAATGGGCGATGGGCATCACTTGACCATCCAGCACACAGAGGAGGGTATCCGCCGGGATGGTTGCCGTTGCGTGAAGGCCAAATCCGTGGAGTTGACTGGGGCGAATGTCGGTGTGGGCGATGGTGCTCAGAGTGGCGGAGCGTACGAACTCCAGGTCTTGCGTGTGATCCTGCACAGCCAAATCTTCCGTGAAAACAACAAAGTACTCCGTATATCACAGGGGCATAACGGGTGCAATGTGAGGCTAGGAGAGGTCCCACCCCTTTTTCGGCATCAGCAGGAAGATCAACACGGCCAGCAACAACAGCGCGGGGACGTCGCCCCAGAAGTGGCCAAAGTGGGCAGGATCCGCAAGCGCCTGCCAGGTCATGATGCCAGCGTGTACCAGACTGGACCACGCAGCAAACCAGATCAGACTGCGGTGGGCGAGGGGGTCGCTGCCTGCCCAGAACAGGAACACGCCCAGAGTCGCGTAGATCCCCAGCATCAGTTCGAAGTAGAGGTGGTCCGTCTCCAGGTGCCAGCCCCAGCCAGAGGGCCAGAGCCAGGACAGGGGCAACCAGCCCAGCGCCATGATGACGCCAGCCACACGAAGCACACCCTGGAGTATGTGAACTCGAGCTTCTGCACTCATAAATGGGCCACCGGAATGTCGGGATGCCTTTGTCAGTGTAGCCATTCATGGCCCAATCGGCCGATGCACAAGCGAAGTGAACGGGGTTGAATGAGCTTAATAAAGGGCTCCTGGGCTTGATCTCATCATCTTGTAATCCAAATGGATTTGACCAACAGTAACAGCAGACAAAGGCACCAATGAGGCACACCATGGCACGAGTGGTCTGGACTTTCGTTTTTGTGGTTCTGGCGGGTTGCTCCCCCCAGGCGTCCCACCTTGCGCTGGGCACGCTGGAGCGGGACAGGGTCGCGTTGACCGCAACGGTTAACGAAGTGGTGGTGGCATTGCCGGTGGCTCAGGGCGACACGGTTCAGGCCGGGGATGTGCTGGTTCAGTTGGATGATCGCCAACAGCGCTCCATGGTTGCCAGAGCGGAAGCCGAGGTGCTGCGGGCCGAAGCGAATCTGGAGAAGCTTCGTAACGGGGCGCGGGAGGAGGAGGTGGCCGCCGCTCAGGCTCGTGTTGCCGGTGCTCGGGCTACGCTGGTGGATGCCCAGCAAACCTACCGACGCAATCGTGACCTGGTGGCCGCCAGGATGATCAGCCAGGCGGAACTGGACCGGGCGCTGGCCAATCGGGATGCGGCAGATGCCAATCTTCGCAGTGCCCAGGAACAACTCCGGGAGCTGACCAACGGCACCCGGGAAGAGGATCTGCGCATGGCTGCCGCAGAGCTGGCCGCGAATCAGGCCTCGCTGGAGAGTGAACGCAAGCGGTTGGATGATCTCACCGTCACCGCCACCCGGGACGGCGTTCTGGACAGCCTGCCCTGGAATCTGGGTGAGCGGGTGACCGTGGGAAGCCCGGTAGCGGTGCTGCTTGCCGGGGCCGCTCCCTATGCCCGTATCTATGTGCCAGAGCCCTATCGCGTGCGCATCACCAGCGGCATCGAACTGGCAGTGCATGTGGATGGCTTGTCTGAGCCGATCAAGGGCCGGGTGCGCTGGATCAGCCAGGAACCGGCCTTTACGCCCTATTACGCCCTGAATCAGGAGGAGCGCAGCCGATTGATGTATCTGGCTGAGGTTCAGCTGCCGGATTCCGCATCGGGCTTGCCCAGTGGCGTGCCGGTCCAGGTTGATATGCCGGTCGGGGAGTAAGCGGATGGAGTGGGTAATCGAAGCCCAGGGGCTGACCCGGCGATTTGGCGACTTTACCGCAGTAGACCGCATCGACCTTCAGGTGGCGCCAGGCACCATCTACGGTTTTCTCGGCCCCAACGGCTGCGGCAAAACCACCACCATCCGGATGCTGACCGGACTGCTCACCCCCTCAGAGGGCACGGTAAGAGTGCTTGAACACCCGCTGCCCGGTGATGCCGAGGCGCTTAAGCGGGAGATCGGCTACATGACCCAGAAGTTCTCTCTCTATGAAGACCTGACGGTGCTGGAGAATCTGCGCTTTGTGGCGCGGATCTACAGCCTGCCATACCGGGAGAGCCGCAAACGGATCGAGGAGCTGTTGTCGGTTTACGGCCTTGCTGACCGAGGCAATCAACGGGCAGGAAGCATGAGCGGAGGTCAGCGCCAGCGTCTGGCTCTGGCGGCAGCGGTGCTGCACAAACCCCGGCTGCTGTTTCTCGATGAGCCCACCTCGGCGGTGGACCCGGAAAACCGTCGGGACTTCTGGGAGCAACTGTTCGACCTGTGCGATCAGGGCACCAGCATTCTGGTTTCGACTCACTACATGGATGAAGCGGAGCGTTGTCATCGTCTGGCGATTCTGGAGGAGGGGCAGAAGCGCGCTGACGGCAGCCCGGAAGGGTTGATGACCAATATGGGCGCCCGGGTCGTTGAGGTGGCCGCGCCGGATCTGCGTGCCTTGAAAAAGCAATTGATGGCGCTGCCCGAGGTGATGTCCGCCGCCCAGTTGGGGGCGCGTCTGCGGGTGTTGATTGCGGATAGGATCGAGTCGCCGGAGCGCTGGCTCGCCACGTTACCGATGTTGGGCTCGGCAACCAGTATTGAACCGGTTCGCCCCAGCCTGGAAGACGTCTTTGTCACCTGCACCGGTGGCCGGGGAGGGCAGGCAAATGCGGAGTCTTAGTCGCATTCTGGCGATTGTCGGTAAGGAACTCACTCAGCTCAGCCGGGATCGCATGACCTTTGGCATGGTGGTGATGATCCCCCTTATTCAGCTGATGCTGTTTGGGTTCGCTATTAACACCAATATTCGCCATATCCCCGTAGCGGTGGTGGACCAAAGCGATACCGCGCTGTCGCGCATTCTGGTGCAGACCATCAGTGCCACCCAGGTGGTCACCTTTACTGAGCAGTACGCCACCATCGAGGAGGCGAATGAGGCCATCAAAGGCTCACGGGTGCGGGCTGCACTGGTGATACCGGAGGACCTCAGCCAGCGTCTGGTCCGTAATCAAAGCGTCGGGCTGGGGACGCCGCCGGCCACGGACGAAGAGACCAGCCGCCCGGTGGCGCACTGGTTGGTGGATGGCTCCGACACCATGATTGCGGCCGCCATTAAAGGGTTGCGCGCCATGCCGCTGAAAGAACTCCTGCGCCAGCCCGCCAACCGCAGTGTGCCCACCTTTGAGGTCACCCTGTTTTTCAATCCGGAGCAGCGAACCGCGGTGAACATTGTGCCGGGATTGGTCGGCGTGATCCTGACAATGACCATGATCATGTTTACTTCTGCCGCGATTGTACGTGAACGTGAACGCGGCAACATGGAGATGCTGATCAACACGCCGGTGCGCTCCATTGAGCTGATGCTGGGTAAGATCATCCCCTACGTGTTCATCGGCTTTATCCAGGTCGCCATCATTCTGGGGCTGGGCTATTGGGTGTTTCATGTGCCATTAGGTGGCTCGCTGGCCAGCCTCGCGGGGATCACCGGGTTGTTTATTGCTGCCAGTCTGTCTTTGGGGTTGGTGATCTCAACGCTGGCCACCAATCAGCTTCAGGCGATGCAGATGACGGTATTTGTGCTGCTGCCCTCCATTCTGCTGTCCGGATTTATGTTCCCCTATGAGGGGATGCCGAAACTGGCGCAGCAGATTGCAGAGGTGCTGCCCGCCACGCACTTTATGCGAGCGATCAGGGGTGTCATTCTCAGGGATGCGTCCCTGGCTGACCTGCAACCCGACGCCATCTGGCTGGCGGGATTTACTGTAATCGGCCTGGTAGTGGCATCGTTGCGCTTTAAGAAGCGTTTGGACTGATGATTCCACTTGTGACATCAACCACTTGGTTGCTAGGTTAGTGGTTTGAGTCGTCCTGGATGGACGACACCACACAAGGGCACACGGATGAGCAAGGATACGCAAACGGCAGTGGACGCTGACCCGGGGCCGGTTGGCCTGGGAGGCTGGCTGATTCTGGTGGGGATAGGGGTCTGCATCGCGCCAATTCGGCTGTTTATGGAGCTTCGCTTCTATCCGGAACTCTTTACCGATGGCACCTTTGAGGTGATTACCGATCTCAACTTGGAGAGTTATCACCCGCTCTGGGGCCCTCTGATCATCGGCGAACTCGCCTTTAACCTGGTGATGCTGGTGGCCACCCTGGTGTTGATCGGCCTCTACTTTACCCGTCACCACTGGTTTCCTCGCCTCTATATCATTGTGCTGCTCAGCTTCCTGCTGTTTATCCCCCTGGATATCTGGGTCACCACGCTGGTGCTGCCGGATATGCCGGTTTGGGACAAAGAAACCGCCGATCAGATGATGCGCACCGTGGTCAGTTGCGCCATCTGGGTGCCGTACATGCTGCGTTCCCGCCGGGTGAAGAACACCTTTGTGCGGGGCCGGTCGCAGCAAGGTGCCCCGGCCGCCGTCAGTGAACAGGAGCCTGTCAGCGGATGATCGCGCTACTCAGCCATCCGGAGCGTCCGGTCGCTCTGACCGCGCTACGCCATGTAATGGCGGGCATGAACCGCCCCTCCATCGGCTATATCGCCTCACAACCCGACCCCCAGTGGCACTATTTTGAGCCGGTGATGCAGCGCTATCGCAGTATGGGGGCCGGTGAGGTGCACTACCTCGAACTGGAGGGACGCTATGACGCAGATGTGGCCAAAAAGGTGTTGGATTGCGATGTGGTCCACCTGAGCGGGGGCAATACATTCCGCTTTCTTGCTGCGCTTCGTCACCGGGGGCTGCTGTCCTGCCTGCGTGAAAGGGTTGAGTCGGGCAGGGCGATAGTGGGGGTCAGTGCCGGAGCGATGGTGATGACCCAGTCGGTGGAATCGGCGCTGCTCTGTGGTGACAGGAATGAGGTGGCACTCGACGAGATGTCCGGCCTTCAGTTGTTGCCACTGCTGTTTGTCCCGCACGCTTCTATGGCGATCAGCACTGACGCCCGGGCATTGGCCCAGCGGGTTGGTTATCCGGTGGTGCTCTGTGACGACGACAGTGCACTGCTGGCCCAGGGTGAGGACATAGTGGCGCTGGGATCACCCCATTGGATCACGGCCACCCCGGAACAACCCTGAATCTGAGCCAGCAAATGCCAGCCAGCGCACGTCATAAAGCCGGGCGCTGAACTATCATTGCGCTTCCTCTTAAGGAGCGTTATGAGCAACTACTTTGAATCGCCCTTTGTGGGCAAACCCCTCTCTGAACAGGTCAGCAACCCCAATATCCAGGTGGGGGCGCACAGCTATTACTCCGGCTATTATCACGGCCACCCCTTCGAGCAGTGCGTCCGTTACCTGATTCCGGACCGTACCGACGTGGATAAGCTGATCATCGGCCGCTACTGCTCCATCGGCACCGGTGCCGTCTTTGTTATGGCGGGCAATCAGGGCCACCGGACCGATTGGGTCAGCACCTTTCCCTTCTTCTACCAGTCCAATCCCGCCTTTGAGGGCGCACAGGATGCCTGGCAACCCGCCGGGGATACGGTTGTGGGGAATGACGTCTGGGTGGGCAGTGAGGCGATGATCTTGCCCGGTATCCAAATCGGCGATGGCGCCGTTATTGCGGCACGGGCGGTGGTCACAAAGGATGTGCCCCCCTACGCTATCGTGGCGGGCAACCCGGCTCGCGTTATCCGTCATCGATTTGAGGAAGCGCAGGTCGCCAAACTGCTTGAGATGGCCTGGTGGTTATGGCCGGAGGCGGAGCTTAAGGCGGCAATGCCGCTGCTTTGTAGCGGCGATGTGGATAGCCTGTATGCCCTTTGGTGTAAAACGGCAAAGTAATCACCAGCCCTTGCCGCTATCGACTGTTCTTTCAGAACGAATCTGAAAGATAATTACGCCCTGTGCGCTCACTATTTGACCCGCACAAGCGAGAGTGAATCGGTATGGAATTTGACCGATAGTAATGGCGCTGTTGTGGATGTTGCCCGGCGGTGTCGTGAGGGTGGGCCTGATGTGAGGTTGTGGCGAGAAAGTCACCGGTTTTCTTAGGCTTGAGCAGCCTCTTGCGACACGGGTGCCGGGCTGTGATCTGGCTCTCTCGACACTTCATCGAATGAAATTACCATCGAACCTAACTCTTAAGTTCGTGGTAATTTTTATGGAAGTTTTCATCAGTTTGCTGGGGATGGCGACCCTGATCGGTATCGCCCTGCTGTTCTCTGAGAACCGGCGTGCGATCAACGTGCGCACCGTTGCTGGCGCATTGGCGTTTCAGGTGGCGTTTGGTGCCTTCGTGATGTTTGTGCCCGCTGGCCAGAGCGTCCTCCAGGCCGCCTCCAATGGTGTGAACAGCGTCATTGGCTACGCCAACTCCGGCTTGAGCTTCCTGCTGGGAGACCTGGCCAACTTTAAGGTTGGCTTTATCTTCCTGCTCCACGTACTGGGCCCGCTGGTGTTCATCAGCGCCCTGATCTCCGTCCTTTACTATCTGGGCGTGATGCAGAAGGTGATCGGTGGTATCGGTGGTGTGCTGCGTTCCATTCTCGGCACCTCCCGCGCGGAATCCCTCTCCGCCACCGCCAACATCTTTGTGGGCCCCATTGAAGCCCCCTCCATGGTGCGTCCTTTTGTGAACCGCATGACCCGCTCTGAGCTGTTTGCCGTGATGACCGGCGGTCTGGCTTCCGTGGCGGGTGGCACCATGATTGGCTACATCTCCCTGGGCATCGATCCCAAGTACATCCTGACCGCCTGCTTTATGACGGCACCGGCTGGCTTGCTGTTTGCCAAGCTGCTGTGTCCGGAAACCGAAAAAGCGGAAGAGGATCTGAACAAAGTGGTGGACGAGGTCGAAGACAAGCCCGCCAACGTCCTGGATGCCGCTGCCGCCGGTGCCAGCATGGGGATGCAGCAGGTACTGCAGGTGGGCGCGCTGCTGCTGGCGTTCGTGGCCCTGATCGCCATGATCAACGGCATGATTGCGGGGACTGCCGCATTCTTTGGTTACGGCAACGCTGACCTGGCTGCGGCCTTCTCCGCCCTGCAGGCCACCGCCGGCACCCTGCCTGCTTTTGGCGACTTTGCCGCTTCTCTGGCGCAAGCCTCCGGCCTGAATGCCGCTGAGATTGGCCAGTGGGTCACCAGCGTTGATCGCGCCGTGCTGATCGACAACCTCAGCACTCTGAACCTGGGCGACAATAACGCCGCTGCCGTGCAAGCCGTAATGAGCGCTGCCGAAGCCAAACTGCAGCTGCAAACCATTCTGGGTGTGCTGCTGGCGCCGCTGGCCTGGGTAATGGGTGTGCCGTGGGCGGAAGCACAGGTGGCGGCCTCCTTTATCGGTCAGAAGCTGGCGATCAACGAGTTCGTGGCATACGTCGACTTTATGGCCGTATCCGAAACCCTGAGCCCGAAAACTCAGATCATCGTGACCTTTGCGCTGTGTGGCTTTGCCAACTTCGGCTCACTGGCCATGGTGATTGGCGGTCTGGTCGCGATGGCACCAGAGCGTCGTCATATCCTGGGTCAAATCGGCCCTCGCTGCCTGCTGGCTGCGGCCCTGGCTAACCTGATGAGCGGCACCATTGCGGGCCTGCTGTTTACCTTCCAATAATCGGAGAACTCACATGACTCCTCACATTAATGCGCCGGAAGGTGCTTTTGCTGAAACCGTACTGATGCCGGGCGACCCGCTGCGTGCCAAGTACATCGCTGAGAACTTCCTGGAAGACGTGGTGCAGGTGTGCGACGTGCGTAACATGCTGGGCTTTACCGGCACCTACCAGGGCAAGCGCATCTCCGTGATGGGCTCCGGTATGGGCGTACCGTCCATCTCCATCTACGCCAAAGAGCTGATCACCGAATACGGTGTGAAAAACATCATCCGCATCGGTTCCTGCGGCGCCATCTCCGACGACGTGAAGATGATGGACGTAGTACTGGCGATGGGCGCTTCCAGCGACTCTGGTGTTAACCGCACCCGCTTCCCGGGCACCGACTTCGCCATGATCGCGGACTTCGGCCTGCTGTCTGCCGCCGTGAATGCGGCAGAGAAGCTGGGCGCCAACTACCACGTGGGTAACGTCTACACTTCCGACCTGTTCTACAGCCCGGACGAGAGCCGCTACGCCACCATGGCCAAGTACGGCATGCTGGGTGTGGAGATGGAAGCGGCTGGCCTGTACGGCGTGGCCACTGAGTTCGGTGCCAAGGCACTGGCGATGATGACCGTTACCGACCACATCGTTCGCGGTGAGCACCTGACTCCGGAAGAGCGTCAGCTGACTCTGAACGACATGATCAAGCTGACTCTGGAAGCGGCCATCTCTCTGGACTAAGCCGCCCGGAATCCTGAAAAAAAGCCTCCCTTGTGGAGGCTTTTTTATTGCGTGTCTTACGGCAGTTGATCCGTAGCGTGGGCTTTTAGCCCACGGACAGGAGGTTCTGAATTGGGTGCGGCCGTGGGCTGTAAGCCCACGCTACCCGTCACTACGCATCTTTCATTTTTCCAATCGTTTACCGCGATCAACGGGCGAACAGCGCACTTTGCCCATACACTCAATGGCATCGTCCGGCGCATTCTGTTGTGGAGCGTGCGGCCACGGAATTGTGGATTAACCGGCGTCGAAACCGTGGGTTTCGGCACCATTGCGATTAAGGAGCGCCTGACCATGGCGAAAACCATTCTGATTACCGGCGCCACCGACGGGATTGGATTGACCACCGCACGCTACCTTGCGGAGGCGGGCCACTCTCTGCTGATCCACGGTCGCAACGAGAAAAAGCTGGCGGATTGTCAGGCGATGCTCAGCGCACTTCCCGGGGCAGGCCCGATACAAACCTGTCTGGCGGACCTCTCCAACCTCGACGAGGTGGTAGCGATGGCCTCCGATATCCTCGCATCCGGCACCCGGCTGGATGTGCTGATCAACAACGCCGGGGTCTACGCCACGCCTCATAAACGGGCCGAGCAGGGCTGGGATACCCGCTTTGTCGTCAATGCGCTCGCTCCCTACTTGTTGGCGAGGAAATTGGCCCCTTTGCTTGGGTCAGAAGGGCGGGTGGTTAACCTCTCTTCGGCGGCTCAGTCCAGTGTCGAACTCGACGGCATGCGGGGAGAGCGTCTTCTCTCCGATGGCGCCGCTTACGCCCAGAGCAAACTGGCTCTGACCATGTGGTCACGATATTGGGGGCTGAACCGGGCGCCAACGGACCCCATCATCGTAGCGGTCAATCCCGGTTCATTGCTGGGCAGCAAGATGGTGACGGAGGCGTTTGGTATCGCCGGAGGGGATCTCAGCATCGGCGCGGACATCGTGGTTCGGGCAGCACTCTCCGAGGATTTTGCCAACGCGTCCGGTCAGTACTTCGATAATGACACCGGCCATTTTGCATCGCCCCACCCGGACGCCCTCAACGCCGAAACCTGCGCGGAGGTGGTCAACGCCATTGAAGCGTTGCTGAGCGAATATTTGGTGGCGTAATGCTGAGGTGGGGTAGGGGGAAAGAGGATGCCTGCGGCATGATCGGCTTGGTGGAATGTAAGGATGGGCGCCGCGTTGGCGGCAGCAACCAGAAGGGCTTCGCCCCTCTGGACTCCCCTTTGCCTCCCTGCGGTTTGCGCTGCACGCAAGCCCTCGAAGTCGGCGACGGAGCGGGCGGGTTACTTAAATTTGGGGGGCTGCTATCGCCCCCAAAGGAGTCACTCGGGGTTTCGATCACCCTGACCCCTTGAACTCTTCTTCGCCTACCCCACTATAAGTCGCCGGCGACGAGCGCCGGCGAACTTAAAGGGCCTTAAGCGGGGACCGGCCCCTGGCGGTAAGCATTGTAAGCCACAACCCCACCCCCCCTTAGGGAAACCGAAGAGATCGCCCCAGCCTGCACCATTGCCACGCCCAGTGCGCGGCCCAGATTGCTGTCAGCCAGGGTTAAACCCTTCATGCCTTTAACGTCTGAGGTTTCACCCATCGCCTGCCTGGTGAAATCCCAAATCGCCGAGGCATGGTGCTTCGCCTGACCAATAAGGACTCTAAATTTGTAATCCTTAGACAACGCATTGTCCACGAGCAGTGCGCTTAGGATATTCTCCGGGATCATTGGTACTTCGAACGCCAGACCCGCCTGCTCGGCACAATCCATAGCCACCTCGTCATGCTTAAGCGGTTTACCTTCTGGCAACTCTACCTCACCCACCGGCGGGAGGATCAGGCGTCGTACTAGGGGGGACTCTGCAAGTGCTTTGGCCGACACAGCCCCCTCAGAAATGAGGGTAAACAGCTGCTCCTTGCTCAATTTAGCCGAGGTTATAAGCGTCTCTGCCAGTCCAGCATAGGGTCCCAGCCCAATCCGCCACACCCCGTCTTTGAACAAGTTATCAACATGGTCCAGCACCAGTTGGGCCGCTTTATGGACAAGGCCTTTCTCGATCAAAACCCGGATTGTCTCCTCATCCGGCTTAAGCATTCGGGTCCCCTGATAACGCTCGATTTCCTCACGGGACATAGACCGCAGAGCCTCAGCCTCAAAGGGATCGGCCATCATCACGTGGTAATCGAACCCAACCTCAAGTGGAATACGACCCATCTCAATAGCTTTACACAGGTCTGCACGGACGTCCTCATCCAGGCCATCCACGCTTTCCAGCAAAGCAGGTTTCACAGTCGGGTCCGACATAAAGAGGCATATGGCCGCATCCAGGGCCGCCTTAACATCAACATCGTCTCCGCCAAACCTCAGGGCTTCAATTACGTTGCCCCACTTAGGCGATACTTTCCGCTTCTTGAACGCGGAGGCTAGGTGAAGCGGGGCCTCAAGCCACGCCGAGGTATCGTCTACCTCAAAGCTGGCCTCCCCGATCAAGGTCTCTGGTGTCAGTTTTAAAACCTCACACTCAACCTCCAGTACCTTCGCCAACTCAAACACTGCTCCATCGGGGACTGCCAGCACCTGACCCTCCAGGATCATCCGCGCAAAACGAGTCGAATTCTCTGGGATCGCCAAGTAGGCTTGAAAACCTTTCTTATTCGACGGGAGATCACGGTATCGAACCGGCAAGCTAGGGGCTTCTGTGCCGCCATAAAACCCGGCGACAACAGGCAGCGTGGCCCGATTCAATTCTACGACCTCCTCCTTGACAGCCGTCGGGATTACACTGGGGTCCAAGTGTGCGCCACCCAGGTTCTTGAAGCGAACACCGTAATCTCCCATGCCATCTGCGATCTGCTTAAAGAATTTCGGACCGCGCGCTAACGCCACCAACAATGCCTTTGGGTCATTGTCGATCTTCGCCTGCAAGGAGTCAGTGGTACTTTCCAAGATGATGACACTCCCCCCTAGGTTAGCTTGCTCCCCTAATACCGCAAAAATGACTGACAGCACCGACCGTTCATCATCCCCTGCAAGATCAGCCAATGAATCGATCGCGTAATTACAATGCCTGGCCACATAGCTAAACGCCCTCTCTTTGGCTACTGTGTGCAGGGCCACCAACCGTTCCGCACAATCTCCTTTTAGGTTGTAGTGCGCATCGATGATGGCATCCAACAGAGCCCGATTCGGACCGTCGCCCGCCTCGAGACTCTCATGCAAGTGGCACACAAGCCCATGGTTGTATGCTGCCGGTGAACGAGCATTGTTTATCCGAAGATCAGGCAAAATCTCGCTGTAATCCGTGCAGAGGTACCCCGCATAGTACTCACCGCCTCCAGTCAGCGCCCGAAGAAACTCATAGTCTTGAGCCGTCAGCGCACCGGGCTTGGCTCGACTGGTGTAGTTTTTGTGATTCTCACGGAGGTCCCCATTCAGCAACAAGGCACGTAAGAGCGGCATCGCTTTGAGTTCTTCGTACCAAACATTGAGTGCATCGATGTGCTCGTGCTTGCCAGCCAGCAGATCCTCGCCTTCAATGGCGCTAATCCAGCTACTTGCCTCGGCCACAGCAATTGCGGCGATCTTACGCTCTAGCGCAATAACCTCTTCCTGCAAGGTAGCGACCGTTTCTGTTTCCTTCTCGGCCAACCGCTTAGCTCGGAGCCGGATATTTGGAACCATCGCATCCAACAGGCCGTCTACGTTTCTGTGGCCATGATTGTTCACGTATTGATTCGCGAAAACCAACTGCACAGCAGTTTGGCCATTCAGCCCTAGAACCTTCTTGAGAAAATCCTCCGGCGCACTATTTAGCTGGACACCGTTTAGGTTGCTTTGAGCCAAACCCGAACCCGGTCGAAGCTCCAACAGTTTTGAGCGAAGCAGGTGACCAAGCTCGTCCGCGCCGTCGAATCGCTCTTGAGCAAGCTCTGCCAGGGTCTCTTCAATATTCTCCCGCTTATTCCGAGCAACGTCACTCCGCAACCCCGCAACTACCTTGCCCATGGCTTCCAGCTGCCCAAGCACACCCTGGCCAGTGAGCATCTTGGCAAAATCGTTCGGGTAAAAGACCTTATAGGCGCAATAAGAGAAGAGGATGGCCTGGGTCTCACCGCCACGCTGCCCCTGCTCAGTAGTTTCATTGGGCCAGTCAGCTCTAAGCACGTCCATATGGCATTGCAGATCGGCCACCAGACTTTTCAGCATCCGCATGTCCTGGATGTGCAGAGTGATCAGGGAGATCAGAGGCTTCTTTTTCTGCTCCCAGTCCCATGAACCCATCCACAGACCAGCCCGCTCAAGCTCAGCCTGAAGGTGACCCTTTGCATTGAACGGCGAAACCACTGGCAAAATGGAGATGTTGGCATCGAAGAATTTGGTCTTGTCCGTGTTCAGCTGGAACACATCCTCCCGGACCGCATAAATGAATCGCACATGCTGCCTTACCTTGTCCGAGTCATTGATGATCTTGTTGAGCTCCTTGAGACGCTCAAAGATGGCCGTGCCCTTAAAGCGGTCCATGTCCTCAAAGATCACAACCTCGACGCCGCTGTTGCCAAAGTAGACCAGTAACTCCTCAAGATGGCGGTTAAATAACGACTCTGGTTGGGAGCCGGCATGGTCCAACTCCAGCTCGCCGCTAATCGGGTTGATCTTCGACAACCGTACCTTTCGCATAAGCCCAAGGACATCGGTGAAGAAATACGCGATCACACCAAGAAGGGTTAACCCACACAGCACCACCGCCACCAGCACAAACCCTGAGTCCGACGTCATCAATCCGTACAACCAGGCCCAGACCTCCTCCCGACCGGCGATCATGCCGGTCAGGCCGCCCATTAGAAGGGCTGCCAGCAGGAAAGCCCTTAACCAGTCCCCGCCCGAAATACCGGGACAACCAGCATCGCGTAGTCTTAAAGCGCGATCGGTATCGTCAGCCTGACGATAGAGGATCTGTTTCAGTACCGCAGTCTCCAGCCGGCGCACCTCCTCCTCACTACACCCATCCACAGACGCGTCAGGATAAGCAGACTGGACCACTTGCGCGTTACTGCTGGCGCCGTAGCACCCCAAGGTGATCACGATGTGAGAGGGCCGGCCCTCTTGCTGGAAGAAACTATGCAGAAAACTTGACTTGCCAGTTCCATACCCGCCTGTCACAGCAATGCCGTTCACCAACGGTCGGGTCAGAAAGTCCTCAAGACGTAAGCTGTACGGGCAATCGCTACCGGCCTGCACACTAGGAGTCAGATCCAGGTACTCAGCCGATTTCTCCGCCTCGCCCTCACCTTGGCCTTTGCTTGCCCACATCCGACTTAGCTGCCCAGAGATACGCTCAAGTCCCTCGTTATCCTTCACCAGGCAGCAGACCAGACCAACTCTCGCGCGATGCAGGCACTGGTTATACATGCCAACTCCCTTTGCCTTGAGGTTTTCCAGCCCTTCCTTTATCACTCCTATCACCCTCAATACCCTCAATTCTTCTGCTTATCCAGCCACTCAACTGGGACGGGACCGCTAGCTCGCCATCGTATGCTAAAGCGGTACCGGCAGCCCGTCCATCCAAGGCCATTTTGAGACACGTCACAAAATCTACTTTGGGCCTGCGACAGCGGCCATCCCACGACACCGCCTGCGCCCAGGCCCTCGGGATTGTGGGTTCAAGAGGGTAGAGCAATAGAAATTGTGACTGGCCACTCCTGGCGCCTTACCAGCCATTAGATAGCGCGCCAAAGTCAGTCTTTTCGTGGATGTGGTAGTAACACGGCGGGTGGTTTTGCTCGTTAAAATAGGTTGCATGAGTCGCCACCGCTTTCTATCGGACGGCTCGCTGCCAGACTCTCATCCCTGCTTTGTTGTCACCGCTGCGTCTGCCGCGCTTTGGGCCGTTCCCTCTGGCAGCCACAGGCTGACTTTCAGGCCGCCTCCGTCGCGGTTTTGCAGTTGAATCTGCCCGCCGTGGGCTTCCGTAATCTCCCGGCATAGCGCCAGCCCCAGTCCAGTGCCCTGGTGCTTGGTGGAGTAGAAGGGCAGCAGGGCCTGATCCAGTATGGCCGGGCTCATGCCGTTGCCTCTGTCTGCCACGGTGATCATCACGCCATCCCCCTGCGTCTGAATCGAGAGGGTCACCTCAGGGGCGGCGCTGCCGCTTTCCCGGGCGTTCTTCAGCAGGTTTACCAGTACCCGCTCCAACTGGCTTGGGTCGAACCAACCCGGTTGTTCCGGCAGGGGGCCGGACAGGGTAAAGGGGTATTGCGCCTTGAGTGCCTCCACAAAGGGGGACCAGACCACCGCTTCCGGCCTTGGGGCCGGGAGTTTGGCGAAGGTGGCGTAGCCCTGAATAAAACGGTTGAGGCTGGTGCAGCGCTCCTCAATGGTGTTGAACACCCGCTGCAACCGGGGATCGCTCTGTTCGTTCAACAGGGCACGGCCACTGTGGCTCATGGAACTGATGGGCGCGAGGCTGTTGTTGAGTTCGTGGCTGATCACCCGGATCACCTTTTTCCAGGCGGCCGCTTCCTGACGGGCCAGTTCACGGGTAAGTCGACGGGCCAGGATCAGGCGATGGGGTAGGTTGTGCAGTTGAAACTGTCCCTGAACCAGGTGGTAGGTTTCGCTCTGCCGGTCCGATTCCGCGAGGGAGTAGAGTCCCTCCTGATGGGATTGGAACATCGCCCGCACCGCTTCCGGTTGCTCGGCCAGCAGCGTATCGAACTGGTGCCCCTCAAGGTGAGTGCGCTGAAAGAAGCGCTCGGTTTCCCGGTTCGCCAGGATGATGCGTTGCTCCCGGTCGATCAGCAGTACCAGTACCGGCGAGTTCTGAATCACCTTATCCAGAATCAGCTCCCGTTGGTGCAGGGTGTAGCGTTCCTGACGCAGTTTTACCGCCATCTGGTTGTAGTGGGTCGCCAATGCGCGGATCTCCGGAGAACCGCGGACTGGCAGTGAAGCACTGAAATCGCTGTCGGAGAAGTTGAGCACTCCGGCCTCCAGTGAGGCCAGACCCTGCCGCAATGGGCGGGTGAGGTAGAACAGCAGGGTAGCGAGAAGGGGAAACAGCATCAGGGTGATCAGCCCCATTTTCATCCACTCGGGCATGGGGCCAAAGAAAGCGGGAAGCAGTGCCGTCATCGCCACCGTAAAGGCGGCGGCAAGGCCGGCGCAGAGTGCGGCCAGCAGAACCAGCAGAACCCGTATGCTCAACGCACCATCTCCAGTTTCTCCATCCTTCGATACAGCTGTTGCCGGGAGATCCCCAATGACCGGGCGGCCCGGGCAATCACCCCTCCATGGCAAGCCAGCGCCTGAGTGATCGCCTCCTCATCCAACTCTGCGGGAGAGCGGGTGGGCGCAACAGGCGGACGCTCCAACGCCAGATCTGCCTCGTTGATCACGCCGTTCTGGCACAGCAGAGCGGCGCGGGCGATGGCGTTCTCCAACTCCCGCACATTGCCGGGCCAGGGGTGCGCCATCAGCGCGCGACAAGCGGCTTCACTCAGTTGGGCCTGCTCCGCCAGGAAGTGCTCGGCCAGGGGCAGGATCTCCTCCGGCCGCTCCGCCAGACCCGGCAGCGCCAGTTGCACCACATTGAGCCGGTAGTAGAGATCTTCCCGGAACGTCCCGGCCTGAATGGCGGCGGGCAGATCGGCATTGGTGGCGCTGATCACCCGAACACGCACCTTTCGGGTCTGGTGGCTGCCAAGCCGTTCAAACTCACCGGTTTGCAGCACACGCAGCAGCTTTATCTGGCCGGATAGGGGCAGGTTGCCCAGTTCGTCCAGAAACAGGGTGCCGCCATCGGCGGCTTCAAAGCGGCCGATACGGGCTTTGGTGGCGCCGGTATACGCGCCCGCCTCGGCGCCAAACAACTCCGCTTCCATCAGTTCCGGCGGCAGGGCACCGACGTTGACCTTGATAAAGGGCTGATCCCGCAGGGAGGAGTTGGCGTGCAGGATATCGGCGATGCGCTCCTTACCGGCACCGTTGGGGCCGGTGATCAGCACCGGCAGGTCGGAGGCGGCGACCCGGGTGGCGGTTTCCAGCAGGGCAACCATCGCCGGGCTGTGCACCTGCATGCCACAGAGATCAAAGCGGGAGAGTCGCTTTAACTGGCTGGCCTGCTGATAGTGGCGCGCTTTCTCCTGACGGCGCAGGCGGGACAGCTCCAGCAGGTTGTTGACCGTGAGTCGCAGTTTCTGATCGTCCCAGGGTTTGCCCAGGTAATCGGCGGCGCCCGCTTTGACCAACTCAACCGCCATCGCCAGATCGGTCCAGGCGGTCAGCAGCACAATCGGCAGGCCGGGTTGTTTGGCCTGTAATGCATGAAACAGGGTTCGGCCCTCATTCCCGGAGGTGGTGTCGGCACTGAAATTCATGTCCTGAATCACCAGTGCGATCTCCTCCTGCTCCACCATCTCCAGAGCGGCTTCGGGAGAGGTACAGCAGAGGGTCTGGTGGCCATCCAGCTCCAGCAAGAGCGACAGCGCCTCACCAATAGCGGGGTTGTCGTCAATGATAAGAATTCGGTCCATGGCCACTCAGCTCCCTGATTCGCTCATCATAGGTTACGGATTTTTAACAAGGTATCCAGTACCTGTTGATTACACAGACCGCGTGGCAAGGGCCGGAGAAACTTGTGCCGCTTTTATCGCCGGTGTCGCCGCAGCCAGTTGGCTCAACAGCACCAGACCCACCAGCGTGCTGCCCAGATAGGCCAGGGGCAGGCGGGTCAGTTCGTAGTGATGCATCAGGTACTGGTTCAGGGCAAAGGCTGCCAGGGTGCCCAACACCACACCCGCCACACAGATCATCAGGTTTTCCGTCAGGAAGTGGCGAACGATGGCGGCGCGGGTGGCGCCCAGGGCACGGCGGGTGCCGATCTGCTTACGGCGCTGACCGACGCTGTAGCTGGCCAGACCGACAATGCCCAATGCGGTGACCACCAGCAGCAGGACGATAACGGTCCCCAGCAGCTTCGCCATGGCGTTGTCATTGCGGTAGGCCCGGGAGCGGATGTCGTCAAAACTGCGAAGACTCAGAATCACCCGGTCCGGCGCGACTTTCAGCATGGCGTCCTCTATCTGGGTCAACACCGCATCGCGCTGGCTGGCCTCGACACGCACCATGTAGCGGGCGAAAAAGTTGCCGTTTTCCATCGGTACGATGGCGCTGGCGTAGGTGTGGTCCCGGTGTGCCCAGGGGGTTTGCAGAGTGTCGTATACGCCGACCACCTCAACGGCATGGTCGTGCAGGTAGATCTGCTTGCCCACGGCGCTCTCTTCGGGAAAGTAGCGCTCTGCGGCATAGCGGCTCAGCATCACCTGGGAGGGCAGGGTAGCGGGCGTCGCATCGGTCAGGATGTCGTTGGCGGTAAAGGCTCTTCCCTCCACCAGCGTCAGGCCCAGGGTGGGAAACAAGTGCTCATTGCCCTGGTAATAGCCCAGGTTCAGATCGACGCCACCCTCTTCACCCTCGGGCTTGGAGGAGACTGTGGTGGAGGATCCGCTTCCGGTCAGGGGCACCTGATTGCTGGCAGCGGCATCGATAACCCCCGGAATGGCTCGCAACGCCTGCTCATCCATGCGTCGCTGGCTGATGAAGTCCTTATCCATATGCATCTCAGCCACGGTAAAGGCGATAAGCTCCGATTCCACCACGCCGCTGTCCCGCGCCATCAGCGTCAGACGCTCCTGAATGATGTGGGCGGCGTTGGCGACCACCGCCAGTGTCAGCGCCAGTTGCAGAATGATAAGCAGAGGCCCGCTTTTACTGCGCAGCAGGGCCGAAAAAATGGGGCGAAGTTCAAACATGGTCGGCTCCTTACTGACTCTTGAGGTAGGTGGCGGGGTTGGTGCGGCCAATGCGCCAGGCCGGATAGAGTCCGGCAATCAGGGCTGCCACCAGCGAGAGGGCGATCAGAGTGGCGAGAATGGTCAGATCCATCCGTGCCAGCTGGTCATAGCCCGGATAGAGTTGCCTCAGCCCGGCCAGACCCACCAGCGCCAATACGCTGCCCAGTACGCCACCAAACAAACCAATGATCGCCACCTCCACTAGGTGCTGAGCCAGGATCTGTCCGCGATTGGCCCCAAGGGCGCGACGGATGCCCGCGTGGGCAGCCCGGCGCAGGAACTTGGCCAGCAGCAGGCCAACCATATTGACGAGGCAAACCAGCAGGAACAGGAAAGAGAGGGCAAGCAGAATCCGGTTGTCTTCGCTCACGACTTCGTTGTAATCGAGCCACTCACTGACGGTACGCAGGCTGGATGTCGGATTTTCAGAGGGAAAGCGGCCCAGTGCCTGTTGCTGCTCGATGTAGGCCGCCAGTTGCTGCTGGTATTCCGCTTTCTGTTCCGGTCCGGTCAGTTCAACCCAGTACTGCACCCAATACATCTCGGAGTTAAGACGGTCGGCATAGCTGTTGATGTTCTCCTGTTTCCAGCCATTGGAGTTGCCCCAGGCTTCGATCTCGTGGACGGGCAGCAGGCTGAAGGGGATAAACATCTCCTCGTGCTCGTGAAAGGCCCCATTGTTGACGTCGTAGAACAGCGGCTGCGGCTTGTAGTCGTCAATGATCCCCACCACGGTGTAGCTCTGGCCGTTGGCGTCGATGGTTTTACCCACGTTGTTGCCGCCGCCAAACAGCTTGTCGTTCAGGCTTTGACTGATGACGGTAACGGGCTCAGCCAGTTGATCCTGGGCCTCGCTCCAGGGGGCGCCATGCTGGAACACCGCATCGAACATGGCGAAAAAGTCGCGGCTGGCGGCGCGTCCATCGGCGATAAAGGGGTGGACCTCCGGATTGGCCGGTTTGACGGTGAACCCGGTGCGAATCATCGGAGATTGGCGCACCGGCCCGGACTGCTGGCTCAGGTTGTGCGCGTCCTGATAGGTGATCTGGTAATACAGGCCATCATCGGTGCCACTGTGGTGATCGTCATGATGGCTTTTCAGTTGCACCGCATAGAGGCGGTCATCCTTGTGGGCCATGGGGTTGTGGCTCATGGTGTGGTGTACCGTCAGGCTGGTGCCTGCGGCGCCGATACCAATGGCGATGGCCAGCACCATCAGGGCGCTGATCACCGGACTCTGCCTAAGGCTTAACCAGGCCAGTTTGACGTAGTAGAGAAACATGATCCGCCCCTCTTATGCCTGGGCCGCGATGGGATCGGTATCCCGGCGACGGTTGAGCATCGCCAGATCACACACCTGTCCATCCACCAGATGGATGTTGCGCTGGCTCTGTGCTGCCTGCTCCGCATCGTGGGTCACCATGATGATGGTGGTGCCGGCGCGGTTGATCTCCCGCAGCAGTTCCATCACCTGTCGCGCCATCATGGAGTCGAGATTTCCGGTGGGTTCGTCGGCCAGCAGAATGCGGGGCTCACCCGCCAGAGCACGGGCGATCGCCACCCGCTGCTGCTGGCCACCGGAAAGCTGGGAGGGCAGGTGCTTCATCCGGGCGGCCAGGCCCACCTGCTCCAGCGCCTGCTCAATTCGGCGCTTTCGTTCTGCGGCACTGAAACCCCGATAGCGCAAGGGCACATCCACATTGTCGAACAGGTTGAGGTCCGGCAGCAGGTTGTAGCCCTGGAAGATGAAGCCGATCTTTTCATTGCGCAGCAGAGAACGCTCCCGGTCGGTCAGCATGCTGACCTCTTCGCCATCCAGGTAGTAGCGGCCGCTGCTGGCGTTTTCCAGCAGTCCGGCAATGTTGAGGAAGGTGGTTTTACCGGAACCGGAGGGGCCGGTGACGGCCACGAACTCGCCCTCTTTTACCTCAAGGTGGAAGCCTCTCAGGGCGTGAGTCTCGATCAGGTCGGTACGAAATACCTTGCCAATGTTATCCATGTGCAGCATGGGGAACTCCTTTACTTAATGAAGATCTCGCTGCTGTTCAGCAGCCCTGAGAGATCGGAAATGATGATCTGGTCGCCGGCATCCAGCCCTTGAATCACCTCGATATGGGTGAGGCTGGAGGCGCCCAGTTGAAGGGGAATTTTGTGGGCCAGCTGGCCCTCGATGCGGTAACCGATCCGGCCCTGACCTGACTGGATAAACGCGCCGCGTCGCACCATCAGCACGTTCTCCAGCGACTCAAGCAGGATGCGGGCGGTCAGGCGCTGGTTCTGACGCAGTTTGACGTTACTGGCATCAAAGCGGACACGGACTTTTACCTGGTTTGCGACGATCTCCGGGGAAATACCAGCGATCTCTCCTGAAAGGGTACGGCCACCCACCTCCAGTTCCACCGGCATGGTCAGGCCCAGTTCGTCGGCATAGCTCTCCGGAACGTCCAGTTCCGCCTGGTAGTCGGTCAGGCTGACCACGGAGAGCAGCGGCTGGTTGTCGGCCACCTGCTCTCGCTCCTCAACCAGGGTGTTGCCCACCAGACCATCCAGCGGCGCCCGCAGTGACAGCGCGTCCACCTGACGTTGCAGCTCAGCGACCCGCAGCCGTTGCCGGTTCAGTTCGACCTCGGCGGCCTGCTGTTCAAACTTCAGGGTGTCCCGGGCCAGGGCGATCTCCTGCTCCGCATGCTGGTGAGCGATGCGGGCGCTGGCGAATTCATCCTGGGCCTGTTGGTGATCGATGTCGCTGATAAGGTCTGTCGCGGCGGCTTTGTCGGCACGACGCTTCTCGCGCTCCGCTGCCACCAGGGTGACCTTGGCCTGATCCAACCGACGTTGCAGTTCCAGTTCGGTGCGGCGGGCATCCAGGTTTCGGCGTTGCAGGTCCAGCGCCAGACTGGCCTCGACCGCCTGCTGCTGAGACAGCTCCGCCTGCAGTTCCGGACTGTCGATCTCCGCGAGCAGCTGATTCGCTTCGACCATTTCACCGGCTTGAACCTGAAGGGCGATGCGTCCGGCAGAGGGGCTGTAGATCACCGGCGCATTGGCGGCGACGATGCGACCCCGGGCGGCGATCTCCCGCACCATGTCACCGCGCTCCACCGTGGCCATCTGCAGGCGGCTGCCGCGCACGCTTTGTTGTCCCTGGCCGTAACTGGCCCACAGGTAGCCACCGCTGGCCAGCAGCAGGGTCAGCCCAATGGTGGGCCACAACCAGCGCCGCGCCCGGGGGCGTTGCCGTACCACATCCTGTCCGGAAGTATCCTGAATCATCACAGTGTCCGCTTGTTTCTCAATGACCTATGGCGTCATAAGGAGCAGGAGCCGTGCCACTTTTTCTGATGTGCTGTAACTCGTTGAAATCTCAGGCTTTGGCGTTTGTGCAACGCCGCCTGTTGCTGTCCGGCACTGTCCGAAGTGTCCGGGGCGGACACTTTTTTCTGTCCGGTCGGGTGTCCGTGAGGAAATCGGTAACTGAATAGGGGCATTGCTATGCTAAGTCCCCGTTAGCCTTTGATTTTTCTTACTGATACTCTGTCGAAAACCTGGAACGATTCGGAGCCTGTTATGGCCAAAACCCTCTCCACCACCGCTCTGGCCAAGACCCTTGGGATGCCCGCCAAAACCCTGTTTGACCGCCTTGCCAAAGCGGGTTACCTGGTCAGGGAAGCGGAGCGCTGGTGCCTGACGGAGCAGGGGCGACTGGCGGGCGGTGGCACCGCCCACAGCGAGAAGTTTGGTGAGTATGTGGTGTGGCCTGAAAACCTCACTCTGCCCGCTGCCGAGGGACTGTTGAGTGTGTCCAAATTGTCTGAATCCACCGGACTGGGGCGAGAGAGCCTGCTTGGATTGCTGCATGAAGTGGGCTACCTGGCGCCTGCGCCGAAAGGGTGGCGGGTGACCGATTCCGGCAGAGCGGCCGGGGGGATTCAGCAGGCGGACAAGCGCAGTGGCGCCCCCTATAGCCTCTGGCCAGCGGCGCTGGTAACCGATCCGCTGCTTAAGCGAGCGCTGGCACAAGCGCTGGGCAAGGATGCAGATAAGGAGTCCACCCATGGGTCCATCGCCAGTTTCCGGGCCAAGTTTGATGCCAAGTACCGCACTCTGGATGGCCACTATGTCCGCTCAGTCGAAGAGTTGACCATCGACAACTGGCTCTATCTGGCTGGCCTGGCCCACGCTTACGAGCGGCCGGTCAGGGAAACCCTGGGCCAGGTCAATGAAACCTACTGCAGTTTTTTCCTTCCCCGTGGAGCCATCTACATTGATTACGTGGAGGGTTTGGATGCGGAGACACTTGGTGAACGTCAAACCCTGTATCGCCAGCTTGGATTGAAGCTGATTCAGCTCTATCAGGCTGACCTCGCCAACCTGGACGAGGTTTTGCCCCGTCGTCTGCTGGCTTTTGGTATTGAGGTGTATTGATGGCAATGAATGGCAACCGGTGGGTGAGGGCGGCGATCAGAGGGGCACTGTGGGGCGTTCTGGTGGCGGCACTGCTGTCGACGCTGATGGCTGCCTGGGACTGGTGGGAGAATCCTGGCGGGATCTTCCGCTCCGGAGCCCGGACACAGTGGTCTTTTGTCTGGGATACCTTCATCAGCTGGTTTGCGCCGACCCTGCCCAGCTTTAGCCTGACCGGCATCGGCGCCATGTGGGCACGCCAGTGGTGGCGTCGCTAAGGAGCGAACATATGCAACAACAGGAACAGGAACTGGTCTACGGAGGATTCTGGATTCGGGTGGGGGCGGCGTTGATCGACACCCTGTTGTTGTCGATGATCATCGCGCCGATCCTGACCTTTATCTACGGTGAGGAGTACTGGATCTCCCAGGATTTTCTCTATGGCACCTGGGACATTCTGCTTAACTACCTGTTTCCCGCCATTGCCGTGTTGATCTTCTGGAGCTACAAATCCGCCACCCCCGGCAAAATGCTGCTGAAACTTAAAATCGTGGACGCCAAGACCGGCGGCAAACCCACCACCGGGCAACTGGTAATTCGCTACCTGGGTTACTACGTCAGCACCATCCCCTTTCTGCTGGGGCTGATCTGGGTCGGCATCGATAAGCGCAAGCAGGGCTGGCACGACAAACTGGCGGACACCGTGGTGGTGCGTCATCAGCAGCAGACTGCCGTGACCTTTGATGAGGAAGCGCCATGAAAATCGTTTTGACCACGCTGCTGTTGTTGAGCGTTTCTCTGGGGGCTGCCGAGCATCCGATTCAACCCCTGAGTCTGGAGGGGGATGGCAAAGTCTCAGTGCAGGGGCGGCTTAAAGGCTATGAGCTGATGGAATACCGGGTCAGCCTCTGCCAGGGCCAGCGTTGGTCAGTGGTGCTGGATAGCGACAACCGGTTCCAATATTTCAATGTCACCGGCCCAAACCAGGACACGGCGCTCTTTATCGGTTCCACCTCCGGTACCGAGTATGAGGGGGAGGCCGCCATGGACGGTGAATATCGCATTCTGACCTACCTGATGCGCAATGCGGCCCGCCGGGATGAGGTGGGCCGCTATACGCTGACCATCGAGCACCTGGGGCCACCGACTGGCCCGAACCTACCAGACCCCTGATAAGGAGAGACCATGCCCAGAAGGATGACGCCAACCGCTGAGGGCACCCATCAGGCTCTGAAAAATACCGCCTACGAAAGCATCGTTATCAGTTGGCTGATGCAGGATGGCTGGCAGGTGTTTACCCCGGTTCTGGATAATGGCCACCAGACCGACATTCTGATCTCCGACGGTCCCAACTATCACCGCATCCAGGTGAAAACGGTGGAAGCCAGCGGCGAGCGCCACCCCATCGTTAACCGCTGGACGGACAGCCATGTCAATGTGGTGGTGGCCTTTGCCCGAAACTCCAACTGGGGCTATGTCATGCCCGCCTTTACCGAGCCCAAACGTGCATTGAACAGTCCGGGGCACTATAAGTTTGAGCAGACCAAAAACGACTTTCTTCGGGCTTTTCACCAGTTGGACTGATCATGAAACGTGGAGCCGTGTTCTCCCCCTGTGGAGATTATCGTTACGCCCTATGGCGAAACTGGCACCCGGCGGGTTCCCGGTTGCTCGTTGTGGGCCTCAACCCCTCAACCGCCGATGGGGAGCGGGATGATCCCACCTCCCGTCGCTGCATCGCCTTCGCCCGACAATGGGGCTTTGGCAGCCTGTGGCTGGCCAACCTTTACGCCTGGCGCAGTCCCAGGCCCTCCGACCTTCGCCACCCTGCGGATCCGGTTGGCCCCCTCAATGACCACTGGTTGAGCTGTCTGGCCAGGGAGAGTGACGCCATACTGGTGGCGTGGGGCGCCAAGGGCGCCAGGCAAAGTCGGGCACGTGCGGTTCTGGAAGGGCCGCTCTCCGGCTATCGGTTGACGTGCCTGGGGCGCTGCCTTAGCGGGGCGCCGAGACATCCTCTCTACCTGAAACGGGATACCTGCCCCCAACTCTTTGACCCCCCATTAAGCGAAAGGAAGCGATCACAATGACAACCCTGACCATCCGCACCGCCGACTACCACAACCCAGAGGATTGCGCGGTACTGGCGCAGATGCTGGATATCTATGCCCGGGATCCCATGGGCGGAGGTGCTCCGCTGAACCCTCAGGTAAAAGCCACTCTGGGCCCGGCATTGGCCAATGTTCCCGGCGCTATCTCGCTGTTGGCTTATCTGGATGGAGAGCCGGTGGGCCTGCTGAATGCCTTCAGCGGATTCTCCACCTTTGAGTGCAAGCCCTTGCTCAATATTCACGATGTGGTGGTGGTGCCAACTCAACGGGGCCGGGGTGTGGGGCAGGCGATGCTGGCAGAGCTGGAGCGGCTCGCCAGAGAGCGGGGCTGCATCAAGCTGACGCTTGAGGTGCTGGAGGGGAATCGGGGGGCGCAGGAAGCCTATCGCCGAGCGGGTTTTGCGGGGTATGAACTGGACCCAAAAATGGGCAAGGCGCTGTTCTGGCAAAAGTGCCTGAAATGAACAGCGCCCTGGTGTGCGCTCAGGGGTAGAGCACCGCCACCAACTCCTCCACCTGGCGGTGAAGCTGGCTGGGGTCTGAGTGGGTCAGATTCAGGTGGCCCACCTTACGGCCCGGGCGCACGGATTTGTTGTACCAGTGCAGCTTGGCGTCCGGGCAGATCACCGGATTGGGCGGCTCAACACCCAGCAGATTGACCATGGCGCTTGGCTGAGGGGCGCTGGTGGGCCCCAGAGGCAGGCCGGCAATGGCTCGGACATGGTTCTCAAACTGGCAGGTGAGGGCGCCGCTTTGAGTCCAGTGACCGCTGTTGTGCACCCGCGGGGCCAACTCATTGATCTTAAGCTCGCCGTCCACCAGAAACAGTTCCAGCGTCAGCACACCAACGTAGTTCAATGCTTCCAGCAATCGCCGGGCCATCTCTTCCGCTTTTGCCTGCAGCCCCTCTGGCAGTGACGGTGCCGGAGCGAGGGAGTGTTGGAGGATCCCGCCAGTATGGTGGTTCTCCGTCAGGGGATAGCAGGCCACCTTGCCGTTGCTCGCACGCGCCGCGACCAGCGACAACTCACGTTCAAAGGCTACGCCGCCCTCGGCGATGCACTCCACGCCCTCCGGTATCTCAGGAAGGGGCGTGTCCGGGCCATTGAGACGCCACTGGTTGTAGCCGTCGTAGCCATCTTCACAGCTCTTGATAAAAAGCGGCCAGCCCAGCTGATGACCCAGTGCGATCAGGTCGGTTTTGCCATCAATGGGACGCCAGGGCGCAGTGGCAATGCCCTGATCATTGATAAACTGCTTTTCACGCGCCCGGTGCTGGCAGACGGAAACCGCGTGCGCTTCGGGGTACACCGGCGCAAACGCTTTCAGCGCACTTAACAGCGCCACATCCACCTGCTCACGCTCAGTGGTGATCACCTCGGGGCGTCCGAGCCCTTCGTAGATCGATTCGGCGCTCTCGCCCTCGCTCATGCGATAGATGGGGCCAAGGCCGGTCACCGGTGCCGGATCTTCCTGCGGGCCAGCCAGGAAGCTGAAACTCAGCCCCCGGGGCCATCCCGCCAGGGCCAGCATCCGTGCCAGCTGGCCGCAGCCGATGATGCCGATTTTCATTTCACGACCTCTTCCGCAACGGAGTCGGTCTGGCTGCTGCGCCAGTCGATCAGGCGTTGGGTCAGCTCTGCATCACCCAGGGCCAGCATCTGCGCGGCGATCAGGCCCGCATTGTAGGCACCTGCGCCGCCGATGGCCTGACACGCCACGGCCACACCGCGGGGCATCTGCACCATGGACAGCAGAGAATCCATCCCCTTCAGGTTGCGGCTGGAGACCGGCACCGCGACCACCGGCAGGTGGGTCATGGCAGCGGCCATGCCCGCCAGGTGAGCGGAACCGCCCGCACCGGCGATGATCACCTGGATGCCGCGCTCATGGGCCTCGTTGCAGAAGCGGTAGAGGCGATCCGGGGTGCGGTGGGCGGAAACCACCTTGGTTTCATAGGCCACACCCAGCGCTTCCAGCGGCTTGGTGGCTTCTTCCATGGTGGCCCAATCGGACTGGGAACCCATGATGATGCTGACTTTCGGTTGAGACATGATGGCTCCGAACTTAATGAATAAAACGGGTGATCAACGCGCTGTAGAGGGGGATGCCCACCAGCACATTGAAGGGAAAGGTGATGCCCAGCGAGGCGGTGATGGCCGGTCCCAGATCCGCCTTGGGCAGCGCGGCAGAGAGGGCAGCGGGCACGGCGATGTAGGAGGCGCTGGCGCCAAGTGTGGCGATCAGAATGGTACCGCCCTGACTGAATCCCAGCAGGTAGCCCAGCCCGGTGCCGAGCAGGGCCCCAATCAGGGGCATGGCCACGCCGAAGCTGGCCAGGAATGAGGCGTTATTGCCCAGTTCACGCCAGCGCTCGGCGGCTTTCTGGCCCATCGCCAGCAGGAACAGCGCCAGTACGCCGTGGAACAGCTCGCCGAAGAAGGGCATGATGCGCTCGGCCCGGTCGCCGCCCCACCAGCCGATCAACAGGCCACCCAGCAGCAAAACCATGCCCTGGTTCAGCATCATCTCGCGCAGGATCGCCTTACCGTCGGTGCTTTCGCCCTTGCGGCTGGCCAGCCACAAGCCGACGGCGATGGCAGGCGCTTCGAGCAGGGCAACAAAGAGGGGGAAGTAGGGCTCGTACTCCAGTCCACGGCTCTCAAGGAAGGCCACCGCTACCGCATAGGTGGCCACACTGACCGAACCGTAGTGTGCCGCAATGGTGGCGGCATCCAGCCGGGGCAGGTGGCCGAAGCTGCGCAGCAGGGGAAAGGCGATCAGCGGCAGCACAAAGCCGAAAGCGAGAATGGCGCCCGCTTCTATCAGCAGAGCCGGATTAACGTGCTTGGAGAGGGCGATGCCGCCTTTGAGGCCGATGGCCAGCAGCAGAAAGATAACCAGGGATTGATAGAGGCTTTTGGGAAGACTCAGTTCGGCCCGGACAAACTGGGCGGCAGCGCCCAGTACAAAGAAGGCGACAACAATGTCCAGACCCATGACTTAGCGCTCCGCTGCAGCGGTTTGCAGTTGCGGGCGTGGGCGCAGAACCAGGCTGGTGGTCATCAGAATCAGACCGGTCATGGCCAGACTCCAGTCGCTGATTTGCGCGGTGGCCAGAGCCCCTCCCATCAGCATCAGGCTCATGGCAATGGTCATTTCAAAAGCGAGGCGACGCGACATAATTCCATCCTCCGGTAATTCCTTAACGCCGCGAAGTGTGCTCCCAAATCAAAATAGATGGAAATCGAAAAAAAATTTAATTTATATAGATAAACGCCTATATTTTGGCGTTAAGTGTTTGATTGTTGGATTAACTCTCCTTTGCCGATAGTGACAAGTTGGGAAGGGAGCGTACAGGAGAGTGGAATGAGTGCCCGAGCGACCCTGAGACAGATGGAGATTCTGTTGGCCCTGAGAGAGGCCGGCACCGTCAGTGGCGCGGCAGAGCGCCTGCACCTTACTCAACCCACGGTATCGATGCAGTTGAAGAAACTCAGTGAAACCCTGGGCGCTGATCTCTACCATCAGGTCGGTCGGCGCCTGCAGTTTACCGATGCCGGTGAGCGTGCCCTGGAAACCGCCATCGAAGTGCTGGCCAGTTTCGAACGGATGGAGATGGACCTGGCGGCGTTGAAGGGGCTTAAGCGGGGGACATTGCGACTGGGGGTGGTGACCACCGCCAAATACTTTATTCCTCACCTGCTGGGGGGATTCCTGGAGCGGTTTCCCCAGATCGACGTTGAGTTTAAGGTGGGGAACCGGCAGCAGGTGATCGACCGTCTCTCAGAAGCCCGCGACGATTTCTACGTATTCAGCCACCCACCACAGGATGCGCCGCTCTCCCTCCATGAGTTCCTTGATAACCCTCTGGTGGCGATCGCGGCGGCGGATCACCCCTGGGCCAAACGGAAACGGATCAGCCTGGCCGAGTTTGCCCAGGAGCCGTTCCTTATCCGTGAACATGGCTCTGGTACCCGTTATGCGCTGGAGCGTTTTCTGCGGGAGCAGGGGGTTAAGCTCAATGTGCGTATGACGGTTGAGAGTAACGAGGCGATTCGACACTCGGTAATGTCCGGCCTTGGGGTCTCGGTGATCTCCACTCACACTCTGGCTTTTGGGGGTGACTCCGGACTGGCGATTCTGCCGGTGGAGGGGATGCCGATAGAATCCCACTGGTACCTGGCCCACCATAAGGCCAAATCCCTCTCTCCCGTCGCGTCCACCTTTCTGAACTGGATCCAGCAGGCAGATAACCTCAAGATTGGACTCTAACCCGAAGTCAGAATGCACAGACCACGCCAGACGGGTTGCTGACAGAACCGGCTGTTGGCAACCCAAATCCAGCCGTTATTCACGGTTTGCCGGATATTGGCGTAATTTCCAACCCGCATCCCAAATAGTGACCTAGCCTTATTAAGCGTTTTCTTCGCTGGATCCCCATAAACCACACCTTCAACCAGTGGGGATCTTTGTGCCTAAAAACTAATTGGACGTTTCTCCCGCCTGGTTAAGGAGAAGATTGTGAACCCAGTCATTCGCTTGATACCTGCCGCCTTTCTGCTCTTCGTGGCGCTGTGCCTTTCCATAGCCCCCACGCTTGCCAACCCAAACCGTACCGTTGAGTTCGACGCCGACACTCTGGAGTATCTGCCCGAAGATGTGGCCTGTGCCCTTATCACTCTTGGTACTCGAGGAAAGTCACCTCATCAGGATGAAGGGAGCGACATACATGGTTCCCCCCCTTGGCGTAACGCCAGTGAACCGGAACAGTGCTTTAAGAAACTGGAAAAGCGCGGTTTGGTGGCGGTGGTGCTCTATGGCTCCGAATCGGATGAGGCCGACATCCTGGCCATCGACACCGAGAGTTTGCGCCTCGGTCCCAACCAGGCTCGACCCTGGCGTCAGGAGGTCCTGTATGACGATCTCAACCACGACGCGTTGATGGACCTGGTCCTGCTGGTGCAAAAACACAAACTGGGATTGGAGGAGGGCACACGTTTTCTCACCATTACCGGTCTCCATGCCTATGGCGATACATCCGGCCCCCTACCGTCAACGACCGATTCGCAGCCCATGCAGGCAACCGCCCCATTAGGCGCCAGCCCCAATCCGGCAACCGCACTGTTCTCTGCGGTTTTGAGAGGCGTGGGCAGCTCGATTGGCAGCACCGCAACCAGCTATCTGCTGGGCTCACTGGGGATCGCCAACCAAAGCGACAGTCCCCTGGTGGATCTCTCGCCAATCGTTGACGAACTGGAGGGGATATCGGAGCAGATCGCGGCTTTGACCACCGAAGTGAATCAGGCCCTCAGTCTGATTGCAGGTGAGATTCAGACCGGACAGTGCTCCACGGCGTTTAACACCATCTCGGATGATGTGGCTCAGATCACCACCTGGACCAACATCTTGCAGGACTGGTCCGATCGCACCGCCAATGGCGATCTGCCACCCACCACCTCCTGCGCTGTCTCAGACATAGAGAACTGCATGGAAACCTGGGTAAATGCAGTGCTGGACACCAATGACGGGGTGGTCACCCGACTAACCCGTATCCACACCCAACTGGTGCCCTCCGGCGGCATTGATGGCTTGATGGCAGCCTGCGTAAAGAGCTTTCCCCAACCGGGTTCCTTCACCTTTGGCGACACCGACTACTACGCCCAGGTTCAGGATCTGACCCACTACTTCTATGGGATCCAGGCGCAGGCAGCCAATCTTTATGCGGAAGCGCGCCACTTTCGGGCCTGGCAGGCTGCGGTGGATGAGGGGTTAGCGACGCCGGACGTTACCACGGTGCGCGATGTCTGTGATTCGCCTCCGGCCGGTACTCAAACCAAAACCCAGTGTGACCTGGCGAAAACCACCGTTTCCCGCATCTATCGCCGCTTGCAGACACAGATAGCGGTAGCGGGTGTGCCTTACAGCCGCAGCAATGTGGCTCTGCTCAATGGCACCAACGATCTCTGGTTGCTGCGTCTGGATGATGTGTCTGACGCCGATGGGCAGGGTTGCGCGTTCCCCCTGACCACCGCTGCCACCTGCGGCAGCAGCACCGGAACCTACCAGGACACCGGCTTTGTGGATGTCGACAGCAAGCCGCTGGTGATGGGGGGACTGGATGCGTTTGCGGGGTACAACAACTGGCGGGTGGCGGACAACACTGCCTGGACCAATCTGATGCGCTCAACCGTTAATGGTGTCGGCTACCAGTCCAGCCAAACGGTAGAGGCCTTTATGGACGATACCCTGGGGTTTGACTCCTCGGGGAAGGCCCGGATCTTTATCACCAACAACACCGTCGATGCGGGCTTGAATATCCGCGACTCTGAGCCCAATCAGGTTTGCTTCGTTGACGCCAATTACCAGGGAAGTAAGTGGACCAATACCGCTGTGCCGCCCTGGTGCAGTTCTGAGTCACTTGGGTCCAGCTATCCGCCGTCAGGGGAGGAGAAGATCTATGTGGGTTACTACTCCGGCGGCTGTGGATACAACACCCGCGCCGGTTTTGTGCCTGGTGACAGCAACAATATGAGCTTCTATGCGGGGCGGCCTGCGTTTCAGGCGGTGGGAGATTCCGGCTCCTGCCCGGTTTGGCTAGGTTCAGCCAGACCCACCTGGTGGACGGTTCATAATCGCGCTGAGGGCACACCAAGGCATTTCCGTTATCCCATCGTCGACATCAGTACCCTGAGCTGTGGCGAGGCGCTCATGTGTGGTGGTGCGAGAAGCCAGTCTAATCCGGCGGGGATACCCAGTATGTGCGGTGCGGATTTTGACGCCTACTTCGACAATCTGGTGCCCACCCCGGACAGCCTTTCGGGCTCAGGGTGCTAGCGGGCGACCAGCTTAATGCCGTGACCGGGGGGCCGAATTGGTCCCCCTCTTTTTTGAGCGCGTGCATCCCGTTTGGCCGTGGCCTGAAAGGGTCAGGGTGTTAAGGTGAGGGTTCAGACAACCGGAGTCAGGTGGAGCAGGGCAAGGATGCACAGAAGGATATCGCTCGCGGAGTACGTTAAAAAACGCAATGGTGTGCCGCTGGGTTCCCCGGGCTCCCTGCAGGCGATGTTGCATCGATCGTTCGGCGCAGACTCCTTTCACGGTTTCTGGCACTACTGGAACCCCATCTGGGGCTACTACCTCTCCCGCTACGTGATGCGACCACTCCATAAGGTCTTGCCGCTCTGGATCGCGGTGATACTGACCTTCCTGGTCAGCGGCGCGCTTCACGATATTGCTGTCAGCCTGGTGAAGTGGCGGCCAATCTTCTTCCTGACTCCCTGGTTTACCCTGATGGGCGCGATGGTGGTGCTCTCAAAAGCGGGAAATCTCACCTTTGGGAACGCCCCCTGGATAGCACGCGCGCTGATCAACACCGCCTGTATCTGGGTTGGGTACTACCTGACGACCCTGCTTCAGGGGGCATGGCGCTAAAGCGCCTCTAACCCCAGTTTCAACAGCAGGCCGATAACAAATCCGGTCGCCATGGAAGCGAAGGTGCCGATCATCACGTACTCCGTGAATTTTCGGTCATGCCGATCCTTGAGATCACCAAAACGGAAAACCGACTTGGCGGCGAGCACAAAGCCGACGGCGGCGATCTGGTTGGTCAGCAGGAAGGTGACAATCAGGCCGCGCTCGATATAGCCGATGTATTCGCCCGCAGAGGCGAGGGTATGGGTGCTCCGTATGCCCTCAGATGCATCATCCGCGTGAGGCAGATCCTCAAAATCCAGGTGCCAGCGGCCGAGCAGCGTAGAGATCAGAATCGAGGCGGGTTTCATCGCCAACAGGTAGGCCAGTATCACCAGCAACAGTGGCGTATTCAGGGCCGCTTGCAGCCAGTCCAGCAGGTGGGGGTAACCGTTCTGAGTCACCATCAGCCAGATCGCGACCAGCCAGAACAGATGGAGTAACTGGTCCGCCACCAACCACTTTAGAGTCGGGGCTTGATAGGACTTGATCAGGTCCACGATGTAGTGGGAGAGAAACATCACCAGAAAGGCGATGGCAGCGGCATTGCTGGTGCCAATATAGGCCCAGACCAACAGGCCGGACAGGGTGGCATGGAGCAGGGCATGAACCGGTAACCAGACCGACTGGCTGTGGCGTTCATTGCGCTCAGCCACCCAGCGATCGGGCTGCAGGTAGAAATCGCCAAGCAGGTGGCCCAGCAGAAGCAGGATGAGCAGCGGCAGGTCGGTCAATGGCGCCCCTAAATGGTCTGATTATCCTTCCGTTTTCCAGAACCTATCACAGCCCATCGCGTTTTCGAACATGGAGAGGGTTTCGTCGAGGGTGGCGTACGCCGCCCGGTTGAGAAACCGGGTATAGGAGGTGCGTCCTACCCCCATCTTCTTCGCCAGAGCTTCATGGGTGAGGGTGGGGTGGGTGAGTTTGAGCAGCAGGGCGTGGGCGGCGTTGGCATTGAGGCCAGATACCGCCGTGTCCAGATAGCGAAACAGAACCGGCAGAAACAGCTCAAGAGTGGGGGAAGTGCTGCGAATCGCCAAGCGGGCGTCGTTCATCTCATCCAGTTGACGACCGGAGAGTACGAAGGCTTCCCCCCGGCCGGTCGATACCCGATCGGGGAGTGTCTCACACTCTCCAATCCCCAGGGCGATGCGGGCATCAATGGGCTGTTTTTGGTGGGGAAGGGTGCGCAAAGTCAGGCGAAACAACAGGGCGACCAGCAGGCCATGGCCGGGATGCTCAACCAAGAGTTGAAAGGCGTCGCCACGGAAGATCTCACCCCGGGCCCCAAACCGCTCAGCACACAATGAGATAGTCTGTTCCAGTGCATGCAGGTAGGCCTCCTGCTCTGGATTGGTCAGTTGCTGGGAATCCACGATGTCCCCGGTCAGTACCGCCACTTTGCCCATGTTTCCCCCGGGATTGCTGATGGTTTTGGTCTGTGTGCATAAAAAGCAGCACATAAGTCATATGTGCAGAAAATATAGCACAATTATTGTTGGTGCAATAAATGCTGCACGCATCAGGCTGTCGGTGGCTTATGCAGTTGCGGTATGGCTTTGAAAGGCTGGGATCTATCAGGGGGTTAGGGAAAGACTCCCCAAGCAATGTCGGGGTTCGGGCCAGAACCGGATAATGCCGGGCGCGGAGGGCACCCGGCTATGGTCGGCAACCGAAAGGTCTCAGAAGCCCTCGAGTACGATTTTGCCCCGGGATTGCTGAGATTCCAGCAGGGCATGGGCCCGCTTCAGATTCGCGGCGTTGATGGTGCCAAAGTGCTCCGCCACGGTGGTGCTGATCCGGCCCTTATCCACCAGCGCGGCGATGTGGGTCAGTATCGTCTGCTGGCGTTGGATGTCCTTCGTCTGGAACAGGGCACGGGTAAACATAAACTCCCAGTGGATCGACACGCTCTTGCGCTTAAACGGCATGATGTCGAAGCTGGCCGGGTCATCGATCAGACAGAGTTTGCCCTGAGGAGCGATCACCTCTGCGATGGCAGCCAGGTGGCTGTCGGTCTGGTTCAGGCTGGCCACGTACTTGACCGGTGGGCAATCCAGTTCATTGATTTGCTGAACCAGATCCCCGCGGTGATCCACCACATGATGAGCACCCAGCTCAGACACCCACTTCTGGCTGTCAGGACGCGACGCGGTGGCGATGATGCGGATGTTGGTCAGTTGGCGAGCGAGTTGAACCAGAATAGAACCCACGCCACCGGCGGCGCCAATCACCAGCAGGCTGTCCCCGCTGTGGTCGGTGTCGGTGCAGAGGCCCAGACGGTCAAACAGCATCTCGTAGGCGGTCAGGCCGGTCAGGGGCAGGGCGGCGGCTGCAGACGGGGTCAGTGATGAAGGGCGGTGGGCCGCGATACGGGCGTCCACCAGTTGAAGCTCACTGTTGCTGCCGGGGCGGGACACATCACCGGCGTACCAGACCCGATCACCCACTGCGAACCCCTCCACTGCGCTACCAACCGCATCCACCACGCCAGCAGCATCCCATCCCAGTACCTGGGTTTGCCCTTCGGCAGGCTGAACACGGACGCGGATCTTGGTGTCCACCGGGTTCACGGACACCGCTTCAACCCGTACCCGCAGGTCATTAGGACCCGGCTCCGGGATCGGCAGTGTTACATCCAGCAGGGCGTCGTCGGCGTCGATCGTCAGGCTGTGGTGATAACCCACGGCTTTCATGGTCTGGCTCATCAGGGATCTCCATTGTTCTCGATAGGGGCCAGCTTATTTGACGCTGTTGGTTTGAAAAACTAGAGTCTGGCACAAGCTGTTTCAAACAATAATTGAAAATGAAGGCTCTGCAGGATCTGGATATCGTCGTGCTGACGGCACGCCTGGGCAGTCTGTCTGCCGCTGCCCGTCAATTGGATCTCACTCCGGCCGCCACCAGTGCGGCATTAAAGCGGGTGGAGAACGAACTGGGGGTGGCCCTCTTTGTGCGTTCGACCCGCTCCCTCAAGCTGACCGATGAGGGCGAGCGGTTTCTCAGCCACTGCTCCGAGGCGCTGGCGTTGCTGAAAAGCGGTGCCGAGGCGGTTCGTTCCAACCAGAGCCAGTTTGCGGGCCCCCTGCGTTTGTCTCTGCCGTCGGATCTGGGACGTCGAACCCTGCTGCCCTGGCTGGATCAGTTTCTGGAACAGCACCCGCAACTGACCTTGCAACTGCAACTCTCCGACCGCCTTTCCGATCTCTATCAAACCGGCTCCGATCTCTCGTTGCGCTATGGTGAGCCGGAAGATTCGAATCTGGTGGCACTACCCCTTGCGCCCAACAATCGGCGGGTGCTGGTGGCGTCGCCAGCCTACATCGGGCGTTATGGCGAACCGGACCACCCGGCCCGACTCAGCGATCACAACTGCCTCTGCTTTCATCTCGATGCCTACCGCCATGATCGCTGGGCGTTCAGCCGTAATGGTGAGAGCCTGACGGTAAAAGTGAAGGGGGATCGCAGCGCCGACGATGGTGAAGCGGTTCACCGCTGGGCGCTGGCGGGGCAGGGCATCGCTTATAAATCCCGTTTGGATGTGGCGGACGACCTGGCTGCCGGGCGGCTGAACGTGGTGTGCTCCGATTGGATGGGGGAGGCAGCGCCTTTGAATCTTATCTGCGCGGATCGGCGTCAGCTCAGCGCCCGCATCCAGAGTCTGCGCGCTTTTCTGGCAGAGCGCTGTGAACAGCAGCTGGCACGGAGTTATCGCCATGAACGGTGAATTGATTCCCCTCACGGAAGCGGACCGCCAACGCCTTGTTGAAGCGCGGCAGTGGCTGGAGTCGCCGGGCCTGGCCGCCCGCATCAGTGACAAACTGGGCAGCCCCATTGAAGCGGGGATGAAACGCTTGCCCTCGGGCTGGCGGGAAAAGGTTAACAACCTGACGCAAACGGCGCTGAATCAGGCGCTAAAAGCGGCGATTCGCACGATGAAAACCGGCGAGTCTGCCCAGCCTTCAACCCGGATGCATAAGTTCGCGGTGGCCACCAGCGGCGGCGTTGGGGGCTTCTTTGGTTTACCCGCCCTGGCGCTGGAGTTGCCGGTATCCACCACCCTGATACTGAGGGCCATCGCCGACATTGCCCGGTCCGAGGGCGAAGATCTTCACGATACCGATACTCAGTTGGCCTGTTTGACGGTGTTTGCCCTGGGCGGCAAGGGGGACGCGGACGATGGGGCGGAGTCGGGCTATTTTGCGGTGCGGGCGGCGCTGGCTCAGTCGGTCACCCAGGCCGCAGAGCATCTGGCGAGCCGCGGGATGACCAGTGAAGGCGCCCCGGTGCTGATCCGGCTTATCACCTCGGTGGCGCAGCGCTTTTCCGTGCAGGTGTCGCAGAAGGTGGCGGCCCAGGCTATCCCCGCCATTGGCGCAGCGGGAGGGGCCACCATCAACACCCTGTTTATGGACCATTACCAGCGCATGGCCCGGGGGCATTTCACCATCCGGGCCCTGGAGCGCCAGTACGGCCAGGAGGCGGTGCAGGCCGCCTACCTGGCATTAGGCCGGTAACGGCTTACGCCAGGCTGACCGATTCCGGTTCCTCTGCCTGAGCCACTTTCAGAGCCTGCAACTGCAGTTCGTACATGGCGCGATAGTGGCCGGTCGGGTCGCTCATCAGTGCGGCGTGATCGCCCTGCTCGATGATCTCACCGTGAGAAAGCACCACAATCCGGTCCGCATGGCGAATGGTGGAGAGACGATGGGCCACGACGATCAGTGTCACTTCGCCCCGCAGATCGTTCAGGGCTTCCTGCACCACCTGTTCCGTTTCACTGTCCACGTTGGCGGTGGCTTCATCCAGCAGCAGAATGCGCGGTGAGGCCGCCAGGGCGCGGGCGATGATCAACTGCTGCCGCTGGCCGGTAGAGAGTCGCAGCCCCCCTTCACCCAGCTGGGTCTGGTAGCCCTCGGGCATCGCTTCAATCACATGATGGAGGTGCGCCCGTCTGGCTGCCTGTTCCACGGCGTCCTGGCCCAGCCCGCGGCCCATATCGATGTTATCGTAAAGGCTGGCGGCCAGCACAAAGGGTTCCTGCGGGATCAGGCCGACGCCGGAACGCAGACCATCATGGCCATACTCCGCCAGGTCACGGCCATCCAGTTGGATCTGCCCGTTGGCACTGGGGTAGAAGTTCAACAGCAGGGAGAGCAGGGTGCTCTTGCCGCTGCCGGTGTGGCCAACCACCGCATAGAAACCGCCTGCCGGGATCGACAGATTCAGCCCCTTCAGCACCGGTTTATCGTCGCTGTAGCCGAAGCGCAGGTTGTTGAGGCTGATGGCGCCCCGTTCAACACGGGCCTGCTCTGCCTGGTAGTGCTGCTCCTCCTGTTCCAGCAGGGTGGAGACCCGGTCACCGGCCACCATCGCCTGTTGATACAGGTTAAAGCGCTGGGTGATCTCCGCCAGGGGTTCGGTAAAGCGCCCCATGTAGCTCAGGAAGGCGTAAAGCACCCCCACTTCGGCAACCCCGGCAACCACCTCAATGCCAAACAGCGCGATGATCCCCACCAGCACCAGAACCGCCAGCATGTCGATGGCGGGACGCAGCAGCGCAGCGCCGATCCGCACCGTTTTCATCCGGGCGCCATAGTATTCGCCGTTGACCTGATCGAAGTGGCCCAGGTAACGCTCCTGTCCAGCGGTGGCCTGAATCACCGCCATCCCGGCGATCGATTCGCTGATGTTGGCGTTGATGTCGGAGCGCAATGCCCGGGAGTGGGTCACCGCCGGGCCGGAGAAACGCTGATACAGGTAGATGATCAGCAACACCGTCGGCACCAGCGCGAGGGCGATGATCATCAGTTTGATGTTCAGCAGCGCCATCGCCACCAGCATGCCAATCAGAAGGATGGCGTTGCCCAGTACGTTGGAGAGGAACTGGACATAGAGGTCTTTGATCGACTCGGTGTCGTTGGTGATGCGACTGACCAGCTGACCGGTGCGGGCGTGGTCGAAGTAGCTCATCGGCAGACGCACCACATGGCCGAATACCCGACGACGGATATCGAGCACCGCATTCAGCGCCATCTCGGAGAAGCGCAGGGTTTGCTGGTAACGGAGCCAGGCGCTGCCCAATTGGGTTACCGCATAGAGCAGCAGCAGGCCGCCCAGTGCCATCGGGGCGAAGTCCCCTTTCAGGAGGTGGTCGTCGATAAAGATCTTGGCCAGAATCGGGCCTGCCACATCAAAAACGGTGGCCAGCACCAATAGGGTCAGCGCCTTGGCCAGCAATGGCTTGTCCCGGTAGATGTAGCCCGTCAACAGGGCGAAAGTGCCGCCACGGGCCTTACTGCTGCTCATGGATTTGCGCCTCCATCTGTTGATAGGTCCACATCCGGCCATACCAGCCGTCCTGGTTGGCCAGGGTGGTGTGTTTCCCCCGTTCACTGCATTCACCATGGCTCAGCACGATGATCTCGTCCGCATCCGCCATTGAAGCCAGACGATGGCTGATGATGATGCGACTCTGCTCCGGCCGGTGGGTGCGGAGGTGAGTCAGGATCGTTTGTTCCGTGCCCACATCCACCGCAGAGAGGGCATCGTCCAACACCAGAATTGGCGCGCGGGAGAGCAGGGCACGGGCGATGGCGATGCGTTGGCGCTGGCCACCGGAGAGGGTAACGCCCCGTTCCCCCACCAGGGTTTGATAGCCCTCGGGGAAGCGCAGAATGTCCTCATGAATGGCCGCCAGTCGTGCCGCTTCGGCCACCGCCTCATCCGGCGCATCGGGCCAGGCCAGCGCAATGTTGTCGCGGATGCTGGCGCTGAACAGGAAACTGTCCTGAGGCACGTAGGCAAAGGCGCTGCGCAGGGCGTTAAGCCGGTAGTGGTCCAGCGGTTTGCCGCCCAGAGATATCTGGTTTTGTGCCGTTTCCCAGTAGCGCATCAAGAGCTGCACCAGGGTGGTTTTTCCTGACCCCGTCGGCCCGGCAATGCCCAGGGTCTGACCGGGAGACAGGGTCAGGCTCAGGGATTTCAATGCGTCGGGTTCACCGCTTTGATAGGCAAAGGTCAGGTCGGTGACCGTCAGCGTGGTGTCCTCTACGTCGGCACTGCCGCGATCCTCGACACTGTCGGGCACCTGCAGCATCGACTCGATGCGACCATGGGCGGCGCTGCCCCGTTCAACAATATTAAGCAGCCAGCCAAAGGCGAACATTGGCCAGATCAACTGACCCAGGTAGAGGGAGAAACTGGTCAGTTGTCCCACCGTCAACTCGTTATGGTGGATCAACCAGGCGCCGTAACCCAGCGTCAGGCCGGTGGCGAGGGTCAGGCAGACGAAGATCACCGGGTCATAGAGGGCTTCGGTGCGGGCCACTTCGTAGTTGCTCTTGGCGGCGTCGTTGGCGATGGCACTAAAGCGGTCGCTCTCCACCTGTTCCCGCCCCATCGCCTTAACCAGCCGAACCCCGACAATGGCTTGCTGAGTGGCGTCGTTCAGGGTGGAGAACTTCTCCAGAGAGTCGCGGAAGTGCAGATGCAATCGCTTCGAGATGGTGTAAAAGGCCCAACCCATAAAGGGGAAGGGCACCAACGCCACCAGCGCCAGGCGCCAGTCGATCACCACAAACATCATCGCCAGCACCAGCAGGAAGGTGAGGATGCCGTCAAAGCCGGACAGAATGCCCTCTCCGGCCGCCATCTCGACCGCGTCGATGTCGTTGGTGGCGCGGGCCATCAGGTCGCCGGTGTTGTGGCGGCTGTAAAACGCCTGGCCCTGACGGGTCAGACGTTGATAGAAACGGTGGCGCAGCACGGTGCCCAGTTGGTAGGAGGTGCCAAACAGCACCACGCGCCAGCCAAAGCGAAGCAGATAGAGGGCCAGCGCGATCGCGCACAGGTGAGGCAGGTAGCCGCCATCCCAGTCCCCGCCTTTGGGCACGGCCAGGAGACCGTCAACGGTCTGGCCAATCAGGTAGGGCACCAGCATGTTCAGAATCGCCACAACAAGCAGCATCAAAACGGCCAGCGCATAGGTTCGGGCGTGCTGTCGAAAAAACCAGCCCAAATGCACAAAGAGGGACATCTTGTTTCCTGGTGGATGGTGGGCAGAGCCCAAAATAGCAGGGTAGGGTAAAACCCCATCTTCGCAACGTCGCTGCGCCACGAAAAGGCAGACCGTTATTATGACGTTATGCCGCTGAAAATGAACCCTCTCGCTTACTGGCGCTGGCAAGTTATTACCGCAAAACAGCCAGATAAACGAAGGCGACGGTGATCGCACCTTTTTGCACGTCGTGATCCAGGTCGCCGCGGTCTGGCCGGAACTCCGGTAAGCTCCCCGGTTCCTTTGGCCCGACGAGAATAACAATGACTGACACTTCCCCTACACAGACTGCCTCCCTGATCGACGGCAAGGCGATCGCCAATCAGGTGATCGACGAGATTGGCGCCGAAGTTCGTGCGCTGACCGAAGCGGGCAAGCCGATCCCCGGACTGGCGGTGGTGCTGGTGGGTGAAGACCCGGCCAGTCAGGTGTACGTTCGCAATAAGCTGCTGAAGTGTCAGCAAGCCGGAATCGCCAGCCGGGAGTACCGTCTTCCGGTGGAAACCATGGAGTCAGACCTGCTTGGACTGCTGGTTGACCTCAATGACGACCCCGATGTTCACGGTATCCTGGTGCAACTGCCCCTGCCCAAGCACATTGATGAGCAGAAGGTGCTCCAGGCGATCGCCCCGGAGAAGGACGTGGACGGTTTTCATCCGGAAAACCTGGGTCGTCTTCTGGTCGGCGCGCCGGATGCGTTGGTTCCCTGCACGCCGCTGGGCTGCCTGATCATGCTGCGCCAGACCATGGGTGAGGCACTGGCGGGCAAGCACGTGGTGGTGGTGGGCCGCTCCAACATCGTGGGCAAGCCCGCAGCACTGCTGGCACTGCAGCAGCACTGCACCGTGACCCTGGTGCACTCCCGCACTCAGAATATCGAAGCCCTCTGCCGTCAGGCGGATGTGTTGATCGTCGCCGTTGGCCGCCCTGAACTGGTCAAAGCGGAGTGGGTGAAACCGGGTGCGGTGGTGCTGGATGTTGGCATCAACCGGGTGGAGCGTGATGGCAAAGCCCGTCTGGTCGGTGACGTGGCCTTTGATGAAGTGGCTCAGGTGGCGTCCGCCATCACGCCGGTGCCCGGTGGCGTAGGGCCGATGACCATCGCCTGCCTGCTCCGCAACACGCTTCAGGCGTATCAGCGCCAGCAGCGCTAAATCCGGCGAAACCGGAACTGGTTCACCGGTCCCCAATAGGGATCGGTGACCTGCGCCTCCTCAAAGGCCCCATGGGTGTACTCATCGATGGTACGGCGCCAGAATCGCACCGCCTCATCCGCACCGGTGATCTGCTTGCTTATCCAGACCCCGTGATGGAGATCGAACAGGGCGTGGGCAAACCGCTGCCCCATACGGGCGCCCCGGCAGGCGGGCACCACGTAAAACTCCCTGATCTCATGCTCCCCCGGCCGATGTTCAATTGCTGACAGGCCACAGGGGCGATCGTTCACGTAGTAGAGATAGCCCTGGATGTCGCCGCCCAGCTGGGTGTCGTGCATAAAACGTCCGTCAGCCAACGGCTTGCGACGGGTCAGTCGGGAAAACTCCCCTTCATAGGCTTGTGCCAACTGGTAGTAGACGTTCTCAAGCGCAGGCGTCACCTGGATCAGTTGCAAGTTGCTCATCTCCCCTCCCTTAACGCAGTTGGCTGTCTTTACTGCCTCGTCGGTTGTACAGGCTGTGACGGCGAACCTGCTCGTCCGCCAGGGCCTGACACGCCAGACAACGCTGGACGCCGGGCAGGGCGCGCCGGCGTGCAGTGGGGATGGGCTCATCACAATCGATGCAGAACTGGGCACTTTGTCCATGGCTCTGCTGAGCACGGATCTGCGCAATGGCATCTTCGAGAGTGGCGTCGATCTGTTCATTGACCGCGCCATCACGGGTAAATCCTACGGCCATACTGCCTCCAAATTTGGGGACGGCACCACGGCATTACCGGGCGTTGAGCACCTCCTGATGGAAGCGCAGATGCTGCTCGATAAAGGTGGCGATAAAGTAGTAACTGTGATCGTAGTCCGCATGCTGCTCCAGCGTGAGCGGATAGCCACTGGCCCCGGCGGCGTCCACCAGGTGGTGTGGCTGTAACTGGTTGTCCAGAAAGGGATCGGCCAGCCCCTGGCTTACCAGCGTCGGACAGAAATTATCTTCCGTGGCGCGACACAAGAGTTCGGTGGCGTCATGTTGGTGCCACAGCGCAGTGTCGTTCCCCAGGTACGCTTCAAACGCTTTCTGACCCCAGGCAACCTGGCTGGGGTGACTGATGGGGCTGAAGGCGGAAACCGACAGGTAACGACCCGGATGGCGCAGCGACAGCACCAGAGCACCGTGTCCGCCCATTGAGTGGCCGGAGATGGCACGGCGGTCGGACACCGGGAAGTGGGTTTCGATCAGAGCGGGAAGCTCCTCCACCACAAATCGCTCCATCCGGTAGTGTGCAGACCAGGGCGCCTGTGTGGCATCCAGGTAAAACCCGGCGCCCTGACCGAGGTCATATTCCGCATCGTCTGCCACCTCATCGCCGCGGGGACTGGTGTCTGGGGCAACAATGGCGATGCCCAGCTCTGCGGCAATACGGTGTGCACCCGCTTTCTGCATCATGTTTTCATCGGTGCAGGTCAGGCCCGACAGCCAGTACAGCACTGGAACGGGATGGTCTGCGCTGGCATGAGGAGGCAGGAACAGGGCAAACCGGGTGCGGCTGTTCAGCGCCTCTGAATCGTAGGCCAATTGATAGTGCCAGCCGCCAAAACTGCGATTGGCACTGATTTGGGTCAGTGATGTCATTGTGTGTTCCGAAATTGGCCCCCGGGGAGCGGGGGCCTTGGCGCAGGTTTTTACTTGTCGAAGTGGATAACGGAGCGAATGCTCTTGCCTTCGTGCATCAGGTCAAAGGCCTCGTTGATGGCTTCCAGACCCATGGTGTGGGTAATAAAGTCATCCAGCTTGAACTCGCCCGCCATGTAGCGCTCAACGTACTCCGGCAGCTCAGAGCGGCCCTTTACACCACCGAAGGCACTGCCGCGCCAAACGCGACCGGTCACCAACTGGAACGGACGGGTGCTGATCTCCTGACCAGCACCGGCCACGCCGATGATCACGGACTCGCCCCAGCCTTTGTGGCAGCACTCCAGTGCACTGCGCATCACATGGACGTTACCGATGCACTCGAAGGAGAAGTCCACGCCGCCGTCGGTCATCTCAACGATCACCTCCTGAATCGGCTTGTCGTAATCCTTGGGGTTCACGCAGTCGGTGGCGCCCAGTTTGCGGGCCAGCTCGAACTTGCTCTCATTGATGTCGATGGCAATGATGCGACCGGCTTTGGCCATCGCCGCGCCGATGATGGCGGAGAGGCCGATGCCACCCAGACCGAATACGGCGACGGTGTCACCGGGTTGCACGTTGGCGGTGTTGGTCACCGCACCCATCCCGGTGGTGACGCCACAACCCAGCAGACAGATCTCCTCCAGTGGGGCAGCCGGGTTCACTTTGGCCAGAGAGATCTCAGGCAGCACGGTGTACTCGGAGAAGGTTGAGCAACCCATGTAGTGGTAGATCGGTTTGCCGTCCTTACTGAAGCGCGTGGTGCCATCGGGCATCAGGCCCTTACCCTGAGTCTCTCGGATCTTCTGACACAGATTGGTTTTGCCGGAGCGACAGAATTTGCACTCACCGCACTCTGGGGTATACAGCGGGATCACGTGGTCTCCCACCTTAACGCTGGTGACGCCCTCACCCACGGATTCAACGATACCGCCCCCTTCGTGGCCGAGAATGGCCGGGAATACCCCTTCCGGATCATCGCCGGACAGAGTAAAGGCATCGGTGTGGCACACACCGGTCGCGATGATCTTGATGCGAACCTCACCGGCTTTAGGCGGTGCGACGTCAACGGTCTCAATGGAGAGCGGTTGGCCGGGGCCCCAGGCTACGGCGGCTTTGGACTTCAGAGTTTGTGGGGTCATGGTGTGCTCCGTGGTGAACAGTTGGGGGCGTATGTGCTGCCCCAAAGCATAGACGGCATTGTATTCACTCTCTGTCTGATGATAATTGGGCCAAACTGAAAATCACTTTTGCACACCGGTAATAATGAGGGCCCCTATGGCGCAGTGGGAAGGGATCAATGAATTTGTGGCGGTGGCGGAGACGGAGTCCTTTACCGCTGCCGGTCAGCGCCTTGGTATATCGACGGCCCAGGTCAGTCGCCAGGTTTCGGCGCTGGAGGCTCGGTTGGGTTCTCAGCTGTTATACCGAACCACGCGCCGGGTCAGCCTGACGGAGAGTGGCCGCCAGTTTTATCAGCTGTGCCGGCCGCTGCTTGATGGTCTTGAGGAAGCCCAGCGACTGCTGAGTGAGCAACAGACGGAACCAAGCGGGCGAGTCCGTATGACCGCACCGGTCAACTTTGGCGAGCAGATACTGGCGCCATTGATGGCGGAGTTTTGCGCCCAGTACCCCAAGGTGAGCGTAGAGATGATGCTCAGCAATCAACGGCTGGATCTGGTTCAGGAGGGGCTCGACCTGGCGATCCGCATCGGCGACCTGCCGGATTCCTCTTTGAAGGCCCGCCGCTTGGGGGAGCGCGCATTGGCAGTATGCGCGGCACCCGAATATCTGGCGCGCTATGGCACGCCGGGTGGAGTAGAGGAGTTGAGCCAGCATCGCTGTCTTGTCGGCACTTCCGATCTGTGGCGATTCAACGTCGAGGGACGGCCCACCAGCATGAAGATCAGTGGTGCATTTCGCTGCAACAGTGGTGTGGCGTTGCTGGAAGCCGCGACACGGGGGCTGGGACTGACACAGCTTCCCGAACACTACCTGCTGGAGGCGTTTGAGCAGGGTAGGCTGGTGCCGGTACTCGAGGCATACCAACCTGAGCCCGAACCGATCTGGGCCTGCTACCCGCCCAACCGTCATGTCACCGCGACGGTTCGGGCCTTTATTGATGCCTTGAGCCAGGCGCTGTCCTCACCGTCCTGAAGAGCCGCTTCCTCCCGCCTGAGTAAAACGGTTTGAACTGTTCCTACGACATACCGTAACGGCAAATACGAGATATCGGTACTGAGCCTAAGTCGAAGATATTTGCCGTTAACGGGTTTGTAAATCTATGCAATTCCTAACTTTGTTGTCGATTGGTCGGATAAGCTCCCAATTTCGACAACAACGCCAAAACCGCCTTTAAAACCAGCGCTTTGGAGGAAAAATTATTTCCTCAAAGCTCGCCTGGGACGCTAAAAAAACCTCAAATATCGTCAAATATCCGGGGGTTGGCGGGCAGATTTGACCTAACGCAAAAATCCGACCAGTGCATTTCGCCTACAGTCTTCGGCGCTCGACTCGGTGTGTTCGATGTGAGCGAACGGTATTCGCCGGGCCAGGGTAAAAACAATCACAACAAGGAATGCATTACGCTAATGACTGCCACCACTTATCAGCCCGGCGAGATATCTGGTCTCATTGAGATCCAGGCCGCCAAGTGCAAAGGCTGTGACGCCTGTAAGAAGTTCTGCCCCACTGGCGCCATTGAGGGCGCTTCCGGTGCGGCGCATCGAGTCAATCACGACAAATGCGTTGGCTGTGGCCAGTGTCTGATCAACTGCCCCTTCGATGCCATCGAAGAGACCCACAGCGCCCTGCAAACCGTCATCGAGAAACTGGCGGACAAGAACACCACCGTTGTAGGCATTATTGCACCGGCGGTACGTGTGGCAGTGGGTGAGGAGTTTGGCCTGCCCAAAGGCGAACTGGTGACCAAGAAGCTCTACGGCGCGATGAATCAGGCCGGCTTCAAGATTTTCGATTGTAACTTCGCGGCTGACCTCACCATCATGGAAGAGGGCTCCGAGTTCATCCATCGCCTGCACGCCACGGTGCAGGGCGACAAGGACGCCGGCAAGCTGCCTCAGTTCACTTCCTGCTGCCCGGCCTGGGTACGCTACCTGGAAACCAAGTACCCCACACTGCTGGACAACCTTTCCACTGCCAAGTCTCCGCAGCAGATGGCGGGCACCGTGGCCAAGACTTACGGCGCTAAGGTGTACAACATGCCGCCGGAGCAGATCTTTACCGTTTCCGTGATGCCCTGCACCGCGAAGAAGGTGGAAGCCTCCCGTCCGGAGTTCAACGACGCCTGGGAATACCACAAAGAGCATGGCCGTCACGCCAAGGCTTACCAGGACGTGGACGCGGTACTGACCACCCGCGAGATGTCTCAACTGCTGAAGCTGCTGGAGATCGATCTGGCCAAGGCGGAAGAGTTTGATGGCGACAGCATGTTCTCCGAGTACACCGGCGCGGGCACCATTTTTGGCGCGACCGGCGGTGTGATGGAAGCGGCAGTTCGTACCGCTCATAAGGTGCTGACCGGCGAAGAGATGGCTCGTCTGGAGCTGGAACCGGTTCGTGGCCTGAAAGGCGTCAAAGATGCCGAGATCACGCTGTTTGACAAGCACCTGGGTCAGGAGGTCACCGTTAAGGTTGCCGTGGTTCATGACATGGGCAACAACGTCGAGCCCCTGCTGAACGACATCATGGCGGGCACCTCTCCGTATCACTTTATCGAAGTGATGAACTGTGCAGGCGGTTGCGTAAACGGCGGCGGTCAACCGATCGATCGCAGCGGCTCCTCCTGGGTCGGCACTCTCTGATAGGACAGAATGATGAGCAAGAAAACCTACGATTTCGTTGAAGACAGCTTTTTCCTGTCCCGCCGTCGCTTTATGGCCGTTGGTGCAGCCTTTATGGCGGCACTGGCGCTGCCGGTTGGCTGGATCGCCAGCCGCATCCAGAACCGTAACGAGTACATCAAGGCTCGTACTGCTGGCCTGTACAAAGACGACGCCATTGCAGCCCTGCGCGTGAGCCACGCCAACCCGGCCGTGGCCAAGTACTACGAAGAGTTCGGTGGTGAGCCGCTGGGACACCTGTCCCACGAACTGCTGCACACCCACTTTGTTGACCGCACCAAACTGAAAGGTTGAGGGAGTAACCATGAGTCACGACACCCGTCCCATTCTCAAGCACCCTCTGAGCGTGCGTGTTTTCCACTACGTGTTGCTGCTGAGCTTTTTGCCGCTGGCCGCGACTGGCCTGATCCTGTTCTTCAAGCCGCTCTCTGAAGCGGGCATGGCGCTGACCTACGACATCCACATTGTGGCTGGCGTGGTGATGGCGCTGGATGCCATCGCGTTCACTCTGATCGCCTTTGACCGTGTGGTGCTGTTTGTTGCCCGTGTCTTCTCCTTCTCCGACCGCGACGTGAAATGGTTCATGGTGCTGGGCGGTTACCCGCAGAAGTTCCTGCTGGGTAAGAAGGTACCGGTTCCGCCGATGAACAAGTACAACTCCGGCCAGAAGCTGTTTGGTGCCTGCGTTCTGATTGGCGGCACCATCCTGATCTTCTCCGGCCTGGCGCTGTGGCTGCTGCCTCACGCCATGCCCCGTGACGTGACCTACGTTCTGGGTATGGGCCACCTGGTCTCCGGCCTGGTGCTGACTGCCTTCCTGCCGGTTCACCTGTTCCTGGCGGTATACCGCTTCGATGACTTCAAGGCGATGATGATTCACGGCAAGGTGCCTTACCACGATGCCGCTGAGTACACCCCGCTGTGGGTAGAGCAGGAGATCGTTCCGGTTCACGCCAACGGCGAAGCCAGCAAGTGATCCCACGCGAATAAGCCACACCACAGACAGCAGTCAGATTACTGACTGCTGTTTTTTGACACCTTGTCGATCTGAGAAGTTTTCATGTCTGCGCACCACGAACTGCATATCCGCGATTACGATCCCACCACCAGCTTTATCGATGCTGACGCCATCTGGGGCACCCTGAATGAGCACGCCACTCCAAGCCGTGAGCAGGTGCTGGCGGTGTTGGTTAAAGCCTCCCAATGCGAGGGGCTGAGCCTTTCCGATGCGGCCATCCTGCTGCAGAACCCCTATCAGGATCTCGACCAGCAACTGTTCGACCTGGCCCGTCAGGTTAAAGACACCATCTACGGCAATCGCATCGTGCTGTTTGCCCCCCTGTACGTGTCCAACCATTGTGCCAACAGTTGCAGCTACTGTGGCTTTAACGCCGACAACCAGGGGCTGAAGCGCAAGACCCTGAAGCAGGACGAGATCCGTAAGGAGGTGGAGGTGCTGCTGGGGATGGGCCATAAGCGTCTGCTGGCGGTTTATGGCGAGCACCCCCGCAACAATGTTGAGGCGATCGTGGACAGCATTCGCACCATGTACGAGGTGAAGCTGGCTCCGGGAAGCAACATCCGGCGCATCAACGTCAACTGCGCGCCGATGAGCATTGACGATTTCAAAGTGCTGAAGACCGCCGCCATCGGCACCTACCAGTGTTTCCAGGAAACCTATCACCCGGACACTTACGCTTCGGTCCACAAGAAGGGCCAGAAAACCGATTATCTCTACCGCTTGTACGCCATGCACCGGGCGATGGAAGCGGGCATCGATGACGTTGGCATCGGTGCGCTGTTTGGTCTTTACGACCACCGTTTTGAACTGCTGGCGATGCTTCGCCATGTTGAGGTGCTGGAACGCGATTGCGGCGTTGGCCCCCACACCATCTCTTTCCCCCGCATCGAACCGGCTCACGGCTCTGAACTGTCAGAACGGCCGCCTTTCGACGTGGATGACGACACCTTTAAGCGCATTGTGGCCATTACCCGGCTGGCGGTGCCCTATACCGGCCTGATCATGAGCACCCGTGAGAGCGCCGAACTGCGCAAAGAGTTGCTGGAGCTGGGGGTTTCCCAGATCAGCGCCGGTTCCCGTACCGATCCGGGCGGTTATCAGGCCGCAGAGGAGGAGCATGCGGACGCTTCCCAGTTCACCCTGGGGGACCATCGCCCCATGGACGACATCATCTATGAACTGGTGACCGAATCTGGCTCCATCCCCTCGTTCTGTACCGGTTGTTATCGCAAAGGGCGCACCGGCGACCACTTTATGGGTCTGGCCAAGCAGCAGTTCATCAGCAAGTTCTGCCAGCCCAACGCTCTGATCACGTTCCGCGAATACCTGAATGATCACGCCAGCGAAGGCACCCGTGAGGCGGGTAACGCCCTGATCGAAAAAGAGTTGGCCAAGATGAGCCCGGCAAGACGCCGCAACGTCAGTCAATGTCTGACCCAAACCGACGATGGCGTAAGGGACATCTATTTATGAGCAGCAACGCAACGCCACCGGATGGCGCGCTGACCGGTTGGGTGGGGCTGGATCCCGAGGCGCTTATCCGCGCGATCGAATCCAGCTGCACAGTACTGCTGCATGCCGCGCTCTACAGCAACTTTGCCACCAACGGCATCGGCAATGCGTTAGAGCAGCAACTGGCCAGTGGTGATCTGGCCCGGCTGATCCTGATCTCAAGCGGCGAAGGTCCCTGGCAAGCCGAGTTTGAAGCCATGTTGCGGCCCACTCTGATGGACAGCCACCGGGCCGAACTGGTGAAACAGTCCGACACCTGGTGTGCGGATCTGCAGTCCCGTTACCTGGAGAAGGTGATGTGGGTGCAGACCACCCAATTGCCCACACAGCCGGTGCTGATCTGCGATGACCAGATCATCGTCGGCCACTACGCCCACTCCGTTGTGCCCGCATCCGATGGCTTGTGGCTGGTGCTCGGAGGCTTGTCTGAAGGGCAGGTGGAGGAGTGGTTGTCCGGTGCCCCTCTGGCATCAAACAGCAGCCTCTGGGAACGCGCCTGTTACCGTCACGTGTCGGAGTGTCGCTCAGCCTTGTACCAAAGCCGGGAAGGGGAGGTGCGTGGATGACGCCATCTGCAGGCATCAAACCGATTCTGTTGGAGAAGAGCCAGATCCTTGCCCTGTTGAGTGGTGAGGATGATGCCTGGCTGTTTCAGCAGGCGGAGTCTGTCACCCGTGCCGTGTTTGAGGACCAGGTGTACCTCCGTGGCGTGGTGGAGTTCTCCAATCTGTGTCGCCACGATTGCCACTACTGCGGATTGCGCCGCAACAACCGTCAGGCCCGGCGCTATCGCCTGAACAGTGACGCCATTCTGGACGCGGTGGATCGCGCCATCGAGCTGGGTATGGGCTCTGTGGTACTGCAGTCGGCGGACGATTATCGCTACCGTCTGAATGATGTGGCGGCGTTGATCCGTGCCATCAAGTCCCGGGCGGACATCGCTGTCACGCTTTCTTTGGGCGACCGACACGCGGAAGAGCTCGAAGCGTGGCGGGAGGCGGGGGCGGATCGCTACCTGTTGAAGATGGAAACCTTCAATCGCCAGCGTTTTGCGGAACTGCGACCCGGCGCCGACTTCGATGCCCGACTGGGTCGGCTTCACGCCCTGAAGCGGCTCGGATACCAGACCGGCAGCGGCGTGATCACCGATCTGCCCGGCATTACCGATGCCATGCTGGCGGAAGATCTGCTGCAACTCACCGATCTGCAATTGGATATGCTCGCCTGTGGACCGTTTGTCTCCCACCCGCAAACCCCCCTGGCCGACGCGCCCAACGGGTCGGTGCTGAAAAGCCATCGGGTCAGCGCCATTCTGCGGCTGATGAACCCGGGCGCAAACATCCCTGCCACCAGCTCCCTGGACGCGTTGCGAAGTGGCGCCCGTGAGCAGGCCCTGAGTCGGGGCTGCAACGTGGTGATGCCCTCGTTTACGCCGGATACCGTGTTTGAACGCTACGGGATCTACCCCGGCAAAAACAGCAGCACCCTGGCACTGGAAGCGCGCCTGCAACAGGTGCGAGCCGCCATCACCGCTACCGGCCGTATTGCCAGCGCCAGCCGGGGCGACAGTCTGAGGACTCTTTATGTGTAATGCCGTTACCGACCAGGCCCCGAGAGGGATGCGCTACCACATCGCGCTTGCCGGCCGCCGCAACGCGGGCAAATCCTCGTTGCTGAACCTCCTCACCGGTCAGGACGTTTCCATCGTTTCCGATACCGCGGGTACCACAACAGACGCCGTTAACAAGCCGTTTGAACTGCTGCCCCTGGGTCCGGTGACCTTTATCGATACCGCCGGGATCGACGATGAGGGGGAGTTGGGTAACCTGCGGGTTGCTGCCACCAGAAAGGCGCTGAACCGCGCTGATATGGCGCTCTATGTCGTCGATGAACTGGGACTGACCGAAGCGGACCGGGCCTTTATCGAGTCTCAACGCAATTTGGGCCTGCCGGTACTGGTGGTGTTCAACAAGGGCGATCTGGCCAGCCCCAGCGCCGACGACCTGATCTGGTGTGACGCGCAGGGACTGCCGTTTCAGCAGGCCAGCTCAGTTGCTGGCCATGGTCGCCGCTCCATCTGCCAGGCGCTGTTTGAGCTGGCGCCGGAGGAGTTGAAGGCCAAGCCGGTACTGGCTGCAGATTGTTATGGTCCGGGAGATACCGTGGTGTGTGTGGTGCCCATCGATATGGCCGCACCCAAAGGCCGGCTGATCCTGCCTCAAGTGCAGATCCTGCGGGAAGCCCTGGACCACAGCGCCATCGCGATGATCTGTAAGGAAACCGAACTGGCCCAGACCCTCGCCATGTTGCCGGAACCTCCGGCGCTGGTGGTAACCGACGCCCAGGCGATCAAAACCGTGGCGCCACTGGTGCCCGAGTCTGTACCCCTGACCACCTTCTCCAGCCTGTTCGCCCGCTTTAAAGGGGACCTGGCGCAGATGGTCGAGGGGGCGGCGGCGCTGGATCGTCTCAAAGATGGCGACCGGGTGCTGATTGCCGAGGCGTGCAGCCACCATGTTCAGGATGAAGACATCGGCCGGGTGAAGCTGCCGGCGCTGGTACGCCGCTACAGTGGCAAGCAGATTGAGTTCGATGTGGTGGCGGGGCACGACTTCCCAGACGATCTGGAGTCCTACGCTCTGGTGCTCCACTGTGGCGCCTGCATGTTCAACCGGGCCGAGATGCTGCGGCGGTTGCGGGAGTGCACCCGACGCGGGGTGCCGATCACCAACTACGGGGTCGCGATTGCCAAACTGCAGGGGGTGATGCCCCGTGTGGTGGCACCGCTGCTGGCGCGGGCCGGTTAATCCGGTTGAGCCGAAACAAAAACGCCGTCCCATTGGACGGCGTTTTGCTGTGCGTTACAGCTTGTGCAGAATGCGGCGGGCGATCCGGTCGTGGCAGCCGAAGTGGCTCCAGTCTTCGGTCAGCAGCATGGTGTCCTTCTGCCGGCAGATGTGGGGCAGGAAGGTGTCGTGACAATCGGACAGCAGCTTGATATACGCGTAGGCGGTGCCGTTTTCCGCTTCGCGGGCACGATCCAGCATGCGCTGGTAGGAAAGCAGCGGCTCAGAGCGCAGGTAGACCACGGAGGTCACTTGCGGGTAGTGGTCCAGCTTGTCCCAGATGTCGTAGTAGTAGGTCAGATCGGCGCCGTCCGGGCGGCAGGCTTCCTGCAGGTTGGCCTGACAGAACACCAGGTCGGAGTACAGGGAGCGCTCCAGAACGTAGTTGTAGGCCGGGTCCAGATCCTGACACAGCTCAGCACGATGGTTGGTGATAAAGCGCTGGAACGCGATGCGCTGGCTGGGATCCTGAGTAAAGGCGGCCAGCAAACGCTGAAACTCCGGGTTGGTGTCCACGTCTTCCAGGATCATCTTCCACGGGCGATCGTCGATCTCGTTCAACCGCTCTACCAGTTTGGGAACCAGGGTAGACTTGCCTACGCCGATGTTACCCTCGATCGCCACCAGTTCGAATTGCTGTGCCATCTCGTTCTACGTTATCTGCCAAAAGGGCGCGCAAGTCTACTCGCTGGACCGCCCCGGTTCCAGCGAAAAACACGGCGAAATTGCGCTGCCTCATCAAGTGGTGAAAAGCTGAGCGGAGACCGTGTTTTGGCGGTTAAAAATGCGCCATTTTTGCCACTCTGAATGCGGCTTAGACAACCGGCCCGGTTCGCGGTTATTTCCCGCTTCGGTTGGGGTACACTAGAGCCAGTTTGACTCATCGTGGAACGCCCCATGAAAAAGGACCCATCCGGTGCGCAGGAGCGCGCGCCATTTTCGTTGATGCGCATCGACGTCAGTTTCGACCTGGCGCCGGAGCATGTGGAAGGGGTAGAGCGCGCTTTGAGCGCCTACGTCGACCACCCGGAGGTTCAGACGGAGATCGTGACCTGCGGTTACGACAACGGGGTGTTCCATCTGCAGCTCTGCTACTTCTCGACCACGGGTCACTACCGCACCGAACTGGCCTGGCTGCATAAGGCGGTTCAGAGCGTCGTGGTGCCTGTGCCGGTGTTTACCGTTCAGATCCACGAAGATTGATCCGCAACCGGGCATCGTTTACGGCGACCGCTGACAGGTGGGAGTGGATCCGGTAGGCTCACCCTAATCCCCGTTTAGCTCTTGTGAATTGAGGAATTTCTGTGCCATTGCTGAAGTCGCTAATTTGTAATCAGGGCCGGGACAGCCGAGTGCGCACTGCACTGGTTGGGCTGGCTCTGGTGCTGGTTTTCCTGCTCTACGTGGCGCTCTTTGTCACCGCAACCCCCATGGTTCGTGCAGCAGCAGGCGCTCTGGTGGCGCTGCCTGGCGCTGCAGTAGTGCTGGCCAGTGCCCGGCGACGACTCAATGACAGCGCCCGTCCGGGCACATTGGCTTTCGTGTTGCTGGCGCTCTGGCTGGCCATGGCGGCGGCCCAGTTGGCCGCTCCGTTCACTGGTCTTGCGATGGTATTGGCCGGGCTGTTTGCCCTGGCCGTTCTGGCCCTGGCAGCCCTGCCGGAAAGCCGCCTTCGCGCCCGCTACGCGCCGGGTTCCGAAGGGCACTTGGGCTACAGTGGCCCGGTGGATCTTTCCCCCCTGGCTGCAGAGCCGGTGAGCGCCCGTCAGCGGGTTGAACCTTCGATGGACGGTTCAGAGCCGACAATGACGCCTCTGAACCCCGAAAGCACGCTGGATGAGCTTTATGAAGCCGCGGAATCCACCAACAGCTACTGGGACGATGAACCCAAAGGTCCGAGACTGGGTGAAACAGTAGGGCGCCTGGGCAACCAACTGGTGCCGCTGATCAAGCGCCAGAGTAAGGCTCTGGGGGCCATTGGTGCCGCGGTGGTGCTGGGTGTGCTTGTGCTGACCTTCTGGCCTCAGACCCAATCGGAACAACAGACTGTTGAGGTGCCGAAACCCGCGCTGAAGCCCACCGCACCGGAGTTTCAGCACAGTGTTGCCATGCCGGACACCTATGAGCTGCTGATGAACCACGATGGTCTTATCATCAAGTGGCCGGGGAGTCGGGCAACTCAGGGTGAACTGTGGTCGCAGCTGACCGCTCAGGGCGACCGCAGCTGTGCCGAGATGCGGTTTAACAACAACAACCGCTACCGTCCAATCAAGGTTGAGGTGTGGCCGGACGACATCTACTACGCCTACTTCTCGCCGCTGGATACCGCCGACATCGTTTATGACGCCGCGATGCGGGGCAATTTCAGGCTCTGTGGTTACGACTTCGGGTTGAGCGGCTCCATGGACACGCTGCGGGCTCATCCCGCCTTTGCGCTCTATACCCGCCGATAAGCCCTTTTCGCTTCGAAGCCCCCGTTTTTGGGGGCTTCGTCGTTTTTGACGCCGCGCTTCAGTCGTCTGGCCAAAACAATGGCCAACCTTCATACATGCTCCGCCTTGTTTGCCCGGAAAACTCGTCCAACTAGCGAAAGCGAAAAATTGTGCCTAGCCTTCAGTATGTTTCGGCTTGCACCCGCTGGGAAAGCCACACTCTGTAGGGAAGTCTGGTGCTGCCGGGGCCGCGTCCTTGAGATGCGACATTTCGGGAGACTGTGCGCTTATGGCCATCGCCATTGTTCTGCTCCTGATCCTGGTGGCTTCGGTGATTTTCCACTTCGTCGGCCCCTGGGATCTGCCCCCCCTGGCGAGCAATTGGGGCGACATCGATCTGACCATCGGCATCACCGTTCTGGTGACCGGGCTGGTTTTCCTTGCGGTGATGATCTTTACCATCATCGCCATCATCAAGTTCCGCTACCGACCCGACCGTACCGCCGATTACGAACCCGAGAACAAAAAGCTGGAGCTGTGGCTGACTGGCTTGTCCGCCCTTGGGATTATCGCGATGCTGGCCCCCGGCCTGTACGTCTATTCCGAAGTGGTGTCGGTTCCCGATGACGCGCTGCCGGTGGAGGCCATGGCCAAACAGTGGGGCTGGGCGTTCCGCCTGCCCGGTGACGATGGTGTACTGGGCAAATCCGATGTGCGAAGGGTGAGTGCCGACAACCCTTTTGGGTTGGATCCTCTGGACCCGGCCAGTCAGGATGACCGGCTGATCCAGACGCCGACCCTGCATCTGGCGCTCAATCGCCCGGTGCAGGCGCAACTGCGCTCCCTCGACGTGCTCCATAACTTCTACGTGCCCCAGTTCCGCACCAAGATGGATGCGGTGCCCGGCATCGTCTCCTCCTTCTGGTTTACCCCCACCGTGGAGGGGGAGTTTGAGATCCTTTGCGCCGAGTACTGCGGAGTGGGGCACTTCAATATGCGCGGCAAAGTGGTAGTGCAACCGGAAGCGGAATACGCCCTCTGGCTGGCGCAGCAACCCACCTTTGCGGAAGCGCAGCTGGCGCTGGCCCAAACCACCCTCAGTCCGTTGGCCCGGGAGGGCGAGAAACTGGCGACTGAGCAGGGCTGCATGGGCTGTCATGGCTTTGCTGCCAGCCCACTGGGTCCAAGCTGGAGCGGGATCTACGGGCGTGCGGAGGTGATGAGCGATGGCACAGAGTTGACCGTGGACGACGCCTACCTGATCGAATCGATTCGCGAACCCGCCGCCAAACTGGTGCAGGGCTACGCCAACGTGATGCCCCCCTATGACCTCAGTGATCAGCAGATCGCGGCGTTGATTGCCTATATGAAAGAGAAGGGCGGGGCACCGGGTGAGGTGGAAGCGGCTCCGGCAGCGCCGCCGGTGAGTGGCGCCGTTGATGCCCAACCGGACCAGAGCCTAACCGGTGTGGATCTGGCTCAGGCCAAAGGGTGCCTAGCCTGCCACAGCGTCGATGGCCAGAAGCTGGTGGGGCCAACCTGGGTTGGACTGGCGGGCAGTGAACGAACGCTGCTGGATGGCACCACAGTGATCGCGGATGAGGATTACCTGCGCCGCGCCATCATCGACCCAAACGCCGAAGTGGTGGAGGGTTACCCACCGGTGATGCCGGTGGTCAGCCTGACCGAAGCAGAGATCCTGGATCTGATCCAGACCATAGAAAGCCTGAAGCAGTAATTGAGGCCGGGAGGGGGTCGCATGACCACACAGCAGGACTCACACGATACGCATCATGAGCTGGGATTCTGGCAGACCTATGTGTTCAGTCAGGACCACAAGACGATCGCCATTCAATACACCCTGACCGCCATCGCCATCGGGATGGTGGCGTTGGTGCTTTCGAGCCTGATGCGATTGCAGCTGGGTTTTCCCGGCAGCTTCGACTTTATCGTACCGGCCAACTACTACCAGATGGTCACCATGCACGGGATGATCATGGTGGTTTACCTGCTGACGGCGCTGTTCCTAGGTGGTTTTGGCAACTACCTGATCCCCCTGATGGTGGGGGCCCGGGATATGGTGTTTCCCTTCCTGAACATGCTCAGCTACTGGTTCTACTTCCTGGCGGTGATCGTCCTGATGGCGAGCTTTTTCGTTACCGGCGGCCCCTCCGGCGCAGGCTGGACCCTCTATCCCCCTCAGGCGATCTTGCCCGGCACCCCCGGCGTCGATGGCGGCATCGTGCTGATGCTGGTGTCGCTGGCGATCTTTATTGCTGCGGCTACTATGGGCGGCCTGAACTACGTCACCACAGTGCTGCAAGCGCGCACCCGGGGCATGTCGCTGATGCGGATGCCGCTCACCATCTGGGGGATCCTGACCGCCACCGTGCTCGCCCTGTTGGCGTTTCCCGCCCTGTTTGTCAGTGCGGTGATGATGCTGTTCGATAAACTGCTGGGCACCAGTTTCTTTATGCCCGCCATCGTCTCCATGGGGCAGCAGATGGACTATGCCGGTGGCAGCCCCATCCTGTTCCAGCATCTGTTCTGGTTCTTTGGCCACCCCGAGGTTTATATCGTGGCGCTGCCGGCCTTCGGCATCGTCTCTGATCTGATCAGCACTCACGCCCGCAAAAACATCTTTGGCTATCGCCAGATGGTGTGGGCGATCGTCGGGATTGGGGGTCTCAGCTTTGTCGTTTGGGCCCACCATATGTATGTGTCGGGCATGAATCCCTACTTTGGCTTCTTCTTTGCGGTGTCGACCCTGATCATCGCGGTGCCCACCGCCATTAAGGTTTACAACTGGGTGTTGACCCTTTGGCGCGGCAACATCCGCCTGAATGTGCCGATGCTGTTTGCCATCTCCTTTATCCTCACCTTTGTGTTTGGCGGGATGACCGGCCTGTTCCTGGGCAATGTGGTGGTGGACCTGCCCCTGTCCGACACCTATTTCGTGGTGGCTCACTTCCATATGGTGATGGGGGTGGCGCCCATCATGGTGATCTTTGCCGGGATCTATCACTGGTATCCCAAGATCACCGGACGGATGCTCAATGACACCCTGGGCAAACTGCACTTCTGGATCACCTTCCTCGGCACCTGGGCGATATTCTTCCCGATGCACTACGCCGGTGTGCTCGGCATGCCCCGACGCTACTACAACTTCGAAAACTACGACTTTATTCCGCCCGAAGCGGCCACCCTCAATGCCTTTATTACCGTCGCCGCGCTGATTGTCGGGTTCAGCCAGTTGCTGTTCCTGTTCAACCTGGCCTGGAGCTACTACAAAGGGCGGGCTTCCGGCCCCAACCCCTGGGGTGCAGCCAGTCTGGAGTGGCAGACGCCGCAGACCCCACCGGGACACGGCAACTGGGGACCGGCACTGCCTGTGGTGTACCGCTGGGCGTACGACTACAGCGTGCCCGGGGCGCCTGAGGACTTCCTGCCTCAGACCAGCGACTGGGGGCTGACTGACAGCGATAAGGACGCCAGAACCGGCCATGACGCCGGGCCACAGGAGGCGGGCTCATGAGTACCCTGACGGAAAAACCCTGGCTGACACCGGGAGTGACGGCGAAGGTAGGGCGCCCGGTTAACGCGCTGCGCACCTGTGTTCACCTGATGTTCGCGGTGATCACCTCCATGTTTATGCTGTTTATCCTGGCGATGATCATTCGCTCCCAGGTGGGCGACTGGGAACCGCTGACCGAAGCGCCCTGGCAGCCCCTGTTTGACGCCATGCCCCTGTGGCGTAACACCGTCTTTCTGCTGATGAGTTCCGTGCTGCTGCATATGGCGGTGGTCAGTGGGCGCGCTGGCGCTGCCATACTGGTACGGGGGTGTTTGATCCTCTCCGGTATCGCAGCATTGGCGTTTCTGCTGGGACAGTGGGGGGTATGGAGCCTGTTTTCCCAACGCGGCTATGGCGTCAGCAGCACGCCGGCCGCCAGTTTCTTTTTTCTATTAACCGGATTGCATGGGGCTCACCTGTTGGTGGGGCTGGCGATCTGGGGACGCACGCTACCGGGTCTCTGGCAGGGTGCAAGCAGGGAAGCGGTGGCCAGATTGGGCCTGTTGGCGCAGTACTGGCATTTTCTGCTGGGGTTATGGCTGGTGCTGTTTGCCCTGCTGACCAGCACTCCGGAAACCTATCAGGCGCTGGCGGCACTCTGCGGTGTGCAGCCAGTTGACGTGCCTTAAGGAGCGGACGATGCAACACCAAGAGCGCGGCTGGTCCACCGTAGTGGCGGACTGGAGCCATGACCAGGAGACCTTTAAGGTGTCCTGGGGCAAGGCGATGATGTGGATTTTCCTCCTCAGCGATACCTTCATCTTTGGCACTTTCCTGGTGGGCTACATGACCGCCCGGATGTCGGCGGTGGAGGCCTGGCCGCTGACCACCGAGGTGTTTGCCCTGACCATCGCGGGGCACTCCATCCCCCTGGTTCTGATCGCCATCATGACCTTTATCCTGATCACCTCCAGCGGCACCATGGCGCTGGCGGTGAACTACGGCTATCGCAAGGATCGGAAGACGGCGGCGCTGCTAATGATCGCCACTGCCATACTGGGCGCCAGCTTTGTTGGGATGCAGGCGTTCGAGTGGACCAAATTGATAGAGGAGGGGGTACGTCCCTGGGGCAACCCGATGGGCGCGGCCCAGTTCGGCGCCGCCTTCTTTATGATCACCGGCTTCCATGGGCTTCACGTCTCCATCGGTGTATTGCTGCTGGCGATCTACGCCCGCAAAGTGGCCCGTGGTGATTACGAGGCCAGCGGCGATTACGGCATCGTGGAAACCGTGGGCCTGTACTGGCACTTTGTGGACCTGGTTTGGGTCTTTATCTTCGCCTTCTTCTATCTGTGGTAAGGAGCCGGCATGGAACAGACACAGCAACAACACCCACTCGGGCTCTATTTCAAAATCTGGTTTCTGCTTTTTGTCCTGTCCGGACTCTCCTACATGGTGGACTACCTGCACCTGCAGGGGATGCTGCGCTGGAGCCTTATCCTGATCTTTATGGTGCTGAAGGCGGGCCTGATCATCAGCGTCTTTATGCACATGATGTGGGAGCGACTGGCGCTGATCTACGCCATCCTGCTGCCGCCACTGGCCATACTGGTGCTGGTAGCGATCATGGCGCTGGAAAGTGAATACACCTTCTTTAACCGGATGGCGCATTTCTTTACCGGACCTTGACCGGATAACGCAATCAGAGCCGAGAAGCCGGATTTTCAGTCTCTGAGAACGGGTAACTCGGTGCCACGAAAGCCGTTCGCAATGCCAGCCAGGCTAATGCGGGGAATTCGCTGCAATGCCGTTGCTGTGGGGCAACGGCATTTCGTCGTTCGGTGTCATCCCAGAGCAGTGTCGATTGACTCGGATTGCTGGTCTGCCCTCCAAAATTGAATTTCTCTAATTCATGGCCTGTCCCGTAGGCGACTTGAATAATGTCGCTCGTGTTTGTGATTCGATTCGTTAGCTAGATGCCGAGTTATTAGAATGAAACTACTCCCCGTACGATCCCTGTTACCAGTGTTACTGGTGAGCTTGTCTTCCGTTCCGGTTTTTGCCAATTCGAAGGTTGTTGAACGACACATTCCGACGCCGACGGGGCTGTCTGAACCCCTGAGTCAGCTGATCGAAAACCGAACCGTTGATGCCTCGAAGTCTGCGGTAGCGATCCCTGAAAACACAGAGCAATGGATAGAGCTTCAAAAGCAGTTTGATGCACAGGGAATCGAAGTGGCCATGAAGAGTGTGGAGCGTTTAGGCATCTTGGTTGAAAAGCGAGTGCTTGCGGGTGTCGAAACCTTTTTCATCACGCCAAAATCTGTGAGTCCGGAATACAAGGATAAGTGGATGATGCACATTCATGGGGGGGCATTTGTGTTTGGTGGCGATGAAGCCGCTTTGAGAGAAGCGGTTTGGATGGCCAATGGTCTGGGTGCCAAAGTTGTCTCAATCAACTACCGTAAACCCCCTCTCCATCCTTTTCCTGCTGCACTGGAAGATACCGTATCGGTCTGGAAAGCGCTGATAGAGACTCAGAACCCGGAAGAAACCGCAATATTTGGCACCTCAGCGGGAGGAAATCTGACTCTGGCCACCACATTGAAGCTGTTAGAAAAAGACTTGCCCCTTCCGGGAGCCCTGTTTGTAGGAACGCCCGTCGTCGATCTGAAGGAAACATCGGATTCCTGGTACGTGCTCGAAGGTCTTGATCCTCTTGGTAAGCGCGAAGGCATTTTGCAGGGCACCTTCGATCTTTACGCAGGGGATTACAGCCAGAAAAATCCCCTTATCTCGCCGATCTATGCCGAGATTACCTATTTCCCTCCCACGATCTTTATGACCGGAACCCGGGATTTGTTGCTGAGCGATACGGTAAGAATGCATCGCTTGCTAAGACGCGCTGATATCAAGTCAGAGTTGCATGTTTATGATGGCCAATCCCACGGCGACTATTTGTTGGGTTTGAACGCCGACGTTCCTGAGTCGGAGGATGCGATTAAAGAAATTCGTCAGTTCTTTAATCGATACATTAACTGAGCCCATCGAGTTAGCGCGCCCGGAGGCAGGTTCACGGTGTGGTTCCGGAACCGAAATGCTTCCGGGCTCTACCGCCTCGAAATTGGATCAACCGCCTTCGCCGGCATTTTGCTGACCGCAGCAGAACGCCCTCTGTGCCAAACGCGCTTTGTGCACGGGTGTGGTGCATCCAACAGGCCCACCTCTGCTGATTTGCCCTGATTGACCTTATGCCACGTTAAGCGCATTGGGAAATCCGGGAATTGCCGATCTGTTCATCCCCATCGGAAATCGCAATGCCAAAACTCGTATTGTTATTCGTACTGTCAGTCGGCGCATCAGTCGCCATGGCTGACGGTACTCGCCTTGAGTTTGCTGACACATCCAGCCCTAAAAACACCCTTGAGAGTTTCCTGCTGGCCTCAGACGTCCTGATTGAGCAATGGAGAAAGGAAGAGTTCAATTCCGACATCGCGAACCACGCCTATGGGCAGTTGGTGCGAACTCTGGACCTCTCTTTGATACCCAATCGCAGCCGAAAAGTGGTTGTGATGGAGCGGGTACTGTTGCTCAGAGAAGTCCTGGATCGTTTTGATGAAGCGCTGTTGTGGAGTGCGCCGGAACTTACGCCAGAGCAGACGGAGTTAACTCATTGGCGCTTTTCCGGCACAGACCTGACGATCATTAAACTGGACGAAGGCGAGCGGCAAGGGCAATACGTTTTCTCGGCAACCTCGATTCAAAAGCTCCCAGGCTTGTATCGAACCATGCGAGTACTGCCTTACCGAGAGCCTGATAGGGAACTCAGTTACCACGAGTTTCTGCTTTCTCCCGGCCCACTGCTGCCAAGAAGCATCATTCAAACGCTGCCCGATAGCTTCAGTGAGATGTATGGCCCGTTACCGGTATGGCAGTGGACAGCGCTGATACTTGTCTTCATTGCTTGTAGGGCTCTTATCGGCGTGAGCTTTGGACTTGGTGTTCGCTGGGATACGCATTTTGAGCATAAGGGCATTCGCTGGAAGACGGGCAAGATCATTGCATTAATTGGCATTGTTTTGCTTCTGTTTGCCGCGCGAAAGGTGATTGATGATGGGATATGGGTTACCGGCGGGGTTTATCAGTTCCTGACTTCCGTCTTTATTCTTGGCCAATTTTTCTTTATGTCCTGGCTCATTATGGCGTTGTTTAACTACTTCGCGATGGTCTACGCCTTCAATAAACACAATGGTGAGCATGTCGACTCGTCTCTGATCACGGTGCTGGCACGCATATTCGGCGGCCTGACCATCGTTGTTGTTGGGATCTATGTTATTGAGTTTATGGGATATTCCATATCTCCAATCCTGACAGGTCTTGGCGTTGGTGGCCTGGCCGTTGCGCTGGCGGTTCGCCCGGTACTGGAGAATGTCATCAATGGCCTGACGCTTTACGCCGATGGGGGCATCAAGATTGGAGAACTCTGCAAATACGGTGGCAACCTGGGAACCATTGAAAGCATTGGGCTGCGTTCAACACGGATCCGAACCCTGGAGCGGTCGCTCATCACCATTCCGAACTCGGAGTTTGCGAACATGGAGATTGATAACCTTGAACGACGGGATAAACGGCGAATGGAGCATACGCTCCGGATTCGCTCAGAACTGAGTCAGGATCAACTGAAGCTGCTGTTGGTGAATTTGCGGCGTGTTCTATTGAGACATCCAATGCTGGAAGAGGAGCCTGTGCGGGTGCGTTTGGCCGGGGTGGGAGAGTTTGCAATTCATGTCAACGTCCTGGCATACATCCGTTGCCGAAGCCACGAAGAATTTACCGCTATCCAGGAGGATGTCCTGTTTATGGTGATGGAACAGATCGACTCAGTTGGTGCTCAATTGGCGTTCTCCAATCAGTATCAGTTTGTCGGTTCTCTGGAAGCGATAGATGGTTCACTTAAAGAAAAGGCAGCAAATACCATCCGGATGTGGCATGAAGCCAATAACTACCCATTCCCTGACTTCAGTTATGAGTACAAATATGAGATCAAAGACAGCCTGATCTATCCGTCTCGGACCTCTTCGATACGGCTGGATGCATCAGGCTAGCCGGTTTCCCCTGGCGGTTGTTCAGGCTGAACCACATCGTCAAAATAGCGCTGTATGGTTTCGTGGATAAGCTGATTCAACGGATAGTCCCGCTTAGTTTGTAGGTAGCCTCCGTTGACCTGTACTTTTCGCATCTCATTGGGCAGTTGGGGCAACGGATAGGTGGCGACCTCGTCGCTTAGCTGCTTCATAGTTCGGCTTCCATACAGGATGGCATCGGATTGCTTCAGCAGCGCCAGTAAAACATGGACACTGTGAGTGACCAGAGTGTAGTGCGCCTGATACCCCCTCGACTGATAGAATGCTTCGATGGGTGTTCGCTTGGTATTGATGCCATCGATGGTGATGCGGGCTAATGGGAGATGATGAATATCTTCCAAATTGGACGAGTGTGAGAGGACTGGATGTGCCTTTCTCGCTACCAGGCAGATGTCGATATCTATCAGTGCGTTCAGATAGATATCTTGTGGAAACTTAAAGCCGTCAAAATGAATCAGGTAATCGATTTTGCCATTGAGCATGTCCGTCAGAGAGTGGGGTTGCCAAACACTGAGGTTGAAGCTGGCTCTTGGCAGGGCACGCTTCAATGCTTCAAAGATACCGGCGCCGTAGAGCTCCAGGAAATAGATGTGCATGCAAACGGTGATCTCTCCGCCAAACTCCTTTGGGTTAAAGCCTTGGTAAGACTCAATGACCTTCGACAGCGGTCGATACATCTCGTCGGCAGCCTCGGCCAACTTTAGTGCCAGTTCGGAAGGCTCGACACCATGCGCTTTTCGGACAAAAAGCTGGTCTCCAAAAACCTCTTTCAGCTTTGTGATACCTCGACTCACACTGGTCTGCGATATACCCAGTCGTTCTGCGGCGGCATGCGTATTGCGGGTTTCAACAACGACTTGTAATAACTTTAACAAGTTAAGGTCTAAATCCCGTATGTCCTTCATGCTGCTTATCCTTTGAATGTGATCTTTTGCTCAAGGGCGTTGGGATTGCGTCATCTGCTCCGGGGAACTCCACTAAAGTTAACGGCTTCGGAAGAGGCCGTCCACCGTCCAGGGCTCGCGGCCGGGTACGTGGCCGAAGAGGGGCTAAGACTACGTTGCCGGTATAGCGAACAGGGAGTTTTTCTGTGGGGCGGAATACCTTGGAAGAGTGCATGCCCTGGACTACAAGTGTTCAGGGCATGAGTGTGATTTCAGTCGAACATCAGAATGATGTAGGCCACGAACAGAACCAGGTGGGTTGCCCCGTTAAGTGTATTGGTTTTGCCACTACTGAAGCTTACCGTCGTCATCATCAGTGTAGTGACAAGCAAAACCATTTCAGCAGGTTTCAGGCCCAGGCGAATGGGCTCGTTGATCATCCCAGAGATAAGCAGTACTGCCGGTACAGTCAGTGCAATGGTTGCCAACACTGAGCCGAAAAACAGGTTCATTGCGCGCTGCAGTTGATTGGACAAAGCGGACTTGATGGCACCCACGGCTTCTGGCGCCAGAATAATCAACGCCACAACCAGTCCTCCAAGTGCTGCGGGCGCACCAAGAAGGGTGATGCTGTCATTGATGGGAATTGCCAGGTTCTTCGCCAAAACAATCACCACGAGCAGATAGCAAATCAACAAAATGCTGTGATAAAGGTTACTTTCCAGCGGGCCATGATGGGTGTGCTTGTCTTCATGATCCGCATCGACAAAGAAGTGCGTGTGGCTTTTGGTTTGCACATACAGAAAAACAAAATAGAGTGCGATTGACGTAATCACCAATGTCCAGGTTAATCCCGCGGACATATTGCCGAAACTGTTGCTGCTCGTGAAGCTGGGAAGAATGAGACAAAGCATCGCCAAAGGGATAATGGCAACCAGATAGGATTTTAGCCCATCCAGATTGAAGACCTGACTACGAAACTTTATTCCGCCAATCAATAGTGTAATACCGACAAGTCCATTTAATACCGCCATGATAACGGCAAACATGGTGTCTCTGGCCAACACTGGGTTCGATTCTCCCGTCAGCATCACAGAGGAAACCATGATGACTTCCAGCAACACCACCGATAACGTCAGGATCAGCGTTCCATATGGGTCGCCCAGTTTAATGGCGAGGGCATCGGAGTGACGTACAACCGCAAAGATCGATATCATTACGACATAAAAGAGTAAACCGGTCGACGCAATGTAAGCCGCAGGCGGACTGTTCGCATTTAACAGTGCACCGCCATGTAGACTGAAAAATACAATAGCAATAATACCGGCAAGTAACGCAGTCTCCTGCCTTAAAGCCTTGATCATAAAATACCTTTACCGTGACAGCATGATGTCCAATAGGCCATCTGCATTTTCTGAATAGGGGAGTGTGGATACAAAGCGCGGAAGTCTACGTGACGTGGATAGTGTCGACAACGAATTAGAGAAATTCATTTTTGATTTGGTCATGGTTGATAACGCTGTTAACTCCTAAAGAGATATTGCAGAGCGAATGTAATCAGAATGATTTTGAGTGATATCCAAAATATTCTCGGCGTTAAGTGAATATACCGTCTATCAGCATTTTATGTGCCGGGGATTTATCCAGTCTTCTGGTCATTGTTGCTGGTGCCGCCCCAGGCAGCATCTGGTCACTCTGGCCCCTTTGGTTCCAATTATCGATCTGTGTTCTGCTATCACCTTTTGGTGAGTGCTGTTCATGTGCGTCATCACATTGTTGAAGTGTTGTGTTTGTTCATTAGTTCGATTTCAATCTGGCGCGTTAATCTGACGCCCCATGAGAATGGCCTATCGATTGCCAGCGCAACACCCACAACGCAAGGACAGATGTTGAATACTCAAAATCTACACACACACCGGCTGTTTTACGGTGGCGGTTTTAATCAGGTGCAGGTTCATGACAACTCCCAACTCGCCACTGAGGTGCTGAGCCAGTTCGAACTGACCGGCAGCGAACACGATGTGGTGTGGCGGTCCTGGCTCGGTGACGACCGCATCGTCGCGCTGGATGAGCGGGGCAATCTGTATATCTGGCCTTTCCAGAGCGGCGTTAAGGTGGCGGTCGCGCCCTTGCTGAAGTTAGGTTTGATGCCGTTTAAGGATGTCAGCCTGCAAGGATCGACCCTGTGGCTGATGGCACGCAGACAGGGAGAGCGATTCAGCGAAGTCCGCCTGTTCCGGATCGATCTGGATTCCCTTCAGGTCACAGAGTATCCGCCCTGCGAGTTCGATTTTGTCGGTGGCAGCATGGTCGCGCTGGAGAGCGGCGACTTTGTCTTCTATCAGCACAGCGGCAAGCCCGGTTATAAATTTCGCACTCATGGCCTGGTTCGTTACGCTCCCCAAAGTGGCCAGACGACCCCAGTGTCCCTGACCGGCAAACCCGCACCGGAGACGATATCGGTGCGCGAAACCTTCTTCTTTCACCAACGCCACGGGCTGGCGCTCACGGCCAACGCCGAGTCGCTAAGGGCAGTCCAAAGCGCTGACGGTCAAACGGCTTACCAATTTGAGCTGCAACTGATCGACTTTCACCGCCAGCAGGTGCGCTGGTCACGACCGGTACGCACCCTGTTGCCGAACCAAATAGCGGATGAGTATGACTGCGACGAGCTGGTGGAAGCGCTGGACGCCATCGCTGGAGGCGATCACAGTGCAAGTCACAATGATGCGCTGCAGAGCTTTATTGAGTGTCTAACTTGCGTGTACTTGAGCGACGATGGCGAGCAGATCTGGCTGGCGTGGCAGGACGGCTACGTGCAGTGCCTCTCATCCCAGGGCGAACTCCTCTCGCCGCTATACCAGCTTCAACGGGTGGCCCCCAATGGCGAGAGAGCGTCATTGAGCCATTGGCACGATCAACTGACCATCCTCGACGTCAAAAACGAGGGGCAAGAGCCAGCCAACAGCATCCTCACCCTGGCCATTGGCGATCCTGAGTGGGCAACGCTCTGGCAGGTGGTGCTTCCTACTGCGGCACCGGTTCCCCTATGTGAGGCGGCTGAGTCCAAGCCGGTACTCTGTCAGCGCACCCACTTTGATCTGCAACTGCCTGCGCCGCTTATGGGTACGCCTATGACCAGCGGTCAGGTGGATATCCCATGTGGAGACTTGGAGGAGCAAGGTGACCGTCTGGCGTCTCTAGAGCGTCTCAATGCGCTGATGCCAGCGTGGCAAACTTACTTTGAGCGCAACATTCAGGCAGGCCATCTCTTCTTTGCCTTTGTCGCAACGCAACCTGGTGGCGATAAAGTGCAAAGTGAAAAACACTTTTTCCCCGCTGTTGCCGCCGGCAGTGACGAAGGCCGTGAGCTGCTGGCGGAGTTGATTGAACAATTTACCCGTTGGCCCTGTGCTTCTCGGTTGATGGGTCAGGCCGGGGCTCCGGTTCTGGCCGATGCGGTGTTGTCGCTGATCGACAGAGTTGAGTATTTGCCGGTGCTGGCCCGCTATTTCTGCGCCATCGGACAGCAAGAGTCGGCTCTGCGCTATCACCTCAACCGAACTCTACCGGCGATCCGCGAAATACACGCAGGCACATCCGAATTGACGGCCTTTAACCAGCAATTGCCGCCGCCCTGGAATAACCTCGACCACACCGTCGTCAGCACCTGTGACTACGACGATGAATATTGACCTTGAACGCCTTACCAACACCGGGGATTCAAGGGTTCAGGATGTTTGTCCTGCTGTAGCGTGCTGCCTGTGGCGCACGGCCAGAACGGCAACCGGCAAAAATCGCCCGAATCTCACGGGTTACGTGGGCCATAGGCCCACGCTACGGGAAGCTCCCTCTCTGCGATTCGGGATGCTTATCCTGCTGTAGCGTGTTGCCTGTGGCGCACGGCGAGAACGGCAATCGGCGAAAATCGCACGAATCTCACGGGTTACGTGGGCCATAGGCCCACGCTACGGGACGCTCCCTCTCTGCGGTTCAGGATGCTTATCCTGCTGCTGATTGGTGGCAGGACCTAGGCCCCCCACAACTGCTAAGTGATATCAGTGCCGGATCAGATGGTGTTTTCCAGGATCATGGGCACCAGGTGCAGACAGCCGTTCATCACACCGCTTTCACTCAACTGCAGATTGGCAAACTGGTTCAGCTCGTACGCCTTACCCACCAGAGCCACACTCTCCAACCGGAAATGGTTGTCCAGGCAGACGATCTGACTGGCCCTCACGATGTCGTGGTGTTGATTCAGATTGTCCTGCAGCCGGGTAAGCAGGGTGCGTTTGCGCGTATCGAACACATAGCTGAGTGTCGCCAGACATTCAGTATCCGGTTCGGCCTGTATCAACTGTTCTGAGCGGCGCTCCCGGATCAGGTCCCGGAAGAACTCGCTGCGATTGCGATAGCCTCCCTGTTCCGTCATCTGATCCAGTTCCGACAAAAGGTCACTGTCCAGTGACACGGTGATCCGCTCAGTCGTCATCGTTTCAATCCTCGGTATTACGAATTTTCACGTCTTCACATTTTATTGATTCTGATCAGAAACACAAAGTATGACGAAATCTAATATCTTCACACCGAAATCAAGGAGCGAGTGAAGTGAGGTTGCTGTCATTGCTGTTCATGCTGGTATGGAGTCTGTTGCCAGTGTCTGCGTATTCCGCCGGTGCCATTGAGAACTGTGGTGTTCACCTTGCCCCGGCCCCCAAGGCAGAGCGCATCGTGTCTCTGAACCAGCAGGCCACGGAAGCCCTGATCGCCATTGGCGCTGACCAACAACTGCTGGCGCAGGCGTACCAGGACGATGCCCCGGCGTCCCGCTGGGCCGAACGGTTTGACGCCATTCCAACTCTGGCCAGGGAGTATCCCAACCCGGAGTCCCTGTTAGCAGAGAAGCCTGACTTGCTGGTGGCCGGGTTTTCCAGCGCCTTTAGTGATTGGGGTGTAGGAGCCCGGGAGCGCTGGCTTGCCTACGGTGCCCGCAGTTACCTGTTTGAGTCCGCCTGCGCCCGACAGACGGTGACGCTGGACGGGCTGTATCGCGATATGGCGAACCTTGGCCAGCTCACCGGCCTGCAAGCCGAAGCGGAAAGCTGGGTCCAGACACAGCAACAGCGTCTCTCCAAACTGCAGTGGCCGGAATCGCAGCAAAAGCCCAAGGTACTGCTGTGGTTGCGTGAATATGATCTGCCCTATGTGGCGGGCTGCTGTGGTGCTGGCAACCTGCTGATTGAGCAAGCGGGTGGCATCAATGTCGCCGCTGATCTGCCGAAGTCCTGGGGCCATCTCTCCTGGGAAACGATATTGAGTCGTCAGCCCGATCTGATCCTGATGGTGGATTCCAATTGGTCCTCCTTCGACCAAAAACAGGCCTATCTGAATGGCGCGCTCTATGCCCGTTACCTCAACGCTCTGACCGCCGGACAACTTCACCCCATCGCGTTCTCTGAAACGATGGCGGGCGTGCGTCTTCCCGATGGCATTGAGCGTGCGCATCAACTGTTTCGGGCCTGGCAGCCATGAGGGGGCCTGCCAATCCGGCTACCGTTTACGGGCTGGGGATCGGTGTGTTGCTGCTGTTGCTGCTGGCGAGTCTGGCGTGGGGCGCGCTGCCACTGGATCTCAATCAGCTAATGGGAGGTCTCAGACGCCAGAGTGATCACGCCCTGGCACAGGCGATCATCTGGGAGATGCGTTTGCCCCGGGCCCTGCTGGCGGCGCTGGTTGGGGCGGCACTGGCGGTCGCTGGCGTGCTGAGTCAGACGCTGGTGCGCAATCCCCTTGCTGATCCCTATCTGCTTGGCATCGCTAATGGGGCATCCCTTTTTGCTGTGGGCGGCTTGACCCTTGGGCTCTCCGTACCTCAGCCGCTGCTGGCGCTTCTGGGCGCGGCTCTGACCTTCGCACTGGTAATGGTCACCGCCCAGCAGAAGGGGCTGAGGCTGGCGCCGTTTGCGCTGATCCTTTGCGGTGTCACCATCAGTGCACTGGGCTCGTCACTCACCACCCTGATGATGTTGATGGGGGATGAACGGGCTTTGAGCCAGATCCTGCACTGGTTGATGGGGTCCCTGGCGGGCACCGAATGGCGCGAGTTGTTGCCCCTGTCCCTCGCGCTGGTGATCGCACTGCCACTGCTTATCCTACGCAGCCATGAGTGGGACCGTCTGCTACTGGGAGAGGATAAAGCCCAGTCCCTCGGCCTGACTCTGGTCAGCACCCGTCGTCTTCTTGCCCTGGTGATTCTGCTGTTGACCGCACTGGCGGTCGCCAGTGCTGGTGTAGTGGGCTTTCTGGGATTGCTGGTGCCCCATCTGTGCCGACTCTGGATGGGAGCTGGCCACCGAATTCTGATCCCCACCGCAGCGCTGATGGGCGCGATCCTCTGTATTGCTGTCGATCTTCTCTGCCGCACCATGCTCGCCCCAACGGAAATCCCCCTTTCCATTCCTCTGGCGATCGTGACCGCCCCAATGCTTTTGTCCCTAATCCGGAGACAGGCCAATGCTGTTCATTGATCACCTGCAACTGGCCAGCCACGGATTGCGTCTTTCCAAGCCGCTGGAGTTGCGCTTGCCACAGGGGCAGTGGCTGGGGCTGCTGGGGCCAAATGGTTGTGGCAAGACCACACTGCTGAAGACGTTGGCGGGATTGCTGCCTGCCGGAGAAGGGCGGCTGTGGTTTTCTGATCAGTCGCTGCTGACCATGACGCCGAGAGAGCGGGCGCATCAGTTGGCCATCATGGTGCAACACAACGCCCCCTGTGGTGGCTTAACGGTGGAGCAGGTGGTGGCGCTCGGCAAAGCGCCGGATCGGGTTCTGGACCGAACCTGGTTGGATCAACTGCTGCAAACCTGTGGGCTTACGGCGTTGCGCCGCATGCCACTGGAGCGGCTTTCAGGGGGGCAGGTCCAGCGAACCATGCTGGCGCAGGCTCTGTTTCAGGACACCCCGGTAATGCTGCTGGATGAGCCTGCCAACCACCTGGACATCTTCCATCTCCATCATCTGCTCTCGCTGTTGCGGCAACGGTCCCTCACCGTCATCGCCAGCTTTCACGATATGAATCTTGCCGCGCAGTATTGCGACCAACTGCTGCTTCTGGCCGATGGCGAGCAGATCGCCAGCGGCGCGCCGGAGCAGGTGTTGACCCAGTCAAATCTGCTGAAGGCATACGGCGTCGAAACCCACATTGCCACCGGCGTCCACGGGCGGCCGCAGGTCACGGTGCTGGGGCGTCAGGACAACAAAAGGAACTTGGTATGAACAAAGTAAGGCTGCTCGTTGCCATCGCACTGGCACAGACGGCGCCCTCGGTATTGGCGGTGGATGAGGTGATGGTGGTCACCCACCGAACTCTGGAGGAGAGCCTGGCGCTGGATCAGGCCCGCTTAGGCAACAGCCTGGTCATCGTTGAGCGGGAGCAGATTGAACAGTTTGGCCAGGGGGACATCAACGACATCCTGGCGCAACTGGTGCCCGGGCTGTTTGCGGCGGGAAAAGGGGGTCGGTTTGATGGCGCCTATTACTCCCTCCAGGGCTCCCGCAAGCAGGACATCCTCTGGTTGATTGATGGCAACCGTCTCAACAATCGGCTTTATGGTGGCATCTACCTGGACAGCCTGAACCCCAACATCATCGAGCGGATTGAGGTACTGAAAGGCGGCCAGGGGATCATCTATGGCAGTGATGCCATCGCAGGCGTGATCAATATCGTCACCCGCAACTACCAGGGGGAGAGCGAAACCAGCGTTAACATCGGGACCGATACGCTGCCAAGCCTGAATACCGATCTCTTTCTCAGCCGGGCCTATGGGCCGGTTGAGTTGTCCCTGTTTGGCGCCTACGCCCTGAGCGAGGGCCATCAACTCTGGCAGGACAGCGACATCCACTGGACCGCCGCCGATGACGTTAAGCGTGGATACCGGGTCGCCAATCTGGGGGGCAAGGTGCGATGGGTGCTGGATACGGACCGCTATCTCACCCTGTTGGCACAGTGGAATGACAGCGATCTGGAACGGCTTCGCCCCTACGGCACCATCGACAGCGATAATCAGCGCGAAGAACGGATAGCCACGCTGGATTACCAGCACCGGCTGGATCCCAGCTGGATGCTGCAACTTAAGGCCTATTACCACGCGTGGGACAGTTACTACAGCCGCATCGACCAGAATGAGTCCGGCGACATTATCGTGATGGATAACAACAGCTACTGGGGGTTTGAGGATTACGGACTGAAGGCGATCCTCCGTTGGGATCAACAAACCAATCAGAGCTGGCTCTTCGGAGCCGAACTGCAGCGCTACCGGGGCGAAGATGAGGTGATGGAGTTTGTCAGCGAAACCGAAACCGTTACCTCTCTGTTTGCCCAGTTCCGTCCCCGTATTCTGAATACTGATTTTGCTTTAGGCCTGCGCTACAGCGACATCTCCGGCGCGGGAGACAGTCTGAACTGGAGCATCGGCGGTGAATCCCAGTACAGCGAAAGGGTCCGGCTCAACGCCTCTTTGGGCACCGGGTTTCGCTTGCCGACCGCTGAAGAGCTCTACTCGGTTGAAGAGGAGGGCGGCATCATCGGTGACCCCAACCTGAAACCGGAATACAGCCTTAATGCCAATCTGGGCGCTTTGGTATCCCTGTCCGACTGGACCCTGGAACCGCTGTTGTTCTGGCGACAGGTGGATGACCTGATCGGCATTGAGGACAAATACTTCCGCAATCTGGAGGGCCAGGTAGAGACTTATGGGGTGGAACTCCTGCTCAATACCTCCGGAGAGTACTGGCAACTCGATATGGCCACCAGCTATGCCAAAAGCGAGGAGGAGGGCAGCGATAAACAGCTGGACGAGGTGCCCAAATGGCTGGCCAGCGCTGACCTGAACATCCGGGCATCCGAATCTCTGCAGCTGTTTATCCAGGGGCATTACACCGGTGAGTTCACGCAATACCAGACGGTGGCGGGGGATTACTGGTTGCTCCATTTGGGCGCGCAATATCGTCTGGCCCGACACCAATTCAACCTGAGGCTCGAGAATGCACTGAACAATGACTACGACGTCAGTGTGTTTAACCCGGGTTCCTCAGCGCCGGAAGAGCACCGCGATCCGATCACCACTCGGGGCACGCCTCGCAATCTGCAATTCAATTACCGTTACCAGTTCTAGGAGAGCGTTATGAGTCAGCGAATTCTGTTTATCGGCGTGTATGGCATGGAGATGGTTGAGTGCGGTGGTGCGCTCGCGATCAATGCCAACAGTGGCGGGCGCTCATTCGCGTCAATCATGCTGGCAAAGGATGAGATGAAAGCGCAGCTTCGGCGCGCCGCAGAGGTGTTGGGAGTAGAGCGCATCGACTTCAACGACTTCGAGCGTGGCGGCATCGACCTGCGCCGGGAGTACAAACTGGCGCTGGTTCGGGTCATTCGGGAAACCCGCCCGGATATCATCATTACCCAAGACCCCGAACACAGCTTCGACGACCTTGATCCGGACCGCCGTCCAGCGATGTTGCTGATTCTCGAAGCTATAGCGCTGGCGGGAAGGGATTTTGGCCTGGAGTCGATGCCGGAACTGGCTCCCCATCCGGTGCCGACCATCTACTATATGAGCCCCAAGCATCCCAACTGCTGTATCTCTCTGGCGGATGTATGGCAACAGAAGGAGGAAGCGATGGACTGCCTCTCTGCCCAGATGTCCTACTCCGGAGAGCATTTCACTGAACGTCTGAGCGCCGCCGAACAGCATGCGTTGCATCCGCGTTTTACCGAGTTGTCCATGCAAGAGCGGGGAAGGGAGGTGCAGCGGGCGATGGACCGGGCGCTTTATCTTCACACCGGCCTGGTTAGCCACAGTCGTTACGCCCTGGCCGAACCTTACCGCCGCCACGGCATGATGGAGCTGCAAGCGTTGATGGTGTAAACGAGCAAGAGCCATCAAGCTTGCTAAGGGGGCGCACAGTGATGCGCCCCGTTTCTTTCTCTGCGGCGTCGGGAGGGAAGATTTCCCGTGGGCTAGAAGCCCACGCTACGCGGAACCCCACCTCTCCGGTTCAGAATGCTGACCTTGCCGTAGCGTGCTGCCTGTGGCGCACGGTCTGAACGAGAAAAAGGCGGTAATCGCCCCGAAGCGGTCGTTAGGGGCTTTGGCGAGGAAGACCGCTTTGTGCTCCAAGCGGTCATAGACGGGAACTGACCGAACGGTCGCTTATGGGCGGATAGCGGCCGTTGTAGTGGTAGGCATAAACTTCCATATCGCTTAATCTTTCTATAGCTTGGTTGGTATCTGAAGCACTCACGCTACACACAATAGACATCATGACTAAGTCACTTTGGCTCACTATCGCTATGGCAACATTCGGTGTCTCGGCAGCAAACATCGATGACAATCGATGGGAAATTTCCTACGGCGAAAACGCCTGCTATAGCAAATCAATGCTGCCAATTTCTTCTGTTAGCGGGGAAGCCCAACTCTCTGTGGTGGTCGGTTTGGCTCGCACTAATTCAGAATATTCAATTAAAGGAAGGCCGGTTAAGGGCAGGGTTATTCAAGTTCAAGTGTTGGATAAAGAAGGACTCGTCGAGCAAAGAGAACTTCTTATCGGTGCCGGAAAGTCAAAGTTCCAAGCAATCAGTCAGTACCAGAGTGAATTAGGTTGGCACTATTTTTTGATAAATGAAGATGCAGAAGCTGTTTGGGGATCAGTTCTGAAAAGCCAAGACATGGTTGTAGAAGCCCCAAGCTTGGGCAAGTTTAGTTTTTCACTTGATGGAACCAACATCGTTGATGCGATGATGAGTGCTTGCGCAGAAGTTGTGTCTTAGCTGGATTGCGAAGTGTCTCCTTTGTCGTGAAGTCCAGACGTTTTTCGATTTGCTTCATCTGACTGCTCCTGGCCGTTAAGCGCCCGTGCGAAAAGCCGTTGCAGGCCATGGGGAGAGGATTGTAACGCTCATTACCGGCTTTTCGAGGACTACACGTTCCTGTACGGTGTAACGAAGTAGTGCAAATTCCTCAGCAGTGTTTTTACTTATGAACCGAACGATACTGAGCGTGGCACTCGTGGCAATGGCCACAACAAATGCCTTGTTCGATCTCTTTAGAAGCGGTTTTGCTCAGGGTGTAGATAGCTTCATGCTGTTTTTCGCTGTTGCTGTAGGCCTTGCCTCAGCATTACCTTCGTTTGCTGCACTCTCAATTGCCTCTCGAACCAATTTTAAAATTCGAGGAACTAGGGTTTATTCAGTGGCTGCTGATGCAGTGCTCTTACTTAGCCTATGTGCATATGGCTACCTGCTATTGGTACGAGAACGTCCAGATTATTATCCCGGAGCATCTCATCTCTACGTTGCGACTTGGCCAGTGTTCCTCGGCTTGGTGGCCATAACTTTCTATCTGGCCTGCTTGGCGTTGCAGGGATTGCACTGGCTAAGGTCGAAGAAGGTTAACGCTCGTTAATTGAACCAAGCTTGGGCGTCCGCAGTGGAGCAAAGAGCGGCTATTCAGGCAGCGTCCTCGACTGACCGCAATTGGCCGTTAAGCGACTATCGAGGCCTAGCCACCAAACTTAATAGTATGAAAAAATTCAAATGAAATACTTGTAAATTCCGTTGGTTATCTTGTTCTGGTGGGTCGCTGACAGCAGCTACGAACACAAGTTTGCAGTTAGCATGTTTATCTTCGTTTTGTTCACCTTGCTTTGGGGTGCAGTCAATCGATCCCGATAAATTCGAGCGTCAGCTAACCCCTCGAAAGCAGACGTGCAGCCAGATCACCTGACTGACCGCTGCGGGCCGATAGCACCCGCGTATATCTGGACGATGAATGACCGCTCCTTGCCTCCAGGCAACACCCTTTCCCGAAAGCTGAAAACCAAACTCTGTAATAGACGGCACAAACCGTACCGTGCGCTTTAGCTTTTTATCTCTGGTATCCGCTCCGCGTCACCGGCTGGCCCTTTCAAATGCAAAACCATTGGCCATCGGTGATTTCCCTAAAGTAGCGCTTTCACTTAATCCCAATGGAAAACTGGGTCCCTGACTAAGCCGTTGGCTACGCTTTAGACTCCGTTTGGCGCGTGAGGTTGAAAGAGGAGCGAGTGATGAAAAGTCGAATCGCGGTAATCCTGACGGCTTTGATGGGTTTGCTGATTCCGGTAACGGGAAACGCGGAATCCGTATTGGAGCAGCTGGACGCGGCCAACAAGGCGTTCGCCAAAGCCATCGTGGCCGGAGACATCGATTATCTGGTTAACGACTACACGGATGACGCCTGCATCATCGCCCCCCAAGCACCGCTGACCTGCGGAAAAGCGGCGATAAGACCTTTCTGGGTCTCTGTTATCGAATCCAATCCCAAGAACGTCGAACTTATTACTCAAAATGCTGAGCAGCAGGGCAACCTGTCCTATGCAACCGGCGAACTGATCATCACGGATGCCGAGTCCGGGGTCCACAAAAGCCGCTTTGTGCTGGTTTTTAAGCTTGTAGATGGTGCCTGGAAGCTTCATGTGGATTCATGGACACCTCAGTAAGTTGCGACGACACCGCAAAGAAAGCCGGGCGATATCCGCTCCCCTGAAAGCCCAAATAGGGGCAGGGAACAGGGCGTTAACTGGCCTTCAAGGAAAGCACGATGTCAGCAACTGATCCTCAAGCCATTGGCAGACACTTTGGCCCTAACTGGTTCGCCTCGGTGATGGGCACCGGCATCATTGCCAATGCCGCCATTGGATTGCCTTTGGTGGGGCCAAAACTGGCCGGTTTTGGTTTGGTGGTGTGGTCCCTAGCCAGCCTGATGCTGCTTGCTCTAGTGGTGGTATTGCTGATTCAGGTGGTTCGCAAGCCCCATGTCTACGCACACCACTTTGATGACCCGGTGATGTCGCAGTTCTGGGGCGCACCGCCGATGGCACTGATGACCATCGCCGGTGGCACTCTGCTGTTTGGCCACAATCTGTTTTCTCATCAGACGGTGTTAACCATCGCCTGGACCCTGTGGTGTATTGGCACCATCAGCGGCTTTATTGTGGCCATCGTCGTGCCTTTTCGACTTTTTACCCACCACAGGGTACGGCCGGATGCGGCGTTCGGTGGCTGGCTGATGCCGGTAGTGTCACCGATGGTTTCTGCCGCCATTGGTGCCATGCTGATCCCTCACGCTACAGGGCTGGCGCTGCAGCAGACCATGCTCTTTCTCTGTTATGCCCTGTTTGGTGTCAGCCTGGTTGGTGCGCTGATCATCATTACGCTGATCTGGAGCCGGTTGGCGCACTACGGCACCTCTGGTGGGGCAAGGGTGCCCACGCTTTGGATTGTGCTGGGGCCTTTGGGCCAGTCGATTACGGCGGCAGGGGCTCTGGGCCTGGTAGCGTTGGATATCGTCGAGCAGCCATTGGCAGGCAGCATGAATGCGATGGCCACCCTGTACGGCATTCCGGTCTGGGGTTTTGCGTTCTACTGGTCCTTTATGGCGGGGCTGCTGACACTTCGCGCCATTCGCAAAAAGATGCCGTTTGCCCTGACCTGGTGGGCCTTTACCTTTCCGGTTGGTACCTGCGTCACCGGCACCACCCAAATCGCCCTGCATACCGGATTGGCATTGTTTGAGTGGGCAGCGGTCCTGCTGTTTGTTGGGCTGCTTTGCGCTTGGATGACCGCTGCTATCGGCACGGTACGAGGCTTTCGGGGGCATCAGGTGCTGCGAGCCCCGGCACGGTCCCCGGAGGTGGCGTCGAGAAAGAATCTGGATGATTCCTGATGGCTCAAGTTCGTGCGATCCCGGAATCAACAACGCCCCCGATTTTGGGGGCGTTGTTGTTAGATGACCAGATGCGGAAGGGGTTCAGCGTTTCATACGTCCGCGCCACTGCATCACCCGCTCCTGAAAAGTGAGCATGGGTTGAGGCACGCCCTCTGCGGTGCCCTGGGCCATCAGGCCAGGATGGCGGGCAATCACGACATCGAGAGAGCGTGTTTGTCCTGGAGCCACATCCACCATCAGCAGGTGCATCCCCTGGGCGATCGCTTTATCAAAGCTGTCGATGCGATGGTGTGGATGCTGCAGGCCGATAAGGCCACCCTCCCAGGTGCAGAAGCCCAGTACCAGAGCAGCAAACATCCAGATAGGCACCCAACCCAGCCCGCCGACGCCCCACCAGAACGCCAGTGCGAGCATGGTCATCGCCAGACCTGCGCCCAGTTGCAGACCGCGCCAGGCGTAGTAGAGCAGATCGTAAAGGATCAACGAGGAGACCGGCAGCAGCCGAAACCGTCGAATCAGCGACGGATGACGGCTGTGCACGTGGATCTGGGCTGGACTCAATCCCTGTTTTTCCAGCTGCCGCTCCACCAGCTCCAGCTCCCACAGGCTGGTGCTGAGGTAGTAGTGGCGGATCATAAGCCCTCCCACCCAGGCAGTGGTTTCTGCAAGGGTAGACCATCCCGGGCAAAGGGCGCAGGTTAACGTCGGTTGAGTTCGCTGAGAAAGCCGGTGAGGTTTTCGGTGCGGTAGCAGGCGTCCGGGTTGGCGAGATCGTGGCGGTTTACCAGAACCGTGCGCATCCCCATGGTGCGGGCGGTATTCAGGTTGTCTGGCTGATCATCAAACATCACCGCGCTGTCGGCATGAAAACCAAAGTGATCGCAGATGGTTTTGAACGCGTGAGGGTGGGGCTTCATCTGAAAGTCCACCTGCTCGACGCTGAATAAGCCTTCGAAGCAGTGGCTCAGGCCCAGGTGGTCGAGCAACCGTTCGGCATAGGCGCGGGGAGAGTTGGTAAAGAGGATCCGACGTTTCTGGGTAGCCAACAACTCGTCGGCCAGTTCCGGTACTCGCGGCAGTGCATCCAGGGCGACGTCGTGGGCGTATTGGGAGAAGGCGTCGAGATCGACTTCCGGGTGATGCAGTTGCAGACCACGCAGGGTGCCGCCGTACTGCTTGTAGTAGCGTTGGCAGAACGCCTGGGCATCAGCCGGGTTCAGATCGAACTGGCGGCCAACAAAGTCGCGCATGCGCTGGCCAACCTGGTCAAGAATGCCGGACTCCGGCGCATAGAGGGTGTTATCGAGATCAAACAGATAAACGTCACGTTCCAGCAATGGTGACACGGTGGGGGAACTCCTGTACTGCGGGGGCCAGCAAGGTTAACAGTGCCCCCGTCAGCTCGCAAGGGATCAGAACTCGCCGTTGACCCGGGCGTCGATACCCTGTTCCACAAACCACTGCGCGATCGCTTTCAGGCGTTCATTGGGGGTTTCAGGCCAGGTTTTTGCCGTGTCGCCGACGCCGTGGTGACGGAAGCCGTTCAGCTTAAGGGGGCGCGTTCCCGGCAGACTCTTGATAAAGGCCGCCAACGCATCGAGTTCTTCCTGGCTGTCATTCTGGTTCACGATCACCAGAAAGCGCAGTTCGGCGAGTTTGTCCTGCTCCGCCAGATGTCGGGCACTGGCCAGCACCTTGGCGTTGTCCCGACCGGTCAGCCGTTTGTGCAGGGCCGGATCCATCGCTTTGATGTCCAGCATCACGCCGTCGCTGTGGGTGAGCAGCGGAGCCCACTGCGCCGTATCCAATAAGCCATTGGAATCGATAAGCAGGCTCAGATGAGCGGCTTTGGGATGGCGCTTCAGGCGGGCCTGAAGCTCCGTGAGAAAGCGATGCTGCTGAGTGGCTTCGCCGCCGGAAAAGGTGACCCCATCCAGCAGCAGAGCGTGGTCGGCGATCTCATTAAGCAATTGCTCAACGCCGTAACGGCGGGCATAGGGCGAACCGCTGCGCTCGCAGTGGGGCAGGCAGTGATCGCAGCGCTCACACTGGTCCGCCTTATGCTGCAAACGCCGCTTACCATTAACGCTGGCGTCCTGCAGCGCCTGATGGGGACAGTGCGGCACACAGTCAAGACAGTGATTGCAGTGTCCGATGGTTTGCGGGTTGTGGCAGGTGACGCAGCGCATGTTGCAGCCCTGGAAGAACACCACCATGCGACTGCCGGGGCCGTCTACGCAGGAGAAGGGCAGGACCCGGTTGACCGGAGCGTTAAGCTCCGGTCTTTTGATGGCGCCCAGGGTCAGGCCGCCAGGCGCGGGTGCCAGCGGTTTCAGGCTTACCACAGGTTGGAGGGGTTCTGTTCGTGGTTCAGGGTCCGCGCCTGACGGCTGAGGATCTGGCCCACATCCACCGCTTCCAGCCCCAGTGCCGTGGACTGGTGGCGCTCAGCCTGGTTGCGATACTTCTCGATGTCCGATTTCTTCACCAGGAAACCGGTGACGCGCACCAGATCGTTATCGCTCAGGTTGGCGGTAAACACCCGCATGCCCAGACGGAAGCCGCCACGGATCAGACGGGTCATCGCTTCCGGGTTGCGACGGATGGTGGGGTCGAAGCCCAGAATGTCGCTGACCCCGGCCTGGAAGTAGGTGTGCATCCGGGCAGTGGCGCGGATGTAGCTGGCCGGGTCCGGCTCTTCGCCGATGGGGATGCGGGTGCCCGCAGTTTCATCGGTGTCGCAGGAGATCCCGGACTGAGCGTGCAGCATCACCTTGTTGTTCAGGCAGTGCGGCATCTCAATCTTGTCGACCGCTTCGGCGTAGGCGGCGATCAGGGTTTCCGCCAGGGTATTGGCTTCCTCATCCAGACCGTAGCGACCGGATTTCCCGGCAGCAGCCATCAGCTGATTCACCAGTTCGGCGGTGCCGTAGATCCCAAACATGGCGGTGAACTTAGCCGGATCCAGCAGCCCTTCCTGACACAGGAAGTGGTGGCGATAGAACTGGGTGTCCTCCACCAATCCACGGATGCGGTGCTCCAGCCCCCGGGCCATCAGGTCGACGCAGCGGGGCAGGGCAGTGTTCAGGTAGTCCTCGACGGTGCCGTCACACAGCGCAAAGGAGACCCGCAGGTTCAGGCGCAGCAGGGTGTGAGCACCACCGCCCAGCGGCAGGGAGTTAAAGCAGCTGACGTTGGCGTAGTCGCCTTCGAAATCTTTGGCGATCCGCTCATGGTTGGCGATATGGGGCTTATTGCAGGCGATGATGTTGTTGGTCAGTAGCGCCAGAAGATCGTCCGGGGTGACGCCCGCCTGGTAGCGGAAGGTCAGGTTGGGAACCGATTGCGCCAGCTCGGCATCGATGCGCAGCAGGGTGCGACCCACACGGCTGTCCTGGGGTCCCAGGTTAACGTGGGCGAAGGAGTCCGGCACGATGCGATCGATCATCTGCCAGAAGCGGCGCAGTTTCTTGTAGAGCTGCTCATCGCACAGGTCGCCAACAAAGGGTTCCAGCAGGGTATCGAGATGGCCGAGAAAGACCGGGTAGGTGGTGACCGAGGGCACGTGCTGATAGAGGATGGTCAGCAGGTGCAGGGCATCGTCCAGATCCTGCGCCGGTTCCAGCTCCAGAAACTCGCTGCCGCCGGTCAGGGTTTTGGCGTAGTCCGGCAGGGTATAGCGGGGCTTGAAGGGGGCGGCGGGCTCGAACATCTCGTGCAGCAGGCCACTCTTGACCGCTTCGGCCACATCGTCGCTGTAGTTGCAGCCCGGCAGTTCGGCTTCCAGGCGTTGATAGAGAGCCAGCTGCTTTTGCGCCGGTGTCAGGGTGTGCAGCCGCACCAGTCGCGCGGCGTCGTCCAGTAGGGTTTGATAAGCGGGCATCGGACTTCTCTTCTCGGTTCCGTTGAGGCCAGACAACGCCGGCCAGGGCATGACCGCAGTGTAACAACCGATTCGAAATTTCCCGCTGCTGACGCGCGGGTTCTGAGAGCGGGATCGCCATATTGCGAAATTGCTATCAAGCGGTTGAATGGATTGGGAATGATCCAGACGGGTAGCACTGTTCCGAGTTGTACTTGGGGCGGGTTATTGCCATACTGCGGCGGTCTTGTCGGAGTGCCCAATATGAATGGGCTGAGATCGCGAAAGCGGGATCCGTGGAACCTGAACCGGTTAGTACCGGCGTAGGAAAACAAGCAACGCCCCCAGTGGCTTGTCTGAGCTATCAGTGCAAGTCGATCCCTGCAAAGCCAGGGAACCTCCATCCGGGGGCGCACAATTTGTTCGCCAACAGGCTCACGTCCGGCAGGCAATTTTCCATAGGGAACACCTGGAGATTGCAATGTCGACTGACACCCCGAAAAACGGCGTTTCCCGCCGTCAACGCCGCGACGCGGCACAAACCTTTCTGGATAACCTGAAAGGGCACCCTTTTCCCAACTCTGAGAAGCTCTATCTCACCGGCTCCCGCGATGACATTCGTGTGGGGATGCGACAGATTCACCTGACGCCCTCGGTGATTGGCGGCGACCAGAACAATCCCATCACCCGGGACAACGAATCGATCCCCGTCTACGACACCGCTGGCCCCTACAGCGATCCTCACGCGCAGCTGGACGTTCGCGCTGGCCTGCCCAAGTTGCGTCAGGGCTGGATCCTGGAACGGGATGACACAGAGGCGCTGGAGGAGGTCTCCTCCCGCTTTACCCAACAGCGTCTGGCGGATGGCGGTTTTGACCATCTTCGTTTTGAACAGCTGCCCAAACCCCGCCGCGCCAAAGCGGGTAAAAACGTCTCCCAACTCCACTATGCCCGCGCCGGAATCGTCACCCCTGAGATGGAGTATGTGGCGATCCGGGAGAATTTGGGCCGGGAGCGGATCCGAAACGAAATCCTGAAGAAAGCCCACCCGGGCCAGAGTTTTGGCGCCAATCTGCCGGAGGCGATCACGCCGGAGTTTGTCCGGGATGAGATCGCCCGTGGACGGGCGATCATTCCCGCTAACATCAACCACCCGGAAGCGGAGCCGATGATCATTGGCCGCAACTTCCTGGTGAAGGTGAACGCCAATATCGGCAACTCCTCGGTCAGTTCCTCCATTGAGGAGGAGGTGGAGAAGCTGGTGTGGTCCTGTCGCTGGGGCGCCGATACGGTGATGGATCTCTCCACCGGGCGCCATATCCATGAAACCCGGGAGTGGATCATCCGTAACTCTCCGGTACCGATTGGCACCGTGCCGATCTATCAAGCGCTGGAGAAGGTGAATGGCATCGCCGAAGACCTGACCTGGGCGATCTTCCGGGACACCCTGATCGAGCAGGCGGAGCAGGGGGTGGATTACTTCACCATCCATGCCGGTGTGTTGCTGCGTTATGTCCCGATGACCGCCGAACGGGTCACCGGCATCGTGTCCCGGGGCGGCTCCATCATGGCCAAGTGGTGTCTGTATCACCACAAGGAGAACTTCCTCTACGAGCATTTTGCCGAGATCTGCGAGATCTGCGCCCAGTACGATGTATCTCTGTCACTGGGGGACGGCATGCGCCCCGGCGCCATTGTGGACGCCAACGATCGTGCCCAGTTTGCGGAACTGGAAACCCTGGGTGAACTGACCCGCATCGCCTGGCAGCACGACGTACAGACCATCATCGAAGGCCCCGGCCATGTGCCGATGCATCTGGTGAAGATCAATATGGAGAAGCAGCTGGAAGACTGCATGGAGGCGCCGTTCTACACACTGGGCCCGCAGGTGACCGATGTGGCCCCTGGCTATGACCACTTCACCTCCGGCATCGGTGCCGCGATGATCGGCTGGTACGGCTGCGCCATGCTCTGTTACGTCACCCCGAAGGAGCATCTGGGTCTGCCGGATAAGGAGGATGTGAAGCAGGGGTTGATCGCCTACAAGATCGCCGCCCACGCCGCGGATGTGGCGAAGGGGCACCCAGGCGCTCAGATCCGCGATAACGCGCTCTCTCTGGCCCGCTTCGAGTTCCGTTGGGAGGACCAGTTCAATCTCTCCCTGGACCCGGAAACCGCCAAGGCCTACCACGATGCCACCCTGCCTCAGGAGAGTGCGAAAGTGGCGCACTTCTGCTCCATGTGCGGCCCCAAATTCTGTTCCATGAAGATCACCCAGGAGGTGCGGGACTTCGCGGCCAACCAGGCCAACCGCATCGAGATCGACACCGTTGAAGCCCAAACCGGTATGGCGCAGAAAGCGCAGGAGTTCCGGGAGGGCGGTGCCCAGCTGTATTCCGAGGTGAAGCCATGAGTAAGGTCAACGGAGCGGCATCGCGCCGTCCCATCGTCTGGACCATCGCTGGCAGTGATTCCGGCGGCGGGGCAGGGATACAGGCGGATCTGCTGACCATGCACGATCTGGGCGGCCACGGCTGTAGCGTCATCACCTGCATCACCGCCCAAAACTCGGTGGCGGTGGACCATGTGGAAGCGATCTCCATAGAAGGCTTTTTGGCCCAGCTTGATACCCTCTGGGCAGACTTGCCACCCGCCGCCATCAAGATTGGCCTGCTGCCGGGTCCGGCCCATATCGAGGCACTGACCCACTGGTTTGAAGCCCGTCAGGGGGCGCTGCCCCCGGTGGTGCTGGACCCGGTTCTGGTAGCCAGTTCAGGCGCCATGCTGAATGTCAGCGAAGCGATGGACCAGTTCGACCCCCTGTTTCCCTATGTGGCGCTGATCACCCCCAATGGTGATGAACTGGCCGCACTGACCGGCGTGGCGATAGACAGCCCGAAGGCGGTGGTCGAAGCCTGTCAGCGGTTGCTGGATCGCGGCGTCTGCGCTGTGTTGGCCAAGGGCGGCCACTTTGATCATCTGCATCCGGGTCGCTGCGTCGATCTGCTATTCAGCGCGGGCCTGAAGACCCTGTTTGACGGCCCCCGCATCGATACTCAACACACCCACGGCAGCGGCTGCACGCTCTCTTCGGCACTGGCGACCCTGTTGGCACAGGATTACGTGTTGGAGGATGCGCTGTCGGTGGTTCGGGCTTATCTGCACAACGGCTTGTCTGCCGCCGTTGCTTATGGCGCAGGCCCGGGCCCGCTGGCGCGTACCGGCTGGCCCACACGGCTGAACGATTTCCCGACGGTGCCATTGCCCGGCAGTCCGCTGGCACGAGCGTATGGCCTGAACGCCTCGGTCAATATGCCGGAAGCCCCTTTTGCGGAGAGCGAAGTGGCGGAGTTGGGGATCTATCCGGTGGTGGACAGCGTTGAGTGGGTGGAGCGCCTGCTGACGCTGGGGGTAAAAACCCTGCAGCTGCGAATCAAAGACCGATCACCACATATCGTGGAAACGGAGATCGCCCGGGCCATTGAACTGGGCCATGCCCATCAGGCCCGGCTCTTTATCAACGATTACTGGCAACTGGCGATCAAACACAGTGCCTATGGGGTGCATCTGGGTCAGGAGGATATGGAATCCGCCGATCTGGCGTCGATTCAACGTGCCGGCCTGAAGCTGGGCCTCTCCACCCACGGCTACTTTGAGATCCTCCGTGCCCACGCCCTGAAGCCCAGTTATATCGCCATGGGGCACATCTTCCCGACCCCCACCAAAGCGATGCCGTCGGCACCGCAGGGTCTGGACCGACTGCATCGCTATGTTGCACTGGTTCAGCCGCACTGTCCGGCGGTGGCCATTGGGGGCATTGATGAGGTGCGAGCGATTGAGGTGGCCAAAACCGGGGTGGGCAGCATCGCCGTGGTGCGCGCGGTGACTCAGGCAACCGATGTGAGCGCAGCACTGACCAGTCTGCAGGCTGCGTTTGATGCTTGGCCCACTCTGGCGACCGAGGTGTCCAATGTTGCTTGATCAGGATTTCCTTCGCTATGGCCGCCAGTTGCTGCTGCCTCAATGGGGGGAGTCCGGGCAAAACCTACTGGCGCAGAAACGGGTGGTGATCATCGGGCTGGGGGGCCTTGGCTGCCCAGTGTTGCAGTACCTGGCGGGCGCTGGCATCGGCGGATTCCGCCTGGTGGATGCCGACGCGGTGTCTCTCTCAAATCTGCCCCGGCAAACCCTCTATACGCCTGCAGATGTGGGGCGCAGCAAGGCAGAGGCGGCGGCAGAGTGGGTGGGTCGTCATAACCCGGCAATCAAGGTGGAGGTGGAAACCCGGATGGCGACCGCCTCAACTCTGCCCAGACTGCTGACCGGGGCGGATCTGGTGCTGGATTGCACCGATAACTTGACCACCCGCCACGCCATCAACGCTGCCTGCGTAAAGGCGGGCAAACCGTTGGTCAGCGGTGCGGCGATCGGCTGGCAGGGCCAGTTGCTGGTGGTTCAGCCCCAAAGCGCCGATTCGGCTTGCTTTGCCTGCCTGAGCGATCCCGATGAACACACCCAGTCCGCGTCCTGTGCTGAAGCGGGAATCGTGGGTCCGGTGGTGGGCACCGTCGGTACCCTGCAGGCGTTGCTGGCGATTCAGCTTCTGCTGGGGCTGGATTCGCCTGCGGGGCTGCACCGTTTTGACGGCCTGCATTTTCAGTGGCAGCGCTTTGCGCTCGCCAAATCACCGGAGTGTCCGGTATGCGCCAATGCGCTTTGTGAGTAACGCCATGAGAATCATCCTGAATCAACAACCCCAACAGGTATCGGCGGCCACCGTCGCCGAACTGGTGGCCAACCTTGGCCAGGACAAGCCCGGTGTAGCCGTGGCGCTGAATGGCCAGGTGGTCAGTAAGCCCCGCTGGGGAGAGACCCCTCTGAATGAGGGCGACACCCTGGACCTCTTTTCCGTCATTGCCGGAGGCTGATAATGCTGACCATCGCAGACAAAACCTTCTCCTCTCGTCTTTTTACCGGCACGGGTAAATTTGCCTCCAATGCGCTGATGCAGGAGACCATCGCCGCGTCTGGCTCACAACTGGTGACCCTGGCGCTGAAACGGGTCGATCTGACCGGAGCTCAGGGGGACATCTTTTCCCCGCTGAAGGCGATTGGCGTGGACCTGTTGCCCAACACCTCCGGCGCGCGCACCGCAGAGGAGGCGATCTACGCCGCTCGTCTGGCCCGGGAGGCGCTGGGCACCCACTGGCTGAAGCTGGAGATCCACCCGGACCCGCGCTACCTGTTGCCGGATCCCATCGAGACCCTGAAAGCGGCCGAGGTGCTTTGCGCTGAAGGCTTTGTGGTGCTGCCCTATTGTCACGCCGACCCGGTGCTCTGTAAGCGGCTGGAGGAGGCGGGCTGCGCCGCCGTGATGCCTCTTGGGGCGCCCATCGGTTCCAACCAGGGACTGAAAACCGAAGCCTTCCTTAAGATCATCATTGAACAGGCCAAAGTGCCCGTGGTGGTAGATGCGGGTATTGGTGCGCCGTCCCACGCCGCCTGGGCGATGGAGCTGGGCGCTGATGCGGTGTTGGTGAATACCGCGATGGCGGTGGCGGGTAACCCGGTTGCCATGGGCGAAGCCTTTAAGCTGGCGGTCGCCTCCGGCCGCATCGCCTATGAGTCCGGGCTGGGCGCGGTGTCGACTCAGGCTGCCGCCACCAGTCCATTGACCGGGTTTCTGAGCTGAGGTCAGACAATGAGTTTCTATCTCCAATGGCAGCAGCAGGATTGGGATGCGCTGGCGCTGACCATCAACAGCAAAACGGAAGCGGATGTCGTTCAGGCACTGGCCAAACCAAAGCGGGACTGGCAGGACTTTCTGGCGCTGGTGTCACCGGCGGCAGAATCCCACGTTGAGGGGCTGGCAGGACGCTCCATGCAGCTGACGCGACAGCGCTTTGGCAACAATGTGGGGCTCTACGTGCCCCTCTACCTCTCCAACCTCTGCGCCAACGAGTGTGACTACTGTGGTTTCTCCATGAGTAACCGCATTAAGCGCCATACGCTGGATGAAACAGAGCTGGAGCGGGAGCTTCAGGCGATCAAAGCGATGGGGTTTGACAACATCCTGCTGGTGACCGGGGAGCATGAAACCAAGGTGGGCATGGACTATTTCCGCCGAATGCTGCCCCGGGTGAAGTCCCACTTTACCTATCTGCAGATGGAGGTTCAGCCGCTGGACACGGCGGAATATCAGGAGCTGAAAACCCTGGGGCTGGATGCGGTCATGGTGTATCAGGAGACCTACCATTCCCGTACCTACGCCCAACACCACCTGCGCGGCAATAAGACCGACTTTCGCTACCGTCTGGAAACGCCGGACCGCCTGGGACAGGCAGGAATCGACAAGATTGGGATTGGTGCTCTGCTGGGACTGGCCAGTTGGCGGGTGGAAGCGGCGATGGTGGCTCTGCATCTGGATTACCTGCAGCGTACCTACTGGCGCAGCCGCTATTCGGTCTCCTTCCCCCGTCTTCGTCCCTGTACCGGGGGATTGGAGCCGGTGTCGCCGGTAGGGGAGCGTCAGTTGGTGCAGTTGATTGCCGCGTTAAGACTGTTTGCTCCGGAGGTGGACCTCTCGCTCTCCACCCGGGAGTCGGCCCACTTTCGGGATAATGTCTTCCCCCTTGGGATCACCACCGCTTCGGCCGCCTCAAGCACCCGCCCGGGAGGCTATGCCGAGCGCAGTGATGATCTGGAGCAGTTCAGCATCGACGATGACCGTACGCCACAGGCGGTAGCAGATGCCCTTGTGACAAAGGGGCTGCAGCCGGTATGGAAAGATTGGGAACCGGTCTACTCAGGAATTGTGGCGGAGAATGAGGTGGCGACGTTGCCAAAAAAGTAACCCCTTTGTAAGGCGTCAGCCCAATTGCGTCAGAGCGCCCGTTAACTCGGGCGCTTTCTGTTTAATGCTTCAGTTTTCAGCAGATAAAACTTGCTCGAAATTAAAGGAATTCGACCTGTCTGATCCGTTTCACAAATCTTTTACCTGGTATCAAATCGACCATTTGGCTGGTCACCCGGACCTGTAGCGGCTAACGGTTTGCCAGTACTTTCTCTGTTGCGACTGCGCGTCTTTAAAGCGAAAGGAAATGTGGATGAAACGAGCAAAAGAAAACCGCATAACCGAAAGCCTGGTGGCAAGGTGTAATGGTGGTCACATGCCCGACGCTGCGCGATTGATCTGTTTATCCCATCGGACGACCCTAATGGCATGCGGGAAAGGCTGCCAAGCCCGGCATGGCGCGGTAAGCGGTACTGTCTGGGCCTAACCGATGGCAATTAAGGGGTTATTGAGGGCCGCACTGTGAACCGTTTTGAAGACATTCCAACCGTCGGGTACCGTACTTCCTTTAATCCATCCGCTGGGATTGAGGTATTGGACCTGGAGCATTTTCGCCAGCACCAGGGCAGCAACGCCTGCGATCTGTTTGAGCCGCATCGGGTCGCCTATTTTTGCATGATCTACATTGAACGCGGGTCGGGGTGTCACCAGGTGGACGGCGTGGAACACCCCTACCGGGATGGCAGTGTCATCTTTATCAATAAGAATCAGATCCACGCCTTTGACCCCGACGACCGTCCCCTGGGGAAAATGGTCAGTATCACGCCGGCCTTTTTCTCTGAGTGTTCAGCCAATATTCGCAACTCCTACTTTGTGCCTTTCCATATGAGCCTGACCCATTCGCCGGTGCTGCCTATGGATGACACCATCAATCAGACCTGCAAGGCGATGTTGAATGAGATTGCGACGGCTCAGAAGGAGCGAGGCGATGACGATGTGTTTACTCAACTGCTGTTCTCTGCGCTGGTGTTAAAGCTGGCCCGGGAGCGTCGACATATCGGCTCCGCTGCCAATGATGAGGATCGCGCGCGTTTCAATGATTTCCTTGAGCGCGTAGAGAACCAGTTTGCCCAGTATCGGGAAGCCAAGACCTACGCTGAGCAGATGTACCTGAGCTACAAATCCCTCAATCTCCTGTGCAAACGGTGCTGCGGCCGGACCGCGAAGCAGATCATCGATTTTCGTCTCAATCTGGAGATAACCCGCAAGTTATCCATGAAAGGGGGCTCGATTCAGTCCATCGCTTTTGAGCTGGGTTTTGACGATACCACCAACTTTGTTAAGTACTTCAAGCGCCATAACCAGGTAACGCCCACGGCGTTCCGAAGCCGGTTTGAAAATGGGGGGCAGCAGGGCAGTCCGGCACCCAAAACAGACGCTGAAGACTGACGCGTTATTATTGAGGTCGGGTTGCGCATCCGCTTTACCAACGGCTATGGCGATCTCTTTGATCCAGGTAAGCACGCTTGATTGAATAACGCGTACACTCATAGGGTTACGACGGGAGCAATTCGGAGGCCCAATGTCGGAAATCCCCCACCTTGAAGCGGAGCAGGCCCGAGATCGCCTGGTTGAGTTCTTTGGCCGCTACGGCGATGAACTGGAGCGGATCCGGGCGTTGCTGCAGATCCGCCTGGAGCAGTTGGCGCAAGCCTATTGCCGCCGTCACCAGTTACCCAACGAGGCGGTGCTGGTCACCACCCGGGTTAAATCCCTCAACAGCGTCCTGAGCAAACTGGCCCGGCGTGGCTGGCCCGCATTTGAAAAGCCCACGGACGCCATTACCGATCTGATTGGTGCCCGAGTCGTGTGCTGGTTTGTCGATGACTGCATCGGCATGCTCCATATCATCTCCGCCTCCAAACACCTGACCTTTCAAACCGAGGTGGAGGATTACATTCGGGCTCCCAAACCCTCAGGCTATCGCGCCATCCATCTGTTGGCGGAGGTAGGGTATGACAGCATTCAGGGCAGCGCCCGGGAAACCCGGATAGAGGTGGCCCAGATGCTGTGTGAAATTCAGATCCGCTCAAAGCTCCAGGATGCCTGGGGTGACATGACCCACGAGTTTCACTACAAAGCCAAGGTCGATGGCGTGGACCATCGCGAGCATGAAAAGCGGCTGCGGGACATCGCCATCCGGCTTGCCGAGGAGGATATGGCGCTGATGGCGATACGGGACGCGTACCAGTCTCTGTCCAGAAAAGTGCCCGGAGATTAAAGCGCGTCCAGGTTCTCCAGGCACCACTCGGCCCGCGCCAGAATGGCCTGACGCTCTGCCTCTGGACGGTTGTCCCAACCACGATAGACCACGGCGATCCTGGGGTTGCGGGCCAGCTCCCGATCATGCCGAGCCATAAAGTGCCAGTAGAGGCTGTTGAGGGGACAGGCATCCTCTCCGGTTTTGGCGGCGACGTTGTAAGCGCAACTCTGGCAGTGGTCACTCATCTTGTTCACATAGTTTCCACTCGCCGCATAGGGCTTGGAAGCCAGCAAGCCACCATCGGCAAACTGGCTCATTCCCCGGGTATTGGGCAGTTCCACCCACTCGATGGCATCGATGTAGATCCCCAGGTACCAGGCATCCACCTCATCGGGGTCTGCGCCAATCATCAGGGCAAAGGTGCCGGTGATCATCAGGCGCTGAATATGGTGAGCGTAGGCGTAATCCAGCGAGTGGGTGATCGCCTGACGCAGACAGGCCATCCGGGTCTCTCCGGTCCAGAACCAGCTCGGCAGCGGACGGGTTGCCTTAAAGTGATTTCGCGTTTCATAGCCGGGCATATTGGCCCAGTAGATGCCCCGAACGTACTCCCGCCACCCCAATATCTGACGGACAAACCCCTCCACCTGGGGCAGGGTAATGGCTTCGTTATGTTGGTAAGCGTTGATGGCGGCCTGGATCACCTCCATCGGGTGCAGCATCTTGGTGTTGAGGCTGAAGCTCAGCCGGGCATGAAACAGGCTCCAGTTATGGGGGGCGCCCTCGGACAGGGCATCCTGGAACCGGCCAAAGCCGGGCAGGGCGTAGTGGCAGAAGTGGCTTAACAGTTCGAGGGATTGGGTTCGGTTGATGGGCCAGATCAACGCCCCCTCCAGCCGTCCAATGGAGTCGGTCTGGTGACGGTCGAGTCGTGCCCGGATGGCCATAACATCGTTGCCAAAGCAGAGCGGGGCAGGGATGGTGGCCCAATCGATCGGTTTGAGCGCGTGACGGTTCTCCTTGTCGTAATTCCACTGACCTCCAAGCGGCTTGTCCCCCTCCATCAGCAGAGCGAACCGCTTTCGCATCGTGCGATAGAAGGTTTCCATCCGATGCGCCTTGTTGCGCTGGAAGTGGGTATCGATCTCCTCAAAGGGCAACAGGAAGTGTTCGGTATCCACCTGCTGAGCGGCGATGGGGAGGTCCAGTGAGGTCAGTTGCTTCAGCAAGCGATACTCGTCGGGCCGCTGAAACTCAAAGCGGGTGGCGCCGCTCTCCTCGAACACCGCCCGAATCAGCGCTGGCAGGTCAGGGTAGGCAGCTGTATCGTCCAGCGTCAGGTGTCGGACCCGATGACCCGCCTGCTGTAACTCACTGGCAAACGCCGCCATCGCCGCAAAGAAGGCGCAAAGCTTTTGAATATGGTGGCGAACGTAACCGGTTTCCTGCTTCAGCTCTGCGATCAGATAGAGCACACCGTCATCCCGCTGCCGGAACCAGCTGTGGTTTGGGTTGAGCTGGTCACCCAGAATCAGTCTGAGGGTGTGGATCATTTTGCACTCCTTCCGAGGTTCTATGACGGCGGCAGCGGCGAGAGCAGTACCTGACATCGTCCCAGCAGCGGGCCCAACGTCGCCGCCATTGAAATGGACGATGGCAAACCGGGCAGACCTTTTCGGCTCTGGGTTTCATGCTTTGACCGGCCAGCCAACGGAGTCCTGACTGTCCATGGCGGCGGCTGCTTCTCCCTGCCAGCGTCGGATAAACCGTCGTTCCGGGTCGTACAGTTCGGTTTGTTTCTCCAGATCGAAGTGGCGCCAACCTCTTGGGTCGGCCCCAACCCCCGCCAGGTATTGCCAGTTGCCCCAGTTGCAGGCCACATCGTGATCGATTAACTGTTGTTGGAAGTACGCTGCACCGTAGCGCCAGTCCATGCCGAGTTCGTGAACCAAAGCACTGGCCACCAGCTGCCGAGCCCGATTGGAGAGAAACCCGGTGCAGTTCAGTTGCCGCATCGACGCATTCACGATGGGGTAGGGGGTTTGTCCCTGACACCAGCGGGCAAAGCGCTCGGGATAGAAGCTGGTAGGGCGACGCACTCCGGCGGTTCCGCTAAAGGCAAAAAGTCGTGTGCCGTGGGCCAGAGCGGTCCACTGGAAGTATTCACGCCACAGTAACTCCACGCCTATCCATTCTGTCGACTCATTGGCGCCGTGTTGCGCTTCGTATTTTTCCAGTTCGGCCATCACCCGTCGGGGAGAGAGGCAGCCCTGTGCCAGCCAGGGGGAGAGCTTGGTGGAGCTTTCCCAGTCATCCAGTGCGTTTCGGGTCAGTTTGTATTGCTTTGGTGCGTCGCTGGAAAAGTAGTGGCCGAGGTGCGCCTCTCCGGCGCTTTGGCCACCGTGATAGTGGCGGTTGGGTTCGATGGTGGCAGCGGGCAGAGCATGGCTGCCGATGGGGAGCGGAGGTGGCAGCGACTTAACCGGGGGGGCTATGGGACGCCAATCGAGCCCTTTGACCGCTTTACGGAACTGACTGAAGGTGCCCGGGAGGTCAGAGAGGGCAAAGGGCAATTGATCGAGGGTGAACAGGGTGTGAGCCTGATGCACCTCACATCGTCTGGGGCCGAGCCAGTGCTGCAGCGACAGGTACTGTTGGCGTTCTTCTTCACCAAACGGCGCGGTGATGATCAGCTTATCGATCCAGTGGTTTCGCATCAGGTGGGGGATCACCGTAAGAGGGTCCCCTACCTGAACCACCAGGCGCTGGCCGAGGGCTTCAAGGCGTTGGTTGAGGTCGGACAGCGCCTCGAGAATAAAGCGCCAGGGATGGGCACCGACCCGCTGGCACTGCCAGTTGTCCGCCACAAACCAGCGGGGTTCGACACAGTAGAGACAGATAAGATGCTCTTTCGCTTCGGCGGCCCGAAGCAGAGCGGGGTGGTCATCCAACCGCAGATCATGACGGAACCAGAGCAGAGCACGCTTCACATTAACCTCTCGTGCTGGCGGATTTCCCTCTGTTACGCAGCGGATGTCGGATTGGGCCAAAAGGCGCCCGGGTTGGCCCTGCCTAATGGGGTGTTGCAGAGGGGAAAACAAAAACGCCCCGGCGTAAACCGGGGCGTTTGTTGTTTAGGCGAACCTTACTGAGATTCGGTTGCCGGGTTGGCTTCACCGTTACGAGCAAAGTACTCACGGGTCAGCTTGAATACCACCGGGCTGAGCAGTACCAGAGCGATCAGGTTGGGGATCGCCATCATGGCGTTCAGGGTGTCAGCCAGCAGCCAGACAAAGTCGAGGGAGACGATGGCGCCCAGGGGAACCGCCAGGGTAAACACCAGACGGAACGGCTTAACCGCTTTGTCGCCCAACAGGTACTGAACACAGCGCTCACAGTAGACGCTCCAGCCCAGAATGGTGGTGAAAGCGAACACCGCCAAGGCGATGGCCACAATCACTTCCCCTTGAGGGACGACGGACCCAAAGGCCGCAGAGGTGAGGGGAGCGCCGGAGACGCCGCTGGTCCATTCACCGGTGACCACAATCGCCAGACCGGTAACGGAGCAGACGATCAGCGTATCGATAAAGGTGCCCAGCATGGCGATCAGACCCTGACGAACCGGATCATTGGTTTTGGCGGAAGCGTGCGCGATGGGGGCGGAGCCCAGGCCCGCTTCATTGGAGAATACGCCACGAGCCACACCAAAGCGTACGGCGGCCCAGACCGCAGCACCGGCAAAGCCACCGGTGGCCGCTACCGGGGTAAAGGCGCTTTCAATCACCAACGCGATGGCGCCCGGGATGGCAGAGGCGTTAAGCGCGAGAACCACCAGGCCGGCGCCGATGTAGAAGGCGGCCATCAGGGGCACCAGCTTGCCCGCCACAGTGGCGATGCGCTTGATGCCACCCATCAGTACGGCGCCAACCAGTAGCATCAGCACTACACCGGTCAGTTCAACCGGGATGCCAAAGCTGTTTTGCAGGGCGGAAGCCACGGAGTTGGATTGCACGCCGTTACCGATACCGAACCCGGCGATGGAGCCAAACAGCGCAAAGGCGGTGGCCAGCCAGGTCCACTTGGAGGAGAGGCCGTTTTTGATGTAGTACATCGGGCCGCCAACAAATTCGCCGTTCTCCGCCGTTTCGCGGTACTTCACCGCACACACCGCTTCAGCGTACTTGGTGGCCATGCCCACCAGCGCGGTGCACCACATCCAGAACAGCGCACCGGGGCCACCCATGGCAATGGCAGTAGCCACACCGGCGATATTACCGGTACCGATGGTGGCGGAGAGGGAGGTCATCAGGGCGTTGAAGGCACTGATGTCGCCTTTTTCCCCTTTGTCCTGACGGCCCTGCCACAGCAGGCGAAAGCCGGTGCCCAGTTTCATCACCGGCATCACGCGAAGGCCAATAGTCAGATAGAGGCCGACACCAAGGATCAGCACCAGCATGGGGATCCCCCAGACAATGCCGTTTACTGTGCCAACCAGTTGGGAAAGGGTGTCCATCCAAAACTCCTTGTCGATTATCGTTATTCCCTGAGGGATGAGCGGACAAAGAACGATCTGTACCACACCCGGCGGGGGATCGGTAGGGATAACAAGGCGTTAATATTTGGATGCGGCGGAGAGGATCTGCGCAGATTTGTGTGGCATTGCAGGATTGGATAAAGCCGAATCCGGCGTGGCCATAGGATTATCCGGCGTCCGGTTATCACGCTGGTGGGATACTCGGCACTGGAGTCGGGCGATTGTGGTGTTGGATCTGTGCGCGAAGCCGACAACCGGTGTGTTGATATCTTCAGCCCAAAGGCAGGTTAATCCGATTGTTGTGCTGCGACATCGCAGGTGGTTCGCAGCGCCAGCTCGATTCTTCTTGCGTCGACCCGGGAGGCGTCGGACCGCCACTCCAACTGGCTCAGTATCAGGTCACAGGCTTCAATGATCTCCGCCAACTGGAAAGTGGACGGAGGGACAAATACGTGTTGCTGAATCATCACTGCCCCCCGGGATATGAGTGTCAACTGCTTGATAGCAGTGCGGATCTTACCGTCGTCAGGGTTCAGCGCTCCACTTTTGACCGCACGAGCAAACTGATTGAAGCGCTTCTGCAAAACCGCATTAAACTGCGCCTCCAACTCGGCTTTCGATTGGTCACTGAGCTCATCGAACATTTGATGATTGGCGCCAATCATCTCGATGACAAAGGAGCGTGCCGACAGCTTTTGTCTCAGGAACGGCCAACAAGCACTGCAGATGATCTGCTCCTTGTCGGTCAGGCCAAAGTTTTCAAACACCTGGTAGGACTCGTGCATCCGCTGAATGTGCTCGCCCCATAGGGTGGTCAGAAGATGTTCTTTGGTCGGAAACAGGCGGTAGAGGGAGCCGATGGAGACTTTGGCCTCTGCACTGAGTTCACGGAAGTTGAACTGAACATAACCCCGCTCCTCGATCAATTTCAGAGCGGTTCGTAGCAGGTGTCGTTTTCGCTGTTGGGGTGTCATCGCTTGTCCATATCTCATTGACCATGCCCTAAAGAAGGGCACCAGCTTAGCCGGTGCCCATCTTAGCGTGCCTGAATATACAGGGGGGTAATTATTGTTGCTGGTCCAGGAAGCGCTGATAGCGCTCGGTGGCCTGGATCAGCTTGGCCCGCTCGGTATCATCAAAGACACCCGGCTGCGGATGCTCGCTGCTGTGGCAGTTGCTGCACGCGTTGGGCAGAACATCAAACGAGTCGCACACGTAGCTGCTGTTGCGGTAGATGCCGTTGGAATAACACACACCGTTTGCGCCACCCATCTGTTGCAGCATGCCCCAAAGCTTGGTCATTTGTGGGTTGGTTCCCTCGCCCCGGGTGTAAGGGGCCAGTGCATCAAAGTTGGCGAGTGACTCAACCGGGCTGATCGCCTTGAAGGTATGGTTATCGTTGCTCCAGCGAGTTGCCACCGACTCTGTCGCAACGAAGTGGCAGTCGATACAGGTGGCCCCCACCATGTCGTGGATCGCCAGGGTGTGGTTGCTGCCCTTGTCGGCGTGACACTCTGTGCACAGAGCATCTCCCTCTCGTTGCATCCCCATGGTGTGAGGTTCATGACAGGTCACACAATCGATTTGAGCCTCGTAATGGCTGGAACTCATGTAGTCGTGGACCTGGTTCTTCTGCCCTTTACGGAACGTCGTTCCAAGGAACATGCCCTGCGGATCAAACTCGGTGAATTGGGTCAGTTCGTCCCCGACCCGGTAATGTTGACCCTGGCCGGTAGTGATGTTGCCTTCGTCGTCGAGTGCCGGAATGTAGGGCTGAGAGTAGTGGTAGATGTCCGGGTGTTTGAACATCTGGTGACACTGGGCACAGGAATCGACCGACTGTTGGAACGTCATTTTGCCCGGGTTGGCGATGTCATCGCCGCTCATGCTGCTGGCGTGAAGCGAACCCTCGTTGTGGCAACGCTCACAGCTGATCCCGTCCTCCACAGCCTCTGAGTCTTTGGAGTTGGTGTGGCCAGCCAACATGCCATAAAGCTCGCTCTCGTCCCATTCCAGCACCTTGCCGCCGGTGACGTGGCAGGTCAGGCATTGGTTGTCCCAACTCATCTTTTTGAGCTCTTCACGCTGGTCGATGGGGCCGACAAAGGCGGAATTGATAATGTCTCCCTCCTGAACCAGGCTACCGTCTTTATGCCAGAACGCCCCGGTCGTGTAGAAGCCGGTAAAGCGCTGCACATTGCCGTCGTTAAACCAGGCAAAGGGCATCATACGACCGTAGCTGCTCTCGACATTCGGGTCGTCGTCGGAGGGGAAGTCGTAGCTGACAAACTGCTTCGAGGTGGTACTGGAGATGCCGTCGATGCGGTAGGTGACGGACTTTGTCGGGTCCACACCGTCATGCAGCTGAGCGTAGTATTTTCCATCCTCAGTTTTGTAGGTGGAGAACTGATAAGGCATGCCCCAGATGGTGTGACGTTGCGGGTTGGCTTCGGTGCCCCAGTCCAGTTCCGGGATGATCGCCTCAATGGTTTTGTTCTCTTCGGTGTAAAGGCGGCGATAGTCGTGGGCGTGCTTTGTGTCTTGCCACTGCTCATAGTGCCCGGAGTGGCAGGATTTACAGGTGTCGGCCGTCACAAAGGTGGCTTCAGAGGGCACCTCGGTTTTTGCTTTAACGGTGATGTAGATCGGAGCACTGTCTTCCAGTTCGCCGTCGGAGATGGTGTAGCTGAACACCTTTTGGCCCAGCGGCGCGTCTGCGGCAGCGCTGTAGGAGATAAGCCCGGCTTCGGTAATGGTCAGTTGGCTCTCAACGATATGGATCGCATCGCCATCGGGATCTGAATCGTTGGCAAGAACGTCTATCTCAACCGTTTCACCGCGGTAGACCGTTACCGAGTCCGACTCAGCAATCGGTGGGGTGTTGTTTGGCGGTGGGATCGGCGCTGTTTCGTCGTCATCACTGCTGCAGCCGCCGAGACCCAGGGTCAGAGCCAGTGCAATCGGAAAAGTGTGTTTCATCATCTCAAGGTTCCCTTCATTTTTTGTTTTGCAGTGAGATCGTAAAAAGTGAACGGGGGTTAAGAATGTGATGACAGGTTGGAAACGAGTTGGGAGCCGGTCGGGTAAAAGCAGGGGTGACGGGGGTCACAATATGAACGCATTGGGAGCAAAGCGTGTCGCGTACGGGTTGCGGGGTTGCAATCCAGGTCACGTCCGGTTGCTGTTTCAGGCGAACGGGTACGCGCTGATTGGAGCATCCGTCCAGTTGCCTGCTTGTCAGCAGGCGTGAATCCCCTGGCCTCGGGCTGTTGATTGCGCTGTCTGATGGATACGGCATAATGCGGTGCCGTTCATCAGGCCTGTTCCGCAGCGGTGTTTAGCAAGCCCGACAAAGCGGCGAAAGTGACGGTTCAGAATAAGCGAAACGGAATACTGGCGGAAAGCGAAGCATGAGTGAGATGTATCACAAGCACGCCCGCGCTTATGCGGATGTGGTGAAAGACAACGACTACAACGCCGAATATGAGCGCCCGACCACTCTGGCGATGCTGGATGCGACGTTGCCTGATCTGATCGGGAAACGGGTTCTAGATCTGGGCTGTGGCTCCGGAGAGTATGTGGCTGAGCTTCTGGCACGCGGTGCCGAAGTCACGGCGGTGGATCTCTCGCCGAACATGGTTGAAATCGTTCAGGCGCGTTTTGGGGGCAAACAACAGGTTCGCTGTTACCAACAGGACCTCTCAGAGGGACTGCCGGGAGAGCAGGATGGCCATTATGATCTGGTGTTGAGCCCCTTAATGATCCACTACCTGGAAGATCAGAGCCGCTTTTTTGCTGAGTGTGCCCGGGTGCTAAAACCGGGGGGCCATCTGTTGTTCTCCACTCACCATCCGGTGGCGGACGCCGAGGTTTCACCCTCCGGTAACTACTTTGCCCGCGAAGCGATCACCGAACAGTGGGATACCGTTGGCATGCCGGTAACCGTGACCTTTTATCGCCGCTCCCTTGGGGAGCAGATCGGTGTGGTGACGGATAGCGGCTTTGTGATCACCATGCTCCAGGAGGGCTCGCCAACTCAGCGGCTCAAAGAGCGCAACCCGGAAGCCTTCCTTCGGCTAAGCACCCAGCCCAATTTCCTATTTGTGATGGCGCGAAGAGGGCGTTGATGTCACTTGTCGTGGCAACGTGCAGGGCGCGCTGGTCATACAGCACGCCCTGTATCTTTTGGAGCCGGTTAAACCGGTGCGGTGGCAGCCTGCTGGGCGATGGGGCTGGACTCCAGCAGCAACTGGGCAAAGCGCCGGGCGGCGGGCCCGAGTCGGTGAGGGTTAGGGATGATCAGCGACAGGGGCAGCAGTGAGAAATCCACCGTGGCCTGGGTCAGGTGGGTCAGGGTGCCGTTCTGCAAATGGGGCTGGGCCAAATGCTCTGGTACCCAGCAGAACCCAACGCCCTGCTGCAGTACGGCGATCGCCTCATGGAAGTTGGAGAAGGTCCAGCGCTGTTCCGCCTTCAGCCAGCCCAGATCTTTATTCGCGTCCTTGCCGGTATCCCGAATCACCAACTGCAGTTCCTGGGAGAGGCGGCTGTCATCAATAACATTGGCCTTGGTCAGAGGGTGTTCGTGGTGACACAACAGCAGCATGCGGATGGCGCCAAGCGTCTGACCACGGTAGCCAGGGTGCGTGCGGGCGGTGATCACCAGATCGTAACTCGGGTCAGCCAGGGCCGCATCGGTGCCGCTCATCACGTTATCAATTACGGTAAGGCGCGTACCACGGCTCTCCGGGTAGAAGCGGCTCATCGCCTGGTAGAGTGCCTGTGTGGGGTAGAGGATCTCCCGGGAGAGGGTGATCTCCGGTTCCCAGCCCTGTTCAAGGTTGGCTGCCAGCATCTCCAGATGCTCAATCTCCGACGTCAGAGCGCGGGAGCGGCGTAACAGAACCTTGCCCTGGGGCGTCAGTTCCGCCTTTCGTCCTTTCACCTCCAACAGGGGAACACCCAGAAGTTGCTGCAGTTTGGCCACCGCATGGTTCAGGGAGGACTGACTTTTGTTCAGTGCCGTTGCGGCCTTGGCGTAACCGCCGCAGTCGACTACGGCCTGGAGGATGCGCCACTGTTCCAGCGTGGAGTGAGGTCGGTACATGACTGTTCTATTCCATCGAATGGTTTGAGCGGGATTATGCGATTTATTTTCGCTTTCGTGAACTTAAAATGGACAACAAATCTTAGTGACGGAGTATTCCCATGACCACCTTGCTTGTGATTCATTCCAGCCCGAACCTGACCCAATCCCATACTCGCGACCTTGCAGCACGCTATGTTGAAAGCTGGCAGGCTCGCCACCCGGAGGGGAAGGTGATTGAGCGGGACTTGGCTGTGAATCCGCCGCCGCATCTGGATATGGCCACCATTGGCGCTTTCTACACGCCGGAAGCGGACCGCGGCAGTGAGGCCCAGGACGCGATTGCCCTGTCTGATGAACTGGTAGCAGAGCTGCTGGCTGCCGACGAAGTGGTGATTGGTGCGCCGATGCACAACTTCTCAGTGCCGTCCTCCCTGAAAGCCTGGATTGACCAGATTTGTCGAGTTGGCGTCACTTTCCGCTACACCGAAAATGGTCCTCAAGGTCTGCTGGGGGATAAGAAGGCGGTACTGATTAGCGCTCGTGGCGGTAACTACTCCTCCACCAGCCCGGCATTTGCCATGAATCATCAGGACACCTACCTGAAGACCGTGATGGGCTTTATCGGCATTACCCAGGTAACCGCCATCAACGCCGAGGGTGTGGCCGGTGGTGAAGCGGGGCTGGAACTGGCGCGCAATCAGATCGCGGAGTTGTCGGCCGCCTGATCCGAACGAGGGTGACGCTCAAAAGGCTCGGCGAATTCCGCCGGGCCTTTTTCGTTTTCTGATTCAGAAAGAAAGGTCAGTTGCTGCCAAAGCTGTTCTGGACTGAGGGTGCCGCTCAGCCTTTGCTCCAGCAGTGTCTGACCCTGATTGGCATACCACAGGGGCAGATAGGCACGGGCACCGGCGATGGCCCAGTCGCTGTGGCCGGGCCAGGGCGTAAGCCCCTTTGGTGCAGGGCGCGCAAAATAGCGTTCAAACAAGGCGTCGCTGGTGCGTTGCAGCGCAGTGGGGGACCAGGGATTTTGTGTGGCGACTGCGAGCGCCATTTGGGCCTGGTACAGATCGGTGGCGTCGAACAATGGCCTTGGGGGCAGGGAAGCCCCAAGGAGTTGACGCTGAACCCCTTCAGAGCGCGCCAGCGCGCGACCAAACCCATAGCCGGCTCCGCTACTGGGCTGCATCTGGTACGGCAGTGGACGGCCAGCCATGGAAACCAGGGTTTCGGCGGTTTGGGCCAACCATTGGTGCCAGTGACGGGGATACCAGGGCTTCTCGCGGTACACCATCTGAACGACAGCCGGACTCAATCCTACCCAGTGAGACTGAAGCGTGGTTTGCCGGTTGCTCTCTCCTGCCGACAGCTCCAGGTAACCGAGCAGACGTGCCCCGTCCCAAACCTGCCATTGGCGTTCGTCGATGGGGAGCAGAGACAGACCAAACTGTTGAATCAGGTAGCCCAGGCTTTCCTGTGCCAGTTGCGTCGGTTCCTGCGACAGGGGGGCCGAACCGGGGGCGGGCTGCCACGGGAGGCGATCGCCATCCGGGGTTAAGCCATTCAGGAACTGTTCGACCTGAACCGGGCTTGTCAGCGGGGTGTGGCGCAGTTGCCAGTGGGCATCACTGGGAAAGCTTGCCTGCCAGGCGAGTCGCTCAGCGTTCTCGCGATAACGCCTGAGGGGACGGTCCGCATCGGGATTGGCGCGGTTCTGATAGGCCACCCAGACGCGCTCCCGACAAAGGGGATCCTCGGCCTGATTGAGGTAACGGGAAACGGACCCGCTCTCCAGATCCAGCGTTTGTGAGGGCGTGGATTCGACCCCCAACCAGCAGCGCTCGGAGCGGATGGTTATCGACTTAAGCGGATGTTTGTCGAGATGGATAAGCTGGGTTTCCAGGCTCAGTTGCTCAGGATTCGGCGGGGACTGCGGCCGGTATTGGCCCATGGCGGATTGCAGCGCGAGGGTACAGCGTCCCAGGTCGTCGCTGTTGCCGGTTTGCGCCAGATATTTGAGTTGGTCCTGCAGCAGCACCAGTTGGCCAAACTGACGATGGCGGTTGAGCGGGGTGCCAGCGGGCGCACCGACCGCATCGATTTGGTTCAGGCAGTAGTTCAGCAACTCGGCCGCGTTGGCTTGTTGAATGAACAACGCCCCAGCCAGAGCCAGGGCGTTAAGGGAGTGTCGGAACCGTTCAGTCTTCCCGGCCTTCACCAAACCACTCCTTGGCTCGGGCAATGCGTTCCTCAACCGGCACCGGAATGTCACCGAGGCTTTCTACTTTCCGCAATCGCGGCAGCAGACCGCGATCATTGGCGATCTGGATCGCCAAACCGGGGCGAGCGTTCAACTCCAGAAGCAGCGGACCACGGTCGCGGTCCAGCACCATATCGGTGCCCAGATAGCCGAGGCCGGACATTTCGTAGCAGCCGGAGGCCAGTTCCAGCAGGCGATCCCAGTGGGGTACCTGAACCTGGAACAGGTCCTCTCCGGTATCCGGATGGTGGTTGACCGGCTCGTCAAACTGTACCGCCCGAATCGCTTTGCCGGTGGCAATGTCAACGCCGATGCCCACCGCACCCTGGTGAAGGTTGGCCTTGCCATCCGACGCGTGGGTGGAGCAGCGCAGCATCCCCATTACCGGGTAGCCCTTAAACACAATAAGGCGGATATCCGGCACCCCCTCGTAGGAGATGCCGTTAAATACCGGGTCAAAGCGGATCAGCGCTTCAATCACCGCCACATCGTTTTTGCCGCCGAGACTGAACAGGCCAGCGAGGATATTGGAGCAGTGGCGGGCCATCTCAACGGGCGTCACCTCGTCGCCGGAGGGCTTGAAGTAGCGCCCATCCTCGACCTTGGTGATCACCAGAATGCCTTTACCACCGGAACCCTGCGCGGGCTTGATGCAGAAGCCGTCGCGGCCCGCCACCATCTGATGAACCTCGTCGATCTCGTGCTGTTCACGAATTACGGCGATCAGGTCCGGGGTGGCGATATTGTTCTTCAGTGCCAACTGCTTGGTGATCAGCTTGTCATCCACCTGCTTATACAGGCTACGCGGATTGTAGCGCCCGATATAGCTGATGTTGCGCCGGTTCATGCCCATGATCCCACGGGCTTTCAGGCGGCGGGGATCGACGAAGATCATGACTTCTCTCCCGCCAGCGGACGGAATCGACGCAGCTCAAGCAGACGGTAACCGGTGTACTGACCAAGCATCAGCACCAGCGCCAGGATGATCAGGTGAACACCCAGGAAGTTGAACGCCCAGTGGCGAACCAGGTCGTTGTCCATCGCCAGATAGGTGATGGTGGCTACCAGCAGGCTGCCACCGCCCTGAAGCATTACCTCTTTGGCGCCTTCCTCTTCCCAGAGGATGGACATACGCTCAATGGTCCAGGCCAGAATGATCATCGGGAAGAAGGTGATGGTCAGGCCCTCGGTCAGGCCGAGGTTAAAGGCCAGCAGGGTGAATCCGGCAATGATCCCCAACACCACAATCACCACCGCACTGATCCTGGAGATCAACAGCAGGTTCAGATTGGAGAGGTAGGAGCGGATAACCAGGCCAGCCGCCACAATCAGGAGGAAGCCCACCAGACCGGTCAGCAGTTTGGTCTGAATAAAGGCCAGCGCGATCAACACCGGCATAAAGGTACCGGAGGTCTTCAGGCCGACGATCACCCGCAGGAACACCACAACCAGCACACCAATGGGGATAAGGAACAAGCCGCGCAACAGGCTTTGCTCTTCCAACGGCAGGTTGTAGAGGGAGAGTGAGGCCAGACCGCCGTTATCCATCATATCGATGGCGGTGGCCAGGGCAGGGCGGGTGTCCTCGATCATGGAGAAGGAGACGTTGGAGTTGCTGCCGCCGGTTACGTCCAGCACGGAGGTGCTGTGGCGCTGCCACAACAGCAGTTTGTCATCGCGCCCCTGCTCACCGGTGGCCGGATTGAACAGGTGCCACTCCTCATCGTCGAGCACTTCAACCATCGGGATCAGGTCCTGACGGCGGCGTCCATCTTCCAGTTTCAGAGCGTACACTTCGCGTGCGGGAACGCCGGCGCTCTGAACCAATCGGGTCATCAGTGGGGCCGGTGCATAACGGGAGAGCAGAAGAGCGACATTTTGCTGCTGGTCCGGCTTACTTACCGCTTCGGCGATCTCACGGGCAAAAGAGGTGTTGGATGCGCTCTTCTGCCACGCTTTTTCGATGACTGCCTGCGCAGCGGTATCCAGCCCTTCGTCCCAGACAACCGCCTCAGGCGCTGGTAGTTCAGCGATCTCAGGCAGCGCGGTGTCACCGGTGGGAACCAGGTTGGTGGTGTAGTAAAGCTCCTGACGTCCCAACGCTTCACGGGTGGTCCAGGTGGCGCGCCGTGCATCGCCCTCCATGGTCATGGCCAGACCATAGCCGGGTGAGGCGGCGGATTCGCTCAAAGTTTTAAAAGCGGGATCGGAGGGCAGCGCAAAGCTGGCCTCAACGGCGCCCTCACCATTGAAGGTGATACGTGCTTCAACGGTCCAATTGGTTTGGCTGGTGCCGGGAAGGAATGGGATCCCGTCATTGACGTGGCGCTGGTAGTTGTAGCCGACGCCAGCGGCGATCAGCACAAAGATCAGCAGATAAAACGGTTTGCGTGACACGGGCAAAGTCCTTATTCCGCAGCAGACTGGCTGCCATCTCCGGAGTGAATGTATTTGCGGCTGACATCAACCACGGCGATATCCTTGAAGAATTTCCGTCCGAGCAGCACCGGGTATTCCATATGGCTGCGGTCGGTCAGATTCATCTCTGTCTCGGTAACGTAATCACCCAGGCGTACCCGAGTGCGGATCACCGGGCGGCGCTGCGGCTCTTCGCTGGACGCCTTCTTGATGTTGACGAATCGAGCCACACGGGCTTCCACGGTGATGGCGGGAGCTGCGGCTTTGCTCTCCTCGGCGGTAGCGGGCTCTTTCGGCTCGGTGGCCTGTTCCGTTGGCGCGATCTCGCTGTTGGGGATATCGAAGCGGACCCACTGTTCACCGTTGCGTTCGAACAGACGGATGTTGGTGGCGCTGATGGAGGAGGTTACCGCCCCGGTATCAACCCGGGCGTCAAATGCCTGGCCCACTTCCTGGATATAAACCCGCTCTACTTCACCAAGAACAAACTTATCGCCCAGGTTCAGCGGATCGGCAGGCAGTTCCGGACAGGTCACCTGCGGAACGGTGGCCTTTTCGGCGAGAGCCAGCAAGCCCACGTTCATGCCGTTTAGCTCAGTCAGTACCTGCGCCTGGTACTCGGTGGTGGCTGCCACTTCGGAGTCGCAGCGTTTGACCAGCATCGTTTCGATCTGAGCAAGCTGGGTGGCCATGGCGTTGGTCAACTGCTGCTCGGTCGCCGGCGGTGCCGCCTGCTGCTGGGCGCAGCCGGTGGCCAGCAATGCGGTGAAAACCAGGGCCAGTGAACGGGCTTGCTTCATCTTCTCTTCCTTATCCGGTTTTTTGGGCTTTATTGGCGATGATGATGGCGCGTTTGGGCGCCGGGTAACCCTCGATGGTACGGCTTGGATCGTTAGGATCCAGGTAGTCGGCGAGGGATTCGTTGGTCATCCATTCAGTGCGGCGTTGTTCGTCGGTGCTCGTGATCGCCTCATCCACCAGACGCACATTTTCAAAACCGCACTTCCGCATCCAGAGCATCAAGGCTTTTGATGAGGGAATGTACCAGACATTGTTCATCTTTCCATAACGATCACTGGGTACAAGTACCTGATTTTCGTCGCCATCGATTACCAGAGTTTCCAGGATCAACTCACCGCCGTCGTTAAGTTGGTCCTGAAGCTGAATCAGGTGGTCGATGGGGGAACGCCGATGATAAAGCACTCCCATGGAAAAAACGGTGTCAAAGGCATGCAGCGCCGGCAAATCCTGAATGCCGAGGGGCAGAAGATGGATATCTTCATGGCCGCCGTAGAGCTTTCTGACCGCTTCAAACTGGGCCAGGAACAGGTCTGACGGATCGATACCGATCACCAGGTCGGCGCCGTCGCCAAGCATTCGCCACATGTGGTAACCACTGCCACAACCGACGTCGAGCACTGTGCGGTGTTTCAACGGCGAGATGTGGGGCTTGAGTCGGTCCCACTTCCAATCGCTGCGCCATTCGGTATCGATATGGATGTCATAAAGGTGGAACGGCCCTTTGCGCCAGGGGTGCAGGCAGCGAAGCAGATTATGGATCTTGCTGACATCGCCGCCGGGCAGTTCATCGGCGGCACCGATGCGCACTTCGTGCTCGATCTCCCGAACCGTCGGAGTGCGGTCAGGCAACTTGGCGATCACCTTCTCCCACTTGGGGAACTGACCATTGCGATGGTAGCGGCGCCAGGCCGAGAGCTGTGCAGGGGCGGTCTCAAGCCAGTGACTGAGCTTGCTGCCGGCGATGCGCTGATAGAAACGACTGAAATCCATTACTTGATGGCCACCATGGAGGCGAAGTTAAAACACTGGAACCACAAACCAGCTTCGGAAAAGCCGGCGGCTTTAAAGCGGGCCATATGTCGCTCAGTGGTGTCAGGGCGCATGACATTTTCAAGCGCGTTACGTTTCTGACTGATCTCCAGTTCGGAGTAGCCATTGGCGCGCTTGAAGTCGAGATGCAGGTCATCCAGCAACTCGTGGAGATTCGGTTGATCAAACACCAGCTTCTCCGACACCACCAGTACGCCACCAGGCACCAAGCCCTGGTAGATCTTAGCCATTAAGGCATCACGGTCATCCGGTGACAGAAACTGCAGGGTGAAATTCAGTACCACCATCGAGGCGTTCTCAATCGCCACATCCCGAATGTCGGCGCACACCAGTTCTACCGGGATCGGGCTGACAAAGGCGTCCAGATGCTCGCGGGCACGCTTGACCATCGCCTCGGAGTTATCGATGGCAACGATCTCAACGTCACGCTCGCCAAGAGCGCGCCGTATGGAGGTGGTGGCCGCACCTAGCGAACAGCCCAGGTCGTAGACCCGGGTTTGGGGCTGTGCGCGACGCTCAGCGATCTCGCCGAGGGTATGCAGGATCTGCCCGTAACCGGGAATGGAGCGGGAGATCATATCGGGGAAGACCGACGCGACTTTATCGTCGAATCGGAAATCAGCCACTTTCACCAGTGGCTTGGAGAAAATACGGTCTTGTTCGGAGGTCATGATAGCTTCCTGAATGAACAAAAAATATTGTAGCGGTGCGGGGCGAAGGGCAGCAACCTAGACCGTAGACAGAACCGATAAGGCGGTTAATATAGATCCAACCTGGGCAAGATATCGCCAGTGACAGGAAGTCACTGATTTGCCGCTGAGGAAGTTCACAAGGAATTGCCGTGATCCGAGTCGCCTTTTGGCTGTTTTTAGCCTTACTTTTTGCCGTCGCCCCGGATGGGCAGGCGCAAACCGCTCCGATGCGAATTGCCGTGTCGCAAGACAGTTACCCCTACCAATACCGCAACAGTCAGAATGAGCCTGCCGGTTATCTGGTGGACTTTTGGCGGCGTTGGTCGGAACAGAACGGTCAGCCTGTGACCTTCGAATTGATGAGTTGGCCCGACAGCATCGTCGCCCTGTCAGAGGGTCGAGTAGACCTTCACGCTGGCGTGGCCCGAAGTGCCAAAAGGGAAGCACGGTTTGCGCTCTCAGAACCGCTGTTGACCGTTCCTCTTCAAATCTTCATCCACCGCGACCTGCCACGGATGACCGAACTGGCCAATCTGGCCCCGTATCGCATCGGTGTGGTGGCCCAATCCGTTCACGAGGAGTTGCTGACCAATCGGCTGCCCTCCGCGGCGTTGGTGCGCTTTCCCTCCCGCGAGGCGTTGCTGACAGCGGCGTTGAATGGCGAAGTGATGGCTTTCGCCAACCTGGATGGTTACCTCCAGCATTCGGAGCAACAGCATCGCATCTCCCGTCAGTTTCCGGCCCATCGCCGCTTGCCATTGGCCACCATTGAAGTCAGTGCCGCCACGCTACCGGAGCAGGCAGAGCGTATTGAGCAGATAAATCAGGATCTGAATCAGATCGGCGCGGGTGTCCGCGAAGTGCTGGCCCGACGCTGGCTTGGCCAGACCAACCCTCAGGCACCCCTAAAGGTGGGGGTCACCGCCGATATGCCGCCACTGATGTATAACGGAAAGGGCGGCCGGGCTACCGGGCTGCTGGTGGACCTGTGGCGCGCCTGGTCCGCTCAAACTGGCGTGCCGGTTCAGTTCGTCACTGCTGGTCTGGGCCCCGCCGGGTTATCAGCGCTGCGCAAGGGGGAACTGGACCTGTTCGCCGGACACGTTGCTGCCGAAGTGGGCAAACTGGGCCTGGAAAAAGCGTACGAGCTGTATCAGGTACCCACGGTGCTGATTGTCCGTAAAGGGCAGAATGAGGAACTGCTGGCGCGACCCGAGCTGGCGCTGGGTTACTACACGAATGCTGGCTATGAGACCTGGCTGTCCAATAGGCCGCAACAGATTACCCGGTTCAGTTCCGATCAGCCTTCAGATCTGTTGTCCATGTTGGCAGATCACAAGGTCGACGGCGTGTTGCTGCCTGAAGCGGTGGTTCCGGTTCTGGATGACACGCTGGAAGCGCTCACCCTGGCTACCCCTGCAATTCCCCTTAATGTCCTCGTTGCAATCGGTGACAACGCGCTCACAGAAAGGGTGAAACGCGGGTTTGCTGAACTGCCACCGAAGCAGGTGTTGGCGCTGACCCAGTATTGGACGCTCTCTTCAGATACTTCACTGGTTGGGGGCGTGGCTCGCCCCCTGATCTCTGATCCCCGCCCCTGGCTGGTGGAGCGCTCGACTCTGCCACAGTGGGCATGGTCCTCTCTGGATGTGGAAAGGATGCTCAGCCAGTTGGGACGGGTACTCGGGGTCACCATGCTAACCGAACAGCCTCCCGAATCAGGAGACAGACCGGTACCGGTCAGCCTAGCCATCGAGGGGGAATCGAACCCACTCTCGCCATGGGCGCATCCGATACTCTGGCTGAACTACGTACTGGTCAGCGAAACGCCCTTGCCTGAAGGGGTTTCCCTGGCCATGCAATCTCTGCCTCTGGTCGTGTTGGACAGAAGCCCGGAGTCACTTTGGCTTAAGCGCCATTATCCATTCAACGCCTTCAGGACGGTACGAAACCGGGCGGCCGCAGTCAGTGCGTTGGAATCAGGGCAAGTGCTGTTGTTACCAAAAGCACAATGGCAGCATTGGGGGATAAGCCATCCTTCACTCTTTGTCTCGACGTTAGTGGATCCCCCTCGACTGGGGATCTATCTCTCGTTGCCGGAGGAGGAGGCAGCCTGGCAGCCCTATCTTAATCAGGCCGTACACTCTGTGAGCCGGTCCGGTGAGCCCCGAAGCCAAGGGGAGCCGTCGATGATGAGAGGGATGGTTGGGGTCCTGTTCTGGATTTCCGTTACCGTGATTCCAGTGCTGGCACTCGGTTTTATCCTGATCTATCGCCGTTGGCGCTGGGAGCAGATTCAGCGTCGGGAGCTGGAACAACAACATCAGCGTATCGACGGGATTGATCCTGTCACCGGCTTGCCGGGAAGGAGTATGCTGGACGACCGATTGGGTCAGGCATTGTTGGTTCATGCCCGGGAGCATCGACAGATGGCCGTTCTGCTGTTGGATCTTGACGGTTTCGGCGCCTTGAACCGACGATTGGGCTGGGATAAGGGCGACCTGCTGCTGAACAAGGTGGTGCAGCGCTGGCGCACCGGACTGCGGCGTTCCGACACGCTGGCGAGGCTGCGAGGCGATCAGTTTGTGGTGATTCTGAATCAGGTGAAAAGCGTGGCCGCTGCCAGACATGTGGCCGAGGTGCTGATGATGGAGCTGGATCAGCCGATAGATCTGGACGGAACCGAGGTTTCGGTGAGTGCCAGTATCGGTGTTGCGGTGTTCCCCCAGCATGGTGCTGACGCAGTGGGTTTGCTTCAGGCCGCGGATCGACAACTGCGGTTTGTGAAGGGGCAGGGCGGGGGCGGCTACCAAGTTGCCTGAACATTGAGCAACAGTCCGTAATGACCGGGTCTTTGGCCTTCTGCTTGTTTCAACTTTTCTCTATAATGCCGCCTTTGCCCTTTTTCCCTGACGGGGGCCTGATACGCCCCCCTCACCAGCATTGAATACAGGAGCTGTCGATGCGCAGCCATTACTGCGGACACGTTACCGAAACACTTATCGGACAAGAAGTTACTCTGGTCGGTTGGGTTAACCGTCGTCGTGACCTGGGTGGAGTGATTTTCCTCGACCTGCGTGATCGCGAAGGGATTGTACAGGTCGTGTACGATCCGGATCTCCCGGAGGTGTTCGAAACCGCATCCAGTCTGCGTGGTGAGTTCTGCGTTCAGGTCAAAGGTCTGGTACGCGGACGTCCCGAAAGCCAGGTAAACGCCAATATGGCCACCGGCGCCATTGAGGTGCTGGGTCGTGAACTGACCATCATCAACAAGGCAGAGCCACTGCCGATCGATTTCAACACCGATGTGTCTGAAGAGCAGCGCCTCAAGTATCGCTACCTGGACCTGCGTCGTCCTGAGATGAGCGAAAAGCTGAAGTTCCGCGCCCGCTTCACTTCTGAAGTGCGTCGCTTCCTGGACGACCAGGGCTTTATGGATGTGGAAACCCCCATCCTGACCGCCGCGACTCCGGAAGGCGCCCGTGACTACCTGGTGCCGAGCCGCACCCACAAAGGCCAGTTCTTTGCGCTGCCGCAGTCTCCGCAGCTGTTCAAACAGCTGCTGATGATGTCCGGCATGGACCGCTACTACCAGATCGTAAAGTGTTTCCGTGACGAGGACCTGCGTGCTGACCGTCAGCCGGAGTTCACTCAGATCGATATCGAAACCTCCTTTATGAGCGCCGAAGAGGTGATGGCGGTCACCGAGGCGATGATCCGCACCATCTTTAAGAAGATGATGAACGTCGATCTGCCCGAATTCCCGCACATGAGCTACGAAGAGGCGATGCGTCGTTACGGCTCCGACAAGCCGGATCTGCGTAACCCGATGGAACTGACTGACGTGGCCGACCTGCTGACCGACGTCGAGTTCAAAGTGTTCTCCGGCCCGGCGAACGATCCGGAAGGCCGTGTTGCGGCACTGCGTATCCCGGGTGGCGCGTCCCTGTCCCGCAAGCAGATCGACGATTACACCAAGTTCGTTGGCATCTACGGTGCCAAAGGTCTGGCGTGGATGAAGATCAACGAGACCGGTAAAGGCATTGAAGGCGTACAGTCTCCGGTAGCCAAGTTCCTGTCTGACGAGATCGTCAACACCATCGTTGAGCGCACCGGTGCTGAAGCGAACGACATCGTGCTGTTCGGTGCCGACGATGCCAAGGTTGTGGCGGATGCCATGGGCGCGCTGCGTCTGAAAGCTGGTGAAGACTTTGGCCTGGTGGCTGAAGGTTGGGCGCCGCTGTGGGTTGTGGACTTCCCGATGTTCGAGAAGGCCGATGGCCGCTACTACGCGCTGCACCACCCCTTCACTGCACCGCGTGATATGACTCCGGAAGAGCTGGAAGCGAACCCGGACGGCGCGCTGTCCAACGCTTACGACATGGTGCTGAACGGTGTGGAAGTGGGCGGCGGTTCTGTCCGTATCCACCGTGCCGAGATGCAGTCCGCGGCCTTCCGTGTACTGGGCATCGATGACCAGGAAGCGAAAGAGAAGTTTGGCTTCCTGCTGGACGCCCTGAAGTACGGCACTCCGCCGCACGCCGGTCTGGCCTTTGGCCTGGATCGTCTGGTGATGCTGATGGTGGGTGCCGAGTCCATCCGTGAGGTGATGGCCTTCCCGAAAACCACCACTGCAGCCTGTCCGCTGACCAGCGCGCCAGGCCTGGCCAATGCCGAGCAGTTGTTGGAGCTGGGAATTCAGCACATTCCGGCTGAGAAGGCCGAATAAGTAAGATGACTACCGCCCGGTTCTGCCCGGGCGGTATTGTTTTGAGGGAGAGTCGATATGGCAGGTCACAGTAAATGGGCCAACATTAAACACCGCAAAGCGGCACAGGACGCCAAGCGGGGCAAGATCTTCACCAAGCTGATTCGCGAACTGACCGTCGCGGCCCGTGAAGGTGGCTCCGATCCCGATTCCAATCCCCGCCTGCGTGCTGCCATCGATAAAGCCCTGTCCAACAACATGACCCGAGACACCGTCGACCGCGCGGTCAAACGGGGTGCCGGTGAACTGGATGGGCAGGAGCTGGAAACCATCATCTATGAAGGGTACGGCCCCGGTGGTACGGCCGTGATGGTCGAAACCATGACCGATAACCGCAACCGCACCGTATCCGGGGTTCGCCACGCTTTTACCAAGGCGGGCGGCAACCTGGGCACTGACGGCTCTGTGGCATACCTGTTCACCAAGCAGGGCGTGATCTCCTATGCTCCCGGCACCGATGAGGAAGCGGTGATGAATGCCGCTTTGGAAGCGGGCGCCGAAGATGTGGAAACTGCAGAGGATGGCGCCATTGACGTCTTTACCACGCCGGAGACCTTTGGCGCGGTGAAGGATGCGCTGGATGCCGCCGGACTGACCTCAGATAACGCGGAAGTGACCATGGTGCCCTCCACCAAGGCGGAGCTGGACCTGGAGACCGCCGAGAAGTTTCTGCGTCTTATCGACGTGCTGGAAGACAACGATGACGTTCAGGAGGTGTACCACAATGGCGATATCTCCGACGACGTAATGGCGCAGCTGGGCTGACTCTGTGACCGTCATTTTGGGTATCGACCCCGGCTCGCGCCTAACGGGTTACGGTGTGATTCGGTTCTGTGGACGCCAGTATCAGTACCTGGGCAGCGGATGCATCCGCCTGCCAGAGGGGGAACTGCCCGCACGTTTGAAGATCATCTACGATGGAGTCTCCGAACTGATCAAACAGTTTGAGCCCGAGGAGTTGGCGATCGAAAGGGTCTTTATGGGCCGTAATGCCGATTCGGCGCTTAAGCTGGGTCAGGCGCGGGGTTCCGCCATCGTAGCGGCGCTGAACGGCGGTTTGACCGTTGCAGAGTACAGCCCAACCCAGATTAAGCAGGCCGTTGTCGGCACTGGCGGTGCGAAGAAGGAACAGGTGCAGCATATGGTAAAGCATCTGCTGAAGCTGCCCGGCACCCCGCAGGCGGATGCTGCCGACGCGCTGGCTATCGCGATCACCCACGCCAACATGCAACGGGGATTAGTGGCGATGGCGGGCAAGGCCACCAGTCGGGTAGGCGGGCGTTATCGCTGATTTTGGTGGAAGAAAAAGCGGGCTTCGGCCTGCTTTTTTGTTGCCGCGCCAGATGACGACCTCAGGTAAATCCGTTACTATCTGCCAAATACTGTAAATATCGACAGTGGTTTTGCTGTCGGAGTCTCGAACCGTCGAGAACACCTATTCAAGGGGAGCATGGCCGTGATTGGACGCCTTCGTGGAGTACTGGTAGAGAAAGCCGCACCGGAAGTGGTGCTGGAGTGTGGTGGTGTGGGATACGAAGTGCAGTTGCCCATGACCAGTTTCTACCAGTTGCCGGAACTTGGCGTGGAAGCCGTTATCTTCACCCACTTCGTGGTGCGTGAAGATGCCCAGTTGCTGTACGGCTTCGCCTCAAAAGAGGAGCGTGCGCTGTTTCGGGAGTTGATTAAGACCAACGGCGTTGGCCCCAAGATGGCACTGGGGATCCTCTCCGGCATGTCCGCAGAGCAGTTTGTGGATGCCGTGCAGGCGGAAAACATCACCGGATTAACCAAACTGCCCGGCGTCGGCAAAAAGACCGCAGAGCGACTGGTTGTGGAGATGCGTGACCGCCTGAAGAATTTTGGTGGCCCGCTGCTGACCCCCTACGCCGACCGCCTGGCGGGCGTAAACCCGATTGAGAATACCCTGGTGACCGCTCCGGATCCGGAAGAGGACGCTATCGCGGCGCTGGTGGCTTTGGGATACAAGGCCCCCGCAGCCAGCAAAGTGGTGGCCAAAGTGGCGGCCCCGGGGATGACCTCCGAACAGCTCATCCGCGATGCGCTGAAAGCGATGCTGTAAGGAGTGAACCATGATTGAAGCGGATCGTCTGGTTGCTGCTCCGGTTGCCAGCCGGGATGAAGAGGTGATCGATCGGGCCATGCGCCCGAAGATGCTGACCGACTACACCGGCCAGGATGAAGCCAAAGCCCAGCTTGAGGTGTTCATTCAGGCGGCCCGTAACCGAGGTGAAGCGCTGGATCACCTGCTGATTTTCGGCCCTCCGGGCCTCGGTAAGACCACCTTGGCCAATATCGTCGCCAACGAGATGGGGGTGAACATCAAATCCACCTCCGGTCCGGTTCTGGAGAAGGCGGGAGACCTGGCTGCGCTGCTCACCAACCTGGAACCCAACGATGTGCTCTTTATCGATGAGATCCACCGACTCAGCCCGGTGGTTGAAGAGGTGCTGTATCCGGCGATGGAGGACTATCAGCTGGATATCATGATTGGTGAGGGGCCGGCAGCACGCTCCATCAAGCTCGATCTGCCCCCCTTTACCCTTATTGGGGCGACCACCCGAGCCGGGGCTTTGACCTCACCATTACGCGCCCGTTTCGGTATCCCTCTGCGTCTCGAGTTCTATAACGTCAAAGACCTGACCCACATCGTACAGCGCAGTGCGGAAGTGCTGGGTTTGAGTATGGAAACGGAAGGCGCTGTAGAGATTGCCCGCCGCAGCCGAGGCACGCCCCGGATCGCCAACCGGCTGTTGCGCCGGGTGCGGGACTTTGCCGAGGTGAAGTTTGACGGGGTGATCACCGCTGAAGTGGCAGCCAAAGCGCTGGATCTGCTTGATGTGGACAAAGAGGGCTTTGATTACCTGGATCGTAAGCTGCTGACGACCATCATCGACAAATTTGCCGGTGGTCCGGTGGGGTTGGAAAACCTGGCAGCCGCGATTGGTGAGGAGCGTGAAACCATCGAGGACGTGTTGGAGCCCTTCCTGATCCAGCAGGGATTCCTGCAGCGGACGCCCCGGGGCCGAATCGCTTCCGACAGGGCCTACCAGCATTTTGGCTTGAGTCGAGCCGATTAAAAGAAAACGCCAGCCTTTGGGCTGGCGTTTTTAGTTATAGGGCTGAGCGCTCAACCAGTGCCAACCAGGCGAGGGCTGCCCAAACGAGGTAGTGGATGCCCGCGATGGCAAACAGCGTCCACAAGTAGTTTCGTTTCTGGGTTTTGTGGCGGAACTGGCGTGCACCAATAAGGGCGCCGGGCCAGCCTCCCAGCAGTTCCAGGGAGTGCAGAAAGCGTTCCGGCAGGCGGTAACCGCCGGTTAGAGCACGGCGTTTATCCAGTCCGAACGCAAGAAGCGTAAGCAGACTCATTGCCAAGTAAAGGGGCAGGGCCACCAGGTGGCCACTGACCATAATCAGAGCCAGAAACAGGGTGAGGAACAGCAGAGTCATAGCGGAAAGCCGGGGGCGTAGAGTGCGCCCCCGAAAAGCATCAGGCACCGACCCCTTCACCCGCCTGGGAGCGTTGGATCAGTTCGATTTTGTAGCCGTCCGGGTCTTCCACGAACGCGATGTGGGTAGAGCCACCCAGAACCGGGCCGGGCTCGCGAGTGATGGAGCCACCTGCGGCGCGGATTTTGTCGCACGCCTGATAGATGTCTTCAAAGCCCAGTGCGATATGGCCAAAGGCGCTGCCCATCTCGTACTTGTCTACGCCCCAGTTATAGGTCAGTTCGATCACCGCGTGGCCATCTTTCTCTTCGCCATAACCCACGAAGGCCAGGGTGTATTTGTACTCTTCATTGACGGACTTACGCAGCAACTTCATGCCGAGCACATCGGTATAAAACTGAATGGAACGGTCCAGATCGCCGACGCGAAACATGGTGTGCAGGAGTTGTGACATGATCGATAGCCTATGCAAAACAACTTGTTGGGCCTCAATCTTAGCAGAAAACGCCGCGCTGACAGAGCCAGAAAATGGGTCAGATTTTCAGGAAGAAAGCGGGTTTGACCTAATCTGGTGCAAAGGTAAAAAGGTGTGATCCGATTCGCATTTTGCCGGGGTTGGGATAGTGATTTTCGGACGTGATCTTTACTCTACCCGTGGGGACAGCCAATTCGTAAGATTTGGAGAATGATCAGTGAATAAAGATCTGAAATTTGCCTTGGGTGCCACTGTTGGCAGCCTGTCAATGATTGTTGCCCTCGGGGCCATGATCTTTGCCTGATAGTAAAAACGCCGGCGCAAGCCGGCGTTTTTTTTAATGCATCATTGCGGGGGATGGGGCCTCGACCTCTTCCTCGGGATAGAAAATGATGCCCATCTTCTTAATCTCCTCGGCCGCTTGTTCCATCTGTTCCATGCAGTCCCGCACGAAGTAGATGAACTGCGCCTCCTCAATACCGGGACGCAGAGCCAGGTTGTGGCACATCACCAGACGGGGCAGGGTGTCATCCACCATCTCGATGAAGATCTTCAGGGTCGGGTAATGGGTGTTGAGACGGCCCAGCTCCGCGTGCGCAGGCATCACGCCCGTTGGGCGAAGCTCGATGGAGGCCGAGCAGTAGACAAAATCCCCCTCGATCTCCACTTTGGCGTCATAGATCCCATTCAGATCCTGCAATTGCGGCAGGTGCAGCCCTTCACAGCTAGTGCAAAGGTAGTATTCGATCTGATACTGCTCCAACCACGCTTTCAGCATGTCGTGGTCCGGGATCGGTAGTGCAGGCATGGTTTACTCTTCAATCGCCATAAAACGCAGCGCACAAGGATACTCTCTGGTGGAGTGAAATGCATCAGATTTGCCAACGCGACCCGACTTTGGCACGTTGATTAGTCGTTATTACATACAAGGGACTGTCATGTCATTAGCGCTTATCTTTGCTGCCACTACTTTGGCGGTTCCATTGGAGTGCGGTCTGCACCCTAAGGCCAGGGAACTGGCACGCTTGATTATTGAGGACCCAGAACAGAAACGGCGTTCACTGAAATGCGACGGGATCCTCGCCGTGGTTGCGCAGGAGAAAGCCCGGGAGATGGCTGAGCGGGGGCATGTCAGCCATTTTGGCGGGGGTGGGGCGAATGCGCGGGTTGCTAATGCCGGATACCCCCTGGATCGTCGCTACGAAGTGGGACTTGGCAACCAGATTGAAGCTGTGGCGGGAGGCTTTGGCGAGGCGTACGACATGTGGGAGGCGTTTAAGGGCTCTGTTGGCCACCGCACTCACCTGCTTGGAGAACACCCTCTTTACCATGAGCAGGATGAGATTTCGGTGGGTTACTACTACGACTGGAACACGCCGTATGTCGACTATTGGGTGGTCTATGTCGCCAGAAAGGACGACAGTTCACCTGAGCCCATTGTCCTGATACGGAAGTCCGGCAGTTTCTCTGTTGAGTTGGAATAAAGAAAGGGGCCCTCAGGCCCCTTTCTGCACGCTCATCCGCCTTACTTGTTTCGGACGTTTGCGATAATGGCCTGTGCCATCTCGTCCGCTACTACAGCAGTGGTTTTGCCACTGTCATCGGCGTCCTTAAAAATGGTCAGCAGGGTATCGTAGATCTTACGTACCTTGGCTTCCGCCATATCCGGGTTGTAGTCCCGCTCGAAGGAGACGTTGATGATGCCGCCAGCGTTGATGACGTAATCCGGCGCGTAAAGAATCCCTTTCTCTTTCAGAATTTCGCCATGGCGCGGCTCGGCCAACTGGTTGTTAGCGCAGCCAGCGACGATGGTGGCCTTCAGCTGAGGGATGGTGTCGTCGTTGATGGTGGCGCCCAGGGCGCACGGCGCATAGACGTCAACGTCCTGACGATAGATGGCGTCCAGTTCGACCACTTCGGCACCAAACTCAGTGCGCGCCCGCTCCAGCTGGGTTTCGCTCAGATCACACACCACCAGTTTTGCGCCCGCTTCGTGCAGATGACGGCAAAGGTGGAAACCAACGTGTCCCAGACCCTGTACCGCAACTTTGATCCCTTCAAGGGAGTCGATACCACGCTGATGCTTAATCGCCGCTTTGATGCCCAGGTAGGTACCCAGAGCGGTGTAGGGGGAGGGATCACCACTCTTGCCTTCAAGGCCCGCCATATAGGGGGTTTCCTGATGGGCGATCATGATGTCCGACGTGGTGATGCCCACGTCTTCTGCTGAGTAGTAGCGGCCGCCAAGGGAGTCGACGAAACGGCCGAAGGCACGAAACAGTGCTTCGGATTTGTCGGACTTGGGGTTGCCGATGATGACTGATTTGCCACCGCCAAACTCCAGGCCGGCCAGGGCGTTTTTGTAGGTCATGCCGCGAGAGAGGCGCAATACGTCATTCAGCGCATCCTCTTCGGACTCGTAAGGCCACATGCGGCAACCGCCAACAGCGGGCCCCAGTGTGGTGTCATGAACAGCGATGATCGCTTTGAGACCAGAGGCTTCATCGTGGACGAACATCACCTGTTCATGGTGATCGAATGAGGGATGGGAAAAGAGAGCCACCTTGCTTACTCCGTGCCGTTGAGGGCCTTGTAAATTGGCCCATTCGTTGTGATTATGGGGGCACCTTACCAGTGCTGACCCCTGCCACCAAATCGGAGCAGTGGCCATGGGTAAGGAGACTGGAAAGGCATCTTGACATTGACGTTAACGTCATGAAAAGTTCCGGTCTATTGATCTCCATCACAATTCGCCAGGAAGGGAAGATGACTGAACAGGCAAATACAGAACAACAAGAAGCGGCCTGGGTGCGAGCGCAGTTTCAGAAAGCAAATAAGTTCATGGCAGAAAAGGGTATTTTGCCCGGCAAGGTGGTGATGAAAGAGAGCCGCGTACTGGCGCCTCTGGTTGCTGTCTGGAAAATCGAAGAGAACGGCCCGAGAAAACGCAGATTCTGGGTGCTCAGCGGCGACCTGCCCACCGACATCATCCCTGAGAGTACGGCGCCCAATGCGCGTGAGGTACTTCGCCATTTTTCATTGGCATGGCAACTGAAAGCGGAAAACCTGATACGGAGTCCCGATAAGACTCAGCAGGACCTGGCTCGCATGCTGGTCAGTCGTGCCGAAGGACTGGGCAACATGCACCAGGATGAGCGTATCTGGGAAGAGATGCCGATGGTCAACTGAAGGCATTGATGTCTCAATGAATATCGCAAAACGGCTCCCAAAAGGGGGCCGTTTCTTGTTTCGGCATAGGGAAACGCGCAGCACCGGATAAGGTCAAGGGCACGCCTGCCTTGCGGCAGGGCGACCGCTTGCTCTGCTGCACCATGTGAACTATGACTAAGTCTCTGAGTCCGCCACAGAAGCTGACCATTTCACTTGGCTTATTACGCGTTCAGGGATCGACCGGATCTGTTCTCGAAAATTCTATGAGGTATATGCCGTGAAGACTCTGACTCGTTCTCTGTCCTTATCGTTGTTCTCTGCCGGATTTCTGCTGCTCTCCGTTTCACCGTCGGTACACGCCACGCCCAACAGTTGTTGGGGGGAAGCCACTCAGGCCTTTGCTCAACTCGGGGCGATGGGAGAGCACGCCAGCCAGCAAAGCAATCCCCGGCTTGGCCTCGCTAATACGGCGCGGGCTCTGTATGACATCGGCCTGCTCTCCGCGCCCACGATGGGAGCACTGGCCGACTACCTGATGGCGGAATTGGGGCTCTCGCTGGAGCGCTGCCTCAACAACCCGAAAGCGGTGGCAGAAGCGGAAAGCATGGCGGCGGGCAATGCAGCCTGTTGGGGTCAGGCTTCGGCGGTATTTGCTCAGATGGGCATGATGGGTGAGCACTCCAGCTCGTTTGACTCTCCACGCCTTGGCCTCCGTAACCTGGCCCGCGCTTTGGCGGATGTCGGCGTTATCCCGGATGATTCTATGGCCTCGCTGGGCGGATTTGTTGCTGCTGAGCTGGGGCTGGAGATCGAAGCCTGCATGTAGCGTCATCAATGTAGATAAAGAAAACCCGCAGTCCTGAGGCTGCGGGTTTTTTGATGCGGAGCGAGGCATGTGTCGTGTCAGTGATCCAGTTGCCAGTAGCCCAGATTCAGCCACTCCAGCAGGGTATCCGGGGCGAGCTGAAAAAGCGGGCGCCATTCACTCGCTTCAAGGGTCAAACGGTTGGCGAGCAGGGTCGCGGTGTCGGCCAGAGGCTCAGGCAGAGAGTAACGCTCTCCATCCAGGTAAAGGTCCGTGGCCGGTGCGCCCTCCAGCTGTAACACCTTAAGACCGGCCAGGCGATAGAGCGCCGCATCTTGTCCAAGCGCCTCAGCGATCTCTGTCTGGGTTAACGCTGGGGATGGGGGCCAGGGATCAAGCTCAAACCGGTTCTGGCTGAGCAGTCGACCCAGAGTGTCCTGCCACTGTGCCGGGTCATCAAACAGGCTTTGCAGCAGGGTCATCATCCCCTTCTGGTGTGTCAGGCTGAGCACTCCCGGCTGCGCAGATTCCGAGGAGGAGGTAAACCGCCGCTTACCCTGGTCGCTGTCTAGCAGGTGGTCTGCCAGGGCTCCGAGTAACTCCTGTTGGCTGGGGGCTCGATAACCGAGAGAGTAGGAAAGTGAGGGAGTCAGGGTCTGCCCGCAATGGGGAAAGCCAGGCGGGATGTAGAGCAGGTCTCCGGGCTGCATTACGACATCGATGATGGGCTCAAAATCTTCAACCAGCGCCATGCCAGGGCAATTCGGCCTGGGGCGGTGGCTTCCCTGTTGCCCAACCTGCCAACGGCGCTCTCCCTGGCCCTGGAGGATGAATACGTCGTAATTGTCGATATGGGGACCCACGCCGCCCCCGGGCACCGCAAAAGAGACCATAAGGTCGTCGAAACGCCAGTCTGGCAAGAACCGGAACTGTTCGCACAGCGACTGGGCGGGTCCATGGTGATGGTTAACCGCCTGAACCAGTAACTGCCAGTCTTGACCGCCAAGATCGTTGTAATCCTCACGTCCACCGGATTCGCTGAACCAGCGCTCTCCATCGCGAATCACAATGCGGCTGCTGACACTCTCCTCAAGGGCCAGACCGGCCAGCTCATCGGGTTCAATCGGGTCTTCAAATTCAGGGATGGCCTGGCGGATAACGCAGGGCTGTTGTTGCCAGTGCTGTTGAAGAAAGGCGGGGATATCGAGATTAAGCTTCATCCTGGACGTCCTGTCGATACGACAGCGCCGCCCGAAGGCGGCGCTGATTGGGGGCTGGAACGATTATAACTCGTCCAGGAACTGAGCGGCGCGGCCGATGTAGTTGGCCGGGGTCAGTTGCTTGAGTTCCACCTTCACAGACTCCGGCAGTTCAAGGCCATCAATAAAGTCAGCCATGATCTGCTGATTTACGCGCTTGCCACGGGTCAGCTCTTTGAGCTTCTCGTAGGGCTTTTCGATGCCGTAGCGACGCATCACAGTCTGGATCGGCTCTGCCAGCAGCTCCCAGTTGCTGTCCAGCTCGTTCAGCAGGCTCTGCTCGTTCACTTCCAGCTTGCTGATGCCCTTCAGGGTGGACTGATAGCCGATCAGGCTGTAGCCCACACCAACACCCAGGTTACGCAAAACGGTGGAGTCGGTCAGGTCACGCTGCCAGCGGGATACCGGCAGTTTGGCTGCCAGGTGCTGGAACAGGGCGTTGGCCAGGCCCAGGTTACCTTCAGAGTTTTCAAAATCGATCGGGTTAACCTTGTGAGGCATGGTGGAGGAGCCAATCTCACCGGCGATGGTCTTCTGCTTAAAGTGACCCAGGGCAATGTAGCCCCACACATCGCGATCGAAGTCGATCAGGATGGTGTTGAAGCGAGCCAGCGCATCAAACAGCTCAGCGATGTAGTCGTGCGGCTCAATCTGGGTGGTCCAGGGGTTCCAGGTCAGACCCAGGCTGGTCACGAAGCGCTCGGACAGCTGATGCCAGTCAACATCGGGGTAAGCAGACAGGTGAGCGTTGTAGTTGCCTACCGCACCGTTGATCTTACCCAGAAGCTCAACCGCTTCAATCTGCTTCAGCTGACGCTCCAGACGCTTGGCCACGTTGGCCATCTCTTTACCCATGGTGGTGGGGGAGGCGGGCTGACCGTGGGTGCGAGCCATCATTGGGATGGCGGCATGGCTGCGTGCCTGCTCGTTGATGGCGTCGATCAGCTGGCGGCAGTAAGGCAGGATCACATGTTCACGGGCGTTGTGCAGCATCAGGCCGTGGGACAGGTTGTTGATGTCCTCACTGGTACAGGCGAAGTGAACAAACTCACCGACAGCCGCCAGCTCGGCGTTGTCCGCCAGACGCTCCTTGATGAAGTACTCAACCGCTTTAACGTCGTGGTTAGTGGTTCGCTCGATCTCTTTTACCCGGCCCGCATCGGCTTCACCAAACTGCTCGGTGATGGCGTCCAGATGTGCCAGGGCCGCTTCGCTGAAGCAGGGAACTTCAGTGATTTCAGGGCAGGTGGCCAGCAGTTTCAGCCAGGCAATCTCTACCTGGACCCGGTACTTAATCAGGCCGTACTCGCTGAAAATTCCGCGCAATTCCGAGGTTTTGCTGCCATAGCGGCCATCCACCGGGGAAACGGCAGTCAGGCTGGAAAGCTCCATGTAAGCTCCTTGATGAGGTCGATGATTTTATAGATGTTGTAGGGCTTGCGTGGCGTCTTTCACCATGGCGCGACGAGACAGCACCAGTTGACGGCGTTTGCCACCAAGCTGGCGCCACAGCACCGCGGATCGGATCGCTGCAAGCAGTAGGGCACGAATTCGGTATTGGTTCAGGGGTTGTTGCAGTTGGGCGGGGGAGCCCACCACCTGAATACGGGCACCGAGGGGGCTGATGACGTCGGAGTAAACGGACGCCATATTGGACAGCACCTGCTCATCGGTCACTTCGTAGTGGTGGCGTTGGCGCTTCACCTGAGACAAACGCTCCGCCAGCATCGACAGGGCGGCAGGCTTGCTGCTCAGTTTGCGCTCCAGAGCGAGGATGCCGACCACGTAACGGGTCAGGTCCACGTCTTTCTTATTACCATCACCCAGTTGGTCAACCAGAGTCTGGTATCCCAGACGGAGATCGCAGCCTTGATAAACGTCTTCGGCGCTATCCGGGTCGGTGACCAGTACGGTGTTGAGGGTAGCGCCGAGCAGTTCTTCGTCGACGCGACCAAAACGGGACAGTTCACGTACCTGGTGTACTGCCAGGCAGAGGCCAGCGAAGGCCATGTTACTTTGGGAGAGAGATTGGCGCATAGTGGTCCCGCTTATCGAATAACGCGATCAATGATGCCGCCACCCAGGCAGACTTCATTGTGGTAGAACACCGCAGACTGGCCGGGTGTCACGGAGCTGACCGGCTCATGGAAGCGCACTTCCAACTCGCCATTCTCCAGCGGCGTTACGGTGCAAGGGATATCCTGTTGGCGGTAGCGGGTCTTCACCGAGATCACGGTTTCGCCCTGCGGGCCCAGACGGTCTACCCAGTGCAGCTGATTGGCAACCAAACCGTTGGAGTAGAGGCGCGGGTTATCGGCGCCCTGACCAACGATCAGCACGTTTCGTTCAAGATCCTTATCGACCACGTACCAGGGCGCGTCGCCCGCATTTTTCATGCCGCCGATGCGCAGGCCTTTACGTTGGCCCAGGGTGTGATACATCAGGCCATCATGCTGGCCAATCACTTCCCCTTCGGTGGTTTCGATATCGCCGGGCTGGGCGGGCAGGTACTTCGCCAGGAAGTCCTTGAATTTGCGCTCGCCAATAAAGCAGATGCCGGTGCTGTCTTTTTTGTCCGCGGTGATCAAGCCTTGCTCTTCGGCGATGCGACGGACTTCCGGCTTCTCCAGTTCACCAACCGGGAACAGAGTCTGCGCCACATGCTCGTGGCTCAGGGTGTAGAGGAAGTAGCTCTGGTCTTTGTTGTTATCCAGGCCACGCAGCATCTCGAACTGGCCATCTTCACGCTGGCGTCGACGCACATAGTGACCGGTGGCGATGTAATCCGCGCCCAGTGCCTCGGCCGCAAACTCCAGGAAGGCCTTAAACTTAATCTCCTTGTTGCACATGATGTCCGGGTTCGGGGTACGACCGGCCTTGTACTCCTCCAGGAAGTACTCGAACACGTTGTCCCAGTACTCGGCGGCGAAGTTTACGCTGTGCAACTCGATGCCCAGCTTGTCGCACACCGCTTGGGCGTCAGCCAGGTCCTGTGACGCGGCGCAGTACTCCTCGGTGTCATCCTCTTCCCAGTTTTTCATGAAGAGACCCTCTACCTGGTAACCCTGCTGAAGCAGGAGGTAGGCTGAGACTGAGGAATCAACGCCGCCGGACATGCCGACGATCACCTTTTTGTTGCGGTTATCTGACATCGTAATAGGGGTTCCGCTGTGCAAAATTCAGATTGAAAATTTCGGGCGCGTATTCTACCACGAAACCCCGGTTGGCGCGAATGGCGAAGGGGGCTCATCTGAGGCGCCGTCAGTTGGTCATTAAGCGATCATCCAGAATCGAGAGCGGTACGCCGGAGGCCTTCTCAAAGTCATCGATGGAGGCCAGCACCAGTGGGCTGCGCAATTGGGGTCCAAGGAGGGCGATCTCCTCCCGGGTCAGCCAGTGGCAGGCCAGAATTGCCGGATCCCTGGGTTGAACCGCGGGCTGCTCATCGAGACGGAGCCCAAAGGTAAAGCGCAAAAACTCGATGCCATCCGGAGTGCGCCACTGATGGATCCGCACCAGGCTGTGCGGCTGACATTGCAACCCGGTCTCTTCAAGCAACTCACGCGCGCACGCCTCAATCACGGATTCGCCCGCTTCAAGGTGTCCCGCTGGCTGATTGAATCGCCGCTCCCCGGCGATGCACTCCTCAACCAGCAGGTAACTGCCCTTGGCCGCGACCACACAGGCCACCGTGACATAGGGTCGGTAACGTGGCTGGCTCATCCTTTGTCCTGTGTGATGACCCGGTACTCGCCGTTGGCCAGACCGTCCAGTGTCCAGTTGCCAATGCGGTAGCGGATAAGGCGCAGGGTGGGATAGCCGACATGGGCCGTCATCCGGCGCACCTGACGATTACGCCCCTCAATGATGGTGATGCTGATCCAGCTGGTGGGGATCGCTTTACGTTCCCGAATCGGGGGATTGCGTGGCCACAGCCAGTGGGGCTCAGCGATTCGCTCAACCTTGGCGGGCAGGGTGGGGCCATCGTTCAGAGTGACACCATCACGGAGCGCCTGCAGCGCGTCATCACTCGGTTCACCTTCGACCTGTACGTAGTAGGTTTTGGTGGTTTTCTTTCCGGGCTGAGTCAGTTTGGCCTGCAGCGAACCATCGTTGGTCAGCAGCAGCAGCCCTTCGGAGTCCCGGTCCAGGCGGCCTGCAGCGTACACCCCCGGCTCGGTGATGTAGTCTGCAAGCGTGGCTCGATTGCCGCCATCGGTAAATTGGCTAAGCACATCAAATGGCTTGTTGAACAGGACAACCCGACGGGGGCCTTTGTCGCTCTTCGGACGCCGCAAAGGCCTGTTCTGGCGGGGTTTTTGTGTTCTGGCCTGACCAGGTGCCCTGTTATTACGTTGATGCATAAAGGAATTTTACTTTCCAGTTTGGTATGAAGGTTTGACCCAATGTCGTTCCGTTCACTCTGTGATTGATCTATCATGAGCGCCGATTTTGAGACTTGGGCCCGCCTTTTCGTGCCCATAATAATAAGGACAATCTGATGTCTAAAATAATCTATACCCACACGGACGAAGCGCCCGCACTGGCAACCCAATCTCTGCTTCCCATCGTTCAGGCCTTTACCGGCGCCGCCAATATCGATATTGAGACCCGAGACATCTCCCTGTCCGGCCGTATCCTTGCTAATTTTCCCGAGAAGCTGACCGAAGCGCAACGCATTGGCGACGCTTTGGCTGAATTGGGTGAGCTGGCCAAGACCCCTGACGCCAACATCATCAAGCTTCCCAACATCTCCGCCTCGATCCCCCAACTGAAAGCCGCCATTGCTGAGCTTCAGTCCCAGGGCTTTGATGTGCCGGACTACCCGGAAGAGCCGAAGTCCACCGAAGAGAAAGCCGTACAGGCCCGTTACGCCAAAGTGCTGGGCTCCGCAGTGAATCCGGTGCTGCGTGAGGGCAACTCCGACCGCCGTGTTGCGGATGCGGTTAAGCAGTACGCGAAAGCGAACCCGCACTCTATGGGTGCTTGGAGCGCGGATTCCCGCTCCCACGTGGCCCACATGAACGACGGTGACTTTTACGGCAGTGAGCAATCCTATGTATCCACCGCCGCTCAAAGCGTTCGCATTGAGTTGGTCGACCAAGCCGGCGATATCGAAGTTCTGAAGGCGGAGACCGTCCTTCAGGCTGGAGAGGTTATCGACAGTGCCCGCATGAGTGGCAAGGCGCTGAAAGCCTTCTTCGCTGAGCAGATTGCAGATGCCAAGGCGCAGGGGTTGCTGTTCTCCCTGCACCTGAAAGCCACCATGATGAAGGTGTCTGACCCGATCATGTTTGGCTACTGCGTGGAAACCTTCTTTGCCGACCTTTTTGCCAAGCATGGCGATACCTTTACCCAACTGGGAGTCGACGCCTCCAACGGTCTGGGTGACGTGGTTGCCAAAATTGCCGCGCTGCCCCAAGCCCAGCGTGACGAGATTGAAGCCGACCTGGCCGCCGGTTTGGCCGCAGGCCCGGATCTGGCGATGGTGAACTCTCACAAGGGGATCACCAACCTGCATGTACCCTCCGATGTGATCATCGACGCCTCCATGCCAGCGATGATTCGAAGCTCCGGCGGCATGTGGAACAAAGATGACCAGCTTCAGGACACCAAGGCCGTGATCCCGGATCGCTGTTATGCGGGCATCTACCAGGCCACCATCGCCTTCTGCCAGGAACATGGTGCCTTTGACCCCACTACGATGGGGAACGTCAGCAATGTGGGCCTGATGGCGCAGAAAGCGGAAGAGTATGGCTCTCACGACAAGACCTTCAAGATCGCCAAGGCGGGCACGGTTCGCGTGGTCGCTCAGGACGGTGAAGTTTTGATGCAGCACGCCGTTGAGGCGGGTGACATCTGGCGTATGTGCCAGACCAAGGATGCGCCGATCAAAGATTGGGTCAAATTGGCTGTGACCCGTTCCCGTCTGACCGGTAACCCGGCGGTGTTCTGGCTGGATGCCGAGCGTGCCCATGACGCCAACCTGATCAACAAGGTCAACGCTTACCTGGCCGAGCACGACACCCAGGGCCTGACCATTAAGATCCTGGCGCCGGTTGACGCCATGGCGTATACCCTGGATCGCGTGAAAGCCGGTGAAGACACCATCTCTGTTACCGGTAACGTGCTGCGTGACTACCTGACTGACCTGTTCCCAATCCTCGAGCTGGGTACCTCCGCCAAGATGCTCTCCATCGTGCCGCTGCTGCAGGGTGGTGGACTGTTCGAGACCGGTGCCGGTGGCTCCGCGCCTAAGCATGTTCAGCAGTTTGTTGAGGAGAACCACCTGCGCTGGGACTCTCTTGGCGAATTCCTGGCACTGGCCGTATCGCTGGAAGATCTGGCCCTCAAGAGCGGCAACCAGAAAGCCAGAGTCCTGGCGGAAGCGCTGAATGTTGCCAACGGACTCTTCCTGGAAAACAACAAGTCTCCTTCGCGCAAAGTGGGTGAACTGGACAACCGGGGCAGCCATTTCTATCTGGCAATGTACTGGGCCCAGGTATTGGCGGCGCAGAATGAAGACGCTGAGCTGCAAGCGCTGTTTGCCCCCCTGGCGGAAGCGTTGACCGAACAGGAAGCCACCATTGTGGCGGAATTGAATGCGGCACAGGGTGAGGCGTTGGCCATTGGCGGTTACTACCGTCCGGACCCGATTCTGGTCAGCCGCGCGATGCGCCCCAGCCAGACCTTCAACAACAGCCTGTCTGCCTTCGTTTCCAGCATCGAAGAGGCCGTAAAACTCTCCGAGCCAGCTTAAACTTTGGTCGTAGGGTAAAAGCTAAACCGCCGATATTCGGCGGTTTTTTTGTATCTGGCGGCAAATGCCAAAGCCCGGTAATCTATCCTTGGCGTCGAAAAAACAGACACCAAATACTGAACGTAGGACACAAGGAGTCGAAGATGGAATCGAAGATCCACCCACCCGCTGAGGGAGCGATCATCCAGATCACAGACAGTGGTGCGTTACAGGTGCCGGACCAACCCATCATTCCGTTTATTGAAGGGGATGGGATTGGCGTGGACGTAACCCCACCGATGCGCAAGGTGCTGGACTCCGCGGTGGAGAAGGCCTATGGCGGCAAACGTAAGATTCAGTGGATGGAGATCTACTGCGGTGAGAAGTCTACGCAGGTTTACGGTGCGGACACCTGGTTGCCTCAGGAGACTCTGGAAGCCGTAAAGAACTACCGTGTGGCGATCAAGGGACCGCTGACCACGCCGGTAGGCGGTGGCATCCGCTCCCTGAACGTGGCACTGCGTCAGGAGTTGGATCTGTATGTTTGCCTGCGTCCGGTACGTTATTACCAGGGCACCCCCAGCCCCCTGAAGCAGCCTGAACTGACCGACATGGTGATCTTCCGTGAGAACAGCGAAGACATCTATGCTGGCGTGGAATGGCAGGCGGGAACCGCCGATGCCAATAAGGTAATCCGTTTCCTGACCCAGGAGATGGGCGTCACCAAAATCCGCTTTACCGATCAGTGCGGTATTGGCATCAAACCGGTTTCCAAGGCTGGGACCGAGCGCCTGGTGCGTGCAGCCATCCAGTACGCCATCGACAACGATCGTGACTCCGTGACCCTGGTCCACAAGGGCAACATCATGAAGTTCACCGAAGGTGCCTTTAAGGACTTCGGTTACCAGCTGGCGCAAGAGGAGTTTGGTGCGGAACTCATGGATGGCGGACCCTGGTGCCAGCTGACCAACCCGAATACCGGCAAACGGATCGTCATTAAGGATGTGATTGCCGATGCGTTCCTTCAGCAGATCCTGCTGCGACCCGCCGAGTACGATGTGATCGCTACCATGAACCTCAATGGCGACTACATCTCTGATGCTCTGGCGGCCCAGGTTGGTGGTATCGGTATCGCGCCGGGCGCCAACATCGGTGATGGTGTGGCCCTGTTCGAAGCCACTCACGGTACCGCTCCCAAGTACGCGGGATTGGATAAGGTGAACCCCGGCTCTTTGATCCTGTCCGGAGAGATGATGTTGCGTCACCTCGGTTGGACCGAAGCAGCGGATTTGGTCGTGAAAGGGATGGAAGGCGCGATTGCTGCCCGAACGGTCACCTACGACTTCGAGCGTCTTATGGAAGGCGCAACGCTGCTCAGTTGCTCCGAGTTTGGTGATGCGGTGATTGCCAACATGTAAGCGGCATTAAAGCAAAAAAAAGCAGACCAGATGGTCTGCTTTTTTGTTTGCGTCGGTCACCCTTAGCGATGGAAACTCACTTGTTAACCGGTTGAATGTTTGAGGCGTGCATCCCCTTAGGGCCTGCTTCCATCTCAAACTCGACAACCTGGCCCGCCTTGAGCGTGCGATAGCCTTCCATCTCGATGGTTGAATAATGCGCGAAGACATCTTCACCGCCCCCTTCGGGGCAGATGAATCCGAACCCTTTGGCATTGTTAAACCACTTCACCGTTCCTTGAGCCATACCTCGACTTCCTTCTTTTTGAGTCCTTCCCAAATGATCTTGTAATCACTCTCCGCTGCCCATATAACGAAAGGTAAGCACTGGAGAGTGGCAGCGTTCGAGCGCTGACAGTTACCAATTAACAAAAAGATAACAACGCAGTCAAGGGGTAAAAGCCCCATTTACCTGACTGCAACATCAAAATGGAGTGACTAAGCTTTTACCATGAGCAGAGACACCGAGCTTGATCATGTCGTAGAACATGAGAAGCAATCCCAGGCGATAGCACCGCCTCCGATGTACAAGGTCGTCCTGAATAACGACGACTACACTCCCATGGAGTTCGTGGTAGAGGTACTGACCAAGTTCTTCTCCATGGGCTCAGAACAGGCTACTGAGGTGATGCTGACCGTACATTACAAGGGGAAGGGCGTTTGTGGGGTGTTTACCCACGATGTCGCTGAGACCAAAGCTGCACAGGTGAATCGTTACGCCCGTGAGCACGAGCATCCCTTGCTCTGCTCCACGGAGAGCGCCTGATGCGAACACTAGGGGTAATGGGGAGCGCACATGCTGAATAAAGACCTGGAAATCACGCTGAACAACGCGTTTCAACAGGCCCGGCGCAGCCGTCATGAATTTATGACGGTGGAACACCTGCTGCTGGCGCTACTCGAAAACCCCTCCGCCCGCGAAGCCCTGGAGGCGTGCGGAGCCAGAATTGAAAACCTCCGTCAGGAGGTGTCCGTGTTTATTGAACAAACCACCCCCCTGATCCCGGACGATGATACCGAGCGTGAGACTCAACCCACGCTGGGCTTCCAACGTGTGCTTCAGCGAGCGGTGTTCCATGTTCAAAGCAGCGGACGCAACGAAGTGTCCGGCGCCAACGTGTTGGTGGCCATCTTCTCTGAGCAGGAGTCCCAAGCGGTCTACCTGCTGAGAAAGTCCGACGTTTCCCGGCTTGATGTGGTCAACTTTATCGCCCATGGCGTCGTCAAGCGGGACAGCCAGGATGAGGACAGTTTTGGTGGTGCTGAAAGCAACGAGAGCACCTTCACCGAGAAAGAAGAGGAGAGTGGCGAAAAGCTTGAAAACTTTGCTACCAACCTCAATAAACTCGCCTCCAACGGTCGAATCGATCCGCTGATCGGTCGGGATCAGGAGCTGGAACGCACCATTCAGGTGTTGTGCCGCCGCCGTAAGAACAACCCGCTGCTGGTGGGTGAGGCAGGGGTCGGTAAAACCGCCATTGCCGAAGGTCTGGCGTACCGCATTACCCAGGATGAAGTGCCTGAAGTGATGCAGGGCTGCACCATCTACAGCCTGGATATGGGCGCGCTGTTGGCGGGCACCAAGTACCGTGGTGACTTTGAGAAGCGCTTTAAGTCCGTGCTGAAGCAGTTGCAGCGGGACGAGAAGGCGATTCTCTTTATTGACGAGATCCACACCATCATCGGGGCCGGTGCGGCCAGCGGTGGGATGATGGATGCGTCCAACCTGCTCAAGCCACTTCTGTCCAGTGGTCGGATGCGTTGCATTGGATCCACCACCTACCAGGAGTACCAGGGGATCTTTGAAAAGGATCGGGCGCTGGCCCGCCGGTTCCAGAAGATCGACGTGGTCGAGCCCTCCGTAGCAGAAACTACTCAGATCCTGATGGGACTGAAGAGCCGCTACGAAGATCATCACCAGGTGCGTTATACCCAGGCTGCGCTGAGTGCAGCGTCTAATCTGGCGGCCAAGCACATCAACGAGCGCCACCTGCCCGATAAGGCAATCGACGTGATTGATGAAGCCGGTGCCCGGATGGCGATGCTGCCAGCCTCCAAGCGTAAGAAAACCATCAGCGTTTCCGATATCGAAGCGATTGTGGCCAAGATTGCTCGGATCCCCACTAAGTCGGTTTCCGCAACGGACAAAGAGGTTCTGCAGAACCTCGACCGTAACCTGAAGATGGTAGTGTTTGGTCAGGACCCGGCTATCGATGCCCTGACCGCCGCCATCCGTCTTGCTCGCAGTGGGCTGGGCAACGAGGGCAAACCGGTGGGTAACTTCCTGTTTGCCGGACCTACCGGCGTCGGTAAGACCGAGGTGACTCAGCAGTTGGCACGCCAGCTGGGTGTAGAGCTTATCCGCTTTGATATGTCCGAGTACATGGAGCGCCACAGTGTCAGCCGACTGGTTGGCGCACCTCCGGGTTACGTCGGTTACGACCAGGGCGGGCTGCTGACAGACGCGGTACTGAAACACCCGCATTCCGTGGTGCTGCTGGATGAGATTGAGAAAGCGCACCCGGACGTCTACAACCTGCTGCTGCAGGTGATGGACCACGGTACCCTGACCGACAACAACGGTCGCAAGGCGGACTTCCGCAATGTGATTCTGGTGATGACCACCAATGCCGGCGTACAGGAGACCATCCGTAAGTCCATCGGCTTCAAACAGCAGGATCACAGCCCGGATGCGATGAGCGAGATTAACCGGGTGTTTACCCCTGAGTTCCGGAACCGCCTCGACTCCATCATCTGGTTCAACCATCTGGATATGCAGGTGATTGCCAAGGTGGTCGACAAGTTCCTGGTGGAACTTCAGGCGCAGCTGGACGCCAAGGGTGTGTGCATGTCGGTCAGCGAAGATGCCCGTGTATGGCTCGCAGAGAAGGGCTATGACCGGGATATGGGCGCCCGTCCCATGGCGCGTCTGGTGCAGGAGGAGATTAAGAAGCCTCTGGCCAATGAGATCCTGTTTGGCCAACTGCAGAAAGGGGGCCGGGTAACGGTCGAGGTGGCCGATGACGGCTTAACCTTCCAGTACCCGGAAACCATGGCTGAAGCCACCACCTGAAAACAAAAAGCCCGGCAATCGCCGGGCTTTTCAATCTTGGGGATGACCGATCAACGAGAACGGAAAACGATGCGACCTTTGGTCAGATCGTAGGGGGTCAGCGCCACAGTCACAGTATCGCCGGTCAGAATGCGGATGTAGTGCTTACGCATTTTGCCGGAGATGTGGGCGGTAACCACGTGTCCGTTTTCCAGTTCCACCCGGAACATGGTATTGGGCAGGGTTTCAAGAACCGTGCCCTGCATCTCGATGCTGTCTTCTTTTGCCATCTAGCAAATCATCCCGTTAAGTCTGAGAAAAAATCCGGCGTATCATGCCGCAAAAGACCTGCGCTGTAAAGGCGTCAACCCCGCCAATCCAGCCACTGCTGGCCCTCAAGCCGCTGTAGAGGTTGGAAGTGTGTCTTGTAAGCCATCTTTTGGCAGTCGTCGATTTGGTAGCCCAAGTATAGATAGTCTCGACCAAGCTGCTGAGCCAATCCAATCTGGGCCAAAATCGCACGGGTGCCTAGGGATCGGTCTGCCAGTGCGGGTTGGAAGAAGGTGTAGGTGGCTGACAGACTGTTGGGCAGCAGATCGGTTACGGCGACCAGCGCCAGATCGTCATCCAGCCAGGCTTCCAGGTAGAGCTGTTCAAGCCAGTCGCACACCAAAAAGCGATCAAACTGATCGAGTGACGGCGGATACATGGGCCCGTCATTGTGACGCTGGCAGATGTACTCGAGGTAAAGCGCCTGTTGCTCCGGGGTAGGGCGGGTGGTTACGCGCCAAACCAGATCCCGGTTTTTGCTGATCACCCGTTTTTGCGAGCGACTGGGCTGAAAGCGCTGAACCGGCAGGCGAACCGGCACGCATGCCTGACAGGCCTGACAATGGGGGCGATAGATCTGGCCACCTGAACGGCGAAAACCCAGGGCCAGAAGCTGTTCGAACTGGCCGCCGTCTACTGGTTCCCGATTGACCAGCAGTTGCTCGAACTGGTCGGGTAGATAGCTGCACGGGAAACTCTGGCTCAGACCCAGACTGAGATGACGAATATCAGACATCGAATTCGTACCTCGCGGGTTGCCAGATGGCGTCGGGCATCGGCCGGTCACGCAGCGCGTGCAAGCGCTCAAGAAAAGTCATGCGTGGGACCATCTGGGCCCCAAGACGGAGCAGGTGATCATTGGGCACCTGGGCATCGATCATCCGGCCGCCCGCTTTTGAGAAGTGGCAGGCGAGTGCCCAGAAAGCGGCTTTTGAGGCGTTGCTGACCCGATGAAACATGGACTCTCCACAAAAGACCCCCCCCAGAGCCAGCCCATACAGTCCGCCAACCAGGATGTCCCCTTGCCACACTTCGACAGAGTGAGCGTGACCGCTGCGATGCAACTGCTGATAGGCGTGCTGCATATCGGGGCTTATCCAGGTGCCATCCTGCTTAGCTCTTGGTTCGGCGCAGGCGGCGATCACCTCATCAAAGGCGAGATTCACGCTGAAGTGCCAGCCGTTCTGTCGGACGCATTTCTTCAGGCTGCGCGGGGGCACAAAGGCGGGAAGGTCAAATATGGCCCGGGGGTCGGGGCTCCACCAAAGGATGGGGTCTCCGGGATTGAACCAGGGAAAGATCCCGTTTCTGTAGGCGTGCAACAGCCGATCTCGGCTGAGGTCTCCCCCGATGGCGAGCAAACCGTTGGGTTCTTCAAGCGCCTGGTGCGCGGGCGGGAACCACTGTGCGTGTTGATTCAGATAGCTTACGGCACTGACCATATTGGGCTTATAGTATTGGCATGGATCTAACCGGTAGGTGTCACCATGCTGATAAAACGTCTTTCCCTGATGCTGATAGGTTTCATTCTAGCGGCCAATGCGCTGGCAAACTACAACCGTAACCAGGCAGTGCCGGTCGAAAAGGTGGTTTATGGCTCAGTAGAGTCAGTGAGAGAGGTGAGTCGAGAAGAGTTGATTGAGGATCGCAACCGAGGTTGGAAGGTGTTTGGCGGCGCTTTAATCGGCGGCGTTATCGGCCATCAGTTTGGTGGTGGCAGCGGTCAGGATGTGGCCACGGTACTTGGCGCGTTGGCAGGGGCGGGCCTGGCGAACCGTTCCGCCAATCAACAGCAGGTTCGGCAGTACCGTCTGGTTGAGATGATGATTCTGACCGAAGGGGATGAACGCCTGATGGTGATTCAGGATTATGACCCGGGAATGGTGTTTCGGGCCGGACAGGAGGTGAGGGTGGTTTACCTCTCCGGCGGGCAGGTTCGGGTCGACAAAGCGATGTAAAAAACGGGGCCAATTGGCCCCGTTGCTTTGCGCTCAATTTACGGTCGGAGTGAGACACCCGTTGTCCATGGTGTAAACCCGATCCATCTGTTCCAATGCCGCCCGACGATGGGTGATGTAGAGCAGAGTGCGATTCGGCTGGTGGGCCAGCATCGCTGCCAGAACCCGACTTTCTGTGCCTTCGTCCAGGCCCTCGGTAGGCTCATCCAGCAACAGTACCGGAGCGGGGTGAAGCAGGGCGCGAGCCAGGCCCAGACGGCGACGTTCACCACCGGAGAGCTGGCGTCCACCTTCACCCAGCCACTGTGTCAGGCCATTGTCTGCCGCGAGGTAACCCAACTCGACTTTCTCCAAAGCGCTGATCAACTCTTCATCAGAGGCGCCCGGCCTGGCCAGCCTCAGGTTGTCCGCGAGGGTGTCATTGAACAGGTGTACCCGTTGGCTGATGTGGCAGATGGTCTGGCTCAGTGCGCTGTGAGAGTAGGCTTCAACGGGCTGACCATTCAGTTCAATTTCGCCCCCCTTAGGAGAGAACTGGCGGGTCAGCAGGTCCAGCAGCGTGGACTTGCCGCAGCCGGTCTTACCGAGAATGGCGACCTTTTCTCCGGCGCTCAGGGTCAGGTTCAGGCCATGGATAACCGGATCGAGCCCCCCTTCGTAACGGTATTGGATCGCCTTCAGTGACAAGGTCTCAAACGCTTTGGGCGCCGACAGTTCGCCAAAGGTTTGGTCCGGTGTCATCTCCAGGATGGGGCGAAGGCGGCGCGCTGCAGTCAGTGTATGGCCCAGGTGCTGGAAAGCATTCGCAACCGGTGCCAGGGCTTCAAAGCTCGCCAGTGTCGCGAACACCAGCAGTGCCAACAGCGGTCCCGGAGGCGTTGCGGCGCCAATCTGTTGCCAGCCCAGAACCACCATCATCAGCAGAACCCAACCATTGAGGGTGGTAATCAGTGCCTGTGAAAACCCGGTAAGGTGAGCCATAGACCGTTGCCCGGCCACCAGGGCGGACTCCTGCTGATGCAGTTTGGAACGCTGGTTTTCAGTGGCGCCGAAGACCGCCAACTCACTTTGAGCCTCAAGCCAGTCCCCAAGATGCAGGCGAAGATCCGTAAGACGCTCGGAAAGTGCCTCTCCGGGCTTCAGTCCCAGCCGGTAGAACACCAGCGGAAACAGCGCCAGCAGGGCAAACAGAGTGCCGCCAAGGATCAGCGCCAGTTGACCATCAAAAAAGGCGATCAATCCCATCAGCGCCAGAATCGAGATCGCCCCGGCAACCACTGGCGTGATCAGTCGCAGGTAAAGGTGATCCAGCGCATCGATGTCAGCCACCATGCGATTGAGCAGGTCAGCGTCACGCAGATCTTTAAGCTGCCCCGGCCCCAGGGGCGCCAGACGCTGGAAAAACCAGTTGCGGAGCGTGGCCAGCAGCCGGAAGGTGGCGTCATGGCTGACCACCCGTTCGCCCCATCGGGCAACGGTACGGCTGACGGACAGAAAGCGCACGCCCCCGGCAGGCATCATGTAGTTGAACTCGGCGCTTCGGGTGATCACCAACCCAGCTACCGCCGTAGCGGCGATAAACCAACCGGACAGCGAGAGCAATCCAATGCTGCCGAGCAGAGTGAGTACAGCGAGCAAAATCCCAAGACTGAGTCTTCCCCAGTGCTGGCGGTAGAGCGCCAAAAACGGCTTTAAATCACCCATTGAGGCCTCCCAGATGCAGTTGCTGATCACCTTGTGCAAGTTGTTCAGGGCGATGGCTGATCAGGATCGTAGTTCGGCCCTGGCGGGCAAGGCTCAATGCGTCATTCACCAGAGTTTCACTCTCTTTGTCGAGGCTGGCGCTGGGCTCATCCAGAAGCAACAGGGGGGAGGGCTTCAGCAAAGCTCGGGCAAGGGCCAATCGTTGTGCCTGACCGACGGAGAGTCCGCCAGCCCGATCACCAACCAGATAGTTAAGTTGGCCGGGCAGGCGGCGCACAAATTCCGCCGCATGGGCCTGCTCCAGCGCTTGCCAAAGGGCGTCATCGGACGCATTGGTGTCAGCCAGTCGCAGGTTTTCGGCCACGGTACCGTGCAGAAGCACGGGGTTCTGACCCAGCCAGGTGATATGAGTCAGCCAGTGCCCTCGGGGCAGTTCGGACAACTCCCGGCCATTGACGGTGAGGCTTCCCTGGTAGGGCAGGAAACCCATCATCGCTTGCATCAGGGAGGTTTTGCCGCTGCCGGTAACGCCACCCACCGTCATCAGTTCCCCATTGCTTACGTTGAAGTTGATGGGGGCAGTCAGCGGCTTACCGTCGGCGGTGGTCACTACCAGGTTCTCAGCAGACAGTTCGATCTGTCCTGACGCGGGCAATTCGGTTTGATGCTGATGAGATAACTCCGGGGTGTCCAGGAAGCGGATCAGCGACTCCGCGGCACCCAATGCTTGTGCCTTAGCATGATAAAAGGCGCCCAGATCGCGAAAGGGTTGGAAGAACTCAGGAGCCAGGATAAGCACCAGCAGGCCGGTCAGCAGGCTGACGCCAAGACCGTAGTGGCCGAAGTTCAGTTCACCCAGGTAGGAGAAACCAAAGTAGACCGCGACAACGGCGATGGAGATGGAGGCGAAGAACTCCAGTACCGCAGAGGAGAGGAACGCCATCCGCAGCACTTCCATGGTACGGCGGCGGAACTGTTCCGATGCCATCGACATCCGCTCGACCTCTGCGTCGAGCCGGTCGAACTGTCGGACAGTGCGAAGCCCACGGAGCCGATCCAGAAAGTGGCCGGAGAGTCGTGCCAGTGCCAGGAAGTTGCGTTTGTTGGCGTCAGCCGCCCCCATGCCTACGACGACCATAAAGAGCACGGTCAGGGGCGCGGTTACAGTGAAGATCAGGCCTGCCGCCCAGTTGATGGGGTACACCACCACCAGGATCGCTGCGGGGATCAGACCCACCAGCATCATCTGGGGCAGATACTTGGCGTAAAACTCCTGCAGCTTCTCCACTTGCTCCAGCAACATGGCGGACCAGGCACCACTGGGTTGCTGCTGAATGAAGGCGGGGCCGAGACGGCCCAGCTTGTCCAGCAGTTGGCTGCGCAGTTGCTGTCTGACCCGTGCACCGGCTTCAAAGCCAGCTATCTCTTTGCCCCAAAGGCACAGGGAGCGCGCGGGAAAAAGAAGAAACAGCAAAATCAGAGTGGTGGAAAATTCGGAGAGGGACCGCTCGTCGATGATCAGTCCGTGCAGCAGATTGGCCATCAGCCAGGCTTGAGCGATGATCAGCAGGCCATTGGCAAACCCCAACAGGGTGGCCATACGCTGCCAGTTGCGGCCAGCTTGCGCGGCTTGCTTTAACCAGCCGGTGAGCTGGCGTTCAGTGTCTTTGTCCATGGAGAACCTGACAAAATGGGGCCCGGAGGCCCCATTGTGAATTCAAACAGGGTGGAATTACTGAGCGTCGAGGAAACGCTCGGCATCCAGCGCTGCCATACAACCGGTGCCGGCGGAGGTGATCGCCTGACGGTAGTTGTGGTCCATCACGTCGCCAGCTGCAAACACACCCGGTACGGAGGCGGCGGTGGCGTTGCCCTCAAGCCCGCTCTGAACCAGGATGTAGCCATCCTTCATATCCAGTTGGCCTTCGAAGATCTGGGTGTTGGGCTGGTGGCCGATGGCAATGAATACGCCGTCTACTTTCAGCTCTTCGGTGGCGTCGGAACGAGTGTCCCGGATGCGGGCACCGGTTACGCCCATCTGATCACCCAGCACCTCGTCCAGAGTACGGTCGGTGTGCAGCACGATGTTGCCATTTTCCACCTTGTCCATCAGGCGGTTCACCAGGATCTTCTCGGCGCGGAAGCTGTCGCGGCGGTGGACCAGGTGAACTTCTGACGCGATGTTGGACAGGTACAGCGCCTCTTCCACTGCGGTGTTACCGCCACCAACAACGGCGACAGGCTTGTTGCGGTAGAAGAAACCGTCGCAGGTGGCACAGGCGGATACGCCGCGGCCCTGGAACGCGGTTTCGGACTCCAGGCCAAGGTACTTGGCACTGGCACCTGTGGCGATGATCAGTGCATCACAGGTGTACTCGCCGCTGTCTCCCTTCAGGCGGAAGGGGCGGGTTTTCAGGTCCACCTCATTGATGTGATCGAATACGATTTCGGTTTCAAAGCGCTCGGCGTGTGCCTTCATACGCTCCATAAGACCGGGACCGGTGAGGCCCTCCGGATCGCCGGGCCAGTTTTCCACTTCCGTGGTGGTGGTGAGCTGGCCTCCCTGCTGCATGCCGGTGATCATTACCGGGTTCAGGTTGGCACGGGCGGCGTACACCGCGGCGGTATAGCCCGCAGGGCCGGAACCCAGGATCAACAGTTGGCAATGCTTTACGTCACTCATCAAACTCTCCGAGTCTTTATCGCTGTGCACGGGATTCTAAAAAAAAGGACAGGTAAAAGAAACGGGGGCAGTTGCCCCCGTTGTATAGATAAAGCCGATTGCCTTAATCAGGCTTTTACCAGTTCCTTGGGATCGTGGTACTCGTAACCCAGGGCTTCGGCCACTTCCGGACAGGTGATCTTGCCGTCGATGACGTTAAGACCGTTCATCAGGTGCTGATCGTCCAGCAGGGCTTTGACATAGCCTTTCTCCGCCAAAGCAATGATGTAGGGCAGGGTGGCGTTGTTCAGCGCAAAGGTGGAGGTGCGCGGAACGGCGCCCGGCATGTTGGCCACACAGTAGTGAACTACATCATCAACGATGAACACCGGGTCCTGGTGAGTGGTCGGCTTGGAGGTAGCCACACAACCGCCCTGGTCGATGGCCACGTCTACGATGGCAGCGCCCGGCTTCATCTTAGCGATGTGCTCTCGGGTAACCAGTTTCGGTGCAGCGGCACCGGGGATAAGAACACCACCGATCACCAGATCTGCCTGCAGCACATGCTCTTCCAGCGCTTCGGCGGTGGAGTAGATCACCTTGGCGCGGTTCTCGAACTGGTTGTTCAGGTCACGCAGTACGTTGACGTTGCGATCCAGGATGGTCACATCCGCGCCCATACCAACGGCAATCAGGGCAGCATTACGGCCAACCATACCACCACCGATAACAACGACTTTGGCCGGCTCTACACCGGGAACGCCGCCCAGCAACATGCCGCGACCCTGGTTGGATTTCTCCAGCGCCTGCGCACCCGCCTGAATGGACATGCGACCCGCAACTTCAGACATGGGGGCCAGCAGGGGAAGGCCGCCACGGGCGTCGGTTACGGTTTCGTACGCGATGCAGACCGCACCGCTCTTAACCAGGTCCTCGGTTTGGGGAGCATCCGGGGCCAGGTGCAGGTAAGTGAAGAGGATTTGACCGGGACGCAACATGGCACGTTCCACTGCCTGGGGCTCTTTCACTTTTACAATCATCTCCGCTTCTGCGAAGACCGCTTCCGCGCTGGGCAGAATCTTTGCACCAGCGTCAATATAATCCTGATCGGTACAGCCAATTCCGATGCCCGCTTGGGTTTGAACCAGCACTTCGTGGCCTCGGTTGGTCAGTTCCCGCACGCTGGCGGGTACCATGCCGACGCGATATTCGTGGTTCTTAATTTCCTTGGGTACACCGATGATCATGCTTCTCCGTCCTCTTATTAGGGTTATTGTTGGATTGCATCGCTGTTAAATGATTCGCGATATTTTACTTGGCCTTAGGCGCTCGGTTAGTATATTCTCCCGTCGGGAGCATTTCCCCCGATTTATTTGGGTGCACACAGGACAATATCCCGCGTTAGACGGGAACTAAGGAAGTATTTATGGCATATAACAAGAAAAAGCCGTTGAAAGAACTTGATAGAATCGACCGTAACATCCTGAATGAACTGCAAAGGGATGGCCGGATCTCCAACGTGGAGCTTTCCAAGCGAGTTGGTCTCAGTCCCACCCCCTGCCTGGAGCGGGTAAAGCGACTGGAGCGTCAAGGATTCATTCTCGGTTACACTGCTCAGGTCAACCCGCACTACCTCGGCGCCTCTCTGCTGGTTTACGTCGAGATCTCCCTCAACCGCGACACCCCAGAAGTTTTTGAACAGTTCAACCGCGCCGTTATGGAGTTGGAAGACGTTCAAGAGTGCCACCTGGTTTCCGGTGATTTCGATTATCTGTTGAAGACCCGCGTAAGCGATATGACCGCTTATCGTCGTCTGCTCTCCGATACACTGCTGCGCCTGCCTTCCGTCAAGGACACCCGCACCTATGTTGTGATGGAAGAGGTAAAGCAGACCAGTCGCGTTCAGATTTCCAACGGCGCTTCAGCCTGAACAACCGGTATCTGAACAAAAGTGCCCCAATCGGGGCACTTTTTGTTTCTATGGCAGTGCGATGGCAACGCAACGGTAGGTAACATTCCGTGCCTTTTGGTAAGGTAGGCAGGTTATCTATCTTTTTTTGGACCGGTCGAGGAGCGACACTTGTCATCGTCCAATCTGCAACCAATGACGGGCCTTCAGCGTTTGATGGAAGGGGGCTTGATCCTCACAGCCATCATGGCGCTGTTTATGTTGATGGCCCTGGCGACTTTCCACCCCGCCGATCCGGGCTGGAGTCAGACGGCCTGGGAAGGTCCGGTCAGTAATGCCATGGGCGCGGTCGGCGCCTGGATCGCAGACATCCTGTTTTTTGTGTTTGGCCTGACAGCGTATCTGGTACCACCGGTGTGCGCGGCGATCGGCTGGCTCGCATTCCACCAGGCCTACCGTCTTGCCGAACTCGACTATTTCTCTGTCGGCCTTCGGGTGATTGGCTTTCTGCTGACCATGCTCAGCTTTGCCGCCCTGGCGTCGATGAATGCCGACGACATTCATTATTTCTCTGCTGGTGGCGTAGTCGGTGACGTCGTCAGTGCAGCCATGTTGCCCTATTTCAATCTGCTCGGTACCACGCTGTTCCTGCTGTGCTTTATCGGTGCGGGCTTTACTCTGATGACCGGCATCAGTTGGCTGACGATTGCCGAGAAGATCGGCGAGGCGACCATCGCGGTGGGGGTCTTTTTATGGCAACTGCCCAAGCACTTCGCCCACGAGGATCGTGATACCGAAGATACCCGTGGCTTTATGGAGCTGGTAGAGCGCTTTAAAGGACGTAAGAGCCGCTCCGAAGAGCAGGGTGAGTACGACTACGACAGTGCTGAACCGGTTCGAAAGAGCGGCGAGCCCTGGCAGGAGCCCGAATTTGAGCCAGTTATTGATGCGGAGCCGGTACTCGACCCGGATGTCCGTGTCGAACCGGAACTGACGCCGCCCTGGGTCATCGGTCCCGAAGAGCAGGAAGAGGTAGCGGTCCCAGCCAGCAAACCGGCACTGGAGCCCTACCTGCAGGAAGCGCTGGATAAGTCCGGAACGACCCTGCCGGAAGCCCCCTCGACGCCCATGCCGACACTGGAACTGCTGGACCGCCCCAATAAGTCCCAGAATCCCATCAGCCAGGAGGAGTTGGACGCTATCGCTCGCCTGGTGGAAGCGAAACTGCTGGACTTCAATGTCACCGCACAGGTGGTGGATGTGCATCCCGGCCCGGTAATTACGCGTTTCGAACTGGATCTCGCGCCGGGCGTGAAGGTTTCCAAGATCACCAATTTGGCCAAAGACTTGGCGCGAGCCCTGTCGGCGGTTTCGGTTCGCGTTGTAGAGGTGATTCCCGGCAAGTCGGTGATCGGCCTTGAGTTGCCTAACAAGCACCGCGAGATCGTGTATCTGCGCGATGTGCTGGATTGCGAACAGTTCGATCAGGCCAAGTCCGATCTCACCATGGTGCTTGGGCAGGACATCTCCGGGTATCCGGTAGTGGTGGATCTGGCCAAGATGCCTCACCTGCTGGTGGCGGGCACCACGGGCTCCGGTAAGTCTGTGGGCGTGAACGTCATGATTCTCAGCCTGCTGTACAAATCCACGCCCGAGGATGTTCGCCTGATCATGATCGACCCCAAAATGCTGGAATTGTCGGTTTATGAAGGGATCCCCCACCTGCTTTGCGAGGTGGTGACCGACATGAAGGAAGCGTCCAATGCCCTGCGTTGGTGTGTGGGCGAGATGGAGCGTCGCTATAAGCTGATGTCCGCACTGGGTGTTCGTAACCTCAAGGGCTACAACGCCAAGGTGAAGGAAGCAAAGGAAGCGGGCGAACCGATCAAAGACCCCTTCTGGCAGCCTGAACAGTCGATGGAGACCGAAGCGCCGGACCTCGACAAACTGCCTGCCATCGTGGTGGTGGTGGATGAATTTGCCGACATGATGATGATCGTGGGCAAGAAGGTGGAGGAACTTATCGCCCGTATCGCTCAGAAAGCGCGTGCGGCGGGTATCCACCTGATCCTGGCGACCCAGCGCCCGTCGGTCGACGTGATTACCGGTTTGATCAAGGCCAACATTCCAACCCGGATCGCCTTCCAGGTTTCCAGCCGCGTGGATTCCCGCACCATCCTGGATCAGCAGGGGGCTGAACAGCTTCTTGGCCAGGGTGACATGCTTTACCTGCCCCCGGGTACCGGTGTCCCGATCCGTGTCCATGGTGCTTTTGTGGATGACCACGAAGTGCATAAGGTGGTGGCGGACTGGTCTGCCCGCGCCAAACCTCAGTACATTGAGGAGATCCTGGCCGGTGAAACCGGTGGGGAACAGATTCTGCTTCCTGGCGAAACGGCGGAAGGGGGAGAGGAATCCGATCCCCTTTACGATGAGGCCGTCGCCTTCGTGCTGGAGAGCCGCCGCGCGTCGATCTCCAGTGTTCAGCGCAAACTCAAGATTGGCTATAACCGGGCGGCTCGTCTGGTTGAGCAGATGGAACAGAGCGGTCTGGTGAGTTCACCGGGCCATAATGGTAACCGAGACGTGTTGGTACCCGGACCTCAGCAATGATAAACAGATGGATCCTCTCCATGGCGGTGGCAGTCGCTGCTCCCATGGCAATGGCAGCGCCACAACAGGCACTGAAAGCGAAACTCGCCACAGTACCGGCTTTTGAGGCCGAGTTTTCTCAGGTGGTCACGGAGTCAGACGGCACCGTGCTTCAAGAGGGGCAGGGCACACTGGCCATGGCGGTACCCAATCGCTTTGCCTGGCACCAGAACAGCCCGGAAGAGAGTGTCATTCTCTCGGACGGCAAAGATGTCTACCTGTACGATCCGATGCTGGAGCAGGTCAGCATCTACGCATTGACCGACGCCACCGGTCAAACGCCGTTGTCACTGCTCTCCAGTGACGATGAAGAGGCGTGGGAGGCGTACCAGATCACCCAGCAGGGGGAGTGCTTTACCCTGACGCCCAACGAGGCGGAAACGATCCAGAGCATGGCGATCTGCTTTGATGGTGACGCCATCGAAAAGCTGTCTTTGGTGGATGGACAGCAGGTGACCACCACGATGGATCTGTCTCAGTTCCGTAATGGCCCTTTGGACGACGGGCGCTTTCACTTTGCGCCACCGGAAGGCACGTTGGTAGACGATCAACGTAATCCATGACCTCCATGAGCCTCAATTTCGGCCCCGATTTTCGCCCCCTCGCGGCGAGGATGAGGCCGGAAACCCTGGACGACTACGTCGGTCAGGAACACCTTCTCGGACCGGGCAAGCCACTCAGGGCAGCGCTGGAGGCGGGACGCGCCCACTCCATGCTGCTGTGGGGTCCGCCAGGTACTGGAAAAACGACCCTGGCCGAGTTGGTGGCACGCTACGCCAACGCCCATGTCGAACGGATCTCTGCGGTAACCTCCGGGGTAAAGGAGATCCGAGCCGCCATCGATAAAGCCAAGGACATAGCGGCGGCCCATGGTCGCCAGACGTTGCTGTTTGTGGACGAGGTCCACCGCTTTAATAAAAGTCAGCAGGACGCCTTCCTGCCCCACATCGAGGATGGCACCGTCATCTTTATCGGTGCGACCACTGAGAATCCCTCATTTGAGGTCAACAACGCCTTACTTTCCCGAACCCGGGTCTATGTCATTAAGAAGCTGGATGAGTCCGGCATCCTGATCATTCTCGAGCAGGCTCTGAATGACAAGGAAAGAGGGCTCGGAAAGCTTGGTTTGACCCTGCCTGACAGTGTGGCGAGGCAGTTGGCCTCCCTGGTGGATGGCGATGCCCGGCGTGCTCTCAACCTGCTGGAACTCATGGCCGATATGGCCGATCAGGGCCAACTGACCGAGGCACTGTTGAAAGAGGTAGCAGGCGAGCCGGTTGCCCGATTCGATAATAAAGGGGACCAGTTCTACGACCTGATCTCCGCCGTACATAAGTCGGTTCGGGGCAGTAACCCGGATGGCGCGCTGTACTGGTACTGCCGAATTCTGGAAGGGGGAGGGGATCCACTCTATGTGGCCCGTCGCTGCCTGGCGATTGCATCTGAAGATGTGGGCAATGCCGACCCCCGAGCGATGGAAGTGGCCCTGAACGCCTGGGATTGCTTCCATCGTGTCGGTCCCGCCGAAGGGGAGAGAGCCATTGCGCAAGCTTTGGTATACCTCGCTTGTGCGCCAAAGAGCAATGCGGTTTATACCGCTTTCAAGGCGGCACGCCAGTTGGCGCGGGAAACCCCGGATCAGGAGGTGCCCATTCATCTTCGCAATGCCCCGACCAAATTGCTTAAGGAGCTGGGGCACGGGGCAGACTACCGATACGCGCACGATGAACCCGGTGCCTATGCCGCTGGCGAGCGATATCTTCCCCAAGCGCTTGCCGATGCCAGCTTCTACCACCCTACACAGCGTGGTTTGGAGAAGAAAATCGCTGAAAAGTTGGCGTATCTTGCAGAATTGGATCGCCAAAGTGAGGTAAAACGGGATGAGTAATTGGTTGGCGGTGGCGCTGGGCGGTGCAATCGGTGCAACTTTGCGCTACGGCACATCAATTCTTGCCTTACGGCTATTCGGAACCGCCTTTCCCTTTGGTACACTGGCGGTTAACTGCGTGGGGTCCTTTGCGATGGGGGCCCTGTACGCCTTTGGAGCCAGCTTCGAACTCTCGCCACACTGGAAGGCGTTGATCGGAGTCGGGCTATTGGGCGCCTTAACCACTTTCTCCACCTTCTCCAATGAGACCCTGCTGTTGATGCAGGAGGGGGAGTGGGTCAAGGCCCTGCTGAATATACTGCTGAATCTGGTGCTCTGTCTGTTGATGGTGTTTCTGGGACAACAGTGGGTTTACTCATACAGCAAATAAAAGAGCGATATGTTAGACAGCAAACTTCTCCGTGCCGATCTGGCACAGACCGCTGAGCGCCTAGCCACTCGCGGTTACATTCTGGATGTCACCCGTCTTAACGATCTGGAAGAGCGCCGCAAGTCGCTGCAGGTGGAAACCGAGCAGCTTCAAGCCGAGCGTAACAGTCGCTCCAAGTCCATCGGTCAGGCCAAGGCTCGTGGCGAAGACATCGAGCCGCTGCTGGCTGAAGTGTCCGAGCTGGGTGGTCAGTTGGATGCGAAAAAAGCCGAACTGACTGAGCTGATGGCAGAACTGGATGAGATCGCTGCCGGCATTCCAAACCTGCCGCATGAGTCCGTGCCGGTCGGCGCTGACGAAGACGAGAACGTCGAGGTAAGCCGTTGGGGTGAGCCGCGTCAGTTCGACTTTGAGATCAAGGATCACGTGGATCTGGGTGAAGCGATCAATGGCATCGACTTCGGCATGGCTGCCAAGCTGTCCGGTTCCCGCTTTGTTGTGATGCGCGGTCAAGTGGCCCGTATGCACCGTGCTCTGGCCCAGTTTATGCTGGACCTGCACACCAGCGAGCATGGCTACACCGAGATGTATGTTCCCTATCTGGTGAACCCGGACAGTCTGTTTGGCACCGGTCAGCTGCCCAAGTTTGGTGAGGACCTGTTCCACACCCAGCCGCTGTCTGAAGACAGCGACCGCAAGCTGTCTCTGATCCCTACTGCCGAAGTGCCGCTGACCAACTTTGCCCGTGACGAGATCCTGGACGAAGCGGACCTGCCAGTACGCATGACCGCACACACCCCCTGTTTCCGTAGCGAAGCGGGTTCCTCCGGTCGTGATACCCGCGGCCTGATCCGTCAGCACCAGTTCGACAAAGTGGAACTGGTGCAGCTGGTGAAGCCGGAAGACTCCATGGACGCACTGGAAGAACTGACTGGTCAGGCAGAGAAGGTGCTTCAGCTGTTGGGTCTGCCCTACCGCAAAGTGGTTCTGTGTACCGGTGACATGGGTTTTGGTGCTACCAAAACCTACGATCTGGAAGTGTGGGTACCGAGCCAGAACAAATACCGAGAAATCTCCTCCTGCTCCAACGTGGGTGATTTCCAGGCTCGCCGCATGAAGGCCCGCTTCCGCCGCGCCGGTGAGAAGAAGCCGGAACTGCTGCACACTCTGAACGGCTCCGGTCTGGCTGTTGGCCGTACTCTGGTGGCGATTCTGGAGAACTACCAGCAAGCGGACGGCCGCATCGAGATCCCGCAAGCGCTGCAGCCCTACATGGGCGGTCTGACCCACATCGGTTAAGCAAAGCGCATAAAAAAACCGGCCATCTGGCCGGTTTTTTTGTGGTCGCTATCCATTACTCGACGGTCACGATCTTGCAGGTGTTGGTGCCACCTACGGTTTCCATCATGTCACCTTTGGTCATCAGCACCTTGTCGCCGGAGGTCAGCAGGCCTTCAGCAACAATTCGCTCCATAGCGGCCTTCACGATGGTGTTTTCCGTGTGCTCGGTGGAGTCGAACTCAATCGGGTGAACACCGCGATACAGCGCCATACGGTTCAGGCAGGCACCATGACGGGAGAGGGCGATGATCGGCAGCGGAGAGGTGATGCGGCTCATGATCAGAGGAGTGTTGCCTGACTCAGTCAGTGCCACGATCGCCTTCACGCCATCGAGGTGGTTGGCCGCGTACATGGTGGCCAGTGCAATCGTCTCTTCAACGGTTTTGAACTTCTCGTCGAGGCGGTGCTTGGAGACGACCACGCTCGGGTGCTTCTCGGCACCCAGGCAAACCCGCGCCATCGCCTGAACGGTTTCTTCCGGGTAGCTGCCAGCGGCAGTTTCCGCAGAGAGCATTACCGCATCGGTGCCATCCAGTACGGCGTTGGCGACGTCCATCACCTCGGCTCGAGTGGGCATCGGGCTGGTGATCATGGATTCCATCATTTGGGTGGCGGTGATCACCACACGGTTCAGCTGACGGGAGCGGGCGATCAGCTTCTTCTGCACACCAACCAGTTCCGGGTCACCAATCTCAACACCCAGGTCGCCACGGGCTACCATCACCACATCGGAAGCCAGGATGACGTCGTCCATAGCGTCATTATCTGCAACCGCTTCAGCACGCTCTACCTTGGCGACAATCAGTGCACGGCAGCCTGCTTCACGCGCCAGTTGACGGGCGTAGTTGAGGTCATCACCGCTGCGGGGGAAGGAAACAGCGAGGTAGTCCACGTCGATTTTGGCGGCGGTTTTGATGTCCTCTTTGTCCTTGTCGGTCAGTGCCGCTGCGGAGAGGCCGCCACCCAGCTTGTTGATCCCTTTGTTATTGGACAGAGGGCCGGCAACAGTCACTGTGGTGTGCACCTGAGTGCCTTCCACCTTTTCTACCCGCAACTGCACCCGACCATCGTCGAGAAGCAGAATGTCGCCGGGTACCACGTCGTCGGGAAGAGCTTTGTAGTCGAGGCCTACGGCGTTGATGTCGCCTTCACCTTTGGGCAGGGCGCTGTCCAGTACAAAGGGGGCGCCCATCTGCAGATGTACCTTGCCCTCTTTAAAGGTGGAAACACGGATTTTAGGACCTTGCAGGTCACCCAGAATGGCGACGTGGAGGTTGTGTTTTTTGGCTAATTCGCGCACCTGATTGGCACGGGCAATGTGGTCTTCGGCAGTGCCGTGAGAGAAGTTCATCCGTACCACGTTAGCGCCAGCGAGAATGATCTTTTCCAGGTTGTCATCTCGATCGGTGGCCGGGCCTAAGGTGGTTACAATCTTGGTTCTTCGGAACATGATTGACTCCGTCAGGGATGCTTATACGTTGCTGTACTGGCTAGAGATGCTACAAGTAACGCACCAGAAATGAAAGAAAATTACATACATTTATGGTGTCAAAATAGTTCATTATCTGTGAACTGGGTCTAGGGCCAGAATAAGTGTAGTTGCAGCGGGATAGAAAAAGGGCCGGTGAATACCGGCCCTTGGGGATCAGAGAGGTTGGCTCTTTTCGAAGCGGGATTCTTTCAGGGCTTCCTTTACACGTTTCAGGTTTTCACGGAAGCGGGGACCACGGCGCAGGGTAAAGCCAGTGGCCAGTACGTCAACCACCACCATCTGCGCCAGGCGGGACGCCATCGGCATGTAAAGGTCGGTGTCTTCCGGCACATCCATGGTCACCGCCAGAGTCGCTTCTCGGGCCAGGGGGCTGTCTTTACTGGTGATGGCGATGACCTGGGCGTGGTTTTCTTTCGCCAGGCGGGCTACCTCGACCAGAGTCTTGGTTCGGCCGGTGTGGCTGAACAGCACCAGTACCGCACCCTCACGAGCGTTGATGCAGCTCATGCGCATCATCAGTACGTCGTCAAAGCTGACGACCGGTACGTTGAAGCGGAAGAACTTGTTGAGGGCGTCATGGGCAACAGCGGAAGAGGCGCCCAGACCGAAGAAGGAGATTTGATCTGCCTGGGTCAGCATGTCCACGGCGCGGTTGATCTGATTGGGGTCGATGGACTGGCGAGCGGAGTCCAGCGCGGCCATGGAGGATTCAAAGATTTTGTTGCTGTAGGCTTCAGCGGTGTCGTTGACTTCAACGTGGCGGGAAACGTAGGGAGTGCCGTTGGCGAGGCTCTGGGCGAGGTGGAGTTTAAAGTCCGGGAACCCTTTGGTGTCGAGTCGTCTGCAGAAGCGGTTAACCGTGGGCTCGCTGACGTCCGCCATCTTGGCCAAGGTGGCGATACTGGACTGAATGGCCGTCTGTGGGTTGGCCAGAATCACCTCTGCCACTTTCCGCTCAGACTTACTGAAGTTGGGCAGGTTCTTTTGGATCTTTTCGAGCGTATTCATTCAATCAGACTCTTTTCCCTGATACGTATCCCACTCGCCGCGTAAAGGAGTAGGGAGGGGGCATTGGCAATCACTATACTGTAAAGCCAGCACCTCTCGGTAATCCGGTTCGGCGATATGGAGCGTGTTCCGGTATATTACAAACAATATTGAAAGTTAGCCAGCAAGGCGCCCGTCCTAACCACTTGCGCTCGCCGGAATTTTTCTTTCTAATGTAGTTAAATTACATCATTCAGCGGCGCGCCGCCGAAACAAGGAGTTGGATGTGACAATGGCAAGTGACTCGGCAAATAAGCCATGTGATTTTGTCCTGTTTGGCACTCGGGGGGATCTGGCCCGCCGTAAGTTGCTCCCCTCTTTATACCAGTTGGACAAAGCGGGGCTGTTGCATCCCGAGACCCGCGTTGTAGGCGTTGCACGCCAGGACCTCTCCCTCGAGGAGTATCATCAGGTCGTCAACGACGCTCTCAACACCTTTGTCAAAGAGCCTCTCTGCACCACCACCCTTGAGCGCTTTGTCGCTCGTCTGACCTACGTTGGCCTTGATTTCACTGACGCAGAAGCCTACCTGAAACTTCGTGATGAAGTTCAGGATGACCATGTGATGGTCAACTACTTTGCGACGCCTCCAGCCATCTACGGCACCATCTGCGGCTGTCTGCAAACCACTGGCCTTATCAAACCTGATACCCGAGTTGTTCTGGAAAAGCCTATTGGGCATGATCTCGCATCCAGCATGGTCATCAACGATCAGGTGGCGGCCTACTTTGAAGAGAGCCAGATCTACCGTATTGACCATTACCTCGGTAAAGAAACGGTTCAGAACTTGGTTGCACTGCGATTCGCTAACTCCCTGTTTGCCTCCAAGTGGGATAACCGGACCATCGATCATGTCCAGATCACCGTGGCGGAAGAGGTGGGGATCGAGGGACGCTGGGATTACTTCGACAAAGCAGGCCAGATGCGAGACATGATTCAGAACCACCTGCTTCAGGTTCTGGCTCTGGTGGCAATGGATCCCCCGGTCAATCTCAACGCGGACTCCATCCGCGATGAAAAGGTGAAGGTGATCAAGTCCCTGCGCCCAATCAATCAGGAAAACATCTACGAGAACACCGTGCGCGGTCAGTACACCGCCGGGTTCCTGAAGGGCCAGCCTGTTCCGGGTTATCTGGAAGAGGAGGGCGCCAACCTGGACAGCAATACCGAAACCTTTGCTGCGCTACGGGTGGACATCGATAACTGGCGCTGGGCCGGTGTGCCTTTCTACCTGCGTACCGGTAAGCGGATGCCGTTCAAGCACTCCGAGATCGTGGTTCACTTCAAGAACCCGCCGCACAACCTTTACCGTGACAGCTATCGCCAACTGCCACCGAACAAGCTGACCATTCGTTTGCAGCCCCATGAAGGGGTTGAGATTCAGATGATGAATAAGGTGCCCGGACTGGACCAGACCCAGCGCCTGCAAACCACCAAGTTGGATCTCTCTTTCTCCGACACCTTTAAAAACGAGCGCATTGCGGATGCGTACGAGCGACTCCTGCTCGAATGCATGCTGGGTAACCAGGCGCTGTTTGTCCGTCGGGACGAAGTGGAGCAGGCCTGGACCTGGTGTGACTCCATTCTGGATGCGTGGGCGCGCTCCAATGAGAAGCCCAAGAGCTACCCGGCCGGCACATGGGGTCCGGTTGCCTCGGTCGCGTTGATCACCCGTGACGGTCGTTCCTGGGAGGAGTAAACCATGACTGCCATCGCGCTGCCTGTATTCAAATCCTTTGAGCACAGTGACGAGCTGGTCACTGCGCTGGCACAACGTATTGCCAACGCGCTTCAAGAGTCGGTAGACACTCGTGGCAAGGCTTCTCTGGTGGTATCCGGCGGCAGCACTCCGGTGCCGCTGTTCCACAAACTGCGTGCCATCGCCATCGACTGGCAAGAGGTCTACATCACGCTGGCTGATGAGCGCTGGCTTCCAGCGGATCACCCTGACAGCAACGAGCGTCTGGTACGCGAGCACCTGTTGCAGGACAAAGCCGCCAAAGCGAAATTCCGTGGACTGTATAACATCCATGGCACGCCGGAAGCGGGTGCTGCCATGACGTCCGAAACTCTCTCCAATCTTCCGCGACCCTTCGATGTGGTCATTCTGGGCATGGGTAATGACGGTCATACCGCCTCCCTGTTCCCTTGCGCGGAGGAGTTGGAAGCGGGATTGACCACCGATGCGGTCTGTTTGGCGGTTAGACCGACTCAGGCGCCCCATCCGAGGATCTCCCTGTCGCTATCGAGCTTGCTCAATGCCCGCCAGATCTACCTGCACCTGAGTGGCGAGAGCAAGAAGACGGTACTGGACGAGGCCCTTTCCAGTCAGGATGCGAAAGCGATGCCCATTCGAGCTGTGTTGGATCAGCGTAAGGTGCCCGTCGACGTTTACTGGAGTAAAGCCTGATGCTTAACCCGACCATCGAAACCATTACCCAAAGAATCATTGAGCGCAGCCGCGACACCCGCGCCGAGTATCTGGAGCGGATGGACAAGCAGCGCCGCCAGGGTGTTCAGCGTCGTCAGCTTTCCTGCAGCAACCTTGCTCACGGTTTTGCCGGCTGCGGCAAGGCAGATAAATCCGATCTGAAGCAGTTCAACAAATCCAATGTGGGCATCATTACGGCTTACAACGATATGTTGTCTGCGCACCAGCCCTACGCCACCTACCCGGAAGCGATCAAAGCCTCCTGCCGGGAGATCGGCTCCATTGCCCAGGTGGCGGGCGGTGTGCCTGCGATGTGTGACGGCGTCACTCAGGGGCAGCCCGGTATGGAGTTGAGCCTGTTAAGTCGTGAAGTGATCGCCATGTCCACTGCGGTGGGGTTATCCCATGCGATGTTTGACGGTGTTCTGTTGCTCGGGATTTGCGACAAGATCGTTCCTGGCCTGATGATGGGCGCGCTCAGCTTTGGTCATCTGCCGACCCTGTTTGTGCCGGCTGGACCGATGCCGTCCGGCTTGCCCAACAAAGAGAAGGCCCGAGTACGTCAGGAGTATGCACAGGGCAAAGTGGGTGATGACGCTCTGCTGGAAGCGGAATCCGCTTCCTATCACAGTCCGGGCACCTGCACCTTCTATGGCACCGCCAACTCCAACCAACTGGTGATCGAAGCGATGGGTCTGCAGTTGCCGGGCTCTTCATTTGTGAACCCGACTGACGGCATGCGCTCGGCCTTTACCGATGCGGCGGCCAAGCAGGTTTGCCGTCATGCTCAAGGCGAGGGCGGTTACAGCCTGGCGGAGATCTACGATGAGAAGGCGGTGGTCAACGGCATCGTTGCTCTGCTGGCAACCGGTGGTTCCACCAACCTGACCATGCACCTCGTGGCGATGGCTCGGGCGGCGGGCATCCAGGTCACCTGGCAGGACTTTGCGGACATCTCCGCTGCCGTTCCTCTGCTGGCACGGGTATACCCGAATGGCGAGGCGGACATCAACCACTTCCAAAGTGCGGGCGGGATGGCGTTCCTGATCCGGGAACTGCTGGAGGGCGGATTCCTCCATCCGGACGTTCGTACTGTGGCGGGCAGTGGGCTTGAGCTTTACACCAAGCAGCCGGTGCTTGAAGCGGGCCAGTTGCAATGGGTGGACGCTGAGCGCGCGTCCGGTGATGAGTCGGTATTGCGTCCGGTTTCCAACCCCTTCCAGGCCACCGGCGGATTGAATCTGCTCAATGGCAACCTGGGTCGTGCTGTGATTAAAGTTTCCGCAGTCGATCCGGAGAAGCGTGTCATCGAAGCCCCGGCGGTGGTATTGGAAGATCAGCACGATCTCGATGGCGCCTTTAAGGCCGGCGAACTGGACCGTGACTGCATCGTTGTCGTTCGCTACCAGGGGCCGAAAGCCAATGGTATGCCTGAGCTGCATAAGCTGACGCCGCCACTTGCTGTGCTCCAGGACCGCGGTTTTAAAGTGGCGCTGGTGACCGACGGTCGTATGTCCGGTGCATCGGGCAAGGTGCCTGCTGCGATTCACGTCACACCGGAAGCACTGGATGGCGGTTTGCTGGCCAAGGTTCAGAACGGCGATCGCATCCGTCTGGATGCCGAACGTGGTGAACTTCAGTTGCTGGTTTCCGACGAGGAGCTGGCCAAGCGTGAAATCTCGCTGCCTGAACTGGGTGGCAACAACGAGGGCATGGGCCGCGAGCTCTTCAGCCAATTCCGTAACCTGTTAGCCAGCCCGGAGTTGGGTGCGTCGGCTCTGTTGAAATAAGGAAATCCTATGTCTGCTAACTGGCTTTATCCGCCGAGTGCCATCTTTGCCCGCAGCAAAGTGGTGCCAGTGATGGTGATTGAAAAGCTCGATCAGGCAGTGCCTTTGGCCAAAGCGCTGGTCGCTGGTGGGATCGAAATTCTGGAAGTGACGCTGCGTACCGACTGCGCTCTGGATGCCATCAGTGCCATTCGTGAGGCGGTACCGGAAGCTCTGGTTGGTGCGGGCACCGTTTTGACCCCAGAGCAGTTGGATGCGGTGATCGAAGCGGGCGCGCAATTTGCCATCAGCCCCGGCGCAACCAAGAGTTTGCTGGAAGCGGGTAAGCGAGCCCCCATCGCCCTGATCCCCGGCGTAGCGTCCGTTTCTGACGCCATGAAGGCGATTGAGCAGGGTTATGACCACCTGAAATTTTTCCCGGCCGAATCCAGCGGTGGCGCCAAGGCCCTCAAAGCGATGGCTGGCCCTCTTGCTGGACTGACGTTCTGCCCGACCGGTGGTATTGGCCCGGACAACTATCAGGATTACCTGAAACTGGCCAACGTGGCCTGTGTTGGTGGCAGTTGGGTGGCCCCAGCGGATGCCATTACCAACGGAGAGTGGGAACGCATTACCGAACTGTCCCGTAAAGCGATTGCGGGGTAACCGGATTCGGGACAAAAACGCTCGCCTTTTGGCGAGCGTTTTTTTATGGTTTTCAAACGATTGATACCGAGGAGTATGGGGATGGAATCCACCACCGCCGTCCGGGAACTGTGCAGCATTAACCTGCCGGTGATCCGATGCCGTTTCGATTATGCGGACCGGGATGGGCAGATCTCCAAAAGGGATGTCCGGCTATGCCGTTTTTTTGTGACGGAAGAGGGACGTCAATATCTGGAGGGAGTGTGCGTACTGCGTGGAAGTCGCAGAACCTTTCGCCTGGACCGCTTCCAATCTCCGCTGCATCACGTCGGCAGTGGTATGGAGTACCCATCAGCCCGGGTTTCTGAGCAGTTGGCTGAGTTGATTCAGCTTGCCGGGCAGCCGAACGCTGCGCCTCAACCAAAGGGGGCTACCATGGGGTTGCCGTTGGTGTGGATGCTGCTGGGTGGCCTGCTTGCCTGGGGCCTGATTAACGCATAAAAAAACGCCGGCAATCGCCGGCGTTTTTGTTCCTGAGAACCCTTACTTGGCGTTCATCAGTACGACCGCATTGTCGAGCATGCGGTTGGAGAAGCCCCACTCGTTGTCATACCACGCCATGACCTTAACCAGTCGGCCGCTTACTCGGGTCTGAGTTGCGTCGAAAGTGGAAGACATCGGGCAGTGGTTGAAGTCGATGGAAACCAGGGGCTCGTGGTTTACCGCCAAAACTTCAGAGAGAACCCCTTCACTGGCGGCTTTCTCTACGATGGCGTTAACCTCTTCCACAGTGGTATCGCGGCTGGCGATAAAGGAGAGGTCAACCAAAGAAACATTCACAGTCGGGACACGAACGGCGCCACCGTCCAGTTTGCCGGCCAATTCCGGGATCACCAGGCCAACGGCGGCTGCGGCGCCGGTTTTGGTCGGGATCATATTCATTGCGGCGGCACGGGCACGACGCAGGTCGGAGTGATAAACGTCGGACAGACGTTGATCGTTGGTGTAGGCGTGGATGGTGGTCATCAAGCCGGACTCAACGCCCAGGGCATCATGCAGAGGCTTGGCAAACGGCGCCAGACAGTTGGTGGTGCAGGAGGCGTTGGAGATCACCGTCATGTCAGAGGTGATGATGTCCTGGTTAACGCCGTATACCACAGTGGCGTCCACCTCTTTGCCAGGCGCGGAGATGATCACCTTCTTGGCGCCCGCTTCAATGTGTGCGGAAGCGGTGGCTTTGGTGGTGAAGATACCGGTGCACTCGAATACCACGTCGACACCCAGGTCGGCCCAGGGCAGCTTGCTCGGGTCACGCTCAGAGAAGGTTTGGATTCGATCACCGTTGATGGTGATGGCACTGTCGTCGTGTTCGACTTTGGCATTGAAGCGGCCATGGACAGTGTCATATTTGGTGAGGTGGGCGTTGATGGCGGCATCGCCGAGGTCGTTGATGGCGACGATCTTAATGGGGTACTGCTTTTCGCTTTCGTACAGTGCCCGGACCACATTGCGACCAATCCGACCGTAACCGTTAATAGCGACTTTGATCATAGCGTTCATTCCGTAATGCCTTGTCGATATGTAGTAAAATTACAATATTGTCGCGGTCGGTCAAGTGTTTTTGGTCAAAATGTTGGTAATTAAACGATGTGCCCGCACCGCAACCAGCGACCTTTGCCCCGGTGCAGAGCGACGCTGTTTGGATTCAGGTTAGACAACCCTTTCGAACACTGCCGGGACAGACAAAAAAATCGCCGGTTGAAGGCGATTTTTGATGAAATTCCCTTACAGATTGAACCTCTCCCGGATGGGTTCCCCGTCTCTCATGGCATTGGCCATTTCGTCGGCCCGTTGAACCAACGCTTCGGTCTGTTGGGTCGGTAAACCGAGGTGCTGGGCCAGCGCTGTGGGGCTCGCCAGGTTGTTATTGCGTTGACCAAGGTAGGTGAAAAGAAACGCGGCCTGATGCTCTCCGAGCTCATTCATGACAAAGCCCAGCTGGGTTAACAGTTCCTGATCCAGGCGAGCCGCCTGGGGATTGGCTTCCACGACATCGAGCAGATAACGCTTCGCTTTTTCTGGGTTCGACTTAGTGAAGTAGATGCCGGTTAATCGCTTAAGAAGGAGCCCCTCGATCTGGTCTTTTGACTCCGCGGAGAGAAATCGCTCTAACGCGTCGGTGTCGTTAAAACGCGTCCAATGATAGAGACTTAACCCCGGATGGGATGCCTTGCTGGTGGCTTTTTGCAGGCTCTCCAGTGATTCCAACCCCTTCAGATAGAAAAGGCTTCGCTCCTGCTCAATGGACTTGCCGGGGGTACGGCTTACCATCTGGGCGATGTTACTCATGCACTCCACATACTGTTCCAACTCCACAATCTCATTAAAGCGGTGGGCATCGTCAGCGGTGGACTGAAACTGGTAACGGGCGTGAATGACGGCGGCGCGATTGTGTCGGCACCAACCCGAGGTATTGAGGTCCGTGCACAGGGCTGGTGTGTCGTTGCAGATGTCACGAGCATTGGGGGCCCGGTCGCAACCGGAAAGCAATGTGACCGACATAACGGCCATCAGGGGAAGGGTTTTCATGATCGGAGAATTACCACAATTGCCACTCCTTGGCGAAAAATTCTGTTATTTAGCAACAGGTTGGACTCTGGGGTGCGCTGGAAATCGCGCGACAGTTTTCTGTAGAATAGCCGCGCTTTCCCGGGCCGCCAAGGTAGGCGGCGGAAAGCATAATGAATAATAATTTTCAGCGTGCTCTATTGTTTCCCCAAAGGAACATCTTCATAGGACTCTGTACATGACCGCAGACAAACACCTTCAAAGCTGGCAAGAGCGTTTCGAACTGGCCGAGGCGATGCAGCCTCTGCTCGGCAAGCTGTACCGCAACCAAGGGGTTGAAGTACAAATCTACGGCCGCCCATTGTTGAACGCTTCTACCATCGACATCACCAAAGCCCATCGCCTGGTGTCCAAGTATGAAGGTGAAAAGCTGCGTCTGCGCGATTCCTTCCCCTTCGTTGAGGCGCTGAGCCGCCTGGACGTAAAGCATTGCCGTGTGGATATCGGTAAGCTGGCTGTGAACTACTGGCGCAACCACAATGACGCGTCCGAGATTGACGCCTACATGGCAGACCAACTCTCAGGTGCGCTGGGTAAAGAGCTGGAGCCTCGTGACGTTGTACTGTACGGCTTTGGCCGTATCGGTCGTCTGCTGGCTCGCTTGATGATTGAGCGTACCGGTGTTTCCAACACCCTGCGCCTGCGTGCCATCGTGGTACGTGGTGGCCGTGACGGTGATCTGGAGAAGCGTGCCAGCCTGCTGCGTCGTGACTCCATCCATGGTCCGTTTAACGGTTCCATCGAAGTGGATAACGAGAACAATGCGCTGATCGCCAACGGCACCTACATCCAGGTGATCTACGCCAACAGCCCTGACCAGGTCGACTACACCCAATATGGTATCGACAACGCTCTGGTAGTGGATAACACCGGCATCTGGAAGGATGAAGAGGGACTGGGTCTGCACCTGAAAGCCAAAGGCGCCGCCAAGGTACTGTTGACTGCCCCGGCCAGCGGCGGCATCAAGAACATCGTATATGGCGTAAACGATGCGGACATTCTGGACGAGGACACCATCATGTCCGCAGCGTCCTGTACCACCAACGCCATTACCCCGGTTCTGAAAGCCGTAAACGATAAGTTTGGCATCAAGAATGGTCACGTAGAGACGGTACACTCCTACACCAACGACCAGAACCTGATCGACAACTACCACAAAGCAGACCGCCGCGGCCGCAGCGCTCCGCTGAACATGGTGATCACCTCTACCGGTGCCGCCAAGGCCGTAGCTAAGGCACTGCCTGAGCTGAAAGGCAAGCTGACTGGTAACGCCATCCGCGTTCCGACCCCCAACGTGTCCATGGCGATCATGAACCTGAACCTGGGCAGCGAAACCACCTGTGAAGAGATGAACGAGTACCTGCGCTGGACCGCGCTGTACTCCGACCTGCAGAACCAGGTGGATTACACCGAATCCACCGAGATCGTTTCCAGCGATCTGGTTGGTTCCCGTTTCGCCGGTATCGTTGATTCCCAGGCCACCATCGTCGATGGCGACCGCGCTGTACTGTACGTCTGGTATGACAACGAGTTTGGTTACAGCAACCAGGTGATCGGCGTGATGAAAAAGATGCTGGGCGTAACCGGTCTCGTATTACCGTAAGACCCGCGTTAACCGCATCGCCAATCCAGCCTCGGTAACGGGGCTGGATTTTTCTTTTTTACGGAGTAGCGAAACATGCTGAAGCAAGGGGTTATTTGGGTTCTGGTGTTGTCTTTAGCGCTTTGGGGCGGTGGATGGCTCAGAGGCCTGGCCATGACACCCGTTGGCGAACTGGCACCTCAGTCAGAAGTGGCGGGTTGGCAAGGGGGGCATCAGATCCTGCCGGAATCCGGGCGTGCCCAATTGCTGTATCTCTTTGCTCCCTGGTGTGCCATCTGCGATCTGACCATCGACAGTGTTGATGCCCTGCGTGAATCCGGCAGGGAGGTCCATCTGGTGGCGCTCGCATACCAAAGCCGCCAGGAGATGGCGGATTTCCTCGAAGGCCATCCGGACATCGGCCCCATCTGGCTGGGAAATAATCAACTGGCAGAGAATTTTGGGGTACCCGCTTTCCCGGCCTATGTGATAGTGGACGGTGAGGGCAGGGTGGTGGCCCGTCGGGTGGGTTATATGCCCGGCTGGGCGTTGCGTGCCTACCTCGCATGGTACGGGGTTTAAGTGACCCTCCGCACGCTTTACTGAAGCTGCCATGCGCCCTATAGTGGGCGCTCAGACATCAACAGGGAGTGCCCAATGGCGTTGATACATTGCCCGGCATGTGCCAAACGGATCTCAGACAAAGCCCCTTTTTGTCCCCATTGTCAGTTTGCACGCACCGACGATCCCGAGTCCCTGGAACGGGCTAACCGGATCCGTCAGATCAAGCACAATCAGAGCCTGATGACCCAGAGTTTCCTCGCCCTGTTCGCCTTTGTCGGCGGATTTGGCCTGTGGTGGTGGGGCGGCGAAGCCGCAGATGGCTGGCGCGCGCCTGTCGGAATCGGCTTGATGAGCCTGGGCTTTGTCGCGTATCTCGTCACCCGGGTGCGGATCCTGCTCGCCAAAAGGAGTAAATAAGCGTGAACTGGCAAGCGATGGTAGACAGTTTGACACCGGAACTGGTTGAGAGACTGCAGACTGGTGTGGAGACTGGCAAATGGCCCGATGGAACAGTGTTGACAGAACAGCAGCGTGATTCTGCGATGCAGGCGGTGATTGCCTGGCAAGCCAAACACGGTAATCAGGACCAGCATCTGACGGTGGGGCCGGACGGCAACATCATCCACCTCTCTAAGGCGGAATTAAAAAGACAGTTTCGGGAAGCGCCTTTAGCACGACTGAAACCGGAGTAACAGAAAGGCGCCCTGAGGCGCCTTTTTTATTGTCCGCTGAACGTGGTCACTCAGTGACTCAGCTCGCCACGCAGGGGGGTCTGCATCAGGCGACGGCGCTCTTCAAAACTGAGGTCCTGAGACAACAGGTAGTGGAGTTTTGCCAGGGCCGCCTCGGTGGTCATATCGAAGCCGCTGATAACGCCGCAGCGGGACAGTGCATTGCCGGTGGCGTAGCCAGCCATATTCACCTTGCCCTGCAGACACTGGGTCAGGTTGACCACCAGTATCTCCCGTTCACAGGCTTCCTTGAGCAGCGACAGCAGATCTTCCCGCTCCGGTGCATTACCGACACCGAAGGAGAGCAGGATCAGTGCTTTCACTGGCTGGCGTAACAGGTTGGCAATGACGTCAGTACTGATGCCGGGATAGAGGGTGACCACCCCGATGGGTTGGGGAATGATCTTGTGGACGTTGAGCGCTTTTCCGCTGGGCTTAGCCAGTACGGCGTCACCGAGGCGGATCTCAATGCCAGCTTCCAGCAAGGGCTTGAGGTTGGGGCTGTCAAAGGCCGCGAAACCGTCGGCATGCACCTTAGTGCTGCGATTTCCGCGCAACAGGGTGTTGTTGAAAAACAGACACACCTCGGCGATGGGGTAGTTGGCGGCGATGTAGAGGGCGTTCAGCAGGTTCTGCTGACCATCGGAGCGCAACTGGGCCAGAGGGATTTGTGAGCCTGTGACGATCACCGGTTTCTCCAGATCCTCCAGCATAAAGGAGAGAGCGGAGGCGGTGAACGCCATGGTGTCGGTGCCGTGGAGGATCACAAACCCGTCAAACTGGTCGTAGTGGGCCTGAATGTCGTCCGCTATCTGCTGCCAGTCATGGGGGCTCATGTTGGAGCTGTCGATCAACTGGTCGTATTCGTGGATCTCGAACTCCGGCATCTCCGGACGATGAAACTCCGGGTTGGCATTGACGCTTTCGGTGAGAAAGCCGGCCACCGGGGCGAAGCCGTTCTCGGTTCGCTGCATACCGATGGTGCCGCCGGTGTAAGCGACGTAGATCCGTTTTCTTTGCATGTTCAGGACTCTTTGGTCGTGCTGTTGGCGCGATTATAGCGGCGAAGGGGGCAAAAGAAAGCCCGGCATGGCCGGGCTTTCATAACGCTATCGATGAGTTAGCTAAGCGGAGCACACTCCAGGCACAGCAGGTAGCGGTGGTTGGGGTCATCCAGCTTTAGCTGAGCCTCAAGCGGTGCGGTCAGGGCATTCAGCACCTGCTGCCACTGCGGCACCTCAACCTCAGGCAGGTAGGTGCCAGCGGCTCCGAAGAACTGCTGAAGCATCTCCTGTTCAGGCGATAGCTTGGGTCCGATCACCCGGGTGTCGTATGCCTCAAGTTGGGCCAGGTTGGCCGCAGTCTCAATGGCGTCGTCCAACTCGCCCATCTCATCCACCAGACCGTTCTCCAGTGCCGCTTTACCGCTCCAGATCCGTCCTTGGGCAATCTCATCGACCTGCTCCAGTGGCAGGTTACGAGCGGTGGATACCAGCTGAATGAAGTCCTGGTAACCCTTGTTGAGGCTCTGCTGAACCAGATGCTTAAAGCCATCCGGCAGCGGACGAAGGACGCTCAGTCCGGCCATCTCTGTGGTCCCGACGCCATCTGCATGGATACCCAATGCCGCAGCGCTCTCCTCAAAGGTGGTGATAAGACCGATGATGCCGATGGAACCGGTGATGGTAGTCGGCTGAGCGAAAATGCGGTCAGCATTGGCGGAGATCCAGTATCCACCGGAGGCGGCAACAGAACCCATGGAGGCAACGACGGGCTTACCGGCTGCTTGTAGGGCCAGAACCTCCTGACGGATCTGTTCTGACGCATAGGCGCTGCCGCCGCCGCTGTCTACACGAAGTACAACCGCTTTAACCTTGTCGTCCTCCCGGGCTTCTCGAAGCAATCGGGAGGTGCTGATGCCACCAATGGTGCCCGCGGGCTGGTCGCCATTAAGGATGGTGCCTTTCGCCACGATGATGGCGATCTGGTTTTCCCCCTGAGCTTCAAGCATCGGACGAACGTGTGCGAGATAGCCGCTCAGGCCGATCGCCTTAATGGCGTGCTCGTCATCAGGCTGGGTGCCAAAGCGCTCAATCAACTCTTCCCGCATCTCGATATCGGTCTTCAGTTCATCCACCAGACCTTGAGTGAGGGCCAGTTTGGCCATGTCGCCGCCAACGGCTTCCAGATTAGCATTGAGGGTCGCCAGAGTAGGGGAGAACTGCGCAGCGTCGAGATCGCGATTGCTGGCAACGGTGCCAACATAGCTGCCCCAGAGGTCAGTCAGAACCGCCTGATTGGCTTCTTTGGCCTCGTCCGACATGTCATTGCGGGTATAAGACTCAGCAAAAGACTTGTATTTACCCACACGGAATAGGTGCGTGTTGACCTTGAGCTTCTCCAGGGCCTCCTTGTAGTAGACCCGGTACATGCCAAAGCCGTCGATGGAGACCACGCCGCCGGGATTCAGTTGAATCTCATCGGCGAAACTGGCCAGGAAGTAGTTGCCCTGGTCCAGCCAGCCAGCCTGAGCGATAACCGGTTTGCCTGACTCCTTGAATTGCTCCAGTGCCTGACCTACCTCTTCGAGCTTGGCCAGGCCTCCGCTCATCTTTCCGGGTTTGAGTACGATGCCGCTGATACGGTCATCGTTGGCCGCTTCGTTGATCGCCAGCAGAAGATCCGACATCAGGATCTCTTTGGGACGATCATTGCCCTGGCCGGTAATCAGTTCCATAGGGTCCAGTGGACGTTTCTGTTCAACCAGGATCCCATCCAATCTCAGTACCAGGGCACCACCATCGGGAACCGGCTCCAGCTCATCTCCGCTCAGGGCGACGATGACGATGGCCAGTACAGCGAAAAACACCAGATTGACGATCACCTTGCGTGTGGTGTTCAAAAAGCTGGCGACAAAACGGAAAAGTCGTTTAATCAATGAAGGTTGTGTCGACATGCGTTGCCTTCCATAGAGTATCTCAACACTATGCTATCTCATGCGAATGAAATGGTGGAGGCGGAATTTCAGCTGTTTTGTAAGGCTTTATTGAGGGTTGATGTAGAGGCGGCTTGTGATGGGGGTCACGTCGAGATAGTCTAAAACAAATGTTTGAAATAGGTGTTTAAGGATGAGCAACTCCTACCCCCATATGCTGGCGCCCCTGGATCTGGGCTTTACTCAACTCAAGAACCGAGTGCTGATGGGCTCCATGCACACGGGACTGGAAGAGGAGAAGGGTGGGTTCGACAAGTTGGCGGCCTTCTATGCGGAACGAGCCCGAGGCGGTGTGGGCCTTATCGTTACCGGCGGTATCGCGCCCAATTTCCGTGGTCGCCTCTCGCCTCACGCCAGTCAATTGAGCTTTCCCTGGCAGGTCGGCAAACACCGTCGGGTCACCGAGGCGGTGCACCAGGCAGGGGGGAAAATCTGCCTTCAGATCCTGCATTCAGGACGTTACGGTTATCACCCCTTCTGCGTCAGCGCCAGTCCGGTGAAGTCGCCCATCTCGCCCTTCAAGCCCAAAGCACTGAGTGAAAGCGGCATCAAGCGAACCATCAAGGATTACGCCAGATGCGCCAGACTGGCTCAGAAAGCCGGTTATGACGGGGTTGAACTGATGGGTTCTGAAGGGTATCTGCTGAATCAGTTCCTCTGCCGGCGCACCAATGAGCGCACTGACCAGTACGGCGGCTCTTTGGAAAACCGCGCTCGATTTCCCCTGGCGATGGTTCGGGCAGTGCGCGAGGCCGTAGGATCCAATTTCATCATTATTTTCCGACTTTCCATGCTCGATCTGGTTGAAGGGGGCAACGATTGGGAAGAGGTGGTGCAACTGGCCAAGTGGCTGGAGGAAGCGGGCGTTACCATCATCAATACCGGGATTGGTTGGCACGAGGCCCGGATCCCGACTATTGCCACCAGTGTCCCGCGCGGCGCGTTCAGCTTTATTACTGAGCGTCTGCGCAGTGAGGTGAAAGTGCCTCTGGTCGCCACCAACCGCATCAACACCCCGGAGGTGGCGGAGACGATTCTGGCCAGCGGTCAGGCGGACATGGTGTCGATGGCGCGTCCTCTACTGGCCGATGCGCACTTCGTTGAGAAATCTGCTCGCGGTGAGCGAGAGGACATCAATGTCTGTATCGCTTGTAACCAGGGCTGTCTCGACCATACGTTCTCGTTGAAGCGCGCCACCTGTCTGGTGAACCCCTTCGCCTGTTATGAAACGGAACTGACGCTGCCAGCCGTAGCGGAAGCCAAATCCGTTGCAGTGGTGGGAGCCGGTCCCGCCGGGATGGCGTCCGCGTGTTATGCCGCTGAGCGTGGACATAAAGTCACGCTCTTTGAGCAGGAGAGTCAGCTGGGTGGTCAGTTTAATCTGGCAGCCCGGATCCCGGGTAAAGAGGAGTTTAAAGAAACCCTGGCCTACTTCAGTCAGCGTCTGAATCGGCTTGGCGTAACCGTTAAGCTGGGCGAACGTGCGGACCCGGAAGCGCTGAAAGCGTTCGACGAGGTGATTCTCGCAACCGGTGTGACGCCCCGTGTCCCGGGCCTTGAGGGTGTCGACCATGAGAAGGTGGTGACCTATCAACAGGTCCTGCGTGGTGAGCGGGAGGTTGGCCAGCGTGTGGCGTTGATGGGGGCGGGCGGCATCGGTTTTGATATGGGCGAATTCCTGTCGGAAGCGCACGAGTCGGCCACCCTGCATCCAAACACCTGGCTGGCACAGTGGGGCATCGATCCGAAGTACCAAAGCAATGGGGGATTGACTGAGCGGGATAGCACCGCCTTTGAATCCGCCAGAGAGATCCACCTGATGCAGCGCAAATCGACCAAACCTGGAAAAGGGTTGGGTAAGACAACCGGGTGGATCCATCGCGCGGTGCTCAAAGATCGTGGTGTGAAGATGTGGTCCGGCGTGGAGTATCTGAAGGTGGATGATGCGGGCCTTCATATCCGCCATAAGGGTGAGGAGAAACTGCTGGAGGTGGACACCGTTGTGCTGTGCACGGGGCAGGAGTCCAACCGCACGCTGGGGGACGCCCTGACCGAAGCGGGCGTGGCGTACCGTTATGTCGGTGGCGCCGATGTTGCTGCTGAGTTGGACGCCAAGCGGGCGATCCGCCAGGCTGCCGAGGTGGCTGCCGCGCTTTAATCTCTGTTCCGCTTGATAAAGCCCCGGCTATCCGGGGCTTTTTTGTGCTTTGGCTGCGGCTCTGCCATACCTGAATAGTCGTGTCTTAGCGCAACAGGAGCGGAATATGAGCGATGTGCACTTTTCTCCAACGGGCTCTCAACTTAATGCCTATCTGATGGTAGAGGATGCCAGGGCCGCCCTGACCTATTACGAAACGGTGTTTGGCGCGGTGACAACCATGGAGATGTTGCTGCCTGATGGCTCAGTAGGCCACGCCGAAATGAGCATTGGAGACAGCGCGCTGATGTTGGGGAGTGAAAGTGCAGAGATGGGCAGTTTTGCACCGGCCCACTATGGTGGCTCGCCGGTAACGCTCTGTCTGTATGTCGCGAACGTGGACGCGGTGTTTGAACGAGCGGTTACCGCGGGTGCAAAACCGCTGCGACCAGTAGAGAATCAGTTTTACGGTGACCGTTCCGGCACCCTTCAGGACCCCTTTGGGCACATCTGGACCATAGCGACCCATACGGAGGATCTGTCCGAGCAGGAGATTCAGGCTCGTTTCAATGCCTCTCTGAAAGGGAAAGAGACCTGAAATGGGGCAGGGCACAAAAAACCGCGCCTGATGGCGCGGTTTTGTTTGAGTCAGGCTAACTCAATGTCCCCATCGGGCACGCAACAGCAAGGCAGGATCTGGCCCGGTTTCAGGTAGGCCATTGGAGTCGTCAGGTAACGCACCTTGCCTTTTGCCAGGTTGGTTTTACAGGCGCCGCAATAGCCACTGCGGCACTCGCTGTAATGACCGTGATGCTCAAGACTACGGAGCAGCGGGGTCTGGTCATCCTGATGGATCAACTGCTGGCCACAGGCCAGGGTGATCCGAGCCATCAGAGTTCGAAATCCTTCAGATCCGATGCACCCAGGTTGTTGTCGATCTGGTTGGTCAGATAGGAGGAGACCTCCACTTCTTGAGGTGCCACCTGCACGGTGTCGCTCTCTAACCAGGTGCTCATCCACGGCAGCGGGTTACTGCGCTTATCGAAGATGGGCGTGAAGCCGATAGCGGACATACGCTCGTTGGTGATGAACTCAACGTAATCCTCAACAATCTGCTTGTTCAAGCCCAGCATGGAGCCATCTTTGAATAGATAGGCCGCCCACGCTTTCTCCTGCTCCGCCGCACGACGGAAGATTTCGACGGATTCGGCGTGGCACTCGATGGCGATCTCCGCCATCTCAGGGTCATCCTTACCGTCGGCCATCAGGTTGATCATGTGTTGAGTGCCCACCAGGTGAAGCTGCTCATCACGGGCGATAAAGCGGATGATCTTGGCGTTACCCTCCATCAGCTTGCGCTCAGCAAAGGCAAAGCTGCAGGCGAAGCTGACGTAGAAACGCACGGCTTCCAGCACGTTGACGGACATCAGGCACAGGTAAAGCTTTTTCTTGAGATCACGAAGAGAGAGCGTTACTGACTTGCCATTGATCTCGTGGGTGCCGGCACCGAACTGCTGATACAGCTGAGTCGCGTGGATCAGGTCATCGTAGTACTGCGAGATGTCGCCAGCGCGCTTTTGGATCTGCTCGTTCACGACGATGTCGTCGAACACCACGCCGGGATCGCTCACGATATTCCGGATGATGTGGGTGTAGGAGCGACTGTGGATCGTCTCGTAGAAGGACCAGGTTTCAATCCAGGTCTCCAACTCCGGCAGGGACACCAGAGGCAGCAGCGCCACGTTGGGACTGCGGCCCTGGATGGAGTCCAGCAAGGTCTGGTACTTCAGATTGGAGATGAAGATGTGCTTCTCGTGATCCGGCAGCTTGTTGTAGTCGATGCGATCCTGAGTGACATCAACCTCTTCCGGACGCCAGAAGAAGGAGAGCTGTTTCTCAATCAGGTCTTCGAAAATACGGTGCTTCTGCTGATCGTATCGGGCCACATTCACCGGATTGCCAAGGAACATCGGCTCCTTGAGCGCGTCGTTCTGAATGCGTGAGAAGGTGCTATACAGTTGGCTCATGAGGTCTCTGTCCCTTAGATCTTACAGGCGCCGCCGGCGCAGTCGTTATCGTCAGCCTTGCTCTGGCTATCGGATTGGCCATCACGGGTGTTCTGGTAGTAGAGGGTCTTCAGACCGTACTTGTACGCCAGCATCAGGTCCTGGAGCAACAGCTTCATCGGCATCTTATTGCCTTCGTAGCGGCTGGGGTCGTAGTTGGTGTTGGCGGAGATCGCCTGGTCCACAAACTTCTGCATCAGGCCAACCAGTTGCAGATAGCCGGTGTTGCTCGGAATGGTCCAAAGCAGCTCGTACTTGTCACGCAGGGTTTCGATGCCAGGCACCACTTGCTTCATCACCCCATCTTTGGAGCCCTTCACGCTCACCAGACCACGGGGCGGCTCAATGCCGTTGGTGGCATTGGAGATCTGACTGGAGGTCTCAGAGGGCATCAGCGCGGACAACGTCGAGTTACGCAGGCCATGCTCAAGAATCTCAGCACGCAGCGCATCCCAATCCAGGTGCAGCGGCTCATCACAGATGGCGTCCAGGGACGACTTATAGGTGTCGATGGGCAGGATGCCCTGGCTGTAGGTGGTTTCGTTAAAGGCCGGGCAGGCGCCTTTCTCTTTGGCCAGACCAACAGAGGCCTTCAGCAGGTAGTACTGAATCGCTTCGAAGGTACGGTGAGTCAGGTTGTTACCACTGCCATCGGAGTAGCGAACACCGTTCTTAGCCAGGTAGTAGGCGAAGTTGATCACACCGATCCCCAGTGTGCGGCGGTTCATGGTGCTGATCTTGGCGGCCTTGATGGGGTAGTCCTGATAGTCCAGCAGGCTGTCCAGGGCGCGTACGGCCAGATCCGCCAGCTCTTCCAGTTCACTCAACTCCTCAATGGCACCCAGGTTAAAGGCTGAGAGCGTACACAGGGCGATCTCACCATTCTCATCCTCGGGGTGGGTAAGCGGCTTGGTGGGCAGGGCGATCTCCAGACACAGGTTGGATTGCTTCACCGGCGCCACTTTCGGATCGAAGGGGCTGTGGGTGTTGCAGTGATCCACATGCTGGATATAGATGCGTCCGGTGGAGGCGCGCTCCTGCATCATCAGGCTGAACAGGGTGATCGCTTTAACGCGCTTCTTACGAATGGAATCGTCTTGCTCGTACTGGGTATACAGGCGCTCAAACTCGTCCTGATCGGCAAAGAAGGCGTCATACAGGCCAGGTACGTCAGAGGGGGAGAACAGGGTGATCTCGCCGCCCTCAATCAGACGCTGATAGAGGGTGCGGTTGATCTGCACGCCGTAGTCCATATGGCGGATACGGTTGGCTTCGGTACCGCGGTTGTTCTTCAGAACCAGCAGGTCCTCAACCTCAAGGTGCCACAGCGGGTAGAACAGAGTGGCTGCACCGCCACGAACGCCACCCTGGGAGCAGGATTTCACCGCGGTCTGGAAGTGCTTCAGGAACGGCAGCATACCGGTATGGAACGCTTCGCCACCCCGGATCGGGCTACCCAGAGCGCGGATGCGGCCGGCGTTGATGCCGATACCCGCACGCTGGCTCACATACTTCACGATGGAGGTGGAGGTGGCGCTGATGGAATCCAGGCTGTCACCACACTCAATCAGTACGCAGGAGCTGAACTGACGGGTCGGGGTACGCACACCGCTCATGATCGGAGTGGGCAGGGAGATCTTGAACTTGGAGGTGGCGTCATAGAAGCGCTTAACGTACTCGAGACGCACATCCTTGGGGTAATCGGCAAACAGGCAGGCGGCAACCAGCATGTAGAGGAACTGGGCGCTCTCGTACACCTCGCCGGTTACCCGGTTTTGCACCAGGTACTTGCCTTCCATCTGCTTGATGGCGGCGTAGGAGAACTTCATATCACGCCAGTGATCGATGTAGGCGTTCAGTTCATCGAACTCCTGACGGGAGTAGTCCGCCAGCAGGTGTTCATCGTAACGACGGGTCTCCACCATCTTGACCACATGATCATAGAGGTGGGGCGGCTCAAACTGACCAAACGCTTTCTTTCGCAGGTGGAACACCGCAAGACGGGCAGCCAGGTACTGGTAGTCCGGATTCTCTGCGCTGATCAGGTCGGCGGCGGCCTTGATCAGGGTCTCGTGAATGGCCTCGGTTTCGATCCCCTCGTAGAGGTGGATCTGTGCCGCCAACTCCACTTGGGATACGGAAACATTATCAAGCCCCATTGCGGCCCAATAGATGACGCGGTGGATCTTTTCGAGATCGATCGGTTCCTTCCGACCGTCTCGTTTCGTCACGAGTAGGTTACTGTTCATGCCCTGTGCTCTGGTCCGTGGTTTAGCCCTTAAAACACAAAAAAGCGGCGTGCGTTCGGAACGAAGGCTCTTCAACCCAGCCTAGGTGAAGAGGCATCCAAACTGCGGTGCCGACTAGTGTGTTTGATGTTCTGGTCACCACAACATATAGGTGACCGTCATTTGATGACTACAAGATAGGGCGGTTTCGGGGTGGGTTCAAGAGGGCGGGCTGTGGACAAAATTGTGGGTAAGCTGAGGCCAAAGCAAAGGGGTTAGTAGCGCCTAACCCTGCAAGGGCGCTATAGGGCGCAATGTCTTCCCTAGCACACCTTTTTCCCGCTTGGGAATGCCCTGGCAAAAAAAAACGATCCAGTGGATCGTTTGCGTATTTCTCACTCATTAAAGCCGAGCTTGTTTACCAGCGAATAGGGTGAGTCACAAAACCACTCGGCGGGCCATTCCAGAGGGCTGTCTTCTGGCCTCAAATACCCCCAGAGTGCGACACACCCTCTCATACCGGCGCTTTGAGCTGCCTGCATATCCCGCTCGGCATCGCCGACATAAAGGATACCGCCGGGATCGACTTGCAGAGATTCGGCGGCGGCCAGGAGAGGCTTGGGATGAGGTTTCGATACGTCGAAGGTGTCACCACTGACGTTGATGCGACTGCTGGCGAACAGAGGCAACTGTGCCAGCAGCGGATCCGTCAGCCAGCCGGGCTTATTGGTCACAATGCCCCAGGGCACTGCCTGTGCATCGAGCCGGGTCAACAGCTCATGGATGCCATCATAGGGACGAGTGTGGACACACAGTGAAGCCAGGTAGGCGTCCAGTAAGGCGTCTTTCAGGGGGTGATAGTCGGTGCGCTCGAACAGTGGTCCCAGTGCGGCCTGAAGCAGGCCCCGGCTGCCGTGGGAGCTGTATTGGTAGGCGTGCTCATCGGATAACGGCGGATAGCCGTAGCGGGCGAGGGCACGGTTGGCGGCGGCGCCGAGATCCAGCGCCGTATCCAGCAGAGTGCCGTCAAGATCAAACAAAACCCCCTGAATCGACATCAGGCCTCCGGCTTGTATGCGTGAATCATGTAGTTGACCGCCATGGAGGAGGTCATGCTGAAAGTCTGGGTCAGAGGGTTGTAGCGAACGCCATCAGCATGGCGGACCTTCAAACCGGCCTGTTCGCACCAGGCGATCAGCTGCGACGGACGCAGATACTTGTTGTAGTCGTGGGTGCCCTTCGGCAGCACCTTGAGCACCTGTTCTGCACCCACAATGGTGGTGAGGTAAGCCAGCGGCGTCTTGTTAATGGTGGAAAGGTAGAGGTGACCACCAGGCGCAACCAGTTCGGCGCAGGCGTGAATGACGGAACCCGGATCCGGCACATGCTCAATCATCTCCATACAGGTCACCACATCATACTGATCGGCATAATCTGCGGCATGCTGTTCAGCCGTGGCCTGCAGGTAATCCACATCTACGCCGCTTTCCAGGGCGTGAAGACGAGCGACTTCAAGAGGTTCTTCGCCCATATCCAGACCGGTAACCCGGGCGCCCAGTTTGGCCATAGCCTCACTGAGCAAGCCGCCACCACAACCCACATCGACCACTTTTTTACCAAAAAGCCCGTCGGCGTGACGCTCAATATAAGCGGTTCGCAGGGGGTTGAGTTTGTGAAGGGGGCCGGAGTGGCCTTCGGGATCCCACCAGGTTGCTGCAAGTTGTTCAAACTTAGCGACTTCGGAAGGATCCACATTTGCGTTGTTATACATCTATTTATCCGCTTTCTGGCAGGCTCTGACTGGGCTCGATTATAGCCATGGCGGGGGCTGCAGCGAAACCATGTTTGTGCGCTTCTATTGACGGTGGCTTGTGTTAGAATGCCAAATCACTGTTTTTTCCGGTAAGACCGGGGCGACTGCCGTCGTGGCGGGCGCTGTGAGGGAATTTAGTTTCTATGACTGATCAGGCTACAGAAATCACGCCGATTAACATCGAAGAAGAACTAAAAAGCTCCTACCTGGATTACGCGATGAGCGTAATCGTTGGGCGGGCTTTGCCGGATGTTCGTGATGGCCTTAAGCCGGTTCACCGTCGCGTTCTGTTCGCGATGAACGAACTGAGCAACGACTGGAATAAGCCTTACAAGAAGTCCGCCCGTGTGGTCGGGGATGTAATTGGTAAGTACCACCCGCACGGTGACAGCGCGGTATATGACACCATCGTCCGTATGGCTCAGCCATTCTCTCTGCGATACACCCTGGTAGATGGTCAGGGTAACTTCGGTTCCGTGGACGGTGACTCCGCCGCAGCGATGCGTTATACCGAAGTGCGCATGGACCGCATTGCTCACGAACTGCTGGCGGACCTGGACAAAGAGACCGTCGATTATGTGCCGAACTACGATGGCACCGAGCAGATCCCAGCGGTACTGCCGACCAAGGTACCCAACCTTTTGGTAAACGGCGCCTCCGGTATCGCCGTGGGTATGGCCACCAATATCCCGCCCCACAACCTCACCGAAGTGGTGGACGGCTGTCTGCACCTGATCGACAACGAACACGCCACCATTGATGAACTGATCGAGATCATCCCCGGTCCCGATTTCCCCACTGGCGGTATCATCAATGGCCGTAAAGGCATCTTTGACGCCTACCGCACCGGTCGTGGCAAGATCTATGTTCGTGCCAAAACCGAGGTGGAGACCGACAAGAATGGTCGCGAAGCGATCATCGTCAACGAGATCCCCTACCAGGTAAACAAAGCGCGTCTGATCGAGAAGATCGCTGAGCTGGTCAAAGACAAGAAGATTGAAGGCATCAGCGGTCTGCGTGATGAGTCCGATAAGGACGGCATGCGCATCGTGATTGAGCTGAAGCGTGGTGAAGTGCCGGAAGTGGTGCTGAACAACCTGTACGCTCAGACCCAGATGCAGACCGTATTCGGGATGAACATGGTGGCTCTGGCCAACGGCCAGCCGAAAGTGTTCAACCTGAAGGAGATGCTGGAAGCCTTCATCCGTCACCGCCGTGAAGTGGTGACCCGCCGTACCGTTTATGAGCTGCGTAAGGCTCGCGACCGCGCGCACATCCTTGAAGGTCTGGCGATTGCCCTGGCCAATATCGACCCGGTGATCGAACTGATTCGTCAGTCTCCGACTCCGGCCGAAGCCCGCGAAGCGCTGCTGTCCCGTGGTTGGGATCTGGGTAACGTAGCCGGCATGCTGGAGAAAGCGGGCGATGACGCTGCCCGTCCCGAGTGGCTGACTCCGGAGTTCGGCATCCGTGACGGTAAATACTACCTGACTCTGGAGCAGGCCAAGGCGATCCTGGACCTGCGTCTGCACAAGCTGACCGGTCTGGAGCACGAGTCCATCCTGGACGAGTACAAGGCGCTGCTCGAACAGATTGCTGAGCTGCTACACATCCTGGGTTCTACCGCTCGTCTGATGGAAGTGATCCGTGAAGAGCTGGAGCAAGTGAAAGCGCAGTATGGTGACGATCGCATGACCGAGATCAGCGCCGCTTCCGCCGACATCTCCATGGAAGATCTGATCACCCAGGAAGATGTGGTTGTGACCCTGTCTCACCAGGGCTACGTGAAGTACCAGCCTCTGAGTGACTACGAAGCCCAGCGTCGTGGTGGTAAAGGCAAGTCCGCGACCAAGATGAAGGATGAAGACTTCATTGAGCGTCTGCTGGTGGCCAATACTCACGACACCATCCTCTGCTTCTCCTCCATCGGTAAAGTGTACTGGATGCGGGTGTTCCAGCTGCCGCTGGCCAGCCGTACTGCCCGTGGCCGTCCGATCGTGAACCTGTTGCCGCTGAGCGAAGGTGAGCGTATCACCGCCATCCTACCGGTAGAGGAGTACTCCGCAGATAAGTACATCCTGTTTGCGACTGCGAAGGGCACCGTTAAGAAGACCGCGTTGAACGCCTACAGCCGTCCGCTTTCTTCCGGAATCCGTGCCATTAACCTGGCAGATGACGATCAGCTTATCGGCGTTGATATCACCGAAGGTGACAACGAAGTGATGCTGTTCTCCGACGCCGGCAAAGTGGTGCGCTTCAACGAAGACCAGGTTCGTTCCATGGGTCGTACCGCAACCGGTGTTCGCGGTATCAACCTGGAAGGCAGCGACCGAGTGGTTTCCCTTATCGTGCCTCGCGACGATGGCGCCATCCTGACCGTGACCGAAAACGGCTTTGGTAAGCGTACGCCGCAGGAGGAGTACCCGACCAAGAGCCGTGCCACCAAAGGGGTAATCTCCATTAAGGTGAGCGAGCGTAATGGTTTGGTGGTCGGTGCCGTTCAGGTGGGTGAGAATGATGAGATCATGCTTATCACCAACCGTGGCACCCTGGTGCGAACCCGCGTTTCTGAAGTGTCCGAAGTCGGTCGAAACACCCAGGGTGTTCGCCTGATCCGTACCGCAGAAGACGAGCAGGTTGTGGGCCTTGAGCGCATCGACGAAGTCGAGGTGGATGAGGCATTGCTCGAAGAGGGTGCGGAAGGCGAAAGCACCGCGGACAGCCCGGCCGAGAGCCAGTCTGGCGAGACCGAAGATACGGGCGCCGACGAATAAGCAACATTGAAGACGGGCGCCTCTGATGAGGCGCCCGTTTTTTATTCAGAGGGAATAGTACGTGACCATATATAACTTTTGTGCCGGTCCGGCGATGTTGCCGACCGCAGTCATGCGTAAGGCGCAGCAGGAGTTCTGCGACTACCAGGGACTGGGTGTCTCCGTGATGGAGCTCTCCCACCGCAGCAGCGACTATATGGCCGTTGCTGAAAGAGCAGAGCAGGACCTGCGGGAGTTGATGGGCATACCGGACAACTACGCCGTGCTCTTTCTGCATGGTGGTGCTCGCGGACAGTTCTCCGCCATTCCGATGAACCTGTTGGGGCAGGGTAAGGCACTCTATCTGGAAACCGGGCAATGGTCCGTAGCGGCGGCGGAAGAAGCTGAAAAATACGGGGAGATCGACCGCCTCGATCTGCGCTGCGAATCCCAAACTCTGGATCTTTCCCGGATCCCGGACACCGCAGGCTATACCTACGTGCACTACTGTCCGAATGAAACCGTGGATGGAGTGGCGATGTTTGAGATCCCGGAAGTGCAGGCCCCGCTGGTGGCGGATCTCTCCTCCTGCATTCTCGGCCGAGAGCTGGATGTGTCACGGTTCGCCTTGTTGTATGCCGGAGCACAGAAGAACATTGGGCCGGCGGGTCTGACTCTGGTGATTGTCCGTCGTGACCTGCTGGGCCACGCCGATCCCAAGTGTCCAGCCATTCTGGACTACACCCTCGCGGCCCAGCACGACTCCATGTACAACACCCCGCCCACCTTTGCCTGGTATCTGGCGGGTGAGGTGTTTCAATGGTTGAAGCAGCAGGGCGGGGTGGCCGAGATGGCGGCCCGCAACCGGGCTAAGGCTAACAAGCTGTATGACTTTATTGACGGCAGCGACTTCTACCAAAACCGGGTTGCCCCGGGCCATCGCTCCGAGATGAATGTTACATTCCAGTTGCACGATGCGCAGTTGGACCAGCGCTTTCTGGCTGAAGCGGAAGCCTCCGGGCTCAAAGCCCTGAAAGGACACCGTATGGTTGGAGGTATGCGCGCCAGCATCTACAACGCCATGCCCGAGGCGGGAGTTGACGCCTTGGTTCGGTTTATGGATGAGTTTGCCCGCACTCATGCTGAGGCGGGAAGAGCATAAGCAAAGGATCATCAATATGGATATTAAGACCCTGGCCAACCGGGGCGTTCTGGGCCTGCACCCCTACCAGCCCGGCAAGCCGGTCGAAGAGTTGGAGCGGGAGCTCGGCATTCAGGACATCGTCAAACTGGCGTCCAATGAGAACCCTCTGGGTCTCAGCCCTCTGGCCAAAACGGCGATCGAAGCCGCGACGGCAGAGCTGACGCGTTATCCCGACGCCAATGGCTTCTACCTGAAGCAGAAACTGGCTGAACGCTGGCAAGTAACGGCCGAGCAGGTCACCTTGGGGAATGGCTCTAATGAAGTGCTGGAGATCCTGTTCCGCACTTTTGTGAGTCCGGACAGTGAAGTGATCTTCGATAAGCATGCCTTTATCGTCTACGCGCTGCTGACCCAGTCTGTAGGCGCCACCGCAGTACCCGTCGCCTCCAAAGCGTGGGGACATGACCTGGAAGGGATGCTGGCCCGCGTTAACGACAAGACCCGACTGATCTGCATCGCCAACCCCAACAACCCGACCGGCACCTACCTGCAGCCGGAGGCGATTGAAGCCTTCCTGGCCAAGGTGCCGTCCAATGTTCTGGTGGTGCTTGATGAAGCGTACTACGAGTACGTTAAGCCGGAGCAGCGTGGGGAAACCCACCAATGGCTTAACCGTTACCCCAATCTGATCATCAGCCGCACCTTCTCTAAGGCCTACGGGCTGGCAGGCTTGCGGGTGGGGTACGCGTTAACCAGCGCCGATATCGCGGACCTGCTCAACCGGGTTCGAGAGCCTTTCAACTGCAACAGTCTGGCCCTGGCAGCAGCCACTGCGGTACTGGACGACACCCAATACCTTGAAGCGGGCATTGCCCTGAATCAGAAAGAGATGGCGCGTCTGGAGTCCTACTTTAAGGAGCGCGCGCTGCCCTACATTCCCAGCGTTGGTAACTTCATTACCGTTGAGGTGGGTGACGCGAATGCCATCTATCAGGCGCTGTTGCATCAGGGCGTCATTGTGCGGCCCATCGCGGGCTATGGCATGCCGAACCACCTACGGGTCAGCATCGGTACCGAAGCGGAAAACACCCGCTTTATGGCGGCCATGGACGTGGTACTGGCTCAGCGCTAAGCCGTCCGTATGGACATCTAGGTGGCTTCGGGCCATTATGCGGAAGCTTCGGCTTCCGCTTTTTGTTTTGGAGTACCATGAAACAGTTACCGCTTTCCCCTATCTCCCACGTCCAGGGTGACGTCTACCTCCCGGGCTCCAAGAGCATCTCCAACCGTGCACTGCTGCTGGCTGCCCTGGCGGAAGGTGATACCACACTGACAAACCTGCTCGATTCTGACGACATTCGGCATATGTTGAATGCACTCAAGCAACTGGGGGTGGCGTATCAGTGGGATGAAAAGAGCGGTGAGATCCTGGTGCACGGCCAGGGGGGACCTGTGGCTCGCGGTGCCGAAGCATTGGAACTGTTTCTCGGTAATGCCGGTACCGCAATGCGCCCTTTGTGTGCCGCACTGGTGGTGGGGCAGGGCGATTACATCCTGACCGGTGAGCCGCGGATGAAAGAGCGTCCCATCGGCCACCTGGTGGATGCGCTCCGCCCGCTCGGTGCGGAGATCGAATATCTGGAGGCGGACGGCTTTCCACCCCTGAAAATCCACGCTGGCCAATTAAGCGGAGGCCGTGTCAGTATCGACGGTTCCATCTCATCTCAGTTCCTGACCGCCCTGCTGATGGTTGCTCCGCTGTGTCAGGACAGCCTGACAATTGATGTTGAGGGCGACCTGGTTTCCAAGCCCTATATCGACATCACACTGGCGTTGATGGCCCGTTTTGGCGTTGAAGTGGAAAACCGCGAATATCGTCAGTTCCATATTGCCGCCGGTCAGCGTTATACCAGCCCGGGACGGTTCCTGGTTGAGGGAGACGCCTCATCCGCGTCCTACTTCCTCGCTGCAGCCGCCATTGGTGGAGGGCCGATCACCGTACATGGAGTGGGCCGCATGAGCCTGCAGGGGGACAAATACTTTGCGGATGCCTTAGCGGCGATGGGCGCGGAGATCGAATGGCAAGATGAAAGCATCACTGCACGTCGCGGTAGCCTGAAAGGGATCGATATGGACATGAACCATATCCCCGATGCCGCCATGACCATCGCTACCACCGCTTTGTTTGCCGAGGGGCCGACCACCATCCGTAACGTCTACAACTGGCGGGTTAAGGAAACCGACCGTTTGGCGGCGATGGCCACCGAGCTTAAGAAAGTCGGCGCCATTGTTGAGGAGGGGAACGACTATCTTCGGGTTGAACCGGTCGATTCTCTGCAGCATGCCGCAATTGACACCTACAATGATCACCGGATTGCGATGTGTTTTTCGCTGTTGGCGGTCGGTGGTGTCCCGGTCACCATCAACGACCCCGATTGTACGGCGAAAACCTTTCCGGACTACTTCGACCGCTTAGCCAGTCTCTGTCGCTGACGCGCAAGAAATTGCGCCGAAGATCGGCACAGGCGCTGCTATCTGTTTGAACTCGTGTATAATGCGCTCGCCCAGCCGGCCGGGCGCATTGCATTAACAGGTCGGCATGTACAGAATTCCGGAGGATAACTATGCCTGATCAGGCACCGGTTATTACCATTGACGGCCCCAGCGGGGCCGGTAAAGGCACCATCTGCCAACTGCTGGCAAACAAGCTCGGCTGGCACCTTCTCGACTCCGGTGCGATTTACCGGGTTCTGGCTCTGGCTGCCATCCACCATGATGTGGAACTGGACAACGAAGAAGCGCTTTCGCTGCTTGCCGCCCACCTGGATGTTCAATTCCATCCGAGTGATGACGGCGTCAAAGTGGTGTTGGAAGGCGAAGCGGTGTCTAAGGCGATCCGCTCTCAGGAGTGCGCGGATGCGGCGTCCAAAGTGGCCGCTTTGCCGCGGGTTCGAGAAGCACTGCTGCGTCGTCAGCGGGCGTTTCGCGAACAACCTGGACTGATTGCCGATGGCCGAGATATGGGCACCGTGGTTTTCCCGACTGCCCAAGCCAAGATTTTCCTGACTGCGAGTGCGGAGGAGCGTGCAGAACGCCGCTACGCCCAGTTGAAGGAAAAGGGCTATGATGTTAGCATTGACCGCCTTTTAGGCGAGATACGTGAACGCGATGAGCGGGATTCCAACCGGGCTGTGGCCCCGTTGAAGCCTGCTGAAGACGCGCTCGAGATTGATACCACGGGGATGAGCATCGATCAGGTACTTGATGCGGTGCTGAGCCACGTGGTGACAAGTTTGGACCAGCCCAAATAGGGCGGTCCATTTTGGTGTTTGCGGCAGGACGCTGCGAACTAAAGGCAACTACCCCACGATCAGGATGAACGTGGACGACCTATTGAAACTTAAATTTACATGACTGAATCATTTGCTCAACTGTTTGAAGAGTCCCTGCAGAGCCTGGAAACCCGTCCGGGTTCCATCGTTAAGGGTACTGTAATCGCCATCGAGAACGGCATCGTTCTGGTTGACGCTGGCCTGAAATCCGAAAGCGCGATCCCGGCCGAACAGTTCAAGAACGCCAAAGGCGAGCTGGAAATCGAAGTCGGCTCTGAAGTTGATGTAGCTCTGGACGCCGTTGAAGACGGTTTCGGTGAGACCCAGCTGTCTCGCGAAAAAGCCAAGCGTCACGAAGCTTGGGTACGTCTGGAAAAAGCTGCTGAAGAGCAAGAGACCGTTATCGGTGTTATCAACGGTAAGGTCAAAGGCGGCTTCACCGTTGAGCTGGAAGGCATCCGTGCGTTCCTGCCGGGCTCCCTGGTTGACGTTCGTCCGGTGCGTGATACCACTCACCTGGAAGGCAAAGACCTGGAATTCAAGGTGATCAAGCTGGACCAGAAGCGCAACAACGTTGTTGTTTCTCGTCGTGCGGTTATCGAGTCTGAGAACAGCGTTGAGCGTGAGCAGCTGCTGGAGAACCTGGCTGAAGGTCAGGAAGTTAAAGGTATCGTTAAGAACCTGACCGACTACGGCGCGTTCGTAGATCTGGGCGGCGTTGACGGCCTGCTGCACATCACCGATATGGCTTGGAAGCGCGTTAAGCACCCGAGCGAAATCGTGAATGTTGGCGACGAGATCAACGTTAAGGTTCTGAAGTTCGATCGCGAGCGCACTCGTGTATCCCTGGGCCTGAAGCAACTGGGCGAAGATCCGTGGGTATCCATCGCTGCGCGTTACCCGGAAGGCGCCAAGCTGACCGGTCGCGTAACCAACCTGACTGACTACGGCTGCTTCGTTGAAATCGAAGAAGGCGTTGAAGGTCTGGTACACGTTTCCGAGATGGATTGGACCAACAAGAACATCCACCCGTCCAAGGTTGTTAACCTGGGTGACTCTGTTGAAGTTATGGTTCTGGACATCGACGAAGAGCGTCGTCGTATCTCCCTGGGTCTGAAGCAGTGTAAAGCTAACCCGTGGGAAGAGTTTGCTCGCAACTTCAACAAGGGCGACAAGGTATCCGGTAAGATCAAGTCCATCACTGACTTCGGTATCTTCATCGGCCTGGAAGGCGGCATCGACGGTCTGGTTCACCTGTCCGACATCTCCTGGAACTCCACTGGTGAAGACGCGGTTCGCGAGTACAAGAAAGGCGAAGAAATCTCTGCCGTTGTACTGTCTGTAGACCCTGAGCGTGAGCGCATCTCCCTGGGCGTTAAGCAGATCGAAGAAGACCCGTTCAACAAGTACCTGTCCGACAACAAGAAAGGTGCTATTGTTATTGGTACCATCACTGCTGTTGACGCCAAAGGCGCCACTGTAGAGCTGGGCGAGAACATCGAAGGCTACATCCGTGTAGCTGACATCTCTCGTGACCGTATCGAAGACGCTTCCACCGTACTGAGCGTTGGTGAGTCTGTTGAAGCTAAGTTCATGGGTGTAGACCGCAAGAACCGCAACATCAGCCTGTCCATCAAAGCTAAGGACGAAGCGGAAGAGAAAGAAGCCATCGACGCTCTGAACCAGCAAGAAGAAACTGTGTTCTCCAGCGCCATGGCTGAAGCCTTCAAGGCTGCCCGTAACGACTGATCGCCGCAATGAGGGGAGGGAAACCTCCCCTGATGGTGACAGCAATTGGCTTGCAGGAGAGCGAGGATGACTAAGTCCGAACTTATCGAAAGATTGGCCAGTAAGCAGTCCCACCTTTCCGGTAAGGAAGTGGAGGGAGCCATTAAGGAGATGCTGGAGCAGATGGCAACCACTCTGGAACATGGTGATCGTATCGAGATCCGTGGCTTCGGAAGTTTCTCTCTGCATTACCGCGCTCCGCGAGTTGGCCGTAACCCCAAAACCGGGGAGTCGGTTGAATTGAGTGGCAAATTCGTCCCCCATTTCAAACCCGGCAAAGAGTTGCGTGAACGCGTGAATGACTCGCTCTGAGTGAGCTGAACAAAACCCCGCCATACTGGCGGGGTTTTTTTTGCCCCTTATGGCAAGGGACTGGTTTTTAATGGATAATCGTCTGAACCTATCGAGAGAGTTAGCGGGGTCAGTGTGAAAGCCTTTTTGATCACCGCCGTGATCGCGGCGTTATTCGTACTGATGATGGCCTTTGGTGCCCAGAATGATCAGGTCGTTACCGTCAACTATTTTATCGCCAAGGGGGAGGTCTCCCTGCCCATGTTGTTGGGGGCGACTTTCCTGACCGGATTTATCCTTAGCTGGCTGTTGGCCCTCGGTATCATCCTTCGCCAGAAGCTGATCATCCGTAAGCTGCGCCCCAAAGCCAGCAAGGATGACGTCAAGGCGGCTGACGCGCCCTGATGCTTGAGTTGCTGTTTTTGCTGCTGCCCATTGCCGCAGCCTATGGTTGGTACATGGGCCGGCGAAGCATTCGCATTAAGCAGCAAAACAACCAGCAGCAGCTTTCCCGAAACTACTACGAAGGCCTCAATTTCCTGCTGTCGGACCAGCCCGATAAGGCGGTGGATCTGTTTATCGACATGCTGCAGGTTGATGAGGAGACCTTCGACACCCACCTTTCCCTTGGAACCTTGTTCCGTAAGCGCGGCGAAGTTGACCGCTCCATCCGGATCCATCAAAACCTGATTGCCCGTCCCAATATCAGCTTTGAACAGCGAGATCTGGCGATGATGGAACTTGGCAAGGACTTTCTGGCCGCCGGTCTCTATGACCGAGCCGAAGAGATCTTCCTGCAACTGGTGAAAGATCCGGACCACAGCGAAGAATCCGAGCGTCAATTGCTTTCTATCTACCAGGCAACCAAAGAGTGGTGGAAAGCGATCCGTGTGGCCAAGCGATTTAAGCGCGCCAGTCGTAAAGCCCTGCTGCCCACCGTGGCGCACTATTATTGCGAACTGGCTGGTATTGAGCAGGATAGCGCTACCGTTATTAAACTCCTCAATACAGCACTGAAAACAGACCCTCAATGCGCCCGAGCCAATGTGCAGTTAGCACGACTGGCCCTGAAAGAGGGCCGGGACAAAGACGCACTTGCGGCCTTTGAGCGCTTGTGTGAACAGAGCGGTGGCTTTGCGGTGGAACTGGTGGAGCCGATTGAGGAAGCGTACCAACGCCAAGACCGTGCGCTCCGCTATCGTGAGATCCTTGAGGACCTGTTAGTTAAAGAGGGCCAGGTCAGTATCCTGCTGGCTCTGGCTAAACTGGTTGAGCGGGAGGAGGGCGCTGATGCGGCGCAGCAGTTAATCCTCAGTCAGTTGAAACGTCAGCCCACCATGCGCGGGTTCCATCAGTTGATGCGTTTGCAATTGGCCCTGGTCGACTCGGAGCAAGCAAAAGACAGCCTGGTACTGCTGTCGGATCTGGTGGAAAAGCAGATCCGGCTGCGACCCAAATATCGATGTCAGAACTGTGGTTTTCCCGGCCACACCCTTTACTGGCATTGCCCCTCTTGCAAGTCATGGGGACAGATCAAACGGATCCGTGGCTTGGATGGTGAGTAATAATGGAGAGATACATGATTTCAGATCCTAAGGTTCTGGTTGCCCTGGACTTTGCCTCAGAGAAGGACGCTATGGCGTTCGTTGACCGCATTGATCCGAGCCAGTGCCGCCTGAAAGTGGGCAAAGAGATGTTTACCCTGTTTGGTCCGCAGTTTGTCAAAGCGTTGGCCGATAAAGGGTTCGAGGTTTTTCTGGATCTGAAATTCCACGATATCCCTAACACTGTGGCTCGCGCCGTTGCCGCTGCCGCAGAGCTGGGCGTGTGGATGGTGAACGTCCATGCCACCGGTGGCAGCAAGATGATGGCAGCCGCCAAGGAGGCGTTGGCGCCCTATGGTGAGAAAGCGCCTAAGCTGATCGCAGTAACGGTGCTGACCAGCATGGGTGAAGAGGAATTGCCGGAGCTGGGTGTAAAGCGCTCTGGTGACGAACAGGTATTGGCGCTGGCCTCCCTGGCGAAACAGGCGGGCCTGGACGGCGTCGTGTGTTCTGCCCGTGAAGCGGCTATGCTCAAAGCCGAACTGGGTCAGGATTTCCAACTGGTTACCCCGGGGATCCGCCCGGCCGGTGCCGATCTGGGTGACCAGCGTCGTGTGATGACGCCAGCTGAAGCGATTCAGGCGGGCAGTGACTATCTGGTGATTGGGCGTCCAATCACTCAATCTGAGGATCCGCTGGCGACCCTTAAGGCGATCAACGCCAGCCTCTGATCCCAAACCTTGGCCAGGGAGGGCAGAATGGAATTTCAAGATCATCGAGTGCTGGTTGTGGGCGGCACCTCCGGACTCAATCTCGGTATCGCACTGGGGTTTGCCGAAGCGGGTGCCCGTGTTGCGGTGGCCAGTCGCGACTCAGCCAAGGTTGATGCGGCTGTTGAACATCTGAAGCAGGCCGGTGCTGCCGAGGCGCTTGGCTTTCAGGTAGACGTCAGAGATCCCGACCGGGTTGAGGCGATGTATCTTGAACTGGCCCGGCACTGGGACAGCATTGATGTGCTGGTCAGTGGCGCTGCCGGAAACTTTCCAGCCCCCGCAGCCACACTCTCACCGAACGGGTTCAAGGCGGTCGCCGAGATCGACCTTCATGGTGCGTTTCATGTGGCCCACTTTGGGTACCCCCATTTGACGCGCCCTGGTGGGCATCTGATCCACATCTCTGCGCCACAGGCGTATCAGGCGATGCCGATGCAGTCTCACGTCTGTGCGGCCAAAGCAGGCGTCGATATGCTGACTCGTACCCTGGCGCTGGAGTGGGGAAGGGAGGGGATCCGGGTTAACTCACTGGTTCCTGGACCCATTGCCAATACGGAAGGGATGGACAGGCTGGCACCGGGCGAGGCTTTGCAGGCTAAAGTCGCGTCCACGGTTCCTCTGCAGCGACTTGGTCAGTGGCAGGATATGGCGAATGCCGCCAAGCTACTGAGCAGTCCGCTCTCCAGTTACATCACCGGCGTGGTGTTACCCGTCGACGGTGGCTGGTCATTGGGGGGCGTCAGTCTTGCCATGAGTCATCTGGCACAAGGGTTGAACAAAAGCGGCTGAGGCCGCTTTTTCTTTTTCCACTTCTTTGACCCCGATCTCCGGTCCTGTAAAAGGCCTGTGCCATTATGCAGGCCTTGACCTGCGCGCTCGTGTCCCTAAACTAAAACAACCGTTTTAAAAAGTCGTTTACATCTGCAAGGAGCCACCCATGCACTACAAGGCGCCCATCCAGGAGATGCAGTTTCTGCTGGATAACGTGTTTCAGGCCAGCGAACTCTGGCAATCGCTACCCGCGTTAGCGGAGATGGTCGACATGGACACTGCCGTCGCCATCCTGGACGAAGGCGCGAAGATCACAAATGAGCTGGTGGCGCCCTTGAATCGCGATGGGGATGAAGAGGGCGTACGTCTGGTCGACGGCAAGGTGATCACGCCAAAAGGCTACCAGGCGGCCTATCAAACCTTTGCGGAATCCGGTTGGGTTGGTTTGAGTGGTGAACCGGAATATGGCGGCATGGGCATGCCCAAGATGCTCGGCGTGCTGTTTGACGAGATGTGTTACGGCGCGTCCAACGCCTTTGCCCTCTACAGCTCTCTGACCGCCGGTGCCGCACTCTGTATTGCCAGCCATGGTGCCGATGAGCTGAAAGAACGCTATCTGCCGATGCTCTACAGTGGCCAGTGGGCCGGTGCTATGGACATGACCGAGCCGCAAGCAGGTTCCGATCTGCGCCATATCCGCACCAAAGCCGTTCCCCAGGAAGATGGCAGCTACCGCGTTACCGGGACCAAGATCTTCATTACCGGCGGCGATCATGACCTGACGGAAAACGTCATCCATCTGGTGTTGGCGAAACTGCCGGATGCCCCTGGCGGCTCCCGTGGGCTCAGCCTGTTCCTGGTTCCGAAAATCCAGGTGAACGACGATGGTTCTCTGGGAGAAGCCAACGGCGTTGAGTGTGGCTCAGTCGAACACAAGATGGGTATCAAAGCGTCCGCCACCTGCGTGATCAACTTTAATGACGCCAAAGGTTACCTGGTTGGCAAGGTGAATCGTGGCCTGGCAGCCATGTTCACCATGATGAACTATGAGCGCCTTTCCATTGGCATTCAGGGCCTTGGCTGTGCGGAAGCGGGCTATCAGATGGCCAGGGATTACGCGTTGGAGCGTAAGCAGGGGCAGGGCAGTGGTCAGGGGCTGGGTAACGGCTCCGATCCCATCATCGTTCACGGTGATGTACGCCGAATGTTGCTGCAGATTGCGTCCATGACCGAAGCCGGCCGGGCGCTTGCGGTACTGACCGGTGAGAGCCTGGATAAGCTCAAGCACGAAGAGAGCAGTGAAGCGGCGGACCTTGTGGGCTTGCTGGTCCCTCTGGCCAAGGCCTTCTTTACCGATACCGGACTGGAAAGCACCGTTGCGGCACAGCAGGTGTTTGGTGGCCATGGCTATATCCGGGAGACCGGCGTTGAGCAGTTGGTGCGGGACGTGCGTATTGCGCAGATCTACGAAGGCACCAATGGCATTCAGGCGCTGGATTTGCTCGGTCGTAAAGTGTTGCCCAAAGAGGGCGCGATGCTGAAGACGCTGATGCAAAAGGTGAAGCAGGAGTTGGAGGTTGTCTCTCCCGAATGGCAGCAGCAGGTCGCTCAGGTTAACCAGGCGTTTGACCGGCTCTTGGAAGTTGCGGGAGAGTTCCGCTCCCGTGACTGTCTGGGGGACGCCATCAATGCCGCGGCCGTGGACTACCTCCATGCAACCGGTTATGCGGTGTATGGGTACCTCTGGCTTAAGATGGTGGCCGCTGCTGAGCGTGATCAACAGCAGTTGGAGCCGGCCTTCGTGCAGCGCAAACAGGCGCTGGCCCGATTCTTCTTTAGTCGGCTTTTCCCTCGCTTTGATGCCCACCTGGCGTCAGTCCGGGCGCCGGAATCCTGCGTAATGGACCTGCCACACGACCAGTTCTGAGGAAAATAAAACGGGGGGCTCCAGCCCCCTGTTTTTTCATCCGTTACGCTGGCTTAATGCTGGACGCCCCAAGCTGTGAACATTGCTGGGATTGGCGTAGCGGTCAGCAACCGCTTTCCAGTGGATCTCCGGCAGATAGAACAGGTAGTACTTCTCCTTTAACGCATCACTGACAAAACCCATCCCATGCCGGGTGAGTTCAAAGTGCAGATCAGCGATAAAGTCCTGTCTCAGGGTTTGACGGCCGGACAGTTCTCTCAAATCCGATTTGCTGAGATAGACGCCAGATTGGTGATCCCCAAACCGTTCGATCATCCAAACTGCAAACTCTTTCGCACTCTTCATCGACATCGTATTGCCTCCCCTGTTCGGACTGCGATACAGCATGCAGTTTTTTAGGTATAGACAAGATCTCGCACTCTACCCAGAGAAAACTCGACTAAGAGCCTGAAAAAAAGGTTCGATTTCTTCTTGGCTATGGTCTATCAGCGGATCGTTTTGCGCGCGTCATCCGCATCGGGTAACACCCAGGTGGTGGCTAACTCCGGATCCAGGATCTGGGCGGGGTCCTTATCCCATGCGGTGAGCAAACGGCTCTTAAACAGCAACTGACCTTCGCCATGGGGCAACCAGTCACGTAACTGATCATAGAGTTTTCGAGCGATGGCGTTCATCTGCTCCCGAGGCGGTTGGCCCTTGTTATCAAAGCAGGCCGTCAGAACCGCGAGGTGGGCTTCATCCCGTTGAGCAACCAGATCCTCGGACCGCAGAAGTGGCCTCAGCAGGGTATTCAGGGCTTTCCATTGCGCCTGGCTGACAGGGTGTCCCTCGACGCCGATAAAAAATAGCGCGGCAACCTGATGGTTACGGTGCAATCGGGCCAATTCATGTTGGACCCGATCATGGAGAAGGGTCTCATCACCCAGACTGCCGTGTTCGAAACCGCTGTTCTGTCCCTCCGGAGCAGGGACCAGGGTCAGGAGGTGGCCCAATTGGCTATCTACGGGAGTAAGAGAGAGTTCAACGAGGGTGAGCTGGCCATTGGGTTGTTTCAGCCGACAGGGACGACGGAGGCCTGCGGGGGCTGTCAACAGATCCCGCAGAGCGAGGTTGGGGCCAAGTTCGACCAGGTCGGAGAGAAACGCGCCGTTCAGCTCATCCATAGGACGGGCAAACTGCTCTGCGAATCCTTCAGAGACCTGGTGCAGCCGACCCGAAGGGCAGAGCCGGGCAAAGGCAAACGGGTTGTTGTGCTGTAGCTGACGAAGGGCGATAAGCTCCTGGTGTTCTGTCTGCCTTTTGATGTCCATCGAAAGTCGCTCACTGGCTGTGATCAGCAGTCGGCGCGGGAGTTCCTGCTCCGCCCGGCTGAGCTTATCCATAATGAACAAGTGAAATTCGCCGATCGAATCGGGCAGATCCAGCCGTCGTCCCAGATAACACCCTAGCTCAAACTGTTTCGCCAGAGGCCACTGGGAGAAGTGTTTTAACTGGGGATAAAAGATAAGGGAATCCAACGGGCGATCAGACTGGTAGAGCGAACGGCAAGGGGAATGCTCAAGGCGATACTCTATGGGCGCAAGCGTCTGGCCACTGTGGCATACACAGATCAGGCGAACGTGTTCTCCTTCTCTTTGAGCCAGTGCAAGCAAAGGCCACCGCCCTTCGGCGTAGAAGGCTTGAGCGGCCTGTTGAACCAGCGCCTCTCCCTGAGCAGTTTGTGCCATCCGTCGCCAGGATTCGGTCATGAGCCTGAGTTCCATTGCGGTTGAGTCTTAAGGTTATCGGCGGATGCGACCGATTCCTGAAGGCTGGGCAGGCAGCGGCTCAGCAGGCACTGGTACCAAAGTGATTCAAATTCGGCGAGACGGGCTCGTCGTTGGGCCGGTTGGCCCACCATGCCATTCACCATCTGAACGACGACCCACTGATCACCGCTGGGCGTTTCCAGAACGCCAGCCAGATTCGCAACCTGGCCAAAGGTCCCGGTTTTGCCCCGCAGCAGACCCTTGATATCGCGCGTGCCGGGGCGGTGAGCCAGGGTGCCGCTGACGCCGGCGACCGGGAGCTTATCGGATAAGCCTTTCAGGGCTGGGTGGGTTTGCCAAAGCATCAATAACTCAGCCAGTTGCCTCGGCGACAACAGGTTGTATCGGGACAGGCCGGACCCGTCCATCAAGGCGGCGCCGCTAAGATCCAGGCCCAAAGGTTTCAATGCATTGATGCTGGCTTCAACGCCAAGCGCGTAGCGCCCCTGCCCGTAACGCTTCTGACCAAGGGTACGAAGCAGTGAGTCTGAAATCTGGTTATCCGACTCATGCAGCAACTCCCTGATCAGATCCGGCAGTGGGGCAGAGCGGTGGCTGGCCAAAACGTCCCCTTCACCGGTACCAAACCGGACAACCCCTTTCAGAGTAATGCCCAGCTCCAGTAGCTGCTGCCGCAGCACCGCCTGAAGGTAAGACCTGGGGTCATCAATGGCCAATGACAGCGCCTTGCTGCGCTCTGTACAGCCGTACAGGACATAACGGTTGGCGCCTAATCGGGACATCTCCAACGGGCAGTGCTCAGTCTCAGGGCCGATACGGACATCGTTATCGATATCGAGAGGAAGGTGGGCTGGCTTTTCCAGGGCGACTTTATCGCCACGCAGTGTCAGACGAACATCGGCACAGCCATGATCCAGAATGTAGGCGGATGCCGGGGCGGAAAAGCAGATACCAAGATCATCCCAGGGCCATCCTTTGGCGCGGTCATAGCCGGAAAAGACGGTGCCATCGATGATCAGGTCGCCCTCAATCACCTTGACGCCCTGGCGCCTTAACTCGCCGATCAAACGGAACAGATCAGCACGGGTCAGTGTGGGGTCGCCCCGCATCGTCAAAGTGAGGTTGCCCCTCATGACCGCTCCGCCATTAACCTGCCCGCGCAATTCGGTCTCGTAACGGAAGGATTCGCCCAACGTCAGCCACGCCGCGGTGGCCGTGATCAGCTTTACGGTTGAGGCGGGTACCATCAAGGTATCCGCTTGATGCTCCGCGATCACCTTACCCTGGTCGTTCATCACCACAAGTCCCAGTTGGCTGCCTTGGGGCAACAGGGTCGCAAAGTCCGCCGGCTGAGCCAGAGTGAGGGGGGAGAGAAGCAATAAAAGGGTAGAGATCAGTCGCATATCAGTGTGTTATGGCTTTGTTGCAATGGTCGTTGTTCACTGTCCATAATGAGGTTAGGTGATTTGGATTAGGGAGAAAAGGGATGAATACGGATCTTCGTAATGCGTTACTGGGTACCGCTTTTGCTTTAGGCACCATCGTTCTGTTGGCCGTTATCGCAATTCAATACGCGTAAAACAGCGGTTAACTCAATATCGTAAGCCGTGACGATGGTCACGGCTTGCTGCTGTTTCCGGTGCATTTATCCTCCATTGCGACCGTAAGCTCGGAACCCCCCTTGCCCAATCCCTAAGGGTCTGATTAACTAGCGCGCTAGATTTTTTATTCTATTGGAGCGACCCATGCCCCATCTGCGAGTCCGTGGACTGGCGACTGAACAGGTCCAGGCTCTGAGCGACGTGCTTATCGACCCTCTCAGCCAACTTTTCGCCTGCCCGGATGATCACATCACCATTGAAGCCATCGCCAGTACCTTCTTTTTCCGGGGCCAACCCGGAGGAGGCTACCCCATGGTTGAACTGTTGTGGTTTGATCGTGGATTGGAAGTGCAGGATCAGGTCGCCAATTTGATCACCAATGCTATCCGCGAATTGTGTCAGGCACCGCAACTGGACGTCGCGGTGATCGTATCTCCACTGTCTCAGCGTCATTATTACGAAAATGGCGAGCACTTCTAAATATCACTGGCTTGCCGGGCTAGCCAGTCAGAGTCTGAGCCCGGAGCAGGTAGAGATCATCACCGACACTCGTTGTTACCGAGAGCGGCTGTTGCAGTTGATCGCGTCCGCCCGTCACCGAATCTACATCGCAGCGCTCTACCTCCAGGAGGATGCGGCAGGCCGTGAGGTGCTGCATGCCCTTTACCAGGCCAAACAGCAGCGTCCTGAGTTGGATGTTCAGGTCCTGGTGGACTTCCATCGAGCCCAGCGCGGATTGATTGGCAAAGGTCCTCAGGTGGGCAACGATCAGTTCTATCGTGATACTGCCGCTGAGTACCCGGATGTTTCCATCGGGATCTACGGTGTGCCGGTTAAGAATCGTGAGTGGGCAGGGGTACTGCACCTGAAGGGATTCGTGATCGATGACACTGTGGTTTACAGTGGCGCCAGCATTAATGACGTCTATATGGGCGTCGGCGAGCGCTACCGTTACGACCGCTATCACCTTATTCATAATGCCCAATTGGCCGACAGCATGTTGGCGTTCATTCGCGATGAATTGATCGCCAGCCCGGCAGTGGTGTCGCTGCTGCACGCACCGGTCCCCAGCGCAAAAGTACTGCGCCGGGAGATTAAGGCGTTTAAGCATCACCTGAGTCGGGCCCGCTACCAGTTACCCAAAGGCGATGACGATTCCGATTTGCGTGTTATCCCGCTACTGGGGCTGGGGCGACAGGGTAATCTGCTAAACCGAACCATTGTTCGCCTTCTCAAGAGTGCGGAGCGGGAAGCCTTTATCTGCACCCCGTATTTCAACCTGCCCAGTCAGCTGACTCAGACCATCGGCCGACTCCTGAAGCAGGGTGTTCGGGTAACCATCGTGGTGGGCGATAAGACCGCAAACGACTTCTACATTAAGCCTGATGAGCCGTTTTCCCCCGTTGGAGGTTTGCCCTATCTGTATGAGCAGAACCTCAAGCGGTTCGCTAAACGCCATCAGCGCGCCATCGACTCAGGCTTGCTCAATTTGCAACTGTGGTGGCATAACGATAACAGTTACCACCTCAAGGGCATCCAGGTGGACGACGATGCCTATCTGCTGACCGGCAACAATCTTAATCCTCGCGCCTGGGCGCTGGACCTAGAGAATGGTCTGCTGATCACCGACCCGGAGGCGAGGCTGAAGGACCGTTTCGATGAGGAGCGTGCCTGCATTCTGGAGCACACCAAGCGGGTTGAGAACTTCCAGGATCTGGAAAGTGTCGACGATTACCCCACGCCGGTCGCCAAGCTGCTTAAGCGGCTTAATCGGGTTAAGGCGGACCTGTTGTTGAAACGTCTCCTGTAAAAAAGAGAAGCGGCCATTGGCCGCTTTTTTTTGTTTTTAGCTCAAGATGAAGAGGGTTCAGGTCGACTGGTGAACTCACCATGAAACTTTTTGCCAGGTCTGCCTTAACACGATGACTCGGGAACTGAGCCCCATCCTATGGTGTGCCATTGTGGTGGTCGCCGTGGTTTTGGGATTGCCGATGTGGCAAGCCCAGCTGGATCACCATGCCCTGTCGCTGGAATTGATCCCGGTGGGATTGTTGCTGTTGTCTGTAGGCCTGGCCTGGCGGTTTCGCCTGTCCTTTTACAGCTACCTCGGTCTTCTCCTGCTGGTAGCCTATCCCTTTCAGTCTCCTCTTACCGGGCTTGAACCTTTTTTTGTTCTTAGCGACAACAACATCTACCTCCTGCTGGCACTGAATCTCCTCCTGCTGCCCGGTGCCCCCGCCAACGGCGCCTACCTGATGGGGTGGTTCACCTGGCTGCTGGCCCAGTGCCTGCTGCTCCAGAACCTTTCCTGGGACTGGCTACGCCCCCATCTGGGCGGGTCGCTCTTGGATACGCCGATGCACTATCTGTTTGCGCTTCCAGCGGCGCGCTATCTGAATGCGATGATGCGCGGAAAACGGGACGAACTGATCCCATTACTGCTTGGAGCGATGGCCTGGTTGGTCAGTGGATGGCCAATGCCTTGGCCAGGTGCCGTTCTGCTCTATACCGGCATCAGTGCCATTTTGGTACTGGTGGTCTTCGACGGCGCTTATCGGCTGGCATTCCGGGATGGCTTAACCGGTCTGCCGGCACGCAGAACCCTTGATGGTGATTTGTCGAATGCGGGTCCGCGCGTTCATATCGCCATGCTGGATGTAGACCACTTTAAGCAGTTTAACGACGCCTATGGCCACACCTGGGGGGATCTGGCTCTGCGCTCCTTGGCCAGCCAGCTTAGAGGGGTAAAGGGTGCCAGGGCGTACCGCTACGGCGGTGAAGAGTTCACCCTGGTATTTAGACGCGCAGCAAGACAGGAGGTGGACGAAGCGCTGGAGTCACTCAGAGCTGCCGTAGAGAATCGAGTCCTAACCGTAACTCAGCCAACCCCGGCTGGAGAGATCCGTGAGGCCCGCGTTACCTTAACCATCAGCATCGGTAGCGCTCAACGCCATGGCCAGCATGAACACATCGGTTCGGTGATTAAGCGGGCCGATAAGGCGCTGTACCGTGCTAAAGAGGAGGGCAGAAACCGGGTGCTTTGGGGCTAATAGGAGATTTGATACCATGGCGTTTTATTCCGTAACGCCTTCCTTATGCCACTAGCGTCCCTCTTTTCTGAACTCCACCTGCTGCTGGAACAACACCAAAGCATCTGGCGCGCCAATCCCTTTCGCGAACATAACCCGGACTGGATGAACGCGTATCCCAACCTGGCCCAACAGGTTGTTGCTCTGGATGAAGAGACCGTTGAGTTGCTTGAGCAGGATCCTGCCGAAGCGTCCAAGCGCTTTTCCCCGTCGCTGCCTGACCTGAACGCACTCATCCGACTGTGCCAGTTATCCACACTGAAGGCTGAGTTGCCTCAAAATGTCGACAACCGCCAATTCAGCCACATCCCCGGTCGGAAGTGGACCCAGATAGCCGCCTTTACGGCATCGATGGGGCAGCCCAAGGGCCCGGTGCTTGAGTGGTGCGCGGGTAAAGGACACCTCGGGCGTTTGATTGGCCAGCAATACCAGGTGGAGGTAACCAGCCTGGAGTGGGATGCGGTGCTGTGTGAAGAGGGTGAGAAGTTGGCGTATCGTGCGGCATTGCCTCAGCGCTTTGTTTGCGCTGACGCGCTGGACCATCGCGCCGCACAGGAGGTGAAACAGAACCAGCACGCTGTGGCACTTCACGCCTGCGGTGATCTTCACGGTCAACTACTGCGTCACGCTGCGGAACAAAGTACCGCGGCGTTGACGGTCAGCCCCTGCTGTTATCACCTGACCCGTAACGCCCTCTATCAACCCTTTTCCATTAGCGGTGAGCGACACAACCTGGCGCTGTCCCGGGAGGAGTTACGCATTGCGGTACAGGAGACGGCCACTGCCCCCAAACGGGTACAGAGACTCCGAGGCAAGGAGATGAGTTATCGTCTGGGCTATCAGGCCTTAGTGGAGCAGGTGGCGCCGGAGCAGAGGGACGAAGGCGTTCCCTCCTGCAAGAAGCAGCGCTTTGGCGAAGGGTTTGCGTCGTTTTGCCACTGGGCTGCCGGAGAGAAGGGGATCACCCTGCCGGACAACCTGGATTGGCTGGGTCTGGAACAGGAAGGGCAGAAGCGTTGGCACCTGGTTCGCCGACTGAGTCTGGTCCGTAGCCTGTTCAGCCGCCCTCTTGAGCTCTATCTGGTGCTGGATCGGGCTTGTTACCTTGAGGAGCAGGGCTACCGTGTCACGTTAGCTCGTTTTACTGACCGCGCGACCACCCCTCGTAACCTGTTGATTCAAGCGGAAAGAATCGCCTTGTGAGGGTTGCGGCATTGCGTCACCCGAACTAGCTTGAAGCAAAGATAAGGTCAACTGGTTGAGGCGCTTATGGCCCACTCTCTGCTCGAACCCTCCCGCAAAAAGACTCCGTGGCACCTCTGGGTGGTAGGCGTCCTCTCCCTGCTTTGGAATTTAATGGGGGCGATGGATTACCTGATGACCCAAACCCGAAACAGTGAATATATGAGCCAGTTTACCGAGGCGCAGCTGGCGTTCTTTTACGGGTTTCCCACCTGGGTGGTAACCGCCTGGGCGATAGCGGTTTGGGGCGGCGTATTAGGCTCCGTATTGCTGCTGATGCGAAAGGCGGCTGCGGCGCCGGTCTTCCTGATCTCACTGCTGGCCATGGTGTTGACCACGATACACAACTTTGTGCTTGAAGACGGTCTGGCAGTGATGGGCGACAGTGTCGCGCTGGCGTTTACCGCCACCATCTTTGTCGTCGCGCTGATGCTTTGGCTGTACAGCAAACGGCAGGTCGCACTCGGGCGACTGCGTTGAGCCTCGCATCCGGTTAAGCCCATGAGGTAACATTGGTGACCATAATTTCCAGCTAATCCGGCATTTAGATGATCAAGCCCATTCTCTGGGGAGTGGTATTTACTCTGGTACTGCTCTGGTCCGGCTATCAGCCCAAGGACACCCTGACCTGGTTCCTTGAAGTGGCTCCGGCCCTTATTGGCGCGGCACTGCTGCTTTACACCTATCGTCGATTCCCCCTCACGCCCATGCTCTACCTGCTGATTCTGGCGCACTGCATCGTGCTGATGGTCGGTGGTCATTATACCTATGCCGAAGTGCCTCTGTTTGATGCCATCAAGCCGATCTTCGGCTTTGAGCGCAACAACTACGACAAGGTGGGGCACCTGATGCAGGGCTTTGTTCCCGCCATCCTGGCTAGGGAGATCCTTATCCGGCGTGCCGTGGTGAAAAGCCGTGGCTGGATGAACCTGTTTGTGGTGTCTGTCTGCCTGGCGTTCAGCGCATTATATGAGCTGATCGAGTGGTGGGTTGCGCTGCTCAGCGATGAAGCCGCCGACGCCTTCCTGGGCACTCAGGGTTATGTGTGGGACACCCAGTCGGATATGGCCTTTGCTCTGGCTGGCGCGATATTGGCTCTGTTGCTGTTGGGGCGCTGGCATGATCGTCAGTTGGCGAAGCTGTGACTCAGCAATCTTCTGCGATCATCGGGCAGTTGCTGCATGTCGATCCTCCTACGCACTGCGAACCGATTCAGTCCCTATGGAGCGGGTATGGCGCCATTGAGCGCTGGCTTTGGCCAGATGGGCGACGGGTCATCCTGAAACGGATTGCGCCACCGACCGAAGTGCGCCACCCGAGGGGGTGGCATACTGACGTCGGCCATCAACGCAAGCTGGAAAGTTATCTTGTAGAGCAGCGTTGGTACCGCCGCTTTTCGCCTGTTGATGCCGTCTGGCCCCGTTGCCTTGGTATCACCTCACTCGATAACACTACCTACCTTCTCCTCTCCGATTTGGACAGTGAAGGGTTTGACCAGCGTTTCGACACACCTGGTCCGGCCCAGATAGACCATTGCATTCGCTGGTTAGCACAGTTCCATGCCAGGTTTATTGGCGACAAGGGCACGGGCCTGTGGGCGCGAGGTGGCTACTGGCACCTGGATACCCGGCAGGAGGAGTGGCAACGGATGGAAAATGCTTCCCTGAAGGCAGCAGCCTCAGATATCGACCGGACCCTGAAGGGGGCGCGTTGGCAAACCCTGGTTCATGGGGACGCTAAGGCCGCCAACTTCTGTTTTGGCGAAGCGTCTGTCGCTGCGGTGGACTTTCAGTATGTTGGGCGCGGCGCAGGCGTGGTTGATCTTGCCTATTTTCTTGGCAGTGTGTTCGATGGCCCGGAGTTGCAGGAACAGACGGACTACTGGCTCAACCGCTACTTTGAGCTTTTGGCCGATTTCCTGACCCTTCCGGAGCCGTCCAGCAAGCAGCTGGAGCAGGAGTGGCGCAGGCTCTATCCCGTCGCTGTTGCCGACTTTGCTCGCTTTCTTGACGGTTGGGCACCGGCCCATTGGAAGGTAAACGAGTACAGCCTGGCGGTGGTTGAACAGGTTTTGTCTCAGCGAGATTTTTTTCTGCGCTTCTGAGCCTGAACCCGATTCCTGACGTAAGGTTTGATCATGATTGAGATCAGCGCCTTGCACTTTAGCCGCCTCGACGGTACCCATCCCCGGCCCATCCTCAGTGGGCTGGACCTCTCCCTTCCTGCGGGTGCTCAGTGCAGCCTTGTGGGAGACAGTGGCACCGGAAAAACCACGCTACTGAACCTGATGGCGGGATTGGAACCGTGCCAACAGGGCTCGCTCACCGTTCTGGGTTATGACCTGGTTGGCAAGAGCGCCACTGAGCTGGCGCTGTTCCGGCGCAGAATCGGCATTGTGTTTCAGCACTTCCAACTCCTGGAAAGCCTGAGTGTCTACGACAACCTTCTCTTGCCCCATCGCTTGCTGGGTCGGCAGGGCAAGCCACGCCGTCTTCAGATGCTGGCCGATGCCCTGGGGCTGTCGGCTTTGTTGTCCCGCTATCCTCATCAACTTAGTGGAGGGGAGCAGCAACGTGTCGCGGTGTGCCGGGCGCTTATCCATGAGCCGGGTTTGGTTCTGGCGGATGAACCAACCGGTAATCTGGATGAGTCCAACAGCCAGATCGTCGTCGCTCAACTTAAAGCTTTAGCCAGGGAGCTGGGCAGTACGGTCATTATGGTCACCCACAGTGAATCCCTGGCGCGGGGGTTTGACTATCGGCTACGCCTACACAGCGGCCAACTTCATCAGGCGACTGGATGATGGCGGGGCTTTGGTTTCGATGGATTCTGGGAGAGTGGCGCCAGCATCGGGCACTGATGCTCTGGCTGGTTTTGGGTCTGGTCAACGCCGGGGCATTGTTAAGCGCCATCGAAGTATTGAATCGGGCGGCACGAGCCAGCTTCGCACAGTCGAGCGAACAGACTCAGGACTCGCGCCCCTGGAGAATACAGGCCTCAATCTCGGGGCATCACATACCTCATGCCCTTTGGCTTTCGTTGCGTCGCGCTGGCATCGATACCGAACCGATGCTGGAGGGCAGGGCGCTGCTGACTGAAGGGGATTGGCTTCGATTAAGAAACGCTGGGAACACCCTGCTAGCCCATCATAATGAGTGGACCATGCTGACTGATCGCGCCCTGGCTGAAAGGCGCGGTTGGGTAGCCGGACAACAGTTACAACTCAGTGACGGAACCCGTTTGCCACCCATCACCCTGGTTGAGGGTCTCGGCCCCTTTCTCCTGATGGATCTGGCTCCCCTGGCACAGGTGCTCGACAGTGACGATAAGCTGACCTATCTGACGCTGCCCGCTCTGACGGAGGTGGACAAAGCGCATGTGTTGAACTTGCTGCCGCCGGAACTGAGCCTCGTAACTCAGGACAATCCGGCTCAGAAGGGATTGCTGGCTGCACTCAACCTCAACCTCTCCGCGCTTTCCGTACTGGCCTTTGCGGTCGCGCTGTTATTGGCCTTTCACGCGTTTGAAAGATTGCTGCTCAAACGGCGCCGGGCTCATCGTGTTATGCAGCAGTTGGGCATTACACGCCGAGAGTACCTGTGGGTGATCTTAACCGAGTGGAGTGTTCTGGCGCTGCTTTGTGGGGCGATTGGCAGTGCGGTCGGCGTGGCACTGGCCAAACAACTGGCTCCGGGCCTTGGCGATACCCTGGTAAACCTGTACGGGATGCGCAGTGGATTGCAGGTGAACTGGTCTGTGGTTCAGGCACTGGAGATCAGCGTGTTGTTATGGGGCTCAATGGTGTTGATGGGCGCCTGGACACTGTGGCGACCCCAGGGGCGTTGGGCAAGATGGTCTTTGCCCCTGTGCGTTTTGGTGACCCTATTGCTTTGGCAAAACGCCACGCAGGCTTGGCAGGCGCTGCTGGTTTGTGCCCTGACGGTATTGTGCATCCTGCTGGTCGCGCCGCAACTGATGGCGTGGGTACAGCGAGGGTTGGCTGCGCTCAGTCTTCGGCTTCTTCCGGAGCAGGCGGCAACCCTGCTTTGGGCAGCGTCGGACCAGGAGCGGCAACGGCAGCACCTGTCTTTGGCGGCGATGGCGATCACGTTGGCGTTGGCGATGGCTGTTTCTACCCGGGTGATGGTGGGGTCATTTGAAGTGGCTCTGGTAGACCATCTGAATCAGCGCCTGTTCGCGGATTACTACATTGGAGGTCAGGAGAAAACGCTGAGGTCCTGGCTGGGGAAGCTGAATTCGCTCCCTGATGAGGTGTATGTGGAAACCATTGGTTCTCGTCATGGTAGCGTTAACGACTACCCGGTTCGGATCGTGGTTCACGAAGCGACGGAACAGCCCTGGCCCTTTACCCATTTCAAGGCATCGACCCCGGACTGGTGGACAGCCATGGGGGAGGGGGGCTGCATCGTCAATGAGCCCCTGGCACTTCAACTGGGGCTGGCCCTGGACGCGCGTATCCCCATTCAAAGCGGCCAGAGAACATTAAGCTGTCGGCTTGTGGCGATTCAGTACGACTACGGAAACCCGGGTGGCCAGGTGACTATGCAGCGAGACCTGGTTGAGGCCGGGCTCGGACATGTCCCGCTTGAGGGCGTGGCCATCACCACGCCAGATTCGCCCGACTGGGTAAGAGACCGTCTTACTGAATTGGGGATCCCCGATGGTGCGATTCGGCCTCAGGGCGCACTGCGAGAGTTGGCCTTAACCCTGTTTTCCCGCACCTTTGTGATCACCAATGCCCTGGCGAGCCTGACCTTGCTCGTTGGGTTTGTCAGTTGGCTGGCCAGCGTAGCGTCGGCCAGTCGGTTATGGCGTCATGACCATGGGGTGCTGCTGTCCATCGGTGTCACGCCGGGCCAACTGCTTTGGGCCCGGGTTTGGCAGGTGTTCGCACTCCTGCTCGCTATCCTGTTGATTGGCATGGTTGGGGGCCAGATCCTTGGATACCAGTTGCTCAGCCTGGTGAACCCCTTGAGCTTTGGTTGGACCATGGCAGTACATCCCCTCAGTGGGGGCTGGTGGAGCTATCTGGTGATGGCGCTGACCGGCGGCCTGGTGCTGGCGATATGGCCAACCTACCGGGAACTGAAAACAGCACCGGCCACAATGATGGCGATGGAGAGTTAGGCATGGAGAGGAAACCTGGGCAGATTGGTGGTGCAGCAGGGACTGGCATACTGCTCGCCGCCGCCCTGATGCTGACGGGGTGTGAACGACAGCCCACACCTCCTGGCTTTGTGACCTCCGAGTTTGGCGTTCCGGTCGAACCCGGCTACACCCTGACGTTCCCAAGGGACCATGGTCCTCATGGTGAATATGGTCTTGAGTGGTGGTATGTCACTGCCAATCTCTCGGATGAACACGGTGAACACCATGGTTTGCAGTGGACCCTGTTTCGATTCCGGGGGCCGGCGGGCACCCAGAGCTTTTGGTGGGACGGGCAAGGCTATCTTGCCCACCTGATGCATGAAACCGAAGGCCATCATCGGGCCTGGCAGCGGGCTGGTCGCGCTGCCCAGGTTCGGATTGAGCCTGAGCCTTTTGTGGCAGGCATCGACCACTGGTGGCTCCGCAGCGCGGGGACGTCACTGCAGCCTCTCCATCTGGTGGCCAGCGAAGCAGGATTGGCCATCGCCCTTCAGTTGGACGACAGCCCCCTGGTACAGCACGGCGACCAGGGGTTCAGCGACAAAAGTGGCGACGGAAAACTGGCATCCTATTACTACAGCCTCCCTAGATTGCGCGTTCAGGGCTACCTCGATCCGGGTGACGGTTGGCGAAAGGTCAGCGGCTCGGCATGGCTGGACAGGGAGTGGTCTTCGGCGTTTCTGGATGAGCGCTTTAGCGGCTGGGACTGGATGGGGCTTCAACTCGATGATGGCCAAAACCTGATGGTGTTCTGCTTGCTGGCGGCTGAGTCTGGGCAAGACCATTGCGATGGTTCTCTGATCCAACCCGATGGGGCCCTCATTGCGTTAGCGAATGATGTTATTCACTGGCAAGCGGAAGAGTGGGTGGAACTGGGTGACTCAACCTATCCGGTCAAATGGACGCTTTCGCTGCCAAAATATGGAATATCACTGAAGATAGAAACCCGTTCGCAGGATCAACGCAATCAGTTGGACATCGTTTACTGGGAGGGACCGGTCAAGGTGACGGGAAGCCAAGACGGCGTCGGATTTGTAGAGATGACCGGAAGAGGGAGTTCCCCCCGCTGACAGAGCATTTTGAGCATGGTATAACGGGCGCTCGACCCTCCTCTAGCTGTTAGTCCTTAAGCCCATGTTTGAAAAGATAGAACTTGCTCCAGCTGACCCAATCCTTGGCCTGAACGAAGCCTTCCGCGCTGATCCCCGCGATAACAAGATTAACCTTGGTGTGGGTGTCTACAAGGATGAGGCTGGCCAGACCCCGATCCTGACCTGCGTAAAGCACGCTGAGGCCCACATTCTGGAAACCGAATCCACCAAGGGCTACCTCGGTATTGATGGTCATCCCCAGTATCGGGAGCAAGTATTGTCTCTTCTGTTTGGTGCTGACCACGAGGTGATCAAAGCCAGCCGTGCCCGTGCAGCACAAGCGCCCGGTGGTACTGGTGCACTGCGAATTGCAGCCGACTTTATTGCCACTAACCTGCCGGGTAAGCGGGTTTGGATCTCCAACCCTTCCTGGGCCAACCACCGCGGCATCTTTGAAAGTGCTGGCCTCGAGGTGAAGGAGTATTGCTACTACGACGCAGCGAACCGTGCCCTGGACTTCGATGGACTGTTGGCCGACCTGAACAGCCTGGGCAGCGACGATGTAGTGATCCTTCATGGCTGCTGTCACAACCCGACCGGCGTCGATCCGAGTTTCGAGCAGTGGCAACAGATGGCGGCCAGCGCCAAGGCCCATGGCTGGTTGCCGCTGTTTGATTTTGCCTACCAGGGTTTTGCCAAAGACGTTGAAAGCGACGCGGCAGGTTTGCGCCACTTTGCAGAGCAGTTGGGGGAGTTGTTGGTGGCCAGCTCTTTCTCCAAGAACTTTGGTCTCTACAACGAGCGTATTGGCGCTCTGACTCTGGTGGCTGGCGATGCCGACGCCGCAGAGCGGGGCATGTCGCAAGTGAAGCGCGTGATCCGTACCAACTACTCCAACCCGCCGTCTCATGGCGCACAAATTGTGGCGACCATTCTTGCCGACGCCGAACTTAAAGCCCTGTGGCTTGAGGAACTGGCGCAGATGTCCCAACGCATTCATCGCATGCGTCAGGCTTTTGTTGCTGGACTTGCGGAAGCCGGTGTACCGGGTGACTTCGGGTTTATCGAGCAGCAAAACGGCATGTTCAGCTTCTCTGGCCTGAACAAAGACCAGGTCGAGAAACTGAAAGCGGATTTCGGAGTCTACATCGTTGGCTCCGGTCGCATCAATGTCGCTGGCATGACCGAGTCCAACCTGCCGACGCTTATCCAAGCCATCGCTTCGGTCTACTAAGCCGATACCGAACCTAAAAGGGCGCCAATTAAGGCGCCTTTTTTATGTTTCGAACGCCACTGAACCGGCGGCTCGGTGGTGCCAAATTCGCCTCTTCTGACGTTTTTTAACCACTCAAACAGGTGGTTCATTGAAAAATTAGAGCAACTTCAAATATCTGCTCTGGCAGAGTGCAAACGGCGCTTGTGTCCCTCGGTCCTTTCTGTTTTAATTGCTCGCGCTTTCGGGGACAGCCTGAAAGCCTTGGCGCGTTGGCAGAGTGGCTATGCAGCGGATTGCAAATCCGTGGACCTCGGTTCGACTCCGGGACGCGCCTCCATCTTCGAAACCCCCACCCATCGGTGGGGGTTTTTCGTTTGCCCCTTAAAAAAGTTGCCTATACTCAGTGGCCCTCCAACGAACAGGGCCAAATGATGAAACAAGGATCGCTCATTCGCTTGTACCTGCTCAGCACGCTTGTGCTGGTGATTTTCGTCCTTCTGGTACCGGTTAAGGTGTAAACTTCGGTTTTCTTTACAGCACAATCGGAAGATTCGACGTTTTTTGTCGGGTGGGGGATGGGTATAATCGCCGTTTTGACCCAGAAACCTAACGCGAAAATCGATGCAGAAACTGGACGTATTTGCGGTACTCAGGGAAGCGTGGGAGTTAACCCGCCAAAACCTGAACCCCCTGCTTGGGGCATCGCTGTTAACCTTTGTCATTCTGGTGGCCAGCGCCATGTTGCTGGTGCAACTGTATGCCAGCATGCAGGGGTTGGATCTTACCGACGCCGAACAGCTCAAACAGTCTATGGAACCGGTACAGCTGATTCTGGTTCTTATCCTGGCCCCTTTTGAAGCCGCCCTGGCGTACATGGGGTGGCGCCGTGCCACCGGCCAACCGGTTGAGATGAGCATGGTGTTCCGGAGTTGGGCCATGGCGGTCCCGCTGTCGCTGATTGCCCTGGTCACTGCGGTAGTGGTTAACCTCGGCCTATTCTTGCTGGTACTCCCCGGTGTCTACCTTATGGCGGTATTGAGCCAGGCGAATCTCTATTACCTGTTCCATCGCGGCTCCCCAATCAAGGCAATGATTGATTCCGCCAAGGTGGTGCATGGCCAACTGTTTGCGGTGATCACCGTCTATTCCGCGATGATCGTCATCCTGATGGTTGCCACCATCCCGATGGGGCTTGGTCTCGTACTCGCGATCCCGATGTTCTTCCATATGAAGGGTGTGCTGTTCCGGGAACTGTTCCCTGAACTCTCTCCGCAAGCGGCTACCCCTGAGGAGCCCAAGTCTGAAGAAACCCGTTCTGACTCTCACTTTGAGGCGTAACCATGGCAGTTAAAACCGGCCGTTTGGCCAGCGTGGTTCTGGGCCTCAGTGCTGTCGCTGCAGCATTGCTCTGGGTTGAGACCGAAGCGGTTCGTCCCGAAGCGCCAATGGCGGGACTGAGGGTGGTCAAAAACGCTCCGGTCAGTCGCCAACCCGATTTCGATGCCTACACCGATGTGGCTGAGAAGAAGGAGGCGTTTTTCAACTTTCTTCGTCCTATGGTCGAAGCGGAGAACCGCAAGATCGCGGAGCAACGCGCCTTCATTCAGCGCGCTCAGGAACGTTTGTTGTTGAGTCAGCCCCTGAGTGAGGCTGAGTCTACCCACCTTTCCAATCTGGCTGGCGTGTACGGTGTTGAGATCCGTGCTTTTACCCCGGAAACCCTTGATGACCTGCTGGTTCGCGTCGATGAGGTTCCCACCGCCATGGTGCTGGTTCAGGCCGCGAATGAGACAGGGTGGGGCAGTTCCCGCTTTGCCCGCGAAGGCCAGAACTATTTTGGCCAGTGGTGTTTCCGAAAAGGGTGTGGCCTGGTACCCAATCAACGTCAGGGTGGGATGAATCATGAGGTCGCCCGTTTTGACAGTGTCCAGGACTCGGTCTCCTCCTATCTGCGTAACCTGAATACCAATCCCGCTTACCGGGAATTGCGGGATATTCGCCAGAAGATGCGACTGCAAGGGAAAACCCCCAGCGCAGAAGACCTGATCCCGGGATTGATCCGCTATTCAGAGCGAAAAGAAGCTTACATCGATGAGCTGCTCACCATGCTCAATCAAAATCGGACCTATCTGCTATGAAATCACGGACGATTGCCGCGGCGCTCACTGCTGCGTTAGCGCTGCCTGCACAGGCGTTAAATCTCGAATATGGCGGTTTCTATGATCGTCTGAAGGTGGTCAATAAAACCGACTATCCCCTGGTCAGCATGGCGTTCTACCTGAACCACCGGGAGCGTCGCGAGCCCTGCACCATTCAGGGGGGCAGCATCATCGATCGGGGTAACACCCTGCCACTCACCATCGGCCCTCGCCAGGAACTTCTGGTGCCGTTCGATGCTGAGCTCAAAGACCATAAAGCGGTGCTGAGCGTTCAGGTTGAAGACGAGGCCCAGTGCGATTTCGCGATGCAACTTCGCTACAGCGACACGACTCAGCAACGGTTTACCCAATCTGATTGGCAGGCGATGGTGGGGCAGTTTGACGGCGTGTTAAAGCGTTTCGCTGGCTTTCCCTTCCGCTGGTTGCAACCTGACGTCAGCGGCGTTGTGGTGATGCTGGCGGAGGGCACCGAGGTTCAGCCTGCCAAGTGGGAAGCAGAAGTCGACTCTGGTCGCCTCACTTTGCGATTGGACCAATTGGGAGAGGACACTGTGGTGTTTTCCCAACCGCCTATCTGGATCAGTCCCTACATCGAGCGCTAAGACAGGGCCGCAATTGCGGCCCTTTTTTCGACCAAGCAACGTTTGAAGCGGTAAGTTGGGGTAGGGCAGCGGTAGCCAGATCCAAAAAGGGCCCCGTAATGGGGCCCTTTTCGTCTAACGCGGTTTAGGGTTGGTAGACGTTGACCACGTCAATACGCGCCTCTTCCTGACGCTTATCCAGCTGAATATGACCGGAGTTGTCGGCATCCAGGAAGTCGAACGCTGGCAGGTCAGCTTCAGCAACGCTACCGGTAAACTCGGCGTCCGGATCACGCTCCAGTCCGACAAAATCGAACTGGTTGCGGTCAACCAACTGAGAGGGGGCAGTGTTCTGCAGGGCGGTGAAGATGGTTTCGATGCGGCCCGGGAACTGCTTGTCCCAGTCGTTGAGCATCTCTTTAACCATCTTGCGCTTCAGGTTCTCCTGAGAGCCGCACAGATTGCACGGAATGATGGGGAACGCCTTCAGATCGGCGTACTCTGCGATGTCTTTCTCGCGGCAGTACGCCATCGGACGGATCACCATATTCGCGCCGTCGTCGGACAGCAGCTTAGGTGGCATCGCTTTGAGCTTGCCGCCGTAGAACATGTTCAGGAACAGCGTCTCAATGATGTCGTCACGGTGGTGGCCGAGCGCGATTTTGGTTGCACCGATCTTCTGGGCAAAGCCGTACAGGGTGCCACGACGCAGGCGAGAGCACAAAGAGCAGGTGGTTTTGCCCTCCGGGATCTTCTCCTTAACGATGGAGTAAGTGTCCTTCTCCAGGATGTGGTAAGCGATCCCAAGTGTTTTGAGGTAGTCCGGCAGGATCTCTTCAGGGAATCCCGGTTGCTTCTGGTCCAGATTGACTGCCACCAACTGGAAGTTTACCGGTGCACGATGCTGCAGATTCAACAGGATATCCAGCAGGGTGTAGCTGTCCTTACCTCCGGACAGGCATACCATCACCACATCGCCCTCTTCGATCATCTTGTAATCGTCGATGGCGCTGCCTACTTCGCGGCGCAGCCGCTTTTGCAGTTTGTTTAGCCGGGTTTGTTGCTTCTGACTCAGCTCTTGCACTGATGGAGTCCTCAAAAAGGCCTAGTGAACAGGTGCGGCATTATTCCAGCAAGACCCGCAAGGGTAAAGGGGCAGGCAAAGAAAACGGCGGCACTATAGGCCGCCGTAGCTGTAGGGGGTGATTGGGATCACTCCGGTTTTACCGGCGACTCAAAGCCTTCCGGTTTGATCGCCAGCAGGTCGCACTCCAGACTGTCAATAACGTGCTCTGCGGTATTGCCGATAAGGGCTGCAGAGAAGCCGGTGCGGCCAACGGTGCCCAGCACCACCAACTCCGCTTCCAACTCTTCAGCCAGCTCTGGGATCACATCCTCCGGCAAGCCTTCGATAACGTGGCAGTGCTGCTCATCAATATCATGCTGTCGAGCCAGTTCGCTGATGCGAAGCTGATGGTGGGCCTTCAGCGATTCGTTATAGGCGTGAGCATCGAAGTCAGGCAACTCGATGGCGATATTAACCGGCGTGCCCGGGTAACCATTAACCAGATGGATCTCGCCATTGATGGCCCGGGCCAGCTTCTTGGCATGACCGATGATATGGTCGTTCAGCGTTTGGTGGGCCTCATCCTCAGCGGCAACATTCACCGCCACCAGAACTTTGCCCTGCTCAGGCCAGTTCCCCTCTTTGACCAGCAATACCGGCACCGGAGATTTCCGCAGCAGGTGCCAGTCTGTCGGGGTGAAGATAACGGATTTGAGCTTGTCGTGGTGATGCGTGGATTTGACTATCACATCGTGCTGGCCGGTAATCGCCTGCTCAATGATCGCTTCAAAGGGACGGTTGTGCCAGGCCACCTTGGTATCGACGGAGATGCCCTGATCCCGATAGGTGCGTGCCTGCTGTTCCAGCCATGCCTGGCGTTGAGTGACAATGCTGTTTCGCATCGCTTCTCGTTCGTCGACCGACAACATGGAGGTCATTTCGTAGGAGAAATCAAAGATGCAGACCAGCAGTGTCAGATGGCCATCGCAGCACTTGGCCAGGTGTGCCGCCCGGATGAGCGCAGGTTGCGCCTCGTGGGTGGGGTCAATCGCGACCAGGATGCGTTTGTAGGTTCCCATGAGTGTCTCCTTAAGCCAATGGCCCTCACCTATAGGTTGGCAAAAGCTGGGCCTTTTTCCTTGTTCTAGATCAGATACCAACAAGAGAACGCCCAGCATTTAGCTGGGCGTTGAGAGAACTTAGCGACCGATGCGGGCGTGTCCGGCTAACTCTTGTAGCGCGTCCGGGTCGGTAATGGTGATGTACTTGCCTTTCACCTCAATCAGACCCGACTTTTGGAACCGGCCCAGCAGGCGACTGATGGTCTCTACGGTGAGCCCCAGATAGTTACCGATGTCACCCCGTGTCATGGAGAGGCGGAACTCTTTGGAGGAGAAACCGCGATTGCCAAAACGGGTGGCCAGATTACTGATGAACGCGGCCAGGCGCTGCTCTGCGTTCTTCTTGGACAGCAACAGAATCATCTCCTGGTCGCCCATGATCTCGTTGCTCATCAGACGCATGATCTGCTGACGAAGACGCGGCATGGAGCCGGAGAGTTGATCGAGGGTGTCGAAGGGGATTTCACACACCATGGCCGTTTCCAGGGCCTGGGCAAAACTTTGGTGGGTGTCGGCATGGATGCCGTCGAAGCCCACAACGTCGCCAGCTAGGTGGAATGCGGTGATCTGCTCTTCACCGGACTCGGTGATGGTGTAGGACTTAATGGATCCAGAACGGATGGCAAAGAGTGAACGGAGAGGTTGACCGGACTGGAACAGCAGATCACCTTTCTGAATCGGCCGTTTTCGCTCGATGATCGAGTCCAGCTTATCCAGCTCATTGGTGCTGAGCGTAAAAGGAATACACAACTCTGAAAGGCTGCAGTCGTGGCAGTGAATGGTGCAACCACTGCCGGCTTGCCGCTTTGCGTGTAGGCTATCCAATTTCATGCTGTTCCCATTGGTCAGTATCCGTTCAATGGTACCTGACAGGTCCCAATCAGGCTACATTATTTGATTTAGCGCAATATATGACATTTGCCCCCCATAGGCAATTAACACCACTGCGCTCAACCACTTAACCTGCTTTTTCCGGATAATCTGCGCAATTTTATCTGCTGCAGCGCCCATTGCGACCAGTGCTGGCAGGGTACCCAGGCCAAAACCCGCCATTATGATACCCCCTTCTACCGGGTTGGCGGAGGCCAATGCCCAGGTGAGAGTAGAGTACACCAGCCCGCAGGGTAACCAGCCCCACAACATGCCCGCGCCAAGCGCTTTTCCTGTGGTGTCGATGGGCAGAAAACGCTGACGTAACGGCGCCATAGCCTGCCAGATCGGCTTTCCGGCTCTTTCTACATGAGCAAGCAGGGGGAGCCACTGAGCGATATACAGCCCCATCAGCACCAGCATGACGCCTGCCAGCAGTTGCAGCACAGCCAGATAGTGGTCCAGTTGAAACAGGGTGCCGAGCGCGCCAGCTAAACCGCCAACCGCAGCACCAGCCACAATGTAGCTAAAGATCCGACCGGAGTTATAGGCAAACAGAAAGCCCATACGCTGGCCCAGTGGGCGGTGAGCAGGCAGTGCCTGGCTAAACGCGCCGACGATGCCCCCACACATGCCAAAACAGTGCCCAGCGCCCATCAGGCCAACCAGCAGCGCCGCAAAGAACTGATATTCGCCGTTCACGGTTTGTTTTTCGGGTCTTTTTCGTCAAACAGGATGGAGTAGCCCTCACGGTCGAGGTCGTCGTACTGACGACTGCGAACCGCCCAGAAGAAGGCTGCGACCGCAAAGCAGACAAACAGTATGGCTATCGGGATCAGAACGTAGATGATGCTCATGAGGTTTTCTTCAAAAGGCGCAGACTGTTGGCCACAACGACCAGCGAACTGAGCGACATACCAGCAGCCGCGAGATAGGGCGGCACATTGCCACTGACCGCCAAGGGCAGAATAAGCAGGTTATAACACAATGAGATGGCCAGGTTCTGCCGGATCACCCGGTTGGTTTCGCGGGCGGTATCGATGGCACGGATCACCGGCCCCAATTTATCGCCCAGCAACACCAGGTCAGCATGGCATTTGGCCAAATCCGTACCGCTGCCCATGGCGACGGAGACATTCGCCCCGGCCAATACCGGCGCATCATTGATGCCGTCGCCAAACATCGCGACACGGTGGCCCTGTCTCTGCAGTTCGGCAACCCGCTCAAGCTTCTGTTCCGGGCTACGGTCAAACAGTGCATGACTCACGCCGACTTGCTCTGCCAGATCCAGCGCACGCGGGTTGGGGTCACCGGAGAGCATCTCGCAAATCATACCTTGCTGCTGAAGCTGCCCAATGGTGTCCGGGGCATCGGGACGCAGGCGGTCGGCCAGTTCAAAGGCGCCAATCACCTGTTCTTCACGGGCGAGGAAGACCCAACCGGATTCACCCAGTTCAGTACCGATAAAGCGTTGCTGGCCGATACGGTAGCGCTGACCGTCTATGATCCCTTCCAGGCCTTGTCCGGTGTGGTTGATGACCGAGTGGGCCTGAAGTGCCAGATCACGATGGGGAGCAAAGGCTTTCGCTACCGGGTGGGAGGAGTGGGCCTCCAGAGCCGCAGCCAGCTTCAGCAGAGTGTTTTGATCCTCTTGCTCAGCGAAGCGATGGACGGTCTGAATGCTCAGTTGGCCCTCAGTGAGGGTGCCGGTCTTATCAAACAGAAGATGCGTAACCTTGGGCAGGGCTTCGAGGACCCGTGCACTCTTGACCAACAGGCCCTGCTGCATCATCCGGTTGGTGCCACAGGTGAGTGCTGCTGGTGTGGCCAGAGCGAGTGCACAGGGGCAGGTCGCAACCAGGACGGAGAGCATGATCCAGAAGGCATCTTCCGGGGCGAACTGATGCCAGAACAGATAGGTTAGCAGCGCCAGTACCAGGATGACGGGCACAAAATATTGGGCCACCCGGTCGGCGAACTCCGCAATCTGGGGCTTCTGGGCCGCCGCTTCCTCCTGCAGTCTCACCAGGGTGTTGATGCGCTGTTCCGCACCAACGGTGGTGACCTCGACTTCGATAGGCTGGTCGAGGTTGACCGTGCCGGCATAGAGCGGGGCGCCCACGAGTTTACGAACCGGCTCCTGCTCACCGGTGAGCATCGATTCATTGACGCCACTTTCGCCGCTGATCAACACGCCATCTACGGCAATGCGTTGACCCGGCAATACCCGGTAGCGTTGGCCCGGCTTAAGGCTCTTCGCCGCCACCTGTCGTTCCTCGCCATTCTCCAGCAACAGTGCGGTTGCGGGGATAAGCTTCTGGAGGTTACTGGCGTTCTCACTGGCCTTTCGGCGGGCGCGCTGTTCAAAGAAACGGCCCAGCAGCAGGAAGAAGGTGAACATTGAGATCGACTCAAAGAACACTTCACCGGTGCCTTTGGCCGTAGCGACACAGCTGGCGCCATACGCGAGGAGAATCGCGATGGACACCGGCACGTCCATATTGACGCGTAAGCTCATCAGCGCCCGCAGCGCGCTGAAGTAGAAAGGTTGGGCGGAGTAGAGCACCACCGGGGTCGCAAAAATCATACTGACCCAGCGGAAGTAGTCCCGGTACTCCGGCTCCAGATCGTAGAAGTAGCCGGTATAGAGCGCCACGGCCAGCATCATCACCTGCATGGTGGCAAGGCCGGCAAGGCCAATCCGAAGCAGGAAGTTCTGGCTCTCTCGGGCGTTCTTTTCCTCCTGGGCGTCTTGCTGGAACGGCGCGGCGTGGTAGCCAATCTGGTTCATCGCCAACAGCAGATCAGACAGCTTTTGCTGGCCAGCATCCCAACGCAGCACTGCACGTTGGGTTGTGGTGTTAACGCTGATTCGGGCAACACCGGGCAGGGCGGCCAGATGTTTTTCAATCAACCAGGCGCAGGCGGCGCAACTGATCCCATCGACGGACAGCAACACCTCTTTCAGATCGCCTCGAGCAGCGACGAACTCCTGCTGCACCTCATCCAGGTCATAGGCGATCAGACTGGCCAACGCTTCAGGGACATCCTGCTGCTGGCCTTTCTCGGTACGATAGCGGTAGTAGTCGGATAGCCCTGCGGAAACGATGGCGTCGGCAACGGCGGCGCAGCCAGGGCAACACATCGGTTGCTCAACGTCATCGATCAGGGTGGAAAAGGTTGCGTTGGCCGGTACCGGCTCATCGCAGTGATAACAGCGCTGCGAAGTCATGGCCAGGCTCATATCAGTTCAACCAGATCACACCGTCGTGGGGCAGGGTGGCGCGGGTCTGAAGGCGCCAACTCTGGTCGTAGGCGTCGATCTGCACCAGCCATTTACCCTGAAGCGGGGCGTCCAGGCGCAGACGATAGGTGCCGGTACCGTCCATAAACAGCTTCTCTACAAAGTCATACTGTTCAAGGGTGGCGTGGTGGAACTCCAGCTCAATCGCCGTATCGATGGTCTTGCCACCATGCTGAATGATGCGGATCTCGTTCTCATCCACTTCCAGGGCGAACGTCAGGCCCAGGTTCTTGGCGGCACGGATCCGTGACAGATCCTGGTTAATCCCTTTGCCTTCCTTGTAGTAGTCCTCAGACACCATGGAAAACTGGGAGTTGGCAGCGATGAAAAAGGTGTAGACAGAGGCTGCGACAGCACAGGCCGGCAAGATAATCAGAAACCAGGGCCAGAACTGCTTATACCAGGGGGTCACTTTCATGTTTCTACCTTCCATTGGGAGCGGGCTCCCATACTACTGAGGCGATGGAGGGATCGCACTACCATTTTTAAGATTGCTGAACGCTTTGCTGTTCGCTTAAGCGATCCACAATGATCTGTTCGTGTGTGTGGCCTGTTGTCGTTATGTTGTTTTGGTCGGCCATAAAGTAAAACGCCCCGCACTAGGCGGGGCGTTGCGGTTTACTCTGCGCTGAGGCTGTAAACGTAGGAGGAGATGAGGTGAACCTTCTCCTCACCCAGCACCTCTTTCCATGCGGGCATAACACCTGCACGACCGTTGGTGATGGATTCAATGATGTAGCCGCGGGAACCACCGTAAACCCAGGCGTCATCGGTCAGGTTCGGAGCACCAAGAAGCGGGTTACCCTTACCGTCCATGCCGTGACAGGCGAAGCAGCCCTTCATAAATGCAGCCTGGCCAGCAACCGCCATTTCCGCATCGTGGTCACGGCCGGAGAGGCTCAGCACGTACTCAGCCAATGCCGGGATCTCCTCGTCGGTAATCGGCAGGCCACCTTTCGGAGGCATCATGCCGCGACGACCATTGAGAATGGAGGTTTTGATGGTTTGCGGATCGCCACCATACAGCCAGCCGCCATCAGTCAGGTCAGGGAAGCCGCGACTGCCCTTGGCGTCAGAGCCGTGACACTGGGAGCAGTTCTGCAGGAACAGACGCTGACCAATCTTGCGGGCTTCTTCGTCCTGAGCCAGGTCTTCGATGCTGCGGGCAGCAAACGCCTGGAAGATAGGACCGAAGTGCGCGTCAGCGGCAGCCACTTCGCGGTCGTACTGTACCAGCGCCTTGGCATCGTCTGCGCGTGCGGCACTGGCCTCATCGCGAGACTGCTCAAGGTTAACGATCTGCTTGTTGGCAGAGGTCCAGTTCAGCAGGCCGGCAAAGTTACCCATGCCGGGGTAGAGGGCCAGGTAGCCAACACCAAATACGATGGTGAGGACAAACATGTAGCTCCACCATTTCGGCAGCGGGTTGTTGATCTCCTCGATGCCGTCGAAGGTGTGCCCCATGGACTCACCTTCCTCTTTCCCCATCTTGTCCTTCTGACACCAGATGAGCAGCAGTAAACTGCCCACCAAAACCGCCAGAACACAGAAGATGACGATGACACTTAAAATGTTACTCATCTGCGATTACTCCTTAATGGATCCCTTCGCTTTGTCCTCATCGGCGAAAACCAGATTGGCGGCTTCGTCGAAGGACGGCTTCCTTTTCTTGGAGTAAGCCCAGGCAAACACCCCAATCATGGCGAACAACAAGCCGAGGGTGTAAAAACCGTGAAAGGTACCGTAATCCATTATCTCTTCCTTATTTCAGTGCGGTGCCCAATACCTGCAGGTAAGCGATCATGGCGTCCATCTCAGTCTTACCTTTAACGCTGGCAGCATCCTTTTCGATCTCTTCATCGGAGCCGTAGGGTACGCCGAACTGGTCACGGAAGAGTTTCAGCTTGGCGGCGGTATGCTCGCCGGTCAGCACGTTCTCTTCCAGCCAGGGGAAACCAGGCATGTTGGACTCCGGCACAACGGCACGGGGATCGATCAGGTGAACACGGTGCCAATCATCGGAGTAACGACCGCCGACGCGGGCCAGATCCGGACCGGTACGCTTGGAGCCCCACAGGAAGGGGTGTTCCCAGACGGACTCACCGGCTACGGAGTAGTGGCCATAACGCTCGGTTTCCGCACGGAAAGGACGGATCATCTGGCTGTGACAGTTGGCGCAGCCTTCACGGATGTATACATCGCGGCCTTCCATCTGCAGAGCGGTGTAAGGCTTGAGGCCGTCAACCGGCTGAGTGGTTTCCTGCTGGAAAATCAGCGGAACAATCTCAGCAACACCACCAAAGCTGATGGCAATGACGGTGAAGATGGCCAGCAGACCGACGTTCTTTTCAACAAGCTCGTGTTTGAATTTCATGGTCGGTACTCCTTATGCCGCTGCGGCTGCCGGTTGTTCCGCGATGCTGCCCTTGGGCGCAGTCACGGTGCGGTAGACGTTGTACGCCATCAGGAACATGCCAGCCAGGAAGAAGACACCACCAACGAAACGTACAAAGTAGAACGGATAGGAGGCCGACAGCGCTTCTACGAAGCTGTAGGTCAGCGTGCCGTCTGCGTTCACAGCGCGCCACATCAGGCCCTGCATTACACCGGAGATCCACATCGCAACGATGTACAGCACGGTACCGATGGTGGCCAGCCAGAAGTGCGTGTTGATCAGCTTGACGCTGTACATGCGAGTCTGACCGAACAGAATCGGGATCAGGTGGTACAGAGAACCGATGGATACCATGGCTACCCAGCCCAGAGCACCGGAGTGCACGTGACCAACAGTCCAGTCGGTGTAGTGAGACAGGGCGTTCACGGTCTTGATGGACATCATCGGGCCTTCGAAGGTGGACATACCGTAGAAGGACAGAGAGACAATCAGGAAGCGCAGGATCGGGTCAGTACGCAGCTTATGCCAGGCGCCGGACAAGGTCATGATGCCGTTGATCATGCCACCCCAGGAGGGCGCGAACAGGATCAGGGACATCACCATACCCAGAGACTGAGTCCAGTCGGGCAGGGCGGTGTAGTGCAGGTGGTGCGGACCGGCCCAGATGTAGAGGGAGATCAGCGCCCAGAAGTGCACGATGGAAAGGCGGTAGGAGTATACCGGGCGCTCAGCCTGCTTAGGCACGAAGTAGTACATCATACCCAGGAAGCCAGCGGTCAGCAGGAAGCCTACGGCGTTGTGGCCGTACCACCACTGAACCATGGCATCGACTGCGCCAGCGTAGATGGAATAAGACTTCCACATGCTCAGCGGGATCGCCATGGAGTTCACCACGTGCAGTACAGCAACGGTAATGATGAAAGCACCGAAGAACCAGTTGGCCACATAGATGTGGCTGGTCTTACGCTTGATCAGCGTGCCGAAGAACACCAGCGCATAACACACCCAGACCAGGGTGATGGCGATGTCGATCGGCCACTCCAGCTCTGCATACTCTTTGCTGGTGGAGATACCCAGCGGCAGAGTGATCGCAGCAGCAACGATAATGGCTTGCCAACCCCAGAAGGTGAAGGCGGCCAACTTATCGGAGAACAGCCGGGTTTGGCAGGTACGCTGAACCACATAATAGGAAGTGGCAAACAGGGCACTGGTACCAAAGGCAAAGATCACCGCGTTGGTGTGAAGGGGACGGAGACGGCTGTAAGTCAGCCACGGAGTGTCAAAGTTAAGGGCGGGCCAGATCAACTGGGCGGCGATTAACACCCCCACAGCCATGCCGACAATACCCCATACAACAGTCATGATGGCAAACTGTCGTACAACCTTATAGTTGTAGTCGGTTTGCGGATGGGTCAGGTTCATATCGATGCTTCCACTGCAATTTCTGCATTTACTGTGTGCCTGGCGGCAGGACATCAGTTCTTTAGCCTGCTCATGTCCCAGGATTTGCCGCAACGTGATATCAATCAAGGCACGGCCATGATACTTGAGGCAGGTCAAAAAACCCAGAGAGGCCACGTTGGAAAAGGCTGATCTGGATCAAAGTAGCAAAGAACTGTTATCAGATAGGTAAATTATTGAACTATTGGTGTGAATTTAACCGGTCATCAAACGGTTAAACCTTATTCAGATTGGTGTTCTGCTCTATAATCGCCGCTCAAACCGGGTACAAACGGCGTACAAGTACAAGGACTTCACACAATGAAACGGCTCCTGATTCCTTTTGTTATGACGTTGGTCGCGTGCTCTGAGGCACCGCAACCATCGGTAGAAAAGGCGATTGATCCCAGTCTTTGCCAGTTCAGCGAGGGAGCCTGCATCGTCAGTTCTGTCGGGCTGACTCTGGCGCCGCACCATGCTCCCAGCGAGCAGCCTTTGACTCTTCAACTCACATTGCCAGAGGGCGATCGGGTAGTCAGTGCGCGCATCGAGGGCCGCGACATGTTTATGGGGGTCATCCCGGTCATGTTCGATGAAAGCGGGCACGCGGAAGTGATCTACGGAAGTTGTTCATCCAACTATATGGTTTGGAGAATGCTCGTTACCGTTGAGGACAGCCACGGCGAACAGTACACCCGAATCTTCGATTGGCTTGCTGACGCAAGTTAACCGAGACAGACGCCGTGAAAAGAACAAGCCCCGTTGCTTTGAGAAAGCAGCGGGGCTTTTGATTTGGCGACTGGCAGATACGTGCAGGCATGCACGCAACACACACAGTTAGGGAAATGAGTCATCGTGGCGCATCCAACACAGCGACAACCGGGTAGGACCGCGGGGCGCTGTAAAAGTCAGGAGCGCGACGGAAGCGAGCAGCGGATGGATGCAATAACCAATCAGACTGGTCGTCTTACATTGCGCATTTAACATAATATACACTGCTCGATTACTGAGCACCCTCCAGGTTAACAAGTACACGCTGTAGATCCCTTCGGACAGAGGGGTTAGGGCACTTGGCCGCCATAACCGCCATGTAGACGCACACTGTCGGAACTTTCGCGTATTCGGCGATCTGCTCGATGTGATGGAAATCCGGGAAGATGCGTGTTTTCCGCCACTGCGCCCAGCGACACACTGCTTGCCTACTCACACCCAATTCTGCCGCCAACGACTTCGCGTTACGCCCCGGTGTAGCGTCGATTGCGTCTCTTATAAGGCTGTCCAAATTCATAACTTTTCAACCAAAAGTTGACCATCTAAGTCTCAGTCAAACATAGAAAAGTGCCCCAGCAAGGGGGTATTGAGCCGGTGGAATCTAGTTAGTTAACTTTGCGACAAAGGCGTGCCAACCATCACCCGGGAGGACTTCAAATGCTGGGATCGCAATTACGTGTTTTACGAGTAAGCCAAGGTCTTACGCTTCGGCAAGCTGCCAAGAAAGCTGGAACCAGTGCTGCAGGATTCTGTAAGGCTGAAAATTCCAATAACCCCAAGGCCAAGTACTTCGAAGCACTGGGCGCAAAGCTGGTGGTGATCACCCCGGAAGGGGAACAGCTGTGATTACCACCCATAACCCCAAGGGCTACCGGGCCATAGGTCGGGTACGCCTGATCAACTCCTATCACGGCAGCTTACCTGGTGGCCGCCCCCAATCGGCAGAGCAGGCGCGGTACCGTCGCGCGTGTTGCCGCTACCTTCGCCGCCTTCTGGCGCAGGGAGGGTGCTGATGCTGCTCCATGACCATGCCCACGTTACCGCGCTCTGCAAAGCGGGCCGCTACCGCCATCTGAGTCCGCACAAGCGCGCCTTCAAGCTGGCGTTCAGTGCCGCCCGTTGGCACTACCGGCTGGGGGAGGCGCAGGTGTTCGACACGTTGGCGCAGGACTTCGCCAACATCTTTGCCGCCGCCAATGGTGATCTCTCCATCTTCCGGGACGTCTGTCTTGCCGCCTGGGCCTGTTCGCCCAGCCAAACCGACGAGATCCCGTTCTGAGGTGCCCCATGAACATCGCAAAACGACAGTTCCAACTGGCTTATCGAATGGCGCGCCGCGCAGCTCGCCCCGGTGACAACCGACTGGTCGCGGTCTGCAACAGCGCCGGGATGCTCGCCAAAGAAACCGATCACCATTATTACCAGCACAACCAAAGCGCCGTATTGAGCGGAATGCTCGACGCGCTGATTGCTGCTGAAAAGGTAATGGCGTCCCGGGCGGAAGACGATGCAATTCGGGCGGTGTTCGGATGAAGCCCGAGGAGATGAATGGTCTGGACCCAAGCCCGGAGGCGCTGGTGGATTACGTCAGGATGTGTGGCGTGGCCGAGCCGGAAGCCTGACTGCAGGAACAGTTCGGGCGCGAATGGCGATTGCCTCCGCGCCCAGTGGATAACGTAGTGGTGGTGTAATGATTTATTTGTCGCGACGGAAGATGCCGTCGTACTTGTTGGGGCTGAAGTTGCCTTCAAGTTCGTCTGTAAAGTCGAGCTTTTGCATTGCTCCGACGACCTTAAACATCGAACCCATACCGGTGCTGGTGAACTCCCGGTATATCTCACCGTCGTCGTTTCGCACGGCCCACAGCATAGTATTTCCACCGGAGTCAGTAGGTATCTTGGCGATTACCTTGCTGACTCGATCATCCCATTCAGGGCGTGTAACTCCCTCAACGTACCTTTCCATTTTGCACTCTCCATTTTTTCCTTGTGCGGAAATAACCTTATGTAAAAAGGGGCTACGATGAAAACCCCAGCCGAGCAAGACTCTGTAAAGTGGATCAAATCCCTGGTGGATAGAGAGGGATTTGGCCCCCGGATGCGAACCTGGCTGCTGAACCGCTGGGAGCGCCACCGCCTTTGTGCCGGGCTGACTGAGGCCAACAAGGCCATCAGGCAGGAGATCCCCCTGATGGCGGCGGTGATCGCCCAGTATCCCGCGCTGATTGATGCCCTGATATTCGATGCGGCGGCTCGTGAACGGTGGGCGAAGGGGGCGGCGGATGAAGTGCTGTGCCTGTTGAGCTCAGTAGAGTGCGATTCCTACCTGGCCAGCCTGAAAGCAGGTTATCGAATGGCCGCCCAGGTTTGCGCAGACCGTCGCATCGAGCCCTTCGACCTGCCCAAGAAACCCAAACAACGCGACTACGAGAAAGCCGTTCTTCGGATGGCCTGTGAAGACTGGTGGCATCGCACCATTAATAAGGAAGCGAAACGCGCCGCCGAACACCTGGAAATCGCCAAGGGCAACGTCAATCGAAACACGCCGTACTGTTCTGACAACTGCGTGAAGCAACACCAGCGCACCCAAAAGCGCCAGCGCAGTTGGATGGAGGAGATGGCAGTCGCCTCAGATTTTGGTGACGTGCTGAAGTTGTCCGAAGTGGTGGACAGTTCCATGGCCAATCCGGAACTGCGCCGGGTTGAGTTACTGGTGAGAACGGCAGGGTTGGAGAAGCAGGCCACAGAGGAGGGGAGAATAGGGTACTTCCTCACGTTCACCGCGCCCTCCCGCTTTCACAAAGCCAGTAAGAAATGGAATGGGTGCAGCCCGGTGGCCGCCCATAACTGGATCCTGGATGTGTGGAAACGGATCCGCGCCAAACTCAACCGCGAGCAGATCGACTACTACGGACTCCGTGTGGTGGAGCCTCACCAGGACGGCACCGCGCACTGGCATGCGGTGGTGTTCCTCAATCCGGATCAGGTAGCGGAGTTTAAGCGCATCTGTCGCCGCTGGTGCCTGCAGGACGAGGGTAAAGAGAAGGGGGCCTGGCGCCATCGCTTTCACGCCAAGTACATCGACCCGGAAAAAGGCTCTGCCGTTGGCTACGTGATCAAGTACCTGTCCAAAAACCTCAATGGCGCGCACATGGCAGATGAACTGAGCGAGGAAACGCCTTGTGCCCATAACAGTAAGCCCGAGGAGGCGGATCTGAACGTCCCGGAAACCATTGACCGGGTGGTTGCCTGGGCCCGGAGATTCGGGATCCGACAGTTCCAGTTTTTCGGAACCGGCAGCGTCACCCTCTGGCGCGAATGCCGCCGAACCCATAAGCAAACCGGGCCTTTCCCGGAAACCTTCGAAGAAGCCAGGGCCGCCGCCGTCGCCAATAAGTGGGACGCGTTCTGCGAGGTCGCCCGTTCGCTGCAGCTGGAATACGAAATAGAGAAAGAAGCAGGCCGGTACAGCGACGACACCCGTCGCGTGATCGGTGTCCGTGCCGGGGACCAGGTGATCCACACCCGACCTAAGAAGTGGGCTCTGGTGAGGCCCGCAAAGCGGGACGAACTGATCCAAAGCGCCAGAGGCGCGCCTTGGAGCCCTACCAATAACTGTACGCCGTGCCGAAAAGGCGATGCGCTTGACCGTCATCTAGCTCTCCTGGGAGTAGGGCCGGAGGCCCGCAGCATTCTGGAACGGGGCGGCTTCGTCACCAGTCGCCTGGGAGATCGATATTTCGCCCTGCGGGGCGGCCAACTGAGGGAGTACCACTGATGAAAGAGATCCAAACCCTGCGTAAAGCGGTAGCCGATGCGGAAAACGCTGGCCCGTTAAACGCGCTCAGCCAGGCCAAAGTGGTGGCAGCAGCCACCCTGGCGGCGCTGGAAAACCTTGAGGCGCGACTGGTCCGTCTCGAAAACCACCAAACAGGAGGTGCCCATGGCTAACCCGGCGATCGGCAAACTGCGATGCAACACCTGTGACGACGTGGCCGAAGTGCGCCAGCAGTGCAACGGCGAACGGCTGCTCTATACCATCTGCCCCAACTGCGGCATGGACCGGCGTTCCGGCGCCAAGGTTCAGGCGATGTGGCGGGAGCAGATGGTCGGCGTGGACGACGAACTGCCCGAGGGCAGCGCAGAATCTGGGGAAACGCCAGAGAATACCTGGCTTCCCGACGAACAGACCTGTCCGGAATCTGAGAACCAGGAGACGGAAAAAGCCGGTACCGGCACCTGGGTGGGTTTGGGGATCGCCACCGTGCTGGCCGTTGGCCTCGCATTTCTCGGTGTGCGCTACAGCGGAGGTCGGGGATGAACCAGGAACGTCTTGAACAGGAAACCGAAACCGTTGAGGACAACCAGGTAGAGGAAACCCTGGGTAATCCGGAACTGGATGCGGTGGTAGAGGCTACCGAGGGGGAGAGCGCCAGCAACGAACCCGAGGCTCCAACCGTACTGATGACCGCCACCGACGCTAGGGCGGTTGTGGCTTTGGGGGCGGTTAAGCTGACCCATGTCGTCGGTGATCTCACCAAAACGCAACTGGAACCGGACGAACGTCAGATCGACAACCTGGCTAACCAGGTACACCCGGTGCTGCTGAAGTATGCCGCGGCATTGGAAAACCCACCGCCCTGGTTTGCTTCGCTGCTGCAGTACCGGGCCGAAGCCGTTGCGTTGTACGCGATCACCGTGTTTGGTCTGGGCCTGCGCTCCGCCGTGGTGGCCGACAAGGCGCGGCAGCGTAAGGCAGCACAACGGCAACAGCAGGGGGCCGGCCATGGCGATCAACCCGAATAACACCCTGCCGGCCCGCCACGTTTTCTACACGGCCACTACCGGTGGCGGCAAATCCATGGCGGTACAGTACGCGGGGTTTGTGCCCCGCGTTCCTTGCCTGGCCATCTTCGACCCCTACGGCGACTACCTCTATAAGACCGGCTCAAAGCGGGATAACGGTTTTGGCGGCAAGCGGGTGTACCACTACAGCACCCGGCGAGGCTTCGCCCGGGCGTTCCGTCAGGCCTGGGGCACCCGCAAGTGTTTCCGCATCGCCTATAAACCGCCGAAACCCAATCGGGCCGAAATGCTCTGGTTCTGCGAACTAATGTGGGCCGCAGCTGACGGTGACCGCCGTCTGGACGTAGTAATAGAAGAAGTAGCGAAATGGGTGGAGTCCACCGCCAAAGAACAATCCATCCTGGGGGAGTGCATGACCGGCGGCCGTAAGTTCGGACTGGTGATGCACACCGTCGCCCAGCGCCCCACGGAAGTTCCGAAAACCATCACCAGCCAGAGCCCCTACAAGATAGTGGGAATGCAGGAGAGCAGGGCAGATGCGGAGCGGATGATGAAGGAGCTGGATTGCGGGTTTGAGGAGATCAAAAGTCTAAAAGCACTATGTTATCTGTTGAAAAGCCCTGGTCTATCCAATTTTTCGTCATTCAAAATTGAAATGGGTGAGTGGTCTAAAAATCAAACAACAACAAACTTAGCTATTGATCGAACAACTATCTAACTGCTAGCTTCTAGTCTTTTAAAACTCCCCTTACGGATGATTGCCCGAATGTTATTCAGGCTAGAGTGATGGTTAGATGAGTAAAATCAAAGAACACTTTGAGGCCACAAAAAAGTTAGCGCTAGCAATAAAAAGGACTGATGTATATTCTTGGCTGTTGGATGGTGGATATTTTGCGGAAAATTATGTAATGCCACCATGCTTTACAGTTAATAAGCGACCATCATTGCCGAAGTTCTTTTTTAAGCGAACTGGCACAAGCAAAAAATATTCTCCAACTCGACATGAATTGGTGAACTTTCACTTTCCCAAGTCAGAATATACCGATCGTACATTTGGAATTATTCATCCGCATATACATAACGACATCGCTTTAAATATCGCATGGGTATGGAGTGATATATGTGCTGTATTGTTTCACAAAGACAATATCGTTTCTTCTTATAGTTTTCCTTTGCCAATATCCTCAAAGATTTTAGGTCGCCTTACTACTATTAGGAGTGGCAGAATGATCTATGAGTATATTGGTATGACAGAAGAGGATATCGCATCGGAGGCATATCGGTATGAATATGTGGTAAAGGCGGATATCAAAAACTTTTACCCATCAATATATACGCACAGTATTGCGTGGTCATTGCACGGCAAAAATTTTGTCAGAAAAAAAGGGAATATACAAAATTATTCTCTAGTTGGTAATAGACTCGATAAGCTTTTCCAATGTGCTAATGATGGTTGTACAAACGGTATTCCTATTGGGCCAGTTGTATCTGACGTAATTTCTGAATTAATTGTGGCTTCAGTTGACAGAGAGTTTTCACTGGAAATAAAGAAGGAACAGATCGACTGTGAGGTTGCGAGATTTAAAGATGATTATAGGATCCTTGCAAAGTCCGAATCTGACGCAAAGAGATTGATTAAACTTCTACAGTCGGCGCTAAAGAGTTTTAACCTTGAACTGAGTGATGAGAAAACATCAATATCAAAGTTACCAGACGGACTTTTTAGAGATTGGGTTTCAAAATATTATTCGGTAAACCCAAGCAAAAAAGAATCATACTCATGGAAGGAATTCAGGGAAATATATCTTTCCGTAGTGAAAATTGATAAGGAATGCCCAGGGACTGGCGTCATAGATCGCTTTCTATCAGATATTATTAACAAGCAAGGTGAATTGAGAGTCAATGTCTCTATATTCAATTTGAAGAAGGTAATAAGCATGTTGCTGATGCTTGGCCGATTGAGAATTAAGGCATTTCCAAAAATAATGGCAATCATTGAGGTTATTATTAAATCGCCTTGGGGAATCTTACACAAATATACGATAGTGGATTATCTGAAAAGCTTTCTAGTAGAGTTATCAAAAGAGGAGTTTCGCAATAAATACCTAATATCTTGGCTATGCTATTTCCTTGTTAGCAATAAGCTTGATGGGAACATAAAGTCTATAATAACTCTAAGCGACCCAATCACTAAGAGTATTTTAAACAACAGAAACTCACTGTTCACAAATCAAAACGACTTCAAGTTGTTTGAAGGGTGTGTATCATCAGGAAGGCGTATATCTTTGGTAAAACACCTCGATGTATTTGACCCTCCTAAGCTTCGCTAGTTTCAAGAATGTTCTGAAAACAGTTGGAAGATAAACAGAATACCTTGCTCCACTACTGCTGAACCCAATCATCGTTTCCCAATGGAGAGGAACCATGAACAAAAAGCAGCAGTGGAGCATCCTGGTACTGGTGGGCATTGCCGCCGCCGTCGCAGCTGGGGTGGTATGGGCGTCTAATAACGTCGATGCCGTCGAAGATGTGATCGGTTAAGGGGGTAGTCATGACTATCACTACCCTCTACCAGTCCCTGGTAAACCGTTACCAGCCTCTTAGCCGTGATACCCGAAGCCCCCAAGGGATGGCAGCGGGACAGCGCGGTCATATCGCACTCCAGGTCGGCCCGACCTATCAAAAGCTGGAGATCATCACCTCCGGCATCAGCAAAACCAAACTCAAGCGACTGAGCATCGAACTAAACGGTGAACAGATCGTGAGCCTGACCGGCTCCGAGATGGTGATGTTGCAGCAGTACAAGGGCAACCACACCGAAGAAGGGCGCTACATCGTCGACTTTGCCGATGCGCAATACCGCACCAAAAACGGTATCCGCAGCGGGGAGCTGGTGACCCTGCCCACCGACGAACTGATCGTCTATATCGACCTGGATGACACCATCGCCGACGATTGGACGTTGCGGGCCCGTTCCTGGATTACCGCAGCCCAGCCGGTACGTTACTTCGTGCCCAAGATCTTCGGCCTCACCTACGATGCCGCCGCCTCCGGCGATAACGACCTGTTCTGGAAGAACGGCAGCGTGACCCGCTTTATTCGCCGTCTGCATTTCCGGGCCAACAACATCAACCGGCTGACCGTGTTCCGTGACGACACCAAGCGCCACGAAGTGCAGGCCGACGATAACCTGTTCGACCTGCAGCTGAACGGCCTGGTGCCCCAGACCGGTTACTTCCACTTCGATCCGGGCCAACTCAAGTTCGGCCTCGAAGGGTTGTTTCCCACCTACGCCGATAAGGAACTGAAGTTTGTTCTGAATAAGGCCAGTGCCGGTCCGGTACCAATCCTGGTCGAGTTGTTGGAACAGGTTCGTCCGTTCGATACCGCAGCCGGTTAAGGGGGGCGTATGTCCTGGATTGACGACCTGATGACCTTCGGCGGCGACCTGGTGGAAAACATCGGGGAGAACTTCGCCTCCGCCTACGGCACCGCCCTGGGCGGGGGTGATCGCACCGAAACCCTCGCACAGCCGGAGGTCAACCAACAGCGCGAACCCGTCAAAGGCGTCGATGTTGATGGGCGTCCCCTAGTAAGCCAGCTGGGCACCGCCAGTGGCCAGTGGATTAGCGGCGTTAACAACGGCGTGGTTCTGGCCGGTGGCGCCGCCCTGATTCTGGGTTTGGCGCTGCTGCTGAAAGGGGGCCGGTAATGCTTAGCCGTTTTTTTACCAGGCCAACACGCCGTAAGCGCTTCCGGCTGCCCAAGCCGAAGCGCGCCTTTCGTGCCAAGCGTCGCAAGCAGACTTTGCCGGTCTATAACGTGCTTCGTATCGCGGAGGAGATCTGATGCTCAATGCGTTAACCAGCCTTACTGGTGGCGGCGGCCTGAGTCTCTCCAATGACATGGGCGATGACACCCTGGGCACCGGCGACTGGGCAACCGGTGGCTTCGGTAACGTGAACTTTGGCCAGGAGCAGCGGCAGGGGCCGGGTAATGCCTGGCTCCTGTTGGGCGCCCTGGTGCTGATTGGCGTCATCGTTATCAAAGGAGGCCGCTGATGGGGTTGTTAAGCAGCAGTAAGCGCACCAGCAACACCACCAACTACACCGATAACCGGTCACAGACCAGCATCGACAACCGCGATTACTCCCGCGTTGATACCGATATCGATAACTCGGTCCGAATCGACGCTGACATCGACAACTCCCAGCAATGGGACGTCGATAACTCCCAGGAGTGGGGTGATGTGTCCGGTATCGTCGGCTCCGGCAACACCATGGTGATCACAGATGGTGGTGCCTTTGACCTGGCCGGTTCGGCGCTGGCCATGGCGGAGGAAGTCACGGATAACGCCATCAACAGCAATAGCGCGGCGATTGACCAGGTTGTCGCACTCAGCGGCGATGTGGTGGGCGAGGCGATCAACCTCAGCAATGACGCCATTGCCCGGGCAGGCAGTGCCACCGAGCAGGCGTTCAACTTTGCCGACGATGCTCTGAGTACCAACCGAGCGCTCATCACCGAAGGGCTCAACAGCATCGCCGACCTGGCATCGGAAACCGCACTGGACGGGCAAACTGTTGTCGCCGAAACCGCCGGGAAAATGGTGATGTATCTGGCGGGTGCTGTGGCGCTGGTGGCCGCCGCCCTGGTACTGGGAGGGCGCTCATGATCCTTATCCTGCAACCAGGCGAAAGCCGGATGTTTCCCACTGCGGCCCGCTTCCTCAATGTGCTGGCCGCTTCGGACCCGTTCATCATCGCCAATCACGATGCGGGCCTGCCCGACACGCAACTGAAAAGCGGCTGGATTGTCGATGTCCAGGACTACACCTCCGTGGACGTCAGCAACCCGAACGACTCCGAACTGCAGCTGGAACTGCAATCGTCGGCGCTGCGCATCCAGGCATCCGGTTCTGAGAGCGTAGAGGTGAGCAACAAACTGGTGATCGAACGGATAGAGCAGGGCATTGAGGTTAATGCCGCCGCCACGATTGAGGGCGGCACCGTGGCCAGCCTGGGCGCGAACCAATCTCAGCCGCTGGCAACGCACACCGTTGCACCCGGCGAGACCCTGAAACTGTGTGACGCTCGGGACGCACCGGGCCGCGCTGTGGTGGTTCAGGTCTACACAGACGACGACACCGCAGCACGCGCCCGCTTGGGCGCAGAAGCACCAACCGAGAGCGCCGGGGTGATGCTGCTGGGCTCCGGTATGGCTCCCGCCTCACACGAATGGGCGACACAAACCGCCGTCTACATCCGCAACACTGGCACCGGCCCACTAAAGGTGACTGGCGCCGAACACTGGCGAGACACCGCATGATTAACATCAAAGGCATCATTGACCGCATCGTGGCCGCAATCCAAAGCGTTGCTGCGGCGGTGAACGGCACCACCATGGCTATTGGCGACATTCCGCCGCCGGGGCCAATCAGCAACTCAATCACAAGCTCGGTGTTTCAGCTGCAACCGGGCACCAAAACCAACATTGCGGGGACCAGGAGCAACCGAACCTCGATTGCCTTTGTCTGCTCGGCGGATTGCGTCGTTGGCAATATGGGCATGATTCAGGCCGCCAGTTTCCCCCTGAAGGCTGGCCAGGTAATGACCATGGCCACCACCGCTGCCATCTACGTTATTGCCCCGGAGGGCGGCACCCTTCACAAGCTGGAGGAGTTCATCTAATGCCGACTGTGACCCCTGCGCCGGTCGTACCAGCCCCGCCGCCCGAGCCCACCCCGAACAGTTGGGGCGACATTCAAGGCAAACCGCTATTGGCAGCGGTAAAGGTGTTTGCCAGCGGTAATGCCCAGATGGCCGGAGACATTGTGAAAAGTGTCAGTAAGCGCAGTGATGGTGATTACACCATCGAACTCCACGGCAACCGCGAGAACTGCGTGGTCGTGGCGACGGGTTACCACCAGGTATCCGTTTATGCGGCGACCTACTGGGAACCGCCTTTGGAGCATACCGTTTTCGAGATTTCGACCATGGGCTCTAACGGCATGCCGCAGGATTCTGAATTCAGCATCCTGTTTATGGAAGCTTTTTAACCATGAAGGCCCAGCACTGGCTAACGCTGGCCGTGCTGGCGATAGGAATCGCACTGATGAGCAAGCAACGACAGCCCCGCGGTATCCGCAATCACAATCCAGGTAACATCCGCCACAACCCGGCAAATCCCTGGTTGGGAATGAAAGGCGTGGATACCGGCGGCTTTGTTCGGTTTGGGACGCCGTTTTATGGCCTCAGAGCCATGGCCAAAGTGCTCCTGAGTTACCGGCAGCGCGGGCTGTACTCATTGAGTCAGGTGATCAGCACGTGGGCACCTGCCACTGAGAACGACACCAGTGCCTATATCGATCACGCCGTGGCAAGCCTCGGTACACCGCCGGATATGCCACTGCAGCTAAGCCAATACCCGGCGCTGATGGCGCTGATTGTCCAACACGAAAACGGCCAACAGCCTTACCCGATGACCAACATCGAACAGGCCTGGGCGGCCGCAAACGCATAGGGGAGGGCGCATGCCTCTGCTTCTACTTATCCCCGCCATCGGGGCCGCTGGTTGGTTCGGCTACAAGGCCGGAAACGGCGTAGAGAAAGCCGTAAAGTGGATCGTGATCGGTGGTGTTGTCTACTACGTCGCCGCCAATGGCCTGCACAAGAAACTGGTGGGATAGGGGGTGGATATGAGCCTTTTGGACTGGTTCAAAAGCCCGGTAAATAAGGGGCTGGACCTCGCTGACCAACTCATTGATGACGGTGATCTCAGCGTCAAACTCAAAGCCGCTTTCTATCTCCAGGAACTGCGCACCAAAACCATTCCGCTGCTCGATGGGCTGCATAAGCTGGGGCGTCAGCTGCTGGCCCTCGTGCAAGTGGGCTTCTATGCCTGGGCAAGCCAAAACGGCGTCGAAATTACCTGGGAACTGGTAGCCGGAGTCTCCGGCGCTACCGGCGCGTATACCCTGGTTAAAGGCAAAGGAGGCTAAATGGAGATCTTCGAAGTCGCCAACGCCATGGGCCTGAGCCCAACAGACGGCGCTTTGCTTTGGTTCTTGTTCCGGCTAAATCAAAGCCTGATGGACCTGCGCCGATCACTTAACGGCATCGATAAGCGCGTTGCCGTTTTAGAGAGTCACAGCCCAGCCAAATAAGCCCGCTGATAAGCGGGCTTTCTGTTCTCAGTCATCTTCCGGTAGCTCTATCACCTTGGTTCGCCGGGTCATGCTGGGCACCGAGAACCGCTTAATCTCAGGGGGCTTGGGGTAGCCATCCGGGCCGATGGCAATAGGACGGTTCTTCAGCCACTCAGCCAGGCGCGGATTGGGCTCCACACTGCAGGCCGCCAACAACCCAAGCAGAAACTCCGGGGTAACCGGGTGGCCGTAGGGCGAAATCAGTTCGCCCTCAAGAATGCGCCAATTTTCCCAGGCCGGACACGGCAGCGCACCTTCGCAGTGGATCTGAATCAGACGGAGCGCCCAGTTCGGGATGGTGTAGCCAAACTTCTTCCAACGCTCAATCGTTCGGATGCTCACACCAAAGAACTCAGCAGCAATGGCGTTACTGGGAAACACCTGGCTCATTGCATCTCGGGGATGCCAGTTCGGCATGTGGAGGCGTGAATAGGTAACACGCGAGTCGGGTTTAAAGGCCATTGCAGTACTCCTTTTTAGATTTATTCGTCATCGTTGCGATTGCGGGGCTAACCAACGGATCTAACGGAGCAATTTTTCCCGTCCTTGGGATACTGCATGAAATGGCGGCTAGTTGAACCGGGAGCATGGAAGCCCACGATTTAAGGAGTAGAACACCCAAGGCCCAGACCGCTAGGGCGCTTAGGAAACTTAATCTGCAATAACCAATCAGTCTGGTCGTCTTACATTGCGCATTTAACATAATATACATTGTGCGCAATTGTGCATGTTGCGACTATCCCGGAGGATGAGCCATGATCGGCCAGGTTTCTGTCTGGATGAGTCCGCATCCCGCTGCCTCATGGTGGGATTTAGATAACGCCTTTAAAGTGCACAAACAGCCTTCGAGTCGCACCAGTTGAAGCAAAGTAAAACACGATGTTCAGTTTGTGCGCCACTGACCGTCTCAGACGGCTGTTCTAGGATCTCAACTAACCTCGATGACAGAATTGAGTTGTTGCCATGGAATCCGACATGCAGTTTTTTCTTGATCCAACTCGCGTCATTAAAGTACGACAAAAATCACTTCGCGGTACGTTGTCCTTTAAGTTGTTGGTGCCGTCTTACAAGAGAACCAACTGGATAAAGGCCAATAAATGGAGTTTCGAATAAGGGATTTATGGTGCTGTTAGTCCGTCTGTGATGCACCAAATCATTTATAGGATTACGTACATCGAACGAACCTACCTTTGGTTTGTTTTCTCGGACAACTTTTGAATCTATGGCTGTAGATCGCCAATGCGATTCCTCGATTTCTGAAGATGTCCAAGGAGCAGGATTGCGAAATTAGATAGCACAGATGAGTCATGACATGCCTCTATAACCATAATGCCGATAATTAGGATTATCGGCATTAATGCCCATATCCTGCTGTTTTACAAGGTCGTTAAGCGATTCACTTACATAATGTCGCCGTTTTCTGTTGAGCTGATTCCTGCACTGACAGATTCGTAATCGCTTCTGATTAGCACCGTTCTACTTCCCGACCATCCTTAATGACTAATACATATCAGACAATGGCTTTTGCATCGCTTAAATAAACCAATAAAAGCCCGTGAAACGAAAAATATAGTGGACGCCTTCAGGAAAATACTAAGAAAATAGAACCCGGATTTACACTTTTATTATCTGTTCTGGTCTACAAACCCTCTATTTGTTAAGTATTCAATGTTCCAATAATATTAATGTCTCATGTGACAGTGTGTGTTATAGCGATACAACCGCCCTGCTCTGCCCATTTAGAAAAAACGGGAGCCGAAGCTCCCGTCTGTTTTTCCAGGTAATGCTTAGTTGTTGGGCACAGGCGGATGGATTTGAACATTACCGCCATCCAGATCCCCTTCACAACGCGCCACTTCATTCTGGTAACTGTCGTAAATCACCATCTGGATATGGTCGTATCCATTGCCTTTCTTACCTGCCGGTTCGCCGGCATCCTGGAGGAAGCCGTCACAGGTGTAACCATTGGCATTGTTAAAGCGGCCGGTACATTCAAAGTACAGGGTGTCGACCACCAAACCCTTATTGCCACCCGGTTGCTGCGGTCCCCCTTCGGTTTCGTCGGTACAGCGAACTGCGGTGATGTCATTGGTATGGAATTTATCTCCGGCAGTTGCCCCGGTATCCGGGCCGTCGGTGTGGAAATTCACCTCAAAGGCACCGGAAGGTGGCGGGCCAACATTGCCGCCAAAGGTGCATTGCTTGGGTCCGGAAACGACACCGGCATTGAAGAAGCCACCGGTGGTAACCCAGCACGGGCGCTCAGGGTCTTCATCAAGTACGACGCTGGTGATTGCGCCTGAGCCACCCATCACAATCCGCATCATAGTCACACCCTCGATGCCAATTTGCTGGGTAAAGACACCATTATCACCGGTTGGATGCAGGGTGAGCATTACGCCTGGTGCCGGGATCTTTGGTCCAAACAGGTAAACGCTGGTGCCGTCCTCGCCCTCCTCCTGCTCAACATCCATATAGCTGATGGAATTAATGGTGACCGTATTGCCTTTCTTTAGCCCGGAGAAGTCGAGCTCAAAGAACTGGCCACGCTCATCGTCATCGTCCGGATCAGCAACATTGGCATCATCAGGATCGATACGGCCATTGCCGTTGGTATCATCCAGTCCGGCGGGTTCATTGATGATCAGCACTTTGCCGAGTGCGGTATGGTTTTCAAATGGCGAACCCTGCTTACCACCGGTATTGGGGTCGCTGCGTTCATCGACACCGGGACCACCAAAGTCTGAGTTGGGCGTACCCAGGTCATCGTCGCCTCCGGAGGGATTTTCCGAATCGAAAATCACTGCGGCGTTATCATCAATGGTTAGCTGAGGGTTGAAGCCCCAGATGTAGACCGAACCACCGCGCAATCCGCTGGCGCCATTGCCGTTGGACAGTTCGCCGACGATTTTGCCGGTGGGCAGTTGGTCAAAGTGGAGTTCGGCTGAAGAGACACTGAAAGCCAGGCTCACGCCGGCGGCAATCAAGGCCAGTTTTACGGGATGTTGCTGACGCTTTCTCATAACGGCGCCCCTTCTTTTTTGTTGGGCTACGAGAGGGTTGGGTGTTGCTGAGGCGGAAGTTTAGCTGAGATTGTCTGGTTTCAGCGTTGTCATGCATTCGCGATTGATAGCGCGGCCGGGATCGACCTGGAGTAAGTGACTAAAAGGTGGAGACAAAATCCGACATAAGGGTAAAGCACTGTAAAACAGTGTTTTTTTTCATCCAGCTTTTCAGCCACTTAACTGGGCCGGGCGCTTATACCATTTAACACTGAGCATGTAAGATTTTGGATCATTGCCCTCTTTACGGCGCTTAGTCCTCCTTATCTATCAGCGCAAGTTCACTAAGTAACTCCTGATAGCTGATGTCTTCAACACTATGGTCCTGCTGCTTTGGTGAGAGCGCGTACAGATCATAGTGTTCCGGATGGTCATGGTTGATCTTCAGCCCATAACCGTTGCTCGCGGCCTGTTGCGCCAACAGGTTGAATTTCAGTCCCATCCCTTCCACTTTTGCCTCCGGTTACCACCATCATTACCACATGTGGCAGTGATGATTTTGGTGAGTTTGCCGAGCCATGGTGCCCAAAATGTCGTTGTTGAGGCACTACCCCAGGTGATATTGATACAGGCAGAAAGACTCATGCAATCTACTACCACATTGAGAGGTCGAAACTCCTCGCATTAACTGGGTTCGCCCCTGACAAATCAGTGTTTTAGACTTTGTCACATGTGATAGCATGAGCGCCCTGTTTCTTCATTTTAGTGTGTTATGGCGAAGCCCCTGCCCATAAACTGCGACTTTATCCAATTCCTGCTTAGCCGCTCTGCCCCTTTCCTGGTTCGTTACGCCAGCCTGGCCGATCCCGACAGTTGGCGACTTCGCGTACAGGAACAACAATTGCCTGAGTGGCGACGTCGGGAACAGCAAGCTGATCCAAGCCTTAGCGAAGACCTGGTGTCCTTTGTGGAACTGACGTTTGGCGCTGGTCGTTTGCCTATGTTGCGCCGTCGATACAGTACCCACCTGCATCGAGTGTCCCGCCAGAAAAAGGCAGTGGACCTCGACCTTGATGCCCTTGCGGCGCTGGATAAAATTCGGGTTCAGTACAAGCTGGACTCCTACTCTGAAACCATCTCCTGGATGGTCAGGGAGTTGGAGGATTCTGAGGTTGAATGACTTCTATCGGGGGCGTTGAAGCCCCCTCTTTTGTGCCGGTCTGCACCATATTAGATCAGATAATTGCCGTTAGTTGATCTAAACGATCAGTCTGGATAGGATCACCTTGTCGTTTGCACTGCTTTAGATATTCATGGAACTGACACCTGCATTATTAGAATCAAAACAAGGTCTTAGTGTTACCGTTGATGAAATGGACCAGGCGTTGCTGGACCAGGTCCATCGGGCTCGTTTGTCTGATAAGACCTGGCAAGCCCGCCAATCAGATCTGCGCCAGTACGGCTATTGGTGTCAGGCACAGGGGATCGATCCCGCCCGGGCAACCGATGCGGATCTCTGCTTATGGATGACCCACATGGCCTGCGATGGTCGTCCGAACCGACTGGTTTACCAACCCCGGACACGTCAGTCCTCGTTGGTATCCGGCCCTCCCCTTTCGGTTCGTTCCATTCGTCGTCGCTTGTCGACCCTGAAATGGTGGATGGCTCAGCAGGGGCGACAGCCAAATCCGGCATCATCCACACTGGTTCAGGATCATCTTTCCGGCATTGTCAGATTGCTGCCTTCACGACCCAAGCGGGCAAAAGGTCTGGGCAGCGACCCAATGGCAGACCTGATGGCCAGTATGGAGGAGCGAGAGTTTATCGATCTACGGGATAAGACGCTGTTGGCAGTCGGCTTTGCTGGCGCACTCCGCGTCAGTGATCTTGCTTCACTGAAGGTGGAAGACATCCGCCTTTACCCCAACGGCGCCAATCTGGGATTTGAAACCCGTAAGCGCCGGAGCGAGTTCAGCCAGGTGCCTATCGTAGCCGGCAGTGATCCGCAACGGTGCCCGGTCGCGCTACTTCGTCGGTACCTCGCGTACCTTTCTGATCACAGCGGTCCGCTGTTTCGCAGGGCAAACCGAAATCGGCAACCCTTATGCAAGCCGTTGCATCCCACCTCAGTGGCCCGCATCATCATGAAACGAGCTCAAGAGATTGGACTGGCGAGCAGTCACGGCGGTATCTCCGGCCACAGTTTGCGCCGCGGATTTATCGATTCCGCGCTGCTAAAGGGCGCCCCCATCAGTGAAGTAATGAAGATCTCCGGGCATCGGGACCCCAAAACCCTGATGCTCTATCTGGATGATCTTGGTCACTTCGAGCAGCATCCGGGCCAGGGACTTTACTGATCCGCTGCATGTTCCAGGTGGTCTAACGGTTTGGCTCTGGCGCTTTGGTGGCGCTCCACCTGGCTGGTATGCAAGTAGTGGCTGGTGGTATCGATGGAATCGTGTCCGGCATCCGCCTGTACGTGGGAAAGTGGACGCCCGTTAAGGTTGATATCATGGGATATACCAGTGTGCCTTAGACTGTGCACTGTCATTCCCTCCATCTCCCTGGCGTCATCAACAAAGCCGTCGGACATCGCATCCAGCGACGCAATTCGAATCACGTCATCAACGAGGTCTCGGATCTGACGCTGACCCAGATTGGCATTGAGCTCTCCGGTATCCCTTCCCCGCTGAGCTGCTCTATGACGACAAAACAGGGGGACAACCTCCTTTGGCGCAGGCAGTTCCGGCAAGTTAAGGTAACGCCGATAACGCTTCAATGCCTTCAGCAACGCGTCAGATACGGCAACAGTTCGGCTCTTACCACCTTTGCTCATCGGCACATAGAATCCCCACACACCGGTTTTACTGTCCCGCCGAAACTGCCCCATCACCGGGCTGAATCCCGGCCTGGCCGACACTTCAGACACCCGCAGGTAGCAGCTGTAAAGCAGTGCGATCAGAAACAACGAACGCTCATGTTTTTCCGGCTCCTCATCGGCCAATCTGGTCCCGGCAGCCATAACGTAAGACCACTGCAGTTCGGAAAATGCCTTCATTGGAGCCTCATCATCACAGCCTGCGTTGCCTGCGTACCGGGCTTTGGCCCGCTTTAACAGCAATGCTGCGGGGTTTCTGTCGGTGTACTCCACATCATTGAGGTAGGTAAAGAACGCCGAAAGTAACGCCAGTTTGGTTTTGATTGCAGACACGCTCAGCCGATAGGGAAGCACTTTGCCCAGAGACCTTTTGCCCAGGAACGGGCGCCATTGAGGATTGGGCCTGCGAGTATCCTCGCCTTTTAGCCGGGTAAACTGCGCCACATTCCGATACCCGATAAGGGTTACGGGTGGTGCCTGACAGTAATCAAGATAACGAACCAACAACCGCCTATCGACGTTCGCCAGAGAAACCCCCTCCTCACGCCAGCACCAATGGAGAAACCCCGTTAATTCGCTGCGGTGGGATTTGTAGTTGTTCTCGTTGTGACGCTGCTCCACCAGAAAGTCGAGCGCATGTTCATAGGTTAATGAGGCATCCTCAATCCCGTCACACACCAGAGAAGCCAGGTACTGGTTGATATAGGGGTTGCTTGACTCAAAGTGTTGCAGGGTATCGAACAGCGGCATCGCCGGAGGGACTTGAGTATTCATCGATGGAGATTTACCAAAAGCTGTATATCCATACAGTATTCCATAAATCCCTGCCTGAGACCCCACTTTATTGATGTTGAGCGAACAGCTTTACGGCAAATACCGACGCACCGGGCTCTTCAATAAACGCGCTATGGTATAGTGGCGCATTGTTTTTTTGATTGGAGAGGCACCTCTTGCCCCAGTTGCGATTGGCCCCTTTGGCACTTAAGCCACACTACCCTCAGTTGGACCCATCAGCCCTTGCCGACCTTCCCAGTCCCTGGTTACTCGGACAGGATCGAGCAGCCCACGCCTGGTCCCTGTTTCGCCGCTGCGCGAACCAGCATCTGTTTGTAACGGCCTTTCCCGGGTTTGATGGTGAAGCCCTGCTCCGCGCCCTCTTTCAGCAACAGCCCTACTGCTCCCAACCCGGTATCCTGGCCTCGATTGTCGACGGTGACGCCCAGTCATTGGTGAAGCTGTCAGCCGAGGGGTTCGCCCAACGTCAACTGCCTACTGGCGAAGCGATTCCAGAGAGCGCCACGCTGACGTCACTTTTTGAACTGGATGCCCTGCGCTTTGTGGACCAGCCACTGTCGCGTAATACCCTGCTTGGTACCGTAGACAAGGCAGGCGCTTATCATGCGGGCCTTTTAGCCAGCTGCGAAGTTCTGGCGATCCCGGCAGAAGGCTTGCTGCAGAAGCCCAGCCGCTGGCTGATGATTAAGGAAGCACTGAAGCGCGGATACATCTCGTTCAGTGGGTCGGCTGTGCAGATCCCGGTTTGCTGTAAGGTCGTCATTCTGGGAGATGTGATCGATTACGACACTCTGCACGCGTTCGATCCTCACTTTACTGACCTGTTCTGCCTGATGGGTGAATCCCAGCCTGAGTGGTTTATCGACACCGACGAAGACGCTCAGCATTGGGGTGCCGCGGCACAACAGGTTGCCGCTCATTACACAGGCCGACAGATGGATGGTCCTGCGCTTACCCGGTTGGCCCGTCACGCCAGTCGACTTTGCGAACACCAGGGGCGAATCAGTCTGGCATGGCACGACCTGGGCTGTTTGCTCGAACAGTGCGAAGGCGAAGGCACGCTTACCGCTGACCAACTGAACGACGCCCTGCACGCTCAGCAGCACCGACACAACAGCATCGAAATCTATGCCCAGCGCAATGTCGAAGAGGCTTTGGTTCGTGTTGATACTGAAGGTGAAAAGGTAGGCCAGATCAACGGCCTGACCGTTGTCGATTACTGCGGCCACAGTTATGGCGAACCCGCACGTATTACCGTCTCGGTGCATTACGGGGATGGTGAGGTGGCTGACATTGAGCGTAAGTCCGAGCTTGGCGGCAACATTCACGCCAAAGGCATGATGATCCTTTCCGCTTGTCTCTACCGCATCTTCGGTCAGGACGAGCCTCTGCACCTCAATGCCAACATCGTTTTCGAGCAGTCCTACCAAACCATCGACGGTGACAGTGCCTCCCTCGCTGAATACTGTAGCCTGATCTCAACCATTGCCGAAGTTCCCGTTAAACAGGGTCTGGCCTTGACCGGTGCCATTGACCAGTTTGGTAATGTGCAGGCAATTGGCGGGATCAACGAGAAAATTGAAGGGTTCTTCCACGTATGTCGTTATCGCGGACTCACAGGTGAACAGGGCGTCATTTTGCCTAGAGCAAACACTCGTCAGCTGAATTTGAGTGATGATGTTATCGCCGCGGTTGAATCTGGTGAATTCCACTTGTTCCAAGTCGATAATGTGGAGGAAGCGTTGGCGCTTCTCACCGGCCGTGAAGTGGGCGTTGCCGACGAGGACAATCGCTTTAAAGAGGGCACTCTGTACGGTTTGGTTCAGGATCGGCTCGACCAGATGGCCGGTCGGGACGACGATGAGCCCCGTCCATTTTGGCAGCGGTGGCTCGGTTTCAGCTGATCGGAGTTGTTTGGCGTACAGGTGTTCGCTAATCTGTTTGCTCCTTTAGAAGCAAAACAGTTTTTAACGATGCAAGTGGCAGAACAACTAGAACCCATTAACGCCTCTGAGTACGACAAAGAGGCGCTGGTCGAAAGCGGACACGGCCGACTCTTCGGTGAGGATGCCCCTCGCCTCCCCAAAGACAACATGCTGATGCTGGATCGGATCGCCACCATCAACGACCATGGCGGCAAGTACGGTAAGGGTGAGATCATCGCTGAGTTGGATATCGATCCCAGCCTGTGGTTCTTCGACTGCCACTTTGAATCCGATCCGGTAATGCCGGGCTGTCTCGGCCTGGATGCCATGTGGCAGCTGGTAGGTTTCTTCCTGGCGTGGCAAGGCGCAAAAGGGAAAGGTCGTGCCCTTGGGGTTGGTGAAGTGAAGTTTACCGGTCAGGTACTGCCTGAGGCGAAAAAGGTGACTTACCACATCCACCTCAAGCGCACCATTCACCGTAAGCTGATCATGGGTCTGGCCGACGCCACCCTCTCCGTCGATGGCCGTGAAATCTACAGCGCTACCGACCTCAAAGTGGGCGTTTTCCAAGACACTTCCAGCTTCTAAGCTAACAGCTTCTCGATATCGCCGGCGATCGACTCAGGTTTGGTCGTCGGCGCATAACGCTCCACCACCCTTCCCTCTCGATCCACCAGGAACTTGGTAAAGTTCCACTTAATGTTGGACCCCAACCATCCCCCTTTCTGAGACTTCAGCCAGCCATATAACGGATGGGCCTGTGAGCCATTTACCTCAATCTTGGCAAACAGTGGGAAACTGATATTGAACTTGAGGTCGCAGAACTCGCGGATCGAGGCGTCATCACCCGACTCCTGCTCACCGAACTGATTGCAGGGGAAGGCAAGCACCGAAAAGCCCTGCTCGCCATATTGCTGCTGCAGCGTCTGCAGTCCCTGATACTGAGGCGTGAACCCACAAGCACTGGCAGTATTGACCACCAGCAGCACCTGGCCGCGATACGCTTCTAAGGATTGGTTTTCGCCGCTACTGAGTTGAGCGTTGAACTGATAGATATTCCCTGACATGGTGTCCTCCTTTATGCGTCCAGCATACGGCAACCGTCAGGCCTTAAAAAGCCCTCCATTTGGAGGGCACTGATTGAGGGGTTATTTGGAAAACAATCCTGTTTCTCGGCCATCAATGGCTTCCCGCCATCCTCCTAGCCAGTGTGTCTTCGCGTCCACTGCTTGATAGGGGCAATTCTCTTTCGAACGGCCTGCCAAGCCTGCTTGAAAACCGCGCGAGAAAGCCCGCTCCATCTTATCCCGTTTTTGTCTTTTCATTGGCATATCATCCCTCGTAACAGTGATGTGCAATGGGAAGAGGCTAAGTGCCTCAGGTCAATACTTGATGTTTTTTCGACCGAGGTCAACAGGGTAAAACGCTCGACAATCGCAGATGACCATTAAGCTTCTGAGTCAGAAAGATTAATATTTTTAGCCGTCTCGTAAGGCCAGGTCGGTCTGGCGGTCAATCGCAACACGCAGGCAACACATTGGTAACCTTGCAATAAAAAAGGAGGCGTAAGCCTCCTTTTCATTTTTAGGGCCAATTACCCTTTACGACGACGCCACCAGGCCAGCGGAGCCAGGGCCATAAGCGCCAGCCAACCGAAGCTGGCACCTTGACGCTCGTTAGGCGGTGGATTCAAGCCGTCCTCGATGGTCAAAGAACATATTTGTGCAGCATCAACCGGCTTAAGCACCAGCGAGCGTGGTACCTGGTTAGTGGTGGGTTTACCGTTAGCATCGTTTTCGATAACCGGCTTACCGTTCTCAGTCACAACTACGGTGCGGATATAGGTTTTACCGTCATCCCCAACCTCGGTGATCTGCTCGGTTTTAACCCGGGGCAACTTGACCAATGCCGTCGCCACGATAGTGCCATCGTCGCTGATCTGATTGGCATCCACCACAATGACTTCGGCTTCATACTTGATCGGCGCGGAGAAGTTCTCGGTATCCTCAATGACGACCCGATTCCACTTATTGCCCTCCGCGTCGATCTCAACGGTCCCGTCATTCGCTTCATCAAAAGGAATGTAGGCTCGGGATTGACAGGTCAGCAGCTCGTTGATGTTGATAAAATCGTCTTCAGCGATGTTGTAGGCAAACCCTCGTACACGTCGGGGCAGGTTCTTCACCCGATCCACTTCGATATTGCCGACCACGATCCCCTGGTTATTCACGGAGCGGGCGATAGACGCCAGGTCAGATTGGCCGTCGAAGAAGTCGTTGGGTTCGGTAAACATAAAGCGCTGGCCATCGCGATACTCTTCCGGCTCAGCACTCAGGTCTACAACCGCGAACTTGTTACGTACATAGCCATCAACCCAGCGACGGACCACACCGACGGCCATACCCTGATCGTTGACGTCATAAGCGATCGATTGTTCGATACGCTCTGAGTCTTCTACGGTGGGACCGATCAGATACGGGTCGTATCCTCCGCCGTTGGCACGCCAGGCCTGCGCATAGAGCGTACTTAAAGGGCGACTGCTTTTATTCAGCTGATTGGCCCGGCCAACAATATAGGTATCGCTGGTATCCGAAGCGCCCAAAGCCTGGGCGAGGAACACGTTATCCCGGTCGGATTCGGTAGGAAGTTCCTCCGGGACAAAATTCATCGGCAGCGCCTGTTGGCTGATGATATCCAGATTGGAAGGGTCCAACTGCCACACATAGCCGCGAGTCTGATAGAACATCGCGCCGCTGTTCTGCATATTCTGAACACAGATATCGATCGGAAGCGGTTCGTTGTCGCCGTCAGTTTCAGCCAATGACTTCAGGCAGCCATCAATGCTTTCCTTTGAGGCATCAGAGATGGCTGTCGAGGCATAGCCAACGACAAACCCGTTGTCATTAATGGAAGAGGAAACACTGTTACCACCGACGTTAATCGGCGTGGGATCCAACTCCTCATCCTCTGTGACGTATACGGTCGATTCCGGAGCAGGCGGCAGCAGCACATAGTTGTCGCCGGACTGAACAAAACCGTGGCTTTCAAAACTGCGGTAGTAGTAAAACTCGCTGCATGTGCTGGTTTCGGTGACTTCACAGTTGGGGTTGTCTACCGGTGCCTCCTGCAGGGCACTGGTGCTGCCGACACGAAGTCCGAGAGCACTCGCACCGAAATAGAACGCATTGGTTCGCGGAATGGCGTCGGCATCCTCATCCTCATCGGGATTCAGCAGCGGCGGCTTATTCTCCAGCAACGGTACATAAGTCGGCTCCCAGCCGGTTGCTGCACTTTGCTCAAACAGGAAGTTGTTGCCGATAAAGGGACGGAAAATGCTGTTGGAACTGACTGATTCTTCCGGGAGGATGGCGTCCACCACATCATCGAGAACATTGTCGTCTTCGGAACTGGTGGCGTCGTTTACGCCTTTTGCGATCCCCAACGCGACATCACCGCTCACTGCAGCACCGTAGCCGTTACGGGTATTGTCCAGGGTACCTCGGACGGAGAAAACCTCGTTCAGATTCACGATTTCGTAAGCAGGCCAGTTGCTCTCCTGCTCCTGCGCGTGAGCGCCGGTTGCACTCAGCGTCAGAGCGGCACTGACGGCAAACGCCACCTTCCGGGTGGCAAACATCGTTTGGCTCATAGTCTCCCCTTAAGCCTGATTCTGCATCGCTTCGAGCTCTTCCCAGCGTGCAAAATCGTGTTCCAATTCTTGTTCTTTTTCAGCTAATCGATTGAGGACCGCGTTTACCGCCTGGCTGTCGCCATCGAAAAATCCGGGTTCCGCGATCTGAGCCTGCAAAGAGTCAATCTCCGCCTCGAGCGCTTCTAATTTCGCGGGCAAGGCGTCCAGTTCACGTTGAAGTTTGTATGTTAGCTTCTTCGGCGCTGCACTTGAAGGCACCGGAGCGCTCTGAGTCACCGTAGGCTCAGGCTCTGTTTCACTGGCCGGTTCCTTGACCTCTTCCGGTCGGTAGAACTTCGCGCCCAGCGCAACCGCATCCTGATAGCCACCAACGTACTCTCGCCACTGACCGTCACCGCCGAACCACCAGGTCGTGGTCACCGTGTTGTCGATAAACTCACGGTCGTGGGACACCAGCAGCAAAGTGCCATCGAACTCAGCCAGTTTGGCCTCCAAAAGTTCGAGGGTTTCGACATCCAGATCGTTGGTAGGTTCATCCATTACCAGCAAGTTTGCGGGTTTCAGGAAAAGCTTAGCCAGCAGCAGGCGATTCTTTTCGCCCCCGGACAGCGAGCTGACCGGGCTTCGCGCACGTGCCGGCGCAAACAGAAAGTCCTGCAGATACCCCAGTACGTGGCGGTCTCGGCCTCCAACAGTGACCGTATCTTTACCTTCACCGACGTTTTCCTGAACCGTTTTCTTCGGGTCCAACTCCAAACGGTGCTGGTCAAAATAGGCCACCTGCAGGTTGGTGCCCTGCTTCACACTGCCCTGCTGTGCTGGCAGTTTTTCCAGCAGCAGCTTGATCAAAGTGGATTTGCCACAGCCGTTGGGACCGATAAGCGCAATACGATCCCCTCGCATCACGGAGGTGGTGAGGCCCTTAACGATAGGCTCATCCTGCCAGGCGTAACCCAGGTTTTCGACATCGAACACCAGTTTTCCGGAGCGTTCTCCCTGGTTCATCGACATGTTGGCCTTACCCTGGCGGCTAATGCGGGCAGCACGTTCGTTACGCATCGCCTTAAGGGCTCGAACCCGCCCTTCGTTACGGGTTCGACGAGCCTTGATCCCCTGTCGGATCCAGGCTTCCTCCTTTGCCAGCACCTTGTCGAAGGCGGCCGCTTGCTCCTCCTCAACCCGAAGCGCTTCCTCTTTACCTTCAAGGTAGGTCTGATAGTTACCCGGGAAAGAGAGAATGTGGCCTCGATCAAGGTCGATAATGCGGGTTGCCATGCGGCGGATAAAGCCACGATCGTGACTGATAAAGATGATGGAGCCGTCAAAACCGAGCAGCAGGTTTTCCAGCCACTCAATAGCGTCAATATCCAGGTGGTTGGTAGGCTCATCAAGCAGCAGGACATCCGGTGCCTGAACCAGTGCGCGAGCCAGTGCAGCTCGGCGCTGCCAACCGCCACTGAGCGCGCTCATCGGTTGCTGACCGTCGAGCTCAAGGTGGCTCAGAGTCTGATGGATGCGAGTTTCAAACTGCCAACCATTGTGGTGGTCCATCGACTCCTGAGCACGGGCCAGACGTGCCAGGTGTTTCTCGTTCGGGTCTTCCATCACCATGCGATTGGCGACTTCATACTCCTCGATAACCTTACCCAACTGCTCAAGGCCTTCCGCGACATAGTGAAAGACAGTGCCGCTTTCAGCACGGGGCGGGTCCTGAGGAAGATAGGCGATGGTGATGTCGGTATTGAGGCTGAGCGTGCCGTCATCCAGGTCCTGCAGACCGGCCAGAACCTTCAGCAGGCTTGATTTGCCAGCGCCATTTCGGCCAACAAGACAGACGCGCTCATTGGGCTCCAGTACGAAATCGGCGTTATCCAGCAGAGGAATATGGCCAAACGCCAGTTGCGCCTGGCTCAGTCGGATCAGGCTCATTCACTGTCCTTAAAAAATGCGTTCAGTTGGGCCAGGTCGAAGGGCCAGCCCAGTTCGGCGCCATCCTGGCGGCGGATCACAGGGATCCGCACACCATAGGCTGCGACCCACTCAGGGTCATCAACGATATCGGCAAGCCGGTAGGCAATGCCCGCCTCAGCCAATAGCGCCTGCGCCTGCTCACAGAGGTGGCAACCATCGGTGTGGAACAGTACCGGCATCTCACTCGGCATGCTTAAGCACCCAGGCATTGTGGATATGTTTGTTGCGGGCAAAGTCGGGGGACTGAGTCTTCGCAGTGATGTTGGTGGCGGTCAGCCCCAGCGCTGCAATCCCCTCTTCATCCAGCTTAAAGTGGCGCTTGTTGTTGGAGAACAGCACCTCACCGCCCGGCGCCAGGATCCGTTTAAGCTGAGTCATCAGCCACAGATGGTCACGCTGTACGTCAAAGGTCTTCTCCATCCGCTTGGAGTTGGAGAAGGTGGGCGGATCAATAAAGATAAAGTCGAACTGCTCGCCACACTCTGCCAGCCAGGCCAGACAATCCGCTTGGATAAAGCGATGCTGTTTGCCGCGCAAACGGTTGAGGGAAAAGTTGTCTTCAGCCCAGCGTAGATAGGTTTTGGACATGTCGACCGTGGTCGTGGCACGAGCGCCACCGATGGCCGCATGCACGGAGGCACTGCCGGTATAGGCAAACAGGTTAAGGAATCGCTTATCCTGGGCATGCTCCTGGATATAACGGCGGGCCAGACGGTGGTCCAGGAACAGGCCGGTATCCAGGTAATCGGTCAGGTTGACCAGGAACTGGGCACCATATTCGCGAACCTTGATCTCATGTTGCTCCTGGTTGAGCTTTTCGTACTGCCCTTTGCCTTTCTGCTGCTGGCGAACCTTGACGATGACGTGTGACGGGTCGATCTCCAGCACCTCCGGGAGGTTCAACAGCACATCGATCATCCGCTGGCGAGCCTTCTGCTCAGGCACACTCTTCGGCGGCGCGTACTCCTGCACCACAACCCAGTCCTGGTAGAGATCGATAGCCACGTTGTAATCAGGCAGATCGGCGTCGTAAACGCGATAGCACTCAATCTCGTCCTGCTTAACCCACTTCTTCAGTTGCTTCAGGTTCTTTCTTAGGCGATTGGCAAAGTCCTCGCCATAGGCGCGGCCGCCGCTGCCCTCGGTGATGGCATAGTTGGCCAGTACCACCTCAAGCGCACCGTTATACAGCTTGTACTGCTTGTCGGCCTTCAGGCGGGTAGCGCCCAGCAGCATGGGGTCACTGCACAGAAGACTGACCTGCCAACCGCCCCACTCCGCCTTGAACTGTTGTCCCAGTCGGGCAAACAGATGCAGCAGCGTCGGCATGTCACCAAGTCGCTCACCATAGGGGGGGTTAGCCACAACAAAGCCGGGGGTTGCCGGCGGAGAGGGCATATTGTTTGCGTCCCCACCTTCGAACTGGATCAGCGACTCAACGCCAGCGCGGTAGGCATTCTCTTTGGCAATGGCGACAACGCGACGGTTGATATCGCGGCCGATAAAGCGCGTCTGACAGTTATTAAAGCCTCTGTCGGCGCGGACTTTGGCTTCGGTCAGGATCTCCTGCCACTTAGCGGGCTGGTGACCAACCCAGTGGTCAAAGCCCCACTGCTCTCTATGAAGCAGAGGCGCGGTATCAGTCGCCATCAATGCCGCCTCGATCAGCAAGGTACCGGAGCCGCAGAAGGGATCGATCAGCGGCTTGTCGGTTGACTGAGTCCAACCGCTGCGCATCAATACCGCCGCCGCCAGGTTTTCTCGCAATGGCGCTTTACCCTTGTCCAGACGATACCCACGCTGGTGCATTGCAGCACCGGACAGGTTTAGGCCCACCAAAAGTTTGTCGGCACGAAGCGCGCAGTCGATGCGAATCTGCGGAGACTGCTTGGAGACCGTCGGGCGAGTGCCTCGCTCTTCGACAAAGGCATCAACAATGGCGTCCTTTACCTTCAAGGCACCAAATTGACTGTTGCGGATCTCCCGGTTGCCACCATGAAAATCGACGGCAAAGTCGCTTTGAGGGGTGAAAACGCCGGGCCAGTAGATCCCTTTTACGCCGTTGTAGATCTGTTCGGCGGTTTTCGCCTGCACTTCAGCCAGCACCAATACAATACGGCTGGCGAGTCGGCTCCAGAGGCAGATCCGATAGGCGGTATCCAATTCCGCTTCGAAATGAACAACGGCCTGACCTTCCTTGACCTCGGTGGCTCCAAGGGCGGTCAGTTCATCGACCAGCAGGTATTCCAACCCCTTAGGGGTGGCAGCATAAAAGCGCTTCATGAATTGGATCTTAATTCGGTAACAAAACGCCCATTATACCGGGATTTCGTTCTCGAGACTTCCTCTATATGGCGAATTAGTCAATGGTGCAAAATCTAAGCGAACGGACATTGCTAATCGAGTTTTCCCTTGCATACTGAAATGCCAGTGAATATGATACGCCCCGCTTTTGAGGACGCGGGATGGAGCAGCCTGGTAGCTCGTCGGGCTCATAACCCGAAGGTCGTCGGTTCAAATCCGGCTCCCGCAACCAATTCTCACTAGCACCTTTCGGACGCGGGGTGGAGCAGCCTGGTAGCTCGTCGGGCTCATAACCCGAAGGTCGTCGGTTCAAATCCGGCTCCCGCAACCAACTTCCCTTCAGAAGCAAAACGATACTCGGACGCGGGGTGGAGCAGCCTGGTAGCTCGTCGGGCTCATAACCCGAAGGTCGTCGGTTCAAATCCGGCCCCCGCAACCACTTCCCTTCAGAAGCAAAACGATACTCGGACGCGGGGTGGAGCAGCCTGGTAGCTCGTCGGGCTCATAACCCGAAGGTCGTCGGTTCAAATCCGGCCCCCGCAACCACTTTCAAGATGATCTGAATCGGTCTTCATAACCCTCAGGCCATCGCCGTGGGACGCCCGTTAAATCCGGCCCCCGCAACCACTTCCCTTCAGAAGCAAAACGATACTCGGACGCGGGGTGGAGCAGCCTGGTAGCTCGTCGGGCTCATAACCCGAAGGTCGTCGGTTCAAATCCGGCCCCCGCAACCACTTTCAAGATGATCTGAATCGGTCTTCATAACCCTCAGGCCATCGCCGTGGGACGCCCGTTAAATCCGGCCCCCGCAACCACTTCCCTTCAGAAGCAAAACGATACTCGGACGCGGGGTGGAGCAGCCTGGTAGCTCGTCGGGCTCATAACCCGAAGGTCGTCGGTTCAAATCCGGCCCCCGCAACCACATTCTTCGAAAAAGCCAACCTACGGGTTGGCTTTTTTGTACCTGTCCCCTCCCCCTTATCTCCCAATCGTCACTCTCAACGCCTCCGAGGACGCCGATCGATGGTTTTCATTTCACAGAGATATGACGCAATCGCGGTCAGCCAGGGGCATTATTGAGAGCACCGATTGGGATATGCAGCCACTGCAGTGGCAGATCGAACTTTGGAGAGATCATCACGCCTGCAGAAAGCCTGGATGTTCAGCGGTCGATGTTGGGAGCGGTGAGGTCAGAAAAGAGGAGCGCGCTACCCCGCCCTTACTTCAGTATCGAGACAAGGCGCTAACGATCCGGGCAATCCGGACCGTTAGCGACTGAAGGGCTCACTATCGGCCCGATCTGGCTTCATCCATTCGCTTGGGTTGTAGCAATATCAGCACCAGCAGTCCAACCAGCGCAGCAGCAAAGATAGACAACAGGCGTTTGCCATCTGCAAGCAGCGCTGTTCCCGCCGTTTCCGTCAGTCCGTAATACACCAACACAACAAAACCGCTGTAAAGCAACTGAAGCGTATTGAAGCTGGCTTGCCTCTTTATCGCAAAGATCCCCATCAGCATGGCACAGACCAGCGCCGCTCCGAGTTGTCCAACGACATTGGTCTGCAACAGGCTCATCACCAGCACTGGCAACGCAAACAGAAAGCCACCGTAGGTCGTTGCAACGCGGAACAAACCGTACTGCTTGCCGGCAATGGGGTTGGGATCCTTAATAATATTGGCCACGGTGATCGCAATGATGGTGCTCTGTGCCAGATCCATTCGGATGACGAAGTACAGCACCAGAATTACGACTGCCGCTTTCACCACCAGATGCCATATCTCTGTGTGTAAAGCCTGACTAGGTGGTGGTTTTGGGGACTCAGCGATAGGGTCCCCACCGGGAAACAGGAAGTAAGCCAGGTAGGCGGTCAAACCGGCGTAGAGAAGTTCTAACAGCAAGCTCAACGACAATTGGCTGACCTCAGCCCCTTTCTGTTGTGTAAACACCGCGACAATCGCTGTGGACACCAGCATCAGGATGCCAAGCAGATCCGCCGGATTATCCCTGATCCGCTGCATACACCAGTACACCAGTACAAACAGCATGATGTAATAGACCAGCGGATGATCAATCAACAGCACACTGAGCTGTGCTTGCACCCAAGCCGTTGCGGCAAGCACCGAAGCCATCATTACCACCATGATGACCGGGGGAGCAACCGGCGAGACGGAGAGAAATACGGCCGTCAGTGCCGGCGCAATTAAGGGTAATCGGGTGCCAAACTCGAACTGAAGAAACAGAAGCAACACCGGAAAAACCGCTAGGCGGATCAGGCCATTAGCTCGACTATGAAACATAGCTCAGGTAACTCCAGATCCAGGTCCAGAGGTCGAGCAGCTTCTCGCCTGTGGCGGTTTGTCCAGGATAGAAGCTGACGGTGGCCCTTCCGCCATATCGCAGCTGAACTTCATCTGGCAGGTCCAGGAAACGGATGTTGACCGGAAAGCGTTGGGCATGCTGCAACCCATTTGGCGAGGTCATCAGCCCACTGTTTGGGTCCACCTCCAGGGTGCCGTTACCGGCGCTGCCCCAGCCGATCGATTGCACTTCTCCCTGAAAACTTCGTCCAGGGTACGAATCGAGAATGATCTTCACTGGCGTACCCGGTTTCACGTAGGCCAGTGAAATCTCTCTGACCATAGCGGTGAGCCAAAGCGAATCATTATTGATGTAGGTGAGCAGCGGTTTGCCAGCGCCAGCATAATCGCCTGTCGCCAACTCCATATTGGTCACCACCCCATCTCCGGGGGCATACAAAGTGGTATAGGAGAGATTCAGTAACGCCTGATCGAGTTGGTTCAACGCCGACTTCAGCTGGGGATTGTTCTCACCAATCGGGCCCAGCGCCTGCTTGGCCTTCTCCAGGTTCGCCGTTGCTTGTGCCAGTTGCGCTTCTGCCGACTGAACCTCCGCCAGACTGTCGTCCAGTGCGGACTGGCTGATTACACCATTCTCCGCCAGAGCAACATTACGCTGAGCGTGTTGTCGGCTGTTGTCTAACCGCACTCTGGCGGCAACCTGGTTCGCTTTCGCCACCGCGACCGCAGCCGTGTCAGCGTCTACAGACTGGGTTGTCTGCTGCAATGCAGCCTTTGCCGAGTCCACCTTCAGTTGAAACTGATGCTTCTCTAATTGGATCAAGGGTTGCCCTTGGGACACCCTGGCATTGTCGGGGACCAGGACTTTTTCGATTTGCGCTGATACCTGGGGACTTAATCGAATCAGTTGGCCATTGACCCGGACATGGTCAGTCATGGGGGTCAGACGGTCTACCCACAAGGTGTAAATCCAGACCGTCAACGCAACGAAGAGAAGAATAAAAGTAAAGCGGCGTGCACTGTCGAGGGTTTTCCCCGATTCCTGAGGCTCGGACTGTGCGGGTTCATTGGACGTCGCGTTGGTTGAGGGGCCAGAAACGGATTCGTTCATGGGCGATGTTCCCTATTACTGGTTGGCAATTCACCAACATTAAAACCAAAGAAGACGAGTAGATTATCTTTCTGCTCAATATTTCAGCGCAAATATCTTACTCGCTGAAGGGGAAATGGTGTGCCGTTGCCATCACAAAACGTCTTTGGTAATACAGACCATATTTTGATCCGAAACAGGGATTGAGTTCCGTCGGGCATACGGCATACAGATAGGCAGTAAATGGTGTCACACATTGGTTGGACTAAGGCTGAACCCAAACAACACCGCCGCTTGCTGATTAGCGGTCGACATCCAACTCACCGACGAACTCGCTTCCCACAACAAACCAGACCTTTCCGGATAACGCTCTCTCCTGGCCGAACTGATAAAGCGCCTGCATATAGTCGGTATCAAACACCTCGTCGATGGTGATGTCGTTAACCGCATTGACCGGGATCCAGGTTGCCTTAATCTGGATCTGGTCCCGCTCGGCCAGAAACATTAATCGATAGATGTCCCCTACCCCCTGGGTACGGATCAACGTGCCAATGGTTCGCCCGGCGATCGACTTCAGGTTGGGATCGATAGCCTGGTAGCGGGACTCAACGCGGGAGTTTCTGATCAGGTAAAGGGTGGGTTTACCCTTTACGTCCAGCAAGCGCATCACTTCCGACCAATCCATATCACTGGGCGCAAAAAAGAGTTGTGCGGTAACGCCTCCATCCACATGCATCTCATCCATCACTTGGCCCTCTGGACCCCGAACCGGAACATAAACCGGCGGAAACAGGCCAGGCAGCGCAGCGGATGCTCGAAACAGCGAACGGATAAAGGGATAGGCATCGGGATGACCCGATGCGGCGATGCGAGTCACATTCCAGATCACGGGTCTACCCGCGTCCAGATTTGTGGTGCCGATAAAGAGTTGGCGGCCACGGTGATACTCTGCGGCGATCGCATCTAGGGTTTGATCATTCATAAACCGGGCGATGCTTTCCTCAAACGGACTGGTATCGGCCAGGGCATCAGCGTTAAACAAAGACAACCAGTTGCGTTGGGTATAGAGATCTTTTGATCCTAATGTGGTGTAGATGGTCTCCAACACCGAATCGTACTCCGGGCCGAGAAAGGCAAAGGGGGCAATCAGAGCGCCGGTACTGATGCCGGTTACCATGGTAAATTCCGGCCGGGTTCCTGTTGCGCTCCAACCGGTAAGCAACCCTGCCCCGTAGGCGCCATCCTCAGCGCCGCCGGACAGCACCAGGTAGTGGTGCTCTCGGTGCATTATGGCCGGAAATACCGTTTCCAACTCCCCATACTTCTGCATTGTATCCGTTGGCGTCACACCCACGTGGTCGCCCCACTCCCTCAGGTCCTGTCTGCCCAGCACCGTAACCGAATCCTGCATCGATTCAGGCACAGGCTGCCTTTCAACGCTACCACAGCCACACAATACGAGGGCAGTAAGCAGAAGTAGTATCGGTCGAGTCCCCATTGATGGAACCTCGCTCTGAATGCCGTGACTGGAGTGTAGCTTTTGAGGGACAGAACAAAGTGCGGGGGAAAGAAAAACGCCCCGCGAATAAGCGAGGCGTTTGGGATTAGGCGGCAACGATGCGTCGATGCTTGAGTCTACGACTGGGTGATAATCTGTCGTTCATCACCTTGATCAGTTCAAACCGTTTCAGCGATTTCTTATTGCCCAGAGACAGCGTGTCTTCAAGCAGCATCAGGAGTGAGGATTGTTCTCCTCCGTCCACCACGACGAAGCGACCACGCTCGCTGCCGGTATTGAGCTCCACCAGCTTGCCATTGCAAGCGTAGGCAATCTGTTCGCTGGCTTTGAAATGCCAACTCTTTGGCATCATCGGCAGGCTGAAAAAATGGGCCGCAGTCAGATTCAGTGCGATTTGCACCAACTCCGGTGCGCTCAGGTCGAGGTACTTGCGCAGCTGAGTCAGAACGGATTCGTAATAATCCGCATGTTCGGCCGAAAAAGCGGATCCATGCAAACTATCAGGAATAAGAGAACGAGCGTTAAACGGCGTAAGAAATAACCAATCCTCGCCGAATTCCAACGCTAATTTCTCTTCTTCATGATGATACATCCATACCCAGGAGGGTTCCGGTGTGATGTACATAATGATTATTCCATTCCCTAGCCCAACATTATATTAGACCAATAATTGAGCGGCTTACAAGCAAAGTTTAAAAAATAATCTTTAGGGATCAGGATCTTACTGGATCACCTTTTTGATCTTTGATCGGATCATTGATCGGCGATCAAAAAAGGGGGCGACGCCCCCTTTTCTAATTCAGAAACGATTATTTTCGCTTCAGGAATGCTTCAGTGATCGATTTAACCAATTCCGGCCCGTTATAAATAAAACCAGTATAAATCTGCACCATTTTGGCACCCGCATCCAACTTATCCATGGCATCCTGCGGTGAATCGATACCACCGACGCCCAGGATCGGCAGTTTGCCCTCCAGCGCTTCCGCCAGTTTGCGGATCACTTCGGTAGAACGCTGAGTCAGCGGCGCGCCAGAAAGACCGCCAGCCTCACCGTGTTCCGGCAGGTGCTCTACCCCTTCGCGGGCCAGAGTCGTGTTGGTGGCAATCACGCCATCAATCTCGTTGCGGATCAGCGAGGCCGCTACTTCACGGATCTCTTCATCAGACAGATCCGGAGCGATCTTGAGCGCTACCGGTACGTACTTACCGTACTTCTTGGCCAGTTCACGCTGCTTGGCTTTGAGAGAAGACAGCAGGTCATCCAGCATCTCACCATATTGCAGAGTGCGGAGGCCCGGGGTGTTGGGAGAGGAGATGTTAACCGCGATGTAGCCAGCAACGTCATACACCTTCTCCATGCAGATCAGGTAGTCGTTCTTACCCTCTTCCAGCGGCGTGTCTTTGTTTTTGCCGATGTTGACGCCAATAACGCAGTCGCCGGGGTTGGAGGCTTTGATGTTGGCAACCAGGTTGTCTACACCTTTGTTGTTGAAGCCCATGCGGTTAATGATGGCGCGCGCAGGTTTCAGACGGAACAGACGAGGCAAATCATTGCCCGGTTGCGGACGCGGGGTCACGGTGCCAACTTCCACATGACCAAAGCCCATGGCAGCGAAGGCATTGATCGCTTCACCGTCTTTGTCCATTCCGGCAGCCAGACCGACCGGATTGGGGAACTGCACGCCCATAAATTCCACCGGAGTGAAGGGGACGTTTTGCGCGTAGAAGCAGGCTAAAGGCGTATTGGCAGTACGGCTCAGGCTGCCCATGGCAAAGTCGTGTGCCCATTCCGGGTTGGTTTGGAACAGGAACTTTTGTGCGATGCGGTAAAACATTCTTTCTCCAGATCTAAAAAAAGCCTCGGCTAAGGCCGAGGCTTTTCCCCTTACGATGGTTTAGCGTGCCTCGTTAACCGAGTCACAGCGCATGATGAGCAGGTTCAGTTCACGCAGAGCAACAGAGAACTTGGAGAACTCGTGGCTCTTGGAAGTATGGAACTCCGCCATCATGTGCAACCAGCGATCCAGGGTTGCGTTATTGTCATTCACCCACTGCTCAATGATAGCGTCCGCCTGGCATTGGGCTCCACAGTTGCGCAGCACCACGAGGGTAAGGCGGCGCTGCAACCAATCCAGCTCTTCCCGGAAACCGGCGCGGGCCAACGCCTGCCAGTGGTTCGACACCGGCTGTTCGTTGATCTGCTCCAGGAACCAGTGAAGCTCGATGTCGGCTCCCAGTCGGAAGTAGGTTTCGGCAACCAGCGAAACCGGCTTGGCATCGGCTTTGGCGATCTCGGCCAGGTCCAGTGCGGAGAACAGAGTACTCAGGCGGCCAACGGTATGGGCCAGTTCGGCGTTCACACCACTTTCCACCAGGCTCTCTGCCCGGGCACGGATGCCCTGAGCTTCCTCCTCCTGCAGCAGGGAATCAAAGCTCTGATTGAGCTCCTCCACTACCGGACGGAAGAAGGCGACGCTGCCAGCCACATCCAGGTTGCCAGTGCGGTGGCGCAGGAACCAGCGGGTTGCACGACGTACGGTGCGCTGCAACTGGTAGAGCATCTCGTGCTGTCGCTCGGCATCGACAACGCCGTTATGCTCAATGATCTGCGCCTTAATGCTATCTAAGCCAAACACTTGGGCGGCAATAGTGTAACTCAGTGCCACTTCCGAGACTGAGGCACCAGTCTCATCCTGCATACGCTGGATGAAGTTAAGGCCCATGTTGTTGATGATGTCATTGGCCAGCGAAGTCGCGATGATTTCAGCACGCAGCGGGTGTTCGGTCATCCACTGACTGTACTGCTCCTGAAGGCGTACCGGGAAGTAGTCAACCAGGCGCTTCGCAATGGTTTCCTCATCGGTGACGCTCGGGTCCACCAGTTGCTCTTTCAGAACCATCTTGGCGTAAGCCACCAGTACGGACAGTTCCGGACGGGTCAGGCCATGGCCCGCAGCCAGACGCTCAGACAGCTCTTCGTCGGTGGGCAGGAACTCCAGCGCACGATCCAGCTTACCCTCTTTCTCAAGATACTGGATAAAGCGGATCTGCTCTTTCAGTTGCTCGCCATTACGGGCTTCCGTTACCGAGATGGAGAGGGTCTGATGGCGGCAATCCTCCAGAACGATCTCGGCGACTTCGTCGGTCATCTCCATCAGCATCTGGTTGCGCTGCTTGATGGTCATCTCCCCTTCCGTCACCAGACGGTTAAGGAGAATCTTGATGTTCACTTCGTTATCAGAGCAATCCACACCGCCGACGTTGTCCACGAAGTCGGTGTTGATGCGACCGCCCTTTTGAGCGTACTCAATACGGCCCAGTTGGGTCAGACCCAGGTTACCGCCCTCACCCACAATCTTGGCGTTGAGCTGGGTGCCGTTGATGCGGACGGCATCGTTGGCGCGATCACCCACCTCAATGTGGCTCTCTTTGGTGCCCTTAACATAGGTACCAATACCACCGTTCCAAAGCAGGTCCACTTCCATCTGAAGCAGATGCTGGATCAGCTCATTGGGGGTCATCTGGGCTTTCTTTGAGCCTACCATCGCCTTCATCTGCGGCGTCAGCTTGATCGCTTTGGCGCTGCGGTTGAAGACACCGCCCCCTTCTGAGATCAGATCGGCGTTGTAATCTTCCCAACTGGAGCGAGGCAGTTTGAACAGTCGTTCACGCTCGACATAGCTCTTGGCCGCATCCGGCGTCGGATCGATAAAGATGTGCATATGGTTGAATGCAGCAAGCAGGCGGGTGTGCCTGGAAAGCAGCATGCCATTACCAAATACGTCGCCAGCCATATCGCCCACAGCCAGACAGGTGAAGTCGGTGCTCTGGCAATCAATGCCCATCTCACGGAAGTGGCGTTTTACTGACTCCCAGCCGCCACGGGCCGTGATGCCCATCTTCTTATGGTCGTAACCATACTGCCCACCGGAGGCAAACGCGTCACCGAGCCAGAAGTCGTACTCTTCGGAGATGCCGTTGGCGATGTCTGAGAAGGTCGCAGTACCCTTATCGGCGGCAACCACGAGATAGGGGTCATCCTCGTCATGGCGGACGACATTGACCGGCGGAATGATTTCGCCTTGTTCAATGTTGTCGGTCACATCCAACAGGCCGCGGATAAACATGCGATAGCACGCCTGCCCTTCCGCCAGCATCGCTTCACGCTCAGTGGGCAACTGTTTGCACACAAAGCCGCCCTTGGCGCCGGAGGGAACGATTACGGTATTTTTCACCTGCTGCGCTTTTACCAGGCCCAGCACTTCGGTACGGAAATCTTCCCGGCGATCGGACCAGCGCAGACCACCACGGGCCACTTTGCCACCACGCAGGTGTACCCCTTCCATACGGGGGGAGTAAACGAAGATCTCAAACTTTGGCATCGGCAGAGGCATCTCGGGAATGCGCTCAGGCTGAACCTTGAAGGAGACGTAAGACTTATCGTCCCCTTCCGCCAGCGTCTGGTAGAAGTTGGTGCGCAGGGTGGCTTCAATCAGCTCAACGTAGCGGCGGATGATGCGATCATCATCCAGGTTGGCTACGTCATCCAGGTAGGCTTCCACCTGGGTCAACTGCTTCTCCAGCCCACGGACCGCACGGCTCTTGGGATTGAAGCGCTTGTTGAACATCTCCACAAGCAGACGGGCAATGTGGGGATACTTGTCCAGCGTTTCGGCGATGTACTCCTGGGAGAAGGTAACGCCGATCTGGCGCATGTACTTGGCGTATGCACGCAGTACAGTTACTTCGCGGCCGGTCAGCCCCGCAGAGAGCACCAGATGGTTAAAGCCGTCGTCTTCATAATCGCCGGACCAGACTTTGCCGAGCGCTTCCTGGAAGCGAACCTGGTAGGAGCTGATCTCCTCCTCCACTTCCCCTTTCAGAGTCATGGAGAAATCGAGGATCCAGTACTCGTTGCCTTCAGCGGTTACCACTTTGTAGGGGCGCTCGCCAATTACGCGCAAACCGAAGTTTTCCAGCATCGGCAGCACGTCGGAGAGATGAATAGGCTCATTCTTATGGAACAGCTTCAGGCAGACCTGCTTGCTGCCCAGCGCCCGCTCCTGAGGCTGGTAGAACAACATGCCGAGTTCATCGGCAGTTTCCAGCTTCTCCAGGTGTTCAATGTCCACCAGTGCTGCGCTGGGCAGGACGTCTTCTTTGTAGCTGCGGGGGAACGCGTTCACAAAGCGGCGGGACAGTTGCTTGCCCTGTGCTTCACCACGGCTCTCAACCAGAGCCGCATCCAGCTTGTCTTCCCAGGAACGAGCCAGTTCAACCAGATTGTTTTCCAGCTCTTTTACGTCAATGTCCATATTGTTGTCTTCAACCTTCACCAGGTAGTGAGTTCGTGCCAGGGTGGACTCGGAGAAATAGGTCGTAAACTCCACCTCATCTTCGGTCTGGAACACTTCCGCCAGCAACTTCTGGGTCTTGACACGGAGTTGGGTGTTGTAGCGTTCCTTGGTGGTGAATACGAGCGCTGAGAAGAAACGACCGAAGGGATCGCGACGGACAAAGAGACGTACCTTGTCACGGTCCTGCATGTGCAGGATGCCCATGGCACCGTCAAACAACTGCGGCTCGCTGGCCTGGATCAACTCATCCCGGGGATAGGTCTCCAGGATGTTCATCAGGGCTTTGTAGTCATGGCTGTTCGGCGCCAGGCCGGAGCGGGCAACAACCCGATCCAGCTTACGACGAATCAAGGGGATCTCACGGGGACTGCGGTTGTACATGGACGAGGCGTACAAACCGATAAAGCGGTGCTCGCCAATCACCTGACCCTGCTTGTCAAAGCACTTAACCCCAACATAATCGATGTAGGCCGGACGGTGGACACGGCTCTTGGTGTTGGTTTTGGTCAGGATAAGATGCCCACTGCCCAGCGCTTCTTTACGGGCCTGTTCAGGCAGTGAGGAGAGCAGAAGGCCCTGGCTAGGTTGCTCTCTCATGATGCCCAGGCTGGTGGCATTGTCGCCCTGGAGGCTGATGTCACCCTCGACCTTGGTCAGATCGTAATGGCGATAGCCCAGGAAGGTGAAGTGGTGATTGGACAGGAACTCAAGAAACGCGACCGCTTCGTCTCGGTCACTTTCGTGGCCGGAGATTGGGCCCTGTTTAACGGTATCAATCACTTCGCCGAGCTTATCCTGCATCGACTGCCAATCGGCAACCGCTGCAGTGACATCGAGAATGACGGAATCCAACTCACCGGCCAATTCCTTCATCCGTGCCTTGTCGTCAAGGTTGTCCACCTCAACCAGGAATACGGCAACCCGTTCATCCTGCGGCTCACCTTCCAGCACATGGCGTACGGCGGTTACCGCGCCCTCCTCATCTCGGGCAATCGCAACCGGAGAGTGGATCATCAAATGACTGGTGATGCCATGACGGTTCAGCGCCATGGCAACGGAATCCACCAGAAACGGCATATCGGGGAGTACCATCTCGATAATGGTGTGAGCAGACTGCCATCCGTGGGTGCTTTGAACCGGATTGTAGACTCGGTTACGGAATTCACCGGCGCGGGTTTTGTTCAGGGTGTTCCAGAGGCTGAGGGTGGCGCCGTACAGGTCACTGTCACTGCGCTGAGAGAGTTCATCTTTTGCCAGGGTGCCGAAAATGAGGCGGGCAAAGGCGTCGATTAGGGGGGCTTGCTGCTCGGGCATCTTTTTGTGGATCAGCTCCACAACATTGTCCAGCAGGACCTGGGGGGTAGACGTTTGCTTGGCCATGTTGCTTGTCCTTTCTGCGATGGCGCTTATTCGCTAATTATTGTTTTGCCATTTGATCTGCCGCTGCCTGGCGGCACTTGCGTCGCGAAGTGTATCACCCTTTCTGGGCGAGTGTGAGGCGTTTCGCATTTTGAAATGCTGGGTTTTTGGCCACTTCCGGTACCAATTGACCAGACAGTCAACAAGCGCCTTAAAAAGTGCAAATTCACGCAGGAACCGGAGGCCTTTATGCAGGAAAAGTTCTTGGTAGGACCAGTGGATTGTGCTGTACGGATTTTCCGATAAGCCATAAAAAACGCCACCTTAGACGGTGGCGTTTGGAGAACGGGATTCAGGCGGCCTTCTGTGTTTCCTGTGGCCCTTCCACTTCGGAGGCCGGATGCCCTTTACCCCACAGCAAACGGACCAGTGCCGGGAGTACCACCACCGCCGCCACCATGTTCACCAGGAACATGAAGGTGAGCAGGATCCCCATGTCCATCTGGAACTTAAGGCTGGAGAACACCCAGGTACTGACACCAACCGCCAGGGTAATGCCCGTGAACACCACCGCATTACCGCGTTCGCACAGAGCCCGCAGATAAGCTTCCTGTACGTTCATGCCAGCCCGGAGATACGGTGTCATGGTGGACAGAATGTAGATGCCGTAGTCAACACCGATACCCACACCGAGCGCAATCACCGGCAGCGTGCTCACCGTCAGTCCGATCTGCAGGAAAGTCATCAGCGCCTGAGCCAGGGTCGATACCAGGTACAGCGGCAAAATCACCGCCAGGGTGGCGCGCAGCGACTTGAAGCTCATCAGACACAGCAGGAATACCGCGCCATAGACGTAGAGCATCATGGGAGTTTGCGCTTCAGCGACCGCTTCATTGGTGGCCGCCATCACCCCGGCAGGCCCGGAAGCGAGCTTGAACTTCACCTCAGGGGTGTCGAAACGCTGCGCTTCTGACTTCACTGCCGCAACAACACGGTCCAGCGTCTCCGCTTTGTGATCTTCCAGGAACAGGTACACCGGCATCACAGAGCAGTTGCCGTTCAGCAACCCGGATGAGGTAGGCACACGGGAGGTCGCCTGCACCAGGGTCGCCGTAGTCCGTGGCAGCACACGCCACTTGGGGTTACCCTCGTTGTATCCGCCATTCACAATCTTGGCCACGGATGCCAGACTGGCGCTGGACTGCACACCGGGCACATTGGTTACCCGCCATTGGAAGCGGTCAATGCGCTCCATCACTTCGTGATAGGTACAGGCTTCCGGATAGGCTTCAACAATCACCGTCAACACATCGGTGGTGATGGAGAAGTTGTCGGTGATGTAAAAGGTATCCTGGTTGTATCGAGAGCTCTCTTTAAGCGCTGGCGCACCGGCATGGAGATCACCGATCTTCATGGTTTGGGCCTGCATATACCCCAACCCGAACAGCACAATGGCGCCAACCACAACGATCTTGGCGGTTTTGCCATCCGCAAAGTGAGAGACTTTGTGCCACAGCGGCGCAACCTTGCCGTGGCTGGCCTTCACTCGCTCCAGATAGCCGGGCGAAAACTTCACATAGGAGAGCAGTACCGGGAGCAGCACCAGGTTGGTCAGGATGATCAGCCCTACCCCGAGCGATGCGGTGATCGCCAGTTCCCGAATGATGCCGATGTCGATGGCAAGCAGCGTCATAAACCCTACGGTATCGGAAATCAGTGCAACACCACCCGGAACCAGCAGGGAGCGAAACGCGATCTGCGCCGCCACTTTGGTATTGGAACCCTCTGCAACCCGGTGACCGACGGCGTTGATCATCTGCACACCGTGACTCACACCAATCGCAAATACCAGGAAAGGCACAAGGATCGACATGGGGTCCAGGCCAAAGCCGAGTACGGTCAATCCCCCCATCTGCCAGACTACGGCAACCAAAGAGCATCCGAGAGGCAGCAGTGTCAGCATGATGCTGCGGGAGAAGGAGTAAACCATAACCGCTGTGATAACAATGGCGATAAGGAAGAACAGCAGCACGTCCTTAGCGCCATCAGCCACATCACCGGACATCTTGGCAAAGCCGATGATGTGCACCTGGATCTGGTCATCTTCGTACTGTTCCCGGATCTCCGCCTCCAGACGTTCGGCAAACGCCAACACGTCCATGGACCGGGTTACCGGTCCCCCTTCGACCCTCTCCTCTTCCGGAATGGGCACCCAATCCAGAAGTTGGGCGGTAACCATGGCGGCGCTGAAGTCGTCTGATACCAGACGCCCGATGATCCCCGCTTTCTCGACATTGGCCCGGACCTGGGCCAGTCCCTGATCATCAGCGGCAAAGTCCGCCGGGATCACCGGCCCACCGCGGAATCCATCCTCCACCACTTCGGTAAAGCGTGTAGAGGGTGAATACAGGGATTTCACCTGGGTCCGATCCACGCCGGGGATAAAGAACAGCTGGTCGTGAATCTGTCGCAGAACATCAAAAAACTTGGGGTTATAGATGTCACCGCTCTTATCCGAGACCGCCACCATAATGCTGTTGGCGCCGCCGAACTGCTCCCGATGCTTCATATAAGTCTGCATATAGGGGTGGTTCAGGGGAATGTTCTTGGTAAAGGCGGCGTCCATCTTCAGTTCCGTGGCGCTGTAGCCAAGGAACACGCTCAACAGGGCGAACAGGATCAGCACTGCCGGGCGATGGCGGAAAACCACCATCTCAACGAGATTTATCCATTTATCCAACACGGTACGACTCCTTATTCCGTAATGGGATAGAGGTTGGCGCCGTTACTGCCAACAACCAGCAGTGTGGAACCGTCCACGGCCGCGACCGCAACCAGGTCGTCCCCTTTGGCCAGGAGGCGGCTGGTGAAGCTTCTGCCATCATCTTCACTAACCAGCATCACGCCGCCGTTAGCGACCAACACGATTCGACCGTCGTCTAAGCGAATGCCACTGTTGATGGTAGAGCGCAGGTCTACATCAACAGGCTCCCAGTCGATACCGTTGTTGTCGCTTCGGAAGATGTTCCCCCTCAGACCAACAGCCAGCAGCCCGCTATTGGGCAGTTCGACCATATCCATAAAGGAACCAAAGTAGATCTCTTCCAGTTTCTGCCAATGGTGGCCGTTGTCACTGGAGCGCGCCATAAAGCCCATCTCTCCAAGGAGAAACAGGTCACCATTTGCTAAACGCTTGATGCGGTTAAAGTGCGGCAGAATCGCACTGCGTTCATCCAGGTAGAGTGCTTCATCATCCGCTTTCAGTTCCTCGAGGTAGAGTCGATCCTCCTCGAACAGCAACTCGTCGTGAAACTCCTCACTCCAACTGCGTCCGCCATCCACGGAGCGGTAAAACAACCCATAGGCACCAACCGCAACGATCTCATCATTGCCCAGTGCCAGGATGTCCAGCAGCGGCTTATCCTTCTGCGGCAGATTCTGGCTGATCTTCCAGCTTGCGCCGCCATCTTGTGTCGCCAATACCGTCACATCGTGACCCACCGCCCAGCCTTGCCTATCGTCCGCAAACGTCACGGAAGTCAGCATGGTGGTTAGCGGTGCCGGAGACTGGATCCAACTCTGGCCATCTCCTCGAAGTACGGTGCCTCGATCGCCAACCAGGACCCACTTATCGCCTGCGGACTGAATATCCAGTAGCAGTGATTGCGACGCTTTGGGCGCAATAAACGCCTCATGCAGGTTTCCTGCGTCGTTGGCCAGCGCAGTGGCGCTCAACAGCGCGGTAGAAAACAGGATTCGATACAACATAGGAACTCTCGAATAAGGCGCCCCGATTGGGGCGCCTTTATCAGATGGGATTAACGACGGCCCTGACGGCGCAGCGCTTGAGGCGTAAAGTCGGAAACGGAGATATCGGCGTCGAAATTGGCCACCTTACCTTCGTTATCCAGACCCATGGCCATGTAGCGGCGGGAGTTCAGGTCGTAGAACACTTCGAGCGTGGTCCATACCAGCGGCTGCTCGTAGTAGTTGACGGTGTGCGCCATACCGACCCGGTACATCTGGTCACGGTTGTCGTACAGATCAACCAGGGCAATCTGCCAGCTGTCCTCGTCGATGTAGAAGCGACGGGTCTTGTACAGGTGGCGAACGCCATCCTTCAACGTGGCTTCAACCACCCAAACCCGGTGCTTTTCCCAGCGAACCAGGTCCATGTTGATATGGCCTGCTTGCAGGATCTGATCGTATTTCAGGTCACCACTGTGCAGCTTGTAGTCGTTGTAGGGGATGTACATCTCCTGCTTACCGACCAGCTCCCAGTTGTAACGCTCCGGAGAACCGTTATAGAGGTCGAAATCGTCAGTGGTACGCATGCCGTCAGACGCGGTTCCAGGAGTATCGAACGCGACATTCGGAGCGCGACGCACACGGCGCTGACCGGTGTTGTAGGTCCAGGCCTGACGAGGCTGCTTGCTCTGATCCATGGTTTCATGAACCAGAAGTGCGGTGCCCGCCAATCGAGCCGGAGCAGTCACAACCTGCTTGAAGTAGAAAAGCAGATTGTCCTTGGCCAGTGCCGCCGCGTCTGCGCCGGGGATGGTGTACAGGAATTTAATCTGCTCGTTGGTCTCTACCAGCGTGTAGGAACCGCCTGCGGTCGGTGCAGCCTGGTTACGCTGAATCTCAGCGGTCTCGCCGCGATAACGCAGAATGTGGTTCCAGATCACCTCCAGGCCGTTGGCCGGGATTGGGAACGGAATGCCCGTGGCAGCGCCGCGGATACCGTTACCGCCATCAACCAACTCCGCAGAGGTGGCGTTCTTGATGGTGGCGTCATAGATAAACTGCGGGTAGGAGCCGCTGCGGTGTGTCGGATACACATCCATCTTGAAGGTGTCCGGATACATCTCGAACATCTTTTGGACACCGGCACTCAGGAGCGGCGCGTATTCCGCCATGTTGTCCTTGGTGATGGTGACGATCTTGGCGTCCCCTCCATAGGGGTCAACGTGGAAGGTACCCTTCTGATATCCCGCAGGCGGTTGAGTAATACCACCGGTCCAGGCGGGAATGGAGCCATCGGCGTTGCCAGCCATCTCTGCGCCCATCGGCGTCAGGTCTTTACCCAGCTTTGCCGCTTCCTCCGGGCTTACCTTGGCCATCGCCATCCCGGAGCCGAACATCAGCGCCATTGCAGACGCCATTACTGTGATCTTTTTCATTTGGATCCCGCCTCTCTTAGATGGAGAACTTCACGTTAAAGGACACGAAGTCCTTGTCTTCCAAAGAATTGGTGCTGCCCTTGCCGCCCCAGAACGCGTTGTAGCTCAAATCGAAAGACCAGCGGTTCTGGTAATCCCCGGACAGCGTGGCTGCTGCGGATTTACGGTTTTCGATAAAGAGGAACAGCGGGTCCGGAGTGGTACCGGAAACGTCGTGGGAGAACACCACTCGAGGTGAGAGGTTCCAGCCAAACAGCGCGTTGGTGTAGTCCGCTTTGGCGACGATGCGATAGCCCCAGGCGTTATCGGTGGGGAACGCATCCTCTTCGGGGCCGTTGTGCAGCAGACCCAGCACCCCGGCGCTGTCTTCACGCCCTTCGAGGCCCGCACGTTCAGTGCCCGGACCATTCATGCGCAGTACTGACGTATCCGGCATGTCGTGCAGCCAGACGCCACCCACTTCTCCTAACATCAGGAAGTTAGAGGCACCAAGAGTGGGGCCAAAGATGTGGGTAAAGGTCATCTGCGCCTGGGTGGAGTCGGTCAGCACATAGCCGGATCCAAACTCACCGGGCATCAGACGCTCGCCGTTGGGCTTCACGTACTGAGACAGGTTCTCAAACACGCCATAGGCGTCATTGTCGGCGTTATAAAGCTGCTCCGGCATGGCGGCAAACAGCAGTTCAACGTCGTCAATCTGCAGCGGCTCATCCTGACGATAGGCGATCTCACCAGCTACTGAGGTATCACCCAGAGTGGTGTTGAAGGAGAAACCGTACAGCTTAATGTCTTCCGGATACTCGATAACCGCTTTGGAAAACGCGTTAAGACCCAGAAGGTCATCACGGGATACCTCACCGCCAGCGCCGGCAATGGCGCTCAGAGTCGCGAGATCCTGAACCAGGGCTGCGCCACTGAAGTCAGCGGCCTGACCAGAAATCAGGGGGCGCTTGCTGTGGTAATTGATGAAGTAGAGTCCGAACTCGGTGTCGTTGAGGTCGGGGGCAAAGTAGCCCAGTTTCACACCAAACTGGCCCTGATCATCTGGCTTCTGCTCGTAGCCCACCAGGGTGGTCTTGGTTCCATAGGGAACGGCCAGAGGCGCCAACGGAACCAGTGCCGCCTGGATCTCTTCCGGCGTAGTGGCACCAGAGCCTGCGATGGCACCGGCAGCGGCCTGCCCCAGACGCTGATACTCTTCCAGCAGGTAGTTCAGCGTAATGTCGGGGTTAGAGGTAAAGCCCAACTGGGCGTTATTTACATAGCCACCCGCGCCCGCGAAGTCGTTACTGGAGAAGTAGGTACCGGTTACCGGCAGACGAGTCTCTTCCCAGCGATACTGGTAGTAGGCTTCAATGTTGAAGTTCTCGGTCAGGCCCAAGCTGGCCCAAACGGTACCGACTGGGATAAACGCTTCCTTCAACTCGGAACCCGGTGCCTGCAGACGGGCAAGGTCAACCGGGTTGATGGAGTTGATGCCATGGGCAATCAGGGTGCTTTCACCCCAGCTGACAACCTGCTCACCGATACGGATGGAGAAAGGCATCGTCCCAAGATCGAAGTCCGCAAAGAAGTAGGCATCCAGCAAACGGATATCGGAGCAAGCGTACTCTGCCGCTTTGTCGTCCGCGCAAACGTCAAACTCCTCACCACTCATCGGGTTCTGGTAGTCAAAGTCGCCGTTTTCCAGTTTGTTGTCGTAGAAGTAGAACCCGCGTACGAAAACCCCCATGTTTTCGTAAACCAGTTCCAGTTCGTGCAGGCCTTTGAAGATCTCGGTGAAGGTGTCGCCCTTGCTGTAGAGCATATTGGCCAGATCACCGTTCGAGGAGTAAGACCCCGGTAATCCGAAGATCTGGCTGGCTTCCAGCCCGGTATCGTTGAAAGTGCCGTTGACAAAGTCAAAGCCGTAACCCGTGTCCCATTTGAACCGGTTACTCTTGCCGATCTTATCCAGATCGCGCTCCTCGACACGCCACGCTGCCCCAAGGGTCCAGGTTGAGTCAAAGCTCCCTTGGATATCTCCCCATTCGAATGTCACCGCCTGAGTCGGCGCAGCCAGTACCATTCCGATACTGGCTGCCAGCACTGAGCGGCGAAAGCGGGATACGCTTGCAGTCATTGTCGCTGTTCTCCCTTCCCTGATGTTATCGTTTTATGAGATTTCGGATCTATTTTCAGGCCGAAATTAACCCCATTGTTACAATAAGGGAAAGGTGCTAGCAACCACTTTGTGACATAGAAAGCACTTCAAATTTAACGGTTTACCTGCATTCAAACGACCATTTAAATCAATCCATTTAAATGCTGGCCTTGTCAACGTCCCCTGCCCCGTCCCCGATACCTTAGTCGCATGATTTAAAAGATATTTTTAGAAACGAACATAAAAAAAGGCCAGCTGTTAGCTGACCCCTTTGCGTTTGAAGCATTTGCTCTAAATGCGCACTAGTTCGACGAATTGTCCTTGCTCACTCAGGCGCAGTTCAAAACTGCCAACCACTCCTTCAGGGCGCAGATGCGGCCTCAGGTATCGGGGGTGCAAATGTAACACTTTGCCTGCCCTGTCCCGTATCACTACCAGGTTGGCCTGCCCCCGGTAATAGCGCATCATCTGCTCCGCAGAGAGCCTTACATCGAACTGATAACAGCGCATCCTTCAGGCCGCCTGCTCCAGACTCTTGCTCACTTTCTCGAACAGGTCCCGGCTCAACCCTTCCAGTGATGCCAACCGTTTCAATTGCGCCAGCATCAAGGCCTGACGCTCCTCGTCCTGCTGCTTCCACTGCATCAGAGGGGTCATGATCCGTGCGGCGCACTGGGGGTTTATGCCATTCAGTTTGATCAAAATGTCAGTGAGGAACTGGTATCCGCTGCCATCGATGGCGTGGAACGCGTTGGGGTTACCGTCAGCAAACGCCCCTATCAGTGCCCTCACCCGGTTCGGGTTGCTGATATCAAATGCGACGTGCGTCATCGCGGCTTTGACGGCATCAAGAGCGTGAGCGCCGGGTTGCATCGCAACCTGGGCAAACCACTTATCCATCACCAGTGGTTCTTCACGCCATCGGGTTTCAAACGCTGTCATCATCGCCTTGGCTACTGGCAATGCGCCCTGGTTGGCTGCATTCAGAGCCGCGAGGGAATCAGTCATATTGTCTGCGCTCTGGAACTGGCTTTCGATCAGGCTCTGGCTGCTGGCCTTACCCCCCATAGCCAGCAGATGCAGACAGGCGTTTTTCAGTGCCCGTCGCCCTACCGCTTCACCATTGTTGGCGTAGCTGGCATCAAAGTGAGCCCGATAAACGGCGGTCAATTCATCCTCCAAAGCGAGGCCCAACTGAGACTGGACACTGCGGCGGGCATGGTGAATCGCTTCAACATCGGCACCAGCCCGAGCCTGGGCCAGAGTCGACTCAGAGGGCAGCATCAGCAGTTCCGCCACCAGGGCCGGGTCCTGCCCCTCGCCCAACAATACAGCGCGGATCGCTTCAAGAGTGGTGTCGGTTACCCGCTCCTGTTCGCCGTCCGCAATGGCGAACACTTCGCCCTGATAGAGCGTTTGAGCGGCATCCCAACGAGCAAAGTCATTGCTCGCATGAGCCAGAATGCGGGCCAGTTGCTGAGGCTGGTATTGAAAGCTCAACCGAACCGGCGCGGAGAACTCCTGAAGCAGTGACGGCACCACATCCGCAGGCACCTGCTCAAAGGTCCAGCTTTGGGAATCGGATTTCAGTTCCAGCAAGCCATTGTGAGACTGACCATCGCAGATCAACGGAACAGAACGCCCCTCGCTGTCGATCAGTTCAAACGCCACCGGAATGTGAAGGGCAACCTTCTCAGACTGGTCAGCGGTCGGCGGTGTGTGCTGAGACAACGTCAGGGTATAGCTGTGACGTTCGGCGTCATACTGCTGTTCAACCGAGAGCACCGGCGTCCCGCTCTGGCTGTACCAAAGACGGAACTGGGTCAGATCCACGCCACTGGCATCTTCCATCGCCTGCACAAAGTCGTCGCAGGTCACCGCCTGGCCGTCATGACGCTCAAAGTAGAGATCCATCCCTTTACGGAAGCCGGCTTCACCCAACAGGGTGTGCATCATCCGGATCACTTCGGCGCCTTTGTCGTACACGGTAACCGTGTAGAAGTTGTTCATCTCGATCACCTTCTCGGGGCGGATCGGATGCGCCATCGGACCGGCGTCTTCAGCGAACTGCTGGTTGCGAACCACTTTCACCGCCTGAATGCGGTTGACGGCACGGGAGCCCATTTCCGAGGAGAACTCCTGGTCACGGAACACCGTCAGGCCCTCTTTCAGGCTCAACTGGAACCAGTCGCGGCAGGTTACCCGGTTACCGGTCCAGTTGTGGAAATACTCGTGGCCGATGATCGATTCAATGCGGTGATACTCAGCGTCCGTGGCGCTCTGCGGGTCCGCCAATACGGCCTTGGAGTTGAAGATGTTCAGCCCCTTGTTTTCCATCGCGCCCATATTGAAGAAGTCGACGGCGACGATCATGTAGATGTCGAGGTCATACTCCAGGCCGAAACGCTTTTCGTCCCAGGCCATCGAGTGCTTCAGTGATGCCATGGCGTGGTGGCCGCGGTAGAGGTTACCGCGGTCGACAAACAGCTCAAGGGCGACTTCGCGGCCGGACGCCGTAACAAAGGTGTCCTCAAGAAGATCGAAGTCACCCGCTACCAGCGCAAACAGGTAGCTGGGCTTCGGGAAGGGATCTTCCCAAACGGCAAAGTGACGACCGTCATCCAGGTCACCTGCTTCAATCTTGTTGCCGTTAGAGAGCAGGAAGGGGTACTGAGCCTTGTCCGCTTCAATGCGGGTACGATAGCGGGCCAGTACATCGGGTCGGTCGAGGAAATAGGTAATGCGGCGAAAACCTTCCGCTTCACACTGGGTACAGAATGCTCCACCGGACTGATAGAGCCCTTCCAGCGTGGTGTTGTTGGCGGGATCGATCTCAGTTTCGATCACCAGCGTGGCTTCATCCTGGTCCAGTTCAATCACCAACTGGCCATTCTGCTCACGATAACGGTCAGCGCTCAACGCCTCTCCATTCACCTTGACCGACTTCAACTGCAGTGACTCACCGTCCAACACCAGCTCTCGAGCATCGGGGCGCTGCCGGACCACATGGCTGGTGGCGATGACCTGCGTGTGGTTGGGATCCAGTACAAACGCCAGGTCCAGTTCGGTAATGGTGAAATCTGGTGCCTGGTAGTCCTTGCGATATTTGGCTTGCATAGCCGTCATTGAGCACTCTCCTTACTGCTGTCTAGGCGAGAGGTACGGGGCAGAGCCATCTTAATCCCTACCCCCAGGTGAGCCAGGAGTATACCAATCACAGGGCTGAACCAGTTAAAAAAGGCGTACAAAGCGTAATCAATCGGATTCACCATCAGCACGCCCTGCATATAGGCACCGCAACTGTTCCATGGCACCAGTGGCGAAGTGATGGTCCCGCCATCCTCCAGCGCCCGGGACAGATTCAGAGGCGACAAACCACGCTCCTCGTACTCCGCCTTGAACATTCTCCCCGGTACAACAATGGCGATGTACTGATCCGCGGTCAGCAGGTTGACCCCAAAGCAGCTTGTGATGGTGGTTGCGATCAGCGATCCACTGGTCTTCACACCGGACAGAATGGCCTGCACCAATCGCCGCAATAACCCGCAGGTTTCCATTACCGCGCCAAAGCTCATGGCCGCCAGGATCAACCAAACGGTATTGAGCATTGACCCCATCCCTCCACCGGACAGCAGCGCATCCAGATCGTCCGTGCCGGTTTGTACCGTTATCCCTTCAAACAATGCCTGCCAAACCACGGTCAGGGCCATCAGGCCATAGCTGCCACTTCCGTCACTCATGGATCGGATTGCATCCGGCTGAAACAGCGCCGCCCACAGACCTCCGGTTAAAGCACCAATCGCTATCGCAGGAAAGGCTGGCATCTTCATCATCGCCAGCACCAGCACCAATACCAGAGGCAACAGCAGGTACCAACCCAACTGAAACTGCACCTTCAGCCCGGTCGCCATCGCTTCAAGTCGGGAAGGGTCGAAGTCACTGCCCTGACCCCAGCCCATCGCAACAAACACCAGCAACGCCAAGACAAACGCGGGAATCGAGGTACGAGCCATATTGCGGATGTGGCTGAACAGTTCGGACCCCGCCACGGCAGGCGCCAGGTTAGTGGTTTCAGACAGGGGCGACATCTTGTCCCCGAAGTAGGCACCGGAGATCACCGCGCCGGCGGTGATCGCTTTGTCCATCCCGAGCCCCTGGCTGACCCCCATCAGGGCGACACCAACGGTCGCTGCCACCGTCCAGGAACTGCCAATCGAGAGCGCCACAACCGCACAGATCACACAGGTCGCTGCGTAGAAAATGGCGGGATTCAGCAGGTGTAAACCGTAATAGATAAGGGTTGGCACAGTGCCGGCCAGCAGGAAGGTGCCGATCAGGCTTCCCACCGCCAACAGGATCAGGATGGCGCCGATTGAGATGCTGATCCCTTTCTGCAAGCCGTATTCTAGCTGCTCCCACTTGTAGCCATTTTTCCAACCAACGATCATGGCGATGCCAGCGACCAGGAACAGCACGATCTGGTTCGGGCCATAGGAGGCGTTGTCCCCATACAGGGTAACGGATGCGGCCAGACCGATGATCAACACCAATACAGGTGTCAGTGCATCCAGCAGCGAAGGTGATTTGGGCTCCATAGATTCCTTCCTTAAATGCCGACGCCGTCCTAGGACGGCGTCGTTCAGTGGATGGCACCACGTCCTTTACAGGCCGAGTACCCCGATCAGTTGCAGGAACACCAGGGTGATCGCCACCGGTGCGACGTAGCGAACCGATATCCGCCAGATGTTGTAGATGGGCTTAACACTGCCGATTTCACGACAGGTGATCTCTTTGCGTACCCGGTACCCGGTGAACAGCGCAATCATCAAACCACCCAGAGGCAGCATGATGTTGGCGGTAACGTAATCGAGCAGATCAAAGAAGCTGATCTTGATGTCGCCCCAAAGCGACACAATCGCCCATGGTGCCCCGGTTACGGAGAATACGGTCAGCAGGCTGAGTGCCCAGATGCCGAAGCCCGCGGTAAACGCTGCTCCCATGCGGCTCATGCCCCGCTTCTCCACCAACCAGGCAACCGACGATTCGATCAGGGCGATGGCCGAGGTAAACGCCGCCACTACCAACATCAGAAAGAATAGTCCGCCAAACAGTTGACCCAGAGGCATGGAGCCAAACGCGATGGGAAGGGTTTGGAATATCAGGCCTGGGCCGGCGCCGGGCTCCAGCCCATTGGCGAAGACAATCGGATAGATGGCAAGCCCGGCGAGCATCGCCACCAGGGTGTCCATCAGGGCGATCCAGATGGAGGTTTTAACCACGGAGGTTTGTTCCGGCAGATAGGCGCCATACATGGTCATGATGCCGGAAGCCAGGGACAGGGTGAAAAAGCTGTGGCCCAGTGCGATAAGCACGCCATTCCAGCTCAGGGCACTGAAGTCAGCGTTAAACATAAAGTGAAATGCAGCCGCAAAGTCGCCACGGCGGGCCGCGTAGAGCACCATCACCACCAGCAGCACAAGCAGTGCAGGCATCATCCAGTTCACTGCACGCTCGAGCCCTTCTCTGACGCCCTTTCCGACCACCAATACGGTGCCAAGGATGATTGCCAGGCTCCAGCCCATCAAGGGTCCCGGCGTGGCGTTCAGGTCTGCAAAGATTTCACCGATTTGAGCCGCACTCTGTTCTTCAAACAGGCCATTAAAGCCGTACCACGTGTAGGCCAATGCCCACCCTGCGATCACTACGTAGAAGGAGAGAATCAGGTAACCGGCCAGCACGCCGGACCAACCAACGACTTTCCACCCTCGGCCACCACCGGAGGCGTCCGACATCAACGCCACTGAGCGAGCGGGTGTTTGCCGCCCGAACTTCCCGATGATCACTTCTGACATCATGATCGGAATGCCGATAAAAAGGATGCACAGGAGGTAGACCAGTACAAAAGCGCCGCCGCCGTTCTCCCCCATGATGTAAGGGAACTTCCAGATGTTCCCCAGTCCCACTGCGGCACCGGTTGCCGCCAGAATGTAGGTCAGGCGACTGGACCACCGTCCGTGGGTGACTGCTTGTTGCGTCATAAAACGTCCTTTTTGTTATCTTTTTGTGATCGCAATCACTTCTTGTACCACGACCCAGCAAATGAGAACAAGGCGATCGGCCCCCCGGAAACGGTTTGGAGTCCTGTGCTAACTCCCTAACGCCATGGAACAAATCCGTCATTTTGGCTATGTTACACAGCCGCTTAAGACGCCCCATTCGCCGGTATGATCCCAAGGGAACTCAGGAAGCCCGCCCCGGCTCTACGACTCAACAGACACAAAAAAACCGCCCTTTCGGGCGGTTTTAAGCATTTTTCTGAGGAGCGAACGATCAACCGTTTTTGCTTTTCGCTATCCGCGTCCAGTCGATCATATCAAGCGTAATCGCTCCAGCCTCATCCAGCAGGAAGTCCGGAGCTTCGGTATCCTCTGCCGCAGCCAGGTCTTCGATGGGCGCTTCGCCAATCGCTTCGCGTCGGGCGTTGACTCGATCAAGCTCTCGTTGATCATCCGCAGCGGATTCTGCCTCTCGCTCAGCTTTGACCAGGGAGATCCACCCCTTGTCCTTATCCTTGCGGTAACGGGCAATGTCCTCCTGCAGCATCTGGAACTCAAGCTCACCTTTCATCCGGCCCTGGTGGCGCTGTTGCAACTGAGTCAGCATATCCTGCGGGAGATCTGCGATCTGGCCGTAACGCGCGCTCGGGATGGAATCCCAGGGCAGCGGGTTCTTTTCCTGTGACTCACCATACTCACCATGCTCCACAAAGCTTGGGAACAGCAGGTCCGGAGTTACCCCTTCCAACTGAGTGCTGCCGCCATTGATGCGGTAGAACTTAGCGATGGTGTAGGTGACGTTGCCCATCGGCTTGTCATACAGGTCATAGATGCGGCTCAGACCCCGGTGCTGCTGCACCGTGCCTTTACCAAAGGTTTGCTCGCCGACTATCAAGGCACGACCGTAATCCTGCATCGCCGCAGCGAAGATCTCAGACGCCGACGCGCTGTAGCGGTCAACCAGAACCGTCAGAGGGCCGTCGTAGGTGATCTGACCGTCATTATCGCCGTTGACGCTGATGCGACCGCGCTGATCGCGGATCTGAACCACAGGCCCCTGGCGGATAAAGAGTCCGGTCAACAGGCTGGCTTCGCTCAGCGCACCACCACCATTGCCGCGCAGGTCAATGACGATGCCTTCGACATTCTCAGCATCAAGCTTCACCAGCTGTGCCGCAACGTCCTGGCTGATGTTCATGTAAAAGCTTGGGATCTCAATGACGCCGATACGACGCGCGTCACCGTTACCCTGCTCAACCTCAAGCACCTCGGATTTCACCGCGCGGTCCTCGAGACGCACCTTGTCACGGACAATCACAATCTCTTTGGCACGTGCGTTGCTGCCGCCTTTGGCTGGCAATACCTGCAACGTGACCTTGGAGTCCTTCGGACCCTTGATCAGATCAACCACGTCGTCCAGGCGCCACCCGATAACATCAACGACCGGTTTGCCCTCCTGACCGACCCCGATGATCTTGTCGTTCGGAGAAAGCTCGCCCTGACGGTCCGCCGGTCCACCGGTAACCAGTGAGCGAACCACGGTGTAGTCGTCGGTCATCTGCAGCACCGCACCGATCCCTTCAAGCGAGAGATTCATCTCGGTCTGGAAGCGATCTGCGTTGCGGGGAGACAGATAGCTGGTGTGCGGCTCAATGGTGTACGCATACGCGTTCATCACTGACTGGAAGACGTCTTCGCTGTTGGTCTGGCTCAGGCGCTTAATCGCGTTGTTATAACGCTTCGTCAGAATGTCCTGGATCTCAGGCCACTCTTTGCCGGTCAGCGCCAGATTCAGCGCGTCGTACTTGACGCGCTGACGCCAGATCTCGTCGAGCTCTGCCGTGGTCTTAGCCCAGGGAGCCTCTTCCCGATCGAAGTAGTATTTGTCATTGGCTACGTCGAACGTGATGGGCGCATCGAGCAGGCTCAGCGCATACGACAATCGCTCGTAGCGGCGCTTCATCGCCAGTTGGTTCATCTCGTAAGCCAGCTCAAGGTCGCCCTTAGCCACTTCTGAGGCGAACTTATCCCGCTCCCCTTCAAAACGGGCGACATCACCGGCAAGGAACAGGGAGCGGTTGAAATCCAACTGTTGGAGATAGCGGTCGAAGACGTCGCTGGAGAACGCCTTGTCCATATCGAACTTACGATAATGGGAACGGGTGAACAGGTCCGCCACCCGCTTACTGGCGACACGATGTTGAGCTTCCTGAGCCAGTACCGGCAAATCGGAAGCGCTAATGTCCGGGGCTACTGCCCAAGCCTGAGTGGAAAGGAGGACCCCCGCCACCAGCGCAGACAAGGTTTTTTTCATCATCGACTCGCAACTCCTTTTCGCTGCTGATGCGTTAGATGCGAATGTGTTCGGCTTTGACCTTAACGGTGAGACCAGTCTCCAGTCGAACCATCACGTCATCGCGGTTGATGTCCACGATAACACCTTTCGCCGGAGAGCGACCCAGTTGCACCATAACGGCTTGGTCCACTTTCAGCTTGTCAGATGAGACAGTCTGAAGAGGCGCCTGGTTCCGCTTAGTTTCCGGTTTACTCTTGAGCTTAGCGTTTTTAGCACGCTCAGCACGCGGTGCCGGCTTACGACCTTCAGGACGCTTGCCAGGCTTGTTGCCCTGCTTTTCAGCACGAGCGGCCTTGGCTTTGTCCTGGCTCTCTTTCAGCGCGGTCTGAGCATGTTCTACGTGCTCGGCTTCCAGTTCGCCCACTTCATTGCCATCCAGGTCCACGCGTTGAGCGCCGGCTTTCTGGCAACGCAGGTAGCGCCAGGAATTGGTATAGCGACGCAGAGCCTGACGCAGTTGAGTCTTGCTGACCCGCTCGTCACCCTCCAGTCGCTCAGCCAGATCCTGGAACAGGCCAATCTTCAGGGGCTTCGCGTCGCCCTCTACGGAGAAACACGCGGGAAACTTCTCAGCCAGGTAGGCGATGACGGCTTTAACGTCAGTCAGCTTCTCTGCAGTGGATTCCTGGGTGTTCTGTTGTTCAGTGGTCATCAAACTCTTCCTGGCCCGCATCCGGGTCAAAATGGGAAAACAGCGTTTCGACAAAAGCGTCGATCAAATCTTCGTCCAGTTCCAATAACTGGGGATTAAATTGCCAATGTGGCCACACAGCAGACAGCATCTCTTCGAGCAACGCGGGCTCGATATCACTGTCAGCTGCGTCATAAACCGCATGATAGAGCCGGTTGAGGTTCTCCGCCGCCAGGGCTTCCTCCCCCTCCCACTCCCCCACTTCGTGGGGCTCTACCAGGTAGGTATAAATTGAAACAAACTCTTTCATTATTTTGCTGCCGCAAAACACGCACTAATCAGTTCAGCAATCGGCTCCAGGCCGGCCTGGTCTGCTTCACTAAAGCGACCAAATTCCGGGCTGTCGATATCCAATACCGCCACCACTTCGCCCTCTACCAGGATCGGAAGCACAATTTCCGAATTGCTGGCGGCGTCGCAGGCGATATGGCCATCAAAGCGATGCACATCTTCGATCCGTTGTACGGACCGGGTTTCCGCCGCGGTGCCACACACACCCTTACCCCAGGGAATGCGTACGCAAGCCACATTCCCCTGGAATGGACCCAGAACCAGGGTGCGCCCTTCTGTCAGATAAAATCCGGCCCAGTTCACGCGGCCAAGGCCGTGATAGATCAGAGCAGACAGGTTAGACAGATTGGCAATCAGACTGGGCTCACCTTCGGTCAACGCTTTGGCCTGGGCAAGCAGGGAGGAATAATCCACGGGTGTATGTACAGACATGGCCGCAATGCAGAGTTCTCAACAGCCTGCCATTAATCCAGTTTACGCCCTGTCAGTCAAGGACTAGCGCCCGGAGTTGCCGCTGATCGGACAGTTACGGGGCAATTAGTCTGAAATGGTTCATCAATTTGAGTACACTCGTCCACATTAACCGGTTCATTACGCAGGACGCCCTTATTGTCCAGTCGCCCACTACTGTGTCCCACCTGTGACACCTATGTGCGCCGCCGCGCCTTGCCCCGAGGAATGCGCGCCTTTTGCCCACGCTGTCGAAGCCGCATCTATGATGCGCCCTATTGCGATATGGGCGGGTTGCTGGCGCTGGTGATTACGGCACTGCTGCTCTATTTCCCGGCCAACCTGATGCCGATTCTGGAGATCGATCTGGTTGGCAACCTACGCCAGACCACGGTACTTCATGGCGCTATGGTTGTGATGGAACAGGGGTTTGTGCTGGTGGGGCTTGCCGTTCTGGTCGCCGGGGTGATCGCCCCGCTTCTCTTGTTGCTCTCCATTCTTACCCAGTTGACGCTCCTGCGCATTGGCAAGGGACGCGACCTGTTGCGCTGGCTCTTGCTTCATCACCCTACTCTGGACCAGCTGAGCATGGTGGAGATCTATATGATCAGCCTGTTCGTCTCCATTTTTAAGCTGGTCGACATCGCAGATCTGACGTATGGATGGGGCACTCTGTGTTACATCTTGTTGTTCGTACTAACCTTTTATGTGCAATACGAATACAATCGTGAGCTGATGTGGCAGCACTATGACGAGATCTATGGCGACTGAGCGACCCAAACCGGAGAGAGGCCTGGACCGCAACCTGCGCCTGTGTGGCGGTTGTGGCATGGTCGTGCACAAAGCTGACCGGTGCCCTCGCTGCGATTCTCCGGTGTACGACCGTAAGCCGCACAGCCTTCAATATTCTCTGGCCCTGCTGTTGACCGCCATATTTTTGCTGTTCCCGGCCAACAGCCTACCCATCACCCAGTTGACCAACCAGGGACGAACCACCTACGACACCATCTTTTCAGGCATTGTGTCGCTGGTTCAAAACGACATGGTGGCGATCGCCGTCATCGTCTTTACCGCCTCCATATTGGTCCCCATGGCCAAGATCATCGGCCTAAGTCTGATATTACTGACCATCAAGTTCCGGCTAAAGTTGTCCCGCAGACAGCTTACTTTCAGCTTTCATGTGATTGAATTTATTGGGCGCTGGTCCATGCTCGACCTCTTTGTCATCTCCATTGTGGTGAGCCTGGTCAACATGGGGCAACTGCTGTACGCCAAACCCGCGCCCGCCGCCACTTTCTTTGCCCTGGTGATTCTGTTTACCCAGTTGGCTGCGAAATCCCTCGATCCCAGGCTGTTGTGGGATCTCGAATGTGAAGACCCAAATGACCGCCACCAAGACGCCGAAAGTCGCTAAGAAAAAGCTGCTCTCTCCTATCTGGATCCTGCCCATCACCGCCTTTTTGTTGGGCGCCTGGTTGCTCGCCTCCTACATTCGGGAGCGCGGCACCGACATCGAGATCCATTTCCCCTCTGCTAATGGCATTGAAGCCAACAAAACCCTGGTTCGTTACCAGGGACTGGTGGTTGGTCAGGTCAACAAAGTTGAGTTGCATGAAGAGGGTGGCGTTGAAGTGACGGTCAAGATGAGCCATCAGGTCGATGATCTGCTGCGACGGGACACTCAGTTCTGGCTGGTCACCCCCAAGGCCTCATTGACAGGCATTGAGGGACTGGACGCCCTATTCAGCGGCAACTACATCACCATGTCGCCGGGTAAAGGCCCCCGAAAGACCCAGTTTGAAGGCACCTTTGAAGCTCCCTTGCTCGCCACGCAAAATGGTGGCCTTACCATTAAGCTGATCGCCGAGCGACGGGGCTCGCTGGACGTTGGCAGTGGTGTCTATTTCCAACAGATCCAGGTCGGCCAGATCACCAAGTATGAGTTGCAGCCTGACAGCCGCAATGTCCGCCTGACTGCGGTGATTGAGTCCAAGTATCGTTCTCTGGTTAGGGACAACAGCCGCTTCTGGAACGCATCCGGGGCCCGTTTCAAAGCGGGTCTGGACGGCATTAATGTGGAGATGGACAGCCTTGCTACCCTGATCGGCGGCGGCGTGAATTTCTCCTCTCCGGAATCCGGTAGCGAAGCCAAATCCGGCACCACCTACGATCTCTACAACAACGCCGATGAAGCCCAGCCCAGTTTTATCGTGACCTTTACCGCGGACCATGCTGAGGGATTGCGTCTCGGCACGCCCATTCAGCATCGTGGCCTGAAACTGGGCGAGGTGGTTGATCTGCAGCTGCTGCCCGAAGGCGTCGTAATGCAGGCCCGAGTCGCTGGGGAATACCGCCACCTGTTTAATCAGGGCAGCCGCTTCTGGCGCGCCGGTGCCGAACTGGGGCTGGATGGCGTCAAACACCTCGACACCTTGATTTTTGGTGACTTTATTGCTCTGCTTCCGGGAGAGGGAGAGCCCAGTGAGCAGTTTCAACTGAATGAGCAACGGCCTTTAAGCCCGAACGAAGGCCGTCTGGTTCAATTGACTCAGCCCACAGCCGACGGCCTGTCCGTTGGCGCTCCCCTGCTCTATCGAGGCTTTCCCGTTGGTGAGATCCTTCAACTCGAGCTGAGCGACAAAGGGATCAATGCCGTCGCCTGGATCAGCCAACCCTATGACGGGCTGGTAAAGTCCAACTCCCGTTTCTGGCGTCACAGTGGCCTCGCAGTAGATGCTGACCTTTCCGGGATTCGCGTACAGAGCGCTCCGCTGATGAACCTGGTGCGAGGCGGCATCAGCTTCAGTACTGGTCAGGGCGACGTTGCCAGTGCAGACCAGACCTTCCTTGTCCATCAGGATCGGGAGCAGGCCCTTGAGGGCCCGCCGCTGTCGCTCACACTGAATACCGCCGCGCTCAATGGCCTGGGTATTGGTGCCCCCATCTACTATCGCGAACTGGAGGTGGGTAAGGTTACCGACATCCAGCTTTCCGGTGACCAGTTTGATGTGGCGCTGGCAATCAAATCCGCCTATCGCGCACTGATTACCGATCAGACCCGCTTCTGGCATCAGAGCAAGATTAAGGTCGAAGGCTCACTTGCCGGCGTCGAGATTCAGGCAGGGCCCCTGCCGCAACTCCTTCGCGGCGGTCTCGGCTTTGATCATCTGCCGTCCGCCATGGTCGCAGACCGCCAGATCTATACGGATCGACAGTCCGCCATGGAGCCCGGCGTTGAGCTGACGCTATACGCCAGCGCCAAAGCCAATGTGAACCCCGGCGCGTCCATCCGATATCTTGGCCACCAGGTTGGCGAAGTACTGCACGTTACCCTCAGCGACGATCTTAAACACCAGCTGCTCACCGCCCAGCTCGAGCCCCGCTGGCAATCTCACTTCCTTCGTCAGGATGCCCAGTACTACCTGGTCAGCGCCGACGTTTCCCTGGCTGGCGCCAAGCATCTGGATACCCTGCTGACCGGGAACTACATTGCCGCCCTGCCCGGAGAGAGCGCCACCCCGGAGCAGAGCTTTAACCTGCAGCAGGAGACCCCTCTGCTGCTGCCCTTCGACGACGGCCTGCGGTTGGTACTCAACCAGCCCCGACTCGGTTCCCTGAAGATTGGCAGCCCCATTCTGTATCGCCAGATGAAGGTGGGTGAAGTGGTGCATACCCGGCTTGCGGAGGACGGTGCATCCGTGGATATCGAGGTTCAGTTCGATCCCCGCTATCAGCACCTGGTGAACCAGAGCAGTCGGTTCTGGAATGCGTCTGGTCTGTATGTGGATGTGGGCTGGTTCAGCGGCGCGCAGATCGCCGCTGAATCCATTGAAACCCTGTTGGTCGGCGGCATCGCCTTCGCAACGGAAACCTCGAGCGCATCGCCGCTAAGCGATGGCGAACGCTTTGATTTGGCCCAGCGTGCCGAATCGGAGTGGTTGAACTGGCAACCCCGCTTCTGACCCCTTAACCAAAGAACCAATACCCCACGGCGATGGCGGCCAGGATCCCACCGAGATCCGCCGCCAGGCCACAGGGAATGGCATGGCGGGAGTGGCGGATCCCCACACTGCCGAAATAGACTGCCAACACGTAGAACGTCGTTTCGGTCGAACCCTGGAACAGCGCTGCCAGGCGCCCCGCGAAGGAATCCACCCCCTGTGTATTCATGGTCTCCAGCATCATGGCCCGTGCACCGGAACCACTGAACGGCTTCATCAATGCGGTTGGCAATGCCTCCACGAACCGGGTATCCCAGCCTATCGCCACCACCAGTTGGCGCAATCCATCCAAAAACAGCTCCAGCGCCCCAGAACCCCTCAACGCGCCAATGGCGATCAACATCGCCAACAGATAGGGGGCGATCGATACCGTGGTTTGAAACCCCTCTTTCGCCCCTTCCACAAAGCGGTCGAACACTTCAACGCGCCGCCAGTAGCCGGTGGCCAAAATTAGGCCGATAAACCCGCACAGTGCCAGGTTGCCCCAGAACACCGAGAACTGTTGCAGTTGCTGCGCGCTGTAGCCTGCGACAGTGGCGAGCAGCGCCAACAACAGTGCGATAAGCGCAGCCCCCCAAACCATCACAACCCGGTTGAACAGATTGATACGCTGCACCCAGGCTACACAGAGGAGTCCCACCAGTGTTGAAGCGCTGGTGGCAAGCAGGATAGGGACAAAGACTTCGGCGGGGTTTGCCGCCCCCTGCTGAGCCCGGTACAGCAGTACCGCAATGGGAAACAGCGTCACTGACGAGGTGTTCAGCACCAGAAAGAGGATCTGTGCGTTGCTGGCAGTGTCAGGGTTGGGGTTCAGCTTTTGCAGCGCCTTCATGGCACGGATCCCCATGGGGGTAGCGGCGTTATCAAGTCCCAGCACGTTCGCCGACAAGTTCATGGTGATGGCACCGAAGGCGGGGTGACCTTTGGGCACTTCCGGCATCAGTTTATGCAACAGCGGCGAAAGCCAGATGGCCAAACGCTCGGTCAGCCCGGAATGCTCCGCCACCTTAAGCAGGCCCATCCAGAGTGCCATCACACCGGCCAACCCTATGATGATCTCCACCGACAGCTTTGCCATCGCCATCAATTGGTCGATCAGAGTCGCGAATATCGCCGGGTTGCCACCCAACCACTGCACCAACGCTGCCAATCCTGACAGCAGAAAGAACCCGCCCCAAACTCTGTTTAACACCCTGTCCCCACCTTACGTCCCCTGTGTTATAGTTGCCGCCGTTTTACCCTCTAGGACCCGAACCATGGCGCCCTTTCCCCAGGAATTTCTGGACAGTATCAAGGCGATTCTGCCTGACCATCTTACCCTCGAAGATTTCGTGGCGTACAGCGGGCAACCCCTGCGGCGCTCAATTCGGGTCAATACCCTGAAGATCAGCACAGAAGATTTTCAGGAGCGGATGCGCACCAAAGGCTGGACCCTGATTCCGGTGCCCTGGTGCAAAGAGGGGTTCTGGCTTGAGCGAGAGGATGAAAGCCAGTCGCTGGGTAACACCATTGAGCACCTTGCTGGCCTGTTCTACATACAGGAAGCCTCCTCAATGATGCCGCCCACCGCGCTGTTTACTCACAGCCACCACCCCCAACGGGTGCTGGATGTCGCTTCGGCCCCCGGCTCAAAAACCACTCAGATTGCCGCCACTATGGGCAATAGCGGCCTGGTGATGGCCAACGAGTTCTCCTCCAGTCGCCTTAAGGGTCTGCACGCCAACCTCCAACGTCTGGGGATCCGGAATGTGGTGATGACCCATTTTGACGGCCGGGTGTTTGGTCCTACGCTGCCGGAGCAGTTTGATGCTATTTTGCTGGATGCGCCCTGCTCCGGTGAAGGCACAGTCCGCAAAGACCCGGATGCCATGAGTAACTGGAACCCGGAGTCGATCGAATCGATCGCCGAAGTACAGCGTGGGCTGATTGAATCGGCCTTTGCCGCACTGAAGCCCGGTGGCCTGCTGGTGTACTCCACCTGCACGCTCAATCACCGGGAAAACCAGGACGTGTGCCAACACCTGCTGGAAAGCTATCCGGAAGCGGTTGAGGTAGAAAACCTGGCGGATCTTTTCCCCGGTGCCGAACAGGCGGTGACCCAGGAGGGTTACCTGCATATCTGGCCTCAAATCTACGACTCCGAAGGCTTCTTTGTCGCGGCACTGCGCAAAACCGCCACGGTGGAGACCCCGGTCAAGCGCTACCGACTCGACAAGTTTCCCTACCTGCCCGCTAAACGCGCAGACGCCGAAGCCGTCGCCAAGCACTTGAAGCAGCTGGGGCTGACCCTGCCCTCAAACGGCAAAGTAATGGCCCGGGATGCCCAATTCTGGTGGTTCCCGGAGGGAATGGATGAGTTGATTGGCCGGATCCGAATGGACCGCATGGGCATCAAACTCGTCGAGGCCCACAAAAAGGGATTCAAGACCTTCCACGAAGCCGCGCAATCTCTAGAACTCGATCCGGACCGCGCCATCAGTCTGGATGAGGCAGAGGCTGAGCAGTATCTCATGGGCCGCGATGTGGCGCGCCAAACCGCTGAAGGCAAAGGGGAAGTGGTGGTGACTTATGAGGGCTATCCACTGGGTTTCGCCAAGTGGGTCGGCGCTCGTTTGAAGAATGGACTGCCCCGCGATCTGGTGCGGGATAAGATCAGCCGCCCCTGATTTACCATCCGTTACCAAAAAGTTTGCGACATCGCTGCAAAATGGCGGCGATCGTCTACGCTTTATGGCTACAAGGTGCCAGCTAGGCACATTTCCCTTCCCCTAAGCTCGTGACATCGGAGTCGTCGCGGGCTTTTTTTTATTCGCAGAAAGCAAAACGGCGTGCTGAGCACGCCGTTTTCTGTTGCTATGAAGCCCGGTGTTACCGTGCTGCTGGAAACAGACGGAAGAAGTTCTCCGCCGTTTGATTCAGCAGTTCTTCATAGCGAACCTGCTTAAGGTCAGCCACAAACTGAGCTACCTCATGCACATACGCTGGCTGATTGGTCTTGCCGCGGTATGGCACGGGGGCCAGGTAGGGAGAGTCGGTCTCCACCAGAAGGCGGTCCATCGGCACCTTTCTAACCACGTCCCGCAGCGCTTCGGCATTTCGGAATGTCACAATCCCGCTGATGGAGATATAGAGTCCAAGGTCCAGCGCGTCGCGGGCCATCTCCCAGCTTTCGGTAAAACAGTGGAGCACACCGGCGTTACCCTGGGATTCGCGCCAGATCCCAAGGGTATCTTCACGGGCGTCACGGGTGTGGATGATCACCGGCTTGTTTAGCCTATTGGCCAGTTCGATGTGGTTTGAAAACGCGGCTTGCTGATCCTTCACATTGTCCTGGCTGTAGTAGTAATCCAGACCGGTTTCACCGATCGCCACCACTTTCTCGTCAGCCGCTTCGCGCGCCAACCAAGCCGGATCAAATCCGTCTTTAATGTCCAGCGGGTGCACACCACAGGAGATCACCACTTCCGGATGAGGCATCGCCAGGTTCTTCATGCGCTCATAGCCCTTCTCGGACACGGAGACACAAAGAAACTTCTCTACGCCACGGGCTTTAGCGGCATCAAGAACGGGTTGAAGTGCACCAGGCTGGTCGTTGTCGACCAGACGATCCAGGTGACAATGAGAATCGATGAGCAAAGGGGAACGCTCCACATAAAAACCGGGCCGCAAGGGTACCCGGCTACATGGTGGAGGTCAATTGATTGGACCCGAGTTGGTCTGCCAGCAACTGTTCGATACGGGGTTTGTGGGGATTCTGTTCATCGCCAAAGGCCAGACCCACACCCGGTGGTCGCCCGCCCTGAGAGCCGAGCGGGTTGATCCACACCACTTTCCCGGTGAACTGCAGCCACTCGCTGCTTTCCGGCAATCGATAGCGGGCTTCAACAACATCACCCAGTTGATACTCGTGGCTGGAGACGAAAAACAGTCCACCATGCCGGACGAACGGCATGTAAGCACGATACAACTGGGCCAGACTGTCGAACTGAACTTCCAATGTCACCACCATAATGAGTACTAGGCCCCCTCCTGGGCACAATCTTGGTATTCCACTATCAATTGTTGGAAGGTGGCGGTCAAGTTGATGCCGCTCTGCCTGTCCAACCAGCGCTGAGTCTCTGCAACCCTTTTCAGCACGGGATAGCACCAGGTCATCCGCGCAGGATCACGCTCGCACTGGGATAATAGCTCAAAATACAACACCTTGAGCAGTATTGATGCGCGTTCGTTATCCGCCTGACTCAACTCAGGAGCCAACAGCCCGGATTGGAGACTCCGACACCAGGCTGCCCGCACAGTGTTGAGCTGCTCAAGCTGTCCGGACTCCATCGCGGCTTTCAACGCGATGGGACCGCCCAATACTCTCGGCCAATAGGGCCAATCCAGCACCGACTTGCTCTGGTGGCCAATAAAGGCCGCGATCTGCTCGTCTTTGGGCATCGGCACAATCAGACGCTGACAGCGGCTGACAATGGTGGGCAGCAGCGGCTGCCCAGGCCCCACAACCAAAACCAGATGCACGCCAGCAGGCGGCTCTTCAAGGGTTTTTAGCAACGCATTGGCTGATGCCTGATTGAGTCGCTGAGCATCCGTCAGCACGGCGACACGCGCCCCACCCTGGTGTGCCGTTCCCGTCAGTTGGTTGATCAACTGACGTACCGCGTCCACCTTAATCTGCTGGCCGTCCGGTGCCAGGGCGTAGCGATCCGGGTGATGCCCCGCCGCAAGCAGCTGGCACCCTTTACAGTAACCACAGCCATTCCCCTGTTCGCACAGCAGTTGCTGAGTGATCCACTCGGCAAGGGCGCCTTTTCCGACACCTTCTGGGCCTTGCAGTATCAAGGCATGGCCGAGTCGACCCTGCTGGCGCTGTTGACGCCACTGTTGTGCGACAGGCTCAAGCCAGGGAAACGGTTCGATCATAGCGCTCCGTCCAACGCCACAACCAGCGCCTGGTGCACCTGCTCCAGGGGTTGGCTGGCATCGATGGTTACGATGCGGGGATCGCGGCGGGCTTCATCAAGATAGGTCGCCCGGGCGCGCTCAAAAAAGCCCAGTGCCTCAAGCTCTATGCGGTCGAGTTCCCCTCTGGCTCGGGCACGGGACAAACCCAACGCAGGATCGATATCCAGATAGAGCGTCAGGTCCGGGGCAAACTCGCCCAGTGTCAGGGCCGAGAGCTTAGAGACCGGCTCAGACAAGCCACGACCGCCGCCCTGATAGGCGCGACTGGAGAGATCGTGACGGTCGCCCACCACAATGGCGCCGCGTGCAAGCGCTGGCTTAATGACCGTCTCCACCAATTGGGCGCGACAGGCGTACACCATCAGCAGTTCGGTCATTGGCGCCATCGCCTCTTCACGGGGCTGTTTCCAGATGGCACGGATCTCTTCGGCCAAGGGCGTACCACCCGGCTCACGGGTATGGACGATCTCCCGCCCTTCAAAGCGCGCTTTAAGGTATTGGTCGACAACGGCAATGGCGGTGCTTTTTCCTGCACCCTCCAGGCCTTCGACAACAATGAACATGCCTTTATCTGTCATCACTTATCGGTTTCTGATGTAGCGGTTAACCGCATTATTGTGCTCCCGCAGAGTCCGGGAAAACTGGTGAGAACCATCCCCTTTGGAAACAAAGTAGAGGTAGTCACTCTTTTCCGGGTTCACGGCGGCCTGCAGGGCTGCCAACGAGGGGTTGGCAATGGGCGTCGGCGGCAAACCGTGGATCCGGTAAGTGTTGTATGGGGTCCAGGTGTTCAGGTGCTTGCGGGTGATCCGGCCCTGATAGTCATCGCCCACGCCGTAAATGACGGTGGGATCGGTCTGCAGGCGCATCCCCTTGTTGAGCCGGTTCACAAATACCGAGCTGACCAGACGCCGTTCCTCCGGCTTGCCAGTCTCCTTCTCGATAATGGACGCCAGAATCAGCATCTCATAGGGGGACTTGATCGGCAGACCCTCAACCCGCTGAGACCACACCTCATCGACCGCCGACTCCATACGGGTATAGGCCCGCTGAAAGATCGCCAGATCCGTGGTGCCGGCCGTGAAGGCGTAGGTATCCGGGTAGAGCCACCCTTCTACCGGCTGATCCGCCAGTCCTAACGCCACATCCAACGCCACGATGTCATCCAGTGTGGCCGTGATCCGAGGGTGAGCCTGAACCTGGGAAAGCCACTGCTTCGCGGTTCCCCCCTCAACCAGGGTGATCTGAAACTGCTTCTCATCGCCGGACACCAACAGCATCAACGCCTGCGCTGCTGTCATACCCGGCTGCAGCTCGTAGGTGCCGGTTTTAACGGCGGTCAGTTCCGGTTGCAGCTTCAGCGCCAACCGCAACCAGAAACGGTTGTCGATAAGCCCTTGCTGCTCCCACTGGGTTAGCAGGGCGCCCGCACTCTGCCCGTTGGCGAGAGTGAGTTCCTCTGCTGCCTCAAGATTCAGCGGGCTGTTCAATGCGGTGTTCACCTGATACCAGGCGAAACCCACACCGGCCAAAGCACCGGTGATGGCGAGGCCGCTGGCTGCCAGCGCCCCTTTTACCCAGGCGTTCAACGCCATAATTTTTGACTCTCCAAAAGCGAATCCGCCAAAGTGCGACGGGTAAACTCAGTGACGCCAATCCGGGTGAGCGGTACTACGCCCATCAGCGTGTTGGTGATAAACACTTCGTCAAAGGAGGGTAATTCGTCGACAGCAACAGGCCGCTCTACCACGGTCTGCCCCATCTGCTTCAATTGTTCGATCAGTTCACAACGCATCACGCCAGTAATGCCGCACTCCTGCAGGGAGGGGGTAACCACGGGGCCATCCCTGGTCACCAAAAACAGGTTACTGGCGCTCGCTTCGATGATCTGTCCGGCACCGTCGGTCACGATCAACTCCAGAGCCCCCTTCTCCGCCGCTTCCTGCTTGAGCAACACCTGCTCAAGGCGTCCCAGGGTTTTCAGTCCGGTCAGACTGCCACCGGTGGCCAGGCAAGTGGTGGCGAGTTCGGCAGCGATGCCTTGCTCCTGCCACTGGCGGTAATGATGGGGAAAGGGGGAGAGTGACATCAGCCGACGGGGCAGTACCTGCCAGGCGCCCTGATATCCTCTGCCCGCGCTGCCGCGGGTAAAGGTCAGGCGCAAGCAGGCCAATTCGACGTTGGCGCAAGCGGCATCGATCTCCGCCTTCACCTCTGCCCAATCCGGCTGGGCAAAGCCCAATCGGGTATTGGCTTCGGTCAGGCGGGCAAGGTGACGGGGCCACAGAGCGACCTCGCCACCCTGCACCAGCATGGTGGTGAAGTGGCCATCCCCAAGGGTCAGGCCACGATCGTCACCGGGAACCGAGTCGGCTGCGCGGCCGTCGAGCCAGAACTTCATCCGTCCTGGCTGATCCGGCTGGCGACTGCACCAGACTGCCCTTTGTACTTGGCATCCTGGCGCTTGTTGTAAGGACGGGCACAGGGGCCGCTCAGGCGCTCAAAGTTAAGCGCACCAATCGGCATCCCAGGACGCAGTGCCAAAGGCAGTTTTCCACTGTTGAAGAACTCCAGCACGATCTGCCCGGACCAGCCCGGATCAATACGGTGCGCGGTTACATGCACCATCAGGCCCAGACGGGCCAGAGAGGAGCGCCCGTCCAACCATCCAACCACATCCGCTGGTAGGGTGACGGACTCATGAGTCACGCCGAGCGCCAGCTCTCCCGGATGAAGAAAGAACGCTTCTTCCTCCTCGATCCGCACTTCGTCGCTCATGACGTTTTCCAATGCCTTCTGCACCTCCTCCCGGGGACCGGAGAGGTCGATGAAGGGGGCGGTATGGTCCTGGAACACCCGAAAGCGGTTGCCCAGGTTCACGTCGACGCTGACGCCGCTGATCTTATCATTGGCCGGGCGCGGTTCGATGACGATCCGCTCCTGGTCGAGGTATTCGAGGATTTCGATGTCGTTCAGGCGCATCCTTACCTTCCAGAGATGTGTGTCGTTGTTGTTATTCGCCGTGCAGCAACTGCATGATGTTGGCCTTGAGAATATCAATGGCAATGCGGTTCTTACCACCCCGCGGAACAATGATGTCCGCGTGCTGCTTGGAGGGTTCGATAAACTGCATGAACATCGGACGCACGGTGTGGGTGTATTGGGTCAATACCGACTCCATGGTCCGGCCCCGCTCTTCAACGTCCCGAACCAGGCGACGCATCAGGCAGATGTCCAGCGGGGTATCCATAAAGATGGAAGCGTGCATCTGCTGGCGCAGTGCGCTGTCCGTCAACAGCAGGATCCCCTCAAGGATGATCACCTTTTTGGGGGTAACCGTGTTGGTTTCCTCCATCCGGGTGTGTTCAGAGTAGCTGTAGGTCGGAACCTCAACACTCTGTCCCGCTTTCAGCTGCTTAAGATGCTGCAGCAACAAGGCATGATCCAGTGCCTGCGGGTGGTCGTAGTTGGTTTTCACCCGCTCATCCATGGTGAGGTGGGACTGATCTTTGTAGTAGCAGTCCTCATTGATCACCTCGATCTGGTCGGTCCCGAGATCGCGTCGCAACTCCTCATAGATGGTGCGGGCGATGAGACTCTTACCGGACGCGGACGCGCCGGCAATACCGATGATGACACACTGGGCTTGACTGGGCATGGATTCAGTTCTCAACAGGGGAATAACACATTATGGACGGCACCGGATTCAGTCGCTGGTGATCTCAATCGCCAAAGACGGTTCCGGTTCGGAACGCGAAACGAGTGCGGCCGCCGCTTTACGGGCGATCTCACGATACGCCTCCGCGATCTCCCCTTCCGGGTCCGCCACCACGCTGGGCTGACCAGAATCGACGTGCTCACGAATGGAGAGATTGAGGGGCAGATCGCCCAAAAGCGGCACATTGTAGCGTTTTGCCGTCTCAATGCCACCGCCAGTGCCGAACGGATGCTCTTTACTGCCGCAGTTGCTGCAGATGTGATAGCTCATGTTCTCAACAATACCCAGAACCGGGATGTTCACCTTGTTAAACAGGGTGATCCCCTTACGGGCATCGGAAGTGGCAATCTCCTGCGGGGTGGTCACGATCACCGCGCCTGATACCGGCACTTTTTGAGACAGGGTGAGCTGGATGTCACCGGTGCCCGGCGGCATATCGATCACCAGGTAATCCAGTTCCGGCCACTGGGTTTCGTTAATCAACTGAACCAGCGCACCGGCAGCCATCGGACCGCGCCAGGCTGCGGCGTTGTCTTCCGTCACCATAAAGCCGATGGACATGGCCGCCACTCCGTGGGCGAATGCCGGCGCCATGGTTTTGCCGTCGTAGCTGACAGGACGGAAGTCGGTCACGCCCAGCATGATTGGCACAGAGGGGCCGTAGATGTCGGCATCCAGCACACCGACACGGGCACCTTCAGCGGACAGTGCCAGCGCCAGGTTGATTGCGGTGGTGGATTTCCCTACCCCGCCCTTTCCTGACGCCACAGCAATCACATTACGGATATTGGGCAGTGCGGGGACTGAACTGGCGCTGATCTCAGGCACCGCCAGACCGATCTCACACTCAACTTCATCCACCTCTTCCAGATCCGACAGTTTCTCCGTCAACGCCATCACCAGGTCGCGGTACTGGCTCTTGCAGGGGTAGGGAAACGCCATACCCAGCTGGAGTCGGCGACCATCCATCTCCAGAACACGGACGATGCCAGCGCTGACAATGTCCTGTTCCAAATAGGGATCGATATGCTGTTCCAGGCGAGAAATCACCTGCTGAGAAAGAGGTTCGGGAAGGCCGTTGCGGATGGCTTGGTCGCTCACAGGCGCGCTCCTTTTGATTGAGTTGGCCACAGTGTACCAGAAGGGTCCGGCAAGGTATGACCATAAAGCAGGCAAAGGTTTGCTCTGTGGGTGAAAAAGGGCCGTCCTTCGGTTAGACTTGGCTCCCTTGTAGTAGCCCGAAATGAATCGAGAGACGATGGCAACCGAGAGTAGAAAAATCCTTGTGACCAGTGCCCTGCCGTACGCCAACGGCCCCATCCACTTGGGTCACATGCTGGAATACATCCAGACCGATATCTGGGTTCGCTTCCAGAACCTGCGCGGCCACAAGTGCACCTACGTGTGTGCCGATGACACCCACGGCACCCCGGTGATGCTCAAAGCCCAGCAGTTGGGCATGACGCCGGAGGAGATGATCGCCAAGGTATCTCAGGAGCACCAGGCTGATTTTGCCGACTTCAACATCGCCTTCGACAACTACCACTCCACCCACAGCGACGAGAACCGCCAGTGGGCGGAAGAGGTTTATCGCCGTCTGAAGGGTGGGGGCTACATCAAAACCAAGGTGATCGAGCAGTTGTTCGACCCGGAAAAAGAGATGTTCCTGCCCGACCGTTTCGTTAAGGGCACCTGTCCCAAGTGTGACGCCGAAGACCAGTACGGCGACAACTGCGAAAACTGTGGCACCACCTACAGCCCGGTAGAGTTGAAGAACCCCAAGTCCGTGCTGTCCGGTGCGACTCCGGTACTGAAGGAATCCGAGCACTACTTCTTTGACCTGCCCCAGTTCAAAGGCGTACTCGAGGAGTGGACCCGCTCCGGCGCGCTGCAATCCGAGATGGCCAACAAACTTAACGAATGGTTTGAGCAGGGCCTGCAGCAGTGGGACATCAGCCGTGATGCGCCCTACTTCGGCTTTGAGATCCCCGGCACTGACGGTAAGAAGTTCTTCTACGTCTGGCTGGACGCCCCCATCGGCTACATGGGCGCTTTCCAGCACCTGTGCCAGCGTCGTGACGACCTGAATTTCGACGAATACTGGAGCAAGGACTCCGACGCCGAGCTGTACCACTTTATCGGCAAGGACATCATCTACTTCCACAGCCTGTTCTGGCCCGCCATGCTGGACGGTGCTGGCCTGCGCAAGCCGACCAACGTGTTCGCTCACGGCTATGTCACCGTAAACGGTGCCAAGATGTCCAAGTCCCGCGGTACCTTTATCAAGGCGCGTACCTACCTGGATCACCTCAATCCTGAGTACCTGCGTTACTACTACGCTGCCAAACTGAACGACCGTATCGACGATCTCGACCTCAATCTGGAAGATTTCGCCCAGCGCGTAAACGCCGACATGGTAGGCAAGCTGGTCAATATCGCCTCCCGCACCGCCGGCTTTATCGCAAAGCGCTTTGACGGCAAGCTGGCCGAAGGCATCGACCAGCCCGAACTGCTGGCAGAGTTCCAAAACGCCGCCGATCAGATCGCCGCTTACTACGAAGGCCGCGAGTTCGGTAAAGCGATCCGCGAGATCATGGCGCTGGCCGACAAAGCCAATGCCTACATCGCCGACGCCGCCCCCTGGCAGCTGGCCAAGCAGGAAGGCATGGAGCAGAAGACTCACGAAGTGTGCTCCATGGGTATTCACCTGTTCCGTATCCTGATGATCTACCTCAAGCCGGTACTGCCGAAGATCGCCGAAGAGACGGAAGCGTTCCTGGGCGCGGCTCTGACCTGGGATGGCATCAACGATGTACTGACCGGCCACACCATCAACCCGTTCAAGGCGCTGATTCAGCGTATTGAGCCGGCCAAGATCGAAGCCGTTGTCGAAGCCACCAAAGTGGATGCTGAAGCGGAAGCCGCCCTGGCCAACCAGGGTGCTGTGACGCTTGAACAGAACGACGAGTTGGAGAAGGACCCAATCGCGGAAACCATCAACTTTGACGACTTTGCCAAAGTGGATCTGCGCGTGGCTCGCATCGCCAAGGCTGAGCACGTTAAGGGTGCCAACAAGCTGCTCCAACTGACGCTGGATCTGGGTGGCGAAACCCGCAACGTCTTTGCTGGCATCAAGTCCGCTTACCAGCCGGAAGACCTCGAAGGACGCCTGACGGTGATGGTCGCCAACCTGGCGCCCCGCAAGATGAAGTTCGGTGTGTCTGAAGGGATGGTACTGGCTGCCGGCCCGGGTGGTGAAGAGATCCATATCCTCAGCCCCGACAGCGGCGCCAAACCTGGCCAGCGCATCATGTAGTCGCAGACGGAGCCTTCGGGCTCCGTTTTTTTCGGCCCTTCGACTCCCCCTTTCCCCTGAACCAACCCCGCAACTCATTACCCGGCTGACTTCACAGCGCGTTGTTCTAGACTCAGTTTTCCCCCTAAAGGAGTCTAGAGCGTGTCGCCATCTCCATTGATTGCCCTTGCCGCCATCGGACTGCTCTCCATTTTCTGCCAGTGGACCGCGTTTCGACTTAAAGTGCCCGCCATTCTTCCACTTTTGCTGGCGGGTCTGTTGATCGGCCCCGGTTTTGGCTTGCTCCAGCCGGATCCCCTTTTTGGCGACCTGCTCTTTCCCATTGTCTCTCTGGCGGTCGCCATCATCCTGTTTGAGGGTAGCCTGACTCTCCGCTATGCCGACATCGAAGGCCAGGACCGACTGCTCCTGCTGATGATCACCGTGGGGATGCTGGTGACCTTCGCCATAGCGGCACTGGCGGCCTACTGGTTGCTTGGCTTCTCATCGGGATTGTCGGCTTTGCTGGGTGCATTGGTGGTCGTTACCGGTCCCACCGTTATCGCCCCCCTGCTTCGCAGCGTGCGCTTGTCGCCGCGCCTGGCGACGCTGCTGCACTGGGAGGGGATCCTGATCGATCCCATCGGCGCCCTGCTGGCGGTGCTGGTGTATGAGTACATCAGCGTTCGCCAGAGTCTGGCTGTCGAACACGCGCTGCTGGCGTTTGGACAGACGATCCTTACCGGCATACTCGCTGGTGCGCTCGGCGGATTCCTGCTGGCACAGGCTCTTAAACGGCGATTCTTCCCACACTATCTTGAAGTGGTGGCGGTGCTGACTCTGATGCTGGCCGCCTTTGCCATCAGCAATGAGTTGACCCACGAATCCGGGCTGTTGACCGTCACCGTTATGGGCATATGGCTGGCCAACACCCGTGGACTGGATCTGGACCCCATCATCGAGTTCAAAGAGACCCTTTCCATCCTACTTATCTCCGCGCTGTTTCTTCTGCTTGCTGCCAGACTGACACCCGCAGACATTGGCCAGATAGATGGCCCGGCGCTGCTTTGGTTGGCGGTGCTGGTGTTGGTTGCCCGGCCCGTAGCGGTGATGCTGTGTTCACTGGGATCAGCACTGTCCTGGAAAGAGCGATGGATGGTGGGTTGGGTGGCGCCCAGAGGGATCGTGGCCGCGGCGGTCTCCTCTCTGTTCGCGTTGAAGCTGGCGGAGCAGAATCTGCCGGGAACCGAACGGTTGGTGCCGCTGGTGTTCCTGGTGATCATCGCCACCGTGGTGATGCAGAGCCTGTTAACCTCACCGATGGCAAACTGGCTTGGCCTAAAAGCGCCTCCGCGAAATGGATTCCTAATCTTCGGCGCCAACCCGCTGGCTCGCGCCATCGCCGCAGCCCTGTCGCGCTATGAGATCCCCGTGGTTTTGAGCGACACCAACTGGGATAGCCTGAGTCAGGCGAGAATGCAGGATCTGCCGGTCTATTACGGTAACCCCACCTCAGAGCATGCCGACGCCACGCTGGACCTCTCTTTGGTTGACCGGCTGTTGGTGCTGGCGCCCTACCATCGACTCAATGCCGATGTGGCCTATCACTACGAAGACCGCTTTGGGGCGCATAAGGTGTATCGGTTGCCGGAGCAACCCAGAGACAGCAGCCCAAGAAGGCGTCGGGCAGAGCGCCATCAATCCCTGTTTGGGGAGGAAGCGTACTTTGCGAAATTGAGCAGTATGGTGGCTCAGGGTGCGCAGATCCGTGCCACCAAGCTGACGGGGAGTTTTGGCTGGGACAGCTACCAGGCCCAGCAAGGCAAGATGGCGGTACCCCTGTTTGCGTTTGACCCCCAGCGTAAGCTGAGGGTCTTTACCGCACAGGCGCCCTTTGAACCGGATGCCGGATGGGAGATCCTGGCGCTGATCCCCGAGGATAAGGGTTAAACCGGGTTGGGCGTATCGACGAAGCTGACCTCCAGGCCCAACTCCTTGCCCAATCGCTCTCCCAGCGCCTTAACGCCCCCGCGTTCGGTGGCGTGATGGCCACAGGCGTAGTAGTCGATGCCCTGCTCCACAGCGCTATGGTAAGTGCGCTCAGACACCTCACCGGATAGAAACGCGTCCAATCCGGCCGCAGCCACGCCATCGATGTAGTCCTGGGCCCCACCGGTACACCAGGCCAGAGTCCGAATGGGGCGGTCGTGCCCGGCAATGTGCAGGGGCGGACGAGACAGCGCGTCGGAGATGCGTTGCGCCAACTGATGGCCAGTCAGCGGTGGATCCAGTTCCCCCCGCAGCACCAGGCTGGCGTCATTGCCCTCTTCGAAAGCCCGGACATTCACAACGCCCAACGCTTTGGCCAGCTCCGCGTTATTGCCTAGTTCAGGGTGCACATCCAGCGGCAGGTGGTAAGCGATCAGGTTGATGTCATGCTTAATCAGTTGCTCAATCCGGCGCTTCTTCATGCCTGTGATGGGAGCGGGTTCGCTCTTCCAGAAGTAGCCATGATGCACCAGCAGCACGTCCGCATTAGCGGCCACAGCCGCATCGACAGCAAACTGGTCGGCAGTCACTGCTGTCACCACTTTGCGAATGGTGTCCTTCCCCTCAACCTGCAGGCCGTTCGGCGCGTAATCGTTAATCAACCAGGGCTTCAGCAAGTCATCCAAATAGCGGATCAGTTCTTCTCTTAACATCGTTATTTCTTCGGATTATTCACAGTTCGTTGCCGGTAACCCGGCCTTCAAAATGGGCGGCCAGATTATCAATGGTGGTCTGCCCGATCTCCGTCAGCGCCTCCCGGGTAAAGTACCCCTGGTGCCCGGTAACCAGAACATTGGGGTAACTCAGCAGCAGCGCAAACACATCATCGTGCAGCACCTTCCCGGACAGATCGCGGAAGAAGATGTCTCCCTCCAGTTCGTAGACATCCAGGCCGAGATAGCCAATCTTACCCTGTTTCATCCCATCCAATGCATGTTGGGCATTAACCAGTGCGCCCCGGGAGGTATTGATCAACATGACGCCCTGCTTCATCTTCGCGATGCTCGCCTCGTTGATCAGGTGGTAACTCTCGTCGGTCAGAGGACAGTGCAGAGAGATCACATCGGACTCCCGGTAGATCTTATCAAGATCGCAGTACTCTCCCAGCTTGGCCGCTTCATCAGAGGGATAGGGATCGTGGCAAAGCAGGCGACAGCCGAAGCCGCTGAGTGCCCGCATGGTGGCCAGTCCAATTTTCCCTGTGCCGATGATGCCTACCGTACTTTTCTGCAGGTTAAAGCCCAAGAGGCCATCAAGGTCAAAGTTGTGCTCTTTCACCCGGTTGTAGGCTTTGGTCAAGCGCCGATTAAGAGAGAGGATCATTGCGACCGTGTGTTCCGCCACGGACTCGGGCGAATAGCCCGGCACCCTGGCTACTTGCACGCCAAGCGCTTTCGCTGCCTCCAGGTCGACGTTATTAAAGCCGGCGCAGCGGAGCGCAATCATCCGGATCCCATTACTGACCAGGTGCTCCAGCACGGTACGGTCAACAATATCGTTAACGAAGCAGGATACGGCGTCATAGCCTTCCGCCAGGCGCATGGTGGATTTGCGTAGTCGATTCTCAAAGTACTCGAGCTGCATTCCCTGACCGTCATTGGCCTGGTCCAGAAAGTGTTTGTCGTAGGGTTTGCTGGAAAACACCGCAACGCGTTTCGGTTCCATAACAGCCTCGTGTCTGGTTAGCTGGCAAGAAATGCCCTTGCACAGGTTTAGGCTCTTTTGCCGGGACTTGCTTATGCAAGGGAGATTACGCCATGGGGTCCAGAGTGGCGACCGAGTTTTATGATCCAGTCTAAGTTCTTGGGGTTGAAGGCGATTCCATGAGCGCCTTGGATTGAACTTAAGGACCCATACAGGTAATATCAGCCGCTGACATTTTCAACAGCGACCATGTAACTATGTCAAAACTGATCAAGGAAGAGGTGATCGCGCAATTCACCGCCGCATACCTCGCCAAACACGGTAAAGCGCCGCAAATCGAACAAAAAGGCAGCTGGTTCAAGGTGGACGACGGTAAGTCTGTACGCCTTGGAGAGCTGGCTGAGATGGCTGCTGAACTGGCTGGCGACGCTCCTGTTGCGGCCCCGGAAGCCAAAGCGGCTCCGGTGAAGAAAACCGCCAAACCTAAAGCCGCTCCTGCCAAAGCCCAAAAGGCGAAGGTTAAAGCCAGCGGTGATAAGGGTGGCCTCAGCCCCAAAGATGCTTGGGCAAAGAACCTGGCCAAGGGTTCTAAAATGCCTCGGGGCTTCTAAGCTCAATAGAAAGCCGACCTTAGGGTCGGCTTTTCTTATGCCCTATTCCCACCCTATTCTTCGTGACCTGGCCTGGCTGCTGTCCAGTCCCCCGCTGGTTGAACAGCCGCCCTATACCGACCTCAAGGCCTTAACCCGGTTTGCCGCCCCCTTGTGGCCGCTGCTGCCTGCACTCTCGTCCCTCCCCGCCTCGCCCCTTCTTCGGATCCGCCCCATCGCTCGCCTTGGTCACTATTATGAGCAACTCTGGCTTCTCGCCTTCTCACTGCACCCCGACTATCACCTTATCGATCGGGACGTTCTGGTGAAGGAGGATAAGCGGGTGATTGGCAGTGCGGATTTTGTATTGAAGCACCTTCCTACAGGCCAATTGGAGCACTGGGAGGTGGCGGTGAAGTTTTATCTGGGCCGCGGAACCGGCCTGGAGAGCTGGATTGGGCCGGGCAAGCAGGATCGCCTGGCGGATAAGTTGGCGCGACTTGAGCATCACCAGTTACCACTGCTTAGCCAACCTGAGGGCTTACGGTTGTGCCAGCAGCGGGGCTGGGAGATCGCACGGCGGCGGATTGTCCTTCAGGGAAGACTCTACTCACCGGCGAATCACAGCCTGTTGCCCGCACCACTCTCTTTAAATGCCCCACAGGGGCAGTGGCACAGACATTCCCAATTGCCTTCGGGCCATTACCGACGATTGGCGCGCACAGATTGGTTAGCTGGAAGGGATTGGCGACTGTTGTCCCGCTACCGAGCACCGTCCACCCTGGACTGGCCCAAGCATCTTTATGATGTGGACCGTCACCAGCATTGTTTTGTGGTTCCGGATGACTGGTAAACCCGAATTTCAGGCATGAAAAAAGGGCGCCCTGGGGCGCCCTCTTCACTGGTTCGGTACATTACCCGGAAGGGTAATCTTACTTGGCCAGAGCTTCTTTCGCTTTTTCTACCAGAGCGGCAAATACCACTTTGTCGAATACAGCGATGTCGGCCAGGATCTTACGATCGATCTCAACAGAAGCTTTCTTCAGACCGTTGATGAAACGGCTGTAAGACATGCCATTCTGACGAGCAGCAGCGTTGATACGGGCGATCCACAGCTGACGGAACACGCGCTTCTTAGCACGACGGTCACGATAAGCGTATTGACCAGCCTTGGTAACGGCTTGGAATGCTACACGATAGATACGGCTACGGGCACCGTAGTAACCCTTAGCTTGCTTGAGAACTTTCTTGTGACGGGCACGAGCGGTCACACCACGTTTTACGCGAGCCATTGTTTATCTCCTACCAGTCAAATTAAGCGTACGGCAGCATGCGCTGTACGGATGCTACGTCTACTTTAGCTACCATAGCGGCGGCGCGCAGGTGGCGCTTACGCTTGGTGCTCTTCTTGGTCAGGATATGGCGCAGGTGAGACTGCTTACGCTTGAAGCCACCAGAGGCGGTCTTCTTGAAGCGCTTTGCAGCGCCACGGTGAGATTTCATCTTCGGCATTGGAAGAAACTCCGCATTGTTAAATTAAATGAACTGCAAGGCGAACAAAATCAGCCGAGCCAAGGCCCGGCTGATTTGCTACTTGTGGGCCTTACTGTTTCTTTTTGGGCGCGAGGACCATGATGGCCTGGCGGCCTTCCATTTTCGGGAAGGACTCCACCTGGGCCAGCTCTGCAGTATCGTCTTTAATACGATTCAGCAGGTCAAAACCCAATTGTTGGTGTGCCATTTCACGCCCACGGAAACGCAGTGTTACTTTCACTTTGTCTCCGTCTTCCAAGAAGCGAACCAGGTTGCGTAGTTTTACCTGATAGTCGCCCACATCAGTTCCAGGGCGGAACTTAAGTTCCTTAACCTGGATCTGCTTGGTCTTTTTGCGCTGCTCGTTAGCAGCCTTACTCTTTTCGTACAGGAACTTACCGTAGTCCATCACACGACAGACCGGAGGCTCGGCGTTCGGGCTGATCTCGACCAAGTCCAGTTCAGCTGAGGCTGCCATATCCAGTGCTTCATTCAAGGATACGATGCCCGCCTGCTCGCCTTCAGCGTCAATCAGGCGCACTTCCCGCGCGCGAATTTCGCCGTTGATACGGTTACGGTCCTTATTGATCGGACCTTTCTGTTTTCCGCCTTTTATAGCTTATTCCTCCAGCATGGTAAGACTGCGGGTGCGGACCTCTCGGGCAATGGCGTCAGCAAACTGCTCCAGCTTCATTTTGCCCAGGTCTACCCCGTTTCTTGTACGAATTGCGATTTCCCCGTTTTCCATCTCCTGGTCACCACAGACCAGCAGGTAGGGAACCCGCTTCAAAGTGTGTTCGCGGATTTTAAAGCCAATCTTCTCGTTTCTCAAGTCCGCCTTGGCACGAATTCCCTGGTCGTTCAGCATTTCGACGACCTGGCGCACATAATCGGCCTGATTGTCGGTGATGTTCATGACCTGGACCTGAGTCGGAGCCAGCCAGGTGGGCAGTTTACCGGCAAACTCTTCAATCAGAATACCGATGAAACGCTCGAGTGAGCCGAGAATGGCCCGGTGGATCATCACCGGCACCTTACGGCTGTTGTCTTCCGCTACATAGCTGACGTCCAGACGCTCAGGTTGCGGCATGGAGAAGTCCAGCTGAATGGTGCCGCACTGCCAGGCGCGATCCAGGCAGTCGTGCAGAGTGAATTCGATCTTCGGCCCGTAGAACGCGCCCTCACCCGGCTGCAGTTCGTAAGCCAGACCGTTGGCGTCCAGCGCTTCCGCCAGAGACTGCTCCGCTTTGTCCCACAGATCATCGGAACCGATGCGCTGCTCCGGACGGGTAGACAGCTTCACTTCGATCTCTTCGAAACCGAAAGTTTTGTAAGTGTCGTACACCATCTTGATGCAGCTGGTCACCTCATCGAGGATCTGCTCTTCGGTACAGAACACGTGAGCGTCGTCCTGGGTAAAGGAGCGAACACGCATCAGACCGTGCAGAGAACCGGAAGGCTCATTACGGTGTACCAGACCGAACTCCGCCATGCGGTAAGGCAGGTCACGGTAAGACTTCAGGCCCTGCTTGAAGATCTGCAGGTGGCCCGGGCAGTTCATCGGCTTCACCGCGTAGGTGCGCTTCTCGGACTCGGTGGCAAAGATCATCTCGGAGTACTTGTCCCAGTGTCCGGAACGCTCCCACATCACCTTGTCCATCACCAACGGAGTACGAACCTCTTCGTAACCGAACTTGTGAAGCTGCTTGCGCATGTAGCCTTCCAGCTCCTGGTAGATGGTCCAGCCGTCGTTGTGCCAGAACACCATGCCCGGGGCCTCTTCCTGCCAGTGAAACAGGTCCAGCGCTTTACCGATCTTACGGTGGTCACGCTTGGCCGCTTCTTCCAGACGCTGCAGGTGAGCCTTCAGCTGCTTCTTGTCGGCCCAGGCAGTACCGTAGATGCGTTGCAGCATCTTATTGTCGGAGTTGCCACGCCAGTAGGCGCCGGCCACGCTCATCAGCTTGAAGTGGTGGCAGTGGCGCATGTTCGGCACGTGCGGGCCACGGCACATGTCGATGTATTCTTCGTGGTGGTACAGGCCGGGACGGTCATCTTTGCTGATGTTTTCGTCCAGGATCTCTACCTTGTAGGTTTCGCCACGAGCGGCAAAGGTGTCCCGCGCTTCCTGCCAGCTGACGGTCTTCTTGATCACGTCATAGTTTTTCTTGGCCAGCTCAAGCATGCGCTTCTCCAGCGCTTCCAGGTCTTCCTGGGTCAGCTTGTGCTCCAGATCCACGTCGTAGTAGAAGCCGTTATCGATCACCGGACCGATGGCCATCTTGGTTTCTGGCCACAGCTGCTTGATGGCGTGCCCCAACAGGTGAGCACAGGAGTGACGAATAAATTCCAGGCCCTCATCGTCCCGGGTGGTGATGATGGCCAGTTCAGCATCGTTTTCGATGATTTCACAGGCGTCCACCAGTTTGCCGTCGACGCGGCCTGCCAGAGAGGCTTTGGCCAGGCCAGGACCGATGTCCATGGCAACGTCCATAACGGATACGGGTTGATCGAAGTGGCGTTGGCTGCCATCAGGAAGGGTAATTACGGGCATTTTGCGCTCCAGTTCAGTGGTGATCCATACCAAGGACCACATGAGTGTCATACATTAAAAAATGGGCGAGCAGTCCCGGGCCATGACGTTACCAGTGCCAGTTCACCGAGACTGAGCACGCAAGTCTATAGGCTTAGGCGTCTGCACTCAAGGTGGGCTTGTCTCAGACGCTTCCGAACGGGTCAATCGACAGGAGTTTTACCCAGATCAGTGTGAAGCAAGTGATTTGTCAGCAATAATAGGTGCTGCCATATGGTAGATACCGGAGACAGACAGGATGTGGAACGGGATCAGTCAACAGGTAAGCGACGCCCTCGGGCGCGACTTCAAGATCGTTGAAAAACGCCGTGTGAGTGGCGGCGACATTCATCAGGCCTTTGCGATCGATGACGGCCACACCCGGCTGTTCGTCAAGATCAACGACAAACACCAGCTGCCGCTGTTTGAGCAGGAAGCGTTGGCACTCAACCGCTTGGCCCAGGGTAAGGAGATCCGGGTCCCCGAGGTGGTCCATGTTGGTACCACGGGAGAACACGCCTTCCTGGTGCTGGAGTACCTCGAACTGGAGAGCGCTACAGCATCCCAGTGGTTTGTATTTGGCCAGCAACTGGCCCGTATGCATCGCAGCCAAACTCAGGCCGAGTACGGTTTTGACGAAGACAACTTCATCGGCACCACAGAGCAGCCCAATCGCTGGCAGCGTAACTGGGCCCGGTTTTTTGCGGAGCAACGCATCGGCTGGCAGTTAAAACTGGCCGAAGAGAAGGGGTTTCAGTTGGGTGACCTGAACCGATGGGTCGACGCCTGCGCCACCGCCCTTCAGGGCCACCAGCCCACCGCTTCCCTGCTCCATGGGGATCTCTGGCGTGGCAACCTGGGCTTCTATGAAGGGGAGCCTGTCCTGTTCGACCCCGCCAGTTACTATGGCGATCGGGAAACCGATCTGGCGATGTCGGAACTGTTCTCCCGCTTCCCCGGCGACTTCTATAAAGGCTATGACGCCGAGTGGCCCCTGGACCCGGGCTACAACCAGCGCCGCCCCATCTACCAGCTCTATCACCTGCTTAATCACCTGAACCTGTTTGGCGGCAGTTACCTCCAGCAGTGTCAGCAACAGTTAAGGGAACAGTTCTGTGACAACTGAGGCGCCCGTCGCGTTGATCACCGGGGCAGGAAAGCGAATTGGCGCGGCCCTGGCCCAAGCATTCCATCAACGCGGCTATCGTGTGGTGCTTCACTGTCTGGCTTCCAGGGTTGAAGCGGATGCCATCGCGGCCGGGCTCAACGCCGCCCGACCGGATTCAGCCGAAGTGCTGACCGCCGATCTCAACGATCCCGCAGCGGTTGAGGCTTTGGCGGAGCAGGCTCTGGCTCGGTGGCAACGGATGGACCTGCTGATCAACAACGCGTCCCGCTTCTACCCTACCCCGATTGGCCAGATCGATCAGAAGGCCTGGCTCGATTTGGTGGGCAGCAACATGATGGCGCCGCTGTTACTCAGTCAGGCGCTGGCGCCCGCGCTGACAGCGCACCAGGGCAGCATCATTAACCTGGTGGACGTGCACGCTCGCAGCCCCCTTAAAGGGCATACACTCTACTGTATGGCAAAGGCCGCACTGGAGATGATGACCCGTTCACTGGCGCTTGAGCTGGCTCCACAGGTTCGGGTTAACGCCATCGCACCGGGCGCGGTGCTCTGGCCTGAGCAGGGCGGCAACCCGGATGCTCAACAGGCGGTGCTGGAGCAGGTGCCGCTGGGCAGACTGGGACAACTCGATGAGATAACCGAAACGGCACTGTTTTTAGCGCAAGGTGCCAGTTACCTGACCGGCCAGGTGATCGCCGTGGATGGCGGTCGAAGTCTGGCCCCCCTGAAAGGAGCCTGAGCGATGAAATTGGGCGCAAGCGAGCAGATCATCACCTGCCCACACTGTGGTTTCCACACCCGGGTTCAGATCGACAGCAGCGGCGGCGATCAGGAGTTTTACGAGGACTGCAGCGCCTGCTGCAGCCCCATTCACATTCGTCTTCATGTCGATGAGTTGTCCCAGAAGGTGCAACTCTTTATCGACGCCGACGACGAGCAGAACTACTGACCTCGGGCCGCCAGTACACGCTCCACCGTATCCACGATGGTCTGGGTCTGGCTGTCGATCTCAATATTGAATACCGTGCCAACGTCCGCCTGGCCAAGATTGGTGATGCTCAGCGTTTCCGGGATAAGGTAAAGCGAAAACCCATCCTCATACACCTCACCCACGGTCAGGCTGCAGCCGTTCACTGCCACAAAGCCTTTATGCAGAATGTACTTCATCCAGCGGGGCTCAAGGGTGATTCGCATGCGACAGTTGGTGTCGGACTTTTCCAGCTCCGTCAGGGTGCCTCTGGCATGAACATGGCCGGACACCATGTGCCCTCCCACCTCTTTGCCAAACACCAGTGATCGCTCGATGTTGACGCGGCTCCCGACCTGAACATATTCCAGGTTGGTACGGCGAAGCGTCTCTTCCATGACATCGAAAAAGACCTTATTATCCTCGAGCTTAGTGACCGTAAGGCACACGCCGTTGTTGGCCACACTGGCCCCGATCTCCAGGTTCTCTCTTTCACGATCCTCCAGCGCCACCACCAGGGTGCGCAGATGATCCCTTTCCTCGATCGCCACAATGGGCGCGGTTGTCGTCACGATGCCGGTGAACATTTCACTACTCGCTTACACTCAACAAAACTTTGGTTGACTGAACACCAATGCTTAACGCTGGCTTTCAAATTAAAAAACTGGTGCAGCTTGCCCTGCCCGTCCTAATCGCGCAAGTTGCGCAAACCATGATGGGCCTGATCGACACCGTAATGGCTGGTCGCGTCGGCCCGGCCGATATGGCGGCCGTTGCTGTGGGCACCAGCCTGTGGTTACCCACGATATTGCTTTTCGCTGGCATCATCATGGCGATGCCGCCACTGATCTCCCATCTTCACGGCGCCAATGAAGAGGGGAAAATCCGCCCGTTGGTGCATCAGGCCCTCTACCTGGCGCTGGGCAGCAGTGTTCTGACCATGGTGATTCTGGCCAACGCCGATCTGGTGCTGGGCCGGATGGACCTAGAACCTGCCCTGCTGCATCTCTCAAACGGCTACCTCAATGCCGTATTGTGGGGCGCGCCGGCATTCCTGTTGTTCCAGGTTCTGCGTAGCTTTACCGAGGGGCTGAGCTGGACACTGCCGTCGATGATCATCGGCTTTGTGGGCCTGGCCATCAACATCCCCGCCAACTACATCTTCATCTACGGCCACTTTGGCATGCCTGCCATGGGCGGTGCCGGTTGTGGCGTCGCTACTGCGTTAGTCTACTGGGGAATGCTGTTGGCGATGGTGATCTACCTGGCAATCAGCGGTCGTTTCAAGAGTTTTGAACTGTTCAAAGGGTTTAAAGCCATCGACTGGAACGAGCAGAAAGCGATCGTCAAACTGGGCCTTCCCGTCGCGCTGGCGGTGTTCTTCGAAGTCACCCTGTTTGCCTTTGTCGCCGTGATGATTGCCCCACTGGGATCCGTCGTCGTTGCCGGACACCAGGTGGCAGCCAACTTCTCCAGCATCATCTTTATGCTGCCGCTCTCCATCGGCATCGCAGTAACCATCCGCGTCGGCTACTACCTGGGACGCCAGCAGGCGGACATCGCTGCCATGGTGGCAAAACTGGGGGTCTGGCTGGGTGTGGCCGTCGCTCTGGCCACCGCCCTCCTTACCGTGTTGGGCCGAGAGTGGATTGCCCACCTTTACACCAACGATGAGGCGGTGTTTGCCCTGGCCGTGCAGCTGATGTTCCTGTGCGCCTTCTACCAGATCTCCGACGCCATTCAAGTCGTTAGCGCCGCAGCCCTTCGTGGCTACAAGGATACGGTATCGATCCTCTGGATCGCTCTGGTCGCGTTTTGGGGCGTCGGCATGACTGTCGGATACGTATTTGGCCTGACCAACTGGGTGGTGGAACCGCTGGGGGCTCACGGCTTCTGGATCGGCTTCCTCTCCGGCCTCTCATTCGCTGCCCTGTTGCTTCAGTTGAGGCTCAAGCAGGTACAGAAGCGCTATGTGGCAGTGGCCGCTTAAGCTACTGTTGCTTGTTCTGGTATCGGGGTGCCAGCCGGGCCCCGATACCGCCCTGGACGATTATCTGTCCAGGCTTGAGCGGGTGCTCGAGACCGAGCGCCCCTCCATCGCCCTCTCCCCGCCGGATCGCCCCAGTCGGCATCAGTTTGAACCCGACGACTCACTGACCGTTTCCCTGTTAGCCCCGCTAGCCCTAAAGCCCTGCGGCGTTTTGCCTCTGATCGCCCAGCACAACGCGCAACTCGGCCGGGTCGCCGCACCGTCACAACAGCTGCTGTACCACCTGGAGTTGGGATATCGGCTCTACCACTGCGATCCTGCGACCCTGGATAAAGAGGGACAGGCACTTAGGGAGCGCCTGTTGAAGAGTAAGATTCAACAACTGGAGCAAGGGGGCGCGCGCCTGTTTCTGCTCAGTGATGAGCTCTGGTTTAATCTCGGCGCAGAGAGTGCGCCCTGGCGTTTTGAGGGGGTAACCCAAGTGGAGCAGAGCCTGACCCAACTGGCGGAAACAAAAGCATCACTGCTGCATTGGGACTCGCTGCCATTAGACGACGGCCAGTTAGAGGAGAGTTTGGCGGTTCTTCACCATGCTCAACTTCCCCGCTCACTGCACCGCAGCATGCTCAACAGCATCCAAACCCTGAACCAGGCCGCCATGATGCTTGCCCGCGCCGAAGAGTTGCCCTGTCACAGCGAAGCGATGAACATCCTGCCGAATATCCTGATCAGCATTTACGGCGAACGGATTCAACCCCTCCTGTCCCAGGTTCAAAATGCTGATCACCGCCTCACGCCACCCCTTCGCCAGTTGCTGTCCCCCTGGCCTTCCCACCCCTATTTCGATTTCTACCTTGGCGAGGAACCGGGCCAGTTACGCCACGAATTTTATCTGGCGATCCAGCAACATACTCTGGCATGGCAAACCCTGCTGAATCGCTGTGACCGTTCACCGGCCGATCTGAGGGGTTAAACCCTGTGCGCATTGCATAAAGCGTCACCACTCGGGCCGATAAGGGGGAAAATCCCCTTGCGAGATGGTCTGGGCCTGATTACTATACGCCTCGCTGTCAACGACAGCATTGTGCGTCCGTAGCTCAGTTGGTTAGAGCACCACCTTGACATGGTGGGGGTCGGTAGTTCGAGTCTACTCGGACGCACCACTTTTGCGTCCGTAGCTCAGTTGGTTAGAGCACCACCTTGACATGGTGGGGGTCGGTAGTTCGAGTCTACTCGGACGCACCACAATTTGCGTCTATAGCTCAGTTGGTTAGAGCACCACCTTGACATGGTGGGGGTCGGTAGTTCGAGTCTACTTAGACGCACCATATTCCAGACAACGCCCGCTCATTGAGCGGGCGTTGTCGTTTCCATTCCCCGCCAGCGGGAATACAGCCCCGTTTCCCTCTTTCTCATTAAAGGAGCGCGCTATGAAAGCGATCGCCGGGATCGATTTCGGCACATCAAACTGCGGTGTTGGTGTGGTTCGTGATGGTAAACCCCAGTTGCTGAACCTGCCGCAACACGGTCGCTTTATGCCATCGACGCTCTATGCGGCACGCTCTGAAGTGATCGCTGGATGGCTCTATCGTCAGTTGAAAGAACAGGGACGGGAGCACGCGTTTCAGCAGGCCCGCCAACACAGCCTGAGCGCCAGCCTTCATGCACTCACTGAGGCAAAGTTGGATGGCTATGAGGACCAACTGCATTTTGGCGACGACGCCCTCTCCCGCTATCTGGAAGACCCGTCTGACTGCTACTACATCCGAAGCCATAAGTCGTTTCTGGGTGGCAGCGGCTTGTCACCTCGTCAGCAAGAGGTACTGGAAGACATTACCGCATCGATGCTGTTCCACCTGCTGAACCAGATTGACGACGCTGGCCAAGGGGCTATCCGTAAGCTGGTGGTCGGTCGTCCTATCAACTTCCAGGGCTTCAACAGTGAGCGCAGTAATGAGCAGGCCACCGCCATCATCCGACGCGCGGCACGCCACGTTGGCATTGAGCAGCTTGAGTTTATGTATGAGCCGATGGCCGCCGGGCTCACCTTTCAGCAGACGCTGAGTAAAGAGCAGCGTGTGCTGGTGGTAGACATCGGGGGCGGGACCACGGACATCTCCATGGTGCTGATGGGGCCGGGCGACATGAGTGCCAACAGCCCGGAAAGCCAGGTGCTTGGGCACTGTGGCAAGCGGATCGGCGGCAACGACTTTGATGTGGCCCTGAACTATAAAGCGCTGATGCCCGCGCTCGGGTTGGGCCTGACGGATCAGAAGGGGCGAATGCTGCCCACGCAACCCTTCCACGACGCCGCGGCAGTCAACAACCTGTCGGCACAGACCCGCTTCTACAGCACCAGCAATCGGCACGAGTTGGACGCCCTGCGCCGTCAACCCGGGCTCGGTAGCCTGTCTCGCCTGATGACGCTTCAGCGCAACCAGATGACTTTCCAGCAGAGTGCAGTGGCAGAGCGCGCTAAGATTTCGCTCAGTGAATACGAGAGCACTCAGGCGGATCTCTCCTATATCGAGCATGAGTTAGCCGCGTCGGTTAACCGGACACAGTTTGGCGAGGCTGCTCAGGGGCTGATGAAGCAGATCTTCGGCTTGATTGACGACACACTGGCGCAGGCGGGATGCCAGCCAGATCTGGTGTTCCTGACCGGCGGCAGTGCGAATTCGCCCTACTTCAGAAACGCCCTGTCGGACCGTTTCGATACGCGACTGGTTCAGGGCGACAACTTTGGCAGCGTGACCACCGGTCTGGCCCTGTGGGCTGACCGTATCTTTGATTGATGCCCTTCGCCTGTCCGTCCTCCCTTTAGGGAAAAGGGAGATGGCCCGGCAGGCAGCGGGTAAAGGGCTAAAAAGGCTCCCGATTTTGCCACCCGCTACTGTGACATCGGTGACCGACACCGTTATCCCACAGTGAGGCGGTGCACGCTTTGTTCTATGGTGTTGAGGGGCTGGGTCAAAAGCCACTGACATTTGCCTCAGATCCGCTAAGATACCGCCCTTTCCACCCCGATAGTGAGATGACTATGAGCGAAAGCAATGCTCTGCCTGTTGAGCTGAAGCAAGTACTGGAATACATGGGTACCCCGGAAGCACAGCATGAGGCGGTACTGGCGGTGTTTAACGCGGTCGAAGGCCCGCTGCGCCACGCCTGGGAACAGCAGCCCCAGAGTGCTCGTAACGTAATGGAGAGCTTTGAGCAGTTCCAGGCCGTTGTGGCCTTTACCCTGGTTGGCCCGACCGCCGAGTTGGTGTCAATGGTTCAGCAGAACGCCGAAGGGGAAGAGCGTGACGACGCTCAGGCCGATGCCATGATGGAGCAACTGCTGCAGCAGGGGATCAAGATGATGGTCAAAGACCTGAAAGCGGCCCGTCGTAACGCCACCCTGCGTAACGAATTCCAGGCGCCCTTCAAAGCCTGAGTTTACGATGCCCGGTCATCAGGCCGGGCATTTGGTAAATTGGACATACCGCAAGACTGCCCCCACCAACATCCGCTTCTCCTCCCTGTCAGTAACTGACACCCGACGATGCCCGGTCATCAAATCTTACGCTTTTAAGCCGACAACAGTTGGCCATCGAGCGCCCTGTCGCTGCGCGAATGGTGAAGAGAAGGGCAGACGGCCAGAGAGGGAGTAACCACAGCATTATACGGCCACCAGCCTCGTAACAACCCCACCAAAGCCCGCTTTGGAACCGCTGTTACATATTGCGTTACAGCATGAAATTGGTGCTACACGCTCTGCCTCAGGTTCGCCAGGTAGCGATTCCACTGCTCCAGCTGCCCTTTAATGGCGACCAATTGCAGCTCACTCCCCTGCTCATCCTTGATGGGCAAACGCAACACCGGCAAGGGACTGTCGTTGCGCAACCACTCCCGTCCAAGTCGGCAAATTGACTCAGAGGTAAATTGGTCTGGCAATTCGATATGGCGACGAACCGCCACCAGCAGTTGAGTTGGATAGGCGACCGGAAGGGCCTTGTGCTGAACCTTCATGGCGGGGAAAACCCAGTCGCTCGCAATCGCCTTTCGCTTGCGCTGCTGCAACAGCTCCAGTGCCTGATCCGTCAATGGGAAGGTTCTTCGCTCACCCTTTTCGTTCTCGATAACCACCCTTCCCTGTTTCCAGTCGACCCCCTGCCACCGCATACGGCACAGAGCGGAAAGTGGCAAAAGCAGGCTTAACTGCAACATCAGCACCTGCTTGATCGATTCGTTCACGGGTAAGCGGATAAGCGCTTTCAGGTAACGTCCAACCTCGGACAGGGTGATAGCGCGGTCCAGATTCGGCACCCGGCGGAGATGAATCCCTTCACAGGGGTTGGCCAGGCGTGGGGAAAGCCAGGGTGACTCCGGGGCGGGTGGCTCCGCTATCCCCCGGGCCACATTAAAGAGGTGTCGGTAACATTGCAGGGCGTGTTCGGCGGCACGCTGGCCGTGCCCGCCCCGGCGTTGGCCCTGCTGCCTAGCCTGTTCAAGCAACAGCTCAATCACGGCACGGTCAATGCTGTGCGCGTCACTCTCGCCGTACTGTTCCCACAGATCGCCTTCGAGTAGGCGCTGCTCCTGTCGCCACTGGGGACGACTATGACGGGCATAGTCGAGATAGCGCTCCACCAGCTCTTTTACCGACATTTCTACTGGAGCGGGTTCTGTGACTGGCCCCTGCTCTCGTTGAGACCGGGCCTGCTCCCAGGCGGCTCTTGCCGCTTCGACGCCCATCTCCGGAAAGTGACCCAGCGTCACCTGCTGAGTGCTGCGCTTACCCGGGGGCGTATAACGGTAGATCCAGCGACGCTTATGCTTGCCGACTTTGAACACCAGTCCCGGGCGGTCGGGATCGCTCAGATCGCTGGACGCTTGTGCATAAAAGCTATCGTCCGCAATCGGCCGTCCCTCAATCTCTGCCTTGGCCTGCTTAAGAATGGTGGCCACCCGGCCTCGGACGCCAGTGGCCAGAGCTTCATCCAGCAGCATCAGCACTTGTTGTTTTGGGGTCAATTTGACCATGGGACTGTCCTGTCCAATAACCTGATCCCTATGGATCCTTCCAGATCGAGCGCCACTTTCCCAGCGGAAATTGCGCAGTACGACAACCAGTTGGTGCTATTTTTAGGCATTCACTCCACAAAGGCGCTGCATTATGGTTGCGCTTGCGGAAACAGTGGGCGAGGATCCCACCATTACCACTAGGAGATCCCCCATGACTGACAATGCCATCAACCCTCAAATCCGTGCGTTTATCGAAGCGGTGACCGAAAGCGGTCAGATCTGGGCCCTCAGCGCCGGTGACGACTGGGTGGTTGTGGACTCCGCCGAGTTCGCCGACACCGATGCCCTGCCCCTGTTCTCCAGCGAGTCCGCCGCCAAGGCGATTTGCCACGACGAGTGGGCAGACTACCAACCTGCAGCCATTCCGGTTTCCGAGTTTTTCGACACCTGGCTGGAAAGCCTGAGCGAAGACGAAGTGATGGTGGGCATCGACTGGAATGCCGATCTTGAAGGTGCAGAGATCGATCCCTTTGATCTGGCCAAGCTGATGGCGGATAAGGAAGTCTGATCGACTCACTCCGTCCACTTGAGGACGGCACCTAAAATCGCTTCACTGGGATCCATTATGCGGATCCCTTTTTATTTCCCCTTACTACCTATTCTCCTCTGCTTGAGCCTCATACCGGCCCAGGCCAAGATGCCGCATTTCCTATTCGACATGCAGCACGCCTACCTCAGTGCGCTCGGCACCCCTGATCTCGACACCATGCGCAACTGGATATCCCACAACGAGAGCGTCCACTGTTGCCAGGCCCAATCCCTGGATCCGCTGGCCAGCCAGTTGGAGGCCATTCTGGTAGAACAGGGCCCCGATGCGCTGACACTGGCCCTATTGGGTCAGATAGAGCTGGAACGCCACTCAAACGGCCAGGCCAGAGTACTTTTTGCCGAAGCGCTTGAGATGGATCGCTCCCAACTGGAGGCACTTACCGGCCTGGCACAGTTGGCATTAGCAGAGGGCCAGCACCAAGAGTATCAGAAGTACCGCTTCCTGATTGAACGTCATCCCGCTTTACGCTGGTTCCATCTGGCCTTTCTCGCCAGGGCACAGCACCAATTGGGTAACCAGGAAACCGCCATCCGGCTGATCGAACAGGCCTACCTTAAACACCCCCCGCTGAAGAACTAACCTCCCCCACAAATTGGACACCCACTTTTAAACTTCAAAAATCCCAAATTGGACACCCATCTTAGTGAACGGCTGCAGAGGCGATGCAGAACGTCGATACTCACCCGATTTGGCGCTTGACCACATCCACTTCCCTTCTCCTGGGCGCGGATGAAGTGATTTAGAGGCAGAAACCTCGGCACAATCCATTCTTTAGTCATGATAACCCCTGCACTGGGGTGCATTGCGGTCACTTGTGGAGAGAGGTAAAGGAATTAAGCCGCAAACAACCGGCGTGCATTACAGGAACCTCGGATCCGAACCCCACCCTCTCGATTTCGACACCGTTGCAAGCTGGTAAATGTGCCAGCACGACAACCAAATTGGTACTCAAAGCCTTCCGTTAAAGAGAGCCAGTTCTCGCCTGAGATGCCAAGGCGCGAAGTCAGATCAGGCGCGGTTTCCTGAATATGGCCCGGCTTATCCAACCGTTGAGCACGACCACTGAACTCCACCACATCCAGATAGTCATTCAGATGGCATGGCAATGCATGTTCATCATCAAGCTTATCTCTTTGAAATGGCTTTAATACGTCGGGCTGTTTGCCCTTTATCGCAGCTCTAATGCGAAGCTGAACACTAGTGTGGTTGGACGTTTCCGGGGTTTGCGCAATATCGGCGCGGATGGGATTGAGGTCGACGTAGGCCATACAGGACAATAGCGCTTGTTCATCCAGCAATGCCTGGGATTTAAAGCGCCCTTCCCAGAAGCGACCAGTGCAGCCATCCTCCCGATTGGCCATCCGGGCTATGGGCTCATTAAGCGCTCGCATAAACCAACTGATGTCCAGAAGCCGTTGTCGATAGGTTTCCGCTAAGAGCTCGGCGGCCAGACGCTCCGCCTTGGGCATTTGTCTGAACTCTTCTTGCTGGCAATATCTTTGGGTAAGTGCCGTGCCCCTGTAGAGTAGGTGCCAGCGCTCCAACACTTCTCTCGTATCCCAGCTCTCCGCTTGTTGGGTTTCTACACACAACACCACATGGGTGTGATTGCTCATCACAGCGAAAGCGCATACTGAGATCGCGAAGATATGGGTCAACCCAAGGAGACGCTTCTCAACCCACTGGCGACGGTGTTCGTAGCTTTTTCCCGTGCGGACGTCTTCCCCACAAAGATAGCTTTGGCGCACGCAGCGGCTGATGCAATGGTAAAAGCAGGTATCCTGCAAACTGACTTGGTTTCGACGAGGTTGTGCCATGGAACACCCCCAGGCAATCGTTGGACATTGCGTTCAACGTAGCGACAGCTCACCCTGAAGGGGCATAACATCGAGTTAAATCAGATTAATGGTGGGTGTCTAGATTAGAGGGCGTCGAGTTAAATCAGATTAAAGGTGGGTGTCTTAATTGGAGGGGTTCTCACCCTGTCCCAAGTGCAATGATTCAGATACGAAAAAGCCTCCACTAAGGGAGGCTTTTTCTAATATGGCGGAGGGACAGGGATTCGAACCCTGGATACGCTATTAACGTATGCCGGTTTTCAAGACCGGTGCATTCAACCGCTCTGCCATCCCTCCGACGCCGTGCATAATAGGGACGCGAAAGACTTCTGTAAAGGGGCTCAGTGGTCAACCGGTCAGGTTTGCGCCGTTTTCATCCCCTTTCGGATACAACCAGCTCTGCAGGGGGCGCGGATTGGCGCGCTGGCTGAACCAGCTCGGGTTCAATTCGCGCACTTTGTCCAGGTGACTGTCACCCACAGGAATGGCGACCTCATCGATTTTCAATACATAACGACCATTGCGCTTACGCTCCACTGCTGTCACCGCCGCGGGATTGATCAGGTAGCTGCGGTGCACGCGGCACAACACATCGCCAAACATCGCTTCCACCTGATGCAGGTTGACCCTGAACAAGAAACTGGTTTCGTCAGCGCTGAACAACTCAACATACTGATTGGCGGCCTGAATGTATTCGACGTTACGGAGCTGTTCGCGGATGTCAGCCAGAGCACTGAAATCGGCGCGGCTCAGTTGAGTTCGTCCATGACTCACCAGCACGTCACCACAAGCCTGGATCCAGGCCAACAGCTCTGCCTTCAGCAGCTCATCCGGAGTCTGCTCTCCATAAACCCTGCCACTCAGCAGGTTGTTGCAGCTGTGGCGAAACTGCTCGGGGTGAACGGAGTGCAGATTGGCGTAACGCCGACCGCGCCAGTGCCAATCAATATGGAGGCCTGAGAAACAGTGAGAAAAGAGATCTGACAGGGTAACCAGCTGCTTTTCCAGCTCTCGCTCCTGCATCAGTTGGGGCAGTGCCTCCACCAGGCGCTGCCAGGCGGAGGGCGCATAGTTGGTATGGGCGATTGCGGTTTGGTGGGTTCGTGAGGTCATGTCCGGTCCTTGGTTGTGTCACGGTTTATTCAATAGGACGGAAAGACCTCCCCGATTGGCTCAACTTTTTTGAAAATAATAAAAATCGCCGCCAGGGTGGCGGCGTAGATCCGACTAGCTCGCTATCAGTTGCGGATAATGCCACCGGGTGGGATATTTGTTGCACCTCCGGTGACCGTTGTCATATCTGACTCGCCTTGCTGACTTAGAGACAGCGACAGGAACTTGTTGGTCAAGGTAAAGACCAAGCCACTAGTAGAAGGTCCTTTTCGCGACAACGCAAAGTTCAGTTTCTTTTCAAAGACGTCTGTCGCATCAAATTCGCCACTGGTAACGACACCAGTGACTGGAGTCAGTTTGCCACTGCCATCAATGTTATAGAGCTTTACATACTTGGAGATATCGCCTTCGTCAGCCTCGACGGAAAAAGCCCACTGAATTGCCTTTAGGTTCGTATTTGGATCGATGGTGATCTGATACTGGATCTGATCGTAAGTACTGTCCGGATTGTCTTCCAGGTCGATTTTTAGCTGTGGCTCACTGCCATTCCCCAAAGGGTCATATTTTGCTACCGGCTTACCGTCTTCCAGAGTAATGGTGATTGGCACCAGGTAGTAACCATCCAATGTCATAGTGTCGCTCCTTTAGTTATCACGTTCATCTGAAAACGCGATTTGTTGAAAACGCACATCCTTTTTGAATGCATCAAGTATAGGAAGAGCTTGAAGGTCTTGAGGCTTGTACCCATTGTCCATACCAAGAGCCAGCCAGTTCAGAGCTTCCGTTCTCCTACCGGATTTCTCGTACACCACAATAAGGGTCGAAAAGAGCGCACTCAATTCATATGCATCGCTCTTCTTTTGATTGTTGGTCCACAGCTCGTAAGCCCTTTCAATCGTCAAAATTGCGTCATCATGCTTTCCTAACCAGGAATAGGTTGATGCCAGGTTCACGATCAAAAGGATATCGTTTGGTTTTTCCGAAAGCATTCTCTGCGCAACTTTCAGCGCATTCTCGAAGCTTTCTTTTGCGCCTTCCTCGTCTCCGTGTGCGAGCAGTCTCGAAAGGCCAAGTTGAAACCAGACACTATGGTTGTCAGTCAATTTTTCTGCGGTTAGCGCATAGTACCTTTCCGCTTCAACATAATCTTTTAGATAAAAGTGAGCGAGTGCCAGATTCAATCTTTCGTAGCCATCCAATTCATCTTCTTCGACTTTAGAGTAGATATCCAACACCTCTGAATATCTTTTTTTATTGATATATAAAACAGCCAAATTAGATTGAACAAGTCGGTTATTCGGATACAGTAACAACGAATCATGATAGTGATTCGCTGCATCATCCAACTTTCCTTGAAAGTGATCGACCGTACCTAAAAGGCTATGACTTCTCCAGTTATTAGGTTCCAACACAACCGCTTTTTGTAAAGCTTCTTCTGCCTCGGAAAACCGCATCGCTTCCCGGTAGATCAGTGCCAGGCCTTGAAGCGCTTCAATATTGCTGGGTTGCTGCTGCAGAGCCAGTCGGTAGGAGGCGATGGCAGTACCATACTCGCCTTTCAGGCCATAGAGTTCAGCCAAGGCGAGGTAGGCGGGGATCAACTGCGGATTGGTCTCCAGCGCCTTGTTGGCCCAGTAGATGGCGTCGCTGATCTGCTGGGGCCGCTCCTGCATTTCATATTGTTTGGTATACACCTGGGCCAGTGCCAACTGATAACTGGCCCGAGGGCTGAGGTTGTGAGCCTCTAATAAACTCTGTTTGGCCTCCTCCAGCAGGGGGGAATCATCGGTGTCGCCGGATTGCTGATAGCGCGCCATCTTGGCTTTGGCGTCAAGGTAGAGGCTGTAAGATCTGGGATCGGTGATGGACTCCTGATTCTGCAAGCTGGCCAGCCCGGCAGGCTGCACTTGCAGCGCACTTAATATCTGCTGGTAGAGATCCGTTGGCACCAGATCCATCCTGGCCTTGGGATAGCGTTGCTGCCAATGGCTTAACGGCTCGCCAGTTAAAGTGTCCAGCAAACTCAGGGATACCTTGACATCGTCTTCCAAAGCCGGGTTGTCGCTGTCGTCACTCACTGAGAGGTTCCAAGTCAGATTAGCACCGGTCGGCTCTAGGCCAACGGCACCACCCTCCTGCTGGTAACCGTATTCGCCAATAAAACTGATGTTGCCCTGCTCGTAGGCCAACAATTTGAGTCGCTCTGTCAATTCTCCCGCCAGCGCCGTATCCAGTCCATCACTGAGGTCATAAACCAACGCCAACTTGCGGTGTTCTGGCAACGCCAAAGGGGCCGGCTTCAACGTCTGCCAGGCAAAGGCTGCAACAGCGATCAGTACCGAAGTGAGTGCAACGGTTCTGGCGGTTTTGCCGGTCAGTGAAACTTTGATCTGTCGAGCGGCACGGTCCAACTCGGTCAGATCCAATGCGGCGACCGCTTCCAGACGACGTTCTGGATCCACCACCAAAAGCGCCAGCAGCATCTGTTCGATCGCTTCTGGTGCCCGTTTCGCGCTGGCAGACGGATTCTGCGCCCAGGTGAACGCGTTAACCCTGTCCAGCCAGCCCAGGGAGATGGCGGCTTCAAACAGAACCACGCCGAGCGACCAGAGATCCGTTGCGCCGGTCAGCGGTTCGCCTCGGATCTGCTCCGGACTCATATACGCGGTGGTCCCAATGGGCACCGCCGTATCTTCCTGCTCCTGCTCCAGGTAAGCCGCCGCACCAAAATCGAGGATCTTGACCTGCCCACCGGGAAGAACCATCAGGTTCGCCGGCTTGATGTCCTTGTGGATCACCCCTTCGCTGTGGGCGTAGCGCAACCCTTCCAGCACCGCCTGTCCGATGGAGACGATAGACTCCCCATCGACGGTACTGGATTCAATTCGGTCAGCCAGAGTATTGCCGTCATAGAAGGCCATGATCAGGGCATCTAGGCCCTGATCGGTTTGGGCGTGGCCGTACACGGTGCCGATATTGGGGTGATCAAGGCGGCTGATCAGCTGCGCTTCATTGAGGAAACGGTCTCGGGCAGCGTCAGAGAGGTGTTGGCCCGGCGCCAGCAGCTTAATGGCAACGGAGCGAGCCAGTTTGGGGTCGTAGCCCTTATACACTACGCCCATACCGCCCTGCCCGAGCAGTTCGGTTACGGTATAACCCGCTATGGTTTTGCCCAGCAGTTCCAGCGGGTCGTCAGTAAAGGGATCCTGCTCCTGCTCGCCAAAGAGGACCTGGGTGACGCCACGAAAGTAATCCCGGCCTTCGTCCACGTGCTCCAGCAGGGCTTCGAGCTCAGCGCGGGTATCGTCATCCAGGCTGGCGATCCACCGGGTTCTTGCGGGTTCCGGCAGGTTCATCGCCCGCTCAAACAGCGAGCGCAAGTTATCAGGCTTGGCCATCGGTCATTTCCCTATGAACGGCATTGGGCGAATTCAGCTGGCGATCTGCTTATGGAGCCAGGCCTGCGCAAAGGCCCAGTCCCGCTTGACGGTTGCCAGCGAAACGCCGACCGCCAATGCAGTTTCCTCCAAAGTCATACCTCCAAAGATGCGGTACACCGCGACCCGATACTCGCGGTCGTAGTGTTGCTCGAATCGAGTCAGAGCGTTGTCGATCTCCAGCATCTGATCCTGCTGGGCCTCGGGCAGAAAGAAGTCGGCGTCTATCCCTTCACCATCGCGTTTTCCGGCATTCCGCTGCCGGACATAATCGATCATGATGTGGCGCATCGCCGTACTGGCAGTGGCCAGAAAGTGGGTTTCGCTTTGAAACTGATTCTCTCCGAGCGCCATCTTGGCGTAGGCCTCGTGGATCAGAGCGCGAGAGTCCATGGTGGCGCAGTGGGGCATGCGATTGCGGACCGAGCGGGCACGCTGACGCAACTGCTGGTACAGCAGCTCGACCAGTTCACTCAGTTGCCTATCCGCAAAAGTCTCGCGAACACTCCCTTCGCTCACGTCAGACTTCTCCCATCAGAATGTTTTATAAGGCCAATTTAACATCCAGCCCACCTTAATGCAGCACCCGGTTTTCCTGCAAGCGATTGATAACCCTATTTACGTTCGATTTCTACGCAGATCATTGGCCCAGATTTCGAGCAACAGATCAATTCGCGATAGCTCGTCTTACTCAGGGGCAACCACAATATAGTCGCTCAAACACTGCTATTAACTCACGACAGATTCATTACATCTCGTCGGATTGCTTCTGCTGCAACGCCCAGAGACGCGCATAGTGTCCCCCGAGGGCCAGCAGCGCCTGATGGGTGCCCTGCTCCACCACTACCCCATCCTTGAGCACCACAATGGCGTCCGCGTCGATCACCGTTGAAAGGCGGTGCGCAATCACCAGCGTCGTTTGCTCTGCCGCCACCTCCTTAAGCGCGGTCAGAATGCTCTTCTCCGAATGGCTGTCCAGTGACGAGGTGGCTTCGTCGAACACCATAATGGGGGGCCGTTTCAACAAGGCTCTGGCGATGGCCACCCGCTGCTTCTCCCCTCCGGACAGTTTCAGTCCCCTTTCGCCAACCCGGGTTTGAAGCCCTTCAGGCAGACGGGATACAAACTCATCCAGGTGGGCCAGGCGGATCACATCCCACACCTCTTCGTCTGTGGCATCGACCCGACCATAGCGGACGTTTTCCAGAATACTGGTGTTGAACAGGACCGTGTCCTGAGGCACCACACCGATCGCCTGACGCAGGGAGTGTTGGGTAAGGTGACGAATGTCCTGACCATCAATCCTGATCGCCCCACCAGTAACGTCATAGAACCGGAAAAGCAGCTTAAACAGCGTCGATTTGCCGGCGCCACTGCTGCCAACAATCGCCACCTTCTGGCGTGGCTCCACGGTCAGCCCAATCCCCTTAAGAATGGGGCGATCAGAGTGGTAATGAAACCGCACGTCCTCAAACTCAATGCGCCCCGGCCCGGGTACCAGCGGTCCTGCGTCCGGAGAGTCGACCACCCTGGGTTGAACGTCCAACAGGCCAAACAGCTTTTCGATATTAGCCATTGCCCCTTTCATCTCCCGGTAGACAAAGCCCAGGAAGTTGAGGGGCATAAACACCTGCATCATAAAGGCGTTGATCAGGACGAAGTCACCAAGGGTCATGCTGCCGTTGATCACGTCATTGGCCGCAAGGATCAGGGCCGCGGTCATGGCCACAGCGATGATCAACGCCTGCCCGCCATTGAGGGCAAACAAGGAGAGCCGGTTTTTGCGGCGCGCCATTTCCCATTGCGCCAGACCGCGATCGTATAGCCGCGCCTCTTCCGCTTCGTTGGTGAAGTACTTCACCGTCTCGAAGTTAAGAAGGCTGTCAACCGCTCGACTGCTGGACTCCGATTCCGCCTGATTCATCTCACGCACAAAATGGGTCCGCCACTCAGTGGCCAGCACCGAGAACCCCACGTACAACACCACCGCAACACCCACGATCAGGGCAAACCCCAGGTGGTAGTTCCACCACAGCAGCCCCATCACCATGGCGATCTCCAGCAGGGTCGGGCCGATATTGAACACCATAAAGCGCATCAGGAAGGAGATGCCTGCGGTGCCCCTCTCGATATCCCGGGAGATGCCGCCGGTCTGGCGCCCCAGGTGATACTCCAGGTCGAGGTGATGCAGATGCTTGAACACTTTCAGGCCAAGACGACGCATCGCCCGCTCAGTGACGCGGCCAAACAGGGTGTCCCGCAACTCGCCAAACAGCACATTGGAAAAGCGCACTGCGCCGTACGCCAATAGCAGCCCCAGTGGCAGCGCAAGCATGGCGTCCGCCCCCTTGGCATCCAGGCTGTCCACCACGTGCTTGAGAATAAAAGGCAGTCCGACGCTGGCGATCTTTGCGGCGATCAGACAAAGCATGGCCAGGGCCACCCGGGTGCGGAACTCCATCATGTAGGGCAATAGGGATTTCAGGGTGCCCCAGTTCACTTCAGAAAAGGCCACATGAGTTTGGGTTCGGGATCGCATTGTCTTCGCTCGGTATCGACACACGGACTGGTGCCAGACTCCTATTGTAACCGTGAAGAATCAATGGATTAAAGTTGTTCATTTACCGGCAGTTAGCCTTCTTTGATTGAAAAAAATTCCCGGTTTAACGGTTGGCCGAAGTGCAAAAACGCGCCATAGTGTCTTTACTGCGATCCGATGTTGAATATTCAGGGACGAAAGCAACATACGATGACTCGAACAACCTTTTCTCTGCTGCTCCTTTTGGCCAGCCCGCTTGCTGGCGCCGACGCCCTGCCCGATCTATCGGTTCACAGTCGCGCCACCCATACCCCCATCGGGCATCTGACTCATCAAAAACCGGAGTTGAAACTCGCGCTCCAGCCCTTTGTTGAGCGGTGTCGCGAAGCCGGGGCTCAGTTGTACGAGCGTCATACGGCCAACTTCCCCTACGGACCCGAGGGGGAGCCACAAAATCCGCTTGCCCAGGCCTGGTATCTGCCGGGTACCTGGCACAATGACCTGAACCCCAATGTGGGCATCACCATGAGCGTGGCCCTGCATACCGCCGAACTGCCTACCCTGTCGGTCGGGCATCTGCTGGTGGCGGGACGGGAAGAGTTGGCCTCAGCGATGGAAAAACAGAACCGGCGCTATATCGAAGCGCGCGGTGCCCCCGCGTTGCGCTGTGATGTACTGATACAGGGGTTGGTCGGCACCGGTGAAGTGGCGCCGGAGAGCACGGTTTCCCGTCTGATTGCGGCGTTAAAGCCCACCCACCGAATCAACCGGCAGCGGATCAGTCTGCTGCTGGACAAGGAGGTGGTGATCACGCGACACGAGGTCTTTGGCCAACTCCACCGCGCCATCAAGGATAAAAACGCCGATATGCTGCACCAGAACCAGGCGGCCCGTATCAGCCAGTTGAAACTCCCGGGCGCCACCACCGAGGTGGAAACCACCTGGCGCGTGCATGGCACCCGTCAGCCCGGCGCTTACCTGAGAGTGAAGCACGAGGAGCAGGTGCTGTACCGGTGTGACCTGAAAGTGGATGGCGATAAGCTTCACGCTCATTGTGGACTGTCCCCAAATGCCGAGATCTGGGCCTTCCAGCAACTTGGGGATGAAGAAGCGCTGACCCGGGCGGCCCGAGAGTCGGTTGCTTTGCTGAAGGCGAATCAGACGCCCACCATTGAGAAGCTCTAAACTGTTTCGCAGATACAGAAAAGGCCCGCATCTCTGCGGGCCTTTCCTTATATGGCGGAGCGCCAAAGCGGGATGACCGCCTTCGGCGTTACTCGCTCCGTTCGTTGCGAACCCGGCAGGGTGAGCCGGAACCGATGCAACGCATCGCAGTCCGGCGAAGTGGAGGCAGGGATGCCGACAGGAACCCCGCCACAGGGAAGTGTTGTTACCCCGGGCCTAATGCCAGCGCCCTACTTCAGATACGAAAAAGCCTCCACATTGGGAGGCTTTCTCTAATATGGCGGAGGGACAAAGCGGGATGACCGCCTTCGGCCTTACTCGCTACGCTCGTTGCGAACCCGGTCAGGGTTCTCACCCTGTCCCCAGCGCCCTACTTCAGATACGAAAAAGCCTCCACATTGGGAGGCTTTCTCTAATATGGCGGAGGGACAGGGATTCGAACCCTGGATACGCTACTAACGTATGCCGGTTTTCAAGACCGGTGCATTCAACCGCTCTGCCATCCCTCCGACGGAGCAGAATAGTAGGGGTTTATCCGGTGCCTGTAAAGGCCATATTCCGGCTAAGTGTTTCAAGTGGCGTAGTTTTCATCAATGAGGAAGATCGAGAAAGATCGCCCAAGGGGTTGAAAAGCGGAAGGATGATCCCGATATACTTTTTCACAGTTCAAAGGGTGCAACTCTTTGGCGATTCGGTATCCTAATCTACCGAAAGGCAATTGAGCCCACTATTAAGGAGCCTCTATGGAAACCCGTCGTTTTGAAACGGCCAGCGTTGACTCCGGGATTGCGGTCAACCGCGTCCTGCGCAACACCTACATGCTGCTGGCCATGACTCTGGCCTTCTCAGCGGCCGTTGCTGGCGTCACCATGGCCATGAACCTGCCCTACCCGGGCATTCTGATCACCCTGGTTGGTTTCTATGGCTTGCTGTTCCTGGTGGCTAAAACCGCCAACAGCGCCATGGGGATCCCCGCCGTATTCGCCTTGACCGGCTTTATGGGTTACACCCTCGGCCCCATCCTGAACATGTACCTGGGTGCAGGCATGGGCGACGTAGTGATGATGGCCCTGGGCGGTACCGCTCTGGTGTTCTTCGGTCTGTCCGCTTATGTACTGATGACCGGCAAGGACATGTCTTTCCTCGGCGGCATGATGCAGGCGGGCTTCTGGGTGATCGTCGCCCTGTTTGTGGCCAACCTGTTCCTGAGCATTCAGCCGCTGCAGATGGCGCTGTCCGCACTGTTTATCCTGTTCTCCTCAGGTGCCATCCTGATGCAGACCAGTGCCATCATCCACGGCGGTGAGCGCAACTACATCAACGCCACTGTGACCCTGTTCGTATCGCTGTACAACATCTTCGTCAGCCTGCTGAGCCTGCTCGGCATGAGCGACGACTAAGCGGTCAGGATCCGTTACAATCAGGCCCCTTAACGGGGCCTTTTTTCTTGCTATGAGCCAATTTGTTATTTTCGTAAACGGCCCCGCCTACGGCACCCAACACGCCTATTCGGCGCTGCGGTTTGCCGAGGCGGCGCTGGAAGCCGGCCACCAGGTGCGCCAGGTGTTCTTTTACCAGGATGGGGTGCAAAACGCGTCTCGTCTGCTCTGCCCTGCCAGCGACGAGCTGGATCTGGCGGCGCGCTGGCAGCGGTTGCATGAACGGGGCATTCCCCTGGTGAGCTGCGTGTCTGCGGGCCTGCGTCGGGGGGTTATCGACGTTGAAGCCGCCGAAGACGCGGAGCTTGATGCTGCCAACCTCTCAGCCTGCTTTATCCTTGGCGGGCTGGGTGAATATGTCACGGCTGCCGCTACGGCTGACCGCACGGTGCAATTCGGGTAGATGATGGGTTCAATCAAGTACGATTTGGCGGTCGTGTTCCGCCACGCGCCCCACGGTAGCGCCAAGGGTCGTGAAGGTCTGGATCTGCTGTTGCTGGCCGCCAGTTACGACCAGCAGTGTGCGGCCCTGTTCGTCGGTGACGGAGTGTTCCAGTTGCGCAAAGACCAGCAACCCGCTGCCATCGAGAGCAAGGACTACATCGCCACCTTTAAAGCGCTGCCCCTCTACGATGTGGAAACGGTGTTGGTGTGTGAAACCGCCCTGGCGGAACGGGGGATGAGCGTTGAGGATCTGATCCTCCCGGTCACTCTGGTGACCGCGGACGCGGTCACCGCCCATCTGAATCAAAGCCAACAGGTACTGACGTTTTGACCGTATTGCATACCCTGAGCGATCTGGCGCCCTCCCCGGCTGCCCTGGCAGAGACCCTTACCTATCTGGCCCCGGGCACCAGCATTTTGCTGATGCAGGATGCGGTTGCGATGGCAGCACAGGCCCGGTTTGCCGAGGCGTTCTCCGACTACGCACTCTATGTGCTGGCGGATGACCTCACGGCGCGGGGACTGTCACTGGCGCTTTCTGCCACTACCGTAGACTACCCCGGTTTTGTGGCCCTGACTCTTCAACACGACAACGTGCAAGCGTGGTAACCATGAACTTTAACGGAAACGACATCGCCACCGACAAGCAGGGCTATCTGCTGGACGCCAGCCAATGGGAGCCGGGAATGGCGCCGTTACTGGCGGCAGAGGAAGGCATCGAGTTGACCGACGCCCACTGGGAAGTGGTGAACTTTGTGCGGGACTTCTACCTGGAGTTCAATACCAGTCCGGCGATTCGGGTACTGGTGAAGGCCATTGGCCAGAAACTGGGTGAAGACAAAGGGAACAGCAAGTACCTCTACAAGCTGTTCCCCAAAGGCCCGGCCAAGCAGGCCACCAAGATTGCCGGGCTGCCGAAGCCCGCCCGCTGCATCTGATTTACGCCTCCAGCAGTTCCGGCGGGACCACACCCGCCGGACGTGCCGGCATCTCGTCCCAGCCAAACTGGCTCAGGTAATCCACCCCATCCAGCAGCTGAAACTCGAAGTTCAGCACCTTCCGGCACAACTCCCGAAACGCCTCCGGCACCAGCTCTGCCGAGAAGTCATCCAACGCGGCCAGTAATTCGGCGCGGTCCCGACACTCCACCCCCGGCGCCAATACATCTACGAAACTGGCCACCAATCCGAACAGATCCTGCTCGGCAGCGCCTTCACTGGCCCACAACTCAGGATCGGCATAACGGCGCGCGTAACCGCTGGCCGCCACATCCAGACCCACCCCAAAGTTGACCAGCACCGCCCGGTTGCCCTGGCAGATGATGTTGGCAGGACAGATGGCACCATGGAAGATCTGCTGACTGTGCAGGTAGTAGAGTGCCGTTAACAGCTGCGGGAACCAGGCCCCGGGCTGACCTACGACAATCCGCCCCTGCAGGTCTCGCAGGGACTCCCCCTCCACCCAGGCCCGGGTGATGTAGAGCGCCTCCTTCCTGCCCATTTCACCGAAATCGAGCACCTGTTCCACATTGGGGTGGTAGATCCCTTTCAGGGCTTTGTAGGTACTGGCCAGATGGGGCCAGCGCTCGGACACCCCGCGATACACAGACAGCGCGCAGGGATACTGGCCTTGCAGATGCCGCGCCTGCCACAGTTGACTGGACTCCCCTTCCACAATGCAGGTTTCCAACTGGTAGCGGCCGTCGATCGCCATGCCCGGTGCAAGCGTGTCCGGGTCCACCGCCAGCCGGGAGGCTTCGGGGCGCTGCACCACCAGTGCCAAATCCACTCTTAACTCATCGAGACAGTCGGTGCGACCCCGGGCCGCCTCAGCAAACCAACTGGTGATGCGGGGCTCATGGGTGCAGTGGGCCAATTCGCTGAATACGGTGGCAAAGTGCTGTATGTCTTCCGCTTCGGTGAGGGTATTGCGGATATCGATAAACTCCACCTCACCGGATTCACTCAGGAAGATACCGTTTTCGCCCCAGCCGGAAACCGTGATGCCGCGGCGGTGGATCTGCTGCAAAGCAACCGCCGCGCGCACCAGCAGTGATAACGCCTGGGTGCGGTCGCATTTCTGGTAATCAAACTGGTGCATCGGGGTGCCCCTGGGCATACGAATGGGCAGCACCAGTTGTTCCCCATCCTGGATCAGCGGCGCACTGAACGGCACTCCGGAGCACCCTGCCAGCTGTTGCAGTCGGTAGAGCTCCTCTCGCATCTGCCCCTCCAGCATCGTCGCCTGGTCCTGGTCTTCACACTCGGAGGGCACCAGGATCTTCAACAACCAGGGGGCCTGCCAGTCACCGGGGTTGTAGTCCGCCTGCCAGATCTCCAGGCCGTGTTTGATGTAGAGGCACTTCTGCTTCTCAAAGTCCTGGATGCGATTGTTGCGCTGCTCGACCAACGCCACCTGGCCGATGGCGTCCAGTACTAACTCCTTTTGCTGTTCCGTCACCTGATGAGCGAAACGGGAGGTCAGGGCCCAGTCTCCCGTCAGTGCCTCCACGATCTGCTCTGGGGTATAGATGGAGAGTTCCCCCTCCCGCTTACGCAGGCTGATCTCGTTGCCACGGCGGCCGGTAACAAACACCATGCCCTGGCACCAGGGGGCGTAAACGCCGATAGGAAACTTGTGCTTAAAGCGCCCGGCCAGCACCCGGGCGACGTAGTTGGCTTTGGCGAGACTGTTGTCCACATCGCGGCCGTCCAGCTGCCATGCGTGCTGCCCCGCTTCCAGTTGACCGATATAGCCTTTGACGTCGACCACGTAGATCCCCCACTGGCCAATCACCAGGGCGTCCACCTCCAGTGCCTGTCCGGTCTGGGTGGGGATCTCGATATTGGTCAGCAGCAGGTACTCGTCTGGCAGTTCCTCCGCCAGCAGTTTAAAGGCCCAACGCTCGGATTCGTTGACGGGATCGCCAAACCGGATCTGTTTCGCCATGCTGTCTCCCTGTCGATGGCTTATGGGGGTGACGCCAGTCTAGGCCAGAGCGAGGACGAAAAAAAACGGGGAATTCCCCGTTTGCTCGCTTTTCACTCAGTCATTTGCGGTGCGCCGCGAAGGATCTGGTCCGATTCGATTCGGAAACGCCCTTTGCCCTCATGCGCTTTGGCACGTGCGATCATCGCATGGGCCAGGGTCTCGATCGGCACCGGCCGCCAACGGGCAGAACCGGGCAGCCAGGTCAGGCCGTTAAGCACCATTTCACCCAGTCGCTCTTTACGTCGAGAGTCAATCCGCTCACCGCTGAGCAGCGAGGGGCGATACAGATAGAGCGCAGGAAGATCCAGGGCGGAGAGCGCCTGTTCCATCTCCCCTTTGGTGCGCAGATAGAAGTTTCGGGAACCCGCATTCGCCCCTTTGGAGCTGATCACGTGCATCTGCCCGACCTCGTTGGCCTTGGCCCACTGGCCCAGTGCCACTACCGCGCTGTAATCCACGGCGCGAAATGCCGCTTTGGAGCCGGCGGTTTTCATGGTGGTGCCGAGGCAGCAGTAGACCTCGTCGATGGCATATGGGGTGGTGAGATCGCCGATTCGGCTCAGTGGGAGGATGTGTTCACGAATCGCGTCGCGGTGACGCCAATGGGTTGTTCGGCGACTGACAAGGTGGATGGCGCGGTATTCATCACTGGTGAGCAGCGCATTCACCAGCGCGCTGCCGGTGGCGCCGGTGGCGCCTACCACTAGGGCAGTTTTCATCGGAAACGACACTCTGTTGTCGGAAAACATCAAGGGCCGCCCAGCTTAGACGCTGGGCGATCCCTCAGCAATAAGCGACCGTTCTGTTTGCCGTTTTTAACAACAATGTAAGGTGTTTAGCGCTCAAAGCGGTGGATGCGCTGGTTTGCGCTGCCACGCCATACCAGATTGGCGTCGCGCTGGGACTCGATGTACTGTCCATCGATCAGCACGTCCACCAGATCCACCACGGCCTGCTGCGCCTCAGTCAGGGATTCCAGGGTGTAGCCGGTCCAGGCCCAGATGTCTTTATCCGGTGCCTCCTCCCGTACCCGTTTTACCAGCGCCTGGACATCGGCGAGGTTAGCCGGGTGCAGAGGGTCGCCTCCGGACAGGGAGAGGCCGCGCTTGGGAATACGGGTGTCGGTCAGATCCGCCAGCACCTGATCCGCCATCGCCTGGTCGAAGGGATGGCCAGAGTCACAACGCCAGGTGCTCTGGTTGTAGCAACCCCGGCACTGGTGTTCGCAGCCGGAAACAAACAGGGCCACACGGGTACCGGGCCCGTTGACCACATCAACCGGATAGTAGGCGTGATAGTTCATCTTCTGCTCTTAAGCGAATACCGGCCCCGCCTGAACGGAGCCGGCAACGGTTACATGTGCTTAACCCGGCGCTTTACTTCTTCCTGCTTACCGGCGTTGAAGGGACGAGCGTCCGGACTGCCGAGATAGCCACAGACTCGGCGGGTCACGGACACCTTGGCCGGATCGTGGTTACCGCAACTGGGGCAGACGAAGCCTTTGCTGGTGCACTCAAACTCACCGGTGTAGTGGCACTCGTAGCACTCATCAATTGGCGTATTGGTGCCGTAGTAAGGCACACGGTCATAGCTGTAATCCCAGACGTTTTCGAGGGCTTCGACGTTGTGCTGCATGTTGGGATACTCCCCGTAGCTGATAAAGCCACCGGAGGTGATCGCCGGATACGGCATCTCGAAGTCGATCTTGTCGTAGGGGTTCACCTTCTTCTCGACATCCAGGTGGAAGCTGTTGGTGTAGTAGCCCTTATCGGTCACACCATCCAGCAGTCCGTACGCCTTGGTATCGATGCTGCAGAAACGGGTACACAGGTTTTCACTGGGGGTGCTGTAGAGGCTGAAGCCGTAACCGGTTTCCGCTTTCCACGCTTCCACGGCCTTCTTCAGGTAGCGAACCACATCCAGCGCCTTCTCACGCAGCTGCTCAGAGTCGTACACATGGGTCTCGTTGCCACACAGCGCGTTAACGGTCTCGTGCAGGCCGATGTAACCCAAGGAGATGGAGGCGCGACCATGCTTGAAGATATCGGCAATGTTGTCGTCCGCCTTCAGGCGCACACCGCAAGCCCCTTCCATATAGAGGATCGGAGCCACACGGGCTTTCACCCCTTCCAGGCGATCGATGCGGGTCATCAATGCCTTGCGGGCGATATTCAGACGCTCATCGAGCAACTGGTAGAAGCGCTGTTCGTCACCCTGCGCCTCGATGGCGATACGGGGTAGGTTCAGGGAGACCACACCCAGGTTGTTGCGGCCTTCATGCTCCAACTGACCATCCTTCTCGTAAGCGCCAAGGAAGGAGCGGCAACCCATCGGGTTCTTGAAGGAGCCCGTCACCTCAACCACTTTGTCGTAGTTCAGGATATCGGGGTACATCCGTTTGCTGGCGCATTCAAGGGCCAGTTGCTTGATGTCGTAGTTGGGTTCGCCCGCTTTCTGGTTGTGGCCTGCCTTGATGGCAAACACCAGTTTCGGGAACACCGCGGTCTTCTTGTTTTTGCCCAGACCAGCGATGCGGTTCTTCAGAATGGACTTCTGGATCAGACGGGCTTCCCAGCTGTCGCCCAAGCCAAACCCAAAGGTGACGAACGGCGTCTGGCCGTTGGCGGTGTGCAGGGTGTTGACCTCGTACTCCAGAGATTGGAACGCGTCATAACACTCTTTCTCGGTGCGGGCGTTGGCGTAGGCTTCCGGATCCGCAACCTGCCACTCCTGACCGATAGCCAGGTGCTTGTCGAAGCTGGACTTAACGTAAGGCGCAAGCACTTCGTCAATGCGGTTGATGGTGGTGCCGCCATAGATGTGGCTGGCGACCTGTGCAATGATCTGAGCGGTAACCGCGGTGGCAGTGGAGATCGACTTGGGTGTGTCAATCTCGGCGTTGCCCATCTTAAAGCCGCCGGTGAGCATGCCATGCAGATCGATCAGCATGCAGTTGAACATCGGGAAGAAGGGAGCGTAATCCAGATCGTGGTAGTGGATCTGGCCCTTTTCATGGGCTTCCACCACGTCACGAGGCAGGATATGACGGCAGGCGTAGTGCTTGGCAACGATGCCCGCCAGCAGATCCCGTTGCGTGGGGATCACCTTGGAGTCCTTGTTGGCGTTCTCGTTCAGCAGAGCAGAGTTGCTCTGCTCAACCAGCCCGCGGATCTCCTGGTTGAGACGACTGGCCTTTTCACGTGCCAGATCGCGATCGTGACGATACTCGATATAGGAGCGAGCCAGATCCTTATAGGGCCCCTCCATCAATTGATTCTCCACAGCATCCTGAATACGGTGGATCGGCACCTCAGATTCACCGATCAGTTGTGCTGCCACTGCCTGAGCTACGCCCGCGGCATAAACCAGATCGTCACAACCAACGGCCGCCGCTGCGCGCAGCACCGCCTGTTGAATTAGCTCTGGTTTAAAAGGCACGCGGCATCCATCCCGCTTAATCACAACTGGTCCCATTTTTTCACTCCTAAGTAAAGTGTCCGACGCCCAAAAAGCGCCTATATCTAGTATAGGCGCCATCGATAAACACAACATCTAGTGCATTGTCCGGCAAGTGGCGCCCGTGTACCGTGATCAAGATCAATCTCGGGTTCAACGGGTTACTTGTTATTCAGGGGGCTGATGGCCGTCCGGAATCGGCGTTTGAAGGCAGCGAACTCTACCCCAATTTTGGCCTTGGGGTTACCACGAGAAATGGGATCCATGCCGCCGATCACCCCTTGAGAAAATCAAGCTTGATCTGCGATTGACGTTCCCTTTTTTTTCGCTCCAGGCTAGGCTGGCGCCATGCTGAACTGGTTAACCCGCTGGCGCGAACAACGTCTGCTTAACGATCTGGATGAGACTGTCGTCGAACGGTGGCAAACCCGCATCGATCGTTTGCCGATCCTTCAGGGGCTCACCGACGGCGAGCAGCAACGCCTTATTGAAGTGGGTTGGATCTTTCTTCACCAGAAGCGCTTCACTCCGGTTGGCGAAGCGGTTCTGACCTCCGAACACTGCATCGATATCGCCCTCCAGGCCGCCCTTCCTGTTCTCCACCTGAGCCTGGAACACTACGGCCATTTCCATGAGTTGCTGATCTACCCCGAGGACTTTGTCAGCCCCAGACACTACGTGGATGAAGATGGGTTGGCCCATGAAGGCGAAGAGGCGCTCTCCGGGGAAGCGTGGGAACAGGGCCCCCTACTGCTCTCCCTCGCTGAACTGGGCCAAAGCGGCGATTGGAACGGCTTTAATCTGGTGATCCATGAACTGGCCCACAAGCTGGATATCGCCAATGGCGGTCAGGCCACCGGGTATCCGGACCTGCCCCCTGCCCTGCGACCGGCGTGGCTTGAAGCGTTTCCTGCGGCTTTCCACCGTCACTGCCAGCAGGCAGAGCAGGCGGAGCAAACGAATGATTGGTCCGCTGTCTGGCTGGATCCCTACGGTTGCGAGAATGAACCGGAGTTTTTCGCCGTCTGCGTTGAGGCCTTCTTTACCGACCCCATCTCACTGGACCAGGGATTTCCTCGACTTTATCGGCTATTAAAAGCGTTCTTTGGGCAGGATCCTCAAACCCGCGCTCCCCTTTGGTCACCAATAACCCCAAATTCCCAATAAAGTGATCACCGCCCCGTTTTGAATCGGCAACCTGCGCATAAACTTGGATATCAAATGCAACTGATTCCTACTTCTATGCACAGTCACAGCCTCCACCGCTGGCAACACCATCATCAGTTTGCCCAGCAACAGAAGAAAAACGAAAAACGCACCTGGTACGCCGTACTGATTACCGCGGCCATGATGGTGATTGAGATTGTTACCGGCTACGTGACCGGATCGATGGCCCTGCTCGCCGACGGCTGGCACATGGGCACCCACGTCGCGGCTTTCGGCCTTACCCTCTTTGCCTACCGCTTTGCCCGCCGCGCCAGTGCAGACCATCGCTACAGCTTCGGCGCTGGCAAAGTTAACCTGCTGGCGGGCTACACCAGCGCGGTAGCGCTGGTATTGGTGGCGGTATTGATGGCGCTGGAGTCCATTGGGCGTTTGATCGATCCGGTGACCATCGACTACGACAATGCCCTTCTGGTAGCGGTGATTGGTCTGGTGATCAATCTGGTGTGCGCCGTGCTGCTGCACCAGGGGGATGACCACCACCATCATCATCACCACGACCATCATCATCACCACCATGACCATCACGATGATCATGGCCACCACCATCACGGTCATGACCACAACCTGTATGCGGCCTATCTGCACGTGCTGGCGGATGCCCTAACCTCATTTACCGCCATTCTGGCGCTGCTGGCCGCCCGTCACTTCGACATGCCCGGCCTCGACCCCATCATGGGCATCGTTGGCGCGGTGATCATCACCCGCTGGGGTTGGTCCCTGATCCGGGACACCGGCCCCGCCCTGCTGGACCGCACACCGGACGGCGAACTGGCCCAGACCATTCAGGCCCGCATCGAAGCGGATCGGGATAACCGGGTCGCGGATCTGCACCTCTGGCCCCTCTCCGGCCACCACTACGGCGTGATCATCAGCCTGGTGACCCACCACCCTCAACCCCCACAGCACTATCGTTCGCTGCTGGAAGGGTTGCCCAAACTCGCTCATATCACGGTAGAGGTGCACCCCTGCCACGACACGCCCTGCCTGGACGGATAAAACCAGATAGCAGGCAAGGCGATCAAAAAGGGCAGCTTTCGCTGCCCTCTTTTTTACCATCCCATCATGGCCATCATGCGCTGTGGAATGTTCACATTGTCCTGGTAGCCGATAAAGGCTTGGGCACCGGCGCCGTAGGCCATTACCGGGACGTCCACGGCGGTGTGCCCACCGGTGGTCCAGCCGGTCAGGCTGCGGTCGTTGATCACCTTGAGTACCGCTCGCGCCAACGCCTTGTCGCCCTTGCCATAAGCGGTATCCAGCGCGGACAGTTCCTCTTCACTCAGGTCAAAATCCACGTGCTGACGCCAGCGCTCCGCCAACTCAGCGCTGCTGCCCGCCATCAGGGTTTCCGTAATGGGGCGCACGCTGGCGCGCACCTGTGCCACCACTTCCGGTTTCCACTCATAGACGCCATTGGCGCCCAGAGTCAGGCCGCCGGTAGAGTGGTCGGCGGTGATCACCAGCAGGGTATCGGGGTTTTCATCCACAAACGCTTTGGCACGCTCAATGGCCAGTGAGAAATCGTGCATCTCTGCCATGGCGCAGGCGATGTCGTTTCCGTGGCCACACCAGTCGATCTGGCTGCCTTCCACCAACAGGAAGAAACCCTGCTCCTGCTCGCTCATCAGCGACAGTGCCTTGTCGGTCATCGCCACCAGGCGCTCCGGTTGGTCGGAATCGATGGCATGGGGCAGTGCCACGTCCGCTACCAGTCCCATGGCAGGCAACTGAGTCAGACTGTCCAGATCGGCCAGGTCCCAGATCTGCTGGTATCCCTGCTCCGCCATCTGTTCGGACAGGCCGCCGGGATCTCGGGAGAAGTAACGCTGACCGCCACCGAGGATCAGATCCAGCATGGTGTTATCGGCGATCCGTTTTTGCACATATTGCTCGGCGATGGCGTCGTACATCCGGCGAGACGCCACATTGGCCACGAAGCCCGCTGGTGTAGCGTGATTGACCTGAGAGGTGGCGACCACACCGGTGGACCAGCCCGCCTTACGAGCCTGCCCCAACACACTTTGCACCGGCAGTTTCTGCGCATCCACACCAATGGCGCCGTTGTAGCTTTTTACACCGGAAGCCAACGCCGTCGCGGACGCGGCTGAATCGGTCACCCAGGTGTTGTCCGCCGGATAGGTGCTGGCCATTCCCACCAGCAGTTCATCAAACACCGTAGGCTTGACCTCGGAGCCGGCCTCGCCTGCCCGATAGTAACGGTAGGCGGTGGTGTAGGCCGGGCCCATTCCATCCCCAATCATAAAGATGATGTTTTTGGGACTGGCCGGGGCCTGAGCGGTTTGACTGGCACAACCGCCAAGCGCAACAGCAGCGATGGCCAAGGCGGTCATGGAACGCTTCATCGACATGATTTTCCTTGTCTTTGTTCTCCGAAAGTCGCGCCAGCGTATCTCACTCCAGCGCCATTATAAAGTCACCAACGGGGCAATTTTTGCACCATCAACGTAAGCCCAGTAGAGTGAAGTGACCTCACACAGTAAGGAGTCGTGATGAGAGTGTGGCTCGCACTGCTGGGCCTGGCCACTGCCCTGCCCGGCCAGGCTTCAACCGGCTACTGGATCATGGATAACGATGTGGTGGTACGCACCGATGGCGATTACACCAACGGTCTCTTTCTTGGGCACGTCAGCCAGCCCGGCGCCCGCCTTCCCGCTCCCCTGCGTCCGTTCGCCCGCCATTTGCCTGAATCCAACACTTACTGGCATGCGGAACTCAGCCAGAAGATGTGGACGCCTTCAGACCTCAACCCCGACGAACAATCACAACTGGAGCGGCCCTATGCCGGTGTCCTGCTGGCCACCGTTGGGCTGGGCACCGAAGAGACGAAACACAGTGATCATTACGGCATCTCGGTTGGCGTTATCGGGCCTGCTTCCGGCGCAGAAGCGGTACAGCGTCAGGTACACAAGTGGCTGGGCAATACTGCGCCGGATGGCTGGGAATCCCAGATTGAAAACACCCCATTGATGCAGCTGTCCTGGCTGCGAAATGAACGGCTGTGGCAATCGTCAACCGAGGGGACCGGTTGGGATCTGCTGTGGCACCCCCGTGCCCAGGGTGGCAACGTGCAAAGCGAAGCGGCTGTGGGTGCCAGTCTGAGTTTCGGCAACGATTTGGGGCAATTACGGGGACGACACTGGCAACAACCGCCCATCTCTCCCTCCGGACAGGTTGGCTGGGCGCTCTTTATCGGCACCGAGGTCCGATACCGGTTGAATGACATCACCCTGCAGGGACCGAGGCCCGACGACGCCCCCGATGTCACCATGACCCATTGGCAGGGCAGCTGGGCCGTGGGGCTGAGAGGCCACTACAAACGGGTCGGCGCCGCCTTCAGCGTGCAGGGCGACAGCCCCGCCTACGAAAGCGTTTCCAACCGCTGGACAAGCTACGGACGTCTTCTCTTTACCTGGCAATATTAACCCCGGTTCATGCCGTGCCTTTTCGTTGCCGCTTCCGGCTCGCTACACTTGGGGTTGAGTGACAGGTAAGAGACACACGGTTTGAGTAACTACAACGGTCAGTTCCAGACCCTCACCGTTGAGGGCCGGGCTTTCTTTATTGGGGATCTGCACGGTGAGCGCAAACAGCTGAGCCAGCTGTTGAGCGCTGTTAATTTTGCGCCCGAACGGGGTGACCGGGTGATCTGCGTCGGTGATCTTATCGACCGCGGCCAGGATTCGGTTGCCTGTCTGGACCTGCTGGACCTGCCCTGGTTCCACTCTGTACTGGGCAATCACGAAGCGATGCTGATGGACGCGTTAACCGGTGACGCCGAAAACCTCAACAGCTGGTTGCGCTGCGGTGGCGCCTGGTACCTTGACCTGGAAGAGCCCGAACGAATCGCGATGATGGCCAAAGCAGAAAGGCTGTTGCCGCAGGTGCCGTTTGGTCTGGAGGTGCAGCTCCCCTCACTTGAGGCACGGATAGGGGTGGTGCACGCCGAGTGCCCGACGGACCATTGGGCCGAATTTCGTGAAGCCTGCGAATACCCCCTAAACCACCATCAGCAGTTTGCCTGCCTTTGGAGCCGGGACACCCTCAGGGAGATGACCAAGGGCGCCTACCCGCCGCCCCTGCCCGGCATCGATGCGGTGGTAATGGGACACACTCCGCAGCAAAATCTGAAAAGCCACGGTAACCGCGTCTGGCTCGACACCGGCTCCGGCTATTCGCAGGGGCGCTTATCCCTGCTCAGCGCAGAGCAGATTCTGGAGCTGGTGCGCTGCCCCGCTTAAGCCATACCGCCAGCAGTGTCGCCACCAGAAAACCCACGCCATCCGCCATAAGATCCCACCAATCCAGGGTCCGATTAGGATTCCAGGCCTGAGACAACTCCTCAAACAGCGCAAAGGTGGCGACCAACCCTGTGCCCCACTGCAGCCAGCCGGCCGAGTCCATCGAGCGCCACGCCAATGCCCAGTTAAACAGCAGCGCCAGGCCACCGAACAGCACCGCATGGCCCAGTTTGTCGCCGTAGGGCAAGGTGCGGATAAAGCCGAACCACTGACCTACCTCTCCCCGATTGGCCAGCAGGATCACCCAGAGGATAAAGGCAAAAAAACCGAAGGCTACCAGCCACTTCCCCACCGTTTTCATTCCGGCCACGCCACTCCCTCCCTGGATTGTTGCGCTTTTGTCATCAGGTTGCGCAGGGTAACCTAGTAGCCTTCAGGAGAACAACCTGGACTGAACCGCTAAGGGAGAGCGCTTTGTCACTACAACTGGACACACCAAGACTGCACCTGCGCCAATGGCGCGACAGCGACATCGATGCCTACGCCGCGCTTTGCGCCGATGAAGAGGTGATGCGCTATCTGGGAGGCCATACCCTGAGCCGGGAGGAAGCCTGGCGTCATATGGCGGTGATGGCTGGTCATTGGCAATTGAAAGGGTTTGGTCACTGGGCGGTTGAGCATCGGGAAACCGGAGTCTGCATCGGACGGCTGGGCTTTCTGCAGCCCGAGGGGTGGCCCGGATTTGAGATTGGCTGGTGCATCGCCCGCGAATATCAGGGCCAGGGGCTCGCCTCAGAGGGAGCCCGAGCCGCATTGAAGTGGGCCTTCTCCGACCCAGAGCGCGATGAGGTGATCAGCATCATTCATCCGGACAACCTGGCATCCAAGCGCTTAGCGCTCGGTCTGGGGGAGCGTTACTGGCGGGATGAAGTGGTGCGCGGCTTTGATGTGGAGATCTACGGCATCACCCGGCAACAGTACCGGGAGACACAGGGATGATCCGCCCTGTCTTAAAGGCGGTGGTATTGCTCCTGATAGGCCTGGGAGCTAAGGCTGCGCCAGAGCAGAACACGCCGACATTGGTCACCGAGCGCTGGCACTCCGACTTTGAGGTGTTGCAGCAGCAAACTGATCGGCTTCGTTACGCTGGCACTCTACGTCTGCATCCACCAAGCGGCCTCGACACCCACCGGGGCGCCTGGTCGGCGCTGGTCTATCTCGGGCCCCATCTGGGATTTCAGGCCACCTCAGACCGAAACGGTCACTGGTTCACCTTTGACGTCAAGGTTAAAGAGGGCGAACTGATTGGGGCACACTACCTGGATCACGGCCAGATCCTGGGCCCCGACGGCAAAGGGCTTGAGAACATTGAATCGATGCTGGTGGCGGGCGAGCTGATCCTGGTCGGTCTGGATGAAAGCCCGGTCCTCTACCAACTTGACCGGCATCGCACTCGCGCCAGGCCACGCTTTACGTTGGCGTCATTCAGCCCCGGACGCAATGACGGCATCGAATCTCTGGCCTTTATCGAACCTGCCGGTCCCCTGCTGCCCATTGCCGAGAAGGCCAGGCCCGACTCAGGCTCCCCCTCAGCTCGTCAGGCATGGCGGCTTACTCCGGGCAGTGACGCCATCCCTTTTTCGCTGCCCCTCGCCATGGATCTCTCCCCGGTGGGCAGCACCCGGCTCCCCAATGGCGATCTGATCCTGCTTCATCGTCACTACGCCTCCGGCATCATTACCATTGGTCTGAGCCGGTATGACGGCCAGGAGTTGCAGTCAGACTCACCAATAGTGCCGCAATCGTTGTTGCAGATGCGAAGCTTGATGCTGACCCAATCACTGGATAATTTTGAAGGTCTGGCCGCCTTTGAGAGAGAGGGACGCCAATATCTGCTTCTGATCTCAGACGATAATGTCGATTGGCAACGCCCCGGCCGCCAAAATACCCTGCTGATGCTGTTTGAGTGGCTAAACTGAAAGTTTCGGCGAACACTTGTGCGCCCAACTGGAGGCCTGTTAGGATGACGACTCAGAATAAAAACTCTAATGGAATCTCAGACCCTATGCAGATCCGGGCTTACTCCATCGGCGAAGAGATCGCCAACGCCGTCACACACGGCCTCGGCGTTGCCGCCGCCATCGTTGGTCTCACACTGATGCTCAACAAAGGGATCCCCGTGTTGCCCGCCAGTGGCATCGCGGCCATCAGTGTTTATGGCGGCACGCTGATCCTGATGTTCCTCTGTTCCACCCTCTACCACAGCATCCAGCATGCGCCGTCCAAGGCGGTACTGAAGCGGTTGGATCACTGCGCCATCTATCTGTTGATCGCAGGCAGCTATACCCCCTTGATGCTGATCTCGCTGGACAACAACGGTTCCCATCTGTTGCTGGCCTTTATCTGGGTATTGGCCGCGCTCGGGGTGTTGTTCAAAGCCCTGTTTGTCCATCGCTTCAAAAAGCTGGCGATGACCACCTACCTGCTGATGGGCTGGGCCAGTCTTGCGGTGATCGTCGAGCTCTACAAGGTGCTGCCAACAGCGGGCTTTGCGCTGCTGCTGGCCGGTGGATTGAGTTACAGCCTTGGCACTCTATTTTATGCCGCCAAGCGGTTCCCCTACACCCACGCGGTCTGGCACCTGTTCGTACTGGGCGGTGCCGTCTGCCACTGTCTGACCATCGCGCTCTACGTCATTCCGTAAATCCTGGGGCAACGTCAGCCCCAGCGTCCAGGGATTCAGATCCGCGGGCCGGGCGGCGTCGCCTCGTCGATAATCACACACCCCATCGGGGAAGATCCGCTCCAGCTCGGCCCGGTGAGCCGCCATCGGTGCCGGCTGGTAGAGTCCTTCGGCCAGCGCTTGCGTCACCGGGATACGGTGGCACTGGAACACCGCGCCCTGCCAGGGCCCGCCAGCCTGTATGCGGGCATTGGTATAGACCGGGTATCGCTCAGTGCAGACACCATTGGTGCGACCGTTCCAGGCCCCATCCCAGACCCCTTCGCCTATGGCTATCACCTCACCCGCTTGGTCAAAGCAGAGATCCTCAAGATCCGACGGACGCTCCTTTCCGCCCTGTCCCGCTTCAATCCAACGCTCCATAGCATCAAACGCTTCCGCCAGCGGGGTGTAGCCTTTATGAGAAACCCAGATCAACTGATTGTCATGGTGTCCATGCCAGCTTCGAATTCGAGCGCGGGCTTCAAAGGAGGCGGACAGGTGATGCATATCCAGTTGATCCTCCAGGTAGTGGCGCAGGTCGATCACCGGCAACGGGTTATACCCCAGGAAAACCTGACCGGCGCGATAGGCCCGCTCAATGGCGACAGGGTCACCCTCGGTACGGCGCGCAAACTCGCCGTCATGGATGTTGTGATTGCCCCACAGTGTCAGCCACAGGGGCAGCAACTTGCCAAAGGGCGCCCAAAGGGTTTCCGGCTCCATCTCCCCTGACTCAACCCACCCACCGATCCGCTGGTTAAGGTGCAGGAAGGCTCTGGGGGTCAATTGCCCTGCACGAAGCGCTTCCAGTCCATATTGCACCCCTCGGTTATCCCAGGTGGAGCGGGCAAAGCCCTGCTCGTCCCGGCCCAGGATCTGATGCAGATCCTCCCAGTAACTCCAGTGCTGCTGCTCCTGGATACGCTCACTGAACATGGGGCGGAGGTAACCCTGCTTGGGGTTGTGGATCAGAGCGGAAAGCCCAAACCAGCCATTGATGCATTCACTGGAACCCTTCGGCCAGTAGGGCCACTGCCCGCGGATAAGCTGATTAAGCGGCTCCAGAAACGGCGCTCTCTGGTCAAAGCCTGCCACCGCATTGAGCCCCTCGACCGAGGGCCGGGCATCAAAGTTTTGCCACAGTTCCGGCTCGTCGGCCCGGAACGCGTAATAGGTGTTGAGCAGGTCACAATCCAGACCATAGAGGGTCTGACTCAACATATCGGGATAGGCATACAGGGCCAGGCCACCGTCAATCACGCCGCCCCCGTTCTGCATCAACAGGTATTGCACCAGCCCGCCACCGGAGCCACCAATGCCGATGGTGTACTTTGGTTCGCCGTAGAGGCTGACAAACTGCCGCTTAACCCTGAGTGCGGTATCCTCCGCCAGCAGCATGTTGTAGGTGTAAGCGGTTTTGTTGCCGGTGGAGCTGATGACGGCGTAACCCCGCCGCAGTTGATCCAGACGCTTCTCTATCAGGCGCTGAGGACGCAGTCGCCCCTGGCGAAATCCGATGCCACTGCCCCCGTGAAACTGGTAGATCAGTCGACGATCCCAATAGCGGGCGTCTTCCCGGGGTGCGCCCGGATCCGCCAGCATCACGATAAAGTAGGGAAAGCGGTTGATGGTGCCGGTCTCCACCCGGTAGATCTCCGGAATGCTCTGCTCGCCCAAGGACACCTGTCCCACACCAACGGGCGGAGAGGCCAGGTCATAGGGGCGAACCTGCCCTTTGGCGTCGACGTACCAGTACTGAATCGCGGTGGCCAGCATGCAGTCGCGGGAATAGCCGATCACATCTTCGGTGATCTCCCCCTTCTCCTCCCGAAATACCGGAACCCCCTCTCCCGCCCAGTTATCCACCAGAGGCTGCCCCAGTCCGGAGTTCATGGTCATGCAGAAAAACGGGTACTGGCGTGCCCCGGCATAAAGGGCGACCGCCGGGCCGGGCTCACCGACCGCAATCGGGAAAGGAAAGGGATCGTCAGGGCGTAGGGTCAGCGCCAGATGAGCATCTGGCCGCAGTGGTAAAGGATCGTTACTGGCGTCCGCGATACCCTGAACCTGGTGCTTGGCGTAGGGGTGCGTCGCGAGTTGATACTGCCCCCAAATGAACAGACCCAACAGGCCAACGGCGAGGATGAAGGATACTACAAGCGCAATACGTTTCATGGCCACCTCCCTCAAGCCAGTATAGGGCAGGCGTGTTAATGAAATGATCCTGCTTGCTGTTGATTCGACGCAATTTGCTGCCAAAAGTTTTTATTGGCAAAGACTTATCGGATGTGACAACCTTGAGGTGGCGAATTAATGTGCCATACTCTACGGCGCAATGACGTGTCGGCGAGTGCAGGCCGTCTCATTCGCGCCGTCGTTGTCAGGTTTTAAGGAGAGGATATGAAAGCAAAACTGTTTCTCGGTATCGCAATGAGCGCCCTGCTCTTTGGTTGTGCCAACACTTCTGAACTGGAAGCCCAGGTATCGTCCCTGTCTAACAAAGTGGACTCCCTGTCTGACCAGGTGGGTGCCCTGCGTGCTGATCACAGCCAGATGAACAGCGACATTCGCGCCGCTCGCGCAGCCGCTGAAGATGCACAAGCTGAAGCTGCTCGCGCCAACGCTCGTATCGACAACATGGCCACCGGCTATCGCAAATAATTTCGAGCACGCCAGCAAAAAGGGCGCCCTGAGGCGCCCTTTTTTATTGACCGAATCAAACTGAATCCTCAGTTTACTGTCATCGGAAGACCACGCTGCTCACGCAGCAGAGTTTGAATCTTGCTCTCGTTCAGACCCGGCTCACTCAATGATTGACGTTGGTCTGCGGTCAGTTCCAGAGTCTTGGCGCTTTTGTCCAGTTCCTCGTCCTGACTCAACGGCTCGTGAACCTCAAGATAGAGACCGGAGCTTTCCTGGGAGATCTTGATCGGCTCATTGATGATACGAACCGGTTCACCCACACGCACCAGCTCAAACAGCTCTTCGATGTCAGTCGGGCGCATGCGGATGCAGCCGGCACTGACCCGCATGCCGATGCCAAACTTGTGGTTGGTGCCGTGGATCAGGTACTCACCGCGACCATAGGCCAGACGCAACGCGCGATGACCCATCGGGTTATCCGGACCGGCCGGTACCACCTTGGGCAGTTCAATGCCCCGCTCTTCCAGCCACTCTTTGCGGGTACGTGCGGTTGGGGTCCAGGTTGGGTCCTTGATGCGCTGACTGACTTTGGTGGTCACCAGCGGGGTTTCCCGCCCTACCCGGCCAATGCCAATTGGATACACGTATACCCGGCCACGCGCGTTGTCGAAGTAGTAGAGCCGCAGTTCAGCCAGGTTGATCACAACCCCTTTGCGCTCAACGTCCGGCAACAGCATCTGGGACGGCAGGGTCACTGAGCTGCCGGTGGGGGGCAAAAAGGGATCAACGCCCGGGTTGGCGGCCATCATCGCCAACAGGCCCATGTCATATTGCTGGGCCACATGATCGAGAGATTGCCCTTCAACCACCTGATGCACCATGGGAAAGCCCAACAGACGACTGTCATGGGCCGGTGCGGAGTAGATGGCTGCCTGGGCGGAAAATCCGAATAAAAACAGAAGCGAGATCAGAGCACGCACGCCATTTCTCCAAGACAAACGAGGCGACATTCTACCTACCTCCACTCTGGATAAAAAGTCGACTGAGTCGAGTCCCACAGATCCCATTCAGATCTCGTCCGTTTTACCACCCTCACCCACGGCCGTCCCGCGGCTTTCCATCAACCATTTATAGAAGAACACCGTCGTATCCAGTTGGCCATCAGTACTGAGGGCAAACCGGGGGATCCGCCCCGCTTCAACATAGCCTAAAGCGCGGTACAGGTGAGAAGCCACATCCCCCTGCCGGGTATCGAGTATAAGCAGGGACAACCCACACTGTTTTGCCACCGGTTCAAGATGGTGCATCAGCTCCCTACCAATGCCCTTTCCCCGGGCATCCGATCTCACCATCAGTTTCTCCACCTCGCCACGATGCCTCCCGTTTGCCTTCTGGCACATCGCCAACTGTACCGCGCCCAAAATGCGACTTTCATCGAGCGCCACAAACAGTTTCCTGCTGCCCTGACGCAAGGCCAATTCCGTTTCGGCCCAGTATGCGTTGATCGCTTCAGGCTCAATGGGCGTCAGAAAGCCCACCGAAGCGCCGCTTTCTACCGTATCGATAAGCAGCGCGCTTAACGCCTTTTCCCGGCCGTGGATCGTACTCAACTCCCCGATAAGCAAACTGCTCTCCTCCACTGTCATTCTGTCACGGTCTCCCGTGTACAACTGTCAGGCAATAAGCAGGCCAACGGGTCTCATCAATAATCAGGCACAAAAAAAAAGCGGCCCCGAGGGACCGCTTTGACCTGTGTGAAAGGAAAACTTACTTCTTCACGAAGCTGGCAGCGTTCTCACCGGCCATGCGACCAAAGGTCACGATGTCAGAGATGGCGTTACCACCCAGACGGTTGGCGCCGTGAACACCACCGGTTACTTCACCGGCGGCGAACATGCCTTTGATCACTTTGCCGTCTTTGCCAACCACTTCACCCTGGTTGTCGATCTGAACACCACCCATGGTGTGGTGAACGGCCGGGGTGACTTCGATGGCGTAGTAGCTGCCCTGGTTCAGGCTGCGCGGCATGTTGGGACGAGCGAAGTCGGCGTCTTTACCGGAAGCCACAAACTCGTTGTAACGGGCAACGGATTTCTCCAGCTCGGCACCGTTGATGCCCAGGGAGTCACCCAGCGCTTTCAGGCTGGAGTTGCTCGGTACCACACCCAGTTCGATGTAACGCTCAATCTTCTTCAGAGAGTGACGTACGGAATCATCGAAGATCAGGAACGCGGTTTTGCCGGTCTGCTCCAGGATGGCAGCAGAGGCTTTGTCACGGGTGGTGATTTCGTTGACGAAACGGTCACCTTCTCGGTTCACCAGAATGGCACCGTTACCACGTACCGCTTCAGTCACCATCACACCACCGGCCACGGACAGGGTCGGGTGAGCCTGGATGTATTCCAGATCCTTCATGGCAGCGCCAGCGTTACCGGCAACGTCCAGACCATCACCGGTCGCACCCGGGTGGTTGGTGGCTGCAAAGCCTTTCAGCTTGGGATCCAGGGCGGATACACGGTCGTTGTTGCGGGCAAAGCCACCGGTAGCCACAACCACCGCTTCTGCTTTGATCCAGTAGTAACCGGTGTGCTCACCTTTCACCAGCACGCCGCGAACCTGGCCTTTGTCATCTTCCAGGATCTCAACCGCACGGCTGTTGTAACGGATGTCGATTTCACGCTTGATGGCGTTATCGTAGAGCACCTGTACCACGTGGGCACCGACGCCGGCACCACCAGTCGGACGGTGAGTACGGTTAACGGACGCGCCACCCATACGACCCACATCGTTCAGGTCAGCACCCAGGCCAGTCAGCCAGTCAACGGAACCCGCAGAGTGGGTAACCAGCACTTCAACCAGCGCCGGATCGTTGATGTTGCGACCGCCTTTCATGGTGTCTTCGGTCATCAGCTCCAGGCTGTCTTCGATGCCCTTGGCTGCCTGCTGCTTGGTCAGGGCCGCGTTCATGCCGCCTGCCGCCAGTTTGGTGTTACCACCTACCAGAGGTTCTTTCTCCAGAACGATCACACCCGCGCCTTTGTCGTGGGCAGCAACCGCAGCAGACAGACCAGCACCGCCGGAACCGATGATCACGATATCGGTAGTGGCGCGAGGCTCAGCCTTCAGGGCTTTTTCGATGTCCAGATTGGCTTGCAGCAGGTCGTTGATGCCCTGCTCCTTGCGCTCCCATTTGCCCTGGAACGGCATGTTGAAGTCGAAGCTGTGGCAGGAATCACAGTACACCACGGACTTTTCATGACCCATGTGGCAAGAGGTACAGGCCGGCTCGCCAGGCAGGTGAGACAGGTGGGGGCTGTGCTCCACGTTCTCTTCGGTCGCGGCAACGTCCGCCAGAGTGCCATGACAGGTCTGACACTGTTCGTTTTCGTAGGTCAGGTTGTCATCGGTCGGCTTGTTGGCGTCGCTGTGACAGTTTTGGCAGCCGCCCATATCGGCATGGAAGGCGGCCAGGTTGTCGGCGGCCAGAGTCGGCGCGGCCAGTACACCAGCCACGAGGCCAGCGGCCAGTGTCAGGGTAAAACGTGTTTTCATCATCTCTCTCCACTGAGGGTTCCCCCCTGCCTCAGCCCCTTGCGCCGGACAGGGTGTTTCAATGCCTGATTACTATTCAGCACTTATCTCAGCGGAGAAACGCACCAGTGCAAAATCCTAAAACACCGTCACAAAAGGATTTATGCCCTATGCGCTGGTGCATAACGAATAACAACCCGCTATGCGTTTTTGCATATCGAGGTGGAACCTTTTTGTTTTTTACCCCCACTGTTGCCACCCAGCTAACAGAAATGAGCGTCCTTCAATGTCGCAAATTGAAATGAGGTTCAAATCACATTTCATCCGGTCGCCCCTGCCTACTCTGGCGCTGTCTCAACACAGCCATAGAAATGATTGAGGGATATGATGAACAAATTTGCGCTGTCTACTCTGGCCATTGCCCTGTCTGCCACCAGCTTGATGGCTCAGGCCGAAGAGCCCCAGTTTTACGGGGCGTTCCGCGCCAGTGTGACCCACGCCGATACCGGTTTTGCTTCTAACCCGGGCGGCGGCGAAGGCACCCAGTTGGAGAACGACTTCTCCATGATCGGGGTGCGCGGCAGCCACGCTGTTTCCGAAACCGTCAAGGTGGTTTACCAGGCGGAAGTTCAGGTCAACGCCATGGATCAGTCCAACAGCAAAGACCCCTTCTCCTCCCGTAACACCTACCTGGGTCTGGATTCCAGCCAACTGGGTCGTTTGATCTTTGGTCGCCACGACCAGGCCTTTATGTTGGCCGAAGGTAAGGTGGACCAGTTCAACCTGACCAACACCGATATGAACCGTCTGCTGGCCGGTAACAACCGTCACGGCGACCAGGTGATGTACTTCAGCCCCAATATGGCTGGCTTCCAGTTCATCGGTTCCTACCTGCTGGAAGATGACTACTACGGCAAGGGCAACGAGCCGAAGGACGCTGATCCTTACTCCATGACCCTGAGCTACGGCGACAAGATGATGAAGAGCCAGCCCTACTTCTTCGCTGTGGCCTACAACGCTGGTATTGGCGGTGACGAAGCGATTCGTGCCACCGGTCAGTACAAACTGGGCAAGTTCAAGATTGGCGCGGTTTACCAGAACACTCAGGACACCCAGTTCGACAACCTGGATGGCAACGGCTTTATTGTTGACCTGGCCTACGGCCTGACCGATAAGCTCAGCCTGAAAGCCCGTTATGGTCAGGATGACTCCGGCAACGGCGGCTACATCGGCAAGGTTATGGGCAGCCTGGACGGCCTGGACAAAGCCACCGTAGACAGCACCAAGGTCACCAACTACGCCGTTGGTGCCGACTACGCCCTGTCCAAGCAGACCAAACTGTTCGCCCACTACAGTGTGTTTGATGCTGAGGTGAAGACCGCCGCAGCCACTCTGTACGACGACACCGACAACCTGGTGACCGTCGGCATGCACTTCAAATTCTAACTTCGGTTAGCTAGCGCCCGCCCGACTCGGCTTTTGCTGAGTCGGGCTTTTTGCGATCAGGGCAACATCCCCGTCACTATCTGCTCAGTATCATGACTGCCATGAACCGTCTTCTGATTTTCTGCCTGGCGCTGTTGCCAGCCCTGGCACACGCTGAACCCATCGTGCTCGGGGTGCACTCCCATACGCCCCCGTTTGAATGGCGCCAAAATGGCATCGATACCGGCCTGCATGTTGATCTTAGCCAGCGACTGGCCCGCCGCCTGGGCAAAGATCTCCAGGTCCGCCGCCACACCTTTCAGACCCTTCTGGACAAGCTGGAGCGTCAGGAGGTTGACCTGGTGGTGGCCGTCAGTCCGGTGGATCGCCGCCGGGACCTGCCCCAGTCCGACCCGATTTTCACCACCTTCGCCAAAGCCTACTCCCTGCCCTCCCAGCCCTACATCACCGATTGGGCCCAGTTGGCGGGAATGCGCATTGCGGTAAAAACCGGCTCCTTTGTCGATGTGTTCCTGCGCGGCCGGGACTGGCCTTTTGAGATCGTCCCGGTGGATCTGTACGAAACCGGCTTTCGCCGTCTTCAGGCGGGTCAGGTTGATTTGGTCATCGCCGAGCAGTACGTCGCCCGGCGGTTGCAGCCCAAATATGACCGGGTGCACTCCGCTTCCGACCCGCTGATCTACGGCTCCTTCAACTTCGTCAGTTACCAGGGCAACCAAGCGTTGATCGATGAGATCAACCTGCAACTGCGTCAGATGAAGATCAGCGGCGAATACGACCGTCTGCTTAATCAGTGGTTGGGGGTGGGCCGGGAGAAGGTGGATCTCGAAGCCACTCAGGACCGCTATACCGTTGCCGCCTACGCCGTCGCCATCATCTCGATGATAGGTATGTTGGTGACCTGGCGCATGAGTCGAGGCCTTAAGGCCCGTGACAGTGAGCTTCGCAAAGAGTTGGTTCAACGTCGCAAGGCAGAAAATGGTTACGCCCTGCTCTCCCGTCAATTCCAGTCGGTGCTTGACGGTCTGCCCCACGGTATCGCGCTCTATGACGCTCAGCGCAATCGCTTATGGGGGAACGACAAGGCCGAAGCCTTCCTTACGGTAAAACACCGACTCAGCAATGCCCGCGGGCCACTGGATCTGGACGCCGGCATACTGGTGGTACTCAAACATGGTCAGCCTCTGGTTGAGCACTACCAGGACGATCAGGGCCGCCACTGGGAGATCCGCTTCCAACCTCTGCTGCAGAGACAGGTAGTAGTAATGGGGCTGGAGATCACCGAACAGGTCCAACTCAGGCACGAGAATGAAAAAGCCAGCCGTCTGGCCAGTCTGGGAGAGTTGTCTGCGGGCGTGGCTCATGAGATCAACAACCCCACCGGATTGATCCTGCAACAGGTGGCGCTGCTGGCCGATGCCCTGCCGGACCTGTTGCCCGCCTGCGACGCCTACGAACAGGATGACCCGTTCTGGCAAATCGCCGGTTTGCCGCCGCAACGTGCTCTGGCGGAACTGCAGCACTGCCAGGAGAGCATCCAGGACAGCGCCCGCCGAATCAGTACCATCGTCAGTGATCTGAAGCGCTATGCCCAACCGGACCATGACCATGTGACCCAGGAGGTGTGCCTTAACGATGTGGTGGAAACCGCCCTGCGCCTGACCACCAACCAGCATAAAGCGTTTGAGCTTCACACCACCCTGTTTGAAGGCTTGCCCGCCATTCAGGCGCAGCAGCAGGCGATGGAGCAGGTGCTGATCAATCTGTTGCAGAACGCCTGCCATGCGCTGCCAACGGAGCATGGCCAGCTTTGGGTTCGCACCGGACTGATCGATGCCCAGCCCTTTATTGAGGTGGAAGATAACGGCCACGGTATGAGCGCCGAGATCCGTGAGCGGATCACCGAGCCCTTCTTTACCACCCGTCGCGCCGAGGGCGGTACCGGTCTGGGCATGGCCGTTTGCGCCCGGATCCTGGCGGAGCACAACGCCAAGATGACCATCGATTCCATCCCGGGTCAGGGTACCCGGATCCGCATTCTGTTTTCGCCGGAGGCCCTGGCATGAGCCACACCAAATCGATTCTGATCGTCGACGACGAAGCCAGCTGGCTGCGCAGCATGACCATGACCCTGAACCGATTGGTTCCCGATGCCATGCTGGAGACCTGTCTGGACAGCCGCAAAGTGATGGACCGGCTCGGCCAAAGCCCCTTCTCTCTGGTGCTGCTGGATCTGACCATGCCCTACGTCAGCGGCGAGATGCTGCTGGAGCAGATCCGGCGTCACCATCCGCAGATCCGTGTCATCATCGTGACCGGCGTTAACGAGGTGGACACCGCCGTCCGCTGCATGCGCAAAGGGGCCTATGACTTTTTTGTCAAAACCGGTGAGGTGGCCGCCATGGCAGCCAGCGTCAAGCGCGCGCTGGAGATCGCCAACCTGGAGCAGGCCTATCTCAACCTCAGCAGCCGGTTCCTCGATAAGCTGCTGAAGACCCCGCAGGCGTTCTCAGAGATCCTGACCTGCAGTGAGTCGATGCTCGACATCTTCCGCTATATCGAAGCCCTCTCCGTCAGCCGCCAACCCATGGCGATCTGCGGTGAATCCGGGACCGGCAAATGCCTTATCGCCAAAGCGATACACCAAACCAGCTGCCCCAATGAACCCTTCGTCTCCATCAACCTGGCCAGCCTGGACCCGGCAACGATCGACGACACGCTGTTTGGCCACATTAAGGGCGCCTTCGCCGGTGCCGACAGCCACCGTGCCGGACTGGTGCGGAGCGCAGGAAACGGCGTACTGTTCCTGGACGGCATTGATGAACTGGCGCCGGAGATCCAGAGTAAACTGGTTACCCTGGTGCAAACCGGCGAATACTTCCCGCTGGGTTCCGATCGCAGTCTGCAAAGCCAGTGTCGCATTCTCTGTGCTGCCACTCAGCCGATGACGGCGCTGTTTGAACAGGGGCGGCTTAAGGAGGATCTGTACTACCGGCTACGGGCGCACCAAATTCAGGTGCCTGCCCTGCGGGATCGTCCCGCTGATCTGCCCCTGCTGCTGAGCCACTATGTCCATCAGGCCTGCGAAGAGCTTGGCAAAACGCCACTGCAGATCGACGAAGCGGTGTTTCCCCTGCTCAAAGCGTACCCCTTCCCGGGCAATGTCCGAGAGTTGGCGGCGCTGGCTTACGACGCCGTCAGTCGCAGCACCGGCTCGACGCTCTGTCTGGACCCGTTCAGCCAACTGGTCAGTGCCGCCGTGCCCTCAACCATACCGGATCACCTGGTGTTTCCGGCTGAGTTGCCCACCCTGGCGCAGGTCAGCGATATGCTGATTGAGGAGGCGATGAGCCGAACCGCCGGCAATCAAAGTGCCGCTGCCGCGCTGCTTGGCCTCAGTCAGCCTGCCCTTAGCCGACGACTGGCCAAAAGCCGGTCCGAGTAGTATTTGAGCGGGAAACCGTTCAAATCGCCCGCGACTGTGATCTGCCGCCGCTTTTGCCCTATGGCAATCCGGCGGCAATCACACCCAACCCGAGAAGAAAAGCAAGCTGATCAGAATGTGTGATCGCCATCCCATTGGCGCTCCGTTCTGCGCACTACTATAAGCGCCTCTTGCCAACCCTCCTTCTCATTGCGGGTTATCATCGTGCCACATAGAGCTCATCTGTTTTCCCTGAAGATCGGCCATGCGCTGTCTCAGGCTTGCGTTGCCGATCCCTATAACGGGCGGCGTTTCAGCCAGGATCTTCTGGCTGGCATTACCGTAGGCATCATCGCCATCCCCCTGGCCATGGCCTTGGCGATCGCCAGTGGTGTGCCCCCCCAGTACGGTCTCTACACCGCCATCATCGGCGGGTTTGTTATCGCCCTCACCGGCGGTTCCCGTTACAGCATCTCCGGCCCCACCGCCGCTTTTGTGGTGCTGCTGTTCCCCATCGCCCAGCAGTTTGGCCTGGCCGGGCTGCTGCTGGCTACCGTGATGTCCGGTGTGATCCTGGTGGTCATGGCGTTGCTGCGGCTGGGGCGCCTGATTCAGTACATCCCTGAGTCGATCACCCTTGGCTTTACCGCCGGTATCGGTGTGGTGATTGCGACACTGCAACTGAAAGACTTCTTCGGCCTGGATGTTGCCACCATGCCGGAACACTACTGGGATAAGGTGGCGACTCTGGTTGCCGCCGCGCCGACTGCCCACTGGCCCAGCCTGGTGGTGGCTGTAGTTACGCTGGCCATTATGCTTATCTGGCCAAAGCTGAAACTGCCGGTGCCCGCCCATCTTCCGGCGGTGATCATCGGCAGCCTTATCGGGCTCTATCTGAATCAACACGGTTTTGCGGTGGACACCATCGGCAGCCGTTTCAGCTACACGTTGCCGGACGGCACCAGCGGGTTTGGCATTCCCGCGGTGATGCCGGAGTTTGCGCTGCCCTGGCTTCAACCCGGCCCCGATGGGCAACCCTTAACCATCAGTTGGTCTCTGGTTCAGGCACTGCTGCCTTCGGCCTTCGCCATCGCCATGCTGGGCGCCATTGAGTCGCTGCTCTGCGCCGTGGTGCTGGACGGGATGACCAACACACGCCACAGCGCCAACAGTGAACTGCTGGGCCAGGGGTTCGGGAATATCGTCGCGCCCTTCTTTGGCGGGATCCCGGCCACCGCCGCCATCGCCCGCTCGGCCGCCAACGTCAAGGCCGGTGGCCAGAGCCCGGTATCTGCCATGGTTCACGCGGCAGTGGTATTGCTGGCACTGGTCGCCCTGACCGGCGTACTGGCCTACATCCCGATGGCGGCCATGGCCGCGCTGCTTCTGGTGGTTGCCTGGAACATGAGCGAGGCGCCCAAAGCCCTGCACCTGCTGAAGACCGCGCCCAGCAGTGACATTCTGGTGTTTCTGATCTGCTTCCTGTTGACCGTGGTGTTCGACATGGTGATCGCCATCAGTGTGGGGATCGCGCTGGCCGCCCTGCTGTTTATGAAAGAGGTGGCGGAGATGACCCGGGTCCGGGAGATCAGTGAGGACAAACGCTACGTCAGCGAGCCACTGCCACAAGGCACCACCGTGCTCAGAGTGGAAGGCCCGCTGTTCTTCGCAGCGGCGGACAATGTGTTTGGTGAGATCAGCCTGCTTAGTGGTGACGCGCACACTTTGGTGCTGCAGATGGATGGCGTCACCCTGCTGGATGCCGGAGGGCTTTCCGCGCTGACCAAATTGATTCAGCGCTGTCAGGAACGGGGCACCCGTCTGTTGATCAGCGACTTGCAGTTCCAACCGCTGAAAACCCTGGCCAAAGCCAAAGTGCAGCCGATTGAGAGGGTGCTGAAGTTCTTCCCGACGCTGGAAGAGGCATTGGCAGAGGCGTAACACACGGATAAGGCAACAAAAGATGGGAAGTTGTGATCCATACGCTGTCGCATGCTTCTGAATCGGCGTATTGTCAGCGAATCCGCCACCCCCTCCCCTAAACCGGGCGGCGGATTCCGTTCCCTGCAAAAAACGGAACAACCCGGGCCATGGCCCGGGTTTTCTATTTTTTTTGCCGTCTTACAACGTATCGAGCTGCTTGTTGCCCGCAGTCACGCTCGCAGCGTAGGCCCGGGCCGGTTCCAGTGCATATTCAGCGCTCTTGATGTCCCGCACAAACTGCCAGCTCGCTTCCGCCTTGTCGGCGGTAAAGGTGACCGTCATATACCCCCGGTCGGCCGCGTTGAGATACTCCAGGCCCGAAACCAGTGAGACGATGCCCGCTTCCGTGGCTTCCACCTCCTCCGGTGCAATCCCCAGATACTCCTCCAGCCCCGGAGAACTCACCGATGCGGTGGCAAACTCCACCCCAACCGGCTTACCTTCGATGTCGGACAGGTTGTTGGCCCAGGCATTATGGGTATCCCCCGCCAGCACCACCAGGTTGGCGTTGGCCGCCAGTGCGGTGCCCAACACCACTTCCCGCTCGTAGGCATAACCGTCCCACGCATCCAGGTTATAGGGGATGCTGGGCAGTTGCAGCGCCGCAATCACTTCCGGCGTAAGACGGTGGGCGTTGGCGATAAGGTACGCCTGCTCCTCCTGAGTCAGCGTGTCACCCGCTTGCGCGCGCTGAGCCAACTGAGCCACATAGGCCAGATCGGCAAATTCCTGAATGCTCATTTGCTGGGTGGCAATGGCCGCCGGCAACACCATTCGGCCCATCAGGATCTGCTGTCCCAGCACCTGCCAGGTGGCGGTATCGCTGAGCAGTGTGCCCTGTAGCCAGGTCAGCTGTTCCGCCCCCAGCAGCGTCCGGTTCGGGTCACTCACCTCCGCCACAAACCGCTCCGCATCAAAGGCACCGGTGGCCGGGTCCAGGTAGAGGCCGTAATCCAGTTGCTGGTCACGGCCGATCACACGGGTGTCCAGCATATGCAGGCCAACCAGATCCCCAAAGGCGAAACTGCGATAGATGGTGTCGGAGACCGCTTCGTTACCCGGCGGGCGGATCGGGAGCCATTCGAAGTACGCCTGCAGTGCCGCCACCTGACGGACGTCGTACTCGCCCTCCCCCTCGTTATGGTTTTCCGCCCCTTCGCGCCAGGCGTCATTGGCGATCTCATGATCATCCCAGACCGCGATAAACGCATGAGCAGCATGAGCCGCCTGCAGATCGGGGTCGGTCCGGTACTGGGCATAGCGGGTGCGATAGTCAGACAGGCTGAGCAGTTCATGAGCGGGTTGCACTTCGCGACCGAGCGCAGCCGCGTCTTCGGTAGCGTAACCGCCCTGGCCGTACTCATAGAGGTAATCGCCCAGATGCAGCACCGCATCCAGAGACTCTTCAGCGATGCCTCGATAGGCGTGGAAGTGGCCCGCAGGATAGTTGGCGCAACTGACGACTCCAAAGCGCACCGAGTCCACCGCGCCGACGGGCAGGGTTTTGCCATGGCCCGTGGCGGAGTAAGTCTCGCCGGATTTAAAGCGGTAGAAGTAGGACTGACCGGACTCAAGCGCTGCCGCATCCACTTTCACCGTGTAGTCCCGGGAGGCGTCGGTCACCGTGCTGCCGGTGGTGACCAGCTGCGTAAAATCCCTGTCGGTGGCCACTTCCCAGCTGACGGTCACCTCACCGTCAGTTTCCGGGGTCACCCGGGTCCAGAGGATCAACGCGTTGGTGGTGGGGTCACCGCTGGCGACGCCATGATCAAAGCGTGCCGTGATACCGGTGGTCGCATCGTTGTCATCATCACCACAGCCTGAGAGCCCTACAGAGAGCACCGCGCTGCCCGCCCCATAGGCGGAGATTTTCAGAAAGTGCCGCCGTGTCAGTCTCTGTTGCATCATTCATTCCCTTGGTGTTAGGTGTAATTTTTGCAACATACTGGCAACGCTTTGTGTCAGGCAAGTGACGAGTGAGGTCAGTTCAGGCTGTCTGTAAATGCCACCTGGCTATCCCTCAGGCCATCAGGAGTCTCTCGGTTTATCCGAATCAGTGGGTGGATGCTGCCAGAGGTCGCCTATCACATCATCGTCATCCGGTTCCGCTTCCGCCTCGCCCTCCCAGTCATAGCGTTTGACCGGAGGCATGGGGTCATTGCGCCACCATAATAGCGCGGCGGCGATCCCCGCGACGGCACCGGCAAAGTGGGATTCGTATGAGATCCCGGGCTCCCGGGGAAACACCGAGTAGATCATGCCGCCAAACAGAAAGAAGGCGATCATCATCAGCGCGATGGAGCGTTTATCCCGCCGCAGCAGGCTCACCAGAAACAGAAAGAAGAACAGACCGTGAGTAACACCACTGGCACCATAGTGGGTACTGGGTCGGGCAAACAGCCAAACTCCGATGCCGGAGCCGATCCAGATCAACGCTACCACCTTCCAGCGGCTGTTGGGGTAGCCGTAGAACAGCGCGGTGCCCAACACCAGTACCCCGACGCTGTTGGCCGCCAGATGAGTCACCGAGCCATGGATAAGAGGCCCAAACAGTATCCCCCACAGCCCGTCGGGCTGGCCGGGGCGCACGCCCAACACGGAGAGGTCCGCGCCACTGACCCACTCTATCCCTTTGATGGCCCAAAGCAGCGCCAGAAACAGGCCGATGGCCAGCATGCTTTGCTGCAGTCGTTCATCTCTGCGCCCTGATTGCGCCATCTTATCTCCCTATTCCGCCGAACCCGGTTGCCCTGAGGCCTTCTCTAGCTATGGGGAGATAATGGGGAGATTTCAATCGTATTCGAAAAAAATCTATTTGAGCGGATGGGGGGGACGTAGCGTGAGCTTCAGCCTCCGGCAGCGTTTGCCGATAACTTATGCCGCCCTATACCGGTGTTTCGTCTGCTCATTGGTGATGTAAACATCCACCTGCATAGCAGGTGGCTTTGATTAGACCCCTTTAAGGGGGCTTTTTGTTTTCGGGGATGCCACAGGCATGTGACTTTAGATGCACCATTACTCCCTTTGCCGGGAGCGGCCCGGGGGCCGCCAGAAGGGCTTACGCCCCTCTGGACTCCCCTTTGCCTCCGGCGCGGCGAATGCCCCTCGCTCCCTCTCCTTCCCATTTCAGCTCTGGCCAGACTCGCTTCCATGCTCGGCTGGCCACTCGGACCTTCCCTGGCCCTCGGCTTCATTCCCAGTCGTTCCCGCTCGGCGCCGCGAGTCGGCCAAGGTGGACGGCTGTCGCCGTGAAAGATCTGCGACAACATCAAAATGGATTCAATTTCGTGGCAATTCTGCTTATTCGTTTGCGCAGAATTATTTAGAAATCCCAACTCTACGGGCAGAGTCCCGAGGAAACGATCACCACCTCCATAGGAGGTGGTTTAAGACTGACAAAAAAAGCCCGCGCAATGCGGGCTTTTTTATCACTTATCTACTGGGCTCAGGCTGCCACTACCCGGGCTGCGCATACCTTGTACTCCGGGATCTTCGCTTCCGGATCCAGCGCCGAATTGGTCAGCACATTGGCGGCGGCCTCGGCGAAGTGGAACGGCACGAACACCACGCCCGGCTGCATCCGTTTGGTGATAAAGGCAGGCACCTCCAGTTCACCACGACGCGTGGCCACCTTGATGCGCTGGCCATTCACCAGACCCAGTCGCTCCGCATCCTGTACTGCTATCATCGCCACCGGCCCGGCCATCTCATCCAGCCCCTTGGTCTTGCGGGTCATGGTGCCAGTATGGAACTGGGCCAACTGACGTCCGGTGGTCAACACCAGCGGATACTCCTCGCAAGGCAGCTCAGCCGCAACGCGGAAGGAGACCGGCGCCAGTTGCGCCTTTTCGGTCAGCAGGAAACGCTCAGTATGCATCACCGGCGTGCCGGGGTGGCTCGCATCCGGGCAAGGCCACTGCAGTGACTCAGCTTCCGTGCGTGCCCAGGTGATGCCCCGGTAGCTGGGGGTCACCGCGCAGATCTCATCACAGATTGCGCGCTCATCCTGATAGTGCCAGTCCAGCCCCATGGCATTGGCCACCGATTGCAGAATTGCCCAATCGGCGCGGGCCTCACCAGGGGCGATAACCGCCGGATTCAGACGCTGTACCCGGCGTTCGGTGTTGGTGAAATGTCCCGCCTTTTCTGCAAAGGCGTGCGCGGGCAATACCACATCGGCCATGCGGGCAGTTTCGGTCAGGAAGATGTCCTGAACCACCAGGAACTCCAGCGCTTCCAACGCTTCAATCACGTGGTGCTGATCCGGGTCGGACAGAACCGGGTTTTCTCCCATTACGTAGAGGCCCTTGATCTGCCCCTCAGCCATGGCGTCCACCATTTCGGTCAGTTTCAGACCCGGTGTGCGGGAGAGCACCGCGCCCCAGTGCTGCTGGAATCGGTCGATCAAACCGTCATCCGGCAACTTCTGGTAGCCCGGCAGGTAGTTGGGCAGAGCGCCCATATCACAAGCGCCTTGTACGTTGCTCTGGCCGCGCAGCGGGTTGATGCCGCCGCCCTCAATGCCGATGTTGCCGCACAGCAGCTGCAGGTTGGCCAAGGAGCGAACATTGTCGGTACCCGTGGTGTGCTGGGTAATACCCATGGCGTAGTAAACGGCGGTGCGCTCCGCCGTACCGATCATCCGGGCCAGCGCCGCAATGTCGTCCGCCTTGATGCCGGTGACCGCCGCCGCGTTATCGAGGCTGTAGTCACACCGCATCACCTCATCATTGAGTGTGTCCAGCCCCTCGGTACGAGCCGCGAGGTAGGCGTCATCCTGCCAGCCGTTGCGCAGGATCTCCTGCATCACGGCGTTCAGCAGCATCACATCCGTTCCAGGGCGCTGGCTCAGGTAGAGATCCGCATGGAACGCCATATCGATCTTGCGGGGGTCGATCACCACCAGGCGGGCACCGCGCTTCACCGCCTGCTTCAGGTGGGAGGCGATGATCGGGTGTGCGTTACTGGTGTCTGAGCCGATGATCAGGATCAGGTCCGAGTGCTGAATGCTCGGAATGTCGTTGGTCATGGCGCCGCTGCCGACCGCCGGTTCCAGACCGGTTACCGTCGTGGCGTGGCACAGGCGGGCGCAATGGTCCACGTTGTTGGTGCCCAACGCCGTACGGACAAACTTCTGGAACAGGTAGTTGTCTTCGTTGGTCGCCTTAGCGGAGGAGAAACCGGCCAGGGCGTCATTGCCATGGCGCGCTTTAATCTCACCCAGACGAGCGGCCACGTAGGCGATGGCGTCCGGCCAGCTGGCGGGCTGCAACTCGCCATCCTTGCGGATAAGCGGCTGAGTCAGACGCTCTGAGGAGGCGATAAAGTCGAAACCAAAACGGCCCTTAACGCAGAGCATGCCGTCATTCACCGGTGAACCTTCAACGCCGGTCACCTTCACCACTCGGTTCTTCGCTTCATCCACGTGCAGGGTCAGGCCACAGCCCACACCGCAGTAGGTGCAGATGGTGTTGACCTTCTTGTAGGTCTCTTTCTGACCGTGCTGATGCTGCGTTCTGGCGGTGATCGCCCCTACCGGGCACGCCTGAATGCACATGCCGCACTGGGCGCAATCGGAGGAGGCCATCAGTTCGCCCTCACCCACCTGCACCCGACACAGAGGCTGGCCATCCGGGAAGTTGAGGACATTATGTACCCCCTGCTCCCGACAGGCCTGAACGCACTGGCCGCAGCTGATGCAGCGGTTGCGATCAAGGCGGATAAAGGGCGAGCTCTCATCCAGCGCAAATTTCTGCGGCGCCGGATTGAGCAGATCCTCATCGCGGATCCGGTATTCGGTGGCGTAATCACGCAGGTCGCAGCTTTGGCTCTTCTGGCAACCACAGGCAAGGCAGCGAGCCGCCTCGGCAATTGCCTCGTCCACACCAAAGCCCAGTTCCACCTCGTCAAAGGAACCGGTTCGGCGCTCGCCCAGCAGCTCCGGCATTTTCAGGCGGGCTTTAAAGGGGATCTCGTCGTAGAAGCGCGCTTCCACCTCTTTCAGGCTGGCGGCTTTACGGGCATTAAACTGCACCGGTTCAGGACGGAACTGACCCTCTTTGAAGAAGCGCAGCATCGCCTCAGCGCTGCGACGCCCCTCCCCGATCGCTTCCACCGCGGTAGCCGGACCCAGGCGGAAATCGCCGATGGCAAAGACGTTATCGATACCGGTATGGAGGCTGTCCGGGCAGGCGTCGGCGGTGTTCCAGCGGGTCAGCGGGATCGCTCCTTTCGGAATAAAACTGGTGTCCGGCTTCTGACTCACCGCCGGAATCACGGTATCAAACTCCATCCACTCGAATTCGCCAGTGGGCTGCGGACTGCGACGACCGGAGGCATCCGGTTCGCCCAGTTCGAGGCGCTCCACCTTAACCCGGCATACCCGGCCATTGTCATCGGCCTGGTTCTCCACCGGCACCGACATAAAGCGGAAGTTAATGCCCTCCACCTCCGCTTCATGGATCTCGTAATCCTCGGCGGGCATATCCGCCTTGGTGCGGCGGTAGATGAGCGTCACCTCGGCGCCCTGACGCAGTGCGGTTCGGGCACAGTCGATGGCGGTGTTGCCACCCCCGACCACCGCCACCTTTTTGCCGGTGGCAACGGGCAGGCCGGAGGAGAACGCTTTAAGGTAATCCACACCCAGAATCACCCCTTCCAGGGTGGAACCGGGGTAATCCATCCGCACCGCTTTCTGGGCACCGATAGCCAGACAGACGGCGTCATACTCCTGCTTCAGGGTATCGAGCTGGATCTCACGGCCCAACGCGGTGTTGGTGTGGATGCGCATGCCAGCGCGGCACATCAGCTCAATCTCTTTGCGCAGAGTGGCTTTGGGCAGACGGTACTCGGGAATGCCGTAACGCAGCCAGCCGCCCGCTTCCGGCATCGCTTCAAACACGTCCACCTCAACGCCATCATGGGTGAGGTAGTAACCTGCCGCCAGACCGGCCGGTCCGGCGCCGATGATCGCCACTTTTTTGCCAATGGGGGCTTCTATCGGGGCCAGGTGGGGCTCGCCATCGAGATCGATGTCCGCCGCATGGCGTTTTAGTTGGCGGATCGCCAGCGGCTCATCCACCAGGGTACGGCGGCACTCCGTTTCACAGAAGGCGGGACAGACACGGCCAATGGAGAGGGGCATCGGCAAGCTTTGCTTGACCACTGCGGTGGCGGCGACGGCATCGCCCTGGGCGATGTGGTAGAGGTAGCTTTGAACGTCAACCGCCGCAGGACAGGCGGTTTTACAGGGGGCTTCACAATCGGCGTGATGGTCCGCCAGAATCCGTTTCAGTGCGGCCTGGCGGTGGGCGGTGATCGCTTCGGAGTGGCTGACCACGGTGATCGGTTCCGCCAGGGTGAGTTCACAGCTGCGTTGCAGCTCACCGTTCACCTCGACCACGCAAAGATCGCAGGGCACCTTGGGCCCATCGACGTTGCGCTCACAGAGTGTGGGAATGGCCACTCCCTGACTCTTGGCGAAATCCAACAGACGGACGCCCTTCTCGGCGACCACTACTTTGCTGTCCAGGGTAATCTCGATCATCACAGTCCATCATGCCGGTGGCTACTTAGGCCACCTGTCGAAAATGTTGTCTCGGGGCGAAGTCCCGGATTTTTCTGACGCTAAGGCTATCAATCGGGTTCCCCTGCCAACATCGCCATTGATCTTAAGCGTGACGAAGTTCGCGCTTTGGTTCGCTGGTATGACCAAAAATCGGGATTTGCTGCGCCCGACTGCTCACTCCCTGACCAGTCGCCCCGGGATGACCTTGCAAATCTGCCTCATCATCCCCAGATCCCCACTATCATTGGCAACGTGTTGCAGACGCATGACCCAAACCATCGAATTCAACGCTGACTGGCACCTGGATATGGACGAACCCGAAGAGAGCGGCACTGAGCTGATCCCCGCCCAACCCCATCGTCCGGATACCCTTCCGGTGATGCCGGTGCAGAACCGTCCCTTTTTCCCTGCCCAGGTGATGCCGGTTGCGGTCAAAGGCCGCCACTGGGAGGCCACGCTCAAGGCGGTGAAGGAGAGCGATCATAAGCTGATGGCGCTCTTCTACTCCCATCAGCCCAATGCCGCCGACGGTGTTCTGGATAAGAACGCGCTGGCCAAAACCGGCTGCGTGGTGCGCGTGCATGAGATTCGGGAAAACGAAGATGGCCACTTCAACTTCGTTGCCGAAGGGATGGAGCGGGTTAACCTGTTGCGTTGGGTCAGTGACGAACAGCCCTACCTGGCCGAGCTGTCCTACCCCATTGAAGAGCACCCGGACACCAAGGAGATCAAGGCGTACGCCATCGCCATGATCGCTGTGATCAAGGAGCTGATCCCCCTCAACCCGCTCTACTCCGAAGAGCTCAAGCAGTACCTTGAGCGCTTTGGTCCCCATGAGCCCTCTCCGCTGACCGACTTTGGCGCGGCGATCACCACCGCCAAGGCGGAGCAGCTCCAGAGTGTGCTGGATACCGTCAGCCTGCTGCCGCGCATGGAGAAAACCCTGGCCCTGCTCAAAAACGAGCTGGATGCAGCCAAGCTGCACAGCGAGATCAGTGAGCAGGTGAACCAGAAGCTGGAGCAGCGCGAGCGGGAGTTCTTCCTGCGTGAACAGCTTAAGGTGATCCAGCGTGAACTCGGGGTGTCCAAGGACGACAAAACCTCCGACGCCGAGGAGTTTCAGGAACGCCTGAAGGGAAAAACTCTGCCGGATGCGGTCAATAAACGCTTTACCGAAGAGCTGCAGAAGCTGTCGGTACTGGAAACCGGCTCCCCGGAATACGCGGTCACCCGCAACTATCTGGACTGGCTGACCCAGGTACCCTGGGGCGTACTGGCGGAGGACAACATCGACCTCCCCACCGCCCGCAAGGTGCTGGATAAACACCACGATGGTCTGGCTGACGTCAAAGATCGCATTCTCGAATTTCTGGCGGTTGGCGCCTTTAAGGGTGAGATCAGTGGCTCCATTATCCTGTTGGTGGGACCGCCCGGCGTGGGCAAGACCTCCATCGGCAAATCGATCGCCGAATGTCTGGGCCGCCCCTTCTACCGATTCAGTGTTGGGGGGATGCGCGACGAGGCTGAGATCAAGGGTCACCGACGCACCTACATCGGCGCCATGCCCGGCAAGCTGGTTCAGGCGCTGAAAGAGGCGGAGGTGATGAACCCGGTGATCATGCTGGACGAGATCGACAAGATGGGCAAAAGCTACCAGGGCGATCCCGCCTCGGCGCTGCTGGAAACCCTGGATCCGGAACAGAACGTGGCGTTCCTGGACCACTACCTCGACCAGCGTCTTGACCTCTCCAAAGCCCTGTTTGTCTGTACCGCCAACACCCTGGACAGCATTCCCGGACCGCTGCTGGACCGGATGGATGTGATCCGCCTCTCCGGCTACCTGGCGGAAGAGAAGCTGGCGATCGCCAAACACCATCTCTGGCCGCGCCAGTTGCAGAAGGCGGGTCTGAAACGCAGCCAACTGAGGATCAGCGATCCGGCACTGCGTATGGTGATTGATGGCTATGCCCGTGAAGCGGGGGTTCGAGCCCTCGAAAAGCAGCTCGCCAAGCTGGTGCGCAAGTCCGTGGTCAAACTGATGGAAAGTGGCAACGAAAAAGCCACCATCGGCCTTAAAGAGATTGAGCCGATGCTTGGGATGCCCCGCTTTAAGCCAGAGGATCTCCTCTGTGGCGTCGGCATTGTCACCGGCCTGGCCTGGACCTCACTGGGAGGTGCCACACTGCCGGTTGAGGCGCGTCGCATCCATGAGCAGCGCCGCGGCCTGCACCTCTCAGGCCAACTGGGCGACGTGATGAAGGAGTCCGCCACCATCGCCCACAGCTACGTCAGTGCGGGCATCGGCGAAGGTGGCAGCCTGAGTCACCTCGGAGCCCCTGAACACTACTTTGATAATGCTCATATCCACCTGCACGTGCCCGATGGCGCGACGCCCAAGGATGGGCCAAGTGCCGGCATCACCATGACCACGGCGCTGCTTTCTCTGGCACTGGGTCGTGCCCCGCGCAAAGGGATGGCCATGACCGGTGAACTGAGCCTGTCAGGCCAGGTGATGGCGGTGGGTGGTATCCGCGAAAAGGTGATCTCCGCCAAGCGTCAGAAGATCACCACGGTGATTCTGCCGGAAGCGAACCGTGGCGACTTCAATGAGCTGCCTGACTACGTCAAAGAGGGCATCACCGTGCATTTCGCCGATCGCTATGAGCAGGTCGCCGGCCTGATGTTTGAGTGAGACTGAGCAACAGAAAACGGGACGCCTGGCGTCCCGTTTTTTTATCGGTTTACGACTGTGCTTTATGACTGGGCCTCAGGACTGAACCAGACGATCCAACCCCTGCATCAGGGCATCGCTGGCCTCCTCCATCGCCAGCAGTAACGACCCGGCTGGTTTCCCTTCCGCCACCGCTTCCAACGCCGCCACACCGAACTCATGCACCGCTTTGTGGGGCGCTTCCAGTGCCGCGAACTCTGCTTTGCCGATGTGGTATTTCCGGCCATCTCCACAGTAGTACCACTGACCCAGACGACAGGTGGTGTGATCCCCCATGTCGCCCTCCGCTTTTCCGGATACCGCGGCGCGGTAGACGGTGGCTTTCCAGCTGAGGTGGTCCATCTTCACGGTTTCAATAAAGCCCAGCTCCGCATTGCGCTCGATGGCGCCATGCATCTCCTTGGAGAGCGCCAGTGCTTCCTGCACCGCCTGCAGGCCCTCATTGGCCTCCTTAACCAGGGACTCACAGATATCATGGGTGTCCTGAAGGTGGCGGTCAGTGCTGTCAGTGTCCGCCTCGATGCGACTCATCAGTTGGCTGATTTCACTGCTGGCGGTGTTGGCGCGTTCGGCCAGATCCCGTACCTCACCGGCTACCACCGCAAAGCCGCGACCCTGATCGCCCGCCCGGGCGGCTTCAATCGCCGCATTCAGGGCCAGCAAGTTGGTTTGCTCGGAGATGTTGCCGATCACGCCCACAAACTCGTCGATCCGCTTTGCCGCCTGCTTAAGCTGGCCAAGGCTGGCCAGGCTGGCTTCCGCCTGACCCGATACCCGCTCCAGCTCACGGTGGATGCGCTCCAGCACCTGGATCGACTGGTCATAAAGGACAGCAGAGCCGGTCACCTGCTCCCGTTGGGCCAGCATCGCCATAGAGAGGTCCGCCACCGTCTGGCGCACGTCCCCCACACCAAAATAACTTCTGAGCAGCAGTGTCATCGACTGCTCATGGGTTTCGTGTTGCTGAGCGGTGCGTGACAGCTCCAACTCTGTCGTTTCAACAAGTCGCTGGTTGGCAGCGCGCTCCTGCTCAAGGGTCAGAACCTGTTGTTCCAGTTCGTGACAACGGGCCTCAAGGGCCTCTAATTTCTTCTTATTGTTAAAAAACATTGGGGTTCCCTAGGTGGTAAGCGGCCCTACTATACCCGCCAACGCGTTATAACAAAGTCCGGAAAACCGAAGCTGTGACCGCTTTTGAGCTTCTTATGCGCATTGGCCCAAAGTCCCTTCCCAAAAGCCGGTCAATCAGTGCGTACTTCCCACAAACGTCACTCTGCGGACAGCGCCGTTTCCCGTGGCATGGCGCACATTTTTTCACCTTACCCAGCCTGAATTGGTGGAATATTCACCATCGATCACAGACTCGGTGACAGAAGTACGGACAATAGCGCCCTTTTTCTGAGACGGGCGAAGATGCAGGGCAACGAGGTTTACTGGGCAGCGCAGATCCTGGGAGGGATCGCCATGCTGATGGGCTGGTGGGCCAGCGCACAGCAACAGGACAGCCGCTTGCTCACCGGTAACCTGGCAGCCGCCTGCGCCACCGCGCTGCACCTTGCGCTGCTCGGCAGTCCTCTGGGAATGGCAACCCAGATGCTCTCCGCCCTGCGCTTTGGCCTGGCCCGCCGTGGCCCTTCTGTCCGGCTCGCCCTCATATTTGCCCTAGGTGCGGCACTTCAGGGCCTGCTGCTGGCCCAACACTGGAGCGAGTGGTGTGCGGTCGCGGCGGCGATGTTAAGCAGCCTGCTGCTCTTTACCGTTCAGGGCGAGCGGTTGCGTTGGGGATTGCTGATCTGCAGTGGCCTTAATCTGATCTTTGCCCTGAGTCTGGGTTCCCTCTCCGGAATGCTGTACCACACGGTGGCCATCGGCTTGCTTAGCCGCCAATTAATCCTTGAGCTAAAACGGCATTTTCCCGCCTACACTGTTCAGTAGGAGCATTCAGGGTCGGAGGAGATATGGCAAACCGTTTCTACCTGCTGACAATGGCGTCCGGTGATTTTGAAGGCATGGTAACGACCGATGGGCCCCACCTGAAAGTGGTAGGCGGCGACAGTCTGGCGGTCGGAGAAGCCTACCTGGCCCATGACTTCCCCTCCCACCCGGGTTGGTGGGTGTTTGATCTGAAAGGACACATTGCGCTCAGTACCTTGACCGAAAAGGAGGTTGGCGTGGTCGCCGAGGCATTTGGTCTGCCGATCCGAACCGGTCCCACCGCCCCCATTCCCGACTCCCTTTTCTGGACCAGCCCGGCGTTTCGCGGCCTGTGTGACTGGGTACGCCACCACAAGACCCGGGCCGAGCATCAGGCACAACGCCACCATCAACGGCCCCCTTACTGGCTGGCAATGTGCGAGGCCGCCATCTCGGTTCAGGATGACGAAGCGTAGCCCTGTCTTTACACCAGACTTTTACCCAGTTTTTACAATGCGTTAGATTTGCGGCGTCAGTTTTCTGGCATAATGCGCGCCATGAAAATGACATTTAGAGCATTATCCAGCGGCGCCGTTCTTGGCGCATCAGCCCTACTTTGCGATGCCGTCCTTGGTGACACCGTCACCGAGTCCGCCCGTCGACAGGCCCTTGATCTTCCAGCATTTGAAGCGGATAGCCTCTCCCCTCAGAAAGAGGTGGACGCCTACTCCCGACGTCTGGTCGAGGCCTATCAACTGAGCCCGGACAAAGCCCGTCGCTACGCTGGATACATTCTGGAATCTGCCGCCTACTCCGGCGTACCCAAAGAGCTGATTGCCGCCCTGATCCACACCGAGAGCCACTTCCGTGACCAGGCGGTGTCGGTGGTGGGCGCCATCGGCCCGGCGCAGATCATGCCGAAGATTTGGGAACAGGCCTGCGGCGATGTTTCCGAGCCCCGCACCAATGTGCTGTGTGCCGGCGTCGTCTTGTCTCACTACAAAACCCGCTTCTGTGACGACGAGTTCGCCCCCTACGCCTGCGCCCTCTCCCACTACAATGTCGGCCCCGGCAACCTGCTCCGTAAACCGGTTCGCAGTCAGGCAGCCGCCAACCGCTATCTGAACAAGATGACCCGCGCCCTCGCCGCCTACGATGAATACGTGCTGGATAAGCACTTTCCCCAGCGTCCGGAACAGACCATCGGGATCTGATCGCACTGGACGAGATCGCCTGCGTTTCCTATCGTCGAACGAGCACCCTATTCGACAAAGGGAACCGGGATGGCCATCAATTACACCAAGGTTCACGACGATCTGAAGGCAGCACTGGGCGAGCAAGCGGTTACCGATGATCCGGTTCGCCGCTTCGCCTGGTCCACCGACGGCAGCTATTTTCGCATCGTTCCAGAGTTAGTGGTGCGGGTGAACCACCCGGATGAAGTGGCCGCCACCCTTGCCGTCGCCCGCGCCCATCAGGCTCCGGTAACCTTCCGGGCAGCAGGCACCAGCCTCTCCGGGCAGGCCGTTGGTGAGGGGATTCTGGTGATGCTGGGCTACGACGGTTTTCGCCAGATCCGGATCAGTGACGACCGGGAAAGCGTTACCCTGGGGGCAGCCGTCATCGGCGCCGAAGCCAACGCCAGTCTCAAGCCCTTTGATAAAAAGATAGGTCCGGATCCCGCTACCCTCGCCTCCTGCATGGTGGGCGGCATCGTCAACAACAACGCTTCCGGGATGTGCTGTGGCACCGCCCAGAACAGCTACCAGACCATTGAAAGCGCCAAACTGCTGTTTGCCGATGGCACCCGGCTGGATACCGGGGATACCGCATCCCGGGAGGCCTTTGCTCAGGCCCGCCCCGACCTGTTGGCCAATCTGACGGAGCTGGCCACCAGCACCCAGGCGGACCCTGCGCTGGCCAAGCGGATTCGCCACAAATACGCCATTAAGAACACCACGGGATACAGCCTGAATGCGCTGGTGGATTTCCGCGACCCCTTTGATCTCATCAACCACCTTGTGGTGGGCTCTGAGGGCACCCTGGCCTTTGTCGAGGAGGTCACCTACCGCACCGTCGAAGAAGCCCGCTTTAAGGCCTCCGCCATGGCGGTATTCCACAATATGGTGGATGCGGCGTCCGCCATCCCTCCCCTGAAAACCGAAGCGGTTGCGGCAGCAGAACTGCTGGACTGGGCCTCCATCAAAGCGGTAACCGGTAAAAAGGGGATGCCGGAGTGGTTGTCGGAGTTGCCGGAGGGCACCGCCATTCTGCTGATCGAATGCCGGGCCAACGATGAGCAAACCCTGCACCGCTTCACCGAAATGGCCGCCCAGGCCATCAGCCACATCAATACGCTTCGTCCCATCGAGTTCAGCACCGACCCGCTGGTTTATGGCCAGTACTGGGCTATGCGCTCGGGGCTCTTTCCCATCATTGGCGGCGAACGCCCCAAGGGCACCTCGGTGATCATTGAGGATGTGGCATTTCGGGTTGAAGACCTGGCCGATGCTGCCGCCGATCTGTCGGAACTGTTTCAGATCCACGGCTATCCGGAGGGGGTAATCTACGGCCACGCTCTGGATGGCAACTTCCACTTCATCATCACGCCGATGTTCCGTCGCCAGACCGACATCGAGCAGTTTGACCGTTTTATGCAGGCGGTGGCCGAACTGGTGGTCAACAAGTACGACGGTTCAATGAAGGCGGAACACGGCACCGGCCGCGCGGTGGCGCCTTTTGTCGAGCTGGAGTGGGGAACTCAGGCTTATCAGTTGATGAAGCGGATCAAAGCCGCCTTTGACCCGGAGGAGCTGCTCAATCCCGGCGTGATCCTCAATGACGATGCCGAGGTCCACATTAAGCGGATAAAGCAGGCCGCCGTTGTCGACGACTGGGTGGACCGCTGCATCGAGTGCGGTTTCTGCGAAAAGACCTGCCCCACCTCCTCTCTCAATATGTCGCCCCGCCACCGCATCACTACCTTGCGGGAGATCGCCCGGTTGGATCAGGCCGGACAGCGGGATGAGGCCGAAGCGATGCGGAAGGCGTCGCAATACGATGTGATCGACACCTGCACCGCCTGCCAGCTGTGCACCATCGCCTGTCCGGTGGACAACAACATGGGGATGCTGGTGCGCCAGCTGCGGGGCGAACAGCTCACCTCCACCGCCCAGAAGGTGCTGGACTTCCAGGCCAATCACTATGGCGCGGTCAACCAGGTGCTGAGTGGCGGCTTCGACCTGCTGCATGGTCTGCACCGGTTTACCGGAGACACCTTTACCGGCCAGGTGATGGCATTGGGCCGCAAAATCTCCGGCGAAGTGCCCTATTGGGATCCGGATTTTCCCCGGGGGGGCTCCCTGCCCAAACCCACCTTACGTGGCAATGGTCGCCCGGTGGTGGTCTATTTTGCCGCCTGTGGCGGCCGCACCTTTGGCCCCACACCAAAGGATCCGGACGGCACCACCCTGCCGGAAGTGATGGTCACTCTGCTGGAGCGGGCGGGTTACGAAGTCCGGGTGCCGGACAACACCCGAGCGCTTTGCTGCGGTCAGATGTGGGAATCCAAGGGAGACTACAAAAACGCCGACGGCAAACGGGCTGAGATGATCGCCGCACTGAAAGCCCTGACCGAAGATGGTCGCCATCCGGTGATTGTGGATGCCCTCTCCTGCACCAAGCGCACCCTTCAGGACGCAGGCGTGGATTACCCCCTGCTGGATGCGGTGGATTTTATCGAAGACACACTGCTGCCAAAACTGACGATTCATCGGCGCAAAGCCTCAGTGGCACTGCATGTGGGCTGCACTGCCAGCCATATGAACGCCGGAGGCAAGATGGCCGCCATCGCCGCCCGGTGCGCCGATCAGGTGATCCGCCCCGACGGCATCCACTGCTGTGGTTTTGCCGGCGAAAAGGGCCTGTTCAAGCCGGAGATCAACGCCGAGTCGCTGCGCCACCTCAAAGAGAAACTGCCGGAGCAGACCCGGGAAGGCTACTACGCCAACCGGATGTGCGAGGTCGGGTTAACCCGGCACAGCGGCATCAGTTATCGTCACCTGGCGTATCTGGTGGAGGAGTGCACCAGACCCGATTGATGGCCCGCAGATACTGTTCGCTCAGGGGCGAAATGTGCCGCGCCCCTGAGCGGTTCTGTTAGACTGCGCCGCATGACCCGGCGCAGATGGTGCGCCAATGCCATTAGGACACCCGCTCCATGAGCCAAGAACAACCCAATAATCCGCTCCACGGCCTGACACTGGAAGCCATCCTTACCCGGTTGGTGGACTACTACGGCTGGGAGGAGTTGCATGACCATATCCAGGTGAACTGCTTCAACAGCAACCCCTCCATCAAATCCTCCCTGAAGTTTCTGCGCAAAACCCAATGGGCCCGGGACAAGGTGGAAGCCCTGTACATCGAGACTTTTGTTCGCAATGTGAATCCCTGGCAGCAATAACACCGTCTGAAATCGTGGGTTTACGCCACAGGATTCAGAGTCAAAAAAAGCGGGCCTTATGGCCCGCTTTGACTTGCTTGCTGGTTAGAACAGTGTTGAGCGCCGACGCTTAGAACGCCACCTGTACTGAGGCACGGAAAGTCCGGCCATTACCGATCGCCACGTCGCCGTTGTAGATGCCATCGTTGATGGTGCTGCTACCACCACTCAGGTACTCCTTGTCGAACAGGTTCTCCACATTGAGGCGGAAATCCAGCTCGGTGTTGGCCAGTTTCATCCCGTAGGAGAGGCCCGCATCCACCCGAACGTAGCCATCTTTGACGATGGTGTTGTCCGCGTCAGCGAAGCGATCTCCTTCGTAGAACAGGCCGGCGTTCAGGGCCAGGTCCTCGGTCATCATGTAGCGGGACCACAAGCTGGCGGTCCACTCCGGCGCATCGATGGGCGTCTTGTCCTGGTACTTGTCGTGGGTTTCGTAGTTGGCATCCAGGTACATCATGGACGCCATCAGGAACCAGCTGTCGCTAACCTGTCCCTGTGCCGCCATCTCCAGACCACGGTGACGCTGCTCGCCCCCCTGAGTGGTGATGTCGAAGCCATCGACGTTTTCGGTGATGGTGATGTTGTCCTTAAGGATGTCGAACACGGCACCAGAGAGCATCAGGCGCTGATCAAACAACTCCCACTTGTAGCCCAACTCCCACTGGGTACCCATCTCCGGGTCCAGGTTCAGCTCTTCATCGCCGTTGGGGCCTTCGTTAATTACGGTGCCCTGAGGAACAAAGCTCTCGCTGTAGTTCAGGTAGATAGAGGCGTTGTCTACCGGGTGGTAGATCAGGCCTACTTTTGGCAGCAGGGAATCGGAGTCGCCATTGGCGTCATCATTCAGTTTGTCGTAACGAACCCCCACCAGAACCTGCCAGTGTTCGTTTACGGTCACCAAATCCTGCAGGTAAACGCCGTAGTAATCGTAGGTGGACGCGTCGTAAACCGTGTAGTCATCCGCAGCGAACACCGGAGCGTCCGGCAGGTTGGTGCCGTCGTTGGTGACGGTGATCTTGTCGCCTCGGGCCATCACACGCTGGTAGCGGTAATCCAGGCGGTTGGCGCCGAACAGAACCTGGTGGTCCATCCCCATCGCCTGAACCAGACCGGTAAAGTCGATGTAGGCGGTCTTAAATTCCCAATCATCGTAGCGGTCATACTCCTCCACCACGTAGGTGCCTTCCGCCACATTGTGGTTGCCCGGCAGAGAATCCATGCGCTGACGATCATACATCTGGTGGTTAAAGCCCAGCTTGGCTTCCCAGTTGCTGCTGAGGTACAGGTTCAGGTTGGCGCCGTAGTTCTCAATGTTGTTGTCGATAAAGGCCCAGGGCATGTCCCAGATGGTGTCACGATCACCGATGACGTCGCCGTTGGCATCCAGAATGGCGCCCCGGTCGATGCCTGCCTTATCGCTGGTTTTGTCATAGTGGACCGACAGAGTGCCCCACTGGCCGATGTCCCCTTCCACCATCAATGAACCCAGCCAGCGGTCACGCTCACGCTCCTCGCCATTGGTGTACTCACGCCACTCCTTGGTGTCCTGCTTCACGCCCACAGCGCGGTAGCGCAGTGCGCCGGAGTCCACCAGGGCACCGCCAAGGTCGATCTGGTAGCGGGTGGAACCGTTGTCGTCCACATCGAAGCCAAAGTCCGTGATGCGCTCAACGGTGGGCTTCTTGGTAACCATGTTGATCAGACCACCCGGGTTGGACTGGCCATACAGCATGGAGGACGGGCCCTTAAGCACTTCGACGCGCTCCAGGATCTCAATCGGCTGAACATAGTGAGACCAGTGCTGCATCCCGTCCCGCAGATAACCGCTGCCGGAGTCCAGCTCGAAACCACGCAGAGAGAACACCTCCCGATTCCACTTCTGCGAGCCCCCGGTAACCGACGCGTCGTTGACCAGTACCCGGCTCAGGGTGGTTGCCAGCTGCTCATCGATGACGATCTCCGGAATCACGGTAACGGACTGAGGGGTGTCCAGCAGGGGAATGTCACCCCGCATCGCGCCACTGGCGTTGTCCACCTTGTAGTCGTCAAAGCTGTTACCACGAACAATCAGGGTTTCGTCGACAGATTGTTCGCTGGATTCCGCTGCCAGGGCACTGGCTGGCGCACATAAACCAGCCATCAGCATGGCACTGAACAGGGGGGAGAGTTTCATCATCGGTTCCTCCAAAAGGGTCGCTGGGTTCGAGTCAGCGCCCGGATTAAGTTGGGACTGGATTGTAATGCGAATCGTTCTCATTTCAATATAAAAATTGATTAATTTGAACTGAGTGCACGATTTTTCGCCCTCCCCTCGCTGAGGTGCTCAGGCGACCGGGCACCGAATGAGCTGCGCGGATCGGATTGGATGGAGCCTGCCGCACCCCGCATGGTGAGAGGGATGGCGAGAATGATTAAAGAGAGGCGTGGCGGTTTTTGGCGGGTACGCGCTAGAGGTCAATCAGCCTGTCGGAGTTGAAGTGCGTGTGCACGAAGATGGACAGGATTAGGACGCGATGAGCTGGAGCCGCACTCAAGTCGTCGGTGACATTCGAGCAGTGCGATAATCACCTCCACCTCCTGCATAGGGTGTGGGAGTAAGAGAACCGAAAACAGCACCGAAAGGCGCCTTTCTTTATGGACCGTCGTCATGGTCAGCAAGCGAATAATGAACCTTAAGCCCGCCCAGCGACCTCATCCATTAAATTCACAGCTGTGATTCTACCGGTAGCCAACCCATAATCACATTGAGTACTCGTTTAAACCAACTGGTACCCGGCTCCTTGTCAAAAATCTCATCTCCCAACTGCCATTGAAGCGATCCTTTATCATTCAGTGTTACTTCAAATGCCTCCAATGGCAGTTGTTTCAGCACCTCATCGGCCAGTGCCTGACTCAACTCAGACGAGTAAATGGAGACACCGACTTCAGTGTTTTCATAGAAAGAACGCGGATCGAAGTTAAAACTGCCAACGAATGTCGCCGTGTCATCAAAGACGAAATACTTGGCATGAAGGCTGGACCGTGAAGCAAAGCGTTCAGACAGGGATCCGCTTGGTCTACTTTCAAAATCTCTCCCATCTATTTCGTAGATTTTTACACCTAACTCAATTAAGTCACGTCGATACTTGCTGTAACCAGAGTGAACGATCGCCACATCATTGGAAGCCAGAGAGTTAGTGACAACAATGACTTCCACGTTTCGATCTCTTAATGTTTTGAAAAAGGCTACCCCCTTTTCTCCTGGCACAAAATAGGGAGAGACCACGATAAATCGTTCAGACAGACTTTTAAGCAGTGAAGCCAGTTGTGGAGCCAGCATCAAGGATTCTGCATCACGCTCAGCTCTGATTTTCTCAACACTGTCCGCTTTCAGTTTGCATCCGGCCCAGCGGAAACTGAATTCAGAAAGAGTTTCTTTATTCACCAACCGACTATTTCTAATAGCAATAGAGTACTCAGAGTTTTGGTGAGCCGCCAGTTCTTCTTCTAAGTTGTGTCTGAGTTGAATTAACTGCTCATCATCAAAACTCATATCAATTTTTTCAGATACGGGACGAGACTTTGAACTATTCCAGAACTCATCAAACACTTGTGAAATGTCATTGGTCACCGGGTTGGTTAATAGAACATCGAGATCATCAAAAACGACACTGGGGTTTGCACCAAAGTATTCGTCGCCGATATTTCTACCACCAACTATTGACAATTGATTATCCGCAATAAGCGCTTTGTTGTGCATCCGTCGTGTCTTTTTCCCAAATCCTGTCAGTAGTTGAAGAGACATTGAGCCACTACGTTTGAAAGGATTAAATAACCGAATGTATACATTAGGGTGTGCATTGAGAGCAATCAGACCCTTATCATTGCCAAAACTACCAAAATCATCGAGAAGAATTCTCACGCGCACACCTCGATCTGCTGCATCCAGCATCTCTTTTACTAGTATTTTTCCGGTTAGGTCACTTTTGTAAATATAGTACTGAACATCTATTGTATGCTCAGCTTTTCGAATCAAGGCTGCACGGGCCACCAGTGCATCGATAGGGTTAGCCAGAATGAAAAAGCCGCTATCATTTTCCTCAATTCCATCAGCCCTTAATTCTGTCGTTGTCTTTTGAAGGTAACTCGCTGTATCACGACCTATATGATGGGTAAATTCAGTGTGCTCTGGGAGTGGAGTGCTTGAACAGCTTGTGAGAAAAATCAACGCGCAGAGAAAAGCGATTCGCACCAGTGAATTCTGAGATAGTGCTATCCTTCTGACATTGTCCATACTCATGCTGTCAAATTATCCCGTGAATTTATTTCTAAGACTAAATCATAAACTCGGTTTATATCAAAGACCCTGAACCAGAATATTTCGAAAGCCGATAGCGTCCAGAGATACCTGACAAATATCGGTCAATCCTGGCGCCTTTCCGACCACCACTCCTGCTGCGCAAAGGTGGCGGATTGTGCCCTGATATGGGCGGTGGCCAGGGAGCCTTGGTGGATGCCGATGGTATGAAAGGGTCGGCGAAGCGCAGCCTCACCGGTTCAGAATGGGGATCTTGCCGTAGCCTGCTGCCTGTGGCACACGGATTAAACGGGAAAAGGCAACCGTCGCCACAACAGGATCGCTGGCTCTACAGATGAGTGTCCAGCTGAGCACGTGAGCCACTGTAGCCCTCCCCATTTACACCAGCACTCCGAAATAGATCAACGCATAGCCAATGGCCACACCCAGACACATGGGCGCAGCAAACTTCCGGTACAAAGTCCGAAAGTAGCTGGGCGTTCTCTTCAAGCGTAGGTCCCTGATGATGCCCTGCTGATTTTCAAACGATATCACGGCGGAAAGCACAGCAGCCGTGATGGCAACAGACAAGCCCTCTTCGATGGGTGTATCGATGGATAATGCCGATTTCAAGGTGACGACACCCCAATGAACGCCACTGAATAGGTCACGATCGATTTAGCGTATTCAAACTCAAGCTCCTGACTCAATAAATAGTGAGGGCTGTTGTCCAATCCTTTGTTTTCCAGCAGAGCCTTTAGCTTTTTCATATCCACCTTTTGCTGTTGGATTCTTTATCGTCCCTGTAAAGATCACAGCCACGATAGAGTTCGCGCATTTCTCTCTCAAAGTCCCCAGACTCGTTTGGGCTCTCGGTCATTCGTGATATTTCCGAATCACCGCCACTTTGCCCTCCTCCATCTCCAGCACCTCCATCATGGTTTGTGTGTACTCAATGGGTTGCTGAGTTTGCGGGTGTACCCCTTTGGCGTGATTGCGGTAACGAATGGCAATAGCGGAGTGGTTAAAGACAAACACATCCAGCAACTCTGCCCGGTAGTGGGTGTGGGCGCCCAGGTAGAAGGTCATCCCCTCTCTCATTGCGGCCTTACCATCCGGCAGACGGGCACCATCGGTTTGCCAGGGCAGATGGGTATGCCCCACATCATCGGTCAACAGGGCCAAATAGGATTCAAGCGCCTCACCGGTGGCATCCGGCGCCTGAGTTTCGGTCATTCTGTCGAAGTAGGTCTGGGCAAACTCCCTCAGGTCGATCTTGGCGTCGTTGGCCGATACTGAGATGGAGATAAGCAGTAAAAAGGAGAGTGCAATTCGCATCTTCACGCCCTGTTCCCTTGTTGAAGCGTTAATACGAGGCCTAATCCGCAAGCCGTATGCTCAGTACTCCTGTTGGTGCTCTCACTCCGAGCCCAATTCTCTGAACCCTCAACTTACCGGAAGCACCAGAATCCACAAGTGGTTCTTCCATAAGGGGAACATTGGCTCGAAATGCATTTTTTGCTAAAGCGCCCACTCCAGTGTCGATGCGCAACCCAATAAAAACGGCGCCGAGTGGCGCCGCTTTCATTGGGGATGAGTCGCGTTTGTTGCAGATACCAACCGTTCATAGCTGCTCGTACCAACTCACCTGCCGCCTTTAAGCGAAACGCTTGTGGTTTGGCGTATCGACTTGCTGGCCAGCATAAGTGTTTTGCTGAAGCCAACGAATGTTCTAGTCGCTAGCAATCAACATTTTGCCTTTCGTGAAGCGTCCAATTACGTGCGCTTGTTATTTGGAAGGATTCGGGCGCAGGTGTTTCCTTCGACCGTCGGATGTCTGGCCGGTGCTGTGCCTGCTAGAAATGCCATTGCTTCACGGTGGGTTTTTCCTTTTATCGCACTGAGAATCGACAGAGCACGGCGCGCATCGATACGTGCATGACGGTTTCGGTGCTTGGACAAAGCAGTCAACAGGCGTTCAGCATGCTCCACATGCTCTTTCGCTAACACCGCCTCGGGTTGATGTGCAATGAGATTGCCCCATTCCAGCATTTTGCGCGCAGATGCACGTAAGTCAGGGTCTGTGAGCGCAAGACCTACGATCCGTCCGGCGTGGCGCTCTGCTAACCTGAACCAACGCTCAAGGCCAGGCATGGTACGGTAATCACCATCCCGGAATCTGCGCATTGGCTCCAAATCAACAGAGGGTTCCATGCACTTTTCTCCCAGGTTCGCCTTGCTCGTGGCAGATGCACTCGCGCCAGAAGAGTCACTTTTCCCACCTATGCCTTCAAACAACGCGTTCAACGCCTTAGCCGGACATAACGGCGTGGAAGTGATATGGCCGAATAGCTCCCAGTCACCCTCGTTCTTCCAGCGATGAGAAAAGTTCTGTGTAACGGCGGGATCGAGATCATCGTGTTTGAATACAAACACTTTGACTCCGATAGTGTCATCCGGGTTTAGCCAACTCCAGAAGTTTTCAAAGGCATTTTGCTGAGCGACAATTGCATCCTTAATCTTGCTTTCGATCACTCCGGTGAATCCGCTGATCTCCTCTTCGGAGACATCTTGATTCGTGAGAGAACGAGTGTCGACGATTTGTTGCAATGCATCACGTACCGACGAATTCACCGCCGCGTGCCCCGCATCTGCACCGTCGTCAGTCACGTTGTCCTCTTCCATGAGAATAGCCACAACCCCCACTACCCCGCCAACATCTCCCAGTAAGCTGGAAAAACTGGCAGGGACCGGAATCGGTTTCAAGTATGTTTCCCACTCACCAATGGAAGCGGGAATGGTTACGTTGTCACCTGCGTCGACGTCAGTGTCACCCAGATTCCCGTGGCTCCCAGGAGTATTGTGCGTGGTTGGAGTACCGGACAAACTCAGTGACTCAGTGAGCTGAACAGTACCTCCATCCACTTTAAAGAATACGGTCCACAAGTAGGGCTCCGCACTCCCCCAACCATCCCCTTCGTCATAACAATGAATATGATCAAGCTCCAGATTAATTCGAATTACTTTGCGTGCCATGGTTTACCTCCTTCTCAATTGACTTAAGAAAGTTCCCAGACTTATTCAGCTACACAATAAATTTGAACTGGTCTTCCAAGATTGGAAGGCACTCGCATTCCGAGGCCAGCTAAGTCGCCTGAAGTGAGTTAGGTGTACGGCCTGCGAAGTAATGCTTACTTCAAAGCACTTGTACTCGCGTTACCGCGAAACCAACCGTCGACAAACGAACATCGAATTGCAGCAACTTACCGACGGGAAACGACAGATTGCCCTTCAATCCGCGTCTCAGTGCTGGTTCGTGTTAAAGAATGTCCCCACCATCATTGAATGGACAGTTGCCGATTGAGCCGATTGTCCCCTTGGAGTAATACTTCCAAGGAGTGTAAACCCACGGACCATTGCCAGTGCCAAATGGACTCCAAGTCCAGTAGCTCCATTCGTAAAGCAAACCGCCACAACAACCTTGGTACTTACGACGAAAGGGAGACCAACTGAATCTCGTGCGCCAGGGAGTAAAATCGTATTGGTAGCGAGTCACTGTTCGTGACTTCTTACAAGGATAAGGAACAAACCATTTCCAACAAACAGACCAATAGGTCTCAGTGACCTCTACACGCTCGCCACATGCCATGATCTCCTCCTAGTGTTTTGAGCAAAGCCCTAATTTGGACATCCACCATGAGGACTTAAAGCGCCATAAGATGGTCGCTTGGATATATGACACAGCTACTCGTAGGATGGGCTTTACAGGCAAATATTGCCTCCTAAGCGGCCATTGAGGCTGAAAATGGGTGTCCAGCTTAGCTCCTTCTAGTTTAGCTCCTTTATTAACTTCGCCAGCCAAACCAGGAAAGAACAAGTCAAATGGAACCGTAGCCTTCTTAGGGGCGTTTCGTTAGCCTTGGGTAAACCCCATAAACTGGTAACCGGATGAATCCGAACACCTTGTATCCTATTGAAAATGTCGACAATACGGTTTTATTGAAGCCCCTGATCGCCCAAAGCGGCGTCACCAATGTGTTTGTCGGGGATTACAGCTACTACAGCGACTTTGAGGACCCAACACGGTTCCTGGACAATAATGTGCTGTACAACTTCGGCTTCTCCGGAGCGTCCCTTCATATCGGAAAGTTCTGCGCCATCGCGCACGGCGTGAAGTTCATCATGCCCGACGCCAATCACGCCACGGCCGGGATAAGCACCTTTCCCTTCGCAGTATTTGGCGGAAAATGGGCCGAGGCTAAGCCCATCACTGATTACCCATTCAAAAAAATTAAGGACACGGTGATTGGCCATGATGTCTGGCTGGGCTTCGAGGTCACCGTGATGCCTGGTGTATCCATTGGCAACGGTGCCATCATCGGAAGCAAATCCGTGGTATCCAGAGACATTCCTCCCTATGCCATCGCAGTGGGCAATCCCGCCAGAGTCTTTAGAGCCCGCTTTAGCGAGGAAGAGCAAGCTACCCTGGAAGCTTTAGCCTGGTGGGACTGGTCGGAAAACCATCTTGTAGCCGCCATACCGCTGTTGGTCAGCGGCAGAGTATCCAATCTCCTGGCGTATGCCGATAGAAATGGATTGGTATAAGGCGGCTTATCTCGCTTACTTATCTGGACATATGGAATGGTCAACGATATCTGGACGCCTGTTTAAACCAAAACTCGGCACTCGAAGGCGGCACCCATCATTGTGCTCTCTCGCCCGGTCTAGCAGCGCGCTCATTCGAATTCGTCCGCCATCAGAAGAGAGCTGTGGCCATATTTAAGTACCGCTTTCCCACGTTTAAGCCGATTAATTCGGGCTTCAAACGCTTGGATCTTTTGCTGCTGCCGACGTCTAACCGGCATTTGGCCTCGGCAATAACTCTGATCGAGAACCAGGCATGCGGCTTCCAGTTTGAACTCCGTATTGAATGAGCGACGCTTTCTTGTCAAAGCGCCGTAATGGATGAGCCGTTCACTAGTGCACTTCCTGAGCTAAAGCATCCTCTATGGCAGTGATATGCAGCCCAATAAAAACGGCGCCGAGTGGCGCCGTTTCAGCAGGCAATCCCTAATCGCGCGGGATCACTTATCGGTATGCTTCTTCATCCAACCCAGGGTGTGTTCATACCACTGCACCAGATTGTCGGGGTTGAGAATCCAGTGATTCTCGTCCGGGAACATCAGCAGTTCGGATTCGATCCCTTTACGCTGCAGCACGGTAAAGGCTGCCAGGCCCTGCTCCAGCGGGACGCGGTAATCCAGGGCACCGTGGATCACCAGCATCGGGGTTTGCCACTTGTCGATGTGGTTAACCGGGTTGAACTTCTCGTACAGTTCGGTGCTGTCCCAGTAGGTGCCGCCGAACTCGTACTCAGGGAACCACAACTCCTCGGTCACCATGTAGAAGCTGCGCATATCGAACAGACCGGCGTGGTTAACCAGACACTGGAAGCCGTCGTTCCAGTTACCGGCAATCCAGTTCATCATGTAGCCACCGTAGGAGCCCCCTGCGGCACAGGCGTTATTCACGTCCAGCCAGGGTTGCTGTTTGCCCACGGCAGCCAGGCCCTTCTGTAGATCTTCCAACGGTTTGCCGCCCCAGTCCTTGGAGATGGAGTGGGTAAACTCGGTGCCGTAGCCAGTGGATCCGTGGAAGTCGATCATCACCACGCCAAAACCGGCGCCCGCCCACAGCTGAGCGTTCCAGCGGCCATGCCAGCGGTTACCAAAGCTGCCCTGTGGGCCACCGTGAACCAGGAATGCCACCGGGTACTTCTCGCCCTCTTTGTAGTCCGCGGGTTTGATCCAGTAGCCGTAGACGGTTTCGTTGTTCCAGCCCTTGAAGCTGAACTGCTCATACTCACCAAACGCCACCTCTTTGAGTTTGTCGGCGTTGACGTTGGTCAGGCGGGTCTGGTTGCGACCGCCCGCGTCCATCAGGTAGAGATCGGTCGGCTCGTTCAGGGTGTTGCGGGTATAGAGCAGTTTGCCACCGGCCGCGGCCTGCAGGCTGTTGCTGCCTTCGTTCACCAGGGTGACACGGTCACCAAAGCGGGTGTCCATGGCAAAGATGGAGACCTGCCCCAGATCCTGTGCAGTGACGAAGAGCGTATTGCTGTCATCGCCAAACGCGATGCCACCGGCACTGCGGTCCCAACCGGGCGCCAGCTCTTTCACTTCACCGGAGCGCAGGTCTTTCAGCATCACGCGGAAGCGGTCTGCCTCGTAACCGGGAATGCTCATCGCCATCCAGGCCATGTACTGGCCGTCGGCGGAGAAGGTCGGGTGGCTGTCCCAGGCCGGGTTATCAGCGGTCAGGTTAACCGCATCCCCACCGGTTACCGGCACCTGCCAGAGGTCATAGTTGGTGTGCCAGGACTGGTCCTTACCCGGAGCTTTGGCGGCGTAAACGATGTGCTTGCCATCCGGGGTAAAGCTCACCTCTTCCAGACCGGAGAACGGCAGTGGCGGAACTTCGGTATCCAGACCCACCGTCACATCCACCGGCTCGCTCAGGCTGTCACCCTCAAGGTTCGCCACAAACAGGTGGTTACGCAGGCCGTCGGTCCAGGTGTCCCAGTGGCGATACATCAACTGGGTATAGTGCTGGCCGGTGGTTTTGATCTCTTCGCGGGCTTCGGCCTTTTCGGCACTGCAGGCCAGGGTCTCGCAGGCGGGGTCGATGCGCACCTGCAGAACCACCTGCTTACCGGCGTTATCGAACTTAAAGCCGTCCACGCTCAGGGGCAGATCGGAGATCTGACGGGCTTCACCGCCGCTCAGAGGCAGATACCACAATTGGGTGGAGCCGGAACGGGCCGAGAGGAAGTAGATCCCTTTGCCATCGGCGCTGAACGCCACGGAGTGCTCGGTGCCTTTGTCGAAGGTCAGGCGTTCCGCTTCGCCACCTACCGTCAGTCGATAGAGATCAGACTGAGTGTGGTCGCCATCAACGGTTTTCAGGCCGTACACCACGGTGCTGCCATCCGGTGCCAAGGCACTGGAGTGCACTTTATTGAAGCTGTTGAGGTGGTGGACATTAAAGGGTTCAGCAGCGACAGCGCTGCCCAGGGGTAGCGCCACAGTCAGCGCCGCAATCCATTGATTCATTGTTATTGTTCCCACTTAGCTAGGCGGCTGACGGAAATGCCCCCGCCATACAGAGACCGCTCAGGGTTTAAAGCCCCCATACTTTTCCACGCTTGCAACCCATGTGCAACCTTGTCGCTACAGCCCAACTCTCTGAGCTGTCAGGGGATCACACCGAATCCAGGTGACGCCTGAGCAACGGCGCGAAGGTGGTGCCCTGTACCAGCAGGGAAAACAGCACCACCGCAAACACCATGGACTGCACGGTCCACCAGCCGGGCAGCGCTATGGGCAGGGAGAGCACCAGCGCGATGGCAATGGCGCCACGCAGCCCACCCCAGCTGAGCAGCAACGGCCAGCCACGAGGCAATGGGCGACCGCTGAGAGTCAGAATGCCCTGGCAGAGATAGACCGACGCAAACCGGGCAAACACCGCCGCGCCGATGGCCAAAGCCATGGCCCAGTAGCGCTCCAAAAACATATCAAAGGTGATCACCAGCCCCATCAGGCAGAAGATCAGCAGGTTGAAGAGCAAGCCGAACCACTCCAGACCATTGCTCAGTCTCGGTATCGCCGCCGATTCCGCTTTGGCCAACCCGGCCCGGCACACCAGCGCGGCGCTGGCGGCAGCCATAATGCCGGAGACGTGGAGCAGGTGCTCCGCCACAAAGAAACTGCCGAAGGCGAGCAGCAGCAGAGTGATCATTCCGAGATCTTCCCTTGCCAGATAGCGGATCAGCCCCTGCCCCATCCAGCCCAGCGCAGCCCCGGTCAGGATCCCGCCGAAAAAGACCACACAAAACTCCAGCACGATCCCCAGCAGCGATGGGTCTGTCATCTCCTGCTGCAGAATCCCCATCACCAGCGCAAACAGCACCACTGCCGTGGCGTCATTAAGCAGGCTTTCCGCCTCGAACAGGGTGGCGAGATCCTTTGGGGCATGCAGACGCTGGAGGGTCGCCACCACGGCAACCGGGTCTGTCGCGGAGAGAATGGCGCCGGTCAGCGCCGCCATCATCAGCGGCAGGCCAGTGGGATGGCCGATGGCCCACCAGATCACCAGGGCACAGATAAAACCGGTCAGCAGCACGCCGACGGTGGCCAGAAACAGCGCTTTGCCCGCCCACAGCCGCAACATGGAGGGGGGCAATGCCCAGGCGGCCTGAAAGATCAGAATGGGCAAAAACAGGTAGAACACCTGGTCCTGAACAAACTCAGCCCGCAAACCCACATCCCAGCCAAAGGTGGTCACCAGCAGCCCGGCCACCACGCCGCTGGTGAGACAGGACAGGGTGATCTCCAGCCCGGTGACCCGATTCAGCAGAGCCCCAGACATCACCATGGCCACAAAAGCCAGTACCTGTCCCAGCAGTGTCAGGGTTTCCATGACGGGTCCTGTTGTTGGTTGAGTTCCTACAGTATTGAACAACCCATAAAAAAGGCCCCGATTAAGGGGCCTTCTTCATTACTTATCCAACTCGGCAATCTGACCGCGCCAGTAGGCCGGGCCAGATTCGTGGACGTTGTTGCCGGTGGAGTCCACCGCCACGGTGACCGGCATATCTTCCACGTCAAACTCGTAGATCGCTTCCATGCCGAGGTCCTCAAACGCCACCACGCGGGATTGCTTGATCGCCTTGGCAACCAGGTAAGCAGCGCCACCAACGGCCATCAGGTAAACGGACTTGTGGTCAGCGATGCTCTGTACCGTGGCCGGGCCACGCTCCGCTTTACCTATCATGCCCATCAGGCCGGTTTCGGACAGCATCTGCTCGGTGAACTTGTCCATACGGGTTGCGGTGGTGGGGCCCGCGGGGCCAACCACTTCGTCACGCACCGCATCGACCGGGCCCACGTAGTAGATAAAGCGACCGTTGAAATCCACGCCTTCCGGCAGACCTGCGCCGGAGTCCAGCAGGTCCTTGATGCGCTTATGAGCGGCATCACGGCCAGTCAGGATCTTTCCGTTCAGCAGCAGAACATCGCCCGCTTTCCAGCTTTCCTGCTCTTCCTTGGTGATGTTGTCGAGGAACACGCGCTTGACGTTGTCGCCCGCTTCCTGGGTCACTTCCGGCCAATCCTCCAGCTTGGGTACCGGCAGCTCTGCCGGACCGGTGCCGTCCAGGTGGAAGTGCACATGGCGGGTGGCGGCGCAGTTGGGGATCATCACCACCGGCTTGGAGGCGGCGTGGGTCGGCGCGGATTTGATCTTCACATCCAGCACCGTGGTCAGACCGCCCAGACCCTGAGCACCGATGCCCAGTTTATTGGCGCGTTCGAAGATCTCCAGACGCAGCTTCTCTTCGGTGGTTTCAGCACCGCGAGCCTGCAGTTCATGGATGTCGATGTGCTCCATCAGGGCTTCTTTGGCCATTACCGCCGCTTTCTCAGCGGTGCCGCCAATGCCGATGCCCAGCATGCCCGGGGGGCACCAGCCTGCGCCCATGGTGGGCAGGGTCTTCTCTACCCACTCGGCGATGTCGTCGGAGGGGTTGAGCATCACCATCTTGGATTTGTTTTCGGAGCCACCTCCCTTGGCTGCGATCGCCACTTCCACGGTGTCGCCCGGCACCATCTCAATGTGCACCACGGCGGGAGCGTTGTCTTTGGTGTTCTTACGGGCGCCAGCCGGGTCGGCGACGATGGAGGCACGCAGCGGGTTGTCCGGGTTGGAGTAGGCACGGCGCACGCCCTCATCCACCATCTCCTGAACCGTCTGATCGCTGTCCCACTGAACCTGCATGCCGATCTTGACGAAGCAGGTGACGATGCCGGTGTCCTGACACAGCGGGCGATGGCCCTGTGCGCTCATGCGGCTGTTGATCAGGATCTGCGCCATGGCGTCCTTGGCTGCCGGGTTGATCTCCCGGGCGTAGGCCTCAGTCAGCGCGTCGATAAAGTCCTTCGGGTGGTAATAGGAGATGTATTGCAGTGCATCAGCCACTGAGCTGATGAAGTGCTCTTTCTGGATCACGGCCATTTTCTACTCCGCGGGCGTCCCGCCCTTTTTTGCTATGCCAGTGTTTTTATAAGAGTTTGGAAGTGGCGACTATGATACCCCCCTGAGTCGGGCGGGGCCAGAGGTTGATCCCGGTCACGTCTGACTTCATACCTTCACATTATGAATGCTCCCTCCGAAACCCTACCTGGACGTCGGACAGCGTCGGCTCAGTTGCTAGTTGACTCAATCCCACCTGCCTGGAGTCAATTCAAGGCGGTCATTAAATGGACAATTTGCCCCCCGTGTGCCACCACTAGGAGAGCCATTTTTCAGGGCGATGATGCCCGAATAACTGCAAAGGGAGATGAGTATGCAACGACGTGAACTGATCCGGTTGGGGTTAGTGGGAGCCGCAGCCACGCTGGTGGCCCCCCGTCAGGTATTGGCCGGAGTGGAAGGCTCACCCATGGCGGGCGGCGTTTATTACACTCAGGACGCCCCTGGCCGTTGGAGCAAAAAGGTGGCTGGCCACCTGCCGATGATTGAGGTCGATAAAGACGCCGGGAAGGTGAAAGTGGTGACCGGTCACGAGATGAAAGGGTATGAGCACTACATCGTTAAACACACCCTGCTGGACGGCAACTTTGAGTTTATCGATGAGCGGATGTTTGACCCAATGAAGGACGCCGCCCCCATCTCCGAATTTGCCCTCGCCGAATACAGCGGCCCACTGTACGCCCTCAGCATGTGCAACAAGCACGATGTGTGGCTCAATATGATTGAGGTGTGAATCTCAACAAAAAGCCCCCGACACGGGGGCTTTTTTTATCAGCTTTGGCGGTAGTGGCCGTTGCGCCAGCACTCCGGCAGGGTTTCTCCGGAGGGAAACACCAGGTTGGACTTGGTGCAGATCTCCGGATCAGGCAGATCCTCACCGCACTGGAACTGCACCATAACGGAGTCCGCAAAGGGGTTCACCAATGCGGTGGTGTCCATCACCTCCACCAGATCGCCGGACTGGGTATCACGTAATAGCATGGGTCACTGCCTCCCAAAATAACGTCATCTGTCCCTTTCAGTGTAGTTGAGGACTATGGCGCCTCGCTCTCAGGCTCAGGGGTTTGATCGCCCTGCTCCCTGGCCTGCCAACTGCCGGTCCAGCCGCCCCCCATCGCTTTGAACAATGCCACCAGATTGGCCTGTTGGCTCAGGCGAAGACTGATCAAATCCTGTTCCGCCTGGTAGTAGTTCCGCTGGGAATCCAGCACCGAGAAGAAGTTGTCCACGCCCTGTCGGAAGCGAAGGTCGGAGAGTTCATAGCTGTCCCGGTAGGCCGCCACCAACTGCTGTTGAGCCATAAACTGGTCCGCCAGATTGCGCCGGGACGCCAGCGCATTAGCCACTTCCTGGAACGCCAGTTGAATGGTTCGTTCATACTGCGCTAGGGCGATCTCCCGATCCGCTTTGGCCACGTCCAGGTTGCCGCTCAACTCACCCCAGTGAAAGATCGGCTGGGTCAGGGTCGGGGTAAAGTTCCAGCTGCGGGCATCGCCGCTGAACAGATCGTCAAGGTCACCACTGAGCACCCCGGCGGTGGCGGTCAGGGAGATATTGGGGAAGAACGCCGCCCGTGCCGCACCGATATTGGCGTTGGCCGCCATCAGGGTATGTTCGGCAGAACGGATATCGGGCCGCTGCATCAGCATGGCCGAGGGCATCCCCACCTGGATCGGCCCCAGTTCAATCTCACGTCGGCCATCCGGCAGCAGGATCGGGTCGTAACCGGTGCCCACCAGCACTGCCAGTGCATTGATATCAGCTGCAACCCGGTTGGTGTAGTTGGCCACATCCACCTGGGCAATCGCCACGGTGACCTGGGCCTGTGCCACATCAAGTCCAGTGGCGACGCCGTTTTCAAAGCTGCGCTCTGTCAGAGCCAGTGACGCGCTCTGTGTCGACAGGGTTTCGTTGGCCAGGCGCAACAGCGCCCGGTCCGCCGCCAGAGTCAGATAGGCGGTGATCACCTGGCTGACTACAGCAATGTGGGTATTCCGTCGGGCTTCATCGGTGGCCAGGAAGGATTGCAGCGCCTGCTCCTCCAGACTGGCCAGACGACCCCAGAAGTCGATCTCATAGGCGGTCATCCCCAGATCAACGCTGTACTGCCGGTCAATGCGACTTTCTCCGCCGGTGACCGCTTCGCCCAGACGCTGGTTGCTGCCACGAACACCCAAATCAATGTCGGGGAATTTCTGCGAACGCTGCACCCCATAGAGGGCTTCCGCCCGGCGCAGGGTCTGAACCGCTACCCGCAGATCGCGGTTGTGCTCAAGCGCCCTTTCCACCAACACCTGCAGACGGGGGTCCAGAACAAAGGTGCGCCAATCCTCAATGGCGCTGTTGCCCATATCCGCCTCGCCGGCGCTGAGGGGCCAAATCTCGTCCACTGGTGAGGGCGGCGTTTCATAATCCGGCGCCATGCTGCACCCGGTGGCCAGTGTGGCGGCGACCGTGGCCGCGATAAGATGTCGCTTCATGCCCCCTCCTCCACCGGCGCCTGAGTGCGCTCCCTGTGCGCAATGCGGCTGACAAACACGAAGAACAGCGGTACGAAGAACACACCGAGGAAGGTGGCGGTAATCACCCCTCCGATCACCCCGGTACCCACTGCGTTCTGTGCACCGGAGCCCGCCCCGCTGGAGATCGCCAGGGGCAGTACCCCGAAACCGAAGGCCAGTGAGGTCATCAGGATGGGACGCAGACGGACCCGGGCCGCGTGCAGTGCCGCGTGGACCATATCTGCCCCCTCCTCAAAGTACTGCTTGGCGAACTCCACGATCATGATGGCGTTCTTAGCTGAGAGTCCCACCGTAGTGAGCAGGCCCACCTGGAAGTAGACGTCGTTGTCCAGGCCGCGCAAACCGGTGGCGATCACCGCCCCCAGTACCCCCAGCGGCACCACCAGCACCACAGCAAAAGGCACACTCCAGCTCTCATACAGAGCCGCCAGACAGAGGAATACGATCAGGATCGAAAGCACATAGAGTGCTCCGGCCTGACCGCCCGCTTCCTTCTCTTCATAGGAGAGCCCACTCCAGGCCACATTGAGATTATTAGGCAACTGGGACACCAACTGCTCCATGGTGGTCATGGCGACACCGGTACTGATCCCCGGCTTGGGCTCCCCCTGGATCTGCATGGCGGACACCCCGTTGAAGCGCTCCAGTCGGGGCGAACCGAACTCCCAGCGGGTGCTGGTGATCGCCTTGAGCGGCACCATCTCACCCTGGTTATTGCGGACGTACCAGAAGTCGATATCGGATGGCACCATGCGGAAGGCGGCATCGGATTGCACATACACCTGCTTCACCCGGCCGCGGTCGATAAAGTCGTTCACATACGCACTGCCGAACGAGGTGGTCAGGGTGTTGTTGATGTCATTGATGCTGACGCCAAGGGCCTCCGCCTTGAGCTGATCAATCTCAATCACAAACTGAGGGGTGTCATCCAGACCGTTGGGGCGCACATTCATCAGGTTGGGATTCTGCATCGCCATCCCCAACAACTGGTTGCGCCCCTGCATCAGTGCATCGTGGCCCATGCCGGTACGATCCTGCAGGTACATGTCAAAGCCGGTAGCAGTACCCAGTTCGATAATGGCCGGGGGCGCAAACACGTACACCATCGCCTCCTTGATCTGGGAGAAGGCCCGCTGGGCCCGACCCATTACCGACCAGACCGAGGTCTGTGGCGTGGTACGTTCGTCAAAGGGCTGCATGTTCATAAACAGGATACCGGCGTTGGCGCCCCGCCCGGCAAAACTGAATCCTGCCACCGAAAACACCGAGGCCACCGACTCGGTTTCGTTCTCCATAAAGTAGGTTTCGGCCTTTTTCAGCACCTCGACCGTCTGCTCCTGGGTAGAGCCGGTTGGCAGCATCACCATGCCAATCATCACACCCTGGTCCTCATCCGGCAGGAAGCTGGTGGGCAAGCGGGTCATGAAGTAGCCCGCCACCGCCGCCAGCGCCAGGTAGACCATCATCAGACGGCCCGTCCGCTTGATAAAGCCATCGACATGATTGACGTAGCCATTGGTGGCCCGCTCAAAGGTGCGGTTGAACCAGCCGAAAAACCCCTTATCACTACCACCGCCATGCCCCGGTTTCATCAGGGCCACGCAGAGGGTCGGCGTCAGAATCAATGCGACCAGCACCGACAGCGCCACTGCCGTCACAATGGTGATGGAGAACTGGCGATAGATGATCCCGGTGGTGCCGCCAAAGAAGGCCATCGGCACAAACACCGCAGAGAGCACCATGCCGATCCCCACCAGGGCACCGGAGAGTTGTTGCATCGACTTACGGGTGGCTTCCAGAGGAGGCAGTCCCTCCTCCTCCATCACCCGTTCAACCCCTTCCACCACCACAATGGCGTCGTCCACCAGCAGACCGATCGCCAGCACCATGGCAAACATGGTGAGGGTATTGATGCTGTAACCCAGCGCCATCAACACCGCCATGGTGCCCAGTACCACCACGGGAATCGCGATGGTGGGGATCAGGGTTGCCCGGAAGCTTTGCAGGAACAGGTACATCACCAGGAACACCAGCACCACCGCTTCAATCAGGGTGTGGACGACGTTCTCAATGGAGAGTTTTACAAAGGGTGTGGTGTCATAGGGCACCTGCATATCCACGCCGGGTGGAAACAGGTTGCGCAACTCATCGATGCGCTCATTGACCGCATTCATGGTATCCAGCGCGTTGGCACCGGTGGCGAGGGCAACCCCGAGACCACTGGCAGGCTGGCCGTTATAGCGGGCGATGGTGCTGTAGTTGGCGGCCCCCAGTTCAACCCGTGCCACATCCCGGATCCGCACTTCAGAGCCATCCTCCTCCACCTTGAGCAGGATCCCCTCAAACTCCTCCGGGGTTCTCAACAGAGAGCGGGCAGTAATAGTGGCGTTAAGCTGCTGCCCCTTGATCACCGGCGTGGCGCCCAACTGACCGGCAGAAACCTGGGTGTTCTGCTCAGCAATCGCGGCGGTCACATCAGTGGGGTTGAGGCTGTAACTCTCCAGCCGGTTGGGATCGAGCCAGATCCGCATGGCGTATTCGGCGCCAAAGAGTTGCACCGAGCCCACGCCGGGCACCCGGCTGATGGGGTCCTCCAGATTACTGGCCACAAAGTCCGACAGGTCGGTGTCGGTCATGGAGCCGTCGGTGGAGTAGAAGGCGATCACCATCAGGAAGGTGTCGCTGGATTTTTCCACCACCACCCCCTGGCGCTGAACCACTTCCGGCAGTTTCGCTGTGGCACCGGAGACCTTGTTCTGCACCTGCACCTGGGCAATGTCCGGGTCGGTACCCGCTTCAAAGGTCAGGGTGATGATGGCGTTACCGAAAGAGTCCGACTCGGATGAGATGTAGCGAAGTCCGTCCAGCCCGGTCAGTTCCTGCTCGATCACCTGGGTAACCGTTTCCTCGGCGGTTTTGGCAGAGGCACCAGGGTAGAAGGCGGAGACCTGGATCGCCGGCGGGGCGATATTGGGGTACTGCGCCACAGGCAGCTCCAACAGGGAGAGCAGACCCGCCAGCATCGTCAGGATCGCCAGTACCCAGGCAAAGACGGGCCGGTCAATAAAGAAGTTGGCCATGGTGCCCCCCTAGCCTTTCGGGTCCGGACTGGATTTCACTTCCCGGACCGTGCCCACAGGCACACCGGGACGGATGAATTGAAGCCCTTCCAGAATCACCTTGTCTCCCGCAGCGAGTCCCTGACGGACCAGCCAGTCCTGACCCACCATCTGCTCCACCTGCACAACACGCTGTTCAACCTTGTCGTTGTTAACCACCATGACGGTGGCATCGCCCTTGGCGTTACGGGTGACGCCACGAGCAGGCACCAGCAAGCCCTCTGGCACCACGCCTCTCACCAGTTCAGCCCGTACAAACATGCCGGGAAGCAGAACCGAATCCGGGTTGGGGAAGGCGGTGCGGATGGTAAAGGTGCCGGTACCCGTATCAACATTGATGTCGGCAAACTCGAAGGTACCTTCGTGCTCATAAAGGTCGTTATCGTCGAAGTAGAGTTTGACCTTGGCGCTGTCCTGCTTGATCAACGCGCCGGAAGCCCAGTCCCGGCGGAGTTGGTTCAGTGCCCGACTGGATTCGGTCACGTCCACAAACATGGGGTCAAACTGCTGTAACGTCACCAGCGGGTCGCCCTGATTGGCGGTCACCAGCGCGCCGACGGTCACGGTCGAGCGTCCGGCCAGGCCGGTGATTGGGGCATACACCTTGGTGTAATCCAGGTTGATCACCGCCGTTTCCATCGCCGCCTGCGCGGTGGCGACGTCCGCCTGTGCCTGTTGGAAGTTGGCCAGCGCGTCATCGTAGTCCTGTTGCGACACGGCGCGAGCCGCAACCAGATTGGCGTAACGATCAGCGCGGTTTTTGGCGGTTTTCAGATTGGCACGGGCTTTGGCCAGATCCGCTTTGGCCCGGTCCAGGTCCGCTTCAAAGGGGGCGGGATCGATCAGGTAGAGCTGCTGGCCCTCCTGCACCATAGCCCCCTCGGCAAAGTTCCGCTCCAGCACGATGCCGGAGATCTGGGGACGCACCTCCGCTTGCAGGGACGCCCTGGTGCGACCCGCCAGTTGGACCGACAGTGTAACGGGCTGCGTTTTGAGCGTGATAACGCCGACTTCAGCAGCGGGCGGTGGCCCCTGCTGAGGCTTCTCTCCGCCACAGGCGGACAAAAAGCCGATCAGCAGGCCGGTAACGAGATGGTTGCGCCATGGATTCATGCCCTGCTCCATGTTCCTTGAGTGCCGAGTCAGTGAACAAAAATTAGCAGAGCAATCGGGCTTTTGCGTTTCAGGTCGCGCCGTTATCGGCGTGATGACCCGCCTGCTTCATCCCCTGACTGATCGGCACTCCGAGCACCAGCACTGCACCCAGTACAAAAAACGCCAGAATCACCAGCAGGCCATCCTGCAGACTGAACAGATCCGCCACCAGGGCAAAGGAGAGACTGCCAAGGATGGTGGCCAATCGCCCAAACAGGCCCCAGAAGCCGAACATCATGGCGCTGTAGCGCACCGGCGTCAGCAGACCAACGATGGTGCGACTGGCGCTCTGGGTTGACCCCAGGCCGGAACCCGCCAGCAGTGCACAGATGGTAAACACCTGGTTTTCCGTCATCCCCAACCACTCAGACAGAGGCGTCAGACCGTAGATGGAGAGCACACCGAGGATCCACCAGACCAGCGTCAGAAAGATGGTCGCCTTGGGCCCGATGCGGGTTTCCAGCACACCGAAGGCCACGGCGCCCACAAAAGCGGACACCTGCAGAGCCAGAAAGATGGTGGTCTTCTCACCCGCACTCAGGGAGAGTCGGGCGTCCACATAGATGCCGAAGAATTTGATGACGATCGCCATCCCGGCGGAATACAGGGTAAACACCAGAAAGAAGCGCCACAGCACAGGCAACGCCCGGGTCAACTGCCAGCAGTGACTCAGTCGTTGCCAGGTCTGACGCCATACCTCTTTGGCCGACACATCCCGGCGGATGGGGTCGCGTTCCTTGAGCCAGAGGATGGTGGGCAGGGAAACCACCACAAAAAAAGCGCCGACCGCCAGCATCGACAACTGATTCTGGTGAATGTAGGTGGCCAGATCTGCCTCTGCGGTTGTGGTGATCACACCAAACAGCACCATCACCAGACTCAGCAGTCCGCCAAGATAGCCCACGCCCCAGCCGATGCCGGAGATCAGCCCCATGGTTTTCGGGGTGGCCAGATCGGTCAGGAAACTGGCGCAAAACACCTCTGACAGCATCCAGGCCACATTGCTGATGGTGATCAACAGGATGGCCCACCCTATGGCGCCGGGGCCGACAAAATAGAGGCATGCCGTGGTGACCGCACAGAGCAGCATGTTGCCCAGCAAAAAGCGCTTCTTGCCCCCTTTCAGATCGCAGAGGGTCCCCATTAACGGGGCCAGCAGCATCGTCAGCAAGTTGGACACCACCATCGCCACGCCCCAGTAGGTGTTGCCCCACTCTGAGGTTTCCGGCACCAGGTGATGCACAAAGAACGCGCTGTATACGATGGTAATCACCACCGTGGTGTAGGCGGAGTTGGATACGTCAAACATCGCCCAGCCGAAGATCTCGAGCTTACTCACCGGCTCCGCTGCCGCAGCCCTACTCTGAACCATCCGTTGTCATCCACGTTTTTGTTTGATTTTTTACCAGCTTACACCATTCCCGTGACGTTAAGACTTTCCTCACCTTCCCCGGCTTTCTCCTTCAGGTCATGCCCACTAAACCGCCGGGTTCCGGCAAAACGCCGGTTCAGGGCAACACATCTGCCCAGTTTGAGGACTTCACAGCGGTTTCAACCGACAGACTGACACCGGTTTGCCAAGCGGATCACAAAATAACTCACCTTACGCTACGGCCCGTTGCTTTAGGAAGCCTTTTATCTCTATATTTGCGCCCATTAGAGCCTTAACAAGCATCACTCCACGTTAGAGCCATGCCGTTCTTGTGGGAGTGCAGGAGCAGAAAATGAGAAACAACAAACATCAACAGGAAGACGGGCCTCCAGTGGCCGGGCTTCTGACGGCTCTGGCCATCCTCCTCTTCGTTCTCAGTGTGTAGGGGGCGCCATGACCATCCGAATTCAGCAACAGCTGACGCTATTGACGGTCGCACTCGCGGCCCTGGTTCTCGTTGCAGCGGTGCCTAAAGCACTGAGCTTTCAGAACACCACTGCCAGCGTGAAATCGATCAAGCCGGTCCCGCCCATCAGCACCCTGGAGGAGCATGTGGCGGTGTATGGCGCCATCGAGGGACCAATCCGCTTCAACCAACTGAATGAGACATTGCAATGAGAAAGGTCATTTCTGCCGTAGCCCTGTTGGCAGCAAGTGCACCGGGCCTGGCGTCAGACTCCCGGTTTCCGATCTGGGGAGAAAAGGCCACGGAACTGGGTTACACCCTGCCCAAGCCGTGGGGGCTGTCGGTTTCCTATATGGATATGAGCAACCCGGTGCGGGTGCAGGAGATCGGTCTTTCCGGGTCTCCTGTGCTTGAAGCGCTTGAGATCAGCGCTCCCGATGCCGAATTCGAAGGGTACAACACGACTCTGCGAGGGGATCTGTGGGTACTGCCCTTCTGGAATGTCTACGGGATCGTGGGCTACACCAGCGGTGAATCGGTTGCCACCATCAGACAGCTGAGCTGCAATCCCGACGACCTGCCGGAGTTTGGCGATAAGATCCTTTGTGGCCTGATCGACGGTATCGGCGACGCGGTTGTCGGCGCCCCCTTTGCGCTGGATCTCTCGGGACCCACCTACGGCCTGGGCACCACCTTCGCCGGGGGAATCGGCAATTGGTTTGGCGTCATCGACACCAACTACACCCTGACTGACCTGCGCAAAGTGGACGGTAAGATCAAAACACTGGTCACGGCGCCTCGCGTTGGCTATCGATGGGAACTCGACGGTGGCCGTGAGTTTCGGCTTTATGCCGGAGGCATGTATCAGCGGGTACAACAGGATTTGTCCGGAGACCTGGCGGACCTGATCCCGGAGCTTGCCCTTCTGCTCGGTGAAGGCCGGTTTGATGTCAAACAGAGTGCCTCCTCCCGGTGGAACACCATCGTTGGCGCGCAGTACGCCCTGAATCGCGATTGGGAGTTGCTGATTGAGTCCGGCTTTGGGGCCCGCAGAACGACATTCCTCTCGCTGACCCGTCGGATGTAACCCACTCCTCTGTGCAGGCAGAGATGGGGCAGGCCTGCCCCTGTTGTTTCGACAGGGGCTCGCGGACGGCGGCCCCTTCCCGACGCGGTGGGCAGCCCGGCGCGTTTTCCCCGGCCACCGGCCTGCTGGCCTCTTAGTAACGCGCCACTCCCCTTTTTCCCGACAAGCGCTATCGCTCCTTACCCGGCTTGACCTTTCTCCCCAACCGAAAGCCCTTCCAGAACCGATAGAGAGCAGTACCACAGCCTACGGCACCTCCCGCTGGCGCACTCGGCGCTGGACTCTCTGATAACCACTGAACACTTTCTGAACAAAACCATTCCGTGACGCAGATCACAACCTTGGATCGTCGTCGCATTTAAATTGCTTTTCGCGTTGTTTAGGCTCCTATTCGTCCGTATTATGCGACACACAATCAAGCTGCAACTCAGTGTCCACACCAGACGTTCAGGAGAAAACGATGTTCGACCGAATCATGACTTACCTGGTCAACGCCTCAGAGCCGGTGTTCTTTCTGATTGCGCTGCTGCTTGGCTTCACCATCACCATCTGAAAACGGACTGAGCTTCCCTTTTCTTGGCAAACAGATAGGAACCACCAATGAAAAAGACGATTCTGGCCCTCGCCCTTCCCGCTATGCTGATGGGCTGTACCCAGGAAGCGCCGATCAAAGAGGCCGTAGAGACCGTTCGGCCCGCGATGGTTGAGACTGTGAGCAGCAAGGTTGCCGCCAGCCACCAGTTTTTTGGTGCTGTCAGCGCGGCAGACCGCGCTGACCTGTCTTTCCGCACCGGTGGCCATCTGATCAATGTGTTTGCAGAGAAAGGGGATCGAGTAAAAGCGGGTGAGGTTCTGGCCCAACTGGATCCCAAAGAGGCTGAGCTTGCACTGAGTTCCGCCGTTGCCGAACTCAACAGCATTCAGTCTGACCACCGTCGTGCCAAAGCGATCTTCGCGAAGAGCCAATCCATTTCCGTTGCGGAGATGGAGGAGATCACCACCCGAGTTGAGTTGGCTCGCCTTCGTGTCGAAGAGGCCCAGCGCAACCTTCAATACACCACACTGGTCGCCCCGTTTGATGGCTACATCGGCAACCGCCTGGTGGACAACCACACCCAGGTGGCCGCTAACTCGGCCGCTTTCGTTCTTCATAATCTGGAGGCGTTGGAAGTGACCATCAGCGTTCCGGATCGGGTCGTGGCCTCCGGTGGCTATGAGGTGACCGGAGTCGCTGAAATCTCTGCCCTGCCTGGCCGCCGGTTCGACGTTGTTATGAAAAGCTTCGCCACCGAAGCAGACCAGGCCACCCAGACCTATCAGGTGACGTTCGCCTTTACCGACCTGAAGGACGCCGTTGTGTTGCCCGGTATGGCCGCCAAGGTGATCCCCCTGGCGAACAGCAGCCAACGGCAGATCACCGTCCCGTTGACTGCCCTGGTTCCCGACAACCTTGGCAACCAGTTTGTCTGGGTCGTTGACGAGAACAATACCCTCAGTCGCCGTGGTGTCAGCCTCGGAGAGATCAGTCAGGATCGAGTCGCAGTAGACGGCTTGTCTGATGGAGAGCGTGTCGTGTTGGCGGGCGTGTCCTCGCTGACCGAAGGCATGACCGTTCGCCCTGTTACGGAGACCAAGTAAATGAACATCGCCCAGTCCGCTATTGCGAAACGAACGACCACCTGGGTACTGGTCCTGCTGGTACTGCTCGGTGGCTGGATCAGCTACGAGAAGTTGGGACGGTTTGAGGACCCTGAGTTCGTTATTCGTCAGGCCGTTGTGATCACCCAATATCCCGGTGCCACTGCCCAGGAGGTGGACAACGAGGTGACAGACGTCATCGTCGGTGCCCTGATGGGGATGCAGGAGGTGCATGAAATCACCTCGACCTCCAAGCCCGGTGTCTCCGAAGTGATCATTGAGATGGACCGACGCTTCACGGCCGGCGAAGCCGAGATTCAGCAGGTCTGGGATAAACTTCGTCGCAAAGTGGACAACGCGGCGATGTCCCTGCCTCCGGGGGCGAGCCATCCCTACGTCAACGACGACTTCGGTGACGTGTACGCCATGTACTATGCCGTCACCGGCGAGGGCTACAGCTTTAAGCAGCTGCAGGACTACGTGGATATGCTGGCTCGCGAGCTGTCGCTGGTGCCTGGTGTGGCCAACGTCGCCACTCAGGCGGAGCAGCAGGAGCGCATTTTTGTTGAAGTAGACAGCGCCCGTGTACACGCCTTCGGTCTGACCATGGATCAGGTCTATGACGTCCTGGCCAAGCAGAATGCGGTCACTCTGGCGGGTACCATGCAAACCGGCTCGATGAACGTCAATGTCATCCCGATCTCCAGCGTGTCCAGCTTCCAGGAGATTGAGAACATCCAGATCGCACTGGGCGACACTCTGGTTCGCCTTGGCGACATCGCTGAGGTTACCCGTGGCTACCAGGATCAGACCGAACTGGTTCGCTTTAACGGCCAGCCTGCCATCGGCCTGGGTGTGTCCAATGTCTCGGGGGGCAATGTGGTGGTGATGGGTGATGCCGTGCAGGCCCGCCTTGCCGAGCTCGATGATCGCCGCCCTCTTGGCATGGAGATCAATCCGATCTCGCTGCAATCCGTCAGTGTTGCTGAGGCTGTGGACAACTTCGTACTGAACCTGATTGCTGCCGTGGTGATTGTGTTCACGGTGCTGTTTTTCTTCCTGGGTTTGCGCTCCAGCATCATCATCGGCGGCGTACTGGTACTGACTGTCGCTGGCACGCTAATCGTGATGCTGATTGACGATATCGCCATGCAGCGGATCTCTCTTGGCGCGCTGATCATCGCTCTGGGCATGCTGGTCGACAATGCGATCGTTGTTACCGACGGCGTGCTGACGCGACTGCAACAGAACCCTAAGGCCAATCGAAAGCTGGTTATCGGTGAGGTAGTGCGAGCCACCCAGTGGCCCCTGTTGGGCGGAACCATCGTGGGCATCCTGGCGTTCAGTGCCATTGGCCTCTCCCCGTCCAATATGGGGGAGTACGCCGGTTCGCTGTTCTGGGTGATCCTCTACTCCATGATGCTGTCCTGGGTGCTTGCCATCACTGTGGTACCACTGCTGTGTCATGACTTCCTCAAGGTCAATGACAGCAAGGGGCAAAAGCCGAGCCGCATTCTGAAGGCGTACCGCACCTTTCTGGTCTGGGTGCTGCACAACCGAAAGAAATCCCTGGCCACCATCCTGACGGTGATGGTGCTGGGTGTGCTGTCTCTGCAGTTCGTACCGCCTGGCTTTATGCCGGAGTCAGAGCGTCCGCAGTTCGTGGTGGACATCAACCTGCCGCAAGGCTCCGACTTCCAGCGCACCGCCGATGTGGTCGCTCAGATTGAACAAGACGTGATGGCCAAAGAGGGCGTCACTAACGTCACCAGCTTTATCGGTGCCGGCGGTTTGCGCTTTATGCTGATCTACAGCCCGGAGCCTGCAAACACTGCATACGCCCAGCTGTTGGTCGACGTTGATGATTTCAAACACATCGCCCCGCTGCTCGAACAGTTGAACGAGGAGTTGTCCGCCAAGTACGCCGATGCCGCCATCATGGCCTGGAAATTTATGCTGGGCCCGGGTGGTGGGAAAAAGATTGAAGCCGCCTTCTCCGGTCCCGACGCCGCCGTTCTGCGTCAGCTGTCCGAAGAAGCCAAAGCGATCATGGCCAGCAACCCGGCGCTGATGGCCATCCAGGATGACTGGCGCAATCAGGTGCCGACCCTGCGCCCTGAATATGACAGCCAGGTGGCACAGCGATTGGGCCTGACGGCTCAGGAGATCAATGGCGCGATCGCCCAGACTCTGAACGGGCGCGATGTGGGCGTTTATCGTGAAGGCAATAGCCTGATCCCGATTGTCGCCCGTGCACCGGAAGCCGAACGCACACACCAGCGTGCTGTGGAAAACACCGAAGTGTTCAGCCCGGCCCAAGGCGCTTACGTTCAGGTCAGCCAACTGGTCACTGCCATGGACGTGACGTTTGAAGATGGCCTGCTTAAGCGCATCGACCGCGTCCCGACCATCAAGGCACAGGCGGATCCGGCTCCGGGTGTCCTCTCCTTTGAAGCGTTTGAGGAGATCCGCGCTCAACTGGAGGCTGAAATGACGCTGCCGAGCGGCTATAGCCTGGAGTGGCACGGTGAATACAAGGACGCCAAAGAGGGCAATGAGGGCCTGGCGATCAGTGCGCCCTACGGTTTCGCCGCCATGATTCTGGCCGTGGTATTTATGTTCAACGGCATTCGTCAGGCCCTGGTTATCTGGCTGACTGTTCCGCTGGCCCTGGTGGGGGTATCCGCTGGCCTGATCGTGTTCCAGACACCGTTTGAGTTTATGGCGACACTGGGCACCCTCTCTCTGGTGGGGATGATGGTAAAGAACGCCATCGTGCTGGTTGATCAGGCTGACCAGGATGTGAAGGCGGGTATCACGCCGTACGAAGCCATCATTGGTGCGGCCCTGAGTCGGGCACGCCCTGTGGTCCTTGGGGCAACCACCACCATTCTTGGCGTAGCGCCACTGATTGGGGATGCGTTCTTCAAATCCATGTCCGCTGTGATCATGGTGGGTCTGCTGGTGGCAACCGTGCTGACTCTGGTGGTGATTCCGCTGTACTACAGCATGATCTTCCGGGTAAAGAACCCGGCCTAACAATCAACGGGCGTCCCGTTGTACAATGACGCCCATATGATGAGTGAGGAAGACGAAATGTCCAGAAACCCAGGCTTTGCCGATACCGAGGAAGCCCAGATCCTGAAGTACATCCGTGACAATACGGGTATGGATACCAGTCAACTTGCGGCTTTCCTCTGCACCACGCCAGAGACAGTACGTCGCTGGCAGCGCGGCACCATGCGTGCCCGTGGGCCAGCACTGGGCTTCCTGCGGGTTCTGGGTATGAACACCAGTTGGTCCATTCGCGATGCGATTAAGATTGGGAAGTTCAATATTGAGCACCCTAAAGCGGTCGACAATCCAGAGGCGCTCGAGAAACTGGCCGAACTGGGCCGCTCTCTGGAAGGCGCCTGAAGCCCGAACCCTGAAAAGCCCCGCCATTGTGCGGGGCTTTTTGCATCAGGGCGCCACACTTCTCCGACCGCTTAACCCACTGCCTCCTCCCACCCTGCGACGCTGACCATAGCGTTCTGGGTAAGCCTGCATGGTTCAATCGAGCACAACGATTAGGTCAGCGAAGAAATTCCATCTATAAACGGCCCGTGGCTGTCTACGCTTGATCCTGTGTGAAGCAATCAGGCGTTTGACGCCACAGGAGAAAGTCATGTCATTGAAAGGATCCAAAACCGAGCAGAATCTGAAAGACGCGTTTGCTGGCGAATCCCAGGCCAACCGCCGCTACCTCTACTTCGCTTCCAAAGCGGACGTTGAGGGCTATAACGATGTGGCTGCCGTGTTCCGCTCCACTGCGGAGGGGGAAACCGGCCACGCCCATGGCCACCTGGAGTACCTGGAAGCGGTAGGCGATCCGGCCACCGGCCTGCCGTTCGGCGGTACCGAAGCCAATCTGAAAGCCTCCATTGCCGGTGAAACTCACGAGTACACCGACATGTATCCCGGCATGGCGAAAACCGCCCGGGACGAGGGTTTTGATGAGATTGCCGATTGGTTTGAGACGCTGGCGAAAGCGGAGCGCTCTCACGCCAACCGCTTCCAGAAAGCGCTGGATAATCTCGACAGCTAAACGGATCGGGGCGGTGCGACTGCATCGCCCCTGCGCGCCGGAGGCACCATGAGCCGTAAAGAGGGCAGTCTTGAAGCGCCCACCCGACACCCAATCGACTGGCAGGGACCAGACTATTACGACGACGCCAAACTGATGGCGGAGCTGGAGCGGGTCTACGACATCTGTCATGGCTGTCGCCGCTGCGTCAGCCTTTGTCAGTCGTTCCCGACCCTGTTCGATCTGGTGGACGAATCCGACACCATGGAGGTGGATGGGGTCGATAAGGGGGATTACTACAAGGTGGTGGATCACTGCTACCTCTGTGATCTCTGCTTTATGACCAAGTGCCCCTACGTGCCGCCGCACGAGTGGGGAGTGGATTTTCCCCACCTGATGCTGCAGGCCAAAGCGCAACGATTCCACAAGTCCGGCGCCCGATTCCGGGATCGGGTTCTGACCAACACCGACGCCATGGGCAAGTTCGCCTCCAGTCCCGGGATCTCGCAGATGATGTCGGGGCTGGGCAATACCGAAGTGTTCCGGGTGTCACTGGAGAAGACCCTCGGCGTCCATCGGGATGCGCCCCTGCCCCGCTACTCCCGCCCAACGCTGGAGCAGCGCGCTCAGGAACAGGTGCAAACCATTCCGCCAACGCCCGTTGGCGACACCAGCGGCAAAGTGGCCCTGTTTGCCACCTGCTTCGCCAACTACACCCAGGCGGAGTTGGCGGATGATTTCATGAAGGTGTTCCAGCACAACGACATCCAGATTGAACCGGCCACCTCGCTGCAGTGCTGTGGCATGCCCAAGCTTGAGATTGGCGATATGGAGAGCGTCGCCCGACTGAAAGCGCACAATATTCCACGCCTGGCTGAGCTGGTGCGGCAGGGCTATGACCTGATCGCGCCCATCCCCTCCTGCGTACTGATGTTTAAGCAGGAGTTGCCCCTGATGTTTCCGGATGACGAGGAGGTGGCACTGGTGCAGCGAGCCTTCTTCGACCCCTTCGAGTATCTCTGGCTCAGGCACAAGGGGGGAAAACTCAAAACCGAGTTTACTCAGCCGCTGGGGAACATCACCTACCAGCCAGCCTGCCATCAGCGGGTACAGAACTTTGGCCCCCGAACCCGCGACATTCTGGCGCTGATACCGGATACACAGGTGCACACTATTGAGCGCTGCTCCGGGCATGATGGCACCTACGCGGTCAAACTGGAGACCCGGGAAGCGTCTTTGAAGATCGCCCGCCCCGTGGTTCGTCAGGTGGATCGCACTCAACCAGACCACCATGTCAGCGACTGCCCCATGGCCGCCAGCCACATCGGCAGTCAGCGCACCGGACTGGGCGACAAGCCGGGCAACGCCCTTCACCCCATCAGCCTGCTTCGTCAGGCATACGGATTGTAGGAACAGGTTATGGACAAACTGACACGGAATGACCTCTGGTCTCTTGAGGAGTACGCGCAGCACCGCGCGGGCTTTCGCCAGCAGGTGCTGGCCCATAAAAAGGATCTTCAGGCGGGTTTGGGTGAGCATCTGAGGCTGCTGTTTGAGGATCGCATGACCATTCAGTACCAGGTTCAGGAGATGCTCCGCATTGAGCGGGTGTTTGAGCCCGACGCGATTCAGGAGGAACTGGACGCCTACAACCCGCTGATCCCCGATGGACACAACTGGAAAGCCACCATGTTGCTGGAATACGCGGATGTCGAGGAGCGCAGGTTGGCATTGGCGCGGCTTATCGATGTGGAGCGTCGGGTCTGGGTTCAGGTGGGCGATGGCCCCAGGGTGTACGCCATCGCCGATGAGGATCTGGAGCGCAGCGACGAAAGCAAGACCAGCAGTGTGCACTTTCTGCGCTGGGAACTGAGCGACAGCATGATGGCCGCGCTAAAACAGGGACAAGCGGTGCATCTGGGGTGCGACCACCCCGCCCTGTCCGTCGAAACCACCTTGACCGAGCCGCAGAAGGAGGCGCTGCGCGCATGTCTCGACGAACCCCGGGCACACTAATCCTGTTGTGGGGGCTGCTTGCGGTGGCCCCCACCTTCGCCACTGAACCGGAGTTTCAGGCACTGATGAGCCTGCAGGGAGAGTGGCAAGGGCACTGGCAGGGGATGAACCTGGACAGTGGAGAGATCACCGAAACGCCGGTGCAGCTGACCATCAGTGCCACCGAGCAGCCCCAGTGGCTTGAGGAGCAGGTCACCACGCCCCAATCCCGGTTTGCCCAATATGTCGAAGTTCAGCCGCCCTACCGTGTTATCCAGCAGTTTCAGCACGCGGAGTATGAGCAGGAGCGCGAACTGACCAGCTTTCACTACGTCAGTGACGAGGTCTGGACCCTTCGCTTTGAGTTCAGCGCAATTCGCCAACAGCGTCCCGTCAGAGTCCGCCAGACCTGGCAACGCCTGCCCCAACAATTGAGCCGGGAAGAAGAGGTGGATTATCAAGATGACAAAGGAACGCACTGGATCCGGCGACAAACGCTCCAGTTGAACCGGTTAAGTGCGCCGGACTCCTGATCGCCATCTCGCTCTGATGCCAATATCTGGTAGCATAAGCCCCAGTTTTCCCTGATCCCATAGCGTCCCTTGAGCACCGATACCCTCACCCTGCTGCCCGCCCCGCTCAACGCCCATATCCAAGCGCTTAACCTGGTGCCACTGACCCAGGTGCAACAACTGAGCCTGCCGAAGCTGCTGGCCGGAGGCGACCTTCGGATCCAGGCCCCGACGGGAAGCGGTAAAACGGTGGCGTTCGGGCTGGGCCTGCTGGCGAAACTGGACCTGTCCCGCCGCCAGCCCCAGGGTCTGGTTCTGGCCCCCTCCCGGGAGCTGGCAGAACAGATCGCCCAGGTGCTTCGGCAACTGGGGCGCCCCTACCCCAATCTTCATGTGGCCGCGGTTTATGGCGGTACCGATCAGAGCGCACAGGAGGCGGCACTGAGACACGGTGCCCATCTGATTGTGGCAACGCCGGGCCGCCTTACTGCCCTGCTGAAACAGGGGGCGCTAACCCTGGACCAGGTCAGGATTCTGGTGCTGGATGAAGCGGATCGCCTGCACGCTGAGGGGTTTGTCCGGGACCTACAGACCCTGACGGCAGCCCTTCCCAGGGCCTGTCAGCGGGTCTGGTGCTCCGCCACTTACCCGGAAGCGCTGCTGGCGATGGCGCCCGCTGACGCCATTGAGGTTCAGGGGGATACCCCGGACATTCACCAACAGGCCCTGTGCCTGGCGCCAAGTGCCCAGCTCGCTGAGGTGATTCCCCAGCTCACTGGGCAGGGCCGCACGCTGGTGTTTGTGAACACCAAAGCGGTTTGCCGCACCCTGGCACAGCAGTTGTGTAAAGCCCGCTGCCCGGCGCTGGCACTTCATGGCGATCTCAATCAACAGCAACGGGAGCAGACCCTTATCCGCTTCCGCCACGGCAGCGCGCCTCTGCTTATCGCCACTGATCTGGCAGCCCGGGGCCTGGATGTGGAAGCGATTGAGACGGTGATCAATGCGGAGCTGGCCTCCGACAGCGATACCCACAGTCAGCGCATTGGCCGCACCGCGCGCGCCGGTGCCAGCGGCCGGGCGATCACCCTCTATCGTCCGGAGCAGCAATCCGCTCTGCAACAGCTTGCGCCGGGTATCCCATCACAACCGGCCCCATCCCAGTCGGTCACGGTTACGCCCAATTCGCTGGCCACCCTGATGGTGGATGCCGGACGCCGTGCCCGACTGCGCAAAGGGGACCTGATGGGCGCGCTGATCAAAGGCGCTGGCGTGCCCCATAAGGCGATCGCGGCCATCGATCTGCTGAATGACCACAGCTACGTCACCCTGCAAAAAACCCAGGTCTCTGCCGCGCTGACCGCGCTAAACAACGGCCAGATAAAGGGCCGAACGGTCAGGGTCAAACTCCTGCTGTAACCGCCTTACCGTCCAGGCCCCATCCCGACGGGCTCGCTAAGTGACGGAAAAGGTTAATCAAATATTCACTTATTCGGATCTCATGGACGCCTAGTCTTTGCGGCAACTGCCAGCAAGGAGGCGTTTTTATCATGCATCCCCTGAACACCGCCGACCGTCTCTGGTCGGATCCCGAACCCTGGTCCACCTGCGGAGTAAACGTGATACACTTCACGCCCGAAAACCAAGATCCAAGCCCTTGCTGCAAAAGGCCCTTCTTAATGGACGATAAAAAACGCCCCCTGTACATCCACTACGCTGGCCCGGTGCTGCTGGAAACGCCCCTGTTGAATAAGGGTTCCGCTTTTACCGAGGCAGAGCGCAGTGAGTTCAACCTGACCGGCCTGGTTCCGGATGCGGTAGAGACCATCGAAGAGCAGGCCTCCCGCGCCTACAAACAGTTCCAGGCGTTCACCAACGACATGGACAAGCACGTGTACCTGCGCAATATCCAGGACACCAACGAAACGCTGTTCTACCGTCTGGTGCAGGACCACATCTCCGAGATGATGCCGATCATCTACACCCCGACCGTGGGCGCCGCATGTGAAGAGTTCTCCAACATCTATCGCCGCTCCCGGGGTCTGTTTATCTCCTACCCCAACCGGGACAAGATCGACGACGTACTCAACAACGCCACCCGCCACAATGTGAAAGTGATTGTGATCACCGACGGTGAGCGGATCCTGGGTCTGGGAGATCAGGGCATCGGCGGCATGGGCATCCCAATCGGTAAGCTCTCCCTTTATACCGCCTGTGGCGGCATCAGCCCCGCCTACTGCCTGCCCATCGTGTTGGATGTGGGTACCGACAACCAGCAGCGTCTGAACGACCCCATGTACATGGGCTGGCGTAACCCCCGCATCGGCGGTGAAGAGTACGCGCAGTTTGTGGATGACGTGATCCAGGCGATCAAAGTGCGCTGGCCCGACGCCCTGCTGCAGTTTGAGGACTTTGCCCAGAAAAACGCCATGCCGCTGCTGGAGCGCTACAAAGACGAGATCTGCTGCTTCAACGACGACATTCAGGGCACCGCCGCCGTTACCGTTGGCTCTCTGCTGGCCGCCTGTAAGGCCCAGGGCAAAGAGCTGAAAGACCAGCGCGTCGCCTTCCTCGGCGCCGGTTCCGCCGGTTGTGGTATCGCTGAAGCGATCATCGCGGAGATGGTGGCTCAGGGGCTCTCTGACAAGAAAGCTCGTAGCCAGATCTTTATGGTGGATCGCTGGGGCCTGCTGCAGGATGGCATGGTGAACCTGCTCGACTTCCAACAGCGTCTGGTTCAGGACCCGAAAGTGGTCGAGAAATGGACTTTGGAGCACGAAAACGTCTCTCTGCTGGATGTGATGAACAACGCCAAGCCGGGGATCCTTATCGGCGTATCCGGCGCGCCGGGCCTGTTCACCGAAGAGGTGATCACCGCCATGGCCGCCAACAATGAGCGTCCCATCATCTTCCCGCTGTCCAACCCGACCAGCCGCATCGAAGCGGTGCCGGAAGACATCCTGCGCTGGACCGATGGCAAAGCGCTGGTGGCCACCGGCAGCCCGTTCCAGGACGTGGTGCTGGGTGAAGAGACCTACTCCATCGCCCAGTGCAACAACAGCTACATCTTCCCGGGCATCGGCCTGGGCGTGATCGCCTGTGGCGCCAACCGCGTCACCGACGGCATGATGATGGCCTCCAGCCGCGCCCTGGCGGAGTGCTCCCCGCTGGGTCAGAAAGGCGATGGCAGCCTGCTGCCGCCGCTGGAGGAGATCCAGGAAGTGAGCAAGCAGATTGCCTTTGCCGTGGCCAAGGCCGCCATGGCTGATGGCGTGGCGATCAAGGTGAAGAACAGCGACCTGCGCGACGCCATTGAGGCGGCGTTCTGGACCGCCGAATACCGTCACTACCGCCGCACCTCGTTCTGATTTGCGCCAAGCGTTAAAAAAGGCAGCCGGATGGCTGCCTTTTTCACTTTATCGACCTGGCTTTGCAACACTCAGGTTTCCACAAGTAGAAATGTGAGTAGGTCAGTCACTTAGCTATGCAACGACCGAGGCTTCCATTAGCCTGTTGCGCTACACTGTCGCAAACTGACAGGAGCCCTTTGTGTTGCTTCGTTTACTTTGCGGCCTGCTGATTGCCGCCCTGACTGGATGCCACGCCCCGATGCCTTCAGAGTCCCCGACTCCATCCCATGAGCCTGTCCGCCTGAAGGTGGCGACCTTTAACGTCAGCATGGAGGCGGGAAACTACCGCGCCAAAGGCGACCCCCTCGACCCCAACCGACTTGCCCAATTGCTGGCCGATGGCGAGCATCCTCAGATCCGCAATATCGCCGAGATTCTGCAACGGGTGCGCCCCGATATCGTCCTGCTCAACGAATTCGACTATATCGCCGACCCGGCAGAGGGAGTTGAGGCGTTTCTTCGTCACTATCTGAAGGTCAGCCAGAATGGCCGCCAGCCGTTGGATTACCCCTATTACTATGTGGCTCCGGTGAATACCGGCGTGCCCAGCCCCTATGACATCGATGGCGATGGCGTCGCTTCTGGTACCGGTGGCGATGCCTGGGGATTTGGCCACTATCCGGGGCAGTACGGCATGGTGCTGCTCTCCCGTTACCCCATCGATCAGGACCAGGTACGCACCTTCCGCACCTTCCCTTGGCACCGGATGCCCGATGCCCAGCCGATTCTTAACCCGGATGGCAGCCCCTTTTACGACACCGACACCTGGCAGGGTTTGAGGCTCTCCTCCAAATCCCATTGGGATCTGCCGGTGCAGGTGGGTGACCGCACCGTCCACATTCTGGCCGCCCACCCGACGCCGCCGGTGTTTGACGGTCCGGAGAACCGCAATGGCGCCCGTAATTATGACGAGATCCGCCTCTGGGCTGACTACCTGAACAACGCCGATTATCTGGTGGATGATGCCGGTCAGCGCGGCGGGTTGGCGCCGGACACCCGCTTTGTGATCCTGGGGGATTACAACGCCTCCCCCACTGAGGGGAACAGTCGTCCCGGTGCCATCGACCAGCTTCTGAACCATCCTGGAGTCAACGCCACACTGCGTCCGGAAAGCACTGGTGGGGCACTGCATAGCCCGGACAACCCGGAAGCGCGCTACCACACTGCGGCCTGGCGAGCACAGGTGGATTATGTGTTGCCCTCTCAATATGGGTTTACTCCCCACCGTGGCGCCGTGTTCTGGCCGGTAGAGGGGTTGGAGTTGGCCCGTTTGGTAGCGGGTCGAGGTGCCTCATCGGACCATCGTCTGGTCTGGCTTGAACTGGATTTGACCGGACCGTAACGGCTTGGGCCGGGTAGCGCCTTTATGGTAGGCTCCCGGCCATCAGCCGCAGTGAAGCCGCACCATGACACACTATTTTCGCCGTCCCCTCTCCCTGCCCGCCAACCCCATCGCACTGTTTGAACACTTTGCCCACCAGAGCTGGGCGATGCTGCTGGACTCCGCCATCGGTGATCTGGCCAGCGCCCATCCGGATGCCCGCTACGACATTCTGGTCGCCGATCCCAGAGCCACCGTGGTAACCCATGGCGGGTGCACCGAAGTTCGTCAGGGGGACAGCGTAACCCGTCATCCCGAAGATCCCCTTGAGGTCCTGGCGGTCACTCTGAATGCGGTGTTGGGACCGGAGCTTAAAGGCCCGGCAGACCTCCCCTTTATTGGCGGGGCGTTGGGCCATTTCAGCTATGACCTTGGTCGCCGCTTTGAGCGCCTTCCCTCCACCGCTGAGGACGACATCGGTCTGGCGGAGATGGCGGTTGGGATCTACGACTGGGCGCTGATCATTGAGCAGGGACATTACCAGGTGGAACTGGTGGTGCTGGGGGACGAAGCGCAGTGGCAGGAGCGTTATCACTGGCTGGTTGAGCAGCTGTCTGCAGAGCCCCGTCAACCGGGCTTTGCTCTGAAGGGCCCCTGGCAGCACCAGCTTACGGCGGAGCAGTACGCTGAGCGCTTCCACAAGGTTCAGGCCTACCTGGCCAGTGGAGATTGCTATCAGATCAACCTGACGCAACGGTTCAGTGCCGATTACGGCGGCAATGAGTGGGACGCCTATAAGCGGCTTAGGGAGCACAATGGCGCGCCCTTCTCCGCCTTTATCCGGCTGCCGGACGCCGTACTGCTGTCGGTCTCCCCTGAGCGCTTCCTGCTGGTCAATGACCGTCAGGTGCAGACCAAGCCAATCAAGGGCACCCGACCCCGCTTTGCCGACCCAGCGGAGGACGCCCAAAGCGCACAAGCCCTGCAGCAGGCCAGCAAAGACCGCGCAGAGAACCTGATGATCGTCGACCTCCTGCGCAACGATCTGGGCCGCATCGCCGCCCCCGGCAGCGTGCGGGTGCCCAGCCTGTTTGCCATTGAGAGTTTTCCAGCGGTGCACCATCTGGTCAGCACGGTGACGGCCACATTGGCGGACGACGCCACGGCCCTGGATCTGTTGCGCAGCGCTTTTCCCGGAGGCTCCATCACCGGCGCGCCCAAGATCCGGGCAATGGAGATCATTGAGGAACTGGAGCCCCACCGCCGCAGCCTGTACTGCGGCAGCATCGGTTATCTCAGCCAGCATGGGCGTATGGACACCAGCATCACCATTCGCTCACTGGTTGCCAAAGACGGGCGCCTGCACTGCTGGGCGGGCGGCGGCATCGTGGCGGATTCTGAATGCGCCAGCGAATACCAGGAGAGTTTTGACAAGGTCAGTCGCATCCTGCCGCTATTGACCGACACCCGTTCAGAACTTTTTTGAACTCACTGCTGTTTTTGGCTGACTGACAGGAGTACATTCAAAGGTTCTGATATAGAGCACTCTACGGCGTATCCAAGGAGGTGATTGTCGTGACCCCATCCGCTCTTCGTGCCATGGTCATCGGGGCAGCACTGCTCTGCCCCTCGCTCTGGGCGGCCCCCGCCCCGGACTTTGCCCTGAACCTCAACGGCAAAAACACCACGCTGGTCAGCCTGTCTCAGGAAACCGTGGTGTATCTCGACTTCTGGGCCAGTTGGTGTGGTCCTTGCCGCTACAGCTTCCCCTTTATGAACCGGCTCCATACGGAACTCGGCCCCAAAGGCCTCACGGTGGTCGCCGTTAATGTCGATGTGGATCCGGAGGACGCCAAACCCTTCCTGGCCAAATACCCCGCCGATTTTGCCATCCACTACGACCCTGAGGGCACGATTGCCGAGGCCTACCAGGTACCCGGTATGCCCACCAGCTATCTGATTAAGGATGGCGAGATCCTGGTCCGCCACGTGGGTTTCAGAAAGAGTGAATCCGATGCCCTGATGGACGAGGTCGCCAGCTACCTGAAGGAGTAGGTCACCCGGTATGAAAGGCATTATTGCTCTGATCGGTCTGCTTATGCTCTGCGGTTGCAGCAGCCTGGGGGTTCAGCCCTGGGAGCGGGATCGGCTTGCGGATCCCCGCATGGCGCTGGAGGCCGATGCACTCGATAAGGCCTTTGATGACCACATCTACTTCTCCAAGGAAGCCAGCAGTGGCGGACGAGGCACCGCTGGGGGAGGTTGTGGATGCAACTGACCGACAAAACCTTCGCCTGCATCTCCGGCAGCCTGGTGGTGGCCAGTCAGGCACTGGTCGCGCCCGCTCAGGCAGACTGGTTCGACAAGGATGCCAGTTGGGACCACACCGCTGCCCTGCTCTACTACGGCGAAGATGGGGACAGGGTGACCGCCGTCGAGGGTACCCTGAAGGGCGTCCGGACCAACGCTGACAACGAGATCCTCAGTCTGTCTGCCACCGTAGACAGCCTGACCGGCGCCACCCCTACCGGTGCCGTCCCCCAGACCACAGCGCAAACCTTTACCCGCCCGTCAGGGCGGGGGGAATACACCTCTGCCGCTGGCAATACGCCACTGGATGACACTTTCCGGGATACGCGGGTTCAGCTCAATGCTGGCTGGGCCGCGGCCCTCAGCCATAACTGGGACTATGACCTGGGCGGGCACCTCTCCAAAGAGTACGACTACACCTCTCTGGGCATCAGTGGCGGCCTCACCCGTTATCTGGACCGGAAAAACACCTCGATTCGACTGGGTTCGTCGGCGTACTTCGACACCATTGAGCCGGAGGGGCGCACACCGTTACCCCTTTCCACCATGGTCCTTCGACAGGACTATCCCAGCGAAGAGGCGTTTGCCGAGGCGTTCAGCGCCACCCGGGGCAATGCCAAGGAGCACAAAACTACGGCGGAACTCACCCTTGGGCTCACCCAGGTCATCAACCGCAATGTGGTTATGCAGTTGAACTACAGCTACGCCCAGGTGGACGGCTATCAGACCGATCCCTTCAAACTGGTCTCCGTCGTGAACAACGATGGGATGGTTCAACGGACGCTGTATGAATCCCGCCCCGACAGCCGCAGCAAGCACGCCCTCTATTGGCAGACCAAAGCCTATCTGGGGGCGCCGGTACTGGATTTCAGCTACCGCTACATGACGGACGACTGGGCGATCGATTCCCATACGCTGGACCTGAGACTGAACTGGCAGTTCAGTAACGGGCACACTCTGGAGCCTCACCTCCGCTACTACCACCAGTCCGATGCCGAGTTCTATCAGCCCTATCTGCTCAGTGATGCCCCCTTGCCCGAATACGCCAGTGCCGACTACCGGCTGGCCGAGATGGACACCTATACCCTTGGCCTCAAGTACGGTTTCCCCGTAGGCGAACATCAGGCGGCGGCGAGGCTTGAGTACTATCTTCAGCAGCCTGACGGGCCGGTCGGTCCGGGGCAGTTGGCCAGCCTGGAACTCTATCCCGAGGTTGGGGCTTTGATGGCCCAGTTGAGCTATCGGTTCTGATGAACTCGCCCCGACTCCTCCGCCAGCAGGATCACTTTCAGGGCCGGTTTTCGGCGATGGCCTGCGATTGTGTGCTGTTGATGCGCACTGCCAATCCAGCCCTTGCTGACTCGCTGCTGCGGGCCGCCGAAGCCCGAACCCGCGCCATTGAGGCCAAATTCAGCCGCTATATCACCGGCAGCCTCTGTGACCGGATAAACCGAAGCCAGGGCAAGCCAGTCCCGATCGACGAAGAGACTCACCGGCTGCTTCTTTTCGCCGACACCTGCTATCGACTGAGTGAGGGCTTGTTTGATCTTACCTCCGGCGTACTGCGCAGGGCCTGGCAGTTTGATGGTTCAGATCGATTACCAACGCCGGAGCAGATCACTCCCCTTTTGGCGAGAATTGGCTGGGACAAGGTGCAGTGGAATGCCCAGTGGATCATTCTGCCGGAGGGGATGGAGCTGGATTTTGGTGGGATCGGCAAGGAGTACGCAGTGGATTGCGTGGCAGCCTTGATGGCTGAGTTGGCGCCAGACACACCGGTGCTGGTCAACTTTGGCGGCGATCTGGCCCTGTCCCAGCCTGTGGATCTGCCATGGCGTATCGGGATCACACCCGCATCAAAGGACGCGCCCTCTCCCACCTTGCTGACGCTGACAGACGGGGCTCTGGCCACCAGCGGAGACACCCAGCGGTTTCTGCTGCATAGCGGGGTTCGGTACAGTCACCTTCTTAACCCCAAAACCGGCAGGGCTACCCATGGCGGCCCCCGACAGATGACGGTAGCGGGCAAAACCTGTCTTCAGGCGGGTCTGCTCAGCACCCTGGCCCTGCTGCACGGCCCCGATGCCGAGGCCTTTATCCAGGCTCAGCGGGTGCCCTACTGGATCACCGATTAACCCAGACCCATCTCAAAGGTCAGACGCTCTGCTGCTGAGGGAAAACGTAACTGGCCCTCCAGTTGCTTCCCCACCCAGTTGGCTGAGCCGGTTACCGCCGGACTCTGTCCCTGAGCCTGGGCCAGCAGCAGTTGAAACTGTTCCCGTGCGGTCGCTTCGTTTGATGCCTCAATGATCAGATGCATCACCGCATCCTGCTCATCAATCACAGCATCCACCTCAACATGGCCATCATCACTGTCAACGATGGTGTTCTTGTCCACATTTTCCATAGCCACACTCCAACCCGGTCAACGTCTCCGCTGGAGTATAGGATCTCCACAGGGGCTGGACCCGGTTACCGACTCGGGCGAAGATGACCCTGATGAGCCCCGGCCCACGACACTTTCCCTGAACAGGAGTCCGACGATGTACCGAGCCTTCGTTGCCTTTATCTGTCTGGTGATACTCCCTGCTGCCGCTCAGGGCGACCCGACCTCTGAGCTGGAGATCCAGTACCTGTTGTCAGAGATAGAGCAGGCCCCCTGCCTCTTTATTCGCAACGGCAAGGAGTACGACGGCGAGGAGGCGCGGGACCACATCGAGCGCAAGTACCGCTACATCCTTAATCGGGGCCATGAGCCCACCGCCGAACAGTTTATCGAGTTCGCCGCCACCAAAAGTAGCTTCAGTGGACGCGCTTACCAGATCCAGTGCCCGGATCAGCCCCCCGAACCCAGTGCTACCTGGCTGCTCAGAGCTTTGGAGACCTACCGTAACGGCAGCGGACGCTAGCTCCCCTCCTCCACATCTGGCACTCTGACGGTAACCGAGCCTTTACCGAGTCAAGATGGACAAAACGGAATTTCTGCTGCGCTTTCAGCTCCAGCCGGGCAGTGATGGGGAGGACCCCCTGCGCAGCATCATGTCGACCCACCCTAAGTTGCGCGATGCCGCAGTATTGATCGCCCTGGAGGAGATTGAGGGGGAGCTACATCTGCTGCTGACCGAACGCACCGCGCAGATGCCCACTCACGCCGGCCAGATCGCGTTCCCCGGCGGCAAAATGGACCGCGACGATGCCAGTCCCTGGCACACGGCCCTGCGGGAGTCCTGGGAGGAGATCGGCCTGCCACCGCAAAGCGTGCTGCGGATTGGCGAGCTGCCGGTATTTCACACCATCAGTCGCTTCCGGGTGTTCCCCCAGATCGCCCTGATCACCCAGCCTTTTGAACCCGTGTTGTCGGAGCGTGAAGTGGCCCGTCTGTTCCGCGCCCCTCTGGTGGATTTTCTTGAGCCCAGAGAGCGTTGGAAACTGCCGGTTCGACGCCCCAATGGCGTTCAGGGTGTCTACTTTATGCCCCATCAGGTATGGGGCGCGACAGCGGCTATGATTGAACAGTTGGTTCGCCATCTGGGATACGCCGAATCTCCTTTCGGCCCTTGAGAATTGGGCCTTGAGAAACTGGCGTTTCAAGGTAAGATGTCCAGTCCGGCGCAAAGCCGAAAACCCTGATAGTAAACGACTCGTTGGAGAACTTTTCGAGTATGACCCTGGCAACCATTGCTGACGTCCTCAAGGGCGATCACGCTGTCGGCAGCGAAGTCACGGTGCGCGGTTGGATCCGCACCCGTCGTGACTCCAAAGCGGGCATCTCTTTCCTGGCTGTGTATGACGGTTCCTGTTTTGACCCGATTCAGGGCGTAGCGCCCAATAATCTGCCGAATTACGAGAATGAGATCCTCCGCCTGACCGCAGGTTGCTCTGTTGAGATGACCGGCGAAGTGGTGGAATCCCCCGGCCAGGGCCAGCAGTTCGAACTGAAAGTCACCGACGTGAAAGTGGTGGGCTGGGTAGAAGACCCGGACACCTACCCGATGGCGGCCAAGCGCCACTCCATCGAGTACCTCCGTGAAGTGGCTCACCTGCGTCCGCGCACCAACATCACTGGTGCGGTAATGCGCGTTCGTAACTGTCTGTCTCAGGCGATCCACCGCTTTTACCACGAGCAGGGCTTTATCTGGGTTGCCACCCCGATTCTGACCGCTTCCGATTGTGAAGGCGCCGGTGAGATGTTCCGCGTCTCCACCCTGGACATGAACAACCTGCCTCGCCTGGAAAACGGTGAAGTGGATTACGACCAGGACTTCTTTGGCAAAGAGACCTTCCTGACCGTATCCGGCCAGCTGAACGCTGAGACCTATGCCTGCGCCATGAGCAAGGTGTACACCTTTGGCCCGACCTTCCGTGCTGAAAACTCCAACACCTCCCGCCACCTGGCGGAGTTCTGGATGGTGGAGCCGGAAGTGGCCTTCGCCGATCTGGATGAGAACGCCAAGCTGGCTGAAGCGATGCTGAAGTACTGCTTCAAGGCGGTTCTGGATGAGCGCATGGACGACCTGAAGTTCTTCGAGCAGCGTGTGAACAAAGAGGTGATCACCCGTCTGCAGAGCTTCATCGCTGCTGACTTTGCCCAGGTGGACTACACCGACGCCATCACCATCCTGGAGAACTGCGGCAAGCAGTTTGAGTTCCCGGTTGAGTGGGGTATCGATCTGGCTTCTGAGCACGAGCGCTTCCTGGCGGAAGAGCACTTCAAGTCTCCGGTGGTGGTTAAGAACTACCCGAAAGACATCAAGGCCTTCTACATGCGCCTGAACGACGACGGCAAGACCGTTGCTGCGATGGACGTTCTGGCTCCCGGCATCGGTGAGATCATCGGTGGCTCCCAGCGTGAAGAGCGTCTGGACGTGCTGGACCAGCGTATGGAAGAGATGGGCCTGCCGAAAGAAGAGATGTACTGGTACCGCGACCTGCGTCGTTACGGCACCATCCCGCACTCCGGTTTCGGTCTGGGCTTCGAGCGTCTGGTGAGCTACGTCACCGGCGTACAGAACATCCGTGATGTGATCCCGTTCCCCCGCGCTCCGCGCACCGCCAACTTCTAAGATTGGCCGGGTGAATAAAAAGCGCGCCGATTGGCGCGCTTTTTTATTCTCCGTTCCCGCATTAATGCAGGGCGCGTCCGCAGCCCCGATAGGTTCGGTCGCCATCGGTAATCGTGATGGTGGTTTCAAACGCCTCGCCGCTCATGCTGTCGGAGCAGGCTTTGCCCTCCAGCAAAACGGATACCCCATCCGCCAGGTCAAAGCGGCTTGCCCGATCCAGCGTGATCGGCTGGGGGCGTGGCCATTCTCGACGCGCCTGTTCATAGCCGGTTTTCAGCACCAGTTTGTCGTACCACAACTCCAGGATCCAGGGCGGCTCATTGCCGGCGCCCCGAAAGTCCATGCCATCCAGTTTCGCTCCTTCCCAGATCGCAGCCCGACGGTTGTTGGTGCAGTTGCGGTTCGGTTGTCCCTCCTGGATCAGCAGGCCCTCCTCGCCTTTCAGCCAAAGCTCTACCCCCTCTGCGATATAACGCGCACCGGAGGCGGAGATCGCATGCTCCGCCCTGACCGTTTCTCCCGGCAGGAACAGCCACGCACTCTCCCCATCAATACGGGTGGGTACTGTGATATCACCGCACTCCATCACCAGAGTCACCGGAGCGGTTTGAACCGAAGCCACCGGCTCTGGTGGCGCCGCCATCTCCACTGAGCCATCAGGCGCTGCACAGCCCGCCACCAGCATCGTCGCGCCGAGCGCCAAAATCGGGGAATTAATAAGGCGATTCATTCAACCTCTCCATCCAGTTGATCTACTGACAAAAACAGTAATGCGCCCAACCCGGGTTGTCGAAGGGGTTTCGTAAAATCCGCCTGAGCTGTGACCCGGATCAAATGCGAAGAAGCACCCGCGCGGTGCTACTCATCCTGCAACCCTTTGGCCCACTGGTAGAAGTCCGAAGAGGCAAGAAAGCGTGCTCCGGCGTCGGGATAAACCTCAAACAGAATCTCTCTGTCCAGCGGCAGATCAAAGTGGCGTGAGAGTCTGTCCAGACTGGCGATGGCATCGGGGTAATCCCCCTGCCCCAGCGCCACCTGCAAACTCAGCCAGTAGGTGGGAAGGTACTCTTTGCTGTCAGCCAGCGCCGCGTCCACGTGGGCTTCGGCGATGGTCAACTCCCCCCGGTGCAGTGCCCGGATCCCCATCTCCGTTTGCATCGCCACGTCGTTTTTCAGGGTGCTGGGCAGTCGCTGGAAGATGCCACGACAGTCCGCATCCAGGTTGGAGAGGCAAGTGTTGGTCTGCATCAAACGGTAATCATCGCCATAGAGCCGATGCACCATATTGGTGGGCAGCCCAGTATACCATTGGCTCTCGTTGCCGCTGAGCGCTCTCAAAACCAACTCCCGAGTGAGCGAATGGGATTGCAGGTCGCCAGGGAGGGCCCGGTAGGCTTTCACAAACACCGACTTGGAGACCTCGCCCTCACCATAGGGTTGAAGGAACGCAAAAAACTGGGCAAAGGGTTGCTCGGACTCACCATACTCCAGCATCAACTGGTGATAGAGATGGTCCATCAGTTGCACCTGACTCATCTGGAACAGGTGGTTGCCCATGTCCGACACCCGTGGGCCAGCCGGGCCCTCTTCGATGTCGAAGTAGAAGTACTCCACGGCAAAGTTTTCATGCACCAGACGGTACTCGGCGCGCCACCCCGATGGGATGACATTGAGCTGACGAAACTGCCACTCCCCGGCCCCGGCATGAAGCACCAACTCCTCGATCCACTGGTTCACCAGGCTCTGCCAGGCGGGATCATTCTTCAACTCAGGTTCCCATTGCGCCAGAGGATGAGGCGGCTGAATCGCCTCCCGCAGCCCGTCCTGATTTCCGCTGTTGAGATCCTCGGTTAACCGATCAACCAGATAGCCGGTTTCCGACGTCAGCATCAGGGGTTCAGGCTCTACGCTGGGCACCGGTGGTGCGCTGGCACTGCAACCAAACAGAAGTATCAGCAAAGGAAACCAACGCATAGGCCGTCACCAATCAGAGAGGTTCTTTGACCTTATGACCGGATCCCGATCCTGTCCAATCCAGCTGCACAGGTGAGATTCTCTCGTTCGCCTCACGCAATGAGTGACAAGATGCTATCCCTGAAGGACAATACTTGAGACGCTAACGGGGCTGACCCCACCTCAATACTCTTCATTGGAGCACTATGGCTACTCTCGCCAACCATCCTGATTATTCCCTGTACAGCAACGCCTTTGGCTTTCTGCGCCAACCGCTGGATTTCCGTCCTGCGGAATCCGACGCAGACCTGGTCATCACCGGCGTTCCCTTTGATCTGGCGACCACGGGTCGTTCAGGTGCGCGACAAGGCCCCGAGGCCATTCGCAAAGCCTCCGTCAACCTGGCGTGGGAGGGCTGTCGCTGGCCCTGGGATTTCGATCTGCGCGAGCAGTTGAAGATGGTGGACTGTGGCGACCTGGTGTTTGATTGCGGTGACAGCGAGCAGATGATGACCCGTCTTACCGCGCACGCCGACCAACTGATCAAAGCGGGCAAGACCCTGCTCACCTTTGGCGGCGATCACTTCATCACCCTGCCCCTGCTCCGGGCCCATGCCGCGAACTATGGGGAGTTGGCGCTGGTGCATTTTGATGCCCACACCGACACCTACCATGCCGGTGGTCGCTACGACCACGGCACCATGTTCTACCACGCTCCCAAAGAGGGTCTGGTGGATCCGGCGCACTCCATCCAGATCGGTATCCGGACTGAGTACACCCGGGAAAACCACGGCTACGCCGTGATTGAAGCGGACAGCGCCAACGATATGAGCGCCGACGCCATTGTCGAGGCGATTCGTGCCCGTGTGGGCGACAAGCCGATCTACCTCACCTTCGACATCGATTGTCTGGATCCCGCCTTTGCCCCGGGAACCGGTACCCCGGTATGCGGTGGCCTGAACTCCGATAAAGCTCTGAAGATCATCCGTGGTCTCAAGGGGCTGAACATCGTAGGTATGGATCTGGTGGAGGTCGCTCCCGCCTACGATCATGCCGATCTGACCGCCCTGGCCGGCGCCACTCTGGCCACAGAGATGCTGCATCTTCAGGCCGTGCGTCTGAAGGCTCTGCCTTAATGGGGATGCCTGAGATATTGGCACTCCCTGCACAATAAAAAACGGCGCCCATTGGCGCCGTTTCTCGTTCCCGCTAAGAAAGGGGAATCACTCTGCTGCAGCGTTTTTGGCTGCGGTCTCTTTGATCAGTGCCTGCAGTTCGCCCTTCTGGAACATCTCCATGATGATGTCACAGCCGCCGATCAGCTCACCTTCTACCCACAGTTGCGGGAAGGTCGGCCAGTTGGCATACGCCGGCAGTTCGGCGCGGATGTCAGGATTCTGCAGGATATCAACGTAAGCAAACTGCTCACCGCAGTTCATCAGCGCCTGGGCTGCCTGGGCGGAGAAGCCACAGCTGGGCAGCTTGGGGGACCCTTTCATATACAGAATGATAGAGTTTTCAGCGATCTGGCTCTTGATCTTTTCTACGGTATCCATGAATTCGTTTGTCTCTAGGGTTGTGGACCTGGTCCCATTCTAAGCCAAGGAGGCAGGTGGACAAAACACCATTATTTCTGTGGCTAAATTTTTAACCAACTGCTTTTTGCTGGCTATATAAGTTGATGCACCTCACCTTTTCCTCCGTTAGAATGACGACCAGCACACGGATAACACACCTCTAATATCAATGGAGAAGAGCAATGGCGTTTGAACTTCCTGCACTGCCGTACGCAAAAGACGCACTGGAGCCCCACATCTCTGCCGAGACCCTGGAGTTCCACCACGGCAAGCACCACGCGACTTACGTCACCAAGCTGAACGGCCTGGTTGAAGGCACCGAGATGGCGGATAAGTCTCTGGAAGAGATCATCAAGACCTCCACCGGCGGTGTATTCAACAACGCAGCCCAGATCTGGAACCACACCTTCTACTGGCACTGCCTGTCCCCGAACGGTGGCGGTGCAGCAACCGGCGCCATCGCCGATGCCATCAACAGTGCTTTCGGTTCCTTCGACGCGTTCAAGGCTCAGTTCACCGATTCCGCCATCAACAACTTCGGCTCCTCCTGGACCTGGCTGGTGAAAAAAGCTGACGGCTCTCTGGCCATCGTGAACACCAGCAATGCTGCGACCCCGCTGACCGAAGAAGGCGTAACCCCGCTGCTGACCGTTGACCTGTGGGAGCACGCTTACTACATCGATTACCGCAACGCTCGTCCGACCTACATGGACGCGTTCTGGAACCTGGTGAACTGGGATTTCGTTAACGAAAACTTCGCCTGATAGGCACACCAGCAGTTTTGTGGCTGGCTTATGCCAGCCTTAACACAGGGCGGCCCGCATGGGCCGCCCTGTTCGTTTTCGGCGAACCAACCCATTCCGTTCAACAGGCGCAAAAAAAGCCCCCACCTTGATGGCGAGGGCTTGGTATCCAGACAGGTCTTCTCAACGATTCACAGCTTAAGTTCAGCTCGAGTCGCCCAAACCATGGTGTCTCCCCAAAGAGGCAGGCTCCACACGCCGCTGCCTTCATCCTGCTGCAACTGATGCAGTACTAACTGCTTCTGAGACAACACCGCCTTCTGCAACTCGCGGTAGATCACCGCCATCTCTTCGGTCAGCACTCCGGGACGATTGAACTGTTGGCTATCCACATCCACCTGGAAACGCCTGACTAAGCGACCATCCACCTGAGAGTCATAGGCATTAAAGGAACCAGAGAACTCATATCTCATGCTGGTATCCCAATTCACCGCATCGGTAAAACAGGCAGCCACGATCACTTTGCCCCGGTTATCGGACTCAAAAACCAGTGAGAATCGCATATCACTGCGAACCACATTGTCACTGTCGCCGTAGTAATAGACATCGGCTCGATAGACCTCTTCCGTCAAACCATCCGAGGGGCCTTCAAAGCGATCGAGCAGGATCTTGTTGTAGGTAACCTGCTCCATCCTGAGCTTGGTTTGCTGCAGCCAGGACAGGTCCAATTGAGGCTGAGTCTGGTGGCGTTTGACCAGATTGAGGGGGATGCGGTCTTTACAACCATCCTGGTAGTTCATGCACAGGGCAATGGAGTCAAAGTCCGCACTCTGTTTAATGAAACTTCGCTGCTGATTGGCCCGAGGCATCACCTGATCCACATGACGCCAATTGGCAACGAATTGCTGCGGTGTCACCGACTCCATGTCCTGGTCCACATCAAATACAACCTGATAAGCCAGGTTGGTGTTTTGACCCACCTGAATGGGTTCCACCACCACTTCAGCCACTTGCGGGGCGTCCAGAAGCTGCAACCTCTGCTTCGCCCTGGCGAATAAACCGCTGCTGTGAAGGAACACGAGCACCATCAATAGGGCAGGCACTAATGCCCAGGCTCCAAGTTGAGTCCAACTCACGCTCCGGCTCAGGGAATACGGTGGTGGTTTCTGCTCCGGGCCAATATGGGAATGGGTTTCCGGATTTCGCTGACACTCGCTGCTGCACAGGCAATAGCCGTGACGAGGTATGGTCTTGAGTTCCACCTCTTTGTGGCTCTGCAGCTTGCGCCGTAAGGTGCTTATGCACTGGGTCAATGAGGATTGAGCCACCACCCGGCCGGGCCAGCCCACATCGGTCAGTCTGTCTTTATCTACCACCTCGCCCCAATGCAGATGCAGCTCTTTAAGTATCGCCAGTTCCGCAAAAGAAAGTGGGTGTACGGAGCCATCTCGAGCATCGATCAGCTCACGCCGCGCTTCATCGATTTGCAAGTTTTGAGATAGCTGCATCCTTCCTCCAAGCGCCATTCACAACAAAGGGGTAAAGAAAATGAATCATACTTGCAGCGAACCATGTTTTGCATGACCCAGTTCTCGAATCACTGATACATGGAAAAAAACCTCGGAATATGAGTCCGAGGTTTACATTCATGCAGGGAATGGAGCGCTGAACGCGCTCCTTTTTACTCGGCTTATTTCAGTCCATGAACCTGTTTAAGGTTGCTCAGGTCGTGACAGACTGAGCATGACTCTTCACCCGTGTACTCGCCTTCAGTCACACCGAACTGAGCGCCATTCTGCTTCATGTGAGCCACAACGTCGGCGCGCACCTGGCGACGGTCTTCACCGGCCTCCGGCGCCCGCTTACCATGGCAGCTCAAACACACGGCGGCGGTTGGTGAGACATACGCATCCGCTTCGGCATCGATGGCAAAACGCTTGTTACCACTGACGTCTTGAGGGTTTGCAGGATCAAGGCCGTCATAGGTGTCCATGTAATCCAGGTCCAGTGCCAGAGGTTTACGACCCACCAGATACTTGGCGTCGAAACTGTCCCCTTCGTGGCACTTAACGCAGTTCGCCAGATCAGCAGAGTACTCCACATTACGCACCCAGCCTTCGCCACCCTGGTTAGCCCGGTTGTTGGCGTGCATGGCGTGGATCCATACCTTGTGGTCAGGGTGGCTCATGGTCAGCTGTTCAATATAATCCGCATCACCCTGTTTGGTGTGGGAGTCCCGAATCACCTGGGTCGGCGGGTTGTTGGCGTTGTGGCAAGCCACACACTCTTCTGCCGCATTAGAGGCCGTGGTCCAGTCCCGCTCACCGCGCGGGGCGATGCTCTTGAGCATGACCTGCTCGTCCAACTGACCATCACCATCACTGTCTACCGAACCGGAAGCGCAAGTCGTTCCGAAGAAGTCGGTCTTGGTGACCGGGTGACAGGAGCGGCAGTTGAGCGTCATCTGCGCCATGCCGTCGCTCTCACGCTCGGTCATGCCGTGGCAGGAACCACACTTCTCATTGGTCACCACCTGACGACGTGGGCGCTCGTCCAGCATGCCCTGCTTATCAAAGAAGTGCAGCCAGTTGTAGCCTGCGGCACCTTGTCCCCAAACACTGGAGGTTTCAGAGCAGGATTCAATCTTCTCGCCCTTAGCGTCCATACAGAACCAGATACGAGGGGTCACCATGCCGTAGGAATCATTCAGGTCACCCTCAAAGGTGTCTTCCAGATCAAAGGGGCCGATCTCGTAGGTCGATTGGCCATCTGCAAAGCTCAGCAGTACCGGCTTGGCCACGTAATCGGAGTCCAGCGTCTCCTCTTTGTTGGTGAACACGCGCAGAATCTTGCCCCGTTGCATGCCCATATCCTGACCACCCCAGTTGATGTAGAACTCGGAGTAGTAGAAGAAGTCCGCCTTATCCAATTGCAGATTCAGGGACTGACCATCTTTATCGAGGATATCCACGGTGAGCTGTACGTAACCGGTTTTGTCGGTGTCACGGCCAGAGTCGATGTTCTCCTGGGCTTGTGGCGCATCCACCATCCTGGCATCCACCACAGTCAGGTGCAGATTTTCACGACGCGAGGTCTGGCCCTGGTAGGTGGAGAGGTGCTTCATCTCAATATCAGACTCGCTGTGGCACATGGCACAGGTGCTGTTGTCTTCGCGGGCCCCCCCGATGTGGTTCTCACCCGATTCAAAGTTCACATCCTGGTGGCAAACCGAGCAGGTCTCTGCCGTCGGTACCGTTTTCCAGTTCGCAAAATCTTGTGCCAGTCCGGTATCGCTGTGGCAGTTGTCACAGCCACCAACCGGCGCTGAAATTACGCCGATATGAACCTCATGAGCCAGAATCGGGAAGACGGCGTCTTCACTGACTTTGTTATCCGCATGGCACGCCACGCAGGTTTCCACTTCGGTGTATTTTCCACCATGGAACGCCAAATCATCGTGGCAGCTTGTGCAGTTCTCAGCGGTAACCACATTTTTGCTGTACTCAATCTCGGCACCATCCAGACGGAAATCGTGGATCGCGTTGGCATAAGGGACTTCTGAAGCGCCTACGGATTCCCCCCCGGTGCGAACCACCAGGCGCAGCGTCTTGCTGTCGGTTAACTCAAAGGCGTCCGCGGCAGAGAGGTCTTTCTCAAACCGGTAGCGGTAGGTACCGTCCTTGTTGTCGACCAGTTCGCCGCACTGAGAGTATCTGGACGCGGGACAGGTCTCAGAGGAGAGCAGTTTCCAGCTGTTGGCGTCACCCTCCTGGCCCGGCTCTAACCCTGAAAGAATAAAGCCAAATTTATCCAGACCAGCGACAGCCAGATCCTCTTCGTTGGTCACTCTGAAAGTCAGGGTGGAATCCTGCCCCAGCGCAATCTGTTCAACTTCCACATTCAATTCGGTGGCACTGCCCGCCAGGATAGGAGCAGATTCTCCAGGTGCCCCAGGCGCACCATCTTTCCCATCGGAACATCCCGATAGGGCTGCAGCAACCACCGTCGCCAGCATGGCCAATTTGTAGTTTTGGTTCGTCATCATCATTTCCCTTCAATCAGATTTGATTGGGCCCAATGTCGGGCAAGGGAGATGCTATTGACTGCGCCAGCGAGGCTCTGTGACCAACTCAATTGCAAAGTGACACAAAATAACAACTGTGAGTTAGCCACAACGAAACGCACAGACATGAAGCCACAATGTAACAGCCAGGATAATCCCTGGATCCATTCTGGTTTCACTTCTGATCCATCCGCTCCAATTTGGGTGATTTGGGACAGGTTTTGGGCTCCCAAATATTGCCAAAAATGGGATTAGTTAAGAATTAGCATGAAGAGTTGCCAAATCGAGGTTAAGCCACTAAAACCGTTTGGCTTTTTAACGTCACCAACCCGATTTATCATAGCCATCAGAAGGGTCGGCATGAGCACCAGAGAGAGGATCGATAAGGGTGCTCAAGCAGCGTTACCCGCTGACGCCAAGCGCCAGCTGCTGAGAGGTGCCGTCGCCCCCGGAATGTAACGAACGGCCAGAATGCCCTGCCCAGCATTATGTGAACGGGCAAAGTCGTCCTACGCGTTTCATCAGTTGGCCTCCCGAGGCATCCCTTTTCTCAAAACAAAACCCCAACAGAGCAATCTGGTTGCAATATCCCCCCGTACAAGAGGGTCTACTAGGGAGGCAGCCGGCAGCAGTCTTACTCAGCTAAGCTGAAGATATCCGAAGAAGATCTGCCCGGTTTTGCTTTCGTAGTGAACAGGTTAGGGATAATCGGTCTACGCTTACGAGGAGGTAGCGCAAATTCAACGCAGCCGTGGTTTAAGGCCTTGGCGACTTTGGGGGGTGACACATGAGCATCTTTGAGCACTATCAACATCGCTATGAACAAACTCGCGACGAGGAGTACAGCATCCAGGAGTTTCTGGAGCTGTGCAAAACCGATCGCGCCGCCTATGCCAGCGCCGCCGAGCGCTTGCTGTTGGCCATTGGTGAACCAGAGATGGTCGATACCGCACTGGAACCCAGGCTTTCCCGCATCTTTTCCAATCGCGTGATCTCCCGCTATCCCGCCTTTGCCGAGTTTTATGGCATGGAAGAGGCGATTGAGCAGATCGTCGCGTACCTGAAGCACGCCGCTCAAGGCCTGGAAGAATCCAAACAGATCCTCTACCTGCTCGGGCCTGTGGGGGGCGGCAAATCGTCCCTGGCGGAAAAGCTCAAGAAGCTGATGACCCGCATTCCGATCTATGTGCTCACTGCCAACGGTGTGCGCAGTCCGGTGAATGACCATCCTCTCAGTCTGTTCGATATGGAAGAGGACGGCGAGATCCTTGAGAAAGAGTATGGGGTACCCAAACGCTATCTCCGCAACGTTACCTCACCCTGGGCCGCAAAGCGGCTGCACGAGTTTGGTGGAGACATCACTCAGTTCCGTGTGGCCAAGGTCTACCCCTCCGTACTGGACCAGATCGCCGTCGCCAAGACCGAACCAGGCGATGAAAACAACCAGGACATCTCCTCTCTGGTGGGTAAAGTCGACATTCGTCAGTTGGAGCATTTTGCCCAGGACGACGCCGACGCGTACGCCTATTCCGGCGCACTCTGTAAAGCCAACCAGGGGATCATGGAGTTTGTCGAGATGTTCAAGGCGCCCATCAAGGTGCTGCACCCCTTGCTGACCGCCACCCAGGAGGGCAACTACAACGGCACAGAGGGGCTGTCCGCCCTGCCCTTCGGCGGCATCATCCTGGCCCACTCCAATGAGTCTGAGTGGCAGAGCTTCCGCAACAACAAGAACAATGAAGCGTTTCTCGACCGGGTATACATCGTTAAGGTGCCTTACTGCCTGCGGGTGTCCGAAGAGAAGCGGATTTACGAGAAACTGCTCGCCAACTCCGAGCTGCTGGACGCCCAGTGTGCCCCGGGCACCCTGTCCATCCTCAGTCAGTTCAGTGTGCTGTCCCGACTGAAGGACCCGGAGAACTCCTCCATCTACTCCAAGATGCGGGTGTACGACGGGGAAACGCTCAAGGACACCGATCCCAAGGCCAAGTCCCATCAGGAGTACCGCGACTTTGCCGGTGTCGATGAGGGTATGAGCGGACTGTCTACCCGCTTCGCCTTTAAGATCCTCTCCCGGGTATTCAACTTCGACCATGCCGAAGTAGCAGCCAACCCGGTGCACCTGTTCTACGTACTGGAGAAGCAGATCGAGCGTGAGCAGTTCCCACAGGAACTGGCCGACAAGTACCTGGAGCACCTGAAGGGTTATCTGATCCCCAAATACGTCGAATTCATCGGTAAAGAGATCCAGACCGCATACTTGGAGTCCTACAGTGAATACGGCCAGAACATCTTTGACCGTTATGTCACCTATGCGGATTTCTGGATTCAGGATCAGGAGTATCGGGACCCGGAAACCGGACAACTGTTCGATCGCGCAGCGCTGAACGCGGAGCTGGAGAAGATTGAGAAGCCTGCGGGCATCAGTAACCCGAAAGATTTCCGCAATGAGATCGTCAATTTCGTACTCCGGGCGCGGGCCAATAACAATGGCAAGAACCCGAACTGGACCAGCTACGAAAAACTGCGCTCGGTGATTGAGAAGAAGATGTTCTCCAACACCGAAGACCTGCTGCCGGTGATCTCCTTCAACACCAAAACCTCTGCGGATGAGCAGAAGAAACATGACGACTTTGTCGACCGCATGATGGAGAAGGGCTACACCCGCAAACAAGTGCGGCTGCTGTCTGAATGGTACCTCCGCGTTCGGAAGTCGAGCTGATGGGAGGTGTCCTATGGCCCACTTCATCGATCGACGCCTGAACGCCAAGGGCAAGAGCACGGTCAACCGGCAGCGTTTTCTGCGTCGCTACAAGCAGCAGATCAAAAAAGCCGTTTCCGATGCGGTCACCAACCGCAGCGTTACGGACGTTGAAAGTGGCGAGCAGATAAGCATCCCGGCCAAGAACATCACCGAACCGGTATTCCATCAGGGTGCTGGCGGTGATCGGGAGCGGGTGCATCCGGGAAATGACCAGTTTATCCGGGGTGACCGCATTGAGCGCCCTCCGGGTGGAGGCGCCGGGGGAGCCGGAAAAGGTCAGGCATCCAACAGTGGCGAGGGTGAAGACGACTTTGTTTTCACCATCTCCAAGGATGAATACCTGGACCTGCTGTTTGACGACCTCGCCCTGCCCAACCTGCAGCGAAACAGCCTGGACAAGCTGGTGGAGTTCAAAACCTACCGCGCCGGGGTGACCACTGACGGTGTGCCCGCCAATATCCACATCGTCCGTTCACTGCGCCAGTCTCTGGCGCGGCGAACGGCGCTGACGGCGGGGAAAAAGAAGCGTCTCGCAGAGCTGGAGGCAGCGCTGGCGCAACTCCTCAATACCCCGGGTTCCAGTACCGAGCAGATCCATGAGCTTGAAGAGGAGATTGCTGGGCTTAAGCAGCGCATTGAAGCGGTGCCCTTTATCGACACCTTTGACCTGCGCTACAACGCGTTCAACCAACGCCCGGTGCCCACTTCCAAGGCGGTGATGTTCTGTCTGATGGACGTGTCAGGCTCGATGGATCAGGCCACCAAGGACATGGCCAAACGCTTCTACATCCTGCTTTACCTGTTCCTCACCCGGACCTACAAGGCTCTGGATGTGGTGTTTATCCGACACCATACCCAGGCCAAAGAGGTGGACGAGCACGAATTTTTCTACAGCCAGGAAACCGGGGGAACCATCGTTTCCAGCGCCCTCAAGCTGATGCATGAGATACAGGCGGAGCGCTACCCCTCTAACGAATGGAACATCTACGTCGCCCAGGCATCGGACGGTGATAACTGGGCGGACGACTCACCGCAGTGCCGGGAGATCATGGAGAACAAGATCCTGCCGGTATGCCGTTACTACACCTACATCGAAATCACCAACCGGGCCCACCAGACGTTATGGCGGGAGTATGAGGCGCTGGCCAAGTCCAATCCGCACTTTGCGCTTCAGCACATCCGCTCGGTGGAGGACATCTACCCGGTATTCCGCGAGCTGTTCAAAAAGCAGGCCGCGTAACCTTTTCAGGGGGGTTGATCATGACGGAGCGAAAGACACTGCCGGACGGTCCGGACTGGACCTTCGAACTGCTGGAGAAGTACCAGGGTGAGATCGCGCGGGTGGCGGAGCACTACCGTCTCGATAGCTACCCCAATCAGATTGAGGTGATCACCGCCGAGCAGATGATGGATGCCTACGCCAGCGTGGGCATGCCCATCGGCTATTCACACTGGTCATTTGGTAAGAAGTTCATTGAAACCGAGCAGCACTATAAGCGCGGCCAGATGGGGCTGGCCTACGAGATCGTAATCAACTCCAACCCCTGTATTGCGTACCTGATGGAGGAGAACACCATCACCATGCAAGCGCTGGTGATGGCTCATGCCAGCTTCGGTCACAACAGCTTCTTTAAAGGCAACTACCTGTTCCGAACCTGGACCGATGCCGACTCCATCATCGATTACCTGCTGTTTGCCAAAAAATACATCGCCGACTGCGAGCAGATACACGGCATCGATGCAGTGGAGGAGTTGCTGGACTCCTGCCACGCCCTGATGAACTACGGTGTTGATCGCTACAAGCGGCCCGCAGAGATCTCCCTGCGGGAGGAGAAACAGCGTCAGAAAGAGCGGGAGGAGTACCTGCAGACCCAGGTCAACGACCTTTGGCGTACCCTGCCCCAGCGAAAACAGGAGGCTCAAGAAGAGGATGAGATCCGATTCCCACCCGACCCGCAGGAAAACCTGCTCTACTTCATCGAGAAGAATGCCCCTCTGCTCGAGTCCTGGCAGAGGGAAGTGGTGCGTATCGTCCGTAAGATCGCCCAGTACTTCTATCCGCAAAAGCAGACCCAGGTAATGAACGAGGGGTGGGCCACCTTCTGGCACTACACCATCCTTAACCACCTGTATGACGAAGGTAAACTGTCCGACCGGTTTATGATGGAGTTCCTGCACAGCCACACCAATGTGGTTGCTCAGCCCCCATACAACAGTCCCTACTACAGTGGCATCAATCCCTACGCTCTGGGCTTTGCCATGTTCCAGGACATTCGCCGCATCTGCGAGAACCCAGAGCCGGAAGACCGGGAGTGGTTCCCGGACCTGGCAGGCACCGATTGGCTAGACGCCGTCCATTTCGCCATGGCGAACTTCAAGGATGAGAGCTTTATCGCCCAGTACCTGTCACCCAAACTGATGCGTCAGTTCAAGATGTTTGGGGTGCGCGATGATGACCGGAAGAACTATCTGGAGGTCTCCGCCATCCATGATGAGCAGGGTTACAAGGAGTTGCGGACTTCGTTGGCTCGCCAGTACAACCTGAGCAACCTGGAGCCCAACATTCAGATCTGGAACGTGAAGGTCCGTGGTGACCGCAGTCTTATCCTACGTTATACACCGCAGAATCGGATCCCACTGGGAGACAGCACCGACGAAGTGATGAGGCACCTGCACCGGCTTTGGGGCTTTGACGTCCTGCTGGAACAGGAGCAGGAAAACGGCAGCGTGGAGTTGATCGCACGCTGCCCGGAGAAGAGTCGGGAGTGATCAGATCTTGGTTTCGGCGATGTCCTTGGGCATATCGCTACGGATCTTCTGCCAGATCTTGCCGGAACCCATACCGTAACGACGTACCAGCGGCATCACCGCTTCGAAGTCACGATTCGCGGCCACTTCTCCCAGTTCGCGATAATAGGCACGGGCCAGTTCGCGACCCTCTTCACTGGTGAAGTAGTAACGCCCCACCCGGCTGTACAGGCCCTTAAAGCCGTTAAGGATCAGAGAGTAGATGGGGTTACCGGACTCAAACGCCACGGTGTGGTTAAAGCGGTAGTCGAAGTCCGCGAACGCGGCGCCATCTTCCGGCAACTCTGCCGCTTCTTTAACCAGTTCCAGCACCTTATCAGGGCAGTGACGCACTGCAGAGCGCAGGTAGATGCTGCTGATGTTGGTGCGGGCAGCCAACAGTTGGTCCATCAACTCCGGAACGCCGTCCTGATCGAGTCGGGCGATGGTTTCCAGGATGTTCAGGCCGGAGGTTTCCCAGAAGTTGTTGACCCGAGTCGGCTTACCGTGCTGAATGCTGAGCCAGCCATCACGGGCAAGACGCTGCAATACTTCACGCAGGGTGGTACGAGTCACCCCGATCAACTCGGAAAGTTCACGCTCCGCAGGCAGGATGGAGCCTGGCGGGAACTTATTGTTCCAGATGGACTTTACAATGTACTCTTCGGCAAAGCCGGCCGGGCTCTGAGCTTTAATAATCATTGATGCAGCAGCCTGTTAGTCATGTTATCGCTTCTAGTTGTCGGGTGATCATACCAGAGGGGGGTGAAATAGGAAGCCAGCCCCTCGTCAAACCTTATGGTATCGCGGCTACAAAGCCATCAACATTGAACACAATAGCGTCACACAGTACCCCTGTTTGCTGACTAAATGTGCGCAAGCAGTGACTTTGTGACTTCATTCGCATTAAAATCCGCCCTTAAAATCATAACATCGACTCTTCGTGAGTCTTTTATTAAGCCCCTGAGGAAGTCATGGCGGTCTCATTACAACAGGCATTTTTCCAGAATTTTCTGGGCAGCGCCCCGAAATGGTACAAAACGGCCATTCTCGCCTTTTTATTGATTAACCCCGTGGTATTTATGATCGACCCCTTTGTCGCCGGCTGGCTGCTGGTGGTCGAGTTCATCTTTACCCTGGCAATGGCGCTAAAGTGCTACCCACTTCAACCTGGTGGTCTGTTGGCCATTGAGGCGGTCGCCATCGGCATGACCTCGCCCAACCAGGTGCTTCATGAGATCGAAGCCAACCTGGAAGTGATTCTGCTGCTGATCTTCATGGTCGCCGGCATCTACTTTATGAAACAGCTGCTGCTGTTCATCTTTACCAAGCTGATCACCCGCATCCGCTCCAAGGTCGTGGTTTCCATGGCATTCTGTCTGGCCGCCGCTTTCCTGTCGGCCTTCCTGGATGCACTGACCGTTATCGCGGTGGTTATCAGCGTTGCCATCGGCTTCTACTCCATCTACCACAAAGTGGCGTCCGGCAAGAACTTCCAGCAAAGCCACGACCACAGTGACGATGCCAGTATTGAGCTGTCCAAGGATGACCTTGAGGGCTTCCGCGCCTTCCTGCGCAATCTGATGATGCACGCCGGTGTGGGTACCGCTCTGGGTGGTGTGTGCACCATGGTGGGTGAACCGCAGAACCTGATCATCGCGGCTCAGGCCGGTTGGGACTTCGGTGAGTTCTTCCTGCGTATGGCCCCGGTGAGTCTGCCGGTTCTGGTTGCCGGTCTGGCCACCTGTTTCTTCGTCGAGAAGTTCAAAATCTTTGGCTACGGCGAGCCCCTGCCGGAAGCGGTTCGCCAGATCCTGGTGGACTACGCCAATTACGAAGATGAAAACCGCACCAACAAAGAGAAGATGCAACTGATCATTCAGGCACTGGTTGGTCTCTGGCTGATCGTCGGTCTGGCTCTGCACCTGGCGGCGGTTGGTCTGATTGGTTTGTCTGTAATCATTCTCTGCACCGCATTCAACGGCGTTATTGATGAGCACAGCCTGGGCAAGGCGTTTGAAGAGGCCCTGCCCTTTACCGCGCTGCTGGCCGTATTCTTTGCCGTTGTTGGCGTGATCATCGACCAGAAACTGTTCTACCCCGTAATTCACTGGGTACTGCAGTTTGAGGGCAACACCCAATCGGTGATGTTCTACCTGGCCAATGGCGCCCTCTCCATGGTGTCCGACAACGTGTTCGTAGGTACCGTCTACATCAACGAAGTGAAAGCCGCGCTGCTGCAGGGCCAGATCACCCGTGACCAGTTCGATATGCTGGCTGTGGCGATCAACACCGGTACCAACCTGCCTTCCGTAGCCACTCCGAACGGTCAGGCGGCGTTCCTGTTCCTGCTGACCTCGGCCCTGGCTCCGCTTATCCGCCTCTCTTATGGCCGTATGGTGGTTCTGGCTCTGCCTTACACCATCGTCCTGACTCTGGTGGGACTGGCTATGATTCAGTTCGGTGTCTTGTCTGATGCCACCGAGGCGATGTATAACCTGCAGTGGATCACGCATCACTCTGCTGAAGCGGGCGCAGCGGTTTCCGGCCACTGATACCCCCCTTCACTGAAAACGGCGCCTGATGGCGCCGTTTTTGATTTCTAAGGAATGGATATGTTGAAAACCCTCGCCCAACTTCCCCGTCAACGATTCGCTTGGGCGCTGCTCTCCCTCACCGCATTTGGCCTGATGATCGCCGCACTGGCGTTCCAGTACGCGATGGATCTGGGCCCCTGCGTGATGTGCATCTACATCCGTGTCGCGGTTTGCGCCATTGCTCTGGGCGCCCTGGTTGCTGCAGTGGCACCCAATAACGTGCTGTTCCGTCTGGTTGGCTGGGCAGGCTGGCTGGTTGGCGCGGGTTGGGGCGCGAAGATCGCCTGGCAACTGATCGACAAACAGTCCACCCCGCCCGAGGGCTTTGGTCTGTTCGGCGCCAGTTGTGACTTTATCCCGGACTTCCCCAACTGGGCACCGCTGCACCACTGGATGCCGGCCCTGTTTGAGCCTACCGGCGACTGCACCGACAAAGCCTGGGAGTGGCTGGGCATCACCATGGCGCAATGGACGCTGGTGTCTTTTGCGCTCTATCTGGCGGCCGCGGCACTGGTGTTATTGGCGGTGATAACCCAGCGTCGATAAGCGTTGTTGGAATAGAAAACGGCGCCAACAGGCGCCGTTTCTTTTGGCTTCCCGCTCAGGGAATTGCCCGTGGACGTTAACGCGCGTGCTGATACATCAGATCACCATAGCCCCAAATCACCGTGCCGATAATGGCAACTATTGCGGTCACGTACTTCAGCGCCTGAATGTACTTGAGGTAGGTGGATGACACCCGGTAGTGAGGCCGGCGCCCAGTGCGCTCACCACTGGCCGGCGTTGCAGAAAGCGTGATTTTAAACAGCAGGTATTCCAGCACTGCGGCGCACAGCACCACCAGCGACCCGCTTCTTTGAAACCATTCACCAATGTCGCTGTCCAGAGATCCCACACCATGCCACGCGAACACTGGCAGAAGCACAGCGATAAAGAAGAGCAACGGTATCAGCAGAATATCGTGTTTTAACGTTCTCTTCATCGTGTTCACCTGCGCAAGGGATTGGCGGCGCATCGTAATCCATTAAGCCAGTACACGGTCTGAATCAGGCCAGCTATCACCTCATCTCCCGGTTAAAGCTGATGTCCATGCTCCTCGCGCAGGTACTCCTCGACCCGCACTGCCCCATCCCCTTCCAGTCGGATATTGGCGTTCAGCCCCAACAGCGCGCCACTAATCACCTCCATGGTGGTCTGGCCGATGTTGCCGGGCAAACGGATGATAAAGGAGCGATCACCCTCCAGGTAACGGCGAAACAGATGTCCACCCACCACTTGTGCCATTCCACCATTCTGGCTGGCCGCACTGACGGTCAGAATGCAGTTTCCCGCCTCATCATGTTCATAGGTTTTGGTTCGAACCATGGCATTGCCCTCCCTGGAATACTCCATGACGGTGTCACATATCACCCTACGGAGGCAATACCTAGATACACTCTGCTCAACGGCAGACAGTCACAAAAAAGGCGCCTCTCTGGGCGCCTCTTTTCAATCAATCTCGTTGGCTGGCCAATGCACAATGCAGCCCAGCAGGATGTGGCTTTCGGTGCCCACATCGCGCTCATCCAGCACCTTATTGCGGATCGACATCCCCGCAGCATGCATAGCGGACGCACTGCCGGTCAGCAATGGGTGCCAGCTCGGCAGTCCACGGCCCTCATTCAGGCGCTTATAGGCACAGCTGGGCGGCAGCCAATCCAGTTCACCGACGTTTTCCGGGGTGATCTTGTAGCAGTCCGGCACGTAGTCGAAGCGGGTCTCGTACTTGTTGCAGCGGCAGCTTTTGTGATTCAACAGCTGGCAGGCCACATTGGTGAAGTACACGTCATCGGTGTCGTCATCAATCAGCTTGTTCAGGCAGCACTTACCGCAACCGTCACAGAGGGATTCCCACTCCTGATCGGTCATTTCAGTCAACGGTTTCTGCCAAAACGGCGTTTGCTCAGACATGGCCACTCCCCTAAAACAACGGCGCCCCCGGGACTCCGGGGGCGCGCATGATAGCAAAAACGCTCACTCGATGGGAGGGAACTTAATGCGATCCGAGAGGTAACCCACGGCCACCGCAAAGTAGTGGCTGCGGTTCCAACGCATCAGGGCGTCATAGTTGGCGTAAGCGAGGTAAACGCGACCGTGTGCGTCATCCGGGAATACCAGTGACGCTTCGATCCCACGGGCCGGAAGATCGGTCCCATCAAAACGACGGACGCCCAGAGCCTGCCACTCCTCCAGAGTCTTCTTCACCTTAAGACCCTGGTTCTCCTCGGCCACCGGCGCCGTCAGTTTCACCTGACGAGCCCAGGTCTGGTCATACTCCCAGCCAACATTCTTCAGGTAGTTTGCCGCAGAGGCAAATACGTCTGGCAGAGAGCCCCAGATGTCTTTGCGACCGTCGCCATCATAATCCTGGGCGTAACTGAGAAACGAGGTGGGCATAAACTGAGTCTGGCCCATGGCGCCAGCCCAGGAGCCACGCATGGCGTCTGCACTGATGTGGCCCTCATCCAGGATGGTCATGGCCGCAAAGAACTGCTCTTTGAAAAACGCCTCGCGCCGGCCTTCATAGGCCAGAGAGGCCGTGGTGCTTAATACCGGGTAGTTACCGGTGTAGCCACCGAAGTTGGTCTCAATGCCCCACAGCGCCACGATAAAACGGGGCTGGACGCCATAGGCTTTACCAATCTCTTCAAGCAGTTCCTTGTGCTCTTTATAGAGTTTGCGCGCCTGATCCACCTTCCACTGCGGCACCGCCTGAGGCAGATAGGTATCCAGGGTCTTTTTGAATTCCGGCTGGTTGCGGTCCGCTGAGATCGCCCGCTTAAACAGCTTAAGGTCGGAAAATGCCTCATCGATGGTGGCCTGTTGATAGCCTTTATCCGCCGCTTCCTGCTTCAGTTGGCTGACGTAATCCCGAAATCCATCAGCATCCACCGCCATAGTGCTGGCGCTGAAACCGATCAGTGCTGCGACAATTGCCCGTTTCCACATAGACAGGGACCTCCTTGTTATCAGTCTTGTAACCCCAGGGTACGACGATGTGCTTTGAGCAGATCTTCCGTCGGAGGAGGCAGTTGCAGGTAATAGCCCTTGTCGCTCAGTTCCTGGGTGACTTTTGACAGGTCGGCGTTGGCCAACTGTTTGATCTTTACCATGGGCAGGATCATCACGAACTGCGGAGTGCCAAACACCTCCATCAACGGCTGAGGCACTTTGGAGAAGTCGTCCCGCTTGGGCAGGTACAAATAGGTATCGGCCTTTCGACTGCTCTTGTAAATGGCACAAATCATCATCTTTTTAGGCAATTCATTCTGTTGCTTATTGCGTAAATCGCAGCGCTCACTATACCATGCGCCTCCAAGAAAAGAATCCGTTACTGGCTAGCGATTCGCCAGTCCGCCCAGCTGTTTGAGGCGTGCATGCATTCCCCCGTCATCGAATTCAAAGGTGGCAGTTTTACCCTGTCCACACTCCGTCTTTGTGGCCGTACGCTGGCCCAGTTGGACGCTGCCCTGACGCAACATATTGAACGCGCTCCCGCCCTGTTTACCCGAATGCCGGTCATCCTCGACATCGAGGGTCTGGACCCGACATTGGCACTGGCGGAGGTGGTCGCCCTGGTGCGGCGCCACCAGCTGCTGCCCATGGCGGTCAGCCGCGCTCAGCCCACTCACAAATCCGAACTGGTCGAACTGGACCTGCCCAACCTTGAGCACAAGGCACAGAAGGCCCACCACCGCCTGCCCCCGCTCATCATCGACAAACCGGTGCGCTCCGGTCAGCAGATCTACGCCAAGGAGCGAGACCTGATTGTACTGAGTGCCGTCAGTGCCGGTGCTGAACTGATGGCAGACGGCGATATCCAGGTCTATGGCCCGATGCGGGGGCGCGCCTTTGCGGGCGCCACCGGGGACAGCAGCGCCTATCTGATCAGCCACAACTTCCAACCAGAGCTTGTTGCTCTGGCCGGTCATTATCAAACCGTAGAGCCCAGTCACCCCCACTGGGGCGAAGCGGTTCTTGTTCAGTTACAGGGCACGGCACTCACCTGCCACGCCCTGTCACGCCCCTAGGAGAACTCATGTCCCGAGTCATCGTCGTCACTTCCGGCAAGGGGGGAGTGGGCAAAACCACCTCCTCCGCCGCCATCGGCATGGGCCTTGCCCTGGCCGGCCACCGCACCGTCGTCCTCGATTTCGATATTGGCCTGCGCAATCTCGATCTGGTGATGGGCTGTGAACGCCGCGTCGTGTATGACTTCGTCAATGTGATCAACGGCGAAGCCACCCTGAATCAGGCGCTGATCAAAGATAAGCGCTGTGCCAACCTCTACGTTCTGCCCGCCTCTCAGACCCGGGATAAAGACGCGCTGACCCGGGAGGGTGTTGAGGCGATTCTGGCGCAGTTGAGAGAGCGCTTTGACTTTATCCTGTGTGACAGCCCGGCAGGCATTGAGCATGGCGCCATGATGGCGCTCTATTTTGCCGACGAAGCGATCGTCACCACCAACCCGGAAATCTCCTCTGTCCGCGATTCCGACCGGATTCTGGGCATGCTGCAAAGCCGCTCTCTGCGTGCCGAACAGGCCCTTGAGCCCGTAAAGGAGCACCTCCTGGTGAGCCGCTATAACCCAAATCGCGTTACCAGTGGCGAGATGCTGAGCCTGGCCGACGTTGAGGAGATCCTCGCGATCCCCCTGCTGGGCGTGATTCCCGAGTGTCCTTCGGTGCTGAAGGCGTCCAACTTCGGTAACCCGGTGATTCTGGACCAGGAATCGGACGCCGGTCAGGCCTACCAGGACACCGTCGCCCGACTGCTTGGCGAAACCCGGCCGCTGCGCTTCACCGAGCAGAAGAAGGGCTGGCTTAAGAAGCTGTTTGGGGGCTGAGATGGGATTTCTGGAGTATTTCCGTAAAGGCGAAGACAACGAGAGCGCCGGCATGGCCAAAGATCGCCTTAAGGTGATCGTCGCCCACCAGCGCCTCCATCGCAACGGCCCCGACTACCTGCCTGAGCTGCAACGGGAGTTGATGGCGGTACTGGGCCGGTACGTGCCCACCGAGGACATCGTGATCGCCCTCGACCATGATGAGGATCTGGCGGTATTGGAACTGAATGTTCCCCTGCCGCCCAAATAGACAAAAGGCCCGCTAACGCGGGCCTTTCTGTTTGCTTTAGGCCGCCTGCTCCTCCCGGAGCGCACGACGCAGGATCTTGCCGACATTGGTTTTCGGCAGTTCATCCCGGAACTCAATCAGCTTGGGCACCTTATAGCCGGTCAGGTGCTTGCGGCAGTGCGCCATCAGCGCCTCTTCGCTTAAGCGTGGATCTTTGCGCACCACGAAGATCTTCACCACTTCACCGGATACCTCGTTGGGCACCCCTACCGCCGCCACCTCTTCCACCTTATCGTGCATCGCCACCACGTCTTCAATCTCGTTGGGGAACACGTTAAAGCCGGAAACCAGAATCATGTCCTTTTTCCGGTCCACGATGGTGAAGTAGCCCCGCTCATCGCACACCGCGATATCCCCGGTTGCCAGCCAGTCATCCTTAAGCACTTCGGCACTGGCTTCCGGACGCTGCCAGTAGCCCTTCATCACCTGCGGACCTTTTACCTGCAGCTCGCCACGCTCTCCCAGAGGAACCTCAAAGCCCTCCTCGTCCACCAGGCGGATCTCGGTGGAGGGCAGCGGCAAACCGATGGTGCCGTCATACCCCGTCGCGGTGTAGGGCGCCACACTGGCCACCGGTGAGCACTCAGTCAGACCATAGCCCTCCAGCAAACGGGTGCCGGTTACCGCCTGCCAACGCTCTGCCACAGCACGCTGAACCGCCATGCCACCGCCCAGACTCACCTTCAGACCGGAGAAGTCGATCTCATCAAATCCTTCCGTGTTGAGCAGCCCGTTAAACAGGGTATTCACCCCGGTAATCGCGGTGAAGGGCTGGCTCTTCAGGGTCTTAACGAACAGAGGCATATCCCGCGGGTTGGTGATCAGCAGGTTGGTGCCACCGAGTTTCATAAACAGCAGGCAGTTCGCGGTCAGCGCAAAGATGTGGTACAGCGGCAATGCCGTCACCACGGTTTCTTCGCCCTCATTCAGCAGGGGGCCAATAAAGCCACACAGTTGCTCAAGATTGGCCACCAGATTGCGGTGGGTCAGCATGGCGCCTTTGGCCACGCCCGTGGTACCGCCGGTGTACTGAAGAAACGCCAGGTCTTCAGACTTCACATTCGGGCGGACGTATTGGAGATGACGCCCCTTGGCCAGCGCACTGCGCATGGAACGGGCGTGAGGCAGATGGTACTTGGGCACCATCTTCTTGATGTGCTTCACCACAAAGTTAACCAGGGTGCGCTTCGGCAGGGAGAGCTGGTCGCCCAGGCTGGTCAGGATAACGTGTTTTACCGGCGTTTCGTCGACGATCTGCTCCAGGGTGTGGGCAAAGTTGGAGACGATAACGATCGCTTCCGCACCGGAGTCATTGAGCTGATGTTTCAGTTCACGAGCCGTATAGAGAGGATTGACGTTCACCACCACCATGCCAGCGCGCAGTACGCCAAACAGCGCCACAGGATACTGCAGCAGGTTCGGCATCATCAGCGCTACGCGGTCGCCCTGCTTCAGGCCCAGGTCCTGCTGCAGATAAGCGGCAAAGGCACGGCTGAGTTCATCCAGACGACGGTAAGTGAGAGACTGGCCCATATTGACGAAGGCAGCACGGTCGCCAAACTTGGCAACGCTCTCCTCCAGCAACGACACCAAGGAGGTAAACTGCTCCGGATTGATCTCCTCCGGCACATCCTTGGGGTAGCTGCCCAGCCATAACTTCTCCATCAAAAGCCTCCTTGCTCCGTGACGTGGTCGTCACTTTTTATTGGTATCGTTAAAACAATCGTTTAATTAAATTGCACCACAATATGTCACGTTTAATCTCACGTTTCCAGCCCCGGCACGGTAAGGATATTCATTCGGTGCAGCGCTGCACCATTATCGGGCAACAACGGCTTAGGCACGTCCAGCCATAAAAAAGCCCGGCATAAGCCGGGCTTTTATTCAAACGGTTCAGGGCAGTAATGACAGCTGCTCCAGCGTGTCGCGGGCTAACTCACCGCGCCAGCCTTGCAACAGGTCCGGCTCAGGGCCGAAGCGCTCACGCCAGACCCACTCCACGTACTGCTGCACCAACTTCTTGGAACCCAGCAGCTCCAGGGCCACCTGCTCCTTTTCCGCCACAGACTGCACAGCCTTGCGGGCCGTTGCCAGGGCATCACGGAAGTTGGGGTCCAATCCCATCGGGTCGATCGGCTCTGGCGGATTGTCGATGTCCGCAGACGCGATCAATCGCAGCAGAGTTTTGCCGTAACGCTGGATCTCCCGCTCGTGCAGGCAATCCATCTTGGTCAGGTAGGCCATTGAGCGCGGAGCACGACGGGCCAGGTTAAGCAGCGCCGTATCCTTAACCACGAAGTTAAGGGCGAGATCCTTCTGTTCTGCCATCTGCAGACGCCACGCGGCCAGGGATCTCAAAACCGCCAGCTGCACCGGCTTAAGCTGCCAGGCGTTCTTCACCTTAAGATAGGCTTTATTGGGATCATCCGGCTTGAGGCGGCCACGACAAGCGCGCTGACCCTCCTGCCACAACCAATCCAAACGTCCCATCTCTTCGATGGCCGGATGCATCAGGCGATAGACCTGTAGCAGGTAGAACACATCGGCCGCGGCGTAGGTCAACTGGCTGTCACTCAGGGGACGCTTGAGCCAGTCGGTGCGGGCTTCGCCCTTATCCAGCTCCAGACCGAGGTAGTGATGAATCAGCTTGCCATATCCCATGGCGCCACCCAGGTTGAGCAGGACACCTGCCACCTGAGTATCAAACAGGGGTTGAGGGATCACCCCGCCACGATGGGCAAAGATCTCCAGGTCTTCACTGGCTGAATGCAGTACTTTGACCACGTTGGGATCCGCAATCAGCTGCCACAGAGGGCCAAGATCGCGGATCTCAAGAGGGTCAATCAGCGCCAGGGTTTCGCCGTCATACAGCTGGATCAAACCCAGCTGGGCATGCAGGGTACGGGTACGAACAAACTCGGTGTCCAACGCCACCGCATCTTTCTGACGACACTGGCGGCACAAGGCCGCCAGGTCATCGTCATTGTCGATCCACTGCCACTGGGGCATGGGTTGCATCAACTGGACTCCTTTACCTCGTCGCGCAGTTCGCGACGCAAAATCTTGCCCACGTTGGTTTTGGGCAGCTCGTCCCTAAATTCCACCAACTTGGGCACCTTATAACCAGTCAGGTGTTTACGGCAGTGGGCGATCAGGTCCTGCTCCTTGAGGCCGGCCTCCTTCGCTACCACGAAGATCTTCACGAGCTCACCGGAGACCTCGTGGGGGACACCCACTGCGGCCACTTCCAACACCTTGGGATGAAGGGCAACCACGTCTTCCACCTCGTTGGGGAATACGTTGAAGCCGGAGACCAGAATCATATCTTTCTTACGGTCCACAATGAAGAAGTTGCCCTCTTCATCCATGCGTCCGATGTCTCCAGTGAGCAACCATTCGCCATCCATCACCTTGGCGGTCTCTTCCGGACGCTGCCAGTAGCCCTTCATGACCTGAGGGCCGAATACCTGCAGTTCGCCAACCTCACCCTGGGGCAGTACGTTGCCCTCTTCATCCACAACGCGCATCTCGGTGGAGGGCAGAGGCAGACCGATGGCGCCACTGTACTCAGTCTGATCGTAGCGGCCAGCCGCCACAACCGGAGAGCACTCGGTCAAACCATAGCCTTCGATCAGCGGTACGCCAGTGGCCGCTTTCCATTTTTCTGCCACTGCACGCTGCACCGCCATGCCGCCACCGATGGTCAGCTTGAACTGGCTGAAATCGATGTTGGCAAACTCTGGGTGGTTCAGCATCGCATTGAACAGGGTGTTCACGCCGGTCAGCGCCGTGAAGGGGTACTTCTTCAGGTCGCCGATAAAGGCATCCAGATCACGAGGGTTGGTGATCAGCAGGTTTTGACCACCCTTCTTAATGAACAGCAGCAGGTTCACGGTATTCGCAAACACGTGGTAGAGCGGCAGTGGCGTCACCACCATCTCTTTGCCGTTCTCCAGCAACGGGCCGTAGTAAGCATCGCACTGCAGCATGTTGGACACCACGGAGCGGTGAGTCAGCATCGCCCCTTTGGCCACGCCGGTGGTACCACCGGTGTATTGCAGGAATGCAATGTCGTCTGCCACCACTTTCGGTTTGACGTACTGCAGGAAGCGGCCTTTGGCCAATGCGCGGCGCATGGAAACCGCACCGGGCAGATGGTAAGCCGGTACCATCTTCTTCACGTATTTGACGACAAAGTTCACCAGGGTGCGCTTGGGCGCGGAGAGTTGATCCCCAATCTTGGTCAGGATCACGTGCTCTACCGGAGTCTCATGCACCACTTTCTGCAGGCTGGAGCCAAAGTTGGTGACCGCGATGATCGCCTTGGCGCCGGAATCCACCAGCTGATGCTTCAGTTCCCGCGGCGTGTAGAGCGGGTTCACGTTGACCGCCACCATACCGGCACGCAGTACCCCCAACAGGGCAATCGGGTATTGCAGCAGATTGGGCATCATGATGGCGACGCGATCACCCGCCGTCAGTTTCAGCTCGTTCTGCAGGTAGGCAGCAAAAGCCCGGCTCTGCTCTTCCAGACGGCGATAGGTGAGCACGGCACCCATATTGATAAAGGCCACCTGATCCGGATAGGTGCTGCAGCTCTCTTCAAACAGATCCAGCAAGCTGCCGTATTGATCCGGGTTAATCTCTGCCGGTACGCCGGCGGGGTAGCTGTTCAGCCAGGGTTTGTCCACGCTGTTCTCCTTTGTGGAACAGTACTGCTTTGGGGTACTGGGGGCACATTGCCCCTAAAAAAGCCAAATTCAGGTCAGGAACCGTTAGGTATCCGTGACATATAGTTGAGCAGAGTCTGGACCATCTGTGGCACCGACTCCATGTGGCAATGATGCCCGCCTGGGATCCGCTCAATGCGAACATCGAAAAACCAATCCTGACGCTCCTCCAGGGCGGATTTCAGCTGGGGGTAGCCGTGCTCCCCCAACACCACCAGAGAAGAGTGTCGATATCCGGCCAGGTAATCCTGGGCCTGGGATGCTGTCATCATCCACGCCGACCGCTCCCGCAGGCGCGGATCGGAGCGCCAATACCAGCGCCGACCACGAAACTCCAGGTTTCGGGACAGCAGCATCCGGGCAAAGCGCTCGTCAAAGCTGCCACTGCGCGCTCTTGCCGCCACCAGGGGCGCCAGCTTGTCGTAACCCTGGATCGGCCCCTGCGGCTTCTGGCGACTGAGAAAGCCAAAGCGCAAACGCTCGGCGGCTTTGCCGGTCTCGCACACCAGCGGCCCAACCGCTTCGATGGCCACCAGCGCAGGCACTTCATCCGGATAGAGTCCGGCATACAGCTGCGCCAGTATCCCGCCCATCGAGTGCCCCAGCAGACAGCAGGGGGGCGATGGCAGCATCGCCATCACACGGTGCAGGTCGTACAGGTACTCCAGGAACGGGTAGTGGTTACCCGGAGGACGATGCTCCGACAAACCATGCCCGGCCCAATCCAATGCCAGTACCTGGTAACCCTGCTCCACCAGTGCCGGAGCCAGGGGCGCAAAGCTTTCACTGTTATCGAGCCAGCCGTGCAGCGCCAGAATCAAGGGCGCATCAGGCTCGCCCCAGCGCTGTGCTGCCAGGGTCAAATCATCCAGTTTCAGGGTTATCGCCTCGGCGGCGGGCAAGGTTGCCATAGGTCTCCTGCGCTGTCCTGATCCAGTTCACAAAACCGTGTCACTTCGGCTCTGGTTGGATCAGTTGCACTTATGTTAAAGCGATTAAATTTCAGGCTTATAAAACTTCAGCGTCATACGGTCCGACTCGCCAATGGCCAGGTATTTCGCCCGATCCTGCTCACCAAGGCGCAGTGAGGGAGGCAGGGTCCACACCCCTTTCGGGTGGTCTTTGCTGTCTTTGGCGTTGGCGTTGATTTCACTCTTAGCCGCCAGGCGGAACCCCACTTTCTCCGCCAGTGCGATCACTTCCGCCTCATCCATATAGCCACTCGCGATATCCTGTCCGGGCTTGCCGCGATGCTCCACCACACCAAACACTCCGCCCGGTGTCAGCACCTCCCAGGCACTGCGAAACACGGTTTCCAACTGGCCATCTTTGGCCCAGTTATGGAGATTGCGGAAGGTCAGAACCATATCGGCGGTGGCTTCAATGCCGAGGCTGGACTGGCGCGGTGGGTCAAAGGCGATCACCTCGACCTGACCGTACAGGTCGGGATCCGCCGCCAGCTTCTCCTGATAGGACTTGCCGATGCGGGCCCGATAAGCGGGCGCATTCGCCTCTGCCGGAGGATTCAGGTCAAAGGATGCGGCAACAAAATTCCCCTGCCCCTTCAGGTAGGGAGCCAGGATTTCGGAATACCAGCCGCCGCCGGGCCAGAGCTCGATCACTCGCATATGGGGATGCAGGCCGAAAAACTCGAGGGTTTCCACGGGATGGCGATAGAGATTGCGCGCCACATTGGCTTCGCTGCGGTGACTCCCCTCGGCCAGATCGGTCAGGGTCGGGGCCGACTCAGCCGCAACAGGGATAGAGAGGGTCGCAGCCAGAAAGGCCATAGGGATAAGTGTCTTGGTCATGATCATTTCCTTTCCTTAGAAAAAATCAGCAGTGACCTTAACAGGTTAGCCAAACGGGCTCCAGACAGGCGTCATACATAGAGGTCAACCCCGACCATCGCCTGAAGTTGCTGACGCAGATCGCCCTGGGCAATATCACGATAAAGAGACAACGCGGGGTGGTCAGCGCCATCGGGTTGCAGTTGCGCCCGGCCCGCCTGCCAATCCGCCCAGCCGGCCTGGTCTGCAGGCTGCACCAGAACCGGACCAGGGGTGGTTTCCGCAGCCGTGGGCGCCACCGGCCTGGCCGGTGGAGTAACCCTGTGCTGTGGGCCCGGAAGCCCAATCCCGACCGGACGCATACCCTACCCTCGTTTATTCGCGACCCGGCAGTTTCTTCCAGGCCACGTTGTTACGCAGGTACACCGGCTCAACCTCATCCACCGGCATTGCCTGACCCTGTTCAAACGCGCTAACCGCGAGAGGAATCATCAGTTTAGCAGTGGGCAGGCGCAGATGTTCAGCGACAGTGATTCGGTCATCGGCGGCCAGTTCCGGGTAGGCTTCAAAACCGGTGCCGACCGCAATCACCTGGTCACCCAGTTGCCATTGGGCCAACAACTGCTCCGGTGCAACCACCTGCTCCTCTCCCACCAGCACAGCCAGTCCATTTTCAGCGCGGAAGTGGCCGAAGTAGACCTCTCCCATACGGGCATCAATGGCGGCTACGACTTCACTGGCACCCTCGGCAATGGCGGCCTGAGCCATGGCAGCCAAGTTGGAGATGGGGAGTACCGGCAGATCCGCGCCCAGCGCCAGACCCTGCATCATGGCGGTGCCAATCCGGATGCCGGTAAAACTGCCCGGACCACGGCCAAAGGCGATGGCATCCAGTTGATTCAGTGTCATGCCTGCGTCCGCCATCAGGGTATCCACCATCGGCAGCAGACGCTGGCTGTGCTCGCGAGGGGACTCCTGCTCCTGATCGCTGATCTGGCCATCCAGATACAGAGCGGCGGAGCAGTTTTCAGTGGCGGTATCGATAATCAGGATCTTCATCAAGGCTCTCTTGTTACATCTCAGACCTGAGCAGGCCTGTACCGTTGCAGTGCGCCGCAACGGATTTGGTTCAGTGGCAGCCGCCCAGGCATCGGCGTCGTATCCCGTCCGATAACCGGTTTTTTGAGGCGGTCTAATGCGATGGCGGGATGATAGCACAGCAGAAAGCGGGGTCTGTAACCTCCTTGTGCTGTAACGCTGACAACCGGCCGCTTCATTTCGAAGGGTTTGGAAATATGTATTGTCAGAATCGGTCTGGGACACTATATTTCGACAATAATAGAATTATGGCACCACCGGTCTGCGACGTGGGTGCCCGACTTAGGAGCAACGAGATGGCCTACCGAAATGTCGATAAAGCCAAAAACGAAGCGGTCGAGTGGGCACTGGCCCACGGTATGGCCATGAAAGTGACATCAGACTCCGCGCGCCATCCGGCCTTCAGCCTGAGCCCTACTCCTATCCAGGGGGACCGCTATGAGCAACTTTCTTCAACGGTTCACCTGCTTGGCCGATTGATCCACGCCGTCTCCGAAGATCATGATTTTCTGCATCAGGCAATCGCGCCCATTACCGAGGGCGATGCGTTTTTCAGTGCGCTATTGGCGATGCATCAGGCACTGCACAATGGGCTGAAACCCGCCCTTCGTCGACCTCTGCTTATTATGCGCAGTGACTTTATGGATGACGTCGAACTGGGTCCGAAACTGGTGGAGTTCAATGGCATTGCTGCTGGAATGGGGCCTTTTGGCCAGCGCATTCATGAACTCCACCGTCACCTGAAAACCCAGTGGCCAGTCCCCTTTGAGCAATGGAGTGGGAGCGAACCGGGCGCATTGATTGAAAACCGGGCTTTGGAACGTCTTGCTGACGGCATCGCCGCTGCCACCACCAGCATCAAGCAGGAATTTAACGATGAGGGGTTGGCAACCTTCCTGATGGTGGTGCAGGAGCATGAGGACAATGTTTACGACCAGCACCTGCTGGAGTATGCGTTGCAACAGCGTGGCCTGCGCACCGTACGACGTACTTTCAGAGAACTCTATGACGGGCTGACCACCGGCCCGGGGGATCGACTGCTGCTTGAGGGGATCGGTCCGGTGGACAGCGTCTATCTGCGCTCCGGTTACCAGTACTGTGACTATGCCGCTAAGGATCTGATTGGTCAGGCCTGCTGCGAAGCGCTGATGCAGACCCGCATCCGCATTGAGCAACACCGCGTTGCGGTAAACGCCACTGTGAGTCAGCAGTTGGCAACCAGCAAGCGGGTACAGATGCTGCTCTCCGGTTTCGACGCGCAAGCGCTGACCCGATTTGATCTGTCACTCAGCGAAGCGGAGAGCGTCAAACATCTGCTTGGTGAGATGGCTCCGGTTACAGCGCTCAGCCTTGAGCGTGTTGAAACCAGCCCACCAGGCCACTGGGTATTGAAGAACCAGGGGGAAGGCGGTGGACACTGCGTGTTTGATGAGGCAATTCCAGCCAAGCTGAAACAGCTGCGGCCAGAGGACTATCCCGCCTGGACCCTGATGCGACGGCTGCATCCGTCGGCTCGGGAGAAAAGTGCCTATGTCGTCCGTAAGGGCGAAATCCACCGAATTGACGATCTGATCAGTGAAATCGGGATGTTCACGATCCACTTCAACGGGGAATCCGCCCTCGACAATGAGGGCTATGCCGGTTACCTCATTCGCAGCAAATCAGCTCAGGTCACAGAGGGTGGCGTGCACAGCGGGATGGGGGCACTGGATTCTCTGATGCTGACGCCCTGACCCCTGCCAGCACAGCTTTGGGCGCCCGATTACAGCTGCTTCAGCATCGCAAGCGCGCGCTCAAGATCACGGGTGCGCGCCATCGGTGGCAGACTGTCCAGAAAGATGGCGCCATAAGGGCGGCTGACCAGCCTGGGATCGGCGATGACCAGTACGCCCCGGTCCGTTTCCCCACGGATCAGACGTCCCACCCCCTGCTTCAGCGAAATCACCGCACCGGGCACCAGCACCTCGGTAAAGGGATCGCCATTGCGCATCCTGACCGCGTCGGAGCGCGCCTTGACCAGGGGATCATCCGGTGAGGCAAACGGCAGCTTATCGATCATCACGCAACTGAGTGCCTTGCCCCGTACATCCACCCCTTCCCAAAAACTGGCGGTGCCCAGCAACACGGCGTTGCCCAACTGGGTAAAGCGGCTCAGAAGCGTGCGTTTGGAGCCCATCCCCTGCACCAGCAAAGGCAGGTCCAGACGGCGAGCCAGACGCTCACCCACCTGGTGCATCATCTGGTAACTGGTGAACAGCAGGAAGGTGCGACCATGGGCGGCCTGGCACAGTTTGATGGCGATCTCCGCCAACTTGTCTGCCACCTCCACCCTGCCCGGCTCCGGCAGGTATCGCGGTACGCAGAGCAACGCCTGTTCCGGGTAGTTAAAGGGGCTGTCCAGAATGAGTTCCTGAGGCGTTTCCAGCCCCAGGGCCTCAATAAAATGGTCAAAGCGATCCGCCACCGTCAACGTGGCCGAGGTAAACAGCCATCCCGCCTTGAACTGGCGGTAATAGCCCTGGCACTCACTGGCAACGGAAAGCGGGCTGGACCGCAACACAAAGTGGCCACGATGGCACTCTACCGTCAGCGAAGCCTGTGCCGGAGTCAGAAACGCGGCCAGCCTCGCCTCCAGCAGACTGGCGCGCTCAAAGGCGTGATCCGCAGCCTCATCACGACTCAACTGGCTTTCCAGGATCCGACGGGCAAAGGCGAGCGCTTCCGACAGACGCGCCATCGCCTCAGCAACGGCACCCTGCTCCCGCAGTTGGCGCCAGTCATGAGTGCTGGCGGAAACCAGAAGATCGTAAAGATCAGCAACCACCGCCTGCAATCGGGACGCGGCAGACTGCAGCGGCCGGCAATCCCTGAGTGGCCCCGCATAAGCGCGTAACATCTCCCGGGCAATATCCTGCAGCTGACGACTGCTGACGGAGGTGGCGAAATGGTTGAGGGCGATGTCGGGCAGCTGGTGAGCCTCATCGAAGATAAAGAGCTCACAACTTGGCAGGATCTCGGCAAATCCGGTCTCTTTAAGCGCCATATCGGCGAAGAAGAGATGGTGATTGACCACCACCAGGTCCGCTTCCATTGCCTTATCTCGTGCCTTTTTAAGCGCACAGCGTTCAAACTCAGGGCATTTCCGGCCCAGGCAGTTGTCATTGGTGGAGCCCGCCATCACCAGCGCCAGAGAGTCCTCAGGAACGGAGGTCAATTCAGCGAAATCGCCGCTGACGGTGCCGTTGGCCCAGTGGCGGATCCGCATCAGTTCATCGACCAGGGTCGGATCTTCCGGCAGATCCGCCAGCCGCCGGTTCAGGTGGTAATGACACAGGTAGTTGCTGCGGCCTTTCAGGAGTGCGACTTTGGGTGGCCGCTCCAGCAGTTTGAGCAGCGCGGGCAGATCCTTGAGAAAGAGCTGATCCTGGAGGTTTTTACTGCCGGTACTGACCAGAGTGCGCTTACCGCTGAGCAGTGCCGGAACCAGATAGGCAAAGGTTTTGCCGATCCCCGTTCCCGCTTCCGCCACCAGCATGGTGTGGTTCTGCAGAGTATCGGTCAGTGCCTGAGCCAGAGTTTGCTGGACGGCTCGTGGACGAAAGCCGGGGACTCCCTTGCCCAGCAGTCCCCCCTCACCCAGTGCAAGGGCCACCTCTTTGTGCAAACGGCTTGCAGCCACAACGACTCCCGGCAGTGTTCAGGTTGGATGCGGCAGATTGGCAGCCGCCATAACAGGCGCCACCATACGTCATAAGTCATAACGGCAAAAAGCAAAATTCGGTCTTGCAAATGAAAAATCGCTGCATTAGCGTAAATAGCAGTCAACTATTTATCGGATTTGGACATCAATGAACCGTTTTAGCCTGAACGCTATGCATCATCATCATCACACACAGCGGTAGCCGAAGGCGATATCGCTGGAGGTTGCCGTTACGGCGCCTCCGGTGGTGAAAGTCCAAACAACGACGAAACCCCTGGCAGAGCGCCAGGGGTTTTTCGTTTACTGGGACTGATAAGATGACACAACCAATTACACCATCCACCAACACCGGGCGACTGCGGATCGCCATTCAGAAATCCGGTCGCCTCTCTGACGAGAGCCAGACTCTGCTCAAGCGCTGTGGTCTCAAGCTGAATCTGCGCGACCAGCGCCTGATGAGCCACGTTGAAAACCTGCCCATCGACATCCTCCGGGTTCGCGATGATGACATTCCCGGCCTGGTGATGGACGGCGTGGTTGATCTGGGCTTCGTCGGTGAAAACGTCCTCGAGGAGGAGCGGCTTGAACGGGAAGCCCGGGGGCAGGAAGCCGCCTTCCAGACCCTCCGCCGTCTCGACTTTGGCGGCTGTCGTCTCTCCCTCGCGGTGCCGGAAGACTTTACCTACGCCGCTGCGGATTCCCTGGCCCAGTGCCGCATCGCCACCTCCTACCCCAACCTCCTGCGCCGCTACCTCAATGAGAAAGCGGTGCCCTTCAAAAGCTGCATGCTCAAGGGCTCGGTGGAAGTCGCTCCCCGCGCCGGACTGGCCGATGCCATCTGTGATCTGGTCTCCACCGGTGCCACTCTGGAAGCCAACGGCCTGAAAGAGGTCGAGGTGGTGTTCCGTTCAATGGCAACGCTGATCCAGACCCCGCAACCGCTGAGCGAGGAGCGCCAGGCTCTGGTGGACAAGCTTCTGGTTCGGGTGAACGGCGTTATCCAGGCCAAAGAGAGCAAGTACATCATGCTGCACGCTCCCAAGGCGGAGTTGGAGCGAGTGATCGCGCTGCTGCCCGGGGCTGAGAATCCCACGGTGCTGCCCCTGGCCGAGGACGATTCCCGGGTCGCGCTGCACGCCGTCAGTTCCGAAACCCTGTTCTGGGACACCATGGAGGAACTGAAAACCCTTGGTGCCAGTTCCATTCTGGTGCTGCCCATTGAGAAGATGCTGGGGTAAACGATGGAAAGGGTAATCTGGCAACAACTGGATAAGGCGCAGCAGTGCAGAGTCCTGGCCCGCTCCGAGATGGTTCAGGACAACCAGGTGGCGGATGCGGTCAGCCGCATACTGGAAACCGTACGACGCCAGGGCGATGCGGGGCTGATTGCGCTCACCGAACAGTTCGATGGCGCCATGGCGGAGGAGTGGCAACTGGGTCCCGAGCAGATGGCTGCCGCTGGCGCTCGACTGGAACAGAGTCTGAAATCGGCCATCGACCAGGCGATTGATAACATTGGTCGGTTTCACAGTGCACAGCAGCCGCAAACCCTGGCGTTGGACGTGGCCCAAGGCGTGCGCTGCGAGCTGCGCAGTGAAGCGATTGAGCGGGTTGGCCTCTACGTACCCGGCGGCACCGCACCGCTGATCAGCACCGTGCTGATGCTGGCACTGCCCGCCCGTATTGCAGGCTGTCCGCTGAAGGTGATGGTGACACCACCACCGGTCAACGACGCCATTCTCTACGCCGCCTCCCGCTGCGGAGTGGATTGCCTTTATACCATTGGGGGTGCCCAGGCTGTTGCCGCACTGGCCTACGGCACCGAATCTGTCCCCAGGGTGGACAAGATCTTTGGTCCTGGAAACCGCTTTGTAACTGAAGCCAAGCGCCAGGTCAGCCAACAGGGCACCGCCATCGATATGCCCGCCGGGCCCTCTGAAGTACTGGTGATTGCAGACGACAGCGCCAATCCGGAGTTTGTTGCCGCCGACCTGCTCTCTCAGGCCGAGCATGGCGAAGATTCGCAGGTGATGCTGGTCACCAACTGCCCGGCGCTGGCTGACGCCGTGGAAGCCGCAGTCACTCGCCAACTGGCCACCCTTCCCCGCGCGGACATCGCCCGGGTGGCGCTCTCCGAAAGCCGGGTGATCCTGGCCACCACCCTTGAGCAAGCCTGTGAGATCAGCAACGCCTATGCGCCGGAGCACCTGATTGTGCAAACCCGTGCCCCGAGGGATCTCCTGCCGCAGCTGCGGGCCGCCGGTTCGATTTTCCTTGGCCCCTGGACCCCGGAATCCGTGGGCGACTACGCGAGCGGCACCAACCACGTGCTGCCCACCTACGGCGCCGCGCGCACCGCATCCAGCCTCTCTTTGGCGGATTTTCAACGCCGCTTTACGGTTCAGGAGCTCAGCCGCGAGGGTCTGGCAGGCCTGAGCAACGCGGTCACTACTCTGGCGGAAGCCGAGGGGCTGAGAGCCCACGCCAACGCCGTCACACTGCGGATGGAGACCCAGTCATGAGCAACTCAGAACAGCGGTTCAATCGGCTGGTTCGCCCTGAGATCGCGGCCCTTACCCCTTACGCCTCCGCCCGTCGGGAGGCCTCCGGCGGCACGGTATGGCTGAACGCCAACGAGTCCCCCTGGAACAACAGTACTGTCGTGGGCGTCAACCGTTATCCCGACTGTCAGCCAGGCACAGTGCGCAGTGCCTACGCCGGATACGCCGGGGTCAGCCCGGAGCAGGTATTGATCACCCGCGGCGCCGATGAGGGGATCGACCTGCTGATCCGCGCCTTCTGCCGCCCCGGTATCGACAGCGTTGCCACCTGTGGCCCCAGCTATGGCATGTACGCCATCAGCGCGGCCACCAATGCGGTGGCTTGTCGCACCCTGAACTGGGCGGAGGGCTACCAGCTGCCGGAAGACTTCGCCACCCAGGTGCAGGGCTGCAAACTGGTGTTTGTCTGCAACCCCAACAACCCCAGCGGCACGGTGATTGCGCCAGAAACCCTGGTGGCCCTGGCCGCTCAGCTGCCGGACAGCCTGCTGGTGGTGGACGAAGCCTATATCGAGTTCTGCCCGGAGCTGACGGTCAGCGCCGCGATAGCTAAGTGTGAGAACCTGGTGGTGCTTCGCACCCTCTCCAAAGCGTTTGCACTGGCGGGAGCCCGCTGCGGCTTTACCCTGGCCAATCCGGCGGTGATCGCCATTCTGGAGAAGGTGATCGCGCCCTATCCGGTACCGGAGCCGGTGGCGCAGCTGGCAGCGGAAGCGCTCTCGCCGGAGGGGCTAAAGCGGATGCAGACCCAGGTAGCCCAACTCAACGCCCGCCGTGAGCGCCTGGCTCAGAGACTGGGCGAGCTGCCCGGTGTGCGCCAGGTGCTGCCCTCCCGGGCCAACTTTCTGCTGTTTGAGCTGAGCGAGGCCCGCTACTGCTACGAGCAGTTGGCCCGTCAGGGGCTGTTTATTCGCGCCTACCGCAACCCGTCGCTGGATGACTGGCTGCGGATCAGCATCGGCGCCAACAGTGAAATTGAGCAGGTCGAGCAGGCGCTGAACGCCGCGCTGGACACCGCCCCCGTGATCAACAAGGACCTGGTGTGATGAAGCAACCCATTCTATTTATCGACCGCGACGGCACTCTTGTGGAGGAGCCGCCCATCGACAAGCAGCTGGACCGGCTGGATAAGCTGAAGCTGGAACCGATGGTGATTCCGGTACTGCGCCAACTGCAGGAGTCGGGCTACCGACTGGTGATGGTGTCCAACCAGGATGGGCTGGGCACCGACAGCTTCCCCAAGGCGGATTTTGACGCGCCACATAACGCCATGATGGCGATCTTCGAATCCCAGGGGATCCGCTTCGATGAGGTGCTGATCTGCCCCCACTTCGACCAGGACAACTGCAGCTGCCGCAAGCCCAAACTGGGCTTGGTTCAGCCCTACCTGGTGGAGGGCAAGGTGGACTTTGAACGCTCCTGGGTAATTGGTGATCGGGAGACCGATATCCAACTGGCCCAGGCGATGGGGGTGCGGGCCATCAAGTATGATCCGAGCAGCAACAACTGGGAGGCGATCGCCCGTCAATTAACCGGCCAGAATCGAGTCGCGACGCTGCGCCGCACCACCTCAGAAACCGACATCCAGGTGACCGTGGACCTGGACAGCACCGGCCCGGTCACCATCGACACCGGAATCGGCTTTTTTGACCATATGCTGGACCAGATCGCCACGCACGGCGGCTTTGCCCTCTCTCTGACCATGACGGGCGATCTGGACATCGACGATCACCACAGCATTGAGGACGCCGCACTGGCATTCGGGGCTGCACTTCGACAGGCGTTGGGGGATAAACGTGGCATCGGTCGTTTTGGCTTCTCCCTGCCGATGGACGAAACCGAGGCCCACTGCCTGCTGGATCTCTCCGGTCGCGCTTACCTGGTGTTTGATGCCGAGTTCAAGCGGGATGCGGTGGGTGGCCTCTCCACCGAGATGGTGCCTCACTTCTTTCGCAGCTTTGCCGATGGTCTGGCCTGCACCCTCAATCTTCGGGTGGCGGGCGACAACGAACACCACAAGGTGGAGGCGCTGTTCAAGGCGCTCGGTCGCACCCTGCGCCAGGCACTTCGGAAAGAGGGCAATACCCTGCCCTCCTCCAAAGGCACCTTGTAACCGGGAGAGAACGATGACTGTCATTATCGATACTGGCTGCGCCAACCTCTCCTCCGTGCGCTTTGCCTTTGAACGACTGGGGGCCAATGCGGTGGTGAGCGACGATGCCACCACCATTCTTGCTGCCGACCGGGTGATCCTGCCCGGCGTTGGCTCAGCACAGGCTGCCATGGTGCAGTTGGCAGAACGTGGACTGCTTGAGGTGCTGCCGCAGATTGAGCAGCCCCTGCTGGGGATCTGCCTGGGGATGCAGCTGCTTGGTGAGTCTTCCGAGGAGGGCAATACCCGGTTGCCCGGTCTGCTTCCCTTTACCACCCAGCGCCTAAAGGTGGGTGACCGTCCCCTGCCCCACATGGGCTGGAACACACTAGAGCCTATCGATCACCCCCTGTTCCAGGGCATCAATAAGGGGGACTACGTCTATTTCGTACACAGCTACGGCGTTGCTGAGGGTAGCCTCACGCTGGCCAGCTGCGAATATGGTCAGCGTTTCTCCGCTGCGGTGGGTCGCGGCAACATTATGGGGGTGCAGTTTCACCCTGAGCGCAGCGGGCCGGTTGGCGCCCGCATTCTGAAAAACTTTCTGGAGTACCCGGCATGATCATTCCGGCTATCGATCTTATCGGCGGCAAAGTGGTTCGCCTGGAAAAGGGTGACTTTAACGCCGTAACCGAGTTCGCCTACGACCCGCTTTCTCAGTTGGTGGCCTATCAGAATGCCGGCAGTCAATTGCTGCACCTGGTGGATCTGGATGGCGCCAAGGACCCGGCCAACCGCCAGCTTGAGACCATCCGCACACTCGTTGAACAGCTGGAAGCGCCGATTCAGGTGGGCGGCGGCGTGCGCACTGAGGCGGACCTGCAAGCCTTGCTGGATATCGGCGTGGCCCGGGTGGTGATCGGCTCCCTCTCCGTCAGCCAGCCACAACGGGTGGCCCAATGGCTGCGCCAGTATGGGGCGGATCGCATCACCGTCGCTCTGGATGTGCGGCTGGATGAGCAGGGCGAGCCGGAAGTGCTGACCCACGGCTGGCAGAAGGGTTCCGGCAAGGCGTTATCCGAAGTGATCGCCCCACTGCTGGAAGCGGGATTGAGCGACGTGCTCTGCACCGATGTGGACCGGGATGGCATGCTTACCGGCCCCAACGTGGCGCTGTATCAGAATCTCGTCACCACCTACCCCACGGTCCGCTGGCAGGCCTCCGGCGGCATCGCAGAACTGGCTGATCTCAGTGCCCTGAAAGCGATCAATATCGGCGGCATCATCATCGGCAAGGCCCTGCTGGCTGGTCGTTTCACCATTGAGGAGGCGCTGGCATGTTGGCAAAACGGATAATTCCCTGTCTCGACGTTAAGGATGGCCAGGTGGTTAAAGGGGTGCAGTTCCGCAATCACGAGATTGTTGGTGACATCGTGCCTCTGGCTGCCCGTTACGCCGCTGAGGGAGCGGACGAACTGGTGTTCTACGACATCACCGCCAGTGCCGATGGCCGAACCGTTGACAAAAGTTGGGTGGCACGGGTGGCGGAGCAGCTGGACATCCCCTTCTGCGTCGCGGGCGGCATCAAAACCATTGAGGACGCCCAGACCATTCTGGCCGATGGGGCGGATAAGATCTCCGTCAACAGCCCGGCCCTCTCGGATCCGGAGTTGATCAACCGTCTCAATGATCGCTTTGGCCGCCAGTGCGTGGTGGTGGGCATCGACTCCTGGTTTGATGCTGATACCGGTCGCTACCGGGTTAAACAGTTTACCGGTTCCGAAGCCGCAACCCGGGAAACCCAGTGGGACACCCTGGATTGGGTGCAGGAGGTTATCCGCCGGGGGGCGGGTGAAATTGTGCTGAATGTGATGAATCAGGATGGGGTTCGCCAAGGTTATGACATCACTCAGCTCAGCGCGGTACGGGCCGTCTGTTCCGTTCCGCTGATCGCTTCCGGCGGCGCTGGTACGCCAGAGCACTTTCGAGATGTGTTCCAGCGCGCCGGTGTGGACGGCGCCCTGGCCGCATCCGTTTTCCACAAGGGGATCATCGCCATTCCCGACCTGAAACAGTATCTGCTTGAGCAAAAGGTGGTGGTACGCCCATGACAATCGTGAAGGATCTGCCCCAAATCAATTGGGCCAAGATGGACAACCTGGTGCCTGCGGTGGTGCAACACCATCTCACCGGCCGCGTACTGATGGTGGGCTATATGGATGAAGCGGCACTGGCCAAAACCGTGGAAAGCGGCCAGGTGACCTTCTTCAGCCGCTCCAAACAGCGCCTATGGACCAAAGGCGAAAGCTCTGGCCATGTGCTGGAGCTGGTGACGCTCGGTACCGACTGCGACAACGATGCCATTCTGGTGCAGGCCCGTCCCAACGGTCCCACCTGCCACCTGGGCAGCGAGAGCTGTTTCGACGAGGCGACCAATCAGCCGTTTCTCAACACCCTGGCCGCCATTGTCACCGAGCGACGTAACGCCCCACCGGAATCGAGCTACACCGCATCGCTGCTGAGCGGTAACCCGCGTCGGGTTGCCCAGAAGGTGGGAGAGGAAGGCGTAGAGGTGGCCCTTGCCGCCGCCACCAACGACCGGGAGAATCTGATCGATGAGACAGCCGACCTGCTCTACCACCTCACGGTGTTGCTGGAGCAGCAGCAGGTGTCGATGGCTGAGGTGATCGACCGGCTGAGTCAGCGCCACCGTTGAGTCACGACTCAGGCACACAATGCAAAAAGCCACCCATCTGGGTGGCTTTTTTGACGCCGATAATGCTCAGCGGCTCAGGTAGGTAAACAGGAACTCGGAGATCGCTTCCAGATCCGCCACCGCGATCTCCTCTTCGCAGGTATGCACCTTGGCCATACCGGTAGAGAGGTTGACGGTTTTCAGCCCCTTCGCGTTAAAGACGTTAGCGTCAGAGCCGCCACCAGTGGGCTTGGTTACCGCCTCAATGCCATTGGCAGCAAACGCGGCCACAATGCCCTGTACCAACGGCTCATCATCGCTCAGGCGGTAGGCGTTGTATTCGCGGCTGCGATCAATCCTGACCTGGGCGCCGTGACGCGTTGCTGCTGCCTCAAAGGTCTCCACCATATGGGCAACCTGCGCTTCCAGTTTCCCATCATCCAGAGAGCGGGCTTCCGCTTCCATATACAGACTGGGCATCACGATATTGGTGGCGCTGCCACCTTTCACAACGCCGATGTTGGCGGTGGTCTCTTCATCGATGCGGGAGAGCTTCATCTTGCTGATGGCATCCGCTGCAACGGTCAGGGCATTGATGCCGGTTTCCGGGGCCAGACCGGCGTGAGCGGGCTTACCCTCAATGGTGATCTTGAGGCTTTCCGCCCCCGGAGCCGTGGTGATAACGGTACCGATGGGGCCACCGGAATCCAGAACGATAGCGTGCTGTGCCTGAACCATCGCCATATCAAACAGCTTAGAGCCGTGAAGACCGCACTCTTCGTTGACGGTAAAGGCCAGTTCAATGGTTTGGTGAGCCAGTCCCTGCTCCTGAATGCTGCGGACCGCTTCCATAATGGCGGCAATACCGGACTTATCGTCACCACCAAGAATGGTGTCGCCCTTGGAGCGGATGATGCCCTCTTCAATCACCGGTTCGATGCCGTTGCCGGGGGTCACCGTATCCATGTGGCAGCTCAGCAGCACGGTGCCGGGCAGGGAGCCGTTAAGGCGGGCAAACAGGTTGTGGCCATTGGAGATGGAGGGATCAACGCTCTGCTTATGAACATCAAAACCCAGATTGCCAAGTTGCTCGGCCAGGGTTTCGCTGATCGCCTTTTCATTTCGGGATTCGCTGTCGATCTTCACCAGCTCAATAAAATGCTGGATCAGGCGCTCGGATTGAATTTTGGACATCGGGACTCTCACGCCGCCTTGGCGACTGCTGAAGGCTCTAGTAAAGGCGTTCACCTTAGTCGAGATGTCGCAGCCAGTTCAAAGCCACGGGCCCAAGTTCCGAGATGGATCAACTTTTACAGCACGATCTAGTCTTCCTGCTTGGGCTCTGCATTCCTGAGCAACCTGAACAACTGAAAACTGCTGTCCTCAAAATGACCATTCCAGTTTTCGAGCAATGCACTCGCTTTCGCCTTATCGCCCAAATGTTCACCCAACGCATGCTCAAATCCCGGCAAACGGGCAGACATATCGGAGATGCGTTCCTGCGGTATCACCAGATTCAGCACAGGGTCACCACCCAACTGCCAACTCCACATCCAATTGGGTAGCCAGTTCATTGCCTTGACGTAGTTGCTGATGGCAGAAACATCTTCCATCGCCTGCTCCCTATGGCCTGCACGAATATGCAGTTCAGTCACATTGAGGAACGGGCTGGCAAGGGAATAGCTTTCCCAATTGCTGTTATCGATATCCACCTCGCTGATGAAGTGATCGAGTTGCTGAACAAAAGGCTCTACAAACGTCATCCAATGGGACATGGTTTCCTGCTCCAACTCCCAATTCTGGTAACGCTCCAACTCCTCCCAGTTCAGGCAGCAATGAAACAGTAAAAAGCGTCCGATGTTCTGTCCAAGTGTTGGCGTGTAGATCTGCCAGCCACGAGTCTCGCCATTGGCCAGGCGATGGTTAATGTGGTCATTAATGGCTTGTTCCAGCGGACCGCGCTGGCCCGGCAGCGGCGTGACGATATAGGTATCCATCAACATCACATCGGCCCGCGCCCAGGGAGAGCAATACAAGCCAGCAAGCAACACGACGACCAAAACACACTGACGCAACATGGGGCTCCTCCTGCAGAGTTCACAGCACTCAGGCAAAGCCAAAGCATAGGTCAGCCAGCGCCGCCAGCAAGGCATAATGGCACTCTCTCAGCTATGGTTACTGTCCGGCGCATTCTCGACAAAAGGAGAACTCCATGAAGTTGCTATGGCGTCGTTTTATCCTTCCACTACTGCTGCTCCCCCTCTCAGTGCTGGCCGCTGAGAAGCCCGATAATCTGGCGGAAATGTGGGTCATCACGCCGAAAGTAGGCGAAGCCGCCAAATTTGAAGCTGCTCTCAAGCGCCACGTGGCGTATCGAAAGGAGAAAGGCGATCCAAGGGAGTGGCGAGTCTATGTTCCGACCCTGGGGCCCAATCTGAACCAGTACATCATCCGCAGTTGCTGCGGCAATTGGGCGGAAGTGGACACCTACCTGGCCTGGCAGAGTGAGCACAAAACCGGAGAGCACTGGCGCGACAATGTCTCCCAGTTGATCGCTCAGGTGGGCCACAACTTTGCTGAAGTGGATATGGCCAACAGTCACTGGCCTGAGGGAGACCCTGGCTTCCGCTACTTCGGTGTGACCAGTTACCAGGTAAAACCGGGGGAAGCTGCGGGGACGGAAGCGGACAAGAAGGCGCTCAGCGACAACGCCAAAGCGATGAACTGGCCCTATTCCTGGGCCTGGAGCTGGAACGTGGGCGGTAAACCCACCCTGAACCTGATTATCCCTTACACCAACTACGCCGGAATGGCAGACCCCGAAACCGGATTCGCCGCTGCACTGGCCCGGCACCTGGGTGACGAAGCGAAAGCCAAGGCCCTGCTGGAGAGCTGGAGTGGGCATTTCAAAGGCACGGAGTACCAACTGTATCGGCTGCGTACCGACCTGTCGCTTCTGAAGGAGTAGCCAAACAGGCATAAAAAAACGCCGTCATTGACGGCGTTTTTATTATCGTGACGCTTAACCTTCGTCACCCAGGTGATCCGATTCCTCAATCCGGCATTTCAGCTTTTGGCCGGGCCGGAAGGTCACTACCCGTCGGGCGGTGATTGGGATGTCTTCGCCGGTCTTGGGGTTCCGTCCCGGACGTTCATTCTTATCCCTGAGTTCGAAGTTCCCAAAACCCGACAGCTTAACCTGTTCCCCAGTTTCCAGGGCCAGGCGGATCTCTTCGAAGAACGCCTCAACCATATCCTTAGCGTCCCGCTTGTGCAGGCCCAAGGTTTCGATGAGGTGTTCTGCCATTTCGGCTTTGGTCAGCGCCATGTGTCTCAGTCCCTCAACTGTGCGTTGAACTCTGACTTCAAAGTGGCAACGATATGTTCAACCGCTTGCGCAATCTCTTTCTCCTCCAGGGTGCGTTCCACATCCTGAAGAGTCAGCGCAATCGCCAGGCTCTTCTGCCCCTCGTTGACACCTTTCCCACGATATACGTCAAACAAGTTTACGGCAACCAACTGATTTCCGCCAACTTTTCGTATCACTTTTTCAACGTCCCCAGCGCCAACATTTTCGTCCACCACAATGGCGATGTCGCGGCGGTTTGCCGGGAAACGGGAAACCGGTTTGGCTTCGGGCAGCTGACGATCCAGGATCGCGGACTGCTCAATTTCAAACACAATGGTGCGGCCATTCAGGCCCAATTTCTTCTCATGCTGCGGGTGAATGGCGCCAATCAGGCCCACCACCTTATCGCCCTTGAGGATCTCAGCACACTGACCAGGATGCAGCGCCGGATGCTGGGCAGCACGGAAGCTGAACTCGTATGGAGTATTGGTCAGAGCCAGTACCGCTTCCAGATCGCCTTTCAGGTCGAAGAAATCGACGGTTTTGGCGGCCATGTCCCAGTGCTCGTCGCTCTGAGTGCCGCCGATAACCGCAGCCAGCACCGGCTCCTGACGCACACCCATCGCCTCGTTGGCGTCCGGGATAAAGCGCAGGCCGCTTTCAAACAGACGTACGCGGTTCTGCTGGCGAGCCTGGTTGTGGGCAACCGCGCCCAGAAGACCGGTCCACAGAGACAGACGCATAGCGGACATCTCGGAGGAGATCGGGTTCGGCAGGACCATCGGCTCGATGCCCGGATGCAGGCGAACCTGCTGTTTCGGGTCAACGAAGCTGTAGGTGATCGCTTCCTGATAACCACGGTCTACCAGCAGGCTGCGAACGCGCTTGAGCGGCAGCTTGGCTTCGGTGTGGTCGGTCATGGTCAGTTCAGCAACCGGCGCCAGGTTGGGGATGTTGTTGTAGCCGTAGATGCGGGCCACTTCCTCAATCAGGTCTTGCTCGATCGCCATGTCGAAGCGCCAGCTCGGGGCTTTCGCCTGCCAGCCGCCGTCAACCAGGCTCACTTCACAGCCGAGGCGAGTCAGGATTTCCGATACGTCTTCATCGCTGATCACATGGCCCAGCAGCGCGTCCAGTTTGGCGCGACGCAGGGTAATGGTGGCCGGCTGCGGCAGGTGCGCATCGGACTTCACTTCAACAACCGGACCGGCTTCGCCGCCACAGATGGACAGCAGCAGCGCGGTGGCACGCTCCATCACCTTGGCTTGCAGTTGCGGGTCAACGCCGCGCTCGAAGCGGTGGGAGGAGTCGGTGTGCAGGCCGTAGGAGCGGGCTTTACCAATGATGGAAAGCGGGTTAAAGAAAGCGCACTCCAGCAGCACATCGGTGGTTTCACCGGTGACGCCGCTGTGCTCACCACCAAAGATACCAGCCAGCGCCAGCGGGCCATTATCGTCAGCGATCAACAGGGTGTCTTCGCGAGGCTCCACCTCGTTGCCGTCCAGCAGGGTCAGCTTGTCGCCGGCCTTGGCCAGACGAACCTGGATATCACCGTTCAGTTTGGCCAGGTCAAAGGCGTGCATCGGCTGGCCGTACTCCAGCAGCAGGAAGTTGGTGATGTCCACCACCGCATCGATGCTGCGGATACCACCGCGACGCAGCTTCTCCTGCATCCAAAGCGGGGTTTCGGCCTGGACGTTGATGCCCTTAACCACACGACCCAGGTAACGGGGGCAGTGCTCAGGCGCTTCAACGCGGATGCCGTGGGCTGCATCAATGGCCGGGGCCACTGCCGCCACTTCTGGCTCGTTAACCGGCAGGCGATTCAGTACGCCCACTTCGCGGGCCAGACCGGCCAGACCCAGACAGTCAGCGCGGTTCGGGGTCAGGTCCACTTCAATGGCGTTGTCGTTCAGCGCCAGGTACTCGCGGATGTCGGTGCCGATGGGGGCATCTGCCGGCAGCTCAATGATGCCGTCGGCTTCCACATCGATGCCCAGCTCAGTGAAGGAGCAGAGCATGCCGTGAGAGGGTTGGCCACGCAGCTTGGCTTTCTTGATCTTGAAACCGCCGGGCAGTTCAGCACCCACGGTGGCTACCGCCACTTTCAGGCCCAAACGGCAGTTTGCGGCGCCACATACGATGTCGAGCAGCTCTTCACCGCCAACATTCACTTTGGTCACGCGCAGCTTGTCCGCGTCCGGGTGCTGACCGCACTCCACCACTTCACCCACGTAAACACCGTGGAATTGAGCCGCAACCGGGTCCACACCGTCCACTTCCAGGCCAGCCATGGAGATCTGTTCGGACAGTTCCTCAGTGGAGATGGCAGGGTTTACCCACTCCCGCAACCAGGATTCACTAAATTTCATCGTTCACCCCTTACTGGAACTGTTTCAGGAAACGCAGATCGTTTTCGAAGAACGCACGCAGGTCGTTCACACCGTAGCGCAGCATGGTCAGGCGCTCTACGCCCATACCAAAGGCGAAACCGGAGTACTTCTCTGGATCGATGCCAACAGACTGCAGTACTTTCGGGTGAACCATGCCGCAACCCAGTACTTCCAGCCATTTGCCATCTTTACGGCGAACGTCCACTTCAGCAGAGGGCTCAGTGAAGGGGAAGTAGGAGGGGCGGAAACGCACGTCCAGATCTTCCTCGAAGAAGTTACGCAGGAAGTCGTACAGAACGCCTTTCAGCTCAGCAAAGGAGACCTTCTCCGCCACCAGCAGACCTTCCACCTGATGGAACATCGGGGTGTGGGTCTGATCGTAGTCGTTGCGGTACACGCGGCCGGGACAGATCACGCGGATCGGCGGCTGAGTCGCCTCCATGGTCCGGATCTGCACACCACTGGTGTGAGTACGCAGCATCAGATCGGGATTGAAGAAGAAGGTGTCGTGATCGGTTCGCGCCGGGTGATGCGGCGGGATGTTCAAGGCATCAAAGTTGTGGAAGCCGTCTTCCACTTCCGGACCCGATGCCACATCAAAGCCCAGATCGGCAAAGAAAGCTTCGATACGCTCAATGGTACGGTTAACCGGGTGCAGACCGCCGGTGGCCAGCTTGCGGCCAGGCAGGGTCACATCCACCGCTTCCTCAGCCAGCTTGGCGTTCAGGGCAGCGGTTTGCAGCGCCTCGATGCGGGCATTCAGAGCCTGCTGGACCTGCTGCTTGCCGGCGTTGATCTGTTGGCCCGCGGCGGGGCGCTCCTCGGCGGACAGCTGTCCCAAGGATTTCATCAGGGCGGTGATTTCACCCTTTTTACCCAGGTAGTTCACCCGGATGTCATCGAGCGCTTTCAGATCGTCGGTCGCCTCGATGGCGGCCAACGCCTGCGCGACAATCTCTGCTAGTTGCTGCATCTTTCTCTTCTCGGGTCCGATCCGTTCGAAAATCAATCGACTGATAAAGGGGGGGAATTTTACTGCATTGTGGCCATTAGAAAAACCCGTATAGACCAGCTAACGCACAAGCGGGCAAAGTTTGCGCGTAATATCACCCACTTTCTGAAGCACGTTCAAGCACCAACTTCCCCGAGTTGGCGTTGCCACTCATGCGCTGATGCGCTTGAGGCGCCGATTCAAAATCATAGCGGCTGTCCAGAACCGGGGCGATCCGCCCCTGCGCAAACCCGTTACCAAAGCGCTGCCAGAACCCTTGTACCAATCGGGTTTTGACCGGCTGGCTCTGGCTTCTCAGGGTTGAGCCACGCAGCGTTAATCGTTTCGCGAGCAGCAGCGCCAGATCGATCTCAGTACGCCGTCCGCCCATCATCGCGATCTGCACAAGCCGTCCGTCGGTCGCCATCACTTTCAGGTTACGATTGAGGTAATCACCGCCTACCGGGTCCAGCACCAGATCAATGCCCTTAAACACCTCGGTAAAATCCTGGTTCCGATAGAGGATGACCTCATCCGCCCCCAGGCTTTGGCACAACTCGGCTTTCTCTTCAGTACCGCAGGTTACCGCCACCCAAGCGCCACTCGCTTTCGCCAGCTGTATGGCCGCCGTGCCTACCCCGGATGCGCCAGCGTGGATCAACACCCGCTCTTGGGTCTTAAGTTGGCCCACCTCAAACAGGCACTGATAGGCCGTGACAAAGGCCTCCGGAATCGCCGCCGCCTCGGCAAAACTCATCCCGTTGGGGATGGGCAGAACCGACCCCGCATCCACGCACACATACTCGGCGTATCCGCCGCCGGCAAGCAAGGCCATCACCCGGTCACCTGCCTGAAAGGCCCCGGCACCGTGCTCCACGACCCCCGACACTTCGAGGCCCAAATGTTCCGGCGCACCGGGAGGTGGCGGATAGTGACCGGCCACCTGAAGCAAATCAGCCCGGTTAACTCCACACGCCGCCACCCGGATACGTACCTGGCCAGGCTCTGGCTCTGGTATTGGGCAGTGTTGGGTTTTCAGCATCCCACCCTCCCCGTACCAAACCTTCATACTGACCATTTCATCAGAAGCGTGCGGCATTGTGATGTTCTCCTCAGTTTTACCTTCAGCATCCAAGCGTATTTAAAGTTTTTTTGGCCAACGCCGACTTAGGACGCTGAACCGATTTTCCCGCATCGAGCACCGCATGAAGCAAAGCAAACCCGGTATCTGGGACCCCTATCTTATCCGCCTGACCATCAAAGAGAAGCTGCTGCTGATCTCGGTCACCCCCATCGTCGCGCTGCTGGTGTTTACCGCCCTGTTTATTCAGGCGGACATCGACGCCACCTATGCCAGCCAGGAACAATCCCTGGTTGGAAAAACCCGGGATCAGGCTGCCCTCTTTGCCCATCTGGACAGTGATAACCGGGACCGACTGGTTGCCAGCCTGCAAAACGGGCAGATCCTGAAGCAGGGGGATCCAAGCCTGGTTCCTCCGGGTCAACTGGTAACCCGAAACGGACTTCAGCACTACAGTGCTGAGATCGTCCCCGGACTCTATCTGCAGTACAGCCATCCAAGATCAAACGCCGAAGGGGTGATCGCAGAGCACCGGGTGTTGTTGGTCGCCATCTTCGCCGTGGTACTTCTCACCCTGTATGTCTCCTATACCGTGCGCTGCTTTATCACCGGCAGCCTGCACTTTATGCAGGAGATCATGGGTAAGGCGGTCAACAACGATTTGACGGTCCGGATGAACTTTCACCCGGGGCGTGATGACCTCCGCCCGCTGGCGCACCACATCGATGCCTTGATCGCCACGCGCCAGACGGTAGTGCGTGACCTTCGTGTGGTTTCGGAAAAGATGCAATCCGCCTCCCGCTCCCTGGAGAATCAGGCCAGCACCAGTAAGGAACTCGCTGTGGATCAGCGGCTGCATCTGGACACCCTTGCGTCCGCCATGGAGGAGATGACGGCAACGGTGCGTGAAGTGGCCAATCATGCCGAGCAGACCTCGGTGGAAACCCGGCAGGCGAGCAAGGACGCGGAGAGCGGCCATAGCCAGATCCAAACCACCATCGCCACCATTGAACAACTGGTGTCAGAGGTACACAGCGCCTCCAGTGCGGTCAGCCAGGTCAACACCAATGCGGATCGCATCGATGCGGTAGTCACCACCATCAACGGCATCTCCGAACAAACCAACCTGCTGGCCCTCAACGCCGCCATCGAGGCAGCCCGTGCCGGACATCAGGGCCGCGGCTTTGCGGTTGTGGCGGACGAAGTTCGCTCCCTCGCCGGCCGGACTCAGGCCGCCACCGTCGAGATCCAGAAGATGATCGAAGAGTTGCAGGGGGGCACCCGCAACTTGGAGACCCTGATGGGCCGTACGGTCGAACGTGCGGAACAGGGTCAGACTCTGGTCAGTCGCGCCGGTCAGGACCTGATGCAGATCGCTCAGCACTCCGACAAGGTGTTTGCCATGAGCAGCCAGATTGCGACGGCCGCAGAGCAACAGAGCAGCGTAGCCAATGAGATCGCGGGCAACCTGATGCAGATCCGCAACCAGTCCCATGAGTTGGAGCAGTCGGCAGTGGAATCGGTACAGGCCAGTCAGAGCGTACTCACCACCGCTAACGGCATGCAGCAGCAGCTGATGGGCCTGAAAATCTGAGAACGCGTGATCCGGATCACGGGGTGGGACAAATGCCGGAACGGCATTGAACCTGCCCTTCAAAGCCCGGTCTCAAAGGTTACGCAAGCAGCAATGCGTGCTTGGGAACCAATCATCGTTCTTGTTTACCGCTCTGTCTCAGGGCGGTTTTTTTTTGGGCCTGTTGCCAGCTAATCGATGGATATACAGCCAGTTAGTGCATGAGCTCAATTTTTTTCTGCCAACGATGAACTTTTCTCTCAGAGCTCGGGTCTCAGAAAACAGATAAGTCACATCCCTGCAATCGATTTATCCTTGAGTCATTATTCCCTTTTGGCGCCGCCTTTCCCCTAGGTGGCGTTTTTTTATGCCCCGTGGGTTCCCCCGGTCGCCTTTTGCTCTATCAGCCAGTAGGATAGAACCCCCCCTAATCGCTCAAGGAAGACAGCATGAGCGCTCGCCGCCCTGACATCTTCTATATCCATCTTTTACGGTTTATCGCCGCCATCGCCGTTATCGCTATTCATGTTCTGGGCCCGCTGCGCGAGCTGTATGGTCAGATCCCAATGGGCCAATGGTTTGGTGCCGTCAGCATCAATGCGATAAGCCGCTGGGCAGTGCCGGTATTTATGATGATCAGCGGTGCCCTTCTGCTGTCCGACACCCGCCCTTTTGACAACCGACATTACCTGCAACGGCGTTTGGGTAAAGTGGCGATCCCCTTTATTGGCTGGACCCTCATCTACGCCGTTGTAGGCGGCTTCGCGCTGGGTCACTGGCAACCGGAAAAGACCCTGGCGATTCTGGAAGCGTCCCCGAATCAGCCGGTGTGGTATCACCTCTGGTTCTTCTACGACTTTATCCCGCTCTATTTCGTGATTCCGCTGCTGGCGCCACTGCTTCACCGGATGGAGCCGGAGCGCATCAAACTGCTGATCGCCGCCTGGCTACTGCTGACTCTGATGCATCTGCTCAAGGTAGAAACGCCGCTAAGGCAGAACATCCTGCTCTACTCCGGCTACCTAGTGCTTGGCTGGTATCTGTTTAACCGGGACAACCGACCTCAGCTCAAGTTATGGCTGGGACTGGGGCTCGGTTCGGTATTCCTGAACCTGGTAGGCAGCTGGTACGCATCAGAGGCCAAGGGGGCCTACAGCTCCCTATTTATGGGCTACAAGTCGCTGAACACCGTGTTGATTGGCGGCATGCTGTTTGTGCTGGCCCAGTGCTATGCGGATCGCATCGGCGCCAAGGCCAAAACGGTGATCACCTCCATCTCCACCTACAGCCTGGGGATCTACCTTATCCATCCGCTTCTGCTGATCCCGGTCAGGAACCTGGATAACGGCGTTTATCAGTGGTTCGGACACACACTTATCGCCATTCCGGTGATCACACTGGTCACCCTGCTGGTGGCTTGGGCACTCACTGCGGCACTGACCAGGTTGCCGCTGATCAATCGTCTGGTGCCCTGATATGAAACCGCAACCCGAAGCCCGATACGTCGTAATATTCCGCGCAAAGGTGGCCCAACTGGACCCGGAGTATGTCGCTGTTGCCGCCGCCCTGAGGGAGCGTGCTCTGAGCCAGTTTGGTTGCCGACAGTTTGTTGCGCTGACGGAAGGGGACGAGGAGATCGCCCTCTCCTACTGGGACAGCAAATCCGACATCCTGGCCTGGCGAGAGGATGCCGAGCACCGGGTGGCCCAATCGATGGGCAAAGACCGGTGGTATAAGCACTACTCCGTTGAGGTCACCGAGATCATTCGGGGATATCAGCGATAAAAAAGGCGGTGCCAATGCACCGCCTTTTTTGGTTTAGGGAAGTCCATCCTCTCCCTCGCCTGCCGCTCGCAGACCCGTGTCTGAGCGCTGCAGCGACACCGGCTCTTCGGGGAGCGTCGGAGGGGGCGTAATGGTGTGCACGTGAAGTTCCCGCTGCGGGAATGGAATGGTAATCCCCTCCCGGTCGAATCGTACCTTCACTTCCCGCGTAATGTCCCAGTACACATCCCAGTAGTCGTCGGTCTTCACCCAAGGGCGAACAATGAAGTCCACCGAGGACTCATTGAGAACGTGCAGACGGATGACGTGCTCCGGGGCTTTCAGCACACTGGGGTGATGGGTCACGATCTCATTGAGAATCTCCTCAACCTGCTCCACGTTGTCGGTGTAGGCCACCCCAAACACCATATCGACCCGGCGGATCCGCTCTGAGGTGATGTTCTTTATGGTTTCCCCCCAGATCTTCGCGTTGGGCACCATAAAGACCTGGTTATCGAAGGTGCGGATGGTGGTGTTGACCAGACTCATCTTGCCCACCTTACCCGCCACCCCACCGGCTTCAATGTAGTCCCCCACATCAAAGGGCCGGTAGATCAGAATCATCATCCCAGAGGCAAAGTTGGAGAGGGTATCCTGCAGGGCAAAGCCGATCACGATGCCGGCCACACCCAGACCGGTCAGTACTGGCGTAAGATCCCACCCTACCTGAGCCAGGGCAAACAGCAGACCAATCACCACCACCAGGTTGCCACCGATGGTGATAAAAAAGTCTTGCACCAGCGCACTGAACCGGGCCTTCTTATGGGTTACCGCCCGGGAGATGCCCCGGCGCACCAGACGCCCCAACAGCACGGCAGCCCCCATTAGCGCGAAAAACAATACGATGCGGGACAGGATGCCGCCGATGTTGGTTTTGAACCAATTTCCCGCATCTTCCCACATCCCGATCAGCACGGTACGCATCGCCCCCACACTGACGACCGCTTCCGCCAGGTTCCCGGTGGCCTTGAAGATCAGTTCGTTGTACTGCTCAACCGGAAGCTGTTGCGCTTCCATCAGAACCAGCAACTCTTTGAGGTTACCAACGGCGCTTTTTACCAATCGGTCCTGTGTGGCCACCTGGCTTTCAAAGGCGCTTCGGGCGTCGGCGGGCAGAGTTTTCAGCTCCAGTTTGAGCAGCTCTTTCTGCCGCGCGCTGGCTCGCAGGTAAGAGGCCATAAATTCGGCGTAACGGGTGATCTCCCGATTCAACTTGCGTCGCTCCGCTTTGATATCGACCCCCCACCCCGCCATCATCGCCAGATTTTGTTGACGCTCGCCAAGCAGCCAGTTCATGTAGGAGTAGAAGTCATTGATATTGAGCAGCACCAGCAGTTGCTTGTCCGGTTGTGCTTGTTCGTACAACTCATAAAGACTGCGAAGATCCGAGGCCGCCAGCTCCAGACGGGATTGAAGAAACTCGTTCTCTGCCCTGAGTACGGCGACACCATCCTTCTGAACCTCGGGGATGTTCGCTTTGTTGACCTCATCAAGAAAGGCATCCACCCGCCGGCTCATAGAAAGGGTATCCGCCACCACCTGCTGCTGAAGCAGATCCCGCCCCATCTCCGACTCGGTTTTCTTCCAGTTCGCCTCGATGCGGTCGACCCGTTTACTGGTGCTCTCGATGTCCGCCAGTACCGCTGCTCTCTCGGCCGCAAAGTCGTAGGAGGGCGGCGCTGCGGGTGCCGCTTCCTCCGCTGTGGCCGCCACACAGAAAAACGATAATGCGAACAATACACTGCGCCACATTTCAGCCCCCAAAGTCCCTGATCTACATCGATTCAGTGTAGGCGGCAGCCCTGTCTGAATACCAGTGTTTGATCTCCTCCGTTGGCTTGTTTAACTTTGTGACATAAATCACGCCCAGGAAGGCCATATGTCCAAAACTACTCTGTTCACTCTCGTATTTGTCGTTGCCGCGCTGGCCATCAGCTTTGTGGTATTGCGAGGCATGAGTCCTCAACAAAACGCGCCTCAGGCGCAAACGGCGGAAAGCCGTTGGGTCGACGAGGCCATTCAGTGCGCCGCGTATTACGATCTCAGCGCCCAAACTCTGGCGGGGATGGATGTCCCGCAAATGGCAGCGGTCGCCGGTCGCCTTGCAGAATCTGCCGAACAGGCCCGCACTCTGGCCCAGAGTCGACTCGATGCTGACAGCGTGACGCAGCGGATCCTTGCCGCACAATCCTCCATGAGGGCCGAGATGCCGGATGCCCGCTCACTGGGCACCCTGATGGGACGTTATAAAGGCCCCTGCCAATCCCTGATGAGCGACCCCACCGCTCGACTGGCGTACTGGCAACAGCAAGCCGGTTAACACTTTTTCGGGGCCAGCCACTTTGCTGGCCCCAACTTTGTGACGATACTCAAGGGACCCAATTTGTTTTACCGCTACTTTTTAATGACTTATTAGCGCCGTCCCTATTGGGGCAGCACCCCAACCATCCAACCACAAAGTGCGCCATGGACACTCCCACTCCCCGCCGAATACTGGTGCTGTTTGCCCACCCGGCACAGCAACACTCAGAGGTCACCCTGTCACTGGCCAGGGCGATCATGACCCTGCCCAATGTCACCCTTGTGGATCTCTATGCCGAGTACCCAACGCTGGAGATCAACACCGCCCGCGAGCAGCAGCGACTGATGGATCACGATGTCATCGTGTTTCTTCACCCTATCTACTGGTATTCGACGCCCGCCATCCTGAAGGAGTGGCAGGATCTGGTGCTGGAGTACAACTTTGCTTACGGCCACAAAGGGCTGGCGCTCAAGGACAAACTGTTCTTCTGTGCCGTCAGTACCGGCGCCAAAGCGGGGGCCTATGATGCTCAGGGCTATAACCGATACACCTTACGGGAGTTGCTGCGCCCTCTGGAGATGACCGCCAATCTCTGCCATATGCACTACCTGCCTCCCTTTGCGCTTTACGGGGCAAGAACCGCCGTGGAGGAGCAGCGTTTAGAGCCCCACAGACAACAATTTGTGGAATTGATGAAACGGCTGTCCGAACACCGGCTGGATATCAGCAGTGCAAGCCAGGCGGATACTCTCAATGAAATTCTGGAGGCGCAGTCATGACCGGGATCCTCCTTTACGCCTTTATCTATCTGGTGGCGGCGGTCATCGCCGTTCCCCTGGCCAATCGCTTTGGTCTCGGGTCGGTGCTCGGCTACCTGATAGCCGGAGTGGTACTGGGGCCTCTGATGGGCCTTGTGGGTTCAGAAACCGCCACCCTTCAGCACTTCGCGGAGTTCGGTGTGGTGATGATGCTGTTCCTGGTGGGGCTCGAACTGGAGCCACGGATGTTGTGGCAGATGCGCGGCAAGCTCCTTGGTCTGGGCGGGCTTCAGGTCGGGCTGACCACCGCTGCCATCTTTGGTGTTGGGCTGATGTTTGATCTGTACTGGTCTGTGGCACTGACCATCGGCCTGATCCTCGCTCTCTCTTCCACCGCGATTGTGCTGCAAACCCTGAACGAAAAAGGGCTGACCAAAACCGAAGGGGGCCGTGCGGGCTTTTCTGTGCTGTTGTTTCAGGACATCGCGGTGATCCCGATGCTGGCACTGATCCCCCTGTTGGCGTTGCCGGAGTTTCAGCAAGCGGGAGCCGCAGCCAGCGAGCACCATGAGGAGCTGAGTCTGGTTGCCGGTCTGCCCGGTTGGGGACAAGCCCTGGCGGTTGCCGGTGCCATCGCCATCGTAGTGCTTGGTGGGCACTACCTGACCCGTCCGCTGTTTCGCATGATTGCCGAGGCGCGGCTGCGGGAGATCTTCACGGCCGCCGCACTGATGCTGGTGATCGGCATCGCCGCACTGATGTCTCTGGTAGGACTCTCCCCTGCCCTGGGCACATTTCTCGCGGGCGTCGTATTGGCCACCAGCGAATTCCGCCACGAACTGGAATCCGATATCGAGCCCTTTAAGGGGCTGTTGCTGGGCCTGTTCTTTATTACCGTCGGTGCCGGCATCGACTTTGGTGTCCTGTTCGGCGACTTTGCCCTGGTGATGGGGCTGACACTGGGCGTGATGGCGCTGAAGGCCTTGGTGTTGCTCGCCCTCACCTGGCTGTTCAAAATCCGACTTGGCGACCGCTGGCTGTTCAGCCTCTCTTTGGCCCAGGCCGGTGAGTTCGGCTTCGTACTGCTGGCGTTTTCAAGCCAGAACGCGGTGCTGCCTCCCGATATCGTGCCCACACTCTCTCTGGTGGTGGCGCTCTCCATGCTGCTGACGCCACTGCTGTTCATTCTTTATGAACGGGTGATCCAGCCCCGCTTCAGCCGCTCCGAATCGCGCGAAGCAGACAAAATCGACGCACCTGGCAAGGTGATCATCGCGGGCATGGGGCGGTTCGGACAGGTGGTCAGCCGGATGCTGGTTGCCAATGAGGTGCACCCTGTGGTGCTGGACCTCTCGCCCACTCAGATTGAAGCGATGCGGCAGGTGAAGATCCGAGCCTACTACGGCGATGCGACCCGGATGGATCTGTTGCTTAGCGCCGGCATCAGTGAGGCCAATCTGTTGGTGGTGGCCATCGACAATGTGGATCAGGCCACCGAACTGGTGGAGTTGGCCAAGCGCCACTTTCCCCAGGTCAAAGTGCTGGCCAGGGCGTTTGACCGCGGTCACTTCTATCGTCTGCGTCAGGCCGGGGCCGACTTCATCACCCGGGAGTACTTCGAGGGTGCGTTACTGCTGGCGCGGGAAGCACTGGTCAGCTTGGGAGAGCACCCCTTTACTGCCGAGCAGCACACCCGCCAGTTCCGACAGTATGAGAAATCCACACTGGATGAGCTGTATACCCACTGGCAAAAAGACAACGACGTATTCTCCAACGCCGCCTACCGTGCCACCTTTATTGCCATGGTGCAGGAAGCCAGCAGTCGGGTGGGTCATCACCGATTGAAGGGCCATGAAAGTAGCGATCGAGCCTGGTGTCCGCCCCCCAAAGGCTACACCGAGGACATCGCGTCCGATCCGGACATCGCTCATTGAATCCTGAGCGGCCCTTCGGGGCCGCTGTGCGGTTTCCTCGCCCCCCATTTGGAAACTTTCCCCGATTCACCGGCCATTCGGTGCAGGACAAATATTGGCCACACCGAAAGTGGATTGCCCCAGGTGGCGCACTCAGATTGCCGTTCAGCCTAGCGGAATAGAGGCAGTTTCGCCCGCTCAGCACCCCCCTCACCTCATGGAAGTGAGCCGTTGAACCTGCTTTACGCGGAGCATAAAAGTCAGAAGTAACTCACTGAATAGAATCCAATATCAGCACATGTAAAACATTGGAGCTCAAACTCTAGTCAGATGTGCCAAACCGGTGAAATGACACAATTAGAGTAATTACACTCACCTTACACCTTGGTCCGTCCCACGCATTTCCTTGCCCGGTTTCCATTGTTAGTGTGACGCCTGACTTGCAGCCTTATGCCTCTGGTAACTCACTGTTATCCCTGGGTGTTGGGGGCGAAAAGCGGCATGGATAGCTGTCGCAGAGCATGTCGGCTAAACCAAGGAATGCACGATGAACCACTTTAACCAAATCAAGCTGACACAGGCGTTCGGGCTGATCTCTCTCCTGCCCCTGGCCACCTGTCTCATCATGATCTACTTCCTGTTTACGCATCTCCACGAAGAGAAGCAGCATGCACAGCGCGATGAGGAAAGGCTGGTGCTGATGGCATTGCTGGACGAAGTGGCTCATCAACATGCGGTAGAGCGCGGACTGACCGCGGGCTTTCTGGGCGCACCAACACCAGAAAGCCGCCTGGCGATGGATAAGCAAAGGACCAACGCCGATGCCGCCGCCGACGCGCTTCTCAGTCTCGATCTCAACGCTTACCCCGCACTGAACACCCATCAGATAGAGCAACTTCTGGCTGAAGTCGGCGAAGCATTAAGTCAGAAAGCCGCTATCCGCCAGTCAGTCGATATGAGAGAGGGGCAATCGGCATTCGGCTACTACTCCGCGTTGAATCAGGATGCACTGGAAAGCGTCAACCGCTTGATTCTCACCATGCACAACACTGAGCTGCGACATCAGCTCAGAGCAAGCTGGCACTTGATGATGGCCAAGGAGCGTGCAGGTCAATATCGCGGCATGCTCAATGGACTCTTTGCCAGGGGTAGCAGCACCACTGTTCAGCACAGCAAGGTGGTTCGTTACTACGACTTCGAGCAAAAGCAGTTGCAGGAATTTGCCAGACTCGCGCCCGCTCGCTGGAGCGACACCATGGCACAGTTGAAGCGCCTGCCCCACTGGCAACAGGTCAGGCAGACCCTGCAGAGCTTTACCAGCCAACAAAGTCTGGACAAGGTCAGTGGGCCGGCCAATTGGTTTGAATTGGCATCGCAACGCATCAACGATATGAAGGAGCTGGTGATCCAGCTGGATAGAGAGAGTGAGGCGATCGCCAAACAGGAGGTGCGTGACGCTGAGCTGCGCATGATTATCGGCACCTCTTCTCTGGGCCTGCTTATTATCATCACGCTGGCACTGGTGAGGCGTTTCAACCGCCTGACCATCTCGCAAGTTCGGGACATTCAGGATGCCCTCAAGCAGGTCAGCGTTGAGCATGATTTGACCATCAGGGTGAACCAGCACGCCTCAAATGAGCTTGGGGAGATCGCTCAGGCACTGGATAGCCATATGGGTCAGATGCAACAGCAGTTTATCCATACCCGGGAGCAGATGGACGCCAGCCTGGCTCAATTGGATGCCATCACCCAAGCCTCGGCAACGGCGCAGAAGCAAGCCACGCAGCAACATGAACAAACCGAATGTATCGCAGCGGCAATAAAAGAGATGCATCTGGCCAGCCACTCCATTGCCTCATCCATGCAGTCTGCCTCGAAAGAGACCGACTGTGTTGAGCAGCTCTGCCTAACCAGCCAAAGTCAGCTGTCGCTGCTGCAGGAGACCATGGCCGACATGGAGCAGGAGTTAACCCAGAGTTTCGAGCGGGTGCAGGTTCTGGTCGACAGCACCACTCAGATCCAGGGCATTCTCTCTGCCATTGAGGGGATCGCCGAGCAGACCAATCTGTTGGCGTTAAACGCCGCCATTGAGGCCGCCCGCGCTGGTGAGCAGGGCCGCGGATTCGCCGTGGTCGCCGAGGAGGTGCGCAACCTCGCCAAGCGCACATCGGAGGCGACGGAGGAGATCAACCAGTTGATTTCGTCTCTGCTTCAGGGCAGCGAACAAGCGCACGCGGCCATGAGCAACAGCCGCACTCTGACCCAGGAAGCGGCGGGACAGATCAATGAAAACAACGACCGGATCAACAGCCTGTTCAGTGGCATCAGCCGCTTGAATACCTTGATTGCACAAACCGCGACGGCTTCGGAGCAGCAATCGGTGGTGGTCAATGAGATCAACGGCAATGTCATCACGGTCACTCAACTCTCAGACCAAACCATCGCCAAGGTAGATGAAACCCAACACACCGTCAGCCAAATGCTGAAGGCCGTTTCCGCCCTGAATCAACAAGTGAAGCGCTATCGCATCACCCCTTAGTTTTCCTCGGAGCCGACCGATTTGCCCCGCACTTGCGGGGCTTTTTTTTACGCAGCAGTAGAGGGTTCAGGGTATGCCAGGTGGTACGCGCTCATAAAGTCGGAACGGACATGCTGTTCAAGATGGGTCGCCTGTTCTGTGGGGCAGAACAGCATGATATGGACAATCTGCTCGCCAGTGGCACCGCTGGTGATATGGATATGAGGATCCGGTCCCGGCAGGTCCACACCGGCGTGTTTCTCAATCACGCCGTTATAGCGCCGTGCCACCTCAATAAACTCCTCACAGTGATGCTCAATCTTTTCAATCAAGGCGGGCACCAGCGGGTACAGGTTGTTGAAGCCCGGCACCACGATGGAGAAGTTGTGGTAGACATAACGCTTCATAAAATTGAGGTTTTTCACCGGATAGGTAAAAAACATGCTATTGGGCAGTGTGATGGTTTTCCCGGTGAAGTGATACTGCCCATGGTGGAGATCGATCTCCTGGATCACCGTCGCCATCAGATTATGCTCAATCACCTCACCACTGATCTTGCCGACTTCAATCCAATCGCCAATACGAAAGGAGCGGGAGCTGGCCCGTTGAATTGAGCCGGTGAAGCAGAGGATGATCTCTTTGGAGGCCACCACAACCGCCACTGCAATAGCGGTTACCGACAGGGCAAACTCACTGATTTCCGACTTCCAGATCAAGAAGATACTGAGCACAAGGATCGTAAAGGCGCCGTTTTTCGTCAAAGAGATCCACGTGCGCTGCCCCTCTGACAGAAACATCGCGTCACCACGAATCGCGGACAACACCAGGCGACGGACCAGCAGGATAACGAAGACCAAAAGAGCGCTCAGTAGCAGCTTATTTTCCAGCAAAAAGGTGAAGACTATTTGAGCGTTTTCCATCGGTTACCTGCAGCGATTCAACAACAGGTCCCACCATAGCCGATCGGACAATGGCCTTCAATTTCGTCCCCGCCACCTCTGTGATCGAGGTTCAATCCTGCCCCTTTTCAACCAGAGCGTGACGTTTTACCACATGTGACATAGCGGATTTTCGCTCGTTCATGAACCCTATCTTCCACATCGGCGCACTCAGCAGACCTGATCAGTTCAGGGCGTTCACCATCGGGTGGAGGAACGATTGGATTTGCCACGATTACAAGCGGCACAAAGGACCTGTAGATTTTCAAGACAGAGTGCCAGTTCAGGATGGGTGGAGCGCGGCTTGATATGGTCGACATGCAGTTGAACCTCGGCCCCGCCCTGGGCGCCACAACAAGCGCAGTAGTTGCCGTGCTTCTGCAATGCTTCATAGCGCAATCGCAACCACTGCTGGCTTTGATAAAAGTCCGGTGCTCTGGCGGTTGGAATTCCGGTCACCTCATCAGCAGCCCGAAATATCGCTGGGGCTTCTCCGGGGGCATAAAGTATGGCATGTCCCCCTACCTGACGGCCCATATTCTCAAGCCACCGAACAATACTGCGTTTCGCCGCGGTTTCAGACTGGTACCGTTTTCGTTTGACTCGTCCAGATAGAGAGTAGGTGACCTGATACATGTACTTGCACCGAAAGAGTAAATAGGCTTTAACGAAGATTAACCTGTATCAACCATCTGAATAAAGGGAGTTAGGATGACTGTCGGACAAGCATTGAGTGTGCAGGGATCCGCGGTTTCAGGATAAAAAAACGGGACACCAATCCGGTGCCCCTTGGCTCTTTGACTAGGAGGGTTGGGTATAACAGTGCAGGGGTACTTCCATATCCCACCATTCCTGTATATTACCAATTACTGCATATAGGAGAGTTGCAGTTTGTTACATCTAGCTTAACGACAAAGACCCTTTGGGAGAGTCAATTTTATTGTAGTTGCTCAAATAAAAAACCCAAGTCATTAACCTCGCCATTTTGTATTTTCAGTGTATGTTGGCTTTAACTATTTAATGTCTTCTAAACATTAAATATGTTTGAGTAATCGAAAATAAAAAAGGAGGCTTTAGCCTCCTTCTTTCGGAAATTAACGATCAATTGACGCCAAGCAGTTCCACATCAAAGATCAGTACCGAGCCTGCAGGAATGGCACCGACACCACGATTGCCGTAGCCAAGCTCAGCCGGGATAAAGAGGCGGTATTTGTCACCCACGCTCATCAACTGCAAACCTTCGGTCCAGCCCTTGATCACCTGGTTCAGGCCAAAGCTGATCGGCTCACCACGTTCAACTGAGCTGTCAAAGACGGTGCCGTCAATCAGAGTGCCGTGATAGTGCACTTTGACTTTGGAGGTCGGCCCGGGGTGCTCCGTGCCCTCCCCTTTTACCAGTACCTGATACTGCAGGCCGGAAGCGGTGGTCTCTACTCCCTCCTGCTTCGCGTTCTCTGCCAGAAAGGCAGATCCAACTCCCGCGTTCTCAGATGCCACCTTCTTATTGGCGATGGAGCGCTGCAGAAACAGGCCCACCAGAGCCAGGACGATGACGATAAGAACAATCTTGGACACGATGACACTCCACAATGTAGATGATGGGTGAAACTCTAACACACTGACCCATAAAGGGTGATCTCTCCAGTAAGCCGAACGGGCCCTTTCGTCAGAGATCAGGGCTTAAAGCTTCTATGGTGCTGTTTTCGCAAAGCGTCCAGGGCTTCCAGTTGCGACGTCAGGTCTTCCACCTCACCCGAGGCCATGGCGGCCTGCACCTGGGTTACCGCTTCCAGAAATTCGTTCATCGCCGCTTCATACTCAGGTTGAGCGCCTTTTCGCACCATGGCACGGCTGGCGTCACTGGCCAGTTGGTGAAGCGTCGCCAGGTGGTTGGCCACCACCAAGGGGTCCTCACTGCCGTTGATCGCTTTCCACTCCCGTCCCATCGCTTTCATGGTTTGCTGTAGGTCAATGGCCCCTTCGGGAGCCGATTCCGGTGCACCAAAGCAGCCCCCGAGGCCCAGAGTGGCACTCAACAACAGAGCCTGAATTCGCATAATGTCCCTCTCTTATGACTTGGATCACGGCGAGTCTAAGGAACAATAAGTCTCACTCTCAACGTGTTTTGCGAATTTTTACATGCCGTTAAAACCCAAAATGCCGGGACAGAGCCCGGCATTAACATCGGCATAAAGACGGACTCAGGCGTCCCTGATCAGATCCACAACCGAGATCAGTGCGGCCACAGCGTGAACCACCAGGAAACCCAGCAAGCCCGAAGCGGCAAACAGATGCTGTTTGCGCCAGAAGAAGGCATCACTGCTGCCCTGGGTCAACAACCAGCCAATTCCGGTAATGCCCACCGCCAGCAGCAGAAGCAGACCCAGCCCTTCGATAAAGGCCAGCAGACCACTGCCTCCGGCACGAGGCAGACGTCCTCTGAACAGACCCGCCAGATCCGACAACGTCGGCTTCAGATCACCAACCAGATAGGGAAAGTACTGACGCCACTGGCCGTGACGACAGCAGTGGCGAAGAAAGGCGGCCCCAACCAGAGTCGTCAAGACACCTATCACGATATGAGCCCAGTCCCAAACGGTCGCCGACACGGGGATCCGATTGGCCATCCGCACCCAATCTGCGGTGGCAAACAGCCAGATAACCCCTACGATCGCCAGCCGGTGTAGCCAGGGCTCAATCTTATTCATGGACGCAATCCTGCGAAGTCGTTAGCAAACTGGTCTACCCGGTCCCACTGGGTGTACTCGATGTGGCTGTTGGGATCCGTTGGCCCTTTGGTCAGCCACATGATGAAGCGGATGATGTTGCGATCAAACCAGTTGTAGCGCTGGTAGTTGATCACCCCACCAAAGACGCCCAGCAATTTGGGTTGCCACGGGGTCTTCTGCAAAAACTGCTTCACGTACGGATTGGTATCCGGGGTGTTCTTGTGGGGTTTACGCGCCACCAGGTTGACGGAGAAGAAGGCGTTGGGGCGTGCGTCCAACTCCGCTTGATGATCAACAATCCACTGGTACAGCTCAGGGCGATACTTGCCGTGGTAGATGCTGCAGGCCAGCAACACCTTGTCGTACCCATCCAGGGATTGAGGGGCCTCGCTCAATGGCCTCATCTCCACTGTCTCGCCGCTGCCATCAAGATGCTCGGCAATTCGCTGGCAGATTTTGTGGGTTTGGCCAAATTGGCTGGCGTAAATCAGGAGGGTTTTGCTCAAAGGCCACCTCGCTTCCATTTCAAGTTGTTCTCTATCTTAGAGCAGTGTGCTTACGCCGGATATGACCAAGCTCACCTTGTTAAAGTTCGGCCTGAACCTTCGCTGTGGCACGTTTCGGGATCCGGGTCACTTTAGAGCGTTAATCGAGCAAGCCGCCGCTGACAGCGCCAGAGCAGCAGCACCAACCACCCCACCATCGCAACCACCATCCAACCGGGGCCCAGGGCCGCATCTCGGAACAGAGACAGCACACCGGACACCGATACATGCTCAATGGCAATCAGGTTGGTCAGGCGGAACAGGTCTACCGGGTTCAGCAGTATCAGACTGCGTACCCAAACGCCGCCCCACTGGCCCACCAATAGGCCAAGCAGCACCAGGTCATAGAGCAGCACCAGGAAGAACCACAGCGCAAACAGCTTGGCTGCCGCCCGCCCCTTGCTCTGTGCCCCCAGGCTGACGTAGTAGCCCAGAGCAATAAATACCCAGCCCAGCAGTACCGCAGTGACGATAAAGTTCAGATAACCCAGCAGCAGCCCTTCACGCAGGGGGGAGAGGGCAAATACGATAAGGCCGGTCAGCCCAAACCCCAACAGGGCCGTCAACGCCAGAATGGTGCCCTGCCCAAGGAACTTGCCCAACAGGATCTGACGCCGACACAGGGGGTAGGAGAGCATCAGCAACAAAGTGCCGTCCTCCCGCTCCCCCACAAAGCTGTCATAGGAGAGCTGAATCGCAATGAGCGGGATCAGCACCGCAGCCAGTGTGGCCAGCGCAGACAGGCTATCCTGCCAGGGCCCCATCTCCAACCGCCCACTGGCCGCAGACCCAAACAGGGCCAGCACCAGTGACAGAGCAAAGAAGCTGGCACTCAGGCTCAACAACCAACGGTTGCGCAGTCCATCGAGAAACGCTTTACGGGCGATCACCAGTGTCGGGTTCATAGGGGCGCTCCCAGAGTGGATTGATGATGGTGGTACACCTCCGGCAGACTCGGTGCCGTCACGGTGAAGTCCAGCAAACCGTGGACACCGGTGAGTCGCGCAATGGCACGGGGCTTCTGCTCTGCACTCACCCACAAGCTTTGGCTCGCCTCATCCCAGTGCTGTGCCAACTGGTCATCCTGCCGGATCCGTTCGGAGGCCTGTGCCACCGTGATTCGGGTTTTCAGCCCAGCGGCGTGCCGCAGGGTTGCCAGGTCGCCGGACGCAAGCACCTGCCCCTGAGCCATGATCAGTGCATGATCAAAGTGGGGCTCAATCAGGGTCAACTCGTGGGTACACACCACCACCGCACATCCCCGCTCAACCTGCTGGTTCAAACAGTGGTAGAGGTAGGCCGAAGAGTTGGGGTCAAGCCCGACGGTAGGTTCATCCATCAACAGCAGTTTTGGTTCCCCCAGCAGGGCCTGCGCCAATCCCAGGCGCTGGCGCATCCCCTTGGAATACTGCCCAACCGGACGACAGGCGAACGGGGCGAGATCCAACTCAGCCAGCAATTCGCCCACACGGCGACGATCCACACCACGCAAATCAGCAAAGTAGGTCAGCAACTCTTCACCGGTAAGGTGCGGGTAAAGGCTGACCTGTTCGGGCAAATAGCCAATCGCCAACTGCTGGCGCTGGCGTGGCTCAGAGGGGATCCGGCCCAGCACCGATAGGGTACCGGCATCCGGGCTGAGCAACCCCAATATCAGCTTCATCAAAGTGGTTTTGCCCGCGCCATTGTGGCCGAGCAGCGCCATCATGCTTCCCGGCGCCAACTCAAAGCTGACGCCCTTCAGGGCCTGATGGCCGCGATAAGACTTGTGCACGTCTCGTGCGTAGATGGCGGCATCGTTCATAGAGATGTCTCGTATTTGGTGATCAGATCGCTGGTGGGAGGCGCCATCATAGGATGGAGGTCCACCACGCCGCCCGGCTGGTCACCGCTTTGTCGAATCAGGTAACGAATCACCTGCACCACGGGACTGTCGAGCAGGAAACGGGCTTCGGGGTAAATCCAGAACAGGCGGTCCAGGTCATCATTGGGGACAAAAGGCAGATCGCCGATGCCGTCATTGTCCAGATCCCAACCGTCGTAACCGCTCCAGTAGTTCCCCATGCCGCAGTGGTTCCAGGTCACGGTGTTCTCACCCAGGTATTTGACCTGAATCTGGTTGTTGACGAAGGCGTTGCTGTAGAGCCGGTTGTCCTCGCCGCCCAGCGCCATCATGATGCCGATCTCGCTGTCCTTAAAGTGATTGCGGAAGATCTCGTTGTCCGCGGCACCATAGATAAACAGCCCTTTACCTTCCCCATCGAACAGGTCCTGGCTGTCCGGGTTACGGACATTAGCCACCCAGTTTCCCCAAACGCGCGCCCCGAAGGTCATATTGAGCAGAATGCCGAACTCCCGGGCGTTCTCGACCCGGTTGTCGTGCAGTTCCACCACCTTGGAATCCATCAATGCCCAGCCGCCGAGCACATCGCGGGCTTCGTTGTTCCAGGCGGTGATCTGCTCTGAGTACATCAGGTGCAGCGGGTACTGCTGCAGCCCCATAATGTTGTCCCACACCCGGATGGACTGACTGGATTCGAGATAGACCCCATCCCGCACTTCAGTGATGTGGTTACCGGAGACCGAGCCCTCCTCGACCTCGTGAAAGTGAATACCGTCTCCGCGCAACACCATGGAGAGTGATGGGTCGCCTTCGATGCGATTGTGCCGCACCGTAACGTGACGGGCTTTGTCTGCCCGGACACCAAATCCCTGCCCCAACATTCGGTTGTGCTCGATCAACAGGTTTTTCGTGCCCGGCATCACCTGAATGCCTGCCGTTTTACCAAACAGGGCCTGACCATAACCGGTGATATAGAGACCACGAACCGTGACATTGGAGGCGTTGATGATCAGAACAGAGCTGCCCTGCCCTTCAAGGTGGGCACCGCTCTGACCCTTCAGCGTGAGGGAGGTGGAGACGGTAAATTGACCAGGGTAGCGCCCTGGTGCGAGATCAATGATGTCCCCGGCTTCTGCCTGAGACAGGGCCGCAGTCAACGCTTCCGCATTGTCTACGGCCACCGTTTTGGCCTGAGCTGGGAACAGGGCGACCAGCAAGCACAGTGCCGCCAGACGCTTGGCCAGATAACCCATTATCAGTGGCCCTTATGACCACCCTGATGGCCATTTTTGTGGGAGTTCAGCAGTTCCAAAGTGATCTCCTCGAAACGGAACAAACGGCCGCCAAACGCATCGGCAAACGCTTGCGCAGACTCCTCGGTGGAGAAGCTGGCCAGTGCCGGGCCCATTGCCGCCGGACGATCAGAGCCGTAGACGTACCAGGCTTCCTGGGCAAGAACGAACTCATCAGCCGGGATATGCCAGTCATTCACTGCCATGTCGTGCACCAGCGCCTGAACCACCTGGCGACCCTTATCCGGCTGCAGCACAAACTCAAACAGGTCACGGGTGGAGCAGAACTTCAGCTGCTGCTCATTGGCCAGGTTGGCCACCCCTTTCGGGCCGGGGTAGCGCACCAGCACCATGCCACACAGGTGGCAGCGATCCTCTTGCTCAACCTGAGCATGAATCTCAGAAACCTGTGCCTGGGGTTGGGAACAGGCGGCCAACAAAAGCGTGGCACTCAAAACCAGTAACTTGCGCATCACAAAACTCCGTACAACACCGCCGGGGGAAGTTCCCCCGGCGAAAACAGGCTTACATGCCGTAGATCTGGCCGCCCATCAGCAGGAACAGACGCAGACACATCATGCCGCACACCACGCTGAAACAGGTGGCGTAGAACGCGCGGCCGGAATGGGCAAACTTCTGGCCAAAGGCGAAGTTAAACGCCAGCGGCAAAACAAAGCCCAGGCCAACCACACCGAACCAGAACAGCGCACCCCACACCCCTTCAGAGAAGGCGGCCATGGCGGCGTTGCTCACCGCATCACCGAAGATCAGGCCGGAGAACAGCATGAAGATGAACATCGCTTCCACCGCCATGATCGGCCACTCGGCCCCATGCAGCAGGTGCATCTCCTTGCTGTGCAAGTCCTCACCAAAGAACTTCACCGCCACCGCTTTTGCCACTGCGGTACCGGCAGACAGACCGGACACTACGAACAGGGCCGGCAGGATGGAGGAGTTGATGATCGGGAAACGCACCAGCGCGGAGATCAGGAAGCCGGTGTAGGCACACACCGCTACGGCACTGATCAACGCAATCCACTCACAGGGACGACGCAGGCCGACAAAGCGATCGATCCAAGGGATCAGGAAGCCAATCTGGGGGATTTTGGCCAACTCATCACGCAGCGCGAAGGCCGCAATTACCATGGTCAACGGGATGTAGAGACACAGCACCACCACACCCAGAGACATCACAGAATTAAAGTTGTAAAAGACCAGAATCTTCCAGAAGAACAGCGGGTTAGTCAGGTCGAGTACCAAACACAGCATACCCAGCATGATGGCAACTACTGAGACCACACCCGCAGATTTGAGCAAAGGCGTATTCTCAGTTTGCTGTTTGTAGATCCGCATCAGCATGGCGACGGTCAGGGCGCCGCCGGAGATCCCGGCGAAGAACAGATAGACCGCGATGGGCCAGGGCCAGGCGATGGCGCCGCCCAGGCCAGTGGTAAAGTCGATGCCGTTCATGCTCACACCTCCGGCTTCATTTTGGCGACGTAGCGCAGGCTGGGCTCAGTGCCCAGATGCGGGCGGATCCGCTGGGTATTTTTAACCGCCAACAGACGGCTGACGTAGCTGTTCGGATCGTTCGCATCACCAAACACCAGAGCGTCATAACGACAGGCCTGAACGCACGCCGGCAATTCGCCTTTGGACAGCTTGGAGTGCAGACAGAAGTCGCAGTTGTCTGCCACGTCGGTGTTGTCGTTGATCTGACGGGCGTTGTAGGGGCAAGCGCCGATGCAATACTTACAACCCGCACACTTGCTGCCGTCCATGGTGACAATGCCGGTTTTCTCGTCGCGGTAAGCGGCGCCGGTCGGGCACACCATCACGCAGGGCGCCTTCTGACACTGCTGGCAGGATACGCGCACGTATTTCCGGTCACAGTGACACTCGGTTTTGCCACAGGTGGGGCACACAGCACCCTCTACGCGGTCACTCTGGCGCTCCAGAGTCAGGCGCGCCATCCCTTCCGGCAGATCGTTGGCCTCGTTGCAGGCGTCTTTGCAGCGACCACAGCCGGTGCACTTGGTCTGGTCGAACATCATCACGTAGTGAGGGCGTTTCTCGCCGTCGGCGCCCTCTTCAGTGCTGCTGCAAGCCGCCAGGGTCACCGCCGCAGTACCAACACCGATCCCTTGCAGGAACTGGCGTCGGTGTAGCTTCAGTTGGTTCACATCATCATCCTCGTTGTTATCGATGGGGTCGGGTTGTCAGAGCACTTCCGCCAGTCTGGATTGAGCCCGTGAGATGGCGTTACCGATGGCAGCACGATTAACGTCACTCTTATCGCTGGCCAGAAGTACCTGCCAATGCCCGATGGCCTCCTCGTAGCGGCCACTTAAGTAGGCCTGGTTGGCCAGCAACATCCGTGTGGTCACGTCTGCGTTGTCCAGGGCCAGGGCCTGCTCCACCAGAGCCCGCGCGTCCTCGCCGAACGCCCGGTCATCACGGTAGTAGAGGTAGCTGGCTTTGAGACCCAGCCACGCGGGCTGAGGCGTGGTCAGTGCCAGCAGCTGATCCATCACGGAGACCGCCTGCTCATATTGGCCACCGGCAGCATGGCTGCGGGCCAGTTTCAGATAGCGCTCGGGATTTCCAGGGTTGTCATCCAACGCCAAGCGGTCTTCGTTGATGGTTTTTTGCAGCAGGTAGCCAACCCGATGATCGACGGTGACCTGGTCCCAGTCCCCATAACGTCCAAGCTGGCCGTAGAGGGTCATTGCAGGGAGGATGAGAGTAGACATCAGGACCACAGGGAACACCTTGCCCGGCGACGGCATCCGAACTGCGCACCGCTGGTGCTGCAGCAGGAAGATCCCGCAGACGCATAACAGGAGGACCGTCAGGGGCAGGGCTAATGGGGTCATGGGAACCTCGTACATCGTCTCTCGATCGGGTTGGCTGAAACGGGTTTATTCGCCTTTGAGCATCTCGTCCATGGAGGCACCGCCACCCATGGAGGCACCGTGGCCAAAGTTGCCGGCCTTCGGCTCTTCAAAAGAGAGCAGCTCAATTTCAAAAATCAGGGCGGAATGGGGCGCCATGGCCGCTTTCGGGTCCTGGATGTCGTAGGCCAGAGTGGACGGCATAACAAAGCGGTATTTCGCGCCCGGAGCCATCAGCTGCACACCCTCTTCCCAGCCGGGGATGGTGTGGATCAGGCTCATCTGAGCCGGTTCGCCCTTGGTGTAGGTGTTTTCAAACTGGGAGCCGTCGATGGTCCAGCCTTTGAAATGTACGGTGACCACGTCTTCCGCAGAGGGCTTATCGCCTTTGCCTTCGGCCAGTACCTGGTACTGCAGACCGGACTCGGTCACAACCACACCGGCTTTCTTGGCGTTCTCTGCCAGGTAGGCGTCGTTGGCGGCTTTGGCAGCGTCCATCTCGGCTTGCTGCTTGGCTTTCAGTTCGGTGTTCAGGCGTTCAGCGCGAGCGTTCAGGAAGTCGAGCATCGCTTCCGGCTCCAGCTTGGTTTCGCCCTTCAGTGCATCTTCCACACCGTCCATCAGCGAATTCAGGTCAATCTCCTGACCCAGCTCTTTCTGACCTTCCAGCTGGCCGGACAGGTACTTACCGAAAGACGCACCGATACTGTAGGACTCGTTTTCCAGGTCAGCGGCCAAGGCTGGCAGGGTAAACAGAGCGGAACTGACAGCCAGAGCAGCCAAAGAACGTTTGCAGAAGGATTTCATAATCTTGTCTCTTGGTTTGAACCAGTAATCAGGGTTTCTCAGTCACGCGGCCAGACATCTTCCAGCCAAAGATTCCGTCGGGCATTTGGCTGACGTTGGTGTAGCCCATGGCTTTGACGGCATGTGCGGCAATCTCACTGGCGTTGCAGAGGCGATTGGCGCAGTAAAAAATCATCTCGGCGTCCTTGTCCTCGGGCAGCAGTTCCTTCCAGTTGTCGACGAAAAAGTGGATGGCGCCTGGGATGTATCCATCAGCCCAGATCTCCAGCACATTGACGTCGTAGAAAAGCACTCCCGGTTTGCCCAGCCGTTGCTCCGCCTGGGCCAGGCTCATGTAGTTGATCTCGGTCTCATACACGGGAGCCGGTCGCATCTCGCCACCCGCGCCAGCGAATGCGGCGGGGCTGAGCAGACAGGCGGCCAGAGCCAGGGCGTTTAAGAACTTGTTCATCTCTGTCCCTCAAATCAGCCCCGGCTTGCGCCGGGGCTGCATGGTGCCTTACTCGCCGACGTAGTCGCCGTTGTCGAGCATGGCTTGGGCTTCCTGAACATAGATCCAGGCGTCTTCGATGATGCGCTTGGAGTAGTCGAAGCCGTGAACACCCCAGGAGCCGTCTTTCTCGATCTTGGCTGCTGCGTCGCGGGCCTTGTCGACCATCAGCAGAATCTGAGCCTTGTCGGAGTTAGACAGACGGGTCACGTTCAGCAGTTGCTCGATACGCTCGATAGACTTCAGCACCTTGGCGTGAGTCGCTTTGATCGGCTCCTGCCACTTCATCACTTCACCGTAGATCTCCATCTGATCCTGGAAGTGCAGACCTTCATCCAGCTCGGATTGGAACTGGCTGTGACAGCCTTTGCCGTTCACCACGTTGCGGTCGGAGGCAGAGGTACGGGCACAGGACCACATCAGGTCGAGGTAGGTGTAACCCTCTTCGTCCTTGGCCATGGTCCAGTCTTTACCAGTACCGTCACGGGGCTGACCTTCAGCCGGGTTCAGGGTCTTACGGGTCGGGTGGATATCGATGTTCCATACGTGGGAAGCACGTACGTTGTCGAAGCCAGCGTGGTCAGAGAACTGGATGGAGGTGAACTTCTCACAGGAGCCCATGTTGGGCATGTGGCAAGAGGAACACTCTTTGTCACCGTGCGGCTTGGACTTGGCGTGGATCTCAGCCTGCGCTTCGTGACAGGAGGCACAGTCCACTTTCTGTTTGGTCTTGGTGAAGCCAGACAGGTAGTTGCCATCGGTCACTTCGTGAGGATCGTGACAGGTGGTACAACGCATACCGGCGTCGTAGTGGGCAGAGCCGAACATCTGGGAACCTTCGGTACCACAGGACGGACACGCACCCTTCATCTTCACGCCGAACGCGTCTTCCGGCTTGGCATCCGGGCCAGTCGCGATTTGCGGGGTGTAGTCGAAGCGCTGGTGGCAGCGTTCACAGTTGGACTGCATGTTGCCCACACCGCCGTCGAGGTGAGCACCGGCGCCGTGACACTCTTCACAGGCAACACCCTTGGAGATGGTGTGCTTGCGCAGCTCTTCCGGGTTGCCCAGGGCAGCGAAGAATTCGTCTTCGTTCTGGAAGTCGAACTTAAAGGTGTGGCAAACCTCACAGTAGGAGGACGCCGGCTGGAACAGCAGCTTTTGCTTGTAGGTAGAACCGTAAGAGTTCACACCCCAAACTTCAGAGCCCATCTTGCCGTAATCATCCATAACCACCGGGAATTCCGGGATGGCTTTGTTGATCTTCTTCACCATCTCAGGGGTGAGGAACTCGGCCCAGTTACGGGAGAACTGGTTACCACCGGCCACCAGAGTACCGGTGCCGTCCTTCAGCAGACCGTCTTTTACGTGGTAGGTACCACGTACCAGGTAGGAATCGATAAAGCCGTACTTGGTACGCGGAGTACCGATTACACCGTAGATGGCATCCGGCGTGATCCCCATCGGCAGAATGGAGGCCTTGGAGCCGTACATACCAGCGTGGAAGTCGCCGTTCGGCGCTTCTACCACTTCATCCGGGAAACGGATGGTGTTGGCGTGACGAGAGCGCTTCCACTTCTCGTACTGAACCGCGTGACACTCACCACACTTCTCCGGGCCAACAAACTTGTTGGGGTAATCCAGGATGGATTTGGCGCCCAGGCGGTACTGAACCGCAGTGGGGCGGCCTTTCTCGGCAGAGTACTTCTCGGAGTTACCGGTGTGCAGGTACTCTTCGCCACGGTCACTGATGTGGGGGGTACCCAGCATGCGACCTTCCGGGCCGTAGGTTTTGAAGATCGGGTGATTTTCAAACAGGAATTCGAACAGTTCCTTTTCCTGAACGATGTAATCGTGCAGGGTACGAACACCTTTTTCTTCAAGGGTGCCGTCCGGGTTGTTCATGATCATTTGCGCTTGCGGCGACATTTTCGGGCTTGGGCCTTTTGCCGCATCAGCGGCGTAGGCCGCTACGCTGGTGCTGGCAATCATGGCCGCAACGGTCGCCCGGAGTTTCCAGGTTTTCATCAACATCTCCTAATTTCTTTTTTACCTCCCGGGCTTTGCCCCGTATGAAATCTACGGTTCCCATGGCTCGCCTCGAGAAGGTGAGCGCATTGAAACACCGCTAGGAGACTCAGAAACGGCCTGACCTCACACTTTTCCTGGCGTTGATTCCATCAATTCCAGGAACACCCCTAAATCAACATATAAACCTTTTTATTCAGATACTTAGCCTTTGTTTTTTGAGCTTTTTTTAGCGTCATTTTTAGCGATATTCAGCGGTCAAAGACTCTAAATTTGCTGCTTATTTCATCGATGTTTTTTTGCGGTTTCATTTTTGCGCAGTATTAGAAGGAGGTTCATCTGCGGTAAAAGCCGTGTTACCGCCTCAAATCCGGTTCAATTCCTGGCACTGCCCTGCCCCTCCCCCAACGCGTTCGGAACCGACGCCGGGCCATCTGGCACTGCCCATTTTTTCAGCGCCAGCAGATGACCCAAAGTGATCAGTGGCCTCCATGGTGAGCGCCCTTGTGCGAGTTCAACAGCTCCAGGGTGATCTCGTCGAAGCGAAACAGGCGTCCCCCATATTCATCAGCAAAGGCCTGTGCCGATGCTTCGGTGGAGAAACTGGCCAATGCCGGGCCCATCGCCGCCGGACGATCCGAACCGTAAACAAACCAGGCATCCTGAGCGGTCACAAACTGGTCGTTAGGATGCTCCCAGTTGTTGCCATTCATATCGTGCACCAGGGCCTGAACCACCTGCCGCCCCTTATCCGGTTGCAGCACAAACTCAAACAGATCACGGGTGGAGCAAAACTTCATTTGCTGCTCGTTGGCCAGACTGGCCACCCCTTTCGGTCCGGGGTAACGCACCAGTACCATGCCGCACAGGTGGCAGCGATCCTGCTTCTCCACATGGGCATGGAGGTCCGCTTCATGGGCCTGTGGCTGGGAGCAGGCGGCCAGCAAAAATGCGGCACTCAAAACCAGTAATTTGCGCATCACAACTCTCCGAGTATCACCGTCGGGGGCTTTCACCCCCGACGTATTGGTCATTACATGCCGTAGATCTGGCCGCCCATCAGCAGGAACAGACGCAGACACATCATGGCGGACACCACACTGAAGCAGGTGGCGTAGAACGCCCGGCCGGAGTGGGCAAACTTCTGGCCAAAGGCGAAGTTGAACGCCAGCGGAAGAACAAAGCCCAGGCCAACCACACCGAACCAGAACAGCGCCCCCCACACCCCTTCAGAGAAGGCGGCCATGGCGGCGTTGCTCACCGCATCACCGAAGATCAGGCCGGAGAACAGCATAAAGATGAACATCGCTTCCACCGCCATGATCGGCCACTCGGCACCATGCAGCAGGTGCATCTCTTTGCTGTGCAGCTTTTCACCGAAGAACTTCACCGCCACCGCTTTGGCCACCGCGGTACCGGCAGACAGACCGGACACCACAAACAGAGCCGGCAGGATGGAGGAGTTGATGATCGGGAAGCGCACCAGCGCAGAGATCAGGAAGCCGGTATAGGCACACACCGCCACGGCACTCAACAGCCCTACCCATTCGCAGGGGCGGCGCAGCGCAACGAAGCGATCCAGCAGCGGTACGAGGAACGCGGTCTGGGGGATTTTGGCCAACTCATCCCGCAGCGCGAAGGCCGCAATCACCATAGTGAGGGGGATGTAGAGACACAGCACCACCACACCCAGGGACATCACGGAGTTGAAGTTATAGAAGACCAGGATCTTCCAGAAGAACAGCGGATTGGTCAGGTCGAGCACCAGACACAGCATCCCCAGCAGAATGGTGACCACGGAGACCACCCCCGCCGCTTTAAGCAGAGGTGTGTCCACGGTTTGCTGCTTGTAGATCCGCATCAGCATGGCGACGGTAAGAGCACCGCCGGAGATCCCGGCGAAGAACAGGTAGACCGCGATGGGCCAGGGCCAGGCGATGGCGCCGCCCAGGCCAGTGGTAAAGTCGATGCCGTTCATGCTCACACCTCCGGCTTCATTTTGGCGACGTAGCGCAGGCTGGGCTCAGTACCCAGGTGTGGACGGATCCGCTGGGTGTTCTTCACGGCGAGCAAGCGGCTGACATAGCTGTTGGGGTTATTGGCATCACCGAACACCAGCGCCTTATGCTTGCACGCTTGCACACAGGCGGGCAGTTCGCCCTTAGCCAGCTTGGAGTGCAGGCAGAAGTCGCAGTTGTCTGCCACATCGGTGTCTTGATTGATCTGCCGTACGTTGTAGGGGCAGGCGCCGATACAGTACTTACAACCCGCACACTTGCTGCCGTCCATGGTAACAATGCCGGTTTTCTCATCGCGGTAGGCCGCGCCCGTCGGACACACCATCACACAGGGCGCCTTCTGGCACTGCTGGCAGGATACGCGCACGTATTTCCGGTCGCAGTGGCACTCGGTTTTGCCACAGGTGGGACAGGTGGCGCCCTCTACTCGGTCGCTCTGGCGCTCCAGATTTAGGCGCGCCATCCCTTCCGGCAGATCGTTGGCCTCGTTGCAGGCGTCTTTACAGCGGCCACAACCGGTGCACTTGGTCTGGTCGAACAACATCACATAGTGAGGGCGCTTCTCGCCGTCGGCGCCCTCCTCGGTGCTGCTGCACGCCGCCAGGGTCACCGCCGCAGTACCAACACCGATCCCCTGCAGGAACTGGCGTCGGTGTAGCTTCAGTTGGTTCACATCATCATCCTCGTTGTTATTGATGGGGTCGGGCTGTCAATGCCCTTCAGCCAGACGGGCCTGAGCCCGCGAGATGGCGTTACCGATGGCAGTGCGGTTGACGTCATCCTTGTTACTGGACAGAAGCACCTGCCAATGCCCGATGGCCTCCTCGTAGCGGCCAACTAAGTAGGCCTGGTTGGCCAGCAACATCCGTGTGGTTACGTCTGCGTTGTCCAGGGCCAGGGCCTGCTCCACCAGAGCCCGGGCGTCCTCGCCGAACGCCCGGCCATCACGGTAGTAGAGGTAACTGGCTTTAAGACCCAGCCACGCGGGCTGAGGCGTGGTCAGTGCCAGTAGCTGATCCATCACGGAGACCGCCTGCTCATACTGACCGCCAGCGGCGTGACTTCGGGCCAGTTTCAGATAGCGCTCGGGATTGCCGGGGTTCTCGTCCAGCGCCAGGCGGTCTTCGTTGATGGTTTTCTGCAGCAGGTAGCCAACCCGATGATCGACGGTGACCTGGTCCCAATCCCCAAAGCGCCCAAGCTGGCCGTAGAGGGTCATTGCAGGGAGGATGAGAGATGACATCAGGACCACAGGGAACACCTTGCCCGGCGACGGCATCCGAACCGCACACCATTGGTGCTGCAGCAGGACGATCCCGCAGACGCATAACAGGAGAGCCGTCAGGGGCAGGGCTAATGGGGTCATGGGAACCTCGCACATCGTCGATCGATCGGATTGGCTGATAAGGGATTACTCACCGCCCCCCATTGAAGCGCCATGGCCAAAGTTGCCGGCCTTCGGCTCTTCAAAAGAGAGCAGCTCAATTTCGAAAATCAGTGCGGAATGGGGGGCCATCGCGGCCTTGGGATCCTGGATGTCGTAAGCCAGCGTGGAAGGCATGACGAAACGATACTTCGCACCAGGGGACATCAGTTGGACGCCCTCCTCCCAGCCGGGGATGGTGTGGATCAGGCTCATCTGGGCCGGTTCGCCCTTGGTGTAGGTGTTTTCAAACTGGGAACCATCGATGGTCCAGCCTTTGAAATGCACGGTGACCACGTCCTCTCTGGAGGGTTTTTCACCGTCACCTTGGGTGAGCACTTCATACTGCAGGCCGGACTTGGTGATGGTCACACCCGCTTTCTGAGCGTTCTCTGCCAGGTAGGCGTCGTTGGCCGCTTTGGCAGCGTCCATCTCGGCTTGCTGCTTCTGCTTCAGCTCGTCATTCAACCGTTCAGCACGGGCGTTCAGGTGGTCCAGCATCGCTTCCGGTTCCAGCCTGGTGTCCCCTTTCAGGGCGTCTTCCAGGCCATCCATGAGTGCATCCAGATCGATCTCCTGACCCAGCTCCTTCTGCCCTTCCAATTGACCAGACAGGTACTTTCCGAAAGAGGCGCCGATGCTGTAGGACTCGTTCTCAAGGTCGACGGCCAGGGCCGGCAGAGTAAACAGGGCGGAACTGACAGCCAGTGCGGCCAAAGCGTGTTTGCAGAAGCGTTTCATAATCTTGTCTCTTGGTTTGAGCGAGTCATCAGGGTTTCTCAGTCACACGGCCGGACATCTTCCAGCCAAAAATGCCGTCCGGCATCTGGCTCACGTTGGTGTAACCCATGGCCTTGACCGCGTGTGCGGCAATCTCACTGGCGTTGCAGAGGCGATTGGCGCAGTAAAAAATCATCTCAGCGTCTTTGTTCTCGGGGAGCAGTTCCTTCCAGTTGTCGACGAAGAAGTGGATGGCACCCGGGATATATCCATCAGCCCAGATCTCCAGCACATTGACGTCGTAGAAGAGGACCCCCGGCTGCCCCAGCCGCTGTTCCGCCTGGGCCATACTGAGAAAGGTGATCTCAGTGTCATAGGTGGGGGCGGGCCGCATCTCACCACCTGCGCCCGCTAGGGCCGCCGGCGTCGCCAGTGCAGTGGCTAAGGCGAGGATTTTCAGAAGTGTTTTCATGACGTTCCCTCAAGTCGGCCCCGGCTCTCGCCGGGGCCGCTTTATGCCTTACTCGCCGACGTAGTCACCGTTGTCGAGCATGGACTGGGCTTCCTGAACGTAGATCCAAGCGTCTTCAATGATGCGTTTGGAGTAGTCGAAGCCGTGGACACCCCAGGAGCCGTCTTTCTCGATCTTGGCAACCGCATCGCGGGCCTTATCGACCATCATCAGAACCTGAGCCTTGTCTGTGGTGGACAGACGGGTCACGTTCAACAACTGCTCGATGCGTTCGATAGACTTAACCACCTTGGCATGGGTCTCTTTCACCGGCTCCTGCCACTTCATCACTTCGCCGTAGATCTCCATCTGATCCTGGAAATGCAGGCCTTCATCCAGCTCAGACTGGAACTGGCTGTGACAGCCTTTGCCGTTCACCACGTTGCGGTCGGAGGAGGAGGTACGGGCACAAGACCACATCAGGTCGAGGTAGGTGTAACCGTCCTCATCCTTGGCCATGGTCCAGCCTTTACCGGAACCGTTACGGGGCTGGCCTTCAGCCGGGTTCAGGGTCTTGCGGTTCGGATGAACGTCGATGTTCCAGACGTGGGAAGCGCGGACGTTATCGAAGCCTGCGTGGTCCGGGAACTGAATGGAGGCGAACTTCTCACAGGAGCCCATATTGGGCATGTGGCAAGAGGTACAATCGGATTCACCGTGGGCTTCAGACTTGGCATGGAACTCCGCCTGGGCCTCGTGACAGCTGGCACAATCCACTTTCTGATTGGTCTTGGTCACACCAGTCAGGTAGCTGCCGTCGGTCACTTCGTGCGGATCGTGACAGGTGGTACAACGCATACCCGCGTCATAGTGGGCAGAGCCAAACATCTGGGAACCTTCGGTACCGCAGGACGGACACGCCCCCTTCATCTTCACGCCAAAGGCGTCTTCCGGCTTGGAGTCCGGACCCGTGGCGATCTGAGGCTTGTAGTCGAAGCGCTGGTGGCAGCGTTCACAGTTGGACTGCAGTTTACCGACACCGCCGTCGAGGTGAGCACCGGCGCCGTGACACTCTTCGCAGCTTACGCCACGGGCGATGGTGTGCTTGCGCAGCTCTTCCGGGTTACCCAGGGCAGCAAAGAACTCGTCATCACTCTGGAAATCAAACTTAAAGGTGTGACACACCTCGCAGTAGGAGGACGCCGGCTGGAACAGCAGTTTGTCTTTGTAAGTGGAGCCGTAGGAGTTCATGCCCCATACGTTGGAGCCCATCTTCCCGTGTTCAGCCATATCAACCGGGAAATCCGGGATGGCTTTGTTGATCTTCTTGGCCATCTCCGGCGTCAGCCAGTCGGCCCAAACCCGGGAGAACTGGTTACCACCGGCCACCAGGGTACCGGTGCCGTCTTTCAACAGACCGTCAACGATATGGTAGGAACCACGAACCAGGTAGGGGTCGATGAAGCCGTACTTGGTGCGGGGTGTTCCCACAACGGCGTAGATGGCGTCCTCGGTGATCCCCATCGGCAGAATGGAGGCCTTGGTGCCATACAGGCCGGCGTTCAGGTCGCCGTTCGGTGCTTCAACCACGTGCTCCGGGAAACGGATGGTGTTGGCGTGACGAGAGCGCTTCCACTTCTCATACTGCACCGCGTGACACTCACCGCATTTTTCGGGACCAACAAACTTGTTGGGGTAATCCAGGATGGACTTGGCGCCCAGACGGTACTGGACAGCCGAGGGACGCCCCACGACACCGCTGTACTCTTCTGAGTTACCGGTATGCAGATACTCTTCACCGCGGTCACTGATGTGCGGTTTACCCAGCATCCGTCCTTCCGGACCGTAGGTCTTGAAGATCGGGTGATTTTCGAAGAGGAAATCGAACAGTTCTTTTTCGTCAACGATATAATCGTGGAGGGTTTTAACCCCTTTCACCGCTTCGGTGCCATCGGGGTTGTCAAAAATCAATTGAGCTTGCGGCGACATTTTCGGGTTGGGACCTTTTGCCGCATCACCAGCGTAGGCAGCTACACTGGTGGTGGCAATGACGGCCGCAACGGTCGCCCGGAGTTTCCAGGTATTCATCAACATCTCCTAATTTCTTTTTTCCCTCCCGGACTTTGCCCCGTATGAAATCTACGGTTCCCATGGCTTGTCTCGGGAAGGTGAAATTATTGAAACACCGAGAAAACACAAAATTACCCAACTTGTGTCACATTTTGCTTTCCCTTGGGTTCTCAAAGGACCACCCATCACCAAATGGCAGCTAATAGCCTTTAATTACAACACCCTAACTAACTATTCGTTAGGTTTAATCAGACCTAAAACGGGGCGTTTTTAGCCCTGATAAAGGCTAATTGTTGCAGCTTCTTTAATCGAATGGGGTTGCAATATTGAGAACATCAAGTAGTGAATACTTTTTACTTTTTCGCCCATTTTTTGCGCACTTATTTTTGAGGGAGGCGCTTCACACTTTGCCGAAGAGGAAGGTCTTGATAGTGGTTTGGAGTGATAAAGTGAGTATCGATAATGAGGCTAAGTCGATTGGTCTTTCATTATTTACTTACCCTCACCCAATGATTACGAGGTGAATTGTGATCCCGGAAATTGGGCACTTTGCTTTTATTGTCGGCACCTTCTTATCAATACTGATCTTAGGGATGCCCCTGCTTAATCGCTATTCGCTTTACCGATGGCAAATGCAGAAAACCTGCGTCGCAATGATGTTGGGATGCACCGTGATTGCCGTGCTCAGCCTGGCCATCAGTTTCCTGACCAACGACTTTTCGGTTGCTTACGTAGCGAACAACTCCAACAGTTCACTCGCCTGGCCCTATAAAATTGCGGCACTTTGGGGCGGTCACGAGGGCTCATTCCTGTTCTGGGCTGCGGGCATCACATTGGCGTTGGCGTGCATTGCGTTTAAGCAGCACCTGGAGCCTGCCTTCCAAAGGCTCGTGGTCACTATACTGGCCGGGGTCAATGCCGGATTTAACCTGGTGATTCTGCTCACCTCAAATCCCTTTGCCAGACTGTTGCCGGATGTACCCGCTGAAGGTCGTGACCTTAACCCCTTGCTTCAGGATATCGGTCTGATCCTGCACCCCCCGCTGATCTTTCTCGGCTATATCGGCTTTACCGTACTGTTTGCCGGCGCCGTTGCCGCCCTTTGGCAGCGTCGCTACTCTGCGGATCTGACGCAGTGGCTACGTCACTGGACGCTGCTGACCTGGATCGTGCTGACCGGCGGCAACGCTTTCGGCTCCTGGTGGGCCTACCACGAACTGGGTTGGGGCGGATGGTGGTTCTGGGATCCGGTGGAAAACGCCTCCTTTATTCCCTGGCTTGTGGCCACCGCCCTGCTTCACCTGCTTTACCTGAACCGGCGCCATAAGGCGTTGGCTGCCAGCAGCCTGATCCTCTGTATTCTCGGATACACGCTGGCGCTTATCGGTACCTTTTTGGTGCGCTCCGGTGTGATCGATTCGGTGCACGCTTTTGCCTCCGATCCCAGCCGAGGCATCGCCATCCTTAGCTTGTTACTGTCCACCGTAGGTCCGGCACTATTGATCATCGCCTGGCGCGGCACGCCGGACAGTCAACCAGCACCCCTGGCGGGGCGCAGCGGTATGACGCTGTTTGGCGCGCTGCTCACGTTGGTGGCAGCTTTCGCGGTACTGCTGGGCACCTGCTACCCGATCCTGTTCAAAATGCTGGATCTGGGCGCCATCTCCGTGGGTCCCCCCTACTTCAACAGTCTGTTTGTGCCGATCACCTGCCTCTGTGCACTGCTCGCCGCCATCGCTCTGCTGCGGGGTTCCGGCTGGCTTATTCCCACTCTAGTGGTGGTCGCCAGCACCATCGCGACGGCGGCCATTCTGGTGGCCTGGCCCACCGACAAATGGATGTGGGTCAGTGCCGGTGCCTTTACCGCGCTGGCGCTGCTGATCACCCTGGTGGTCAGGCTGATTCAGGCTCCCCATCTTCTGAGTCAGCCTCGTCAGGTCGGAATGTGGCTCGCCCACTTCGGGCTGGTTATTGCAATGCTGGGGGCGACGGCTGTCTCCAATTATGAGCAGAACGCCATGGTGCGTATGGGACCGGGCACCGGCCGAATCGTCGCCGACCACACCGTGGTGTATGAGGCCACTGAAACCGTTAACGGCCGGGGCTTTATCGCCACTCAGGCCCGCATCCGCGTTGAAGATGACGCTGGCGTGAAGACCGCCACTCTGCTGCCTCAGCGCCGCACCTATATGGACGATATGACTGAGCTGACCGAATCCGCGCTGCTCCGCCAGCCGCTGGGGGATCTCTATCTGTCGATGGGGCCGGAGTTGGAACAGGGCGAATACCTGATGCGCATCAGTTACAAACCCGGCATCAACGGCCTGTGGCTCAGTGCGGCCTTGATGATGCTGGGCGGCCTGCTCTGCCTGTGGCCCCGCCGAAAAGGACAATAACTCATGAGAGTGTTTTTGCTGCTGACGCTGCTGATGACCAGCCTCACTCTGTCCGCAACCCCGATGTCCGCCAATCAGCGCCATCAATATGAGGCGATCGCCGCCGAGTTACGCTGTCCGGCATCGGTCAACCTGACGGTACAGGAATCCCAGGCCCCCATCGCCTTTGAGCTGAAAGCCCGCATCGCGGAACGGGTTATCGAGGGGGCAAGTCGGGACACCATCATTGCAGAGCTGGAAGCCCGTTATGGGCCTCAAATCCGCTATCGGCCCGCTCTGGAAGCCAGCACCTGGCTGCTGTGGTTTGGTCCTGTGGGCCTGTTTTGTCTTCTTGCTGCGGGTGTGTTCGTTGCCGCCCGCCGCCCATCAAAATCGGAGTGAACAATGCGAATTTCCGCTTTGGCGCTTGGGCTGGCTCTGTCACTGAGTCTGCCGGCTCATGCCACCTCTCAACTGGAAAAAGCCTACGCCACCGGGGAGCCCATTCAGAAGCCAATGGTGCTCTCCCGCATGATCGAGTTTTCTCAGGCCCGAAAAGTGCCAGATTTGACCTTCAATAATGACGCTGGTGAGCCCGTCAGCCTGTCCCAGTTTCGCGGCCAGGTGGTGTTGCTGAACCTGTGGGCGACCTGGTGCGGCCCTTGCCGCAAAGAGTTGCCGGAAATGGACGCACTGAAAACGCACTATCAGGGCAAGGGCTTGACCGTGGTGCCTCTGAATATCGACCAGGAGGGCGAACTGCCCGGTGACGTCCGCGCCTTGCTGGAAAAGCTGGATCTGCCCGACCTGCCCACCCTCTATGATCCAGAGCACACCATCGGTGCAACGGTTCCGGTGAATGTGGTGCCCGCCACCTACCTGTTTGACGGTGAAGGTCACCTGGTCGGCTTTGTCCGCGGTTATCTGGATTGGGAAGCCAAGGGGATCATCCCCTACCTGGACAAATTCATCGCTAAATACGCGCAGCCGCAAAAGAGCTGATGCCGCCCCATCCCTCCGCTTTGCCCCCTTTATGGGGGCTTTTTTGGGGCGCCCTCCCCCGTTTTTGATGACCCCCCTGACCGGTTGAGTGTGTGGCAACGTCACTGCCTCGAGCCAAAGCAACCGGAAGCGATCCGCCTAACTGAGCGTCCCCCTCTTCTCCGGCTCACCGTCTCAGTGCCACTCAGGCTATCCGGCTCCCTATGCCCAGACACAAAAAAACGCCGCACAATCGGCGGCGTTTTTCAGTCGGATTCAGTCCGGGGATTACATCTTCAGTTCACTGCGTGGCATCCACGCCACCGTATTGCCCATATAGGGCAGAATCCACAGTCCGGACTCGCTATCACTGTGCAGGCGATAGAAGTAGATCGGGTCTTTACTCAGGCTCTGGCGGCGCAGTTCACGGTAGAAGACCAGCGCTGAGGGGCTGACATGCTCCGGGGTAAACAGGTTCTTGCGGGTCACCTCAACCTGGAACACCTCGAACCGGTCAGAACCCATGGTCCTTTCGTATCGCTTAAAGCGGCCCTCAATCCGGTACTTGATGGGGGAGGTGATGCAATCCTCATCGGTGACGCAGTAGCTGGCTGACAGTACACCGCTGTTGGCGTCCTGGTACACCAGAGAGAGCGCGTGATCAGTTCGGATCAACAAGCGATTGTTGGCGGGATAATAGATGTCGCCCTGGTAGATCTCCTCCACCAGTTTCCCCTCGCCGTGATACTCCGGCGCCTTGGGCAACTGAATCCGGTTGTAGCGGATCCGCTCCTCCATCAACTCGGCTTGCGCAAGAAACTCTGGGAGGTTCAGACTCACCTTCTCATTCGCGGGGAACGTAATGTTCAACAGGCCCTTTCCGGAACACCCGCCCTGATGAAACTCGGGACAGAGTGCCAGGGAGTGCCCATAGTCGCTGGTCAGGCCAAACGCTTTGAACTGATTAAAGTGCTGATGCGGAATTGCGGTCTCAATAAAGTGGCGCTGCCAACTGGTGGAACGGGGCTTATCCTGGTCATCACGAGTCAGGATCTGCAGAGCGCCTCGAGCACTGCCGATGGTCAGGCTCTTGGTAATGCTGCCACTCCACACCTGGCTGGTTTGGAGCATCTTGTGGTAATCCCCGACGTACCAGCCGAGCAAGCCAGAGATCGAAACCATGGCAACCAGCGTTACCAGCAGGGGGCGCCAGTTACGAATCGGGCTTTGTTCACCGCCCTCTTCGCTATCAAGCTCTCGGATCGTTAGCTGATAACCACGGCGCGCCAGGGTTTTCAGTTCAATCTCGGGATAGGGCTGAAGCTTCTTACGAAGCAAGCTGATGCACTGCAGCAAGGAGGACGCCGCGACCACGCGATCGGGCCACCCGGCTTCAAGCAGAGCCTCTTTGGAGCAGATGTCATCCCGATGTTTTAGCAACTCGGACAACACCGCCGCTTCAGAGAAGGTTAAAGGAATGCTATCGCCGGTGCGCTTGTCGATAAGTGATCCGGCTTGAGTATCATAGTCGAGCGACTTACTGAGGTTCACCATGATGGCAGTTCTTGTTATCTGTGTGTTAACGCCTTGGGTATATCCCGGCGTATCACAGTGTAACAATAAGTGACATTCGGCCTTGTGACCCCTCTCTCAGTGTGCTTTGAGCCAACTGATAAGGCGCTAGCAATCTGACACAAAGGTGGGTAAGGAGTTTCGGTTCCGGTTAACTGCGCACCGAAACCCTGGCCTGAACCGGTGCATGGTCCGATCCCATCCGGTCGAGCGTCGCGTCATTAAAGCGCAGGTGACGGTCCCAAACCACCACCTCATCCACCTGTGCCAGACTCTGGCCAAAGCCCGCATTGAAGTGGGCTGAAAGCATGACATGATCCAGCACACTACCCCGCCCTCCCCAGTAATGGGTCGGGTCGCGATCCCCTTGGTAGAGCGCCAGATCGTGCGCATCCCACAGCTGCAACGCTTCCCGTTCCCCAGCCAGAAGTGGCGTGAGCAGATCGCTGCCAAGATCGCCGTTGAGATCGCCCAGCAGTACCGTCGGCAGGGGTTCCACCATCTGGTCACGGAGAATATCCAGATAGAGCATTGCCGCTTCGGCACTGCGCTGCAGCGCCGAGCCCCATCGCCCCAATACGGGCTGTGCAATCAGCGCATTGATAGCCTCATCGGGGACCAAAAGATGCTCCCCGGCCTCCCAGGCCGGACGGGGGCTCTTCAGGTGCACTACCACGACGCGAAGATCGGAAAAACCCTCAATGCGAAGGCGGGCCTTGAGGGGTAAACGGGAAAAGGCAAAGTCGCCCGATAACCCCAGCGCCTGCGCCAGTTGCGGGCAGGGGGCCACCGTATCGACAGACAGAATGGGATAGCGACTGGCCAAGGCGACCCGGGGCTTGCGACGAACATAATCCCGCTCCGGCATTCCCTCAGCCAGTGCCCAGTGAATCAAGCCCTGGCGCTCACAGATCGCCGCCAGAGGCTGTGGGCTGAACACCTCCTGAAAACCGACAATATCCGCCGCCATCTCCTCCAGCCGCGCTTCGGTCCAGTCGCATTTTTGCCGCCATTGCTGAGCGTCGTAGATGTTCTCGCCGTCGTAGAAAGCCAACGGCGGCTCCACGAAATTAAACAGGTTAAAGGTGGCGATGGAGAAAGCGGGATTCATCGACGAACAGCACTCCGTATTCGGGATCTGCGATGTTCCGAGACTAACGGCTTCCCTCAGCCAACACCAGCCTTAGCCAAAGCTCAATATTGAGAAGTGGCATGTCGAACCAACAGAGGTTGCCTGCCCTTCCTGGCACGGCACTGCCGCCATTAGGGAGTCGGGACCAGTTCGGGATATCGCTCATCAGTTACCAGGCTGAATTGGACAACCCGACAACCGTTTTCAGCTCGGGTCGCCAATAACGCTTTTCAGTGGCCGCATAGTAAACCGGGCCACATCGCCGGGGGAGTAACCTATTGCGAATTTCAAAAGAAGTAACAATGGCAGTGACTATGGCTTTGGCAATCAGAATTTTGTGCTCGCCAGGTAACCTCATCATGACTGGCAACTGACTAGAAAGGCTATACCGATGGAACAAGAAGCGCTGAGGCAACTGAGCCCTCACTCAGCCGCGCAGTTTGGTGGTTCTTTGTCAGTCAGTTCACCCTCCGGTGGGCCCGCCATAGGCACACCGCGGCAATCGTGGTAAAAACAGCGTTTTGTTCGTTACAGGGATAAGGCCGCTCCATGAACATCCTTTCCATTCAGTCCCATGTGGCCTACGGCCACGCAGGCAACGCCTCTGCCGTCTTTCCTTTGCAACGCATGGGACTCAATGTGTGGCCCGTCTACACCGTGATGTTCTCCAACCACACCGGACACGGTGAGTGGCGTGGTCCGGTGTTTGCACCGGAGACCGTATCAGAAGTGATTCAGGGCATTGAGGATCGTGGTGTGCTGCCTCAGTGCAGCGCTGTACTGTCCGGCTATCTTGGGGATCCCAAAATGGCGCAGGTGATTCTGGATGCCGTGGCCAAAGTCCGGGCCGCCAACCCTGACGCCCTCTACTGCTGTGACCCGGTGATTGGTGATGTGGACCGGGGGATCTTTGTCCGCCCGGGCGTACCCGAGCACTTCCGCGATGCGGTAATCCAGCACGCCGACATTCTCACTCCGAATCACTTTGAGACCGAATTTCTGACCGGAAAGACACTGCGCACCCTCGAAGATGCGCTGGAAGCAGGCCGCATGCTGCTGGCTCAGGGGCCCAAAGTCGTACTGATCACTTCACTGCTGCGTGAAGACGCCCCGGAGGAAAGCATCGAGATGCTGGCCATCAGTGAGGGAGCCGCTTATCTGGTTCGGACGCCTCGCCTGACCTTCCCCACACCGATGAACGGTTCCGGTGATGCCACCACCGCACTGTTCCTGGCCAAGTACCTGGAGAAGCGGGATCTCAAGGCCGCCCTCGAGCACGTGGCAGGCGCCATGTTCGCGCTGTTTAACGAGACCCATAAACAACAAAGCCGCGAGCTGCTGCTGGTAGCCGTACAGGACCAACTGGTCGACCCGGCCCATCGGTTCGAGGCGTACGCGGTTTAATCCGGACGGGGAACGGGGGTCACATGGGCCCCGTTCTCCAGATCCTTCCAACTCCCTTCCCACTGCAGCCAGACCATATCAGCGGTTTTCAGATCAACCACCTCACCGGCCAGTTGACTCGCCAACTGAGCCAGTGCCGGGTTGTGCCCCACCAGAGCAACCTGATCCAGCGTTTCATCAAGCGCCGCCACCTCCGCAAGGATGGACTCGGGCGATCCGGGATAGAGACGCTCGACCAACTCAAGGGGAGCGGCTTGCATCAATCGAGCGGTGCTGTAGGCACGAATAGCGGGTGAACAGAGCCAGAGTTGGGGATCAAAAGGACGCCTCTGCCAAATCAGGGGCGCATCCCGGTATCCCTTGCTGGACAAGGGCCGGTATTGATCGGCCAGGTCCTCAATGCGCCAACTGGATTTGGCATGACGGATCAGAAGCAACTGTTTGATACGACCTCCCCAGCGCTAACAAGCGCTCTAGAAAAGTGGATTTTTTTGCCTCGGCAGTGAACTTCCGACCAACAGGGCAGTCCTAAGCATTAAGTAATTCATCATCTCCCTGCAAATTTTTGACGAATTCGCCAGCCATCCGCTCATCGGGTGGCTTTTTTTTGCCCCTGTCTCCCCCCTCGGAGGCATCCGGGCAAACGGATTCAGAATTTTTTTGGAAAGTGGGGAACTAACCCGGATCCACCGGGTCTGAACAGGCAAGGAAATCATCATCTCCCTGCAAAATTTTGACGAGTTCGCCAGCCATCCGTTTTACGGGTGGCTTTTTTTTGCGTGCCAGGCACTCATCGAAACGCCTGCGGAAAAAATGCAAAATTTTTGGGGATGGCGGGGAACCAACTCAGAAAGGCCGGGTCTGACTAAGCAAGGAAATCATCATCTCCCTGCATTTATTGAATCGTTTTCACCGCCATCTCATTGAGATGGCGTTTTTTTTGCGCTTTTGGCCCGGCGACGTATCGGCTTGCGACGCTGCACCGGCGGAAGATTGCGCAGTGAAGTGGGTACCCCACCCTCCTGGGCCTGCTGAATCAGCGCAGCCAATCGGGTGTCCAGATCCCCCATAAAAGGGCCGTAACCCTGCTGACGATCAGCGATGTCTCCCAACTGACGCTCCCAGTGGGCGGTCATATCCGGGTAGCTGGCTTCTTCAGGTAACGCATGGATGAGACCCCGACCCGATGGGGTTGATCTCAACGCTTTCCCCTCCCGCTTTAGCAGCCCCCGCTTACACAGCAGTTCCAATATCCCTGCCCGTGTCGCTTCTGTCCCAAGACCATCGGTATCCCGCAGTATCCCCTTCAGGGTGTCGTCCAGCACAAAGCGGGCAATGCCCGTCATCGCCTGCAACAGGGTCGCCTCGGTAAAGGGTTTCGGCGGTTCCGTCATGCAGTCCTTAATATCGCCACCCATGCAGGGCCATTCGCTGCCCACCGGCAACGCGGGCAGTGCCAGAGCCTCATCCGATTCCTTGCTTTTGGGCAGCAACGCTCGCCACCCAGCCTGTCTCAGCACCTTGCCTTTGGCCACAAACTCACCGGTGCCAATCTGGAACAGGAGTTTGGACTCGGCAAACACCGCTGCAGGATAGAACTGCATCAGATATTGCCGTGCCACCAGGCCATACACCTTCGCCTCCTTGGCGGATAGGCTTTGAGGATTCACCGCTTTGGGCGTAGGAATGATGGCATGGTGCGCGCTGATCTTACTGTCATTCCAGGCGCGGGAGCGCCGGGTGAGGTCCGCTCCAGACACGAATTGGGCCAGTTCAGGCGAGGCGTTGGCAATGGCCTGGCAAACCGCCCCCGCCTCCTGGTGATGCTCAACCGGAAGGTGTCGACAGTCGGAACGGGGATAGGTGATCGCCTTGTGTTTCTCGTAGAGCGACTGCGCCACACTCAGCACTTCCTGAGCGTTCAAGCCAAAGGCTTTGTTGGCGTCGATCTGCAACGCCGAAAGCGAGTATGGCAAAGGGGCGCCCTGCGGTTTCTCTTTGTGATCCGAGGTCAGCACCTTGGCGGGTTGGCCCGCGATGCGCCCCGCCACATTTTCCGCCAAACCTCGACTGAGCAGCCGCCCCTCCTCGTCCAGCCAGCGGGAACAGGCGTCACTGGGCTGCCATCGGGCACGAATCGTGCCAGTGTCATGCTCAATCAATGCATCCAGCTGGTAAAAGGGCTTCGGCTCAAACGCCTCAATCGCTTCATCCCGTCGCACCACCAGACCCAGTACCGGCGTCTGCACCCGACCAACCGACAAGACACCGCCATAGCCAGCCTGCTGTCCCAGCAGCGTGTAGGCCCGAGACAGGTTCATGCCATAGAGCCAATCGGCTCGTGAACGGGCAAGCGCTGACACCGACAGTGGCGCAAAATCACGGTTGAGCTTCAGATTATCCAAAGCCCGTTTGACCGCCGAGGCGTTGAGGTCACTGATCAGCAGCCGCTTGGCCGCCTGCTTTCGCCCGGCGTCCAGTTTCAGGTGGTCCAGCACCTCATCCACTAACAGTTGCCCCTCGCGGTCCGGGTCGCCGGCGTGCACGATCTCCCCGGCGTCTTTCAGCAGCTTGCGGATCACCTGCAACTGTTTGGCGCCCCCCTTGCGGGGTTTCAGCTTCCACTCCGAAACCTGGATAGGCAGATCCGACAGGTTCCAACGCTTATAGCGTTCGTCGTAGGCGTCGGGCTCAACCTGCTCCAGCAGGTGTCCAATGCACCAGGTCACCACATCGCCATTGCCCACCACTATATGTCCCTCTCCCGATTTGTGGGGCTTAGGAAGGACGGCGGCAATAGCACGACCCAGGCTTGGTTTTTCAGCAATATAGAGGCGCATGTACGATTCGAGGAATGGAGAGTGCATCAAGGGTAACGCAGGGGTTCGGCCGCAGGCAACAAACAACTGTATATCTGTACAGACCCCCGAATTCAGACAGGCGTTAAAACGGAAAAAAGGCCTCCTGATGGAGGCCTTTTCTCAGTAAGCGCCAGCGCTGTAGGTCAGCTCATAGCTGTGGCTGTAGATCTCGATGATGTTGCCGAAGGGGTCTTCCATATAGACCATGCGGTAGGGCTTCTCACCGGGGTAGTATTCCCGCACTGGCATCCGCTGTTTGCCTCCGGCCGCCAGGATCTTCTCCACCAGTCCTTCCAGATCCGGGTCCTGCACCGAGAAGTGGAACACACCGGTTTTCCAGTACTCGAAGTTGTTCTCCGGCTGGGCCGCATTGCGAAACTCAAACAGCTCGATGCCAATCTTGTCACCGGTGGCCAGGTGAGCAATGCGGAAGCTGCCCCAGCCCGGGCCAAACACGTCATCACACATCACGCCGATGGCGCTGTCATCCTGCTCAATGGTGGTGGGCGCCATAATGAGATACCAGCCCATTACTTCGGTATAGAACGTCACCGCCGCTTCCAGATCCGGTACGGAGATGCCGATGTGAGAGAAGGTACGGGGATAGGTTTGCTGACTCATGGTCGATGCCTCTCAAAAGTGATTAACTTGACGCCGCTCAGAGTACGCCCGCCTATCGACAACGTGAAATTATCCTCCTTGATACTTTTGATAACGGGTTCTAATTATTTGGGAGGGGTAGAACGCTTGCAGACAGCGCCTATCCCGCCCAATAATCAGAAGCATGCTTTATCACCTTCTCTCCCTTTGATACTGGCGCATTATGCTGAACCTGGATTGGCTACAAACCTACTGTACCCTGGTGGAAACCCGCCACTTTACCCGTACCGCTGAAAAGCTGGCGATGACCCAACCGGGCGTCAGCCAACAGATTCGAAAACTGGAAACCCATTTTGGCCAGTCACTTCTGCGGCGAGAGGGGAAATCCTTCACTCTGACGGAAGCGGGAGAACGGGTGTATCAGCAGGCCCAACGTACGCTAGGCCAGTTGGACAGGCTAGAGCGCAGCCTGCTGGAAGACAGTGAGGTGGAGGGGCGCTGCCGGATCGCCAGCCCGGGCAGTGTCGGTTTACGACTCTACCCCGGACTGTTGGACCTTCAGCGTCAACATCCCGGTTTGGAGATTGAGTACGCCTTCGCGCCCAACGACAGCATTGAACGCCAACTGGCTGCACGACAATTGGATATCGGGCTGATCACCCGCCCGGCACAACTGCCGGAACTCTCCAGCCAGACTTTTGCCGAAGAACCGCTTTACCTGGTGACTCCGGCAAAGGTACAGCAACCAACCTGGCAAACTCTGGAGCGGTTGGGTTACATCGATCACCCCGATGGTGCACACCACGCTGGCTTGCTTCTCAGTGCCAACTACAGCGAATTTGAACAACTCGGCCAACTGCCTAAGCGAGGCTTTTCAAACCAGATCGGGCTGATTCTGGAGCCGGTAGCCCGGGGGTTGGGCTTTACGGTCCTGCCCGCCAACGCGGTGGCGGCCTTTGCCCGCCCCGACGCGATCCAGTCCCATGCGCTGGATCGCCCGGTCAGCGAAACGGTTTACCTTGTCCAACGCCGTTACCACACCCTGCCAAGGCGCTTTGCGCTGGTGAACCAGGCCATGTCTCAACTGCTTCAGGCCGTCAGTTGACCATTCTGGTAATCCGCGATCGCCTGCTCAATCTCCGCCATAGAGTTCATAACAAATGGCCCCCAGTGGACCACCGGTTCCCGGATTGGCTTGCCCGCCAGCACAATCAGTCCTGCGGAGGTGCCGGGTACCGCCGTGAGGGAGATGGCGTCTCCTTGGTCAAAGTAGAGCATATGGCCCGCTTCAATCTGTTGCCCACATAGGGTAACGGCCCCCTGATACAGATAAGCCACCGCGCCGAACTCTGAGGGAATGGGCAGTTTCACTTCGCCTTCTGCACGAAGATCCCCCACTAGCATCGGTACAGAAGGCTGGTCCAAAGGCCCCTTTTCACCATTCAGAGTGCCGCTGATAAGGCGAAAATCCCCCTCCCCCTGCAGCGCCACCGTAGGGATGCTCTGTGCCTGGAAATCGCGATAGTCCGCTGGCTGCATCTTCTTCGCCCTCGGCAGGTTTATCCAGATCTGGAAACCGTGCAGTTGGCCATCGGTCATAATCGGCATCTCCGAGTGGATAACGCCCCGCCCCGCGCTCATCCACTGGGCGCCACCGTCTTTAAGCTCACCAACATTGCCGAGGTGATCCTCATGTCGGAAATGCCCCTTAAGCATGTAGGTCAGCGTTTCAATGCCACGATGAGGATGCGGAGGAAAACCGCCCACATAGTCCTTGGTATTGTCGGCTTTCAGTTCATCGAGCATCAAAAACGGGTCCATCCGGCCATCCTGGAAGCCGGCGACACGACGGATCTTTACCCCGTCTCCATCACTGGTCGGGCGGGATGCCTGCACGGCTATCAGTTTACGAGTCTTCATTTTCGCCTCCTTCGCTTTCGACACAGAGTACGAACGATTAAATCGAAAGTTAATTGCAATTAATTGGGTGATTAGTCCACCTAATTCGAATCCTTTGGGTCCATTCAGTACTTGACCACAGCATAGAGACCGTGACACATGAATCAGAGAACGCCGGTTCTCAACAGGAGGAGCAACCCATAAGGGTCACCAGGCGCATATTGGCGACTGCCTGTGCGCGCCGTCCGTTTTCAAACCGCGATCCGCACTCACAACAGAGGCGTACTGGCGAAGGAGCCGGTCTGCTGCTATATCCCACAGACCACTGGGAAATAAGACGATCCAGAGGCAGAACAACTTGCTGCTACCGCTCCTGATAGTGCTCGCCATCGCACTCGCCCTGCCCGCCATACTGAGCCTGGAAACCGGGCCTCTGGGTGATGACGCCCGAAAGGAGGCGACCGGCCAATTTGTTACGCTGTCGCAGGGGACGACTCATTATCTGCTGCAGGGGCCTGAAACCGGGGCCACCGTGGTTATGGTTCATGGCTTTGCGGTCCCCCACTACACCTGGACGAGGAATGCAGAACCGGTAGCCTCACAAGGGTATCAGGTACTGACTTTTGACCTGTTTGGCCGAGGTTACTCTGATCGCCCAGACCTTCCCTATGACAGAGCCACCTTTGTGTCACAACTGCATGAGTTGCTGATGGCGCTGGATCTGAGTACACCCGTTCATCTGGTTGGGGTGTCGATGGGAGGCGGCATTGTTGCGGCTTACGCGGCGGACCATCCAAACCACGTCACCAGCGTCACGCTGTTAGCGCCCTTCAACCAGCCGGTCGAGATCGGGCCAATCGCCTGGCCCCTGCTTGGGGACTACCTGGCCCGTGTGGCCTACCTGCCGACGTTAGCAGAGCAGCAGCTCGGTGATTTTGTTGAGCAGGAAAACCGGGATTACTGGATCAAAAGGTTTCACCAGCAGATGCGCTATGACGGCTTTGAGGACGCCATCATCGCTACCGCGCAACACTTTCTACAGCAGGATCCCGGTCCGGACATTCAAGCACTTGCCCGGCATGAGAAACCCACTCTGTTGATCTGGGGCGAACAGGACTCCGTTTTCCCTTTTAACCAGGCCCCCTTAGTGCTTTCGGAACTCGGGGAAGGCACTCGGTTTCTGCCCCTTGCCAATACAGGTCATGCCTTGCACTACCAGCGAGCCGAAGAGGTAAACCTGGCAATGCTCACCTTTTGGGCGGAATTGGCCGACCAGTTACCTTAAGGTTGTTCACCTAAGACACTATTGTCATTGCTTTTTTGGTTCTTCGTGTCGTCTGACACCAGGCATAAAATCCATCGCAATCGAACAATGGCGGTTCAATTTGATAGTAAACGCCATTATTAGTCATGCGGCGGACAATATTTGACCAGTTAACATACATTAATATCTATTAATGTTGGACGGGCTCACGATATTTGGTGATTTCTCATTTCCGCTTAATTTTTTCGAGCTCAGATAGGGAACGTGTTGAAATACAGAGAGATATTTGTCAGTGGAAGTGCGATTGACCCACACCACCAGAGAAACCACAACCTTTACATTTGAAACACTTCAGTTACCTTTCGGCCGGACACCTGCCAGATACGAGCACAGAAAGATACAGCCGCGTTACACATTGCTGTCTTTTCACCCTTGAGTTCAATTGAACTGTAATTCGAAAGTATCTATCATCCGTCTCGTGTAAATCGAAAGTAAACCGAGGGTTTTATGGTAGGCAGGGTCAATGTTGATTACTTTTTCAAAGAAGTTTGTGATTCCGACTTCGACTTCATGCTTCAAACCATCAACGCCTTCGAAGAGTACTCTTTGTCAATTTTGTCCTCTCTTCGGGAACAATCTGAAAAAAACCAAAAAGATAGTGGCCAGGCTATCCGCTTAATTCATATGGCCTGCGGCAGCATCGGCTTGCTGGGCTTCACTGATTACGCCAATCAGCTTTCCCAGATTGAGAATCAGCTCCGTGACGAGCAGCTACGTTACGATGAAGCCCGCCACAATCAAGTGTGCAAAACCATCAGAGAAGTTAACGCCGAACTGGACCAATGCCTTGCCGCCATAAAGTTCTCAAAGGACAAGCGGTGACTTCGGCGTTTCCTTACCACGTATTTATCGTCAATGATGACCGGTTTCAACGAATTACCTTGGTTAATTCGTTGAGGAAAAAGGGATTTTCAAAGTGCTTTGGTGTTGAGGATATCGACGACCTGTCGCGTTACGCGTCACGTGATGCTCTCATCGCGGTTCTGGACGTGGACTTGGGGGGGGATGGGAACGCCTACGAGCGCTATCCTGCCCTGGCTAAACTGGGAAACCTATTGGGAGCCATCGTCTACAGTGCTTACCCTGAAGACATTACCCGTTCCGTATACAACCTGCTTTGCTCTGCGGGAATAAAACAGGTCTTCAACCTGAATAAATCCAAGCCATTATCGGAACTGATATCGCAAATTCAGGAAATCACTCAGACAAGCCAGATTTTCGAAGAGCGTTTTCTCAACGCGGGCTCCGAATCGCTCTTCGAGCAATGTAATGATCTGAGAATAACGCCTCGCTATCAGCCTCAATTTTATGCACACTCCGGTGTGCTCTGTGGCTTTGAGGTGCTGGGTCGTATGACGGATGAATTTGGCGATATCCACACGCCATCAGAGTTCATCTCACAGCTTGTAGAAAGTGGAAAAATCACATCCTTCACGCACAAGCTTATCCACAAGGCTATTTCAGAGATAACGGGAAAGACTGAGATCCCGGTATCGCTCTCCTTTAATATTGATTATCAAAGTTTGGAAGAAGACACTTTCTCTGAGGAGATCGTCAGTCTGTTACAGCGCCTGAACTATCCTTTTAACCTGGTCACACTTGAAGTAACTGAAACAGGGTTCAGTCGCTCTGAAACAACTTATCAAAATCTTATTAGATTTCGGCTGTCTGGAATCAATATCTCAATCGACGATTTTGATTTAAAACAAGCGACCATCAACGAATTTCTCGCTTTCCCATTTAGAGAAGTAAAATTCGACAAGTCACTATTATATAAAAGTGGTAGTGACGAAAAATTGTTTCAACTCCTTTTAAGCTTCTGCGAGAGTTGTAAGCGCCTTGGAATATCGATTGTGGTCGAAGGCATTGAAAGTTTGGACGACGAATTTCAAGCCAAGCGACTTGGTGCAGATAAGGTTCAAGGCTATTACTACCATGCACCATTAAACATCGAACAAGCATTAGCTATCATTTAACTGCTTATGGAATTTTCAAAATGGACAAAGATGTTTTTCTAATTGAAGACGACATCATGTCTTCGAACCTAATAAGCCGATATTTCAAGAAGCATGGCTATGTCGTAACAAGCTTTACCGACATCAGTTCCGCTATGCTGAAACTAAATAATGTCCAGCCACGGTGCATTATTTTGGATCTTGACCTTGACTGCGAAACGCCGTTAGACAATATATCAAAGATCCGCTTGCTCTCATCTACCTATCTAATTGTCTTTTCCTCCTTCCGACGCTTCGATATCGAAACGCTCGCTTACAGCAAAGGTTGTGATCAGTACATCTCGAAGGATCGCGGACTTATCCCTTTGATTCATGCCGTTAAACAGATAAGCAACGGACGGGAAAATCACAATATCATTGCCACCAACAAAATCTGGCACTACAGCAGCGGGCTGGTTTTCGACTACCTGAATCGAACGATAGAGTTTGAGGGCAACCTGGCCAGCCTCACTCGAATCGAAGCACGAACGCTGTCGGTTCTGACGTCGAGTGCCTACCGCACACTGAGCCGCGACGTGCTGACAAAAAGCACCACAGGCCGTGACTTCGACGGCATCAGCCGCAGTGTCGATCTTACCGTCAGCAAGATACGGAACAAGATCCGCGCACTCGGACTGAAAGACGAGATCATTATTACGGTACAGTCCCTCGGCTACCAGTTGAAGTCCGGCTCTGAACTGATTGAAAAGACCGAGTTGCCATGAAAAAGATGCGCATTGAGAAGTTTACGTTTGCCGTCTTTACGACATCCATTCTGCTAATGTATGCGTTGGTTGTTGTTTACCTTCTCGAAATCAAGGTCTCAGAGCAGACATCGAACCTCATTGAAGAGAGCATCGAGATCCCTTACCTGACCGAGAAGCTACGTGCTGATTCAACCAAGTTGACCAAGTATGCCTTCTTTTACTTGGCGACAATGTCACCTGAATACAAATCTCGCTTTAACTCACTATTGTCGGTAAAACTTGGTGAATCTACCAGGGAGCTCAATCAGATAACGGCATTTCTGGTTCACGATGAAGATTCAAAGATCGAAAATCTTCTTGTCGGCAACTTCTCTGACCTTGACCTGATCCATATGAACCACTTCTCTAGCGAGGAGCTGATACTGCTGACTCAGGTTATCGATATTGAACACAAGATCATTAACATCGAACTCGAAGCGATTCAGCAATTGGATCTTCAGCAGGACAATAACATCGCGTTGCTTCAGGTCTTCTCATCTAGCGAGCACCAAACACTCAAAGAGGATTTAGACGAGACCATCGCAAAGTTTGATGCTCTTGCAACCGCAAGAGTTGCTAAGCAGCTTGAGGAACATCAGTCACTATCCAAGATAGTGAACGTCATATTTCTTACCATTGTCGTCATCTCCAGTTTCGTATTTTGGCTAGGTGGCTACCTTATCGTTAGAAACCTGAGCAAGCCGATCTCCTACTTATCCAAGGCAGTTAAAGTTACCGATAGCAAAGAGAAGTTGCAGCGTATCAAGCGCATTAAAAGCAACTTTATTGAGGTGAACTACCTGTGTTCCTCCATGGTGTATGGCTTGATGTCGAACGAAAGCCTCATCAACAGCATCAAGGAACAAAGAGATAAGAACGAGCGACTGACCGATAAAGCCAATAATGCCAATCGGGCAAAGTCGCTCTTTCTCGCCAACATGAGTCACGAAATCCGCACTCCCCTTAACGGAATACGGGGCTTTATCTCTCTGCTGGAGCGGACCAACCTAAACGCCGAACAGCAGGAATATGTGACCCATTCGGCGTCCGTTGTTAATGACCTCACCACCATCATTGGAGACATTCTCGATTTTTCAAAGATCGAGTCAGGGGAGATGATCATTGGAGCAGAGCGTATTGACGTGCTCCAATTGGTCAACAACGTGTACCTGATGATTAAGAATCAAAATCTGGTTCAAGGAAACACGATAGAGTTTGACCTTCACGACATGCCACAAGCGTTTATTGGCGACGAAATTCGCATTAAACAGATGCTGATGAACCTTCTCTCCAACGCCATCAAATTCACCCAAAATGGTTGTGTACGCTTGACCTTAAAGATGTCGCCAGACGGGACATTTGAAATTACCGTCGCCGATACCGGTATCGGCATGCACAAGTCAAAGATTGAGCAGGTGCGTAAGCCCTTTGAGCAAGCTGACCTATCGATTAAGAAAGAGTTTGGTGGCACAGGCCTGGGCATCCCCATTATTGAGCGCATTGCCCAGCGTATGGGGGGAGAACTGCTTATCGACAGCGCTCCGGGCCAAGGCACTACCTGCCGGGTTAATGTGCAGGTCGCTCCAGCCTCCGATGCCGTAAATTTTTCCGCACTCTCCTTCTGCCACCTTCACGTCGTCTGTCTGCATGAGTCCCCCCAAGTAGTGGCGACCATCGAAAGCCAGTTCAAGCGTGTCCATATCGCTCAGTTCCACCACACTTTAGACACCGTCAAGGACAGTGCGGACACGCAAAGCGTCACGATCGTTTTGTGTTCACAGCAGCACTACCTCGAGTGTAAAGAGAGGATGCTCAACTCCGAGTTTCACCGACTCTACATACTGCCGTCGAAGGGATTGAAGTTTCCAACCAGTGAGTTCACACAGGCCAACGTGGAGGTGTTGATCGATCTCCCTCCCCACCCCTACTACTATCTGACGGACGTGGATTTCAACCAGTCCTGCTGTGGCGCAGATCGACTCAAGCACCCGGTATCCATCCTGCTCGCCGAAGACGTCGACTTTAACCGTCTGGTGATGAAGCGCTTGCTGGAGAAAGTGGGCGCCAGGGTCGACATGGCCAAAAACGGAAAGGAAGCGGTGGAAAAGGTGAAAGCGCACAACTCAGAGTTTGATGTGGTGTTAATGGACATCCATATGCCGGTGATGGATGGCATCGAAGCCACCGGCTACATTCGCACTCTCACCCCTGACTTACCCATCGTCGCACTGACGGCCAACATCACTCGGGACATGCGCGAACGGTGTCGTGAAGCCGGGATCCGGGACTTCCTGACCAAGCCATTCAAAGAGGAAGAACTCTTTGCGGTGCTAAATAAAGTCAAGTAATGGCCGGGAGTTGAACCCCGCTTAATCCAGTAAAAAGCCGGGCCAGATGGCCCGGCTTTTTTAGCGATTACGGCTGTTTAGCCATGCCTCTTAAGGCTGTCCCCCACCCGCTCAACCGGTAGGTCAGAAGATAAAGTGTGGGTAGCACCACCAGAGTCAGCAGTGTTGAGGAGATGATCCCACCAATCACCACAGTCGCCAATGGACGCTGTACCTCAGCCCCGGTCCCCATATTCAATGCCATGGGCACAAAACCCAGGCTCGCTACCAGAGCGGTCATCAGCACCGGACGCAAACGGGCACTGGCGCCCTGTCGGACCGCATCAATCAGTGCCATCCCTTGTGAGGAGAGCTCCCGAATGACCGTCAGCATCACGACCCCGTTGAGCACCGCGATGCCAGACAGCGCGATAAAGCCCACGGCAGCCGAGATGGACAGGGGCATATCCCGCACCACCAACGCCAGGACCCCACCGGTTAAGGCCAGGGGAACGCCGGTAAAGATGATGAGTGAGTCGCGCAAAGAACCAAATGCGCTGTACAGCAGACCCAAAATCAGTAACAGAGTCAGCGGCACCACAATGGCAAGACGCTGGCTGGCCGACTCCAGCTGTTCAAAAGTGCCGCCATAGGCCAGCCAGTAGCCCGGTTCCAGAGCCAGTTGTCGCGACAGGCTTTGTTTCGCTTCATCAATAAAGCTGCCCAGATCGCGGCCGTCAACATTGGCGGTCACAACAACATGGCGCTTGCCATTCTGGCGACTGATCTGATTCGGCCCCTGAAGTTGTCGTATCTCAGCGACCTCTCCCAGAGGAACGTAGCTCAGATCAGGGTTCAGCTTTTCCGGCAGCGCGATGGGCAGGTTCCGCAAGCCGCTCAAGTCCGCGCCAACCGCTTCATCCATTCGGACAACCAGTGGAAAGCGACGGTCACCCTCAAAGATCAATCCGGTTTGTACGCCGGACACTGCGGCTTGTACCGCAATTTGTATGTCCTCAACGGTCAGTCCCAACAGCGCAAGATGGTTGCGGTCCGGCTCAACAGAGAGCACGGGCAACCCATCCATCGCCTCCACCCGCAGGTCCGTCGCCCCTTCAATTCGGCTGAGGATCTGTTCAGCCCGATTACCCGCCGCCAGCAGGGTGGGCAGATCATCGCCGTAGATACGAATCGCGACATCGGCCCGAACCCCGGCAATCAGCTCGTTAAAGCGCATCTCGATGGGTTGGGTGAACTCGTAATTGTTTCCGGGTACCGCCTCAGCGGCCGCTCGCAACTCCTCCATAAAGTCGGCCTTGCTCTTCTCCGGATTCGGCCAGGCTTCCTGAGGCTTCATGATCAGTATGGTGTCGGCAACGCTGGGCGGCATCGGATCGGTCGCCACCTCCGGCGTGCCGATCTTGGAGAACACCCACGCCACTTCCGGTAGCATCCCCAGCTCCTTTTCGAGCTTTCGCTGCATATCAACGGATTGCTCCAGCCCGGTACCGGTAATGCGCAAAGCATGTACCGCGATATCGCCCTCATCCAACTGCGGCAGGAACTCGCTGCCCAACTGTCGCAACTGCAAAATCGACATCAACACCAGGGCAACCGCCAGCCCCACAGGAACCAGGGGCCACTTCAACGCGCCCTTGAGAACCGGTTGATAGAGCGCTCTGGCCCCCCGCATCAGCCGATTTTCCTTCTCATTAATACGCCCCTTCACAAACAGGGCGATCGCGGCAGGCACAAAGGTTATCGAGAAGATCAGGGCACCAAGCAGCGCAGCCACCACCGTAAATGCCATCGGGTGGAACATCTTTCCTTCAACGCCGGACAGGGCAAAGATTGGCAGATAAACCAGCATGATGATGAGCACGCCAAACACCGCAGGACGAAACACCTCTCTGGTGGCATCGGCCACCACTCGAAGACGCTCCTCCAGTGACAACAGGCGGCCATGTGAATGCTGCGCGAGACCAAGGCGGCGCAAACAGTTTTCCACCACAATCACGGCGCCATCCACGATCAGACCGAAGTCGATCGCCCCGAGGCTCATCAGGTTGCCGGATACCCGGTTGGCAGCCATCCCGGAAACCGCAAAGAGCATGCTCAGAGGAATAACCAGCGCGGCAATCAGGGCAGCTCGAATGTTACCCAGGAACAGGAACAACACCACAATGACCAGCACCGCCCCTTCAAACAGGTTGGTTTTCACCGTGGCGATGGTTTTGTCCACGAGGGTGGTTCGATCATAGAGCGGTTCGGCGATCACGCCAGCGGGCAGCGTGGCGTTCACTTCAACCAGCTTTTCACCCACCGCTTTGGCCACCACCCGGCTGTTTTCTCCCATCAGCATGAAGGCGGTGCCCAGGACGGTCTCCTCACCGTTCAGGGTGGCGGCGCCGGTACGGAGCTCTCTGCCGTAGAACACACGGGCGACATCACGCACCCGTACCGGGGCATCATCTCGCTTGGTCACCACCACATCGCCAATCTCTTCCAGGCTCTGTAGCTGCCCAGGGGAACGCACCAGCCACTGAGCGCCGTTACGCTCAATGTATCCCGCACCGGCGTTCAGGTTGTTGCGCTCCAGTGCCGTAATGACATCCTGAATCGTCACCTTGAAGGCCAGCAGTTTGCCCGGTATCGGCGCCACCTGGTATTGACGCTCATAGCCCCCAATGCTGTTGATCTCCGTTACGCCGGGCACCTGCACCAGCTGAGGGCGGATGATCCACTCCTGAATCGTTCGCAGGTCATCCACCTGGTAAGGGCTGCCATCGGCTTTCGTTACCCCCGGCTCCACACGCAGGGCGTAAGTGAACACCTCACCCAAGCCACTGGCGATCGGCCCCATCATGGGTTCCAACCCTCCAGGCAACTCAGCGCGCACACTCTGAAGGCGCTCACTTATCTGCTGCCTGGCCCAATAGATGTCGGTGCCCTCTTCAAACACCACGGTGACCTGTGACAGGCCATAACGCGAAATCGAGCGGGTATAGTCGAGCGCCGGGATCCCCGCCATGGCGTTTTCCACCAGGAAGGTGATGCGCTGTTCAGACTCCAAAGGGGAATAGCCAGGCGCAGACGTGTTGATCTGAACCTGAACATTTGTGATGTCCGGTACGGCATCAATCGGCAGCTTAAGGGCGTGATACACTCCCAGGGCCACAACCAGCAGGGTCAGCGCCAGCACCAGAGCACGCCGTCGCAAAGCGAAGGCGATAATCTTATCAATCATCGGTTACTCCTAGTGGCTGTGGCTCGCACCGTCTTTCATCACGTCCGCCAGCAGCAGGTAGCTGTTGGCCGTGACGTACTCGGTACCCGGCTCCAGGCCACTGAGTACCTCAACGTACTCACCGTCCTGCGCACCCAGCTCAACCATTCGCACCTCAAAGGTGTCGCCATATCGAGCAAACACCACATCCCTATCCCGAAAACGCTGCAAGGCATCAACGCTCACCGCAAGAGGCACCTCCCGACGGCTGGTGAGGATTTTCGCCTGAACATGCATCCCCGGACGCCAATGGCCGTCCGCATTATCAACAACGGCTCTGGCACGGGCGATATGCCCCCCGGTCATGATGGGCGCGATGTAGCTGATGGTGGACGCCACGCCCGCCTCACCAGACTCAGCGGCATGCATGGAGAACAGAGTCAGCGGCATGCCAGTCGAGACCTTGTCCAAGGCGTTTGGAAACACCGAAAGGTCGATCCACACCTGAGAGAAGTCGGCGACCTGCATCAAAGCCCGACCACCGGTGTGATCGCCAAGATGGAGCCACTGCTGGGTGACCTCGCCACTAGCCGGTGAGGTCACCTTGTAGCGCTGGAGGGTCTTGCTGTTGCTGACGATCGCGATGGTCTGGCCCTTATTCACTTTGTCGCCGACGTGCACCAGCAGACTCTCCACAATCCCCTCATAGGGAGCGGACACAGAGTAGACCTGCTGTTGTACCGGTTGCACCACCCCAAAGACGGTTTCGGTAACGGTCAGAACCTGGCTGCTGGCCATTTCGGTCTCGACACCAGCTAAGGTCAGCATGCGCTCCTGGATTTCGGTCCGGCCTTCATGAGACTCGTACTCCCAGTGGTAGGATTCGCCCGCAATGCTCGCCCGCACGCTGACATCGAAGGAGTGTGGCTCCCTGACGGGCTGCGGTGAGACCAGGTAGTCTCGCTCGGGATAAAACTGCATCGGCTCAACCACACCGCCCAGACGCGCCAACTCAATGGTCAGATCAACCTGGTCCGGGCTTACGAGTGTTCCGGAGCGATACAGATAAGCCCGCATCTCTGGTTCGATCCCATGCTCATAGAGGGTGATCTCAACCGCCACCTCTCCCTGCTGAAGCCAGGTTCCACCATTGGGGCCCTTGGGTTCAGCCTCCTCCTCATGGTCATCATGGTGGCCGTGGTTACCACCGGCTGACGCCATGCCAGGCAATAGCGCGACAGCCGCAAACAGAAGCGACGCCGCCAAGCGAAGTTGAATAATGGTCATGATTGATTCTCCGGAGACGGGTCGGTTTGAGTCACGGTTTCAAAGGATTGGCCGGTTAGACGCTCTAGTTCGAGTAACTGGAGCCAGGCCGAATAGCGAGCATCGATACGCTGCCGCTCCAGCTCAAACTGTTTGGACTGAGCAGCCAGCAATGAGAGAACCGATTGTTGTCCCGTCTCATACCCGGTCTCGACCTGCTCCAACCATTGATGGGCCAGCGGCAGCAGCGACTGACCAAGGTGCTCGATCCGGTCCATCTGATTACTGAGGGAGTGATGAACGCCAAGCAGGGTGAGTCGCAACGTTTGTCGTGCCAGGCGTTGATGATGCAGGGCTTGCTCCTCCTCGGCGCGAGCCGCCAGCAGGTTGCCCTGATTGGGCGAGTTCAACTGCAGCGGCACCTTCAGTTCAAACAGCAAACTGGTGTCATTGGTCTCTTCAGAGCGTTTGAGCCCCATGCCCAAAGTGACATCCCATTGGCCATTGGCCTCCTCCAGCCGTCGCTGGGCCTCCATCAGGCGCACCCGCTCCAGCAGTTGGAGGTAGCTGGGGGCCCGGTCCATGGCATTCAGCACCTGAGCCGCACTGGGTATCCTTTCCAGTTGTGCCAGATCGCCCTCTGCCCACATCGCTTCGGGCTCGGATTGCCACATCACCGCCAGTCGACGCTGTGCCAATCTCAGTTGCCCTTCGAGCAGATGCTGCTCCGCCTGGGATTCGGCCAATCGCAGGGCCAATCCACTCACGTCGGCCTGTTGCGCTGCACCTGCGTTTGCTCTGGCACGGATCTGATCCAGAGCCTTCTGCTCGATGACAATGCGCTGACGACTCCACTCCAGCAACGTCTGGCGATACACCAGCTCGTAATAGCGCCGGGTCGCCTCCGTCAGCACCTCAACTCGCTGGAACTCGTAATCGATGACCTTCTGGCGCTGCTGAACCGTGGCAAGGTCGACTCGCCGCTGGCGCTTTTCGCCCAGCTCTACGAGTTGGCTCAGTTGCAGCGTCGTTTCGGCGCTCTCAAACCCCTGGGCTTCGCCGCTGCCCAACACGTTCTCTACAGAGAGTGACAAAGAGGGGTTGGGGCGGAGCCCGGCCTGAATGGCATTGGCCTCTGCGGCACGCTGCTCATAGGGAAACAGCTGCAACTCCGGATTTCTGAGCAGTGTCTGCTGCAACACCTCCCCCAGAACCAGACGCTCCGCTTTTGCCGGAGCAGCGACCAGTGCCAGGAGCAGACAGGTCGTCAGGACACGCCATTGGCGTCGCCACACCTGAGGAGGGTTCCCAGGCGGTGCCGACAGGCATCGGGTAAGCCCGACGCCGGATTGGAATAAACAAAACATAATGACTCCACACGCCAGCACGGCCTTACCGCCGAGCCGGTATAGCTATGAAATGGGATAATTGCGTGTGAGTTCAGACGTTCGGAGGGGGGATCGGGGGTGCTGCCCGACGATCCGGACGATAGACCGCTCGCGACAGAATCAAAGTGGAATCAGGCTGCTCAAAGTGCAGGTTGTGATCGGTTGGCGGGTGACAGGGCAGGTGGGAGTGCGGTGTGTGGTCATGCTCCGACACCTCCCCTGGCGTCAAGGTCTGGACGGCAGAATCGCACGCCATTGCGGCGGCTTCCAGGTGATGCTCATCACCGGAATACTCAGGTGCTACAGTCAGGCAACTGGCAAATATCTGGGACAATCCCAACACCATCAGCAGCGCCAGGGAGATCACCCTGCGCAACACTGGAGTCGAAATTTTCAACCAGCTCACCAATTTAATACCGCCATCCAACACCCTGCCTCATTGGCGACACATTAAATCAACTTTAGTCATCGGATATCAAACGCTTTTTCCTGATTCGGTAACCCTATTTTGAATTTCAGCTTAATGAGAACCCTGAAACAGGGTGGCGACATGGTTTCAGCCCCTAACCGACTCAAATCTAGAAGCTTATATACTCATAGTTCGGTTATCGTTTGAGTGGTAAGGGAGGGAAAAATGTTCTCAATCTTATGGGGCGACATTCAGCAAGGACAGCTAGCCCGGCTTCCCTATCTGGGATATTCACTGTTGGTCAGTTTGCTTCTCATTCTGATTGGACTGAGTGCAGTGCTGCTCGAAAATGGCGTCGAACGTGGCGCCAACGGAATAGAAAGCATATCACTCACACTCTCGCTTCCCGGCTTTGTATTGCTTTTGCTGATGACGATCCCATTGGGATTATCTGGTTTGAATCTGATGGCAAAACGCTTACGGCATATTGGCCTTCCAGGATGGCCAACAACCATCACACTCACGCTGCTGGTGCTCGCCATTGCTTACGGCTGGTCCCTTCCCGGGGCCCATGGCTTCCAGTTTCTGATATGGATGACGCTCCTCCTTTTACCAAAAAATACTTTTTCACATTCACCCAATTCATCCGTCCATTAGCAATGACCAAGTAGAATGGTTGATTTTATGCCCTTAATTCCCCCACCATATTTATGGGATTCACCCGATATTCATTCATTTCCGCGCTTTTGGCTCACTGACGCCGCATCGCCTGGCTCAGAGGCCATTCCACAAAATTTTCATGCGAGAGACTCCTGATATGGCCCTTTCCCAAGCCCAGATAATTCGCATTGCTGCACCCCTAATATTCAGTCTGACCGCTTCAATAGCGTCCGCTGCGGACGATCTCTCCTACTGGTACGTAGGCGGCAAAATTGGCTGGAGCCATTTTCACAACGGCTGCGAAGCTCAGGCGGAGTCTTGTGATAAGGACAGCGGAGGCTGGGGGGCGCAACTCGGTTACCGGGCCACGGAACACTGGGCCTTTGAGGCGCAATATCTCGATTTCGGCGATGCCGTTGCAACGTATCGGGAGAGCGGTCAACTCAATCAGTACACCGGCTCAATGGCGGGGTGGACCGTTGCACTGAAAGGCATTCTGCCACTGACCAAAAAGACCGAGCTTTACGGCAAAGTGGGCAGCCTCTATTGGGATGGTGAAGTCAAAGGGCCGGGCTCTACCCGTCAGGATAACGATTGGGCTCCGATGATGGCCATCGGTCTGGACTACCACTTCTCTCCACGCTGGAGCATCAGCGCAGAAACCCAGTACGCCGACGGAGTGGGAAGCGAATCCATCGGCGGCAGTAATCTCTTCTTTACCAGTGTGGGCGTGCAATATCGCTTTGGGCCGACTCAGCCGCAGCCCCAACAGAAGCCCACGCCACCGCCGCCTCCGCCGCCAGCTCCTGTTGTGCTTCCTGCAATGCACAGTGAGGTGCATTTTGCCTTTGACAGCGCCACCCCACTGGATGAGCCACCACTGACCGCTGTCGTCGACCGACTGGTCCGCTATCCCGATGCCCGGGTCATTGTAAAGGGGTACGCCGATGCCACTGGCCCCGACGCTTACAACATGAAGCTGTCAGAACGCCGGGCGGAAGCGATCAAGGCTGAGCTGGTCCGGCAGGGCGTCAATCCCGACCAAATTACTGTTGAAGGTTTCGGAGAACAAAACCCGGTTTTGGATAACGAGACCGCAGAACACCGCGCGCAGAACCGTCGTGTTCACCTCTACCTGCCAGGATTGGAGGTGAATCCATGATGGGAAAATTACAACGCAGCACTGCAGGCAAGGCAATGCACCAACTCTCACGTTTCTGGATTTTCCTGTTCAGCTTGCTGCTGTTCGGCTGCGATGGCAGCCACAGTGGTTTTCCGTCCGCAGGATGCGGTCAGCCAGACAACCCTTGCCCGGCCTATCTGGTTGCTCTGGAAGTGACTCCTCTTAATCAGACTCTGGATGTCGGTGTCACGCAACCCTACCTGGCAACCGCAATCTACAGTGATAACCGTAAAGCCGATGTCACTGCCGAAGCGATCTGGCAGGTGGCCAACACCGACGTGGCCAATATGGATGTGAGTGGCCTACTGACCACACTGGCCGTTGGCCAGACCGCCATCCGCGCCGAATTTGACGGCATGGTCAACGAAGCTCAGCTCTCGGTCGTCGATAAGCCGCTGCAAAGCCTGCGAATTACGCCAGTTGAAACTATGACTCTGGTTGGACTGACCCAAAGCTACCAGGCGCTGGCGCTCTATCTGGATGGTACTGAACACCCCGTAACCGATGTGGCCCAGTGGACAGTGGCCGACGCCAACGTAGCCAATGTGACCGCACCGGGCCAGATTCAGACGCTCGCCATGGGTGACACCCAGGTTCAGGTCAATTGGAAAGGCGCCTCTCAGGAGGCTCGTCTTGTGGTGCTGGATGCCGAGCCGGTTGCACTGGAAGTGACGCCCTCCGGCGCATCCATGCCGCTAGGCACCAGTCTGCAGATGCACAGCGCCCTGGTGCTGGCCGATCAACAGCGTATTGACGTTACCAACCAGGTGGAATGGAGCCTGGACGACCAGTACCTGCAAGCCGTGGACGACGTTAATCATCCCGGCCTGGTAACCGGTATTGCCACCGGTCTGGGAGTCGTTCAGACCACGCTGACATTGCCGAAGAAGACACTATCAGTGGTCACCGGTATTACGGTGACCGATGCCACCGTCACTGCCCTGCAGCTAACCCCGGTTAACGGGATCTACCCTGCTGGCACCACCGGAACTTACACCGCGCTGGCCTATTACAGCGATGGGCAGGTTATGGATGTCACCCGTGAGGTGACCTGGAGCAGCAGTGAGCCCGACGTGGTTCAGATGGTCAATGCGGGTTCCGAGGCTGGCGACGCCGTGGCATTGCAGCCGGGTGAGAGCCTTATCCAGGCCAGCTTTGGCGGCGTAGATGCCTCCACCGGTGTCACCATTACCGATGCGGTATTGACCGCCATCCAGGTCTCTCCTCCGGTTGCCACTGCCCCTGTAGGGGTTAGAGTGGCCTACCAGGCCATTGGCGTATTCAGTGATGGTCACATTCAGGAACTGACTCAACGGATCAGTTGGCAGAGCAGCGACACCAGCGTGGCGGAGTTCTCCGGCAGCGGAGCCGTTTCGAACCAGACACTGGCACTCAAACCGGGCAGCACCACCATTTCAGCCCGATTCGGCGGGCTGGAAGGGGAAGCGGAACAGACCGTAACCGATGCCGTGCTCGAGTCATTGCGGGTAACCCCGGCCCAGATTGAGCTGCCTGCAGGCGTTCAATCTCAGCTGCACGCCATCGCCCGCTATACCGATGGCCATGAAGAGCCTGTCAGCGAACGGGCTTCCTGGAGTACAGAGCAGCCCGAAACGATCTGGCTTGTGGCTGCAGGCCCGAACGCCGGAGGCATTCAGGGCACATCTCCAGGTACCGCAACCGTTCAAGCGGCGTTTGGTGGACTGTCGGCCACTGCCGCCATCACCATCTCCCAGGCGACGCCGGTTGCACTGACGGTGACCCCTGCCCAGGCCTCTGTGCCGATTGGACGCACCCAGCCGTTCCAGGCGCTGCTGAGCTTTACCGATGGCTCGGTTCAGGATGTCACCCAGTTCAGTCAATGGCAGAGCAATCAGCCAACCCTGGCTACCGTCGGCAATCGTGGCGGCGCAGCCGGTCTGGCACAGGGCCACGCTGCGGGGGAAGCTGCTATTCAGGCCAGCTACCTGGGGCTGAACAGCAACGCCAAGCTCACCGTGACCGATGCGGTTGCCGAGTCCCTGAGCGTAACGCCCTATCGCGCCAGCGCATTGATTGGGGGCCAGGTGGCCTACTCCGCCAGCGCCCAGTTCAGCGACGGCAGCCAGCGTGACGTTACCGCAGAGGTGTTGTGGCAAAGCGACTCAAACGCCATTGCCGTTGTGGATTCGTCTGGCCGGGCAACCGGGCTCAGCGCTGGCTCAGCGGGCATTCTCGCCACGCTGCCCGGCAGTTTGCTGGAAGCCGATGCCAGCCTGACGGTCCTGAGCCCGACCCTGTCATTGGTATCGCTGAAGGTGTTCCCCTATCGCGACAGCGTATTCACCGGGGCAACCCTCGCTTTTGAAGCGGAAGCGGAGTTCAGCGATGGCAGCAAACAGCGTGTCACCGATCAGGTCGCCTGGCGCTCGCTCTCAACCAACGCCGCCATCAACACCAGTGGGGTGGCAGAAGGCCTGATGGCCGGCCAAGCGACCATTGAAGCCGCTCTGGGCTACCAGGGTCAGCGTTATCAGGCACAGGCTACGCTGTTTGTGCTTGAACCAACGGTGCAGGTGAGAGATTTCGCGATCACGCCCTACCGCGCTTCGGTGCTTGTAGCCGGCACTCAGCCCTATCAAGCCACCCTGACGCTGGAAGATGGCACCCGCATGGATGTCACCGATCAGGTAGGCTGGCTGGCGGACGATGCCGCAATTGCCACCCTCACCCAGGATGGCGTGGCTACGGGCCACCATGAAGGCAACACCCCTGTTCGGGCCAGCTTTAACCTCAATGGTGTGCTCTATCAGGCCCCGGGGGAGTTGTGGGTCACCGATCCCAACATCGCCATCCTGTCGCTTCAGGTGCGTCCGGGTCAGTCCGACCTGCTTCTGGGCAGTGGCGTCAGCCTCCAGGCGCTTGCCCAACTGGAGGATGGGAGTGAGCAGAATGTCTCCGCCGACGTTCGCTGGCAATCTGCAGATCCATCCATCGCCAGTGTGACTCCGGATGGCCATGTGATTGCCAATGGCGTTGGTGAAACGGTCATCACTGCCACTCGAGGTTATCAGGGACAGCTGTATCAGGCACAAGCCACGATTCGGGTAAAAGCCCCGGATGTGCAGGTTCTGGCGCTGGACCTGAGCCCGAATCAGATGACCATTCTGATCAACGATGTGGTCACCCTTACCGCCACCGCCGTAATGGACGACGGTCGACGCATTGACGTCAGTGATCAGATCCTGTGGGCAATCGATGACACTAATATTGCGGCCCATCTGGGCAGTGCCGGAAAATTCCTGGGACTCGCGGAAGGTGAAACGACCATTCAGGCCAAATACCAGTATGCTGGCCAGAGCTATCTGGCGCTGGCCAACCTCAAGGTGCTTGGCCCGTCCGTCAGTGTGGTGTCGGTGAATATCGAACCAGCACTGCTCAAAATGCCGGTTGGCAGCAGCCGCCAGCTGTTTGCTACTGCGGTGTTTGATGATGGCTCGCTGGTTGACGTTACCAACAGCGCCATCTGGAACTCGGGTAACGACAACATCGCTCAGGTGGACAGCCATGGGTTGGTGACCGGCTTGAAAACCGGCCACACGCCGATCAATGGCGCGGTCAATATCGGTTCCTGGGTCAACACAGCGGTCAGCACCAACATTACCGATCCAAACAGCACCGTCACTTCAGTAACGTACGCGCCCAAGAACCAAACCATTCTTCAGGACGGTCTGCTCCAGCTTACTGCCACCGCCATCTGGGTGGATGGCACCGAGGTGGATGTCACAGAAGACGCGGTGTGGGAAGCGTTTGATCCCGCCATCGCCGTACTCACCGATCTACCCGGCCAGGTGCGTGGTATCACCGAAGGGGTTGCCGCTTTCCGAGGCAAGTACACTGTCGGCAACAAAACCTACGTTGGCACCATTGAGGTCACGGTTAAAGGCAGTGCCGTCACCATCACCCGGATCCGGATTGAACCCGAGGCTCCGACCATTCAGGTGAGCACCATCAAACCACTGACGGCCACCGCCGAGCTCAGTGATGGTACCGAAGTGGACGTGACCCATTACGCCGCTTGGATCTCCAGCGATAATCGCGTCGCCACCTTCAGCGGCGCCGATGGTCTGGCCTACGGACTGGAAGTGGGCAGTGCCACACTCTCCGCTCAACTGAACCTCTCCGGTGTGACCTACCGGGGAGAAACCACCGCCACGGTGGTGGATCGAGCGGTGACCTTTCTGGAGATCCGCCCCGACAGCCTGGCCCTGGCCGTCGGTGACTCGGCGCCTCTGAGCGCCTGGCTCCACTACGACGATGGCAGCAGCGATGACGTCAGCCCCTCGGTGGCCTGGTCCAGCAGTGACAATGGGGTTGTGGCGGTAACGTCTGATGGGGAAGCAACTGGCATCGCCACCGGCTCCGCCACATTGACCGCCAACTTCCAAGGCCTGGTTCAGGACTCCATCTCAGTATCCGTGGGCCTTTGAGCCCCGATAACGCCTTAGAAAGCAAAACGCCCCCATTGTTGGGGGCGTTTTTTATGGTGGCATGCACTCACTTTACCGAGGCGGAAATCATCGCTCGCAACGCCGCTGGCCGCACCATCTTCGCCATATAGCGGTAGCCTCGACTCTCGACCTCCTCCACCAGCTCTTTACGGGTATCTGCGGTGATCAGGATGCCGGGCAGTTCTGCGCCATAGAGCTTGCGGATCCCGTCCATCGCCTCCAGCCCACTCTGGCCGTTATCCAGGTGGTAGTCCGCCAGCACAATGTCCGGCGCAAACCCCTTGAGACCAAGACGAATCCGGGCGTCCGCCAGGTCGCGCGCGGTCACCACTTTGCACTGCCACCGCTTAAGCAAGCTTTCCAGTCCCGCCAGAATCGCTTCCTCATTATCGATGCAGAGCACCTTCACCCCTTGCAGAGGCGCAGTGTGTACCGGCCTGACGCTGGTAGCCTGTACCTTGTAACGCGCCAGAGGCACCGTAACCGAGAATACAGAGCCTACGCCCAGCGACGATTCCACCTTCAACGGCGTGTTCAGCACCTTGGCGATGCGATCAGCAATTGCCAGCCCCAGGCCGAGACCCGCACGCTCGCCCTGCCCCTCCACCTGGCGAAACTCTTTGAAGATCTCCTCCACCTGGTCGTCGGCGATGCCACAGCCGGTGTCGAGCACCTGGATCTCCACCGCCTGCCCCCGACGGCGACAGCCCAGCAGTATGGTGCCGGAATCGGTGTAGCGCAGCGCATTGGTGAGGAAATTCTGCACCAGACGTCGCAGCAGATTGGGATCGGTATCCAGCGTCAAATCCCGCAACCGGTGGCGGAACTTCAGCCCCTTATTGGCCGCCATCGCCGAAAACTCTACGGTCAGGGGTTCCAGCACACTGGCCAGGTTCACCGCCCGACGCTCCACCGTCATGGTTCCGGAGTCCAGCTTTGAGATGTCCAGCAGGTCGGACAGCATCTCCCCCGCCGCCTTCAGAGAGCCAGCGATGTGGACAACGGTTTCATGGTCCTTCGGGTGCATCCGGGTCTCCTGCATCAGGGACGCGGTAAACAAGCGGGCGGCGTTTAGCGGCTGCATCAAATCATGCCCGACTGCAGCCAGGAAGCGGGACTTGGACTGGTTCGCCTGCTCCTCAGCGGCTTTCGACTCCAACAGCTGGGCGTTCAGTTGGCCCAACTCGTTGGTACGCTCCGCCACCCGGGCTTCCAGGTTCTCGTTCACCTCTTTCAGGGCCGCCTCCTGGGCGCGGAAATCCGTGATGTCACTGAACGTCATCACAAAGCCGCCATCCGGCATCGGATTGCCCCGGATCCGGATCACCCGGCCATCACCATGCTGGCGCTCAGAGGTGTGCGCTGAGCCCGCCCGCATAAAGGCGATCCGCTTCTCAACATGGTGCTCAACCTCTCCGGGACCACAACGGCCAACCCGGGCGTTATAACGAATGATCTCCGCCACCGGCAAACCCGTTTTGAGGAACCCCTCGGGAAACTCGAACAGCGCTTCGTAGCGTTGGTTCCAGGCCACCAGATTCAGATCGCCATCCACCACGCTCATGCCTTCAAAGGCGTGCTCAATCGCACCTCTAAGCTGGTCCTGACTCATCAGAATCTTGGCGCTGGCTTCATCCACCAGGGAGAACACCTCATCCAGCGCCAGGTCACGGCCGCGCATCACACTGTCCATCACCACCGACGCTGAGGAGGCCCCCAGCACGGAGGCGATAAGACGCTCGGTGTGTTCAATCAGCGCCTCGCTGGCGGGCTTATTCCAGCTCTCCCGAGCGATGGCGTCGGGGAAAAACTGGGAGAAAGAGGCGTACGCCCGGGCCGGGCCGACAAAGCGGCTGGCCAACAACAGGAGGTCCTGTTGACTGATGGACCCCACCCGGCCATGGTTGGCCTTGGGCATGCCCGGCAGCTGTACAAAGGCACCGGATTGGATCCGCTCCGTAACCGAAGGACGGGAGAACCAGGAGCCCGCAATGTACCCGCCGCAGTTGGCCAGCAGCGCCAACAGGATGTGGTTCATGTCGTCGCTCATGTTGCCGAGCAGACGCAGCTCCTCCAGCTCCAGTCCAAGCATCGGACGGGCCATAACGTAACACCAGCCACCAAACCCAAGAGCCAGCCCGAGTAGCACGCCGTTACGGTGTCCCTTTTTCCAGTACAGGCCCCCCACCAGCGCCGGCGCCAATTGGGCAAAAGCGCCAAACGCCAGCATGCCGATGCGGGCCAGAGTGTCGGTGTTATCCAGCAGCCGATAGGCCAGGAAGCCCGCCAGCAACAGCACCAGAATCACCAGGCGGCGGGCATTCAGCAGGCCGATGGAGAACTGGTCGAAACTCTTCCCTCTTATGCGCCCGGAACGCAGCAGCAGGGGCACCAGCCATTCGTTGGAGATCATAATGGCGATGGTCACCACCGCCACAATCACCATGGAGCTGGCGGCAGAGATGGTCCCCAACAGCGCGATGACCGCCAAGGCATCGGCTCCGATGGCCAGCGGCAGGTTGATCACATAGGTATCGGCGGCCACCGCGTCCCCAAGCAGCACCCGTCCGGCCAGCGCCAGGGGAATCACAAAGCAGGAGAACAGAATCAGATAAAGGGGCAGCACCCAACGGGCCCTGTCGACGTGCTCGGTCTGCTCAACCTCCACCACCATCACATGGAAGATCCGCGGCAGACAGACAAACGCCGCCATGGAGATCAGCACTTCCGGCCCGATGTCGGCCAGATCCAGCACCATGGAGGGAGCCACCTGCTGCTCCTGAGCCCGGTTAAGAATGTCCATGGGGCCATCGAACAAACCAAAGGTCACCACGACGCCAACCAGCACAAAGGCGAACAGTTTGACGAAGGACTCAAACGCCACCGCCAGAATCATTCCCGGGTTGTGCTCAGTGGCATCCAGCTTTCGGGTACCGAACAGAATCGCAAACAGCGCCAGCGTCAGGGCAATCAACAGCGCCAGGGTGTCGGATTCCATCAGGGAACCGGTGGAGAACAGGCCCAGCGAAAACACCATCGCTTTCAGCTGCAAAGCCACGTAGGGCATGATCCCAAGGGTGGCGATCAGGGTGACCAGCACCGCCAGCAGTTGCGACTTGCCGTAGCGGGCGGCAATAAAGTCTGCGACCGAGGTGATGTTCTGCGCCTTCGCCACCATCACCAGCTTGCGGATAAAGCCAAACCCCAGAGTAAACAGCAGGATGGGACCGATATAGATGGGCAGGAACGCCCAGGGCGAGGTGCTGGCTTGCCCCACCGTACCGAGGAAACTCCAGGAAGAGCAGTAGACCGCCAGTGACAGGCCATAAACCCACGGGCCCAGTCTGGCCTTTCGTTTTCCAACCCACCGCTCGCCCAACCAGGCGATCAAAAACAGCAGGGTCACATAGCCAAGTGAAACGGAAATGACAGTCAACGAAGAGAGCATAACATCCGATGTTACGGTGGTTTTGCCAACAGTGTGCCAGTAAACCTTTGGCCTCAAAAGCGTTTCGCAAGAGGACGGGCCTCACATCGACTAGACGATGGTCGAATGGCACCACCTGAGTGTGGCTGGAAAACTTTGAACACGCCCAATTCAGGAGAGGGAAACCCGATGAGTACGCAGTCTCTCTATCCCGTCAGCCCCGAGCTGGCGGAGAGCAGCAAGATTAACGAAGAACTGTACCGCAAGATGTATCAGGAGTCCGTGGTGAACCCGGAAGGCTTCTGGCGCGAACATGGCCAGCGCATTTCCTGGTTCAAGGATTACACCAAGATCCGTGACGTCTCCTTTGACGATCACAACCTCTACATCAAATGGTTCTATGACGGGACCCTGAACGCCTCTTACAACTGTGTCGACCGCCACCTGGAAACCCGTGGCGACCAGACCGCGATCATCTGGGAGGGGGACGACGCCTCCGAGCAGCGCACCCTGACCTACGCCGAACTGCACGCCGAAGTGTGCAAGTTTGCCAACGCCCTGCGCAGCCAGGGAGTTCGTCGCGGTGATGTGGTCACCATCTACATGCCGATGGTGCCCGAAGCTGCGGTGGCCATGCTGGCTTGTGCCCGCATCGGCGCCGTTCACTCCGTAATCTTTGGCGGATTCTCTCCTGACTCCATCGCCAGCCGCATCAATGACGGTCAGTCCAAGGTGGTGATCACCTCCGACGAAGGTGTTCGTGGTGGCCGCATCGTTCCGCTTAAGGCCAACGTCGACGCCGCTCTGGATCACCCCGACGTCACCACCGTCGAGCGCGTGATTGTGCTCAAGCGCACCGGCAACGATGACGTGAACTTCGTACCGGGTCGCGACATCTGGTGGCACGATGTGATGAGCATCGCCTCCGAGTACTGCGAAGCCCGTGAGATGAACGCGGAAGACCCGCTGTTTATCCTCTATACCTCCGGCTCCACCGGCAAGCCCAAAGGGGTACTGCACACCACGGGTGGCTACATGGTGTACGCCTCCATGACCCACGAGTACGTGTTCGATTACCGTGAGGGTGAGGTGTACTGGTGTACCGCCGATGTGGGTTGGATCACCGGCCACTCCTACATGGTGTATGGTCCGTTGGCCAACGGCGCCACGATTCTGATGCACGAGGGCGTGCCCAACTGGCCCACTGCAGGCCGACTGGGTGAGATGATCGACCGCCATAAGGTCAACATCCTCTACACCGCTCCGACCCTGATCCGCGCCCTGATGGCGCAGGGCAGCGATCACTTTGACACCATGGACGGTTCCAGCCTGCGCATCATGGGTTCCGTGGGTGAGCCCATTAACCCGGAAGCCTGGCGCTGGTACCACGAGGTGATTGGCCGCGGCAAATGCCCCATCGTCGACACCTGGTGGCAAACCGAAACCGGCGGTTGCCTGATCACCCCCCTGCCCGGCGCCACCAACCTGAAGCCCGGCAGCGCCACCCGCCCCTTCTTCGGTGTACAGCCCGCGCTGGTGGACAATCTGGGTAACCTGATTGAAGGCCCTGGCGAAGGCAACCTGGTGCTGCTGGACTCCTGGCCGGGTCAGATGCGCAGCGTTTATGGTGACCACGAGCGCTTTGTGCTGACCTACTTCAAGACCTTCCGCGGCATGTACTTCACCGGCGACGGTGCCAAGCGCGATGAGGACGGCTACTACTGGATCACCGGCCGTGTGGATGACGTTATCAACGTGTCCGGACACCGTCTGGGTACCGCCGAAATCGAGTCTGCGCTGGTGTCTCACCCGCAGGTGGCCGAAGCTGCTGTAGTGGGTTACCCCCACGACATCAAAGGCCAGGGCATCTACGCCTACGTCACCCTGAACCAGGGCGTCGAAGAGAGCGAAGAGCTGCGCCAGACCCTGCGTCAGTGGGTACGCAGCGAAATTGGCGCCCTCGCCTCGCCGGATCTGATTCAGTGGGCACCGGGCCTGCCGAAAACCCGCTCCGGTAAGATCATGCGCCGCTTCCTGCGTAAGATTGCCGCAGACGAAGTGGGCAGCCTGGGCGACAACAGCACCCTGGCCGATCCGACGGTACTGGATCATCTGATCGATACCCGTCTGAACCGTCAGGCAGACTGATTCGGCCACAATTCCCGACCCTTAGGCCCACATCTGTGGGCCTTTTTTCGCTCATCCGTTGGTGCGCGTCAGGAAGGAATTGAGATCATCGTCAAACAGTGGCGACTTTTTGTCCTGCTACAATCGCCATGGTGAAACTTTTTATTGTTCAATGCCGATGGAATTAGCGCCCGCTCACTGCTCACCTTTGTCCGCCGAGGACGCCGCCCGGTTGTTCGTCATCGATCAAACCCGGGATGGCGCGCCTGTGGCTATCCGTGCCATCACGCCGGAGGACAAGTATGAGATGCGGGATCTCTACCCCACACTGTCTGAGCGCACCCTCTATATGCGCTTTTTCCGCGTGATCAGCGCCCCCAGCCTGGAGGCGATCGCCCGCTATACCGATGTGGATTTCAACACCCACCTGGCTCTGGTGGCGCTGTGGGGGCCTGAACAACGGATGGTGGCGGCAGGCCGCTTGATTCGCGCTACCGCCGACTCCGATGTGGCGGAACTCTCCTGCCTGGTGATCGATGAGATGCAGCATCGGGGCATTGGTCGGGTTCTGGTAAGCCGTCTGCTGGAGACCGGCCGAGAGTGGGGCATCAACCGGGTGATTGCGCTGGTGCATGCCGAAAACCACCCGATGCTGAGACTGCTGAAGAGCCAGGGCTACCCCACGGAACTGGTGTATGACGATGGCGAGTTCACCGTCACCCTCGAAACCCATCTGCCCCCCAGTAATGACAATGACATCAACCACGCCACCGTAGGCGCGATGCACCAGGGGATTGAAACGTAACCTCCCCGGCACAGACGGTAATCCGGTCTCGAATTGATACTGGACAAACAAAACGGCGCTAGCTGGCAACGCCTTTTCAGCCCTTGGCTAAGCTCTATTTATGATGGTCAATAACGGGCTATCGGTCGTTGAGCATCCATGGATTACGCCATCTGTTTTCAGTGCCAGCAGCACTCAGAGCGGCTGCATTACTTTCGCTCCTGCTGCTGTGCTGTTGCGTTCCCGTAATGTATACGCCCGAACCCGAAATCACGGTCAACGCTCAGCCCTACCCCCAGCAGTATGACTACTACCTTTCCGCACCCGAACCGGACTTTCATCTTCGCCTTGCCAACCTTCTGACAAAGCAGTTTCCTCAGATACATATTCGGGACAGTTCGCTGTTTCTGTACTCGCTCGTAGACCAACAGCACGGCCGTTTTATGGAGGTCTGGAAGCGTTATCAGGAGTTTCAAAGCAGCCCCGTATTGTCCGTTAACTATCTGCTGTACATAGATTATTACCTCGGTTACAACGGAAGTTGTGACATCTATATTCTGGCCTATCCCTGCAGCCAGGAAGCAGGGGTGAGCATCAGGATCATAGAGATGAAGACCGGGAACCTGGTTACAGAGCTGATCCTTAAAGACGAATCTGGTGAAGTGATCATCGGCCCTCTTCTCATGGGGGTCATACTGATTCCAGAGAAGCAACAGGGCTTATTGGAGGCTGCAGCTGAGGAAGTTGGTAACACGTTAACCAGACTTCAGCCAGACGGAAACATCAATATTGTTTTGTTCTGAGGGTGATCTTCTCAAGGCGCATTTCAGAATAGGAATACTGGCAATACGATAAACGCTATGTTTACTTCAACGCCTGACCGCCATTCCACCCAGTAAACCCAACATGAAAATCGTCCTCTCGACCGCACTGGCGCTGATCGCCTTTGCTGGCAATTCGGTGCTGTGCCGCCTGGCGCTGGGTGGCGAAAGGATTGATGCCGCCAGTTTCACGGCGATTAGGCTGCTCTCCGGCATCGTCGTACTGCTGCTGATCGTCTCTTTAAGCCAAAGAAAAGGAACCCAGGTCAGCCGAGGCAGCTGGAAAGCGGCTCTTTTCCTGTTCCTGTATGCCATCACCTTTTCCTATGCCTATATGACACTGGATACAGGAACCGGCGCCCTGATCCTGTTTGGTGCCGTTCAGGTCTCGATGATGCTGTTCAGCTTTCTGTCCGGAGACCGGTTCAACCCCATCGAATGGCTGGGCCTGATAATGGCCTTTACCGGGTTTGTGTACCTGATGCTGCCCGGGGTGAGCGCACCGTCCTTGACCGGCTTCATCCTGATGTCCGTTGCCGGTATCGCCTGGGGCGCCTACACCCTTCTCGGCAGAGGAGCCAAAAACCCCCTCAGCGTAACCAACGACAATTTCCTACGCACACTGCCGTTTACCCTTGTCCTGCTTGCCCTGACATTGAACACCCAGCACCTTTCCTTTCAGGGCGTTCTTTTGGCGGTACTGTCCGGCGGAGTAATGTCAGGCATTGGCTACGCCCTCTGGTATATGGCCCTATCCGGCCTATCTGCCATCAGAGCCGCCATATTGCAGCTGCTGGTACCGATAATCGCCGCCTTAGGCGGCATCCTGTTTGCCGGTGAAACCCTCTCTGGGCGTCTTATGTTGTCTTCTTTAATGATACTGGGGGGAATATGGGCGGTGATATTGGGGAAACGGCGCCAGTCGTCGTAGAGGTAAGGCTTATCTATTAAGGTTGAGCGTTGGTAAAAGCTAACACTTTAAGCGTCAACAGACAGGTACCAGTTACCTTTTCAATCACTACACTTAGTAAGCTAAGCGGTACTGCTTTGCGTTAAAGAGGGAGCTATTATGGCAAAAGGTAGTCGCGCTCCTGCAAGCCCTTCCAGACCTGGTGGAAACTGGCCTAGTACAACTGGAAGGTCATCGGGAGGGGGGAGAGGAAACGCCCCACCAGCTAAAGGCAAATGATGTGCTGCTGTAAAGAAGGGGCCAACACTTGGCCCCTTTATTCTTCGAGGATCGAGCACCACAGACTGGAGTTTGGCTCCTCAGGTCAATGTACAGTTAACCCATCAATGACCCGCCTAGAACAGCCATTTCTTGATATCAGAAAAAGGGCTTCTCACTATCAGGACGACTTCTTGCCCATCATCGACTTAAGATCAGCAAAGGGGTTGTGGGTGGCCACATCGCGCTTAAGATCTTCCCCCGCCTGCACGGTACTGCCGTATTGCGCAGCTTGAGTGTATTTCTCATGTTCGTTGTCATCACAGAATAGGCACCGCTACTCCCAGTTGGATCCATCAGAAGGATTGTTCTCATACCCCCACACCTAACCACTCGAATTCCACCCCCACACATTTTGTCTCTCAATACACACTCACAGTGCGCCTTCCAGCAAGGCCTCGATTCTATAAGTCGGAGTTGGTCAAGAGCCTGAGTCTTCCCACATCGATAAGTGGCTAGTCCACAGGTCGCCTGTGTCACTTACGGCAGTGCATCATCAAAAGTATTTGCCTCATCATTTCAATAATTTGCCTCTACAAAAGGTTGTTTACACCTGGAAAGAACTCTTTATGTTTTGTTGATCCAAAGATTCAATCCTCGACGAAGAGCAAATAAATCAAAGCATTGATTATGTTAATTGTTATAGGATTATGCTGCCACCTATGCATCAAACAGTTTATTAAGCATACAATCCTAAAACACTGGATTTCATACAAATCAATTTAATGGAAAGTTGAAGTTATTACCGTCCAGGTTTCAATACACTGAGCTATAGGTAATCAACTACAATTGGCTTTCCCGCTTGGTATTGAACATTCGGAGTCTAAGATGTCTATACGAAAACAGTGGCTGTGGGTTATTTTTATGTCTCAGGCACTTATGTCGCTCAACCTATCTGCAGATTCAGAAGATAACGGTAGTTTGACCATCAGCGCTGGTGAGGAAGTCACCATCGACGGCGGATACCTTGAGAATAATGTCATCGTTGATGGTGGGACACTGAAGTTGATAAATGGAGCCACATTAACTGGTAATGTGAGTGTAATAGAAGGTGGACAGATAAAAATTTCAAGTGCCTCGAACATTGACGGAAACATCGATATAAGTAGTGGAGATATAGAATCTTCCAATAGCAATATTTATGGCAATGTTTTAATACACGAATCTACTGTTTCCAACTTCAATCAAATGGACATTATTGGCAACATGTTGTTGAAAAACACATTGAATATTTCCATAGTAAACTCAACCACCAATGGTTCATTAGAAATTTCTGGTAATGGCGAGAGTGCCACCATTGCAAATAATATAATTTATGGGGATGTGAAGGTTGTTGGAATTCAAATATCTTTCACACAGCAAAATCATATTGATGGAAGCTTAAAGCTGATTACAAATGTTATCGCCATATCACTATTGGATAATGTGGCAGGATCTATAAGGTCCTCCGATAACGAACAGTCCTTTATTATCAATGGCTACGTGGGAAAGGACCTTTCCCTTATTGATAACTTTGACACATACGCTACAGACAATACAGTCATTGGCACTTTTAAAATAATTCCAGGTGAAGGAACTTGTTTGGAATCTGGCAACGTGCACGGAAAACTAAAAGGCGGCTGCAACTAAACTGGAGCACACTCTTAAATAGCAAAGGGCTCCTGATAAGACAGGGGCCCTTTGCTATTAGTATTGGGGGACAGAGCTACTTCTTGCCCATCATCGCCTTAAGATCAGCAAAAGGGTTGTGAGTGGCCACATCGCGCTTTAGATCTTCCCCCGCCTGCACGGTACTGCCATATTGTGCAGCCTGAGTGTATTTCTCATGTTCGTTGTCATGACAGAACAGGCACAGCAGCTCCCAGTTTGATCCATCAGAGGGATTGTTCTCATGGTTGTGGTCGATATGATGAACCGTCAACTCCCGCAGATTGGAGTACTGAAACTCGCGAGCGCAGCGGCCGCAAACCCATGGAAACAACTTCAATGCCTTGTCGCGGTAGCCCTGCTCCAGCGAGGCATAGTTTTTGGGGATGATGGCCATAAGGCCTCCGTCAATGCCGATTGAAAGCGCCATTATAGCCACTCCCGGTTCGATAAAGGGAGGCAAACGCCTCCCTCTTTCATTGCCACAACGCGCTGACGTGTGGATGTCCAAAAGCCAGGCGTCAAAAGCCAGCACGGAACAAACCGGCCATCTTCCGGAGTGCTTACATCACCTCAACCAAAAGCCGCTCAACAGACTCCAGCGCCGTTGTTAACCGGCTGACATCCTTGTAAATCTCGCCATCCCGGCCTGAGTGATGGCCATGTCCAAGCAGCTCAAGCTTTCTGATCTGGCCACTCTGACTCAGATCGATCTCCACCCCATACACCAAAGAGGGTTGAGCGCTGTAACCGTTGCCGGAATAGATGGGATCATCCGGGAAGCGGTCGTGACTGTAGTAGTCGTTGTAGTCAAAGGATTGGTTCATTTCGAACATCAGGCGCACTTTATTGTGGCCAGACGCCACGCCAGCAATCTGCGCTAAAAAGCTGGTGCCCATCGTAGCACCGGTTACCCCATCGGCGAGCACCTGATCGCCCGCTGGTACCAACCTGCCCGTCTCTGACCGTCGACCAAGGCGATGCAAAAACACCGGCAACGACTCCGGACGCTCTCGTTCCGATTTGGTCTCAGGTGCCTCCTCAAACTGGAACTCTCCGTTGGCCAGCCGGGTTGCCTGCATAAAGAAATCGTTTTTGCCGATCTTGTGTGTGGCATACAAGGCCTGGATAAACTCCCCCTCCAATGTTTCCAGCCAAAAGGCATAGGTAGGCCAGCGCCAGAAGGGGCCGCGACGCAGGTCCAGCTCCAACACGACGGGGGCCTCACTCCCCCCCAGGGTAATCCGCTCATAGCTTAACCGCTCCACTTCACCAGCCTGGCCGGCCCGAATCCGATTTCCCCACTCATAGACGGAAAGCAAAGGCTGGCTTTGACTGACACTGCCGAGGATCACTGCAAGCACCAATATCGACACGGTGGGAAGCACCCAACTTATCCGGCCCCCCTGGCGCCATCGCAACGCGTGCTTCAGGCCGGGAAAGTTGTTCTTCATATGCCAACCCACCGCCAGCATAAAGGTGAAGCCTGCCACCGTGTGCAGCAAGGCGGTGCTGACACTGTGTGCCTGCAGATACATCAGAATGGAGGTGACGCTCAAGGTAGAAAACAGCAATAGGACGGCGCAGCTGATCAGCGCCCGGGCCGGCAAGCGACCTTTGAGGTTTAACATGATATGGCTCTCAAATTGGGGAGCCGCCAGTGTGCAGCGAAACGGCAAGGGGGCCTTCAATAATGCCCTATAAAAATATCAAACCGTTGTTATTAAAGATTAAAACTGTAAGAGGCGCTGGGCGTTTTGCTCAGCTTCCTGCGCAGAGTCAGCATCGCCGGTCAGCCGCGACAACCGTGCCAGCTGGCGCCAACTCTCGGCCTGACCATACGGACAGGCGATGCGCTGATGATAAGCCAGAGCCTGCCGGAAGCCCTGCTCGGCCCCCTGCCAGTTTTCGTTCTCCAAGGCCTGTTGTGCTTCGAGCTCTGAGGCATAGGCCAAGTAAAGGCCATGGCGGTCCGGATCGGCATGCTGGCGCAGCCGTTGCAGACTGGCATCAAATGGAAGTTGCATCTGTACCTGGCTTTGCGCCCGGAGCAGATACAGTGCGGGCAGGTTCTCAACTGGCACTGGCTGGGTGAGCCAATCCGCCAACGTCGATGACACCAATTCTGCCTCTCCCAAAGCAAGCCTGGCTTGCGCCCAGAGTTGCAGAATGAGGGGGTGGCGGGGGGCAAGCTGCAGAGCGGCTTCAAACAGGGCAATGGCGGCGTCGTACTCCTGCCGTTGAAACGGCACCAATCCTTGCGCTAACAGGGCGTTGGCCAACTCCTGCTTATGGTCAATTCGAGGGTGGCTCGCTTCTGTGTGCAGGCGCGCAGCCAGCACATCCGCCAACTGATGCAGCAACGCCGGTACCGCATCGCCCCGCAGTATGTCCCGCTCCACAGAGTCGGGCCGATAAAGGCGGTAGCTGAGCTGGTAGTCCCCCACACTGCCAAACAGACTTGTGGCAACCACAGCCGAAAGCTTGGCACTGGCAAACAGGCGGGCTACGGCGTCATCCTCAAAGGGCGGCTCTGTCAGACCGTTTCGACTCAGCAGTGCCAGACTTTGATCCATGGGCAGGCGCGCTGTCAGCATCTGTCCCAGTTGATCCATCCCGCCGTAGCTGACCCAACGGTGATCCGCCCCCGTGGCGTGTACCTCGAAAGGCAATATCAGCACGGGGGACTCCGAGTCGTCCGTCTCGGGTGTTGCCAGGGGCCATAACCAGGGCACCAGCAGAGCCAGTAACACAAGCAGCACGGCAGGCCAGGCTTGGGGCCAACGGCGACGAGATTCGGGAGCTGAGGACTCACTCACGGGCAGCAACCAGATATAGCCCTTACGAGGCACCGTCTTGATCGCCTCCTTTCCGGCAAAAATCTTGCGGATCTCGGCAACCGACTGAAACAGCCCCTGCTCTTCTACCTGAACGTCATCCCAAACCGCCGTCAGCAGCTCGCTCTTGCTCTGCAACACCTGCGGCTTGGAAACCAGTTGCAGAAGCAACGCGCAGGTTTTGGGGCGAATCGACACCTGTTGTCCCGCTTTGCTCAGCGACAACGAACGGGCACACAGAGTGAATTCACCGATCCGGTAGCGCATATTCTCCATCCTCAGACTAAGACCACTTCCTGTAGTCGCCAGCTCATTCTAATAATGCCACTGTCCGAATTCATCCCATTGAAACAAAAGCAATCGCTGATAGCAGCGGCGTCAACGCGACCCGTTCATGATTAACAGCGGTAAGGAAGGGCAATGACCCAGCGCTGCCAGGCGGTATCCCGATGTCTAATGAGGTTGTCCCTGTTCTTAACCCACAAAAAAAGCGCCTGTCGGCGCCTTTTCTGTTCGTGATTCAGCCCGCCCCGGCGGGTCCGGATGCAGTGTCATCACCGTGGTCGGTCTTAGCCAGTTGAGCCATCTGAGCCTGGTATTGGTACACCTTGGCCAAAAACGCCTGTTTCTCGGCCTTTTCCACCGATGTCGCCATCGGGATGTTGGCGGTCATGGCGTTAACCGGACGTCCCCTGATGTGGAACTCATAGTGCAGGTGCGGCCCGGTCACACGACCGGTTGCGCCAATGGCTCCGATCTGCTGACCACGGGTCACGGTCTGGCCACGCTTCACATCGATGCGCGACATATGAAGGTAACGGGTGCGGTACTGACCGCCATGCTCAATCACCACGTATTTACCGGCGATGGGGTGATTCTCCACCCGGGTAATACGGCCATCACCCGCCGCCAGAATCGGCGTACCTGTCGGCGCGGCAAAGTCCGTACCGTTATGGGGCGCAACACGGCCGGTCACCGGGTGGCGACGATTGCCGTTAAAGTGGGAGCTCAGGCGGTACTTGCCCTTCACGGGCACTCGCATAAATGCGCGAGAGAGGCTGTTACCCTCATTGTCGTAGTAACTGCCGTCATCGTGCAGATACGCACTTTGCTCCCAGTTGCGGCCGGCAAAGATCACCGCCAGCAGGCGATCCTGGCCGGTGGCTTCCCCTTCGACATACTGCGCTTCACGCAGCACTCGAACCGTGTCGCCAGCACGAAGCTGACGGCGGAAATCCAATTTGTCTTTAAACAGGGTGGTGATGCGGGTGATCTCGGCCGGAGTCAGCCCCGCCCGCTCTGCAGAGAGGTAGAAGCTGCCATTGATCTCGGTGTCCACCGCGGAGGCGATCCAATCGCCGTCGAGACGCGTCTCCTCCACCGCGAAGCTGTCATCGCTCTGGCGTTCGTACACCACACGGTGGGCGACGTTAAACACCAACTCCAAACGGTTCAGAGCATGGGTATCCCGATCTTGCTCCAGGATCAGGTCATTGCCCGGCATCAGGGTATCCAGCGCCAGCACGGAGTAATCCGCTTCCAGCACCCGGTACATCTCGGCCTGACCAATACCGAAGCGGCTGAACAGACCACTAAGGGTATCGCCCTTGGCGATGGTGTAGTGATGTACCTCGGGGCCCAACGGCTCCACCACGGCCGGCTCTTCCACCTCGGGGGGATGAATAACCACTTCCGCCTGGTCCGGGGTTACGACCGCCACATTGGCCTCTTTATCCCAGCCAAACAGACGCGCCAGCCAGCCCGCTTTGGCATGGACTTCAGGTTCAGGGAGATGCGCCAGGTTCTCTTCCCCTTCCAGCTCGGCTTCAGCCACCCGCGGTTGAGCGGCTGAGTCAGTCTCCGCCGGGTCGAAATTGACGGTAACGTCGCTCTCGGACGCCTGCGCCAACTCAACCGGCTTCGTTTCTGGCTGAGCCGCTTCCACTTCGGGCTCGGATGCCGGCTGACGTTCGGGACGCTGTGGTGCCGCAGTAAAGGAGGGGGACTCCTCCGCTGGCGTGGCGCTTTGCCAATCCAGTTCAACGCGGTTTGAGGAGGCGGTCTTGCTGCCGGTAGAGGGCTCGCCGGAGGGTTTAATCAGGAACACGCCACCGACCAGCGCAGCAGCGGCGCAGGCCATCATAGAGGTGCGGCGGGAGGGCAGAATGGCGCGCAGCGCGCTGGCCACCGGATGCGGTTGTCCAAAGGGGCGAGCCTGCCGCGATGGCGCATAGGCCTGTCGCTTTTTCAGCTGATTTTGCAACCGTCGTTGGCGTCGCCGCATGGCATCCGCCTCCGACCCCTTGCCCCAAGATCGAAACACACCGCTACCTCACTACATAAAACGGCGTTCAACATGCGATTTTAGTAAGAGGATGTCAACTGATAGGACGGGGAGTTGGATCTCACCGACAATAACGGTTCATCGATTGCCATTCAGGCGAACGAAATCTCCCCGCATCGCTCAAGGATGCACCAACCGGGCTTCCCCATTGATTTCCTGCGCACTTCGGGTGATAAGATGAGGGTTTTTAAAACCCGGCGGATCTGCCCCTTCTGTGGTCCCGGCCCCCTTCCAGTCGTTTCGGGCCAAGCGGATCCCCGCCACTGCTATCAGGCTTGCAAAAAAATAGGCTATGTCGACCCTTAAGCGCATCATTCTGATCGCGACCCACCTGCCCGGTGAGGTCGAACTGAAACTGGACGGCCACACCAACATCTGTGGTACCAACGCCTCCGGTAAAACCACACTGCAACGTCTGGTGCCGGTCTTTTATGGCGAATACCCCAGCCGGGTCGTGCCCGCCACCCGGGACAGCTTTGAGCGCTGGTACCTGCCTACCGATGCCAGCTACATCATCTACGAATACGAACGCCCCTGTGGCGCCCTGGCGCAAACCGTGCTCTCCTCCGCCGGCGACGGTAAAGGGGTGCAGTACCGTTTTGTCGACAAGGGCTTCGACATGGAGGACTACATTAAGTCCCGTCAGGACGACAAGGTGGTCTGCCACACCAGCGGCGAGATGCGTAAGGTGTTCCGTGATCAGGGGGTCGCGGTTTCCAACCAGATCACCTCGGTAAAAGAATACCGGGCGATCATCCAGAACGACCGTGGCCTGATGAACGCCGCCTCCAACAGCCGCGAACTGCGCGACTGCGCCGCCCGGTTTGCCCTGTGTGAGCCCAACGCCTCCCTCCGCCATATGGAGAAGCTGGTTCGCGCCGTGCACTCTAAAGAGGGCAAAATGGAGACCATCCGTCAGATGGTGGCCGCCATTCTTGAGGAGGATGGCGTGGAAACCCCGCAGACCCGACTCAATGCCAACCGCGTTGATGAGTGGATCCGCGAAAGCCAGCTGGTGCAGCACTTTGAACAGACCCGCCCGCAGTTTGCCAAACTGGAGCAGCGCTATGACGCGTTCCTGATGTGCGAACAGGAGTTGGCTGGCCTCAAGGCAGGCTTCGGCAGCGACAAAATCCTGCTTGAGGAGGCGATTGAAGCCCATCAGCGGGAACGTCGCGAGTGCCTGGCCCAGTTGGAAGAGGCGGTGCGCGAGTTTGAGGCCCAGAGCAGCGAACTGAAGGACAAACGGGCAGACGCTCGTTCCGACGCCAACAGCTACGAGCAGCGACTGGAGCAGATCGAAGATGAACACCAGAACTGGCTGGAGATGGACATTGAGTCCGCCGCCCGGGACCTGGAACGCATCGGCCAATGGCGCGCCGACCTGCAGGATCTGCGCGAGCGTCACACCCTGCTGACCGAAAAACACTCCGATATTGAGGCCACCTACACTCAGCACCGCGGCCAGATCGAAGTACGCAATAATGCGGCCATCGAATCCCTGCGTGAACGCCAGGATCAGGCCCGCAGCCAGCAGGCGGATCTGCAGCGCCAGCAGCAGAACGAGATCCGCGCCCTTGAGGACGGTTTCCGCAACCAGAGCCAGGCTGCCGAGCAGCGCCACCAGTCTGAACTGAAAACCCTTGAGCTGGAGCAACAGCGTCTTCAACTGGCCTGCGACAGCGCCGGTTACAGCACCGACGAGCGCCGTCAGTTGGAGCTGCTGGAAGCCCGCATTGATGAAGCCTATCAGCAGCAGCAAAGTGCCGAGCAGGTGCTTGACCAGCACCGTGAAGAGGAACAGCGTCAGCGGCAGGCCCGTCAGGGCCTTCAGGAGCAGCTCAGACAGCTGCGTCAGCGCCAGACCCAGTGTCAGGCCGACTACGACGCCATCGACGAGCTGCGTTTCCCGAAAGACCACTCCCTGTTGAAGTTTCTACGTCAGGAGAAACCGGACTGGATCCACACCATCGGTAAAGTGATCCGCCCGGAACTGCTGAAGCGTGGCGATCTGAAACCCGCCCTTGGCAACGATGAGCCGGTGCTGTTTGGCGTCGAGCTGGAGCTGGGCAATCTGGACGCGCCGGAATACGCGCAGAATGAGCAGCAACTGGAACAGCGTGCGGAGCTGGCCCGTCAGGCGCTGGAGTTGTGCCGCAATGAACAGAGCCAGTTGGAAGCGCGCATCGAAGCACAGCAGTCCGAGCTTCAGGCTGCCAGCGAAGCGGTTATCCGTGCTCAGACCCAATACCAGAGCGCCAAGAGCCAGCACGCTCGTCTGCTGGATGAGAAAAAGCAGCTGACCCACGCTCTGCGCGCCGCGATTGCCGAGCGCAAGCTGGCGTCTGAAAAGCAGCTCAAGGCCGTACAGGCGGAGCTGAAAAAGCTGGTAAGCGAGTACGAAGGCTTTGTGGAGGACCTCAAAGCCCAGCAGATTGAAGCCCGAATGGATAAAGAGGCGTTCTGGCAGGAGCGTCTGGGCAATGTTGAAGAGCAGCTAACCCAGCTCTCCGGCGAACTGGCCAACCGTCGCGCTCAGAAGAGCGAGGAACTGGCCGAGTGTGAACGCTGGTACCAGGCGGAGCTGAAAGAGCGCGGCGTCGATGACAGCCAGATCCTGGCCCTGAAAGAGCAGATCCACGATCTGGACCAGAAGATTGGTCGTACCGAATCGATGCGAGACAAGGTGGCCAACTACCAGATCTGGTTTAAGGGCCCCTTCAGCCTTGAGCAGCCCCAATTGCAGGACAAGCTGGCGGTCGCCCAGCGTGAGATTCTGGAGCTGGATCAGGTACTGGCTAAACTGCAGCGCGAGCACAAGGTCCTCTGTGACGAGCTGAAAGCGTCCCAAAAGCAGGCAGAACAGTCCCTGACCCGCGCCAACGAGCAACTTGAGCAACTGAAGCAGCTGCTGTCGGCGCTGACCAAGCTCGCTCTGGCGGCTCAACCCAAGGCCGACAATTACGCTGCCGCGCCGCTGGATGAACGCCTACGTGATGCTCAGGAGAAGCTTCAGGCCCGGGAGCAGCACCTTTCTGTCATCAAACAGCAGGTGGAGCACTTCGACAGCCTGATTGGCCAGAAAGCTGGCCCGGAACTGGCCGCCAACTGGGAGCAGTGGCGCAGCGACTGCCTCAGCACCCCGGACAACGAACTCGGTGTCGCCAAGCTGGATCATATGAAGCTGGTGCCTCATCTGCAGTACATGATGAACCACCTGCTGCCCTCCCGTATGGAGGTGCTGCGCACCACCGGCCAGACCTTCGGTAAGGAGCTGGAGAGCTACTACCACGTTCTGGCTGACATCGATAAGCGGATCGGCACACAGTCCGCCCGCATCACCCGCGAAGTGGGTGAAGAGCTGTTCCTGGACGGCGTTTCCGGCTCCGAGGTGAAGATCCGCTCCCGCATCAGTGAGCTGGAGTTCTGGGACGAGCTGACTGCCTTTATTCAGAGCCACCAGCAGTGGCAGGCACAGGGCTTTGCGGGTCTGCCCGGCGAGGAGTACGCCCAGCGTCTGCGCCGCGCCCTTGAAGTGATTGGCCGCGCTGCACTGTCCGGCAGCATCGCCAAACTGCTGGAGATTGAGCTGCGTCTGCGGGAGGGGAATTCTGACCTGATCATCCGCACCGACCGTCAACTGAATGAATCCTCCAGTCACGGCATGGCGTACCTGATCCTCTGTAAGTTCCTGCTGGCCTTCACCCGCCTGCTTCGGGGCAATGCGGGCACCATCATTCACTGGCCCATTGATGAGCTGGGTACCCTGCACCACGGTAACGTGAAGAAGATCTTCGACGCCTGTGAAAACAACCGGATTGCCGTGCTTGGGGCGTTCCCCAACCCGGAATCCGAGGTGCTGGCCCTGTTCCAAAACCGCTACATCATCAATAAGACCACCCGCCAGCTGCAGGTGGTGCAACCCAAAGTCAGCCCCATCGCGGAGCGCCTGAAAGCCCGCGCCATGCAGGAGGAGCTCACCGCATGAGAAGCGAAACCGGTCGTGTTATTGAAAGCCTGCTGCGTGGTGAGTTCATCTGCAAAATCAGCGACGAAGCCGCTTGGGAACTGCTTGCCAATGAGAGCAAGCGCCAACAGGTGAATGACCACCTGGCCGTGTTGAACCGGAGCGTCAGCAGCGCTGCCGGGGAGACCGTGTTCTACGCCAGCTATCAGGACCTGGGCGAGCCGGAACGTGAGCACCTGGGCCAGCAGTTTCAGGAAGTGGTGCAGTCGCTTCAACCTCTGGTGCATTGGATGGTTCTGGTGCAGGAAGCAGGCTCCGGTGACGAACCGCTGGCCCAGGGCGTCCGGGTGCGCCTCAATGAGCTGCAAACCACCATCGAAGACGTTCCTGCGCTCTCTGAGCAGTTGGCGAAGATCGCCCGTTTCCGTCTGTTCAACTCCACCTCCACCAGCGTTGAGGGTCAGCTTAAGCAGATCTTTAAGCGCCTGTGCGAGATGGGATACCTGGTACGCCCCAACGCGGAGAAGCAGATCTACCAGGCCACCGGCAAAGTGGAATATCTGTACGAGGTGCTGCGTTTTATCGACGAGACCGAATCCCTGGCGCTTGAGCAGAAAGCGGAAGTGATGAAGCAGGAGACCCTGTTGTGAGCGATCATCTGCACGACGCAGGCAAACGCTTTCTGAGTCTGCTCAGTCGTCACTCCGCGTTGGTGATGGACACCTACGTGGCGGGCACGGCTGAAGTTAACGAAGAGAACGCCAAGGCGATCGATAAGCTGGTCCAGAACGGCATTCTCAAGCGCAGCGAACCGGATGAGCCGCTGCGCCTCGCCCGCCCGGTTCGTCAGATGCTGGAAGAGGCGCTCAAAGATGAGCGCAACCGACAGGTGGACGCCAACATCGGCTCAGCGCTGGCGACCATGAAAACCCTGGCGGGTCATTACAAGGAAGCGCTGCACCTGCACGACTACCCAGCAGCGGATGTCCATCTGCAGGAACTGCAGGAGCTGGTGTTTGGCCTGAAAGAGAGCCTGCGCTACTCGACCCGCAGCCTCTGGTCCCGGATCAACAATGAGTTCGGCTACGTCGGCACCATTGAGGCCAAGATCCGGGAAAACCGGTTGGCTCAGGAACAGGTGATCGAACTGCTGGCCAGTTTGGAGCTGTTCCGCTTTGACGAACTGGCGGAACTGGCCGGCGACGCCCGTGAGCTACGCCGCTTGTTGGTGGTTGGCCTGCAACACACGCTGGTGGATTGCACCCAGGAGATGGCGGTGGTGCAGAGTCGCCTGCTGGCCTTGCTGGGACGCTTCCGCGAGATCCAGGGGCGTACCCGGTTGCTCAAAGGCTTCCTGCTGCACTGCGAACAGCACCCGGATTACCGGGTTGGGCCCCATCTGGATCGGGTTCATGTCCCCTCCCTGTTCACCCAGGCGGAGGCGATTCTTGCTCCCGCAGCGGTAGACATCACTCAGGCGGACGAAGAGCAGGTGTTGTTGGAGCTGGTTGCCCAGATCCGACGGCCGGAGCGGGACGCGGCTGCCGCCCGTCTGGCCCATGGCGAAGCGTTTGAGCTGACTCAGGCTGAGGATTACACCCTGAGTGACGATGGTCTCAAACAGGATGTGGATCGCTTCTACTGCGCGGCGATCGATCGCGCCGAGCCCCTGTCTGCTCTGGAATACCTGAAGCACAACGCGCTGGATTGGCCACAGGAAGCCTGGCTGTACCAGGTGATTGGCGCCTTCGACAGCCTGCCCAAGGAACATCAGGACTGCTTTGCGCTGGATCCCTCTCTGGTGGATCACCCGATTTTCAGCGGTAACAAGTACATTCAGGACGTTCGGGTAGCGCTGCGTTAAGGGTTATCAGCAACAATAAAAAAGCCGGCTTGAAGCCGGCTTTGTTGTGTCGGTTCTATTCCGGTTTGCTCACCAAAAGATGGGTGTATCGACCCAGGTCCCGATAGTGCGGACGCTCGCAGTAGGCCAGTTCCAGTTCAATCAGACGCTCCAAATCCGTGCGCTGCAGGGATTTGTCTCTCAGGTAGTCGTGGATCACCCTAACGCCGCACTGATGCTCGACTCTCAGCCCCAGCGCCTCCAGCCACAGGATCACATCCTCGTTCTTCAACGGAGAATGAGGCACCATTCGTACCCGTCGGGTCTTGCGGCTGGTCATCGCCTCCCCAAGGTTATCGAAGTTGCCCGCCACCAGGTTGTGGAACTCCGCGCCCAAATGGTTAAAGAACGCCAGAGAGAGTACGCCACCGGGTGCCAGGCACTGAGCCAGAGCCGCCAAGACCGCCTGCGGCTCGTTGGACCACTCCAATACTGCATGGCAAACCACACCCATAAAGGGCTGTTCAATCTGCTCGGGCAACGCCTGAATCGGCCCCTGAAGGTAGTCAAACAGGTCCGCCAGGCCACTCTCCTCTGCCCTGCCGCGCGCCATCGTCAGCATCTCGCCAGAGAGATCGTTCAGCAGCACAGGAAAACCGGCGTCCGCCATACGGCGCGCCATCTGGCCCTGCCCGCCGCCGGCATCCAGGATCGGGCTTTGCTCGCTCAAGCGCGGCAGAAAGCGCTGCTGCAGTTGGTGCCACAGTACCGCTTCGCGGACCTGTCCCTTGCTGGTGCCATAAATGTTGTCCGCAAACTTGCGGGCTCGGCCGTCAAAGTTGGTGTCGTTCACTCAACGCTCCTCAATCACACGGAACCATTGTCGCATAAGGCGATGCAATTGAACTCAAGCGTCTGCCCAAACGACGAAAACTCCACCGCGCCCCTTGCCTGTGTCGCACACTGGGCCTAAAATCCGCCCTCTTTCCTCCCTTCCCGGACCCGAGCACCATGGTCGCCAAAGTCATCCTGAAAAAATCCCGAGAGAAATCCCTGCTGCGCCGTCACCCTTGGGTGTTTTCCAATGGCATCGAGCGGGTTGAAGGCCACGCAGAGCTGGGCGACACCGTCGAGGTCTACGCCAAGGATGGACGATGGCTGGGCCGTGGTGCCTACTCACCGCAAAGTCAGATCCGGGTTCGTATCTGGACGTTCGACAAGAACGAAGCGGTCGACGAGGCGTTTTTTGCCCGCCGTGTGGCACGTGCCCAAGCCGGCCGCGAGTTTCTGATCGAGCGTGATGGCCTGACCGGCTATCGTCTGGTTGCCGGCGAGTCTGATGGCCTGCCGGGCATCACCATCGACCGTTTTGCCGATGTGCTGGTGTGCCAGCTGCTGAGCGCCGGTGCTGAAATGCATCGTGACACTCTGGTCAAAGTGCTGGTGGACCAGTTCCCCACTTGCGCCATCTATGAGCGCTCCGACGTGGACGTGCGGAAGAAAGAGGGTCTGAAGCCGGTTTCCGGGCTGCTGCACGGCACCCTGCCCGCTCAGCCGATGGTGTTTGAAGAGAATGGCGTCAAACTGCTGGTGGATGTGGAGCATGGCCACAAAACCGGCGCCTATCTGGACCAGCGTGACAACCGTCTGGCCGCCAGCCGCTATGTCAAAGATCAACGGGTACTGAACTGCTTCAGCTACTCCGGCGGATTTGGCACCTACGCTCTCAAGGCCGGTGCAGCTGAAGTGGTGAATGTCGACGTGTCCGCGCCGGCTCTCGCTCTGGCTCAGCAGAGTGCGGAGATCAATGGTCTGGACCTGTCCCGCCTGAACAATGTGGAAGCGGACGTTTTCAAGCTGCTGCGCCAGTACCGCGATGAAGGTGAGCAGTTTGATGTGATCATTCTGGATCCGCCGAAGTTCGCCGACAACAAGGCTCAGCTGCCCGGCGCCTGCCGCGGCTACAAGGACATCAACCTGGTGGCTATGCAGTGCCTGAAACCCGGTGGCATCCTGTTGACCTACTCCTGCTCCGGATTGATGGACGCCGCGCTGTTCCAGAAGATCGTCGCTGACGCGGCACTGGATGCGGGCCGGGATGCCCAAATTATTGAAAAACTGACCCAAGCCTCTGACCACCCCATTGGCTCGGCCTACCCGGAAGGTTTCTACCTCAAGGGCCTCGCTTTGCGAGTCTGGTAAGAAAAAAAGCGCCCCCAGGGGCGCTTTTTCTGTAAAAGAATTCAATTAACGATGTATCCCCGGTTCAAGGGTGTTATAGTGCAGTGTGTTTGGCGAAAGCCTGACATGCGCAACAATTTGATACTGAACACTTCGCTCCATCGCTTTACTGCTAAAGTCATGTTGTCTGAAGCGCTCAAGCCCGATTCAGCTGCTACGCTGTACTTCGGGCACAAATTGCGTGTTTTAATTTTTGTATATTCAGGAGACATCATGTCCAAAGCAACTGGTACCGTGAAGTGGTTTAACGACGACAAAGGTTTCGGCTTCATCACTCAAGACAACGGCGGCGCTGACGTATTCGTTCACTTCCGTGCTATTTCTGGTGACGGCTTCAAATCTCTGGCTGAAGGTCAGCAGGTATCTTTCGATATCGAGCAAGGCCCGAAAGGCCCGCAAGCTGCTAACGTAACCAAGATCTAATTGGTTGCTTAAAAGCTAGAAAAGGCGCCCGATGGGCGCCTTTTTGTTATCTCCTCAGCGGCACATCACTTCTCGTCGGGAAGCTCGACATCCACCAGGTACTGGCCCTGTAGCCAGTTTCTTCCAATCAGCAGCTTATAGGTCATCGGGCCCCGCTCTTTGAGCGTGACCAGCACCCTCCGCTCTTTGTCCTGCTCACCCACATGCAGCCAGACCACATAGCGATCCTCACTGCCCTGGGAGTTTCGAATGTGCAGCACATCCGCAATCTCCGCTTCAATGGTGGCTTGGGTACCCGACTCGTTCGCGGTATCAAAACGGATGGTCTTACCGATGTTGTCGTCCCAGTCCTCGACTTCCCCTCCGACAACCTCCATGTTCTCAGCATGGATGGAGGTTTTGGAAGCACCGGTATCGATTCGGGCCAGGTAGCTGAGATCCGCCTCAACCACGTTCAACCGCGCAACCGGGCCAATAATCGCCTTCTCTGCTGCAAAGGTCGCACTGGCCAAAGGCAGCAGTGCCATCAGCAGGACGGCTTTCCAGTATCGTTTCACCATGGGTCTGGTGTCCTCTTCTGGTCGATGAATGTCCGTCGAAATTCTAGCTTAACCGGCTGAACAGAAAGCAAATCAATCCCACAATAACGAAAGAACCAGCCGTAGCTGGTTCTCTCTGTCAGTGGATGCGGTTCTGAACCGCCTGGGCCCTGTGATAACTTCCCGCCATGGCAACGCCCAGTTCAGCGCTTGGCAGGGTCAGTTCCATCTTTTCGTTGTAGAACTCAAACACCTCGGCCATCAGCTCTGCCAGTGGCACGTTTTCCTCGTCCGAGACCTGAACCGCAATGCCCAGGTCGAACGCCACCGCCATGTTGCAGTCCCCCAGCGCCTCCAGACTGTCTGTATCCAGACTCGTCAACATGCAGAGCCACATAGTAGCCACCAGATGACTGGGCAGGTTTTCCTCGTTTTCCGTACCAGACTGACTGCCAAAGGGGCCGATCGCTAACTTCGTTTCCATACTGTCTTTCATTGACCCTCCCTTCCCGGATTATTCACCGGCGCACACTTGTTGTAATGGCGTTATGCCTTTGTGGTGCTCTTTCACCCTACACCACGAAATCGGCCAAAGATAGTGCGTTTTACCTCCACTCCCGAGTGCTTCCGCGGCCGACGCTGGCACGGTTCGCCGCCACACAGTAGACTTAGCGCCACCCTCACCTCGAATTCGAAACTATGCTGTTCATCTCCGATATCCACGGTGTCCTGCCGGCGCTGGATCGCGCGCTTGAACTGGGTGAACGCCTCGGTTACCAGCAACTGATTGTTCTGGGCGATATTCTTAATCACGGCCCCCGCAATCCGGTGCTGCCGGGTTACGCGCCCGCCAACGTCGCCGAGCGGCTCAATGAGTTTGCCGACCGAATTGTTGCGGTACGGGGAAACTGCGACAGTGAAGTGGACCAGATGCTCTGCCACTTTCCTCTGATGGCGGAGTACAACTGGCTGATCATCGAAGGTCGCCGCCTCTGTCTGACGCACGGACACCGCATCAACCCCGATGCGCTGCCGCCACTCAGAAAGGGGGACGGAATCGCCTATGGCCATACCCACGTGCCAGTTGCCCAATGGCAGGAGGGCATCCTCCACTTTAATCCCGGCTCAGTAACACTGGGCAAAGGGGGCCATGGCGAGAGCCTGGGTCACTTTGATGGTGAGCGGTTTCGGGTATTGGATCTCAACGGAAAGGAGTTGGTCAGCACGACATGGAAGCCACAATGACTCTCGATAAACTGATGGCCGAACTGCCGGTCTTCTCAGAAAAAGCCAGCCAGTTGGCTGACCGCCTGGGCCTGCTTCGCGCGGGCCTGGTAGCCGACCACGTGGCATTGCGAATCACCGAACGGGCGGATGCGGAGGCGATGCGCGATGCGTTTTTGCAGCGCGGCACCCTGCTCTCCGATAAGGAGATCAATGGACGTCCCATTCTGCTGATTCAGCTGGATACGCCGATACAGGTTGGCCCCTGGGCCATCGACTTGGTGGAATTGCCCTTCCCTGATGGCAAAAAGCGTCGGGATGGCTGGGAGCACGTTGAACTGGTTCTGCCCTGTGACGCCACCGACAAGCATCAGATGCTGGAGGTGGTAAAGCAGATCCCGGCGATGATCGCCAAGTGGCCTGTGCTCAAGGACGGCAGCCTGGGCATTGAGATCAAAACCAGCTGCCCCAAAGGGGAAGGTGAACCACTGCCCAACCCCACCGTGGCCTTCCGCCACGAAGGGGTGACAATCAAAGTTCACCCCCACGATATGCGCGACGTACTGGGTCTGCGTCAGCCCGACGCGACGGCATGATCCAGCCGTTCCAGAGCCGCCTCGAGGGTGGCTCTGGGACAGCCAAAGTTCAATCGGGCAAAACCAGACGGAGCCGAAAACTCACTGCCATCAGACAGCCCGAGCCCAAACGATTCGAGCACCCTGCCCGGCTTGTCCCAGCCCTTGCCACGACAATCCAGCCACGCCAGATAGGTCGCATCCGGCCGCACCAGTGTTATCCCCTCCATCCCGGCTATCCGCTGCTCCAGCAGCGCCAGATTGCCCCGAAGATAGTCGAGCATCGCTTCCAGCCAGGGTTCACCATAACGATACGCCGCCTCCGCTGCCGCCATCGCCACCACGTTGCCCGCAGGCACATTGCCTCTTAACGTGCTTTTTAGTTGCCTGCGCATCTCTGTACAGGGCACTACTGCAAGCGCAAAGGGCAATCCGGCAAGATTGAACGCCTTACCGGGAGAGATCAGGGTGATCACCCGCTCAGAGATCTCCGGACAGAGCTTTGCCAGAGGGCGATGACGCGCCCCCTTTTCCAGCAGAATGTCGCCGTGGATGTCATCGGAGATCACCCATAACCGATGACGCTGGATTCGTGCTGCCAAAGCCCGGCACGCCGCTTCATCAAAACGGCTGCCAATCGGATTATGAGGGTTGCTCAGCAGCAAAGTATTGGCGCCAGATGCGATGGCACGGTCCAGACTGGCAAGGTCCCACTGGCCGGATGAATCCAACGGGAATGGGGTCGCGGGTAAGGCCTGGTTTTCGGCCACCTGAGCCAGAGGATGGTAAAGGGGTTGAGGCCAGGTCAGATGAACCGGGCCTCGACTCGCCAACGCCCGAACCGCAAAGTTGGCGCCGGGGATGACCGCAGGCAACGCCACAAAGTGGGATTTCGACACATCCCAGTCCCAGCGGCGAGCCAGCCACTCCTGAGCGGCGTCCAGCAGGCTCTGAGGCACGGCAGCATAGCCAAACACACCATGACGGGCCCGGGCTTCAATCGCCTCTTGAATCGGCTCGGCAACGGCAAAGTCCATATCCGCGACCCACAGGGGCAACACATCCCTGTCGCGGAACCGGCCCCACTTGATGGAGTCACTGCTGCGGCGGTCGATGACCCGATCAAAATCCCATTCCATTGTCGCTCCTTAATCGAACCCGATCGCGCTCACGCTTTAAAACCGGCTCCGCCTTCTCTTTTGATCCGGATCATAAGCCCTTGTAGCAGAGTGAGCTAGGGTGGCAACAGTGCATTAACAAGAAGGAGTTGCCCCATGTCTCATTGGATTGACCTGATCATGGAAAGCCCGGTTGGCTGGATGTCTATGCTGGTTATCCTGGCCACCTGCGGTATCGTTGGCTACATCATCTGGATGTTCTGGACCAAGTCCGCCCAACCCGAGCAGTGATCACTTTGCTGGCATCGGGCCAACCAGTAATGCGGGATCCAACCGCTCCTGATGCCAGTTAAGCCGCCAGTCAAGATGGGGGCCAGTCACTCGACCTGTGGCCCCAACCTCCGCAACCACCTCGCCCTGCTTCACTGCCGTTCCCGGCTCCACCAACAGCTTGTGAAGGTGAATAAAGGTGGAACTCACGCCAAAACCGTGGTCGATGATCAGCGTGCCCCCTGAATAGAACATATCGGGCACTGCCAGCGTAATGACGCCATCAGCGGGCGCGACCACTGGCGTACCGGTCGGTGCCGCCACATCCACGCCAAAGTGGGGGTTTCGTGGCTCGCCGTTGTAGATCCGCTGGCTGCCGTACACCCCGGTAATCGGGCCATGGAGAGGCCAAACAAACGCCTGCTGCCAGTCGGTTCGGGTATCGAAATGCTCCCTGGCTTCACGGGTCTGCCTCGCGTCCTCCTGAGCCCGGGCCACATCTTCCGGACGGGGCTTCATAATGCGCTGGGCGATCCCCTCAATGCGCTGGATTTTGTATTCGCGCTGACTCAGTACCAGCGGGTAGTCCGACTTGTCACCATCGTTAAAGTGCAGCGTTAACGAATGCTCCAACGGTGCATCCCGACCAAACCCCATAACAAACTGACCATCCTGGGTCACCGGCAGCGGCTGACCGTTCAGCCACACCTGTGTACCAGGCAGAGTCTGGCCCCGGATCAGGCTGCCCTGAGTCAACTCACCACTCAATGAAAACCGCTCAACTTCTGCACCCAGCAGGGAAAAGCTAATGAAAAACAGCGTACTCAGCCAGGTTCGGCGTACCATGAATATCCCCTCTCGAATGGGCTTTAAACGCATTTGAGGCTATTATAGGGCGCGACGATAACCTCACAATAAGATAGAAGTACCCATGACTAGCACTCTGATCACCAATGCCGAGATTTTGAACGAAGGGATCCGTCAACAGGGCGACCTCTTGATCCGTAATGGCCGGATCGAGCAGATCGGAGGCCAGATCAGCGCGCCCGCAGACGCAAAGGTAGTGGATGCACAAGGCAAGCTGCTGATCCCAGGCATGATTGACGACCAGGTTCACTTCCGTGAGCCGGGCCTGACCCAAAAAGGCAGCATGGCCACTGAATCCCGTGCCGCTGTTGCCGGTGGCATCACCAGCTTTATGGAGATGCCCAATGTAAATCCCCAAACCACGAACGCCGAAGCGCTGGAAGCCAAATATCGCCGTGCTGCTGAAGTTTCCGTGGCCAACTACGCCTTCTATCTCGGTGCCACCAACGACAACCTCGAAGAGATCAAGGCGCTGGATCCGAACGCTGCCTGTGGTGTGAAGGTGTTTATGGGGGCCTCTACCGGCAACATGCTGGTGGACAAGGAGGAGATCCTGGACGGCATCTTCGCCAACGCCCCGACCCCCATCGCCACCCACTGTGAAGACACTCCGACCATCGCGGCGCTCGAAGAGGCCGCCCGCGCCAAATATGGTGAAGCGGTACCGATGAAGCTGCACGGTGAGATCCGTTCCCGCGAAGCGTGCATCAAGTCTACCGAGATGGCGATCGCGCTGGCGAAAAAGCACGGCAGTCGTCTTCACGTACTGCACATCTCCACCGCGGATGAACTGGCGCTGTTCGAAGCGGGCAAGTCTCTGGATAGCCTGGGGCGGGCCAACATCACCGCAGAAGCCTGTGTGCATCACCTCTACTACTCCGATGCGGACTACGACCGCCTGGGAGCCCAGATTAAGTGCAACCCCTCCATCAAGACGGAGCGCGACCGTCGTGCCATTCTGGATGCTGTTCGCCGTGATGTGATCGACATCATCGCCACAGACCACGCACCGCACACCTGGGAAGAGAAGCAGGGCACCTACTTCAAGGCCCCTTCCGGTGTTCCCCTGGTTCAGCACGCTCTGCTCTCCCTGTTTGAGCATTACCACAATGGCGACCTGACTCTGGACACCATCGTCCAGAAAACCAGTCACGCCGTGGTGGAGCGCTTTAACCTGAAGGATCGCGGCTATCTGCGCGAAGGCTACTTTGCCGACCTGGTGCTGGTGGATCTGAACCGCCCCTACACCGTGACCAAGGACAACCTGCTCTACAAGTGTCAATGGTCACCGTTTGAGGGCAACACCCTGCGTTCCACCATCGCTGGCACCTGGGTGAACGGCCACCACGCGTATGACGGCAACTTTGCCACGACTGAGGTTCTGGGCCAGCGCCTTGCCTTTAACCGCTAAGCGTTTCCAGTGAACCAGTGAAAAGAAAGGCGCCCCTCAGGGCGCCTTTCTTCTTGTGGACTCTGCACGGTCAAACCAGTGCGAGTGCGTTTCTTCCAGCATCTGCTTGTAGGTGTCTCCCACCGGGATCCGGGTCAGATGCAGAAACAGTTCCACCCGGCCATTACGTTTGCGTCGGGCACCCTGAACCCTGTCAGGATTAACCAGGTAGGAACGGTGCACCTGAACCAGCTCTTTATGCATGTAGCGGTGCACCATCTTTAAAGGCATCGACAACAGTTCCGTTTTGCTGGTGTCGGCCCAAACCACCTCGCAGTATTGATTGGCCCCAACCAGGTACAGAATGCGGTGTCGCTGCTCATGCAGTCGACCAAGATAGCCAGCCTGTTGCAGATTCGGGAACGATTGCCGACACGCCACCTGGGTGAGCTTTAACGCCTCAAAGCGGCTGTGGATCCAGTCAACCTGTGGCTGCACCGTCTCAAAATGGACCAGAATGGCGCAATGAGGCACCGTCTGCCAACAGAACTCTATCGCCTGGGAGCGCGGTGTTTTTCGGCTTTCCGTGTTGCCAGGCAGCAGAAACTCGATGCGGGACACGTCCAGCCAGCGACTCACCAGATCAGAACACAGACGCGCTTGCTCTGCGGGTTGATGAGTGCGTATCAACTGAGCTTCAAGCGCGCTCAGTTCATACTCGAACCGACGTTCAATGCCCTGTACCGCCAGCGCCCATATCAGAGGCGTCTGGCTGGCATCCGGGGAGCCTGGCACGCGAATCAACTGATTGACCGGCAGCCGCTTCTCCGCCACCAGATTATCCAGGGTCGTGGTGAAATCCTGATTCCCGCTGGATTCCACCAGCAGCACCAACACCTCATTCAGGTCCTCACCGGCAACACACTGAGCCAGGGTCTCGGCGTCATTGATGTGTTGGCACGGCCAGTATGACTCCAAACCGTAGAGGTGAGTCTGCTCACCCACCAGCCAAACGGTAATAGGCGCTTGCCGAAATGCTCGCTGCGGCCACTGCCACAGGCTCGAAGCTTCATACAGGTTATGGGCCAATATGCTCATAGGTTTATGATCCCCTCCAGATCGGGCCCGGCGTCAGCGCCGGGGCGGTCGCTAGGACGAATGAGATGAGATCGCCTCAATTCGCACCTTTGGCGGCAAAAGTTATTGTTGGTGTTGCCGCACGGTTTCGTTGTTTCGCGCCCGAAAAAGCGAATTCGCTCTTCGCTAAAACACCCAAACTGCCGGGGAACGTCTTTAACCCCCATCACTTCGAGCTAACTGAGGTCTCATTAAAACAGAATGCCGCCCAACTGGCGGCAGTGAGGAGGTATCCCAATTGTATTTATGCGGCACAAAGTGAGCATAGATGAAGAAACCGGAATATCAGTGGGTTGCTTTAAAGTCCTCCAACTGAGTTAAACGTGCTTCGCTGTCAGGATGGCTCATCAACCACTCCCCCAATGCGCTTTCCTGCTTCAGCACCTGGAAGACACGCTCGGCCCCATCCACGTGTCCGTAGTAGCGCCACAGGGTTTCCATCGCCCGCCGGTCCGCTTCCAGCTCCTGTTGACGGCTGAAGCCCAGACTGGTTGCCGATACGGCAAGATGCACCAGTTGGCTGTCGTTACCCATCATCACTGCAGCACCAAGCGCCAGAAGGCTTTGACCAAGCAGCGACTCAATCACATCCCGGTGGCGGACATGAGCGGCCTCATGGGCCAGGACAAAGGCCAGAGCGACCTCGTTATCCAACTCTTCAACCAATCCCTGATAGATCATCAACTCTCCGCCCGGACCTGCCATGGCGTTAAGCGTATCGCCCTCGACCACGCTCAAACGTACCGACATCCCCTCGGGCAGAGGATCGGCGCGCAATAACTGGTCCAGCAACGCCTTTACCGGCTCACTTTCCGCCTTGGCTACCTCGGATTCCGGCCAGTCAAAACGGAGATGTGACTCCCAGGAAAAGGGGATATGGCGGGCCAGACTGTGGCCCGCAAACATCAGCATTGCGGCCAGCCCGACAACGAGCAGCAGAGCGGCAAGTCCGAGCCAGATAAACTCCGCTAAAGGGTGTGAATCGGAGACATTGTTCTCCGGTACCGGTCGATTTTCAAAGCGCGCCATGGCTTGGGATCACTGCGGTGCCGTAGGCATAGACCTCCACCGAAACCTGCTGATTCCGTGCGCCTTTGCTGATCGACGCCGTTTCGAGGCGAACATTGAAAATCGCCGAAGCGCCCATCGCCTCAGCCTCTCGCTTCATCCGAAGAATCGACTCACGGCGGGCACGCTCAACCAAGGATTCATAAGCGGTTACCCGACCGCCAAACAGGTTTCTGAGCGAGGCTGCCATCCTCTTGAAGTAATCCACAGCGATCACCGTATTGCCTCCAACCAGTTGGACTTCACAGGGCTGAAACGCCTCGGGGATCGCTTTGTCTGAGAACAGCAATATCGACTGAAGCTGCGATTCGCCCTCTCGTAACGAACGGAAATGGCTCTGTTCTGCATGACGACCAAACAGGTAGCCGACCACCAGCAGAGTCAGGGTAATGACAAGCGCTTCCATTGCCCTACTCCACGACGACGGCGGTGCCGTAAGCGAACAGCTCTGCGGCACCGGCGGTAACCGAGGAGGTTGAGAAGCGCACGTTGATCACCGCATTGGCACCAATCGCCTGTGCCTGCTCCATCATCCTGCCGATCGCCTCTTCGCGCGCTTCCGTCAGCAGTTCGGTATAGCCCTTAAGCTCACCACCGACGATGTTCTTCAGTCCGGCCATAAAGTCCCGGCCGACGTGCTTGGCCCGAACCGTATTGCCCTGCACCAGCCCCAGGTGCTGAACAATGGCTTTCCCCGGGATGGTTTCAATATTGGTGATGATCAGTTCCACTTCTGCTGCCTCGGCATAACTAAAAAAGCCAACATAACAGAGCGTTGCACATAAAAAAAAGCCGGGCATATGCCCGGCTTTTCTCCCAGAGACTGACTTAGAAAATCAGGTGAGCCATACCTGCAATCACCGGCAGCGCCACCAAGGTACGCAGCAGGAAGATAATAAACAGTTCCCACAGCTTCACCGGCACTTTGGAGCCAAGCAGCAGTGCACCGATCTCAGACATGTAGATCAACTGGGTCACAGAGAGGGCGGCAATCACAAAGCGGGTCATCTCGCTGTTGATGCCCTCTGCCAGAATCGCAGGCAGGAACATGTCCGCGAAGCCCACCACCATGGTCTGGCTGGCTGCAGCCGCATCGGGGATCTGAAGCAGCTCCAGCAGCGGCACAAACGGCTTACCCAGCATGGCAAACAGCGGAGTGTATTCGGCCACCATCAGGCCCGCCGTACCAATGGCCATCACCACCGGCAGCACACCCAAAATCATATCAGCGGCATTGTGCACACCCTCGCGAGCCACATCGCCCATGCTTTTCACCTTGCTGGCACGTGCCAGGGCAAGTTTGTAACCAAAGCTCAGGGTGGTTTCGCCAGCCGGGATTACCTCTTCATCACCGGTGCGGGTGCGACCGTCGACAAACTGGTCTTTCTTGTTGGACAGGGGCGGCAGGCGCGGCACAACAATCGCAACCACAATACCGGCCAGACACACGGTACCAAAGAAAGGCAGGAAGTAGGCTTCCAGGCCAACGGTACCAATTACCACCAGAGAGAAGGTGATGGAAACAATGGAGAAGGTGGTGCCGATAACAGCCGCTTCACGCTCGGTGTAGTGTCCCTGCTCATACTGTTTGGAGGTCATCAACACACCCACGGAGCCGTCACCTACCCAGGAGGCGAAACAATCCACGGCGGAACGACCTGGCAGGTTGAACAGCGGACGCATCAGTTTGGTCATGGTGGTGCCCACCATCTCCAGCAGACCGAAGTTCACCAGCAGCGGCAGGAACAGTCCCGCAAACAGGAATACGCAGAACAGCAACGGCGCCAGGTCATTCAGTACCAGACCACCGGTATTGCCGGAGTGAATCGCTTCCGGGCCGACAGTGAAGAAGGTCAGAATCACAAACACGGCGCCCACAACACGGGTGACGGCCCACGCCGGAGTCACATTGAACAGGCTGTTCATAAAGGGGTGATTCACGATCACGCCCGGCTTCACCAGTTTGGTCACCAGCGTCATCACGGCCGAGAAGACGATCACTGTGGTCACCAGAGTGACGCCAAAGCTATCCATCTCTGCCAGCAGGCCTTTGGCCAGCACTGCCACGGGAATGGTCAGATTGCCATTCACAGACACGGGGGTCATAAAGAGGAAAACCCCAATCAGGGATGGCAGTAGGAACATCAACAGGTTCCGGGTGGACTTGACGTCCTGGAGTTGCAAAGTCTGCTCGCTATTCACGGCTTCGACCCTCTTATCGTACTTCTGGGTTTGGGGGTTCGCCTCAGCCACCATGAATGAATATTCATTGTGGGGGGATGACGGGGCACAGAGTACCCCTATCCCTGAAGATTGAAAACCCCCCGCCCACCCAAAAAGTGAGACCGGGATCACATATATTTATTCACCTCAAGTGGGTAGCCATTCACACATGTGCTGATTTGCTCAAAACTCAATCCTGCTCATCATTAGCCAGGCGACGTTTAAGCTGGTCCAGCAGATTGGGCGGCACGCCGTGAATAGTCAGGGTATCCCGAACCGGATCCCACTGGACTCGCTCACCGAGGTGCTGTGAATCAAAACTCACTGACACCCCTCCACCGGTACCACTGAATTTTTTCAGCTGTCGCAAGGTGGATTGATCCGCCGGGAAAGTGTCTTCCAGTTCATAGGAGCCGGTGGACGTAAACTGGTAAAACGCATCCAGCCCCTGATCCGCCAGTTCATCGGAAAGATCTTTCAACTGAATCGGCTCACCCACGGCCACCTGGCTCTTGCAGTAATCAAACACCGCTTCCCGGGCCTGCTGACGCTCACCTTTATCCAGTTCGGTTTCAGAAACGAAATCCTCAACCGCTTTCATCAGCTGCTGGTTCTGCGCCTTGGCATTCACCCCTTCGACACACCCCATGAAATCCAGGAAGAAGTCGGCCACTTTCCGTCCGGCGCGCCCCTTCACAAAGGTCAGGTATTTCTTCGAGGTGGGGTCCGCTTGCCACTCGGTCAAATCAACACGGGCGGCAAGTTGAAGATTGCTAAGATCCAGATGCTCGGAACCCTGCACTTCCATCTCATCGGAAACCGACACGGATGGCTTGGGTGACAGCAGAGCAACAAACAGATAGTCGGAGGCAACGTGGTTGTATGCCGCCATCAACAGGTAACCACCAGTGGCAAAATCGTACTTGGCCAGCTCCTGACCCAGCAGCTGGCCCGCTTCGGCGGAAAACTCCACAAACCCTTTGTTGCCGGTGCGCCAGGCGGTCAACGCCTCGCGAAACGCGTCATTTGGCTCGGCATCGCTTCCTTCGGGCACACCAAAGTGCCCGTAGCCTTTACCGGCCTTAGCCGTATAGAGGCGGTGCAGTTCACCGACGAGATCATCCAGGGCATTCGAATGGCTGAGGGGCTGGGGGCGCAGTTTGCACTGCAACTGGCCATCATCGGCACGGATTACGGCGTGCAGGATGGCTTGGTCGATTTTTAGGCTCATAGACACCACAAAGGACTGGGGCACAAAGCCACCTATTATAAGAGGGGGAAGCCAAAGGGCATCCCCCTTTTTTTCGCTCGGCAAGGGCGACGCAAGCGACGGATTCAGGTACAATCCCGCGCCACTCCGGCAAGGGCTAAGTGCCCGAACTCCCTCCCTTAAATCACGAAACAGGATCCCTTCATGGCAATCGTTTCCAAATACACCAACGAACAGGTTGAATCACTGCTGCACGAACTGCTGCTGGTACTGGAAAAGAATAAGACCCCGACTGACCTGGCACTGATGGCTCTGGGCAATGCGGCGACAGTACTGATCAACAGTAAAGTCAGCCCGGCAATGCGTGCTCCTCTGGCTGAACAGTTTGCCGAAGCACTGAAAGCCTCCGTTGACGCTCGTTCTGACGCCTAAACAGCTGAAATTCTTGGCTGGAATTGTCGTTTCTTTCACCGTAGGATAAACAGCACATACAGGCGCCGAGCCACCGCATGCACGCACAAGATCAACAGAAGGACAAGGTGTCACAGCTCGTGCTGTGGGGACACTGGTTCACCTTTTTCAACATGATTCTGGCGATGCTTATCGCCACTCGCTACATCGCTACCGAGGGTTGGCCGGATACCTTGTTGGGACAAGCTTATCTGCTGACCAACCTGGTGGGCCATTTCGCCTTCCTGGGTTTCGCGGTGTATCTGTTGACCCTGTTCCCGGTGACGCTGCTGCTGCCCTTCTCCAGGATTTTGCGCGGCTACGCTGCGGTGGTGGCCACCCTGGCCCAAAGTGCCCTGCTGTTCGATACCCTGGTTTTTGATCACTACCGGCTGCACCTGAATCCCTTCGTACTCGACGTCGCAGCCAGTGACCTCCTCGCGCTGTTCAATACGCCAATGCTGGTTGCCGGCCCACTGCTGCTGTTGGCTCTCCAACTGGTTCTGGCGAACGGCCTGTGGAAACGGCTGCACCGGATCCGCCGGCGCAAACTTGGCACCCGTATCGTTGGCACCCTGATTACCTGCTTTTTCGCCACTCACTTTGTCCATGTCTGGGCCGACGCCACCGTTTATCGCCCTATCACTCAGCAGGACGACATGTTCCCGCTGCATTACCCGGCAACGGCGAAAAGCTTTATGACCCGGCAGGGTCTGGTGGATGAGGACAGTCTGGTCGAAGCGGAACGTCTGGCCGCACCGACCAGACAGCTGGCCTACCCTTTGTCCCCCCTCCAGTGTCATGCGCAATCCAGCCCCAACGTGTTGGTGGTTGCGGTAGAGGCCTGGCGTGCGGATATGGTGGACCAGCAAACCATGCCTAAACTGCTTGAACGGGCGCCCCAGAATCACTGGTTCCCCCGCCACTACAGTGGTGCCAATGACTATCAGAACGGTCTCTACAGCCTGCTCTACGGCATGCTGCCCGCCTATGAAGCATCACTGAATGCGGACAAGAAAACGCCGGTTCTGATTGAGCAACTTGCCAAGCGGGATTACGATTTCACGCTGTTTGGCGACAGTCGACTGCTCACCAACCGCAACCTGAGCGCGATGCTGGCTCCCTTCAGTCTGGCGTCAGTGGAGGAGCAGGACAATCTGGCCGAGCAAGACATCGAGACCACCGATGCCGTACTCCAGTACCTGAAGAGCGCTGAGGGGCCGCAATTTGCTCTGGTGACCTACCACTCACCGGCCTACTACAGCACGCCGATTGGCTCGGTTGGGATCCCCAGTGTTAAAGCGGATGTGCGGTTGAATTACGCCGAGCAGGTACTTTACAACCAGTACCGGCAGTCTCTGCACTTCCTGGATGGTGAATTGGATCGCCTGCTGGACAGTGTGGGAGAGGATACTGTGGTGATTGTGACCGGTACCCATGGCCAGATGTTCACCACAGACAGCAGCACACGCGCACAGCGCAACTTCTCTTCAGGATCCACCCAAGTGCCGATGTTGGTGCACTTCCCGGGAGACAACGGCTGGACAGCCCCACACCAGTCCAGCCACTACGGCGTGGTCGGCACCCTGATGACCCGCCTGCTGAGCTGTGAAAACCCGACTACGGACTACAGTCTCGGCGACACCCTGTACCAGCCACCGGCACACCCCTTCCTGGTGATGGGGAACGATCGGTACTTTGCCATTCGTACCGCGAAATCCATCACGGTGATCGATAAGCACGGCGATTACCGGGTCTACTCCCCCGAGTACAAACGACGCCGCGATGCGGGCCTTGATGTGCAGGTTTTGCTGGGTGTGATGGATGAGGGTCGTCGATTCCTTGCCCGATAACGTGGGGATTGCGCAAAGATAAAGCACTTAACCCCTGTGGCGCTTGCAATTGCCCTCAGGAAACGTATTATGGCCTCCGTTGTCGGCCAGTAGCGCAGCCTGGTAGCGCACCGTCATGGGGTGTCGGGGGTCGGAGGTTCAAATCCTCTCTGGCCGACCATTTTAAAGAGAAAAGCTCTAACCGAAAGGTTGGAGCTTTTTTCGTATCCGCCCCCTGCTAAACGCCGTTGGCGTTTGGGGGTCGGACCGAGCGTCGGACCGGGTTAAATCCTCTCTGGCCGACCATTTTAAAGAGAAAAGCTCTAACCGAAAGGTTGGAGCTTTTTTCGTATCCGCCCCCTGCTAAACGCCGTTGGCGTTTGGGGCCGGGCCTAGCGTTGCGCCAAGTCTAATTATCCCTGGCTGGCACACAGGCAAAAAAATCCCCCGCAGGTGGCGGGGGTATTGGTTGTCAACGGGTGGTTGGGAAACCTGTCCCGTAGGCTCAACCCTAGTCTTCCCCACTATTTCGGTCAATTTTCCAGCCCGCATGAATCGTTTCCAAATGTAAGCCCGTTGCAAGACTGTGATCTGTCGTCCGCAATGGTTAACCTAATGTGATCTGGTTAAGGAGGAATCATGAACCGATGGATTGGGGCTCTGCTGATATTGGCAGGCGCACTGGCAGCGGCCACCTGGGCTGGCATCACTCATCAGCAGCCAAAGTACTCTGGCGGAAGGACGCTGACGGGACTTGAGGACTCTGTTGCCATCAAGTTTGACGACTATGGTGTCCCGACCATTGAGGCGCACTCCGACACCGATGCGTTGAGGGCACTTGGCTGGCTGCACGCACAGGAGCGGTTGTTCCAGATGGATGTGTTGCGTCGCGTTGGCAAAGGGGAACTGGCAGCTCTGTTCGGTGCGCCGGCGCTGGAAACGGATCGACTGTTTCGAACCCTGGGCACACGCCAGTGGGCAGCGGTTCAAACCAGCCAGATGGAAGCCAGTGAACCACAGCTGACCGCTTGGGTGGACGCATACTACCAGGGAGTTAACCAAGCGATTGCCTCACTCCCGATGCCGCTGGAATATCATCTGCTCGAATCTGAGCCCGAGCCCTTCAGCCGCGTCGATGCCTTTGCGACCTTAAGTTACATGGCCCACAGCTTTACCAGCGCCTTCAAGCAGGACCCGCTGCTTACCGCACTGGTTGGCCAGTTGGATCCTATCTATCATCACGCTCTGGTCAGCGGTTGGCCCGATCAGTACGCCGCCACCCCATCAAGCGAGCAGTTCGTCGCCTGGAGCGCCTTTGCCGACAAGCTGGACGGTCTGCTGCCCCTGGGGACGCTGCAAGGGTCAAACGGCTGGGTGTTAAGTGGCAAACGCAGTGATACAGGTATGCCGCTGTTCGCCAACGATCCCCACATCGCTTTCTCAACGCCCCAGGTGTGGTACGAAGCGCACCTCCGCACCCCAACCCGCGAGCTCTACGGCTTCTATCTCCCCGGGCTTCCCCTTCCACTGCTGGGCCGCACTCCCGAGCGCACATGGGGCTTAACCATGCTGCTCAATGATGACGCGGATCTGTACCAACTGAATGCCGACGGAGACCACTATCTTCTAGATGATGAGCCGGTGCCCTTTATCGCTCACTCCGAATCGATCCCAGTCAAGGGCAGCGAACCCGAACCTTTGTTGATCCGCCACAGTGTCCATGGGCCTCTGGTCGATGGTGTGCTTGGCCTGCCAGAGCCCACCGCTCTACTGTGGACCTTCACAGAGCATCGTAATCGCCCGCTTTCCGGGCTCTACCAACTGCTGAACAGCACCAATCTGCAGGAGTTTGAGGCCGCACTGGAGCCGATATGGTCACCGGGTGTGAACGTGCTTTATGGGGATTCGGAAGGCAACATCGCCAAATGGGCTGTGGCCCGTTATCTGGAGCGCAGTGACGGGGTCAGCGGGGCATTGATACTGGATGGTAGCCTGAGTGCGACACTGCCAAAGGGTTACCACCCCTTTGAGCACAACCCTCGCTTTATCAACCCGGAATCCGGCATCGTGTTCTCGGCAAACCATCCCTACGGCGCCCCTTGGCAAGCGATGGAGCGAGCCGGCTACTATGCCCCCATCTTCCGACCAGCGACCCTTGAGCAAGCGCTGTCGGCGCAAGAGGTCTGGAGCATAGAGCAACTCAAAGCGGTTCAGACCGACTCCCGTAATGGCCGGGCTCTGGCGTTAAAAGCCTTACTGTTGGATGCCATTGACGACAGTCCGGAACGGGCTCTACTGGCCCGCTGGGACGGTCGCTACAGTGTGGACAGTGCCGGCCCAACCCTGATTGAAGCGGTGTATCAGTCTCTGCTGGAAGCCACTTTGGCGGATGAGCTTGGCCCGGAGCTGTTCAGCGCCCTGCAGCATCAGTCGCTGGTTGACCGAATTATGGCGGAGCTGCTGAATGACCCGGGCTCGCCCTGGTGGGATCATCAAGCCACGGCAGAATACGACAGTCAGAAGAGCATTTTACGTTCCGCCTGGGCCGATGCCCTTGCTCAGCTTCCTGACCCCATCCCAACCTGGCAGGAGCAGGGTAAGATGCGTCATCGTCATCCGATGGGACAGGTTCCAGCATTGGCTGCATTATTGGAGGGGCCTGCTCTGCCCATTACCGGGTCCAAGCGGGCAATCAACAATATGGCGTATCAATATGGCAGTGAGACTCCCATCGCCACCTTTGGCCCCTCTACGCGGCGTCTGGTGGATATTGGCGCGCCAAACTCCGCCTACGCCATCTCCCCGTTGGGGCAAAGTGGCATTCCGTTCTCCCCCCACTTTGCTGACCAGGCGGAACGGTACGCCAAAGGCGAATACCGGGCCACCCAGCTCGCTCCGATTAACGGAAAACCCGACTTGACGCTTCACCCACAATAAATTTCACTTGAATGAGAACGCATCCCATTTACAATGGATGCGTTCTCGAGTGATCTCTGGAGTCGGAAATGGGAAAAGCAGCCAAAGCCCAAAAGAAGCGGGATAAGAAAACCACCAAGGCCGTGGTCAAAACCCTTAAGAAAGCGCTGAAGGAGCAAGGCGCGCTGCCTGACCTCTCCAAGGAGCAACGAAATCGATTGGCAGATTCGTGGGTAAAGTCGATTCTGGATGAAGGTAAAGCACCGGTGTTTACCCTGTTCCCCGGCTCTCTTGATCCGATGACCCCCCTGAAACGCCGTCCCTGTAAAAGCTGCCCTGCCCTTCAGGGAAAAGCCTGTAAGTGCGCGCTGAAGCGCATGAAAAAGTCAGCTTGAGCCGATGGATTAACCGAATTGCACAAAGGCTAAGCAAACGATTTCATTAGAGAAAAAAGCCCTTGCATCCCAGACTGAAGGGCCTAAACTAAGCCTCGTTTTCGGCCAGTAGCGCAGCCTGGTAGCGCACCGTCATGGGGTGTCGGGGGTCGGAGGTTCAAATCCTCTCTGGCCGACCAAATAACCCTAAGAAGCCCTAACCGCAAGGTTGGGGCTTTTTTGCATCTGACCTCCCCCGGCTAAACGCCGCTGGCGTTTGAGGTCGGACCGAGCGTCGGACCGGGTTAAATCCTCTCTGGCCGACCAAATAACCCTAAGAAGCCCTAACCGCAAGGTTGGGGGCTTCTTAGCACCCTCCCTCCGCGCAATGAACAGGGGATCGCCGTCACAGCTTTGCCCATAAGCAACACAAACAAAGCAAAACCGGATCCCGACCACAGTATTGTCGCGTTTTGGACGCTATTACTTTATTGCAACATTCGGTTGGTCGCCCATTCCATCAGGAGGTGGAACCATGAGACTGACATTAATGATGATGGGGCTACTTACCCTGACGGGCTGTTCAATCTCAGCCTGGGATCTCAGTAACATTCGGAGCTGGAGTGACATCCGGCTGTGCGAATATCACGCCTACTTTGGTGAGAATCTCACGTTAAAAAACTTTGCTGGCGAAGAGATCAACCGACGCCAAGAAAGCGGCGTGATGTCACTGGATCGTGCTCAATGCAAGCAAGCGGGTCGCTCCCAGTTGGAGGCGCAAGCCGTCTATAACGAAGCGTATTGGCTCAGCCACGGGTTGGACCACACTCGATTCTGACCCACCGTTCATCAGCCTGTCGCCTGCGTTAAAGCGAACTGCCGCATTGTGGGCGCAATTCAATACTCCAAACCCAACTCCACTTCGCGTACGATGGCCACCCTCAACCGACGTGATCTTGATCACTCGCCTTCCGGTTCTAATGAGGTAGTATCACTCGCCCGTGAATTTCATTCATATGCGAGCAAGCCATGACTACTCTCGTTGCCATCGCTGTTACAACAGGTATTCTCTCTGCGATTTGGGGTTGGTTGTCTGTCGCTTTAGGGCTTCTGACCTGGGCGGGATTCCTAGGCTGCACCAGTTACTTCGCCTCACCGGATGACAGCCTTAAAGGTCTGGGCGTGAGCCTGGCCACCAACCTCTCCGGTGTCTTTTGGGCCATGTTGATCCTGTCCGGCAGTGATTGGCTGGGTACCGAGATGCTTGGATATGGATTAACCGGTCTGGTGGCCTTCCTGATGTGTGTTCAGTCCCGACAAAGTTGGCTGACCTTCATCCCCGGCACATTTATTGGCTGTTGCGCCACCTTCGCGGCTGCGGGCCAATGGCAGTTGGTCGTTCCATCACTGGTACTGGGAGGCGTATTTGGCTTTCTGATGAAGCAATCGGGACTCTGGTTGTCAGTTCAAGCCAGGTCCCCGAAAGTGCCGGAGGAGGAGGTGGTGGTGAATGAGCAATAGCCCGAATCAATCAACATTAGTGTCAGACTCCACGGCATCTTCAACCATCATATAGCCGACACCCCGAAGCGTTACGATGCGATATCGACAACCCTTCAACACTTTACGCAAATCGTTAATGAGTACCGGCAGGCTATTATTTCCTACCATTCGACCTGCCCATACAAACTTTGCCAATTGTTCTTTGGCTACTGGCTCACCTAAGTTTCTGATGAACATACATAATGCCCGCACCACAAAGTTACTGCATTTTAGATATTCATCCTTACCGGGGAGCAGTAATAGTGCCCTTTGATTGAAGGCATCGTCATCAGAGCAAAATCGGTAGCTGATCTCTTTCCCCAACGCCCTGTCTTTATCGTCTCTTTTGCACAGTGCGCAATGCACGGTATCACACACAAAATCCTGAATCTCATCCATAAGGCACCATCAGAGTCGGTGGGCGACTGTCTCGACGTATAAAGCGCCTAGTGTCGACAATGAATCGGAGCGACAAATTAGAGTAAACATTCACCCAAATTAGAGTAAAAGTTCATCTTAGATGCCAACTTGCTAATAATTAGGGAGGCTGAAAAAGGCGCTTGGTTTACATCGTTAGAGCCGGCCATAAAACTGCCTAAACATTCGACAAAACCAGACAAATATCCATTCAGAACCACTTAAATGAGATTATCAGGCCGAATCAGAATTTAGATTCATTTGTTGTAACGCCATTGTAAGAACTGGACGTTTTGGCTTAAGAAAAGTCACTTTTGGGCGTGTCATGGTGAAATGGCCATTCCGTCTATTATTCGACCTGGCTGATTCTGATTTTCTGTCTTCTCTTTAGCCACTTATGCGCTTCATCAACCACCAGTAGCGTAGTAGCCAGCGCCAGCAATTCTGCCCACTGCCCCCAAGTCACCGGATTGATCTGCAGTATCTGCGCCAATGGAGGCCAAAACATCGCGCCAAGATGAATCCCCTGGGCAACAAGGATCCCCATTAGCAGCAGAGGGTTACCAAAGAATGGCAGGCGCCAGAGTGATTGGCGCTCGGAGCGACTGTTCAGTGCATGGACGTTCTCAAACAGCACCATCATCAGCAGCGTCAGGTTTCTTGCTGCATCCTCAGCGATGCCCAGCTCGAGTGCATGGTAAAACACCGCAAAGCTGACCACGCCCATGTAGAGCGCCGAGGTCAACACCCGCTCCAGCATAAGAGGATTAAAGATCCGCTCCCGGGGGGACCGGGGCGGCTGGTTCAGTTCATCGCCCTCCGCAGGCTCAAAGGCCAGTGCCACATCCTGAACACCGTTAGTGACCAGGTTTAACCAGAGGATCTGCAGAGGCAGCAGGGGCAGGGGCAAACCGAACAGCACACTTAAGATAAACAGGACTATCTCAGCAGCACCGGTAGAGATAAGCAGGTAGATCACTTTTCGGATATTACTGTAAACAATCCGCCCCTCTCTCACACCATCGACAATCGAGGCGAAGTGGTCATCGGTCAGGATAAGGTCGGCGTTCTCTCTGGCGACATCCGTCCCACGTTTGCCCATGGCTATCCCCACGTGCGCGGCATGCAGCGCTGGCGCATCATTCACTCCGTCCCCCGTCATGGCAACATTGTGCCCTTCGGCCATCAACTCCCGAGTGATGGTCAGTTTCTGCATCGGTTCAATCCGTGCAAAAACACGGCTGCTTCGCACCAATTCCGAAACCGCCTCCGGACCAGCCTTCTCAGCTTCCGCTAGCTGAGTGCCGGTAACCACCGTTTGTTCGCCCCTTATCAGATCGAGCTCAAGAGAAAGCGCTCGGGCCGTGTCCGGGTGATCGCCGGTAATCATCGCCACCTCTATCTGGGCTTCCCTACACTGAGCCACCGCCTCAATAGCGTCGTGGCGTAAAGGGTCCACCATCGCGACGGCGCCGAGAAACCTTAGCCCTGAGGGAGGATTCTGTGGGTCGAGATCGCCCTGCCACTCGCCATCTGCCAGCGCCAGCACCCGATAGCCAAGCCCCGCGAGTTCGGACAGTTGTACCTTAAATCGTTCTGGCGCCCAGTCCGTGCCCATCGCACTATCACACAGGGGCAGAACCCGTTCCAACGCCCCTTTCAGGTACACTCTGGGCCCCGAGGGTTCCTCAACCATCACGGCGGCATAGGCCAGCTCTGGTTCATAGGGGATAGTGGACAATATCGGCAGATCTATCCCTTCCTCCGGCTTCAGGCCCGCTTTCCCGGCAAGCACCAGAAACGCCAGGTCAACGCCATCCCCCTGCCCGGTCCAGCTTCCGTCGTCCGCCTTTACTGTGGCCTCATTGCAGAGTTGGCCCGCATGCACCAGTGCCATAACCTCGCGCTTCTGGGATGGCAGGGCATCGATTCTTCCCGCTCGTGCCATCCCCTCTCCGCTGACCGGTATGCGGCTCCCTTCCGGTAACCAGATCTGTCTGACGGTCATCTCATTAACCGTCAGCGTTCCGGTTTTGTCTGAGCAGATAACGGTGCAGGAGCCCAATGCTTCGACGGCCACCAGTTTCCGTACGATCACCTTAACCCGGGCCATTCGGCGCATTCCGATCGCCAGGGCGACAGTAATGGCCGCCGGCAACCCTTCTGGAATCGCGGATACCGCAAGGGCGATACCCAAAAGGAAGACGGTGCCCAGATCCGCTCCACGCAGCAACACAATCAGAAACAGCGCCGCAATCACCACCAGCACGCTGACAGCCACCACCAGAGTGAAGCGTTCAATTCGTTTCAGCAGTGGCGCTTTGGCTTCTGGCTGGGTTTTCACCGCAGTGGCAATACGGCCAATCTCACTGCGCTCACCGGTCGCTTCCACCCGGCCTTCACCACGTCCATGCAGCACCATGGTCCCAGCAAAAACGCAGTCATTGCGGGCGGTAATCGCCCCCTCAACAGGCTGCTCGCTGACCCGCTTGGCCACCGATAGGGATTCGCCGGTCAACACCGATTCATCCACTTCCAGGCCACTGGCCTGGGTCAGGCGGATATCGGCACTGATCCGGTCACCGCTGACCAGCGCCACCTGATCACCCGGCACCAGCTCGGCGGCATCACGCTCCTGCAGTATGCCATCCCGGTAGACCCGCACTCGCCGAGGCACCATTTTCTGAAGTGCACTGGCCGCCCTTTGCGCTGAGTACTCCTGCAGCGTCCCTATCAGGGCGTTGATCGCCAGTACAAGCAGAATAAACAGGGTGTTGAGTTGTTGATTCAGGAGAAACGCGACCGCCGCTGCAACCAGCAATACGTACACAAAGGGGGTCGCAAACTGGCCCATTAAGAGACGCAGCAGTGACTTTCCCTTTGCCTGAGGTAATCGATTCGGGCCGAAGCGGGCCTGCAGTACCTTTGCTTGCTGTTCTGAGAGTCCTTGAACCATTTTCGAACCGCCGGTGAAGTAAGAGCGGCATACAAACACCGCAACAGTTCACGCCGTATGCTGCTATAAAGTTAGTAAACATAAGGAGTTTTAGCCTTGTGAAAGGCCAGCAAACGGAGGCAAAAATCATGAAGGTCGATGAGATCCTGGCAGTCACTCCCCCACCTGAGTGTTTGGGCGACAGCATTGAACCAGCGGCGGCCCTCGCTCGTCTCTGGCGAGCCAATCTCACCCTGCTTTACCACAATCAACGGCCTCATGATGTCGAAGCGCTAAAGGAAAAAATTGAGGAACTGAAACAGAGTGAGATCCCCAAGGTCACCCTGCAGGGTGACAACTGGGAGCGGCTCAGTGAAGTGGTTGAAGCGATGCAAAAACTGGTTCGCTACGACCTTATCCTTAAGGTGATGCACCATCGCAGCCAAAAGCACACCACGGATTGGCACATGCTCAGAGCGACCCAGGCCCCGCTCTACCTGCTCAACCCCAAACCCCATAACACCCAGGCCCGGATTCTGGTGGCCATGGACCTGGACCACCGTGACGCCGCAGTGCAACAACTGAACCTGAAGGTGATGGCCTACGCCAAACTGCTGGCCCAGGCCAAAGAGGCGGAAATCCACGTGGTTTATGCACCTCATCTCTCACGCTTTCTGCATGAGTTGGACCTGATCAGTCCCCATGAGGTTGAAAAGACGGCCACCGCAAACTGTGCAGAGGCCCGTGCCTGGCTGGAAGCCGAAGGCGTGGACCCGGCCAACATCCACATCAAGCCGGGGGATACCGGACAGGTGGTTCGGGACAAAAGCTGCAAGCTGAAGGTGGATACCCTGGTGATGGGCTACTTCAAACGGAGCGGCGTGCTGAGTCAGCTTTGGCGCAGCAATGCAGAGCGCCTAATCAGCACCCTGCACTGCCACCTGTTGGTGGTGCCCGCAGACACCCAGTAACTATCCGGCGGCGTCAAGCTCCAGAACGACTTTGGCGCCGCTTTGATCCAGATTGATTCGGCTCTCTTTAAGAAATACCCGCTTGGGATCCAACCCGGCGTCCACCAGCGCCCCTTTCACAGCTTCCCCGCGCTCCGAGGCCAGGGTTTTCAATGCCAACTCGTCGACGGGCTCCGCCTCAAGCAGTTGCTCGTACAGCCCCTTCTTCCAGCGGCGTTGACGCTCCGCCTCGTCCAGATCGGGCAGACGGGCCTTAAGGGCCTCCTCTTCCGCCTGAGCACGTCCCATCCCCTTCACCGCGTCATAGGCTGCGGCCAGGACCAATTCCGGCGGTTCTGTCAGGCCACTGCCTTCCGGCATCAGCCGGGCGTCCACCCGAACCTTGGCCAGCGCCTTGCTGTCAGCAACCGGATCCACCGCCCCCTGGGCTGAGAGCACTAGGCTGGGCCGCTGAGCAAGTGCCTCCACCAAACGGGCCAGTTGCGCCTGGCTGTCGTCACTGATGACCGTTTCTCCCGCAGCAAACTGAACGTGATCCGGCGGGTCTTCTCCCCCCAGCAGACTGCCGAGCAGTGAAAACGGTGAGGTCACGATCTTGGTAATCACGTTGCCCAGCGCTTTGAGGATCAGGGGGCCGATGGCAAACTCCGGATCATCCAGGTTGCCGGAAACCTCCAGCCCCAAGTCGATAACGCCATTGCTGTCTTGCAGCAGCGCGACGGCCAATGCCACCGGCAACGTGGTGGCTTTATCGGAATCAGAGCGCTGCCCCAGTTTCAGTTGGCTGATCACCACCTGGTTCTCACCCTTGAGCTGATTGCTCTCAAGTGCGTATTTGAGGGAAAGGTCCAACTGGCCCTGATCGATAAAGTAGCCCGCATAGGTCCCCGAATAGGGGTTAAGCGAAGTGAGTTCCACATTGTCGAAATTCAGAGCCAGGTCCATAAAGGGCTCAGCCGCCAGTGGCTGTACTGTTCCCTTCAAGGAAACGGGGGCATAACGATCCACCTGTCCTTCGATATCGACCGTAGCGCGGCTGTCGGTCTGAGCATCCAAGCCAGCAATTTCCCCGGTCAAGGTCTCGATGCCGGTGGCAAACTTGGGCGTCAGGGTGTTGTCCGCAAAGAAAGCGGAGCCGTTGCTGAACAGCACCCGGCCAATGGTGATATCGAATGGCGCTTGTGGCTCGGAAGTGTCACCAGAAGCCCCTGTCTCATCACCGGCAGGCGCCTCTTCACTGGCTACCAGCCCGGCAAAGTTGGTGGAGCCATCCTCATCGATAATGACGCGCGCGTAAGGCTCATCAAACGCCAGTTGATCGATTGCCAGACGGCGGTTGGCCAGGTCAAACTCAATCCGGTTGATATTGAGCTGACCCCACTTCACAAAGTCGCGTTCCGCCGCCGTATCCTGGGTAACCAGCTGGGCAATATCCACGCTTCCGTCATAGCTGAGGGAGAGCGGCTCACCCAGGGCCACCTTGACGGCACCATGGGTACTGAAACTGCCGCTGGCGAGGGTCAAGTCCACCATCGGCTGCCAGTATGGAATGGTGCTGAGCAGGTCAAAGTCGTCCACCACCAGGTCAAACTGACCGGCGGACTGGTCCAATCGCCAGTCCCCATCCACCGTCACCACAGCCTGTTCATTGATCTGGGCATCAAGATCAACGGTTAAAGGTCGAGTCAGATCCGTTCCCAGAGGGCCAACCTTAAGGGGCGCAATATTCACCACCCAGGTGGCCGCCTGCTCCAATGTCTGGTCGGTAAACTCCAGCAGTCCCTCCTCCAGCAGCACGCTGTCCAGCGACACTGACCAGGCGGGCGCACTCCCCTCGGCCGCCCCTTCGGAGGGTGTGTCACTTTCCGCCGAGATGGGCGTGAGCAAGGTGGCCAGATCCATCCCCTCTTCAGTGAGGTTCGCTTTCAGATCCAAACCGTTGAGTTCGAGTGCACCGAGTTTGACCGTCTGCTTGGCCAGGTCAAAGTCGATGGGGGCCAGCCTGGCCTGCTGAAGGGCGATAAAGCTGCGGTCCTTGTCGGTGAGATCAAGACCGCGCAGGGTGATGTCACTCTGAGACAATGTGAACTGGAGTTGCGGAGCCAGCGACACGTGCGCCTGAAGGTTGGCGTCCAGTTTGGCGCGAGCCAGATCAAAGCGGAAATCCTGGGCCAGATAGGGCCAGTAGCGGGTGAGATCGGCGTGTTTCAGATCCAGAGCAACCGTCACATCCAGCGGGTCGAACGTGGCGGACAGTTCAACATCCGCTTTGCCCCCGCCGGGCCCACTCAGGCTCAAAGCAACCCGGTTATCACCGCGGGAGAGGTGGAAGTCTTCCGCTTGCAACGCGAGATCTGTCAGTTCCGTTGCATGGCTTTGATCCTGCTCGTACCGCACTTTACCGCCGGTAATGGCTAGGAAATCAATAGCCAATTTTGGCAACCCGGACTTGGGTTTGCCCGCCGGTTCAGGTTCCGCGGGTGCATTGAGCAGCGGGGCCAGCGCCTGTTGCCAATTGTTGTCCGCTCCCAACTGACGGTATTCGAGCAGGGGGTCGGCCAGGGTCAGGCGATGAAGTTGCCAGTGCCGATTAAACAGTGATCGCCAGGGTTCAAGATCCACTTCAAACTGGGAGAACCCAGTCAGCGGCTTACCATCTTCTCCCGTCAGCAGCAGGTCACTCACCGACAAGCGCCACTCCAACGGGTGGAAACGCACCTCACCCAGGCTCAGGTTGGCCGCCATCTCCTGCGACACCCACTTGGGCGCCTGACGTTCAATAAGCGCTGGCAGGCCCCACCCCAATAACGCCAGATAGCCCGCGAATGCCGCTGTGGCATATACACCGATGCGCACCGGGCGCCGTTGCCACAAGGTTGCTAATTTCACCGCCACCTCAACCTCGATCTTTTCATACAGTGTAGGCGAACACGCCCATCCATTTGTCCGAGTGACCCGGGGATAAAATCCTCGTAGCCAGATCCGCTATGTTATCGAAAAACAGCGTAATTTCACTACAAAGCAAACATTTAATGGCGGGATTTGTAAATCTCCTCAAGGCAGTACCACTAAGCTCTGCACCGGCACACCCGTTGGCAGACTGTAGGCTTTGAGGCCACGGTCCTGCTTGGGTAATTCGTGCCCGCAAACCGGCCCCCACCGTACAGAGAAGGCCGAGCCTATCGGGGTGAACTCAAGCGATAAATGGCGATACCGGTATGGAGCCAACGGGAGGGTGGATGGTCGGCCGAACCTGGAGCAACGCGGCCAGCGAAATCAGGCAGACCCCGAACAGTGACGCAATCTCACTATTTCAGGGCCTGGCTTGCTGCACAGGTGCTAAGGGATGGGAGTCGCGTTCAGCGCACCCTCTGCATGCGCCTGTGGATGACGCTCAGAGGTGACGTACCAGTCCCTCCAGAGCCGGAGCGGAGCGCGCTTCCGTCTGCTTGAGCGGAGTCCCGATATAGAGAAAGCCCACAATCTCATCGTCGCCCTGAACGCCCAGAGCTTCCCTCACCAAGGGGTGACGGGCGTAGGGGCCCGTACGCCAGATCCCGCCCAAACCAAGGCTGTAGGCCATCATCTGCATCGCCATTACGGCACAGCCCGCACTCAGGTGTTGTTCAATGGCTGGCACCTTGGGGTGCTCGGACACTTTCGCGATCACCGTAATAACCACCGGTGCCCGGGTCGGCAGTAAACGCGCTCGGGCCAGAGCTTCCCCTTCGGCGCCGTCCGCTTTGGCCGCCTGAAAGTAGATCTCTCCCAACCGCTCTAGACCCTCTCCCTCCGCCACCACAAACTCCCAGGGGGTCAGGCCGGCATGATCCGGCGCTCGGGCACCCGCCGCCAGCATCAAATCCAATTGCTCCGCGGTAGGGCCGGGGTAGGTCAGTCTGGGCTGAGAGTGGCGGTTCAGCAATAGCGCTTTGGCGTCCATGGTTTACCTCGTAATCCTTATCTTATCTGGCCGCCATGCTGACCCAGCCACCGGCGAAAATCAACGGAGCAACAGCGGGGTTATTTCCGTGACAGGTAGTCATCCAGGCTGGTGTAGCGCCCACCGCCAAGGAAATAGAGCGCCAGCAGCATCACAAAGTAGGTCACCGCGAACTCAATCCCGTTATTCAGTATCACGAAGTTACCGGAGCTGGTCAGCCACTCGTAGTTGCCGTGCTCCTGCAGTATCCCCTTGGCCCGTGACAACTTCTCTGCCGAGTCAATGACCTGTTCATTGGCCAGCCATGAGCTGGGGTCAGCAATGGCAAGCCAACCGTTCTTCCAATGCACCGCAAAGGCCGCCACCAACATGGTGACCATCAATGGCAAGGTAGTCAGTCGGGTCAACAGCCCCAGGATCAACAGCACGCCCCCCACCAACTCAGCCCCCACCGCCAGCGCTGCCATCAGTTCTGGCATAGGCAGCCCCAGTCCCCAATCGGGATTGCCAAACCAGGCGGCAGTATCGGAAAAATGGTTGAACTTGTTCCAGCCCGCCTGAATGAAAATGGGGGCAAGATAAAGCCGAATGGCCAGAGGGGCCAGACCCTCCAACGATGTGGTGGCGGCGTAGAAACGCTGCCATAGGTGCGTGAGGCTTTGCATAGAGAAGTTCCCGATTTGGAATTGTCGAGGGAGTGGACCGCCTCCCCTGCCCTTTGCTTTCAATAGTGTGGCTTAATTCCGGTGGATCAGATATTCGAGATCTTCCCTTAAATCATCCAGTTCGCGATTCAACTTGCGAGATTGCCTCGGCGTCATCTCGGCATGGATGGTGATCAGCCCACGGGCCAGCCGACGTCGGTTTTCCTGGATTTGGCTCAGATACTGCTGGCCTTTTAACTCATCGGGGGTCACCAGCAGCAGCGTTAACTCCCGCTCCAGTTGCTCGCGGTCTGAACGCTGCCGAAGCGCCTTCGCAAAATGATCAATCCAGTCCTGTCGATACGCCAGCCACAGCGCCAGAGTGTTGTGGCGGTTAAGGTTGTAGTCGGCAATCACGGCTTTCTGGGCCGGCGAGAGCTTGCCGAGCCACTTCCGCATCGACTTTTCCATCATCTTGTTGGCTCGCTTAACCCTTTTGGACAGAGACAGTTCGCCATACTTCTCCTGAAGTTCAGCGTTCTCCTGGTTGATCTGCGCCAGGATCTCCTCCACCTGCTTATCACTGAAGGATTGGATCAGACCAACAATATCGGGAAGAAGGTGAGCAAACAGGCGATACCAGTGTTCCGAGGCTTCGTTCATATGCCTCAGCACGGTCTCTTCGTCGAGGGGCCCGGCGACATCCGCCTGCAGTCGTTCGAGGTGCTCGAGGTAAAGCGGCAGTTCATGGTGGCGATGCCAGCGAAGCTGGCGCTGAATGATGGCATCGAGCGCCCCCTCCTGGCTCGAACTCAGGGTGACGTAGTCGTCGACTTGCCAGGGAATGATCCAATCGAGCCAGCCGTAGACAAAGCGGGGCGAACAGCCCCCGAGAAAGGTCAATAGCAGCAGGATCCACGCCCATCGTTTCATCGACGGTCCCCATCCATCATTGGCTTTCGCGTCTGCTTCACCGGCATCCTCTCCCCTGTCTCGCGGGGTTATGGCATCCACACCCCTATCTGTTCAAAGTAGTGGGTACGCCATTGAGAGTAAATGGGATCCTTTTGGCTGTGTGCCATCTGATCGGCCCACGCTGCACTCATCAACAGATAGAGCACCACCGCAGCACGCATCGCTTGCCACTCAGTGTCGTTGGCCTCAACCCCACGAGCGTCCAGGTACGCCTGCCAGAGTCCGGGCTCATCCGGCGCATCCACCAGCCAGGGGGCCAAATCCATCAGCGGCGACCCGGTTCCCGCGTACTCAAAGTCGATGGCACGCCAGCGCCCATCAGGCCCAATCAGGAGGTTGCCCGGATGAAGATCCCCATGGATCAGACCTGAGGGCAAACGGCTTTGTTGCAGGCTCTCCATCCATTCAGGCAGATGTGGCAGATAGCGTTGCAGTTTGTCACTGTCCGGCCGCAGGTAATCGAGGATCCGCTGTGCGGGATCGATGGGTTGCCAGCCTCCCCCTATCTGGTGCAGCTCGAGCATCAGTGCCAGCAACGACGCTTGGGGGACCGTGTCGGGCACTACCCCACCGTAATCAGCCAGGCTGAACTGCGGATCCCAAAACCGCAGCTCAGGAGCCCGATCGATGGCGGAGGCCGCCTGCCAGATCCGGGACTCTTGCTCCCGGTCCACGCAAAACGCCAGATTGGGGTTGTGGAGTCGCAGCACCCAGTCGCCCGACCCACTGAGACGCCATAGCCGGTTGCCCAGCCCACCCCCTATCGGTGAGACCCGCTCCCACTGGAATCCGGCCCGCTCAAGTCGGGTCAGAGCCTCGTCGAGCCGATCAGACACCACGCAGCTCCAGACCGGGGTCAGCGTCCAGCTGGTACTGTGCGCGCCACTGGAAGTAGGCCACCGTGGCCATCACCACATAGAACACAAACAGACCGGCGGTGAGGTAGAACCCCTTCTCCAGATAGAGATAGATGGAAGCCAGATCGATCACCACCCAGTAAAGCCAGTTCTCCACCACTTTGCGGGCCACCATCACGGTGGTCACCACGGCAAAGCAGGTGGTCATGGCGTCCAGGTAAGCCATGTCAGCGTGGGTGTGATTGTCCATCACATAGCCCACCGCCAACGCGCCCAAAGCCGTCGCGCCGATGATCAGCAGGTGTGTGGAGAGCGACCAGCGCACCATCGGCACCCCATCGCCATCCCGACCACCAAAACGCCACTGCCAGAAACCATAGGCGGCCATCGCCAGGTAGTAGACGTTCAGCACCGATTCCATCAGCAGCGCCACCTGCCAGAACAGCACGGTGTAGATCAGGGTACTGGCTGCTGCCGCAGGCCAGCACCAGATGTTGCGCCGCATCGCAAGCAGCAGGTAAGCGATGGCCAGCAATACGGCCACCGCTTCCCAGCCAGACAGAGCGTGTGCTTCAGCCGCAGCCTGCTGCAGCCAATCACTCACTGTGGTCAAGATTCACTCCGCCGGGAATAAACTTGCAGACAAAAACACCCTTGCCCCACTGCTCATGGGCCGCTTTCATCTCCGCCGCCAACAGTGCCATCACGGTGTCATAGTCCCCCATCAACTGAGTGCTCATGCCGTTGGTCAGGCGGCGCACCTCGGGGTATTGGTCCAGCCGTTGAATAAACCACTTAATCACGGACAGGTAATCGTCATTAAGCGGGTACAGGCTGATCTCTACGGCCAATTGCATGGCGGTCTCCTTAGAAGTAGTCGTAACGGAAAGTCAGGCCAAACTGACGCGGATCGCCGTAGCGAACATAAAGCTTGGGTGCCCAGTCTTCGTTCGGCTCGTTGCCAAAGTAGAAACCGCGCACCCCGTACTTCTCGTCAGTCAGGTTGCGTCCCCACAGGTACAGGGCCCAGTTCTGCGCTTCGTAACCCAGCTTGGCATTGAGCAGTGTGTACGCCTCAGACTGCGCATCGTGGCTGTCTGAATAGTAGAAGGCATCGGAACCATTCAGGTTCAGGTTGGTGAACCAACCATTGTCTGCCCGATAGGTGCCCCCCAGGGTGTATTGATAACTCGGCGCGTGGGCCAGTTCGCGCCCGGACAGATCCACCGCGCTGCCATCCGCCTGCGGCAACATGTAATCCTTGTAGCGGGCTTTCAGCAGGCCCAGGGTGCTGTAAAGCTCCAACTGACGAGTGGCCTGCCAGTTCAGTTCCCACTCCAGCCCGTAGTTTTCCGATGCACCGGCATTGTTGGTGTAGAGGAAGAAGCGCTGGGGGTTATCCGGGTCCTGCAGGGACGCCTCCACCTGCTGGTCCTGACGATCCATATAGAAGATCGCCAGGTTGCTGTTGACCGCCCCATCGAACAGGCGGCTTTTCAGACCGATTTCGTAGTTGTACAGAGTCTCGGACTCGAACTCAGTCTGCCCTTCCAGTACCGGCGGCAGGCCCATGTTGAAGCCGCCGGCCTTATAACCCCGGGCGATGCGGAGGTAACCGCGGTTACTGTCACCCAGAGCGCGGCTGGCAGAGAGGTGGCCTCCCCACATGGTTTCCTTGGGATCAAAACTTTCGCCCGCATCGTCGGCATAGTCGCTTTGGCGGTATTCCACCCGAAGGCCCGCCGACAGCTCCCAGGCGCCCAGGCTGCTGTCCAGTTGACCAAACAGGGCGGTGTTCGCGGCCTTATAGTCGCTGATCAGGAACTGGTCGGGAAAGCCGTTGTAGTAGCTTTTCAGGTCGTTATGTTCTTCAAGCTTGCTGTAGTAGACGCCGATCAACCAGTCGGTGGTGCCAGCGAAGATTCGACCCGCTTCACCAGAGGCGAATCGCATCTCCTGACTGATGGTGTCCCGTTTACCCTGTTTGTCCCAGTAGTAGTCGTAGACGCAGGGTTCTGAACCGATGACGTTCCAGGCATCATCGTAGATGGGACAGGTCAGACTGGCCCAGTAATCGGAGTTGGCCCAGTCACCATCGTAGGCGTGCTGTGTGTGACTGTTGGCGTAGCTGGTGATGGCGGTCAGATTAACCGCATCAGAGATGGCCCAGCCCAGCTTCAGTGCCGCACCATTGGTGCGCTGGCTGTCGATGCCTGGCTCATCGGTCAGGGTGGTAAAGCCGTTGTTGTCCAGGGTCCAGGCGTCGTAGCCATTATCCAGGTTGGCGTGCAGGAAGGTCAGATCGGCCTGAAAGTTGTCAGCGGGTAACCAGCGCAGTTTGGCCCGAACGGTGGTTTCATCACGCTGGTTGGTGTCATCCACGCCCAGATAGGCGTTATGGCGGAACCCATCCTGCTGATGACTCTGAACGGCGACCCGGTAGAGCAGTTCGCCGTTGCGGTCGGCGGCACCGGAAGCGTATGCCCCCACCGTCAACTGGTTGTCCTCGGCGACAGTCACTTCCGTGCCCGCTTCGAACACCTCTGTGGGATCATTGCTCTTCAGGTAGATAAGCCCGGCCAGTGCATTGGCGCCATAGCGGGTGCCTTGCGGTCCTCTCAGCACCTCGACCTGTCCCAGATCGAACAGGCTTGCCGCCATGCCAACGCCTGAGAGGTCGATGTCATCCACAATAAAGCCCACGGAGCTATTGGGCGCACCCTGATACTCCTCCTGCTCCCCCACGCCACGGATCTGAAAGTAGCGAGGCCGGGAACTGCCGCCGGACCAGTTCAGATTGGGGATGCGATGGAGGGCGTCTTCGAAGTGCTCACCCCCTTCATCCTCCAACTGCCGGGCATCCAGAACAGTGGCGGACGCCGGCAGCTCTGCCAGAGTCTGGCCGCGAAAATCGGCCACAACGGTGAGGGTTTCCATCGCCTCATCGGCGACAGCAGGGAGAGTGGCCAGCATGGCCAGGGAGAGCATAGTGCGTCTCATGTCCGTGTCATATCTCTATATTGCGGTGCAAAGGACAGATCCGGACGACGGTAACGGGGTGCACGAGGACGCCATTCCTACGCCGGTACAAACCGGATCAGGTTCAACGGGTTCCCTCTGAAGAGGATCTCAGTGCGTGGCACACCCCGTGGCGAAGCGGAGTATATCCAAAAGTGAGGGGATTTGGGACAGCAGGCACAAAAAAGCCCGCCAATTGGCGGGCTCTCGGGAAAGGGGTTTACTTGTTCCAGAGCTTTGGCTCGGTCTCAGTACGATTGTAGTCGTAGGCCAGATAAGCCCAATATGCGAGCCCCAGCGTCAGGAAGGTGGTGATGACACCAGACAGCAGCGGGGTGGAAAACATCACGGGGGAGATATCAAGAATCATGTCGGTCATGGCATTTCTCCAAAAAACAGCAAAAGGGGCGGTCCAATGCCGTAGAATCGTCCGTGAGGGCGGTTGATTTGGCTGCCATTCTAGCGGAAATGCCGACAAAAAAACCGGCAGACATCACAGTCATTGCCGGTTTTAATTGGTGAATTGTAAAGGAGTTTTTCCAGTTCTATTCGTCCGTTGCCCGACGGACATAAATCTCGAATTCGGTGGCTGCAGTAGTAGGAGCGACTGCTGTAACCGGACGTCGTTCGCCCCCATGAAGATTGACCGGACGCCAACTCATGGAGTCCGCTTCCACCGGCATGCCGCTGGCATCAAAGAAGGTGAATTTGTACTGCAGATAGCGGTCGGTACTGACCCGGGAGATCAGCACGGCAGAGGCTTGCAACCGTTCGCCCTGGTAATGCTTCTGCACCTGCTCAATGCTCACCTCTCTTGCCACGCTGCTGGAATCGATGCGCAGCTCAGGACGGTCTGAGCGGGCGGATACCCCCGCTGTAATGGCGCTGCACCCGGTCAAGCACAGCAATAACACCCCAAACCACGCTTTCATCCCTGCCTCCTAGTCGATCAAGAAATGGGCCCTCGCCGTTGCGATGGGCTGCTTCCGATTGGTCTGCCAGCAACTGACGCTGACGTTGGCCACCCGACGCCCCTGACGGGTGATCTTACACTCACAATAGGTTTCACGTGCGTACCCGGCACGCAAGTAATCGATTGAGAAATCAACGATCTTGGGTACACGAGTGGTCTGCATCAACACCATCAACTGGAGAATGGCAGACATCTCCATAAAGCCAGCAATTACGCCACCGTGCAAGGCGGGCAACATGGGATTACCGAGATTTTGCTCTTTGGGCGGCAGACGGAACACCATCTCGTCGCCAAATCGCTCACACGCCATACCGATAAAACGAGCATAGGGCACCAGATCCAGCAAGCGACCATAGTCGTTATCCGCATTGGCTTCCTTGAGCAGCTGTTTTAAGTCCATCACTCCCCCTTCAGCGCCTGGCGGAAGCCATCGGTCATCAACTCGGGACCAATGCGCATAAAGGAGCCTACCGCCTGGGCGATCGGGTCATCCATGGAGTCCTGATAAGCGATGCCCCGGGTAAAGGCGACAGCACTGGTCAACTTGAAGCACTCGGCAAAACCGTACACCGGCTTACCCGGCTCGGCGGCTTTCATGTAGTCCACCCGGAGATCCAGGGTCGGACAAAGCTCAATCTCGCCGCTGGCGTGGGTAACCGCGCACACCACGGCCGCACCGGAAGCGGTATCCATCAGGGTGGTGATCACCCCACCATGCAGTACGCCGGTATCGGGATAGCCCACCAGCTGCTCGTTATAGGGCAACGCCAGCAGCACATGGTGCTCGCTGGCTTCCAGGGTTTGCACCCCAAGCGCCCGGCACTGTGCGAGCTGATCCACAAATCGCGTCGCCAGCCCGGTCAGGGGGAAGAACTCTCTGTTATCGGGTCGCATCATAAGGCCAACATCGGTCCCAGTGGACGGCCACCCACCAGATGCATATGGACATGGAACACCTCCTGCCCACCATGCTGGTTACAGTTGACCAGCAGACGATAGCCATCTTCATCGATGCCCAGTTGCTTGGCCAGCTTGGCCGCCACGGTAAACAGGCGACCCAGCGCCTGCTCGTCCTCGGCAGTCACATCATTGACCGTGGGGATCAGGTGGTTGGGGATGATCAGAATGTGGTGCGGCGCCTTGGGCTGGATGTCCTTAAACGCGGTGACCAGGTCGTCCTGGTAGAGGATCTCCGCAGGGATTTCGCGGCGGACAATCTTGGAGAATAGGGTTTCTTCGGCCATGAAGGGCTCCCAAATCAGGCTGTGGTAAGTCAGCTGTTATTATACGAGCCTGGCGGGAAGAGGAAAATTGGCTGTGATCTCATTCGCTTGTTGAGTGGGTGTCGCCAGCTTTACAGCGTCAGCGGGATTGCCGCCGCTCCAGCCGTTTCTGCTCCTTCCAGCCTCGCCAGAATCCGAACAGGCAAAACAAGCCATACAACATGATCATCAACAGAAAAGGACGAAACAGGGCAAACATCAGCGACTCCATCCGTTATTCCGGGGCAGCATACGTTGCACACTCCACAAATGACGGGATCCTGATCACAATCCAATTGAGTGCAAACCGAGGCTGACAACGCCTTTGCCACCTCGCTACAATCGCTGACAGGAAAACGACCAGGAAGGAAGCTGTCCCTGATGATCCACTACCAGATCCAACCCATTGATCCGCTCGCGCATCGGTTTGCCGTCACCCTGAGACTCAGTCAGGCCAAAGATAAGCAGCAATTTACCCTCCCCGCCTGGTTGCCGGGTAGCTATATGATCCGCGACTTTGCCCGTCATCTGATCGGCGTGCGAGCGCAGCGTCCCACTGGCGAACCGCTGTCCCTGACCCAGTTGGACAAGCAGACCTGGCAGTTGGACGATGCGACCGGTGAAGTGGAATTGCACTATCAGGTATACGCCTGGGACCTGTCAGTGCGGGGCGCTCATCTGGATCAGACTCACGGCTTCTTCAATGGCAGCAGTACCTTCCTTGCGGTCGTCGGACAGGAGCACAAACCGGCCAAAGTCACCCTGCTGGCCCCTGAGGGCGAACAGTACAAAGCGTGGCGGGTGGCCACTGCCATGCGGGAAGCAGGTGCCGAGCGTTACGGCTTCGGCGACTACGAGGCGGATAACTACGACGAGTTGATCGATCACCCGGTGGAGATGGGCACCTTTACCCTGGCCACCTTTGAAGCCGGCGGCGTTCCCCATGATCTGGTGCTGACCGGCCGCCACCTGGCGGATACCGACCGCATCTGTTCCGATCTGAAGAAGATCTGTGAATACCAGATTGAGCTGTTTGGCGGCCAGGCCCCCTACTCCCGCTACCTGTTTATGACCCAGGTGATTGGCAGTGGATTTGGCGGCCTGGAGCACCGTGCCTCTACCGCTCTGGTGTGTGGCCGTGGCGACCTGCCCAGCATCAATGAGCCGGGCATGAGTGAGGGATATCGCACCTTCCTCTCCCTCTGCTCCCATGAGTATTTCCACAACTGGAACGTCAAGCGCATCAAGCCTGAGACCTTTGTCCCCTACGACCTGAGCGAAGAGAGCTACACCCGCCAGTTGTGGGCCTATGAGGGGATCACCTCCTACTACGACGACCTCCTGGTCTACCGTTCCGGCTGCGTCGATAAGGAAACCTACCTGCAGATGGCGGCTGAGGGGATGACCCGCGTAACCCGTGGAGTTGGCCGCTTCAAGCAGTCGCTCCGCGACTCCAGCTTCAACGCCTGGACCAAGTTCTACAAGCAGGACGAAAACGCCCAGAACGCCATTGTCAGCTACTACACCAAAGGGGCCATGTTCGCCTTGATGCTGGACCTGACGCTGCGCATCGAAACCGATGGCGAACGCTCTCTGGATGACCTGATGAAGATGCTGTGGGAGCAGCACGGCAAGCCCGGCATCGGCACCGGTGAGCACACCCATCAGGCAATGATGGCCGAACTGCTGGGTCGGGACGTGTCGGACCTGTTTGCCTATCTGGATAATACCGACGACCTTCCCCTCGAAGCCCTTCTGGCGAAAGTGGGTGTTGAGATGCGGATGCGCGCTGCCAACGGCAACAACGACAAGGGTGGAAAAGGTAAGCCTGCACCCAAAGCGAACCTGGGTGCCCGCTACCGCGCCGACAATTTTGGCGTGCGAATTGAGGCAGTGAGTGAAGGGGGGAACGCTCACCGAGCCGGACTGGCGGCCGGGGATCGTCTGGTCGCCCTGAATGAACTCGAGGTGGCAAGCAACCTGGACAGCCAACTGGAGCGGTACGCCGAAGGTTCGAAATTACCGATCCATTGGTTCCGCCGCGACGAATTGATGTCAGGTACCCTTGAACTCTGTCCAGCGCCCATGGATACTGTGGTTCTGAGCCCCATTGACGGCGAAGACAACTCGCTGTGGTTATGACACCTTTTGGGCAAAACCGGCTCAGTCCGTGCCACCCTTGGGGTGTGCTTACGTTGCCGCACCCCGAAGGGGTTAAGGAGGTACTCAATGCCTGGATCTGATCCCAAACTCGAGCGCTTGTTGCATCGGCGTTTTGAGGGTGCCGAATCCATTGCGGATCTTCGTGAACGGTTGCGCGATGTGGAGGAAGAGCTCCACTCGGTGTTCGCCAACGAACTCTCCCGTTTCGTCGAAAGCAGTGACAACGATGAAAAGCAGCGCGCCTCGTAATTCAGCGCTGTAAGCCCATGAAAAAAGACCGGAACCCCCGGTCTTTTTTGGCTTTTACGCCCTGCGTTAGCAGCCTTAATCGCCTTTCGTTCCTTCGTCGCTAGCCGACTCCATAGGAATCGTGGAACAGGCGCTCCATCTCGCTCAATCACACTTTCGGTGCAGCGCGGAACCGAGCATGGCCGGGCAGCAGAGTGACACTGCCAAACCATAAGCCTCTGAACGACTTATGGTCTGATTCAATACGGAGCGTACTCAGGATTTGAGTTTGGCCAGACCCAGAATGGATGCCTGACTTTTGGGGAGCAGTTCAGAGGGTTCGGAGACAGAGACATCCAGATCACGCAGCAGTCCGTCCGCGAGGTCGTAAACCCAACCATGGATGGTCAGCCCCTGGCCACGCGCCCAGGCGTCTTTGACAATGGTGGTCTGGCAGGTGTTGATCACCTGGGCGATCACATTGAGTTCGCACAGGCGTCGATGCTGCATCTCCGGGGACAGGGCATCCACCTGGTCCCGATGGTCCTCATACACATCACGAACGTGGCGAAGCCAGTTGGTGGCCAGGCCCAGGCGACTGTCGTTCAGTGCGGCCATCACGCCACCGCAACCATAGTGCCCCACCACCATGATGTGCTTCACCTTAAGCACATCCACCGCGTATTGAATCACCGACAGGGCATTCAGGTCCGAATGCACCACCACATTGGCGATGTTACGGTGAACGAAGATCTCCCCGGGCGCCAGATCGATAATCTGATTGGCAGGCACCCGGCTGTCAGAGCAGCCGATCCAAAGGTACTCTGGCGACTGCTGATGCTCCAGTTCAGAGAAAAAGTCCGGGTTATCCGCTTCAATCTGTTTGGCCCACTCGCGATTGCGCTCAAACAGGTGCTGTAAACTCGCCATGCATCCCTCAAGTCTTTGACAAACCGAGCCACTATAACCCCATTCAACCCCAGCAGTGGTCGAAGCAGCGTTCAGACGGTTAATGGTTAGACCGATCTCACGGTTTCCGTATCCTGGGTGGTCGAATCTGCCAGGCAGAGTCGATTACGGCCGCCCTGTTTAGCCTGATATAACGCGGTATCTGCCGCCAGGATCCAATCCGTCTGCACTGTGCTGAACTCTGGCTCCGCCACGAACAGACCGATACTGACCGTAACATGGAGAGGTTCACCATCTGCAGTGAAGCTCAAAGGAGAATCCGCAACTTTACGCCGAAGTGTCTCCAGTTTCGGGATCAACTCTTCCGGACGGCTGTGTGGCAGAAGCAGTACAAACTCCTCACCACCGTAGCGCGCCAGCAGATCCAGCTTGCGGGTGAAGTGGTTTTGGATCAAGGTCACCAGCGACTTCAGGCAATCATCACCCACCAGGTGTCCGTGGTTGTCATTGATCGCCTTGAAGTGATCAATGTCGATCAACGCCAGTCCCAGTTGACCCTCACCACGTACACAGTGTTGCCTTGCCGTCTCAAACTGCTGATCGAAATAGCGGCGATTGTACGCGCCGGTCAAACCATCGCGATGTGCCAATTGGGCCAGTTTGGCGTTAGCGGCCTCCAACTGCGCGGTGCGGGTTGCCACCAACTCCTCCAGTGAGTGCTGATAGGCCCGAAGCGCACTGCGATTGGTTTCCAGCTCATCGTACAGAGTCCGCACCTCCAGTGCGGAACCCCGTGGCAGCGCGGGAAGCCGACTGAGTGGATCCTCCGATTGCTGGCGCTGCATCAGTTTGCGCACCAGAAACTCCAGGGGAGACGTCAGGTAAGCGCCAATCTGACGGGCCAGCAACGTCGCCAGCACCATGCCGATGACCAACAGGCCAATCCCCAGCATGTAGTAGGCTTCCAATCGCTCTGCCAAGGGCCGGTAGGGCAACATCACGTACAAACGCCAGCCATTTGCCAACGTCGTATGGTGATAGAAGTACTCGCCAACGGAGGAGCTTGTGCTGTGGATGTTCATCAATGAGAGATCAAACCCCTCAACCTCCTTAAGCTTCAAAAACTCAAAGGGTGAGAACACATTGAGCTTGAGGATCTCACTGGCATAGATCACCCGGCTTTCACTGTCGGTAAGCACCATCGCCACCTCACCCCAGTGGCTGTGATTGGTGTCATTGGCGATATGAGTGAGATCCAGCGAGCCTTCAACAATGCCCACCGGCTGCAGATCCTCGCCGAGAATGGGCGCGCTGATGGCGACGATGGGATCCTGGCCAAATCCTCGGCCCTGAAGCAGGGCTGAAATATAGGGGCGCCCCTCTGTCATCGGCACTTTGAAGTAGTTTCGATCGGCGACGGACAGCACAGGATTTCCCGCCATCAAATGGCTTGGACTGGCTTGGGTAATCCGCCCTGTGCTGTCGGTCATCAACATGGTGAGGTAGCCGGGATACTGACGATGCAGTTGTTCAAGCGCACCCTGCCACTCATCTTCATACACCCCACGGAGCAGCCACTGACTGGCGTTAAGCACGGCGCGTTGGTGGAAATCCAGATACCGTTGGTATTCGTGGACCAGATGAGCGCTCCGCTCATTCAGATTAAACGCCAGCAACTGCTGCTGCGTGATCACCAGGTTTCGACTGGCCACCAGCATCGAGCCGATAAACACCAGACTCAGCATGACCAGAACGGCGTGAACCAGCTTCTGGCGAAAGGTGCGCAGTACATTGGGCTGCTGACGGATTAGCCGGAACCAGCCACTGGGTATCAGCAAGCTGATTAGCGACGCCAACGCCGTGTAGAGGAAGCCATTGAACCCCTGTTTCACCACAGTGAAAAACTGGTAATCCACCGGAATGGTGAAGAACTGGAGAATCACCAGCGCGGTTATCGGCATTCCAAGGAAACACCAGTAGAACAGGTCGGCATAAAGCAGATACCAGCCACGACGCCGCAGCAGACACACCACCAGAGCTTCCAGGCCGTAGGTCAGGTAAACATAATGGTGGCCCCAGGCCTGGGCCAGACCCGAGATCGCCAGGGCGGCACACCACAAAGTGTAATAAGGGCCGAGCCGACTGGCACAGAGCAGGATCAGAGTGTTGCCCAACACCAGTTCGATGTTGGAGAACAGTGGGACCGGGTAGCAGTTGATGAAGTAACCAAACAGCCCGAGAGCGGTGGAGGTCAGCAGGCGACCAGCAAAAATGCGGTAAGGTGCCAGCGCCTTTTTCCCCATGTCATCGTCCTTGTCGCAGAATATCCGAGTACATCGCTAGACTATATCCGTTAACATGCTGCCCACAAGGGAAAAGCCTCGGTTCGCTCGGAAAATTGGCGGCGGATTGGATTGCAGTCTAGAACTGCAATGAGCTTTCCTTTGGAGCGGACTATGTGGCAACTGCGACGGGCTGGCCTCACTGACATCGCCAGTTTGCAGGCGATACGTCACCGGGTGACGGAATATCCCGCCGACCGGGATCGGCCCGACACTCTCTACGCCCGCTATCTGTCGCGAACCGGCCGGGGCTGGTTAGGCGGCGATAGGCAGGGAGACAAAGGGTTTGTTATCGTCAGCCTGAGTGACGCTGCAATCTGGGCACTCTATGTCGACCCTGTAAGTCAGGGTCAGGGGTTGGGACGCATTCTGCTGCAGCAGGGCTGCCGTTATCTGTTCTGGCGGGGCGCCCGTGAAGTTCACCTTCAAACCGATGCGAATACGGCGGCAATGGGGTTTTACCAACACCTGGGCTGGCGTATCGAACAGCAACATGAAACGGGGCAGGTCAGCCTGATGCTTCCCCGCCCCGTATCGTTACGAAGAGTCCTGCCTTAAGGCGCGAGGCGCTCCACCTGCCACTGATCCTCCTCCAACGTGTAGAGGAAGCGGTCATGCAGGCGTTTGGCTCCACCCTGCCAAAACTCGAAACTGTCCGCCTTGACGCGGTAGCCGCCCCAAAACTCCGGCAGGGGCACCTCACCTTTGGCGAACTTCTGCTTCAGCTCAAGAAACTTGGATTCCAGTACACCCCGTGCCGAGATGGGGGCACTCTGCTGAGACACCCAGGCACCCAACTGACTGTCCCGCGGACGGGTCATAAAGTACTTTAATGCCTCGCCAGCACTGAGCTTCTCCGCCGTGCCAGTGATGTGTATCTGCCGATCCAGGCTCTGCCAGGGGAACAGCAGACTCACCTGGTTGTTATGGGCGATATGCTTGGACTTGCGGCTGCCCAGGTTGGTGTAAAACACAAACCCTTTCTCATCAAACTGCTTCAGCAGCACGATGCGCTGAAATGGGCGGCCCTGCTCATCCACCGTGGCCAGGCTCATGGCGGTCGGGTCCAGTACCTGCGCGTCTTTTGCCTGCCCCAACCAGCGCTCAAACAGCGCCATGGGATCTTCAGGCAGGTCTTTACGACGCAGGCCCCCTTTCAAATACTCTCGACGGATGTCGCTGAGGTCACTCACCGAACATTCCTCCTTCGTGTTAACTGACGAATCATTCTACTCCAGCGTTCGCCCCTCTTTCAGCCCCCTCGCCCGCCGATATTGCTCTGGCGAGGTACCTGCGTGGCGGCGAAACAGCGTGATAAACGCCGACGAGGAACTGTACCCCAGTTCCAGCGCCACCTCTTTGACCGACAGCCCCTTTTTCAGCATCCCCAATGAAGCAAGGAAACGAAGCCGGGAACGCCAGTCACTGAAACTCATGGAGAGGGCCTTCTGACATCGGCGCGCCAGGGTACGCTCTGTGGTGTGGCGACGGCGGGCCCACTGGGCCAGCGTGTCATTGTTCGCCGGATCCGCCTGCAGCGCCTCAAGTATGGGCACCAGCATTGGATCACTGGTGCTGGGCAGATACGCCGCCAAAGGCTCAGCCAGGGCGAGCTGATCCACCAGCACCCGCGCCATCCGACGATCGGCAGGTGTCCTGGGGTGGTCCACCTGGCGGGCGCCAAAGTCGGCAATGATGGCGCGGATCAACGGCGACACCATCAACATGCAGGGCTCATCCGGCAGGTTGCTGGCCCAATCCCGATTGACGTAAACCGCCCGATACGCCACCCGCTGTCGGCTGTAACTGGTGTGTTCAACGTCCGGCGGTATCCAGATGGCGTACTGGGGCGGCGAAAGGAAAAGCTGACCACCCACCGACAGCTCCACCACACCGGCATCCACCATGTTGAGCTGCCCCCAGGGGTGGCTGTGGGGAAGAAAGGTGGTCTCCGGAGCGATCTCTTCGCTATGGATGTAAATGGTGCCCTCTGAGGGGTCCAGAGGCAGGGGGTAGTGATACTGATCGCGCATCTTGTCCGTGTTCCGGCACATCATGTCCGATTCGCGTTATATCATGCGAAAAAGTCACTATACAATGCGCCCGTCTTTTTTCCCCTGTTCCCCCTTTTATCGCGGAGTTTTTGCGTGATCAATCGAGCTTACCTCTATCCTATTGCTGCCGTTGTGTTCTGGGCTGGAAACAACCTTGTCGGCAAGCTCTCGGTGGACGTGATCTCCCCTGCGGCCATCGCGTTTTACCGATGGGCGCTGGCGGCAATGCTGCTCACCCCCTTTGTCCTGCCCTCTGTCTGGCGGGTGCGGCGGATCATCATCAAGAACCTGGGACGCCTGACCATCCTGGCCGCCCTGGGTATTGTGGCGTTTCAAAGCCTGGCGTACCTGGCGGCCGCCAGCACTACGGCCACCAATATGGGCCTGATCGGCGCCCTGGTGCCCCTGATTACTCTGTTGCTCAGTGTCATCATTCTGCGTGATGCGCCAACGGTTGGCGCACTGGTTGGGAGCGCCCTCTCCTTTTTGGGTCTGGCGATCCTGCTTGGTCATGGGCATCCCACCCAGATCCTGGATCAGGGCATGAACCCGGGTGACGCGATGCTGCTGGTCGGTGCGACGGCCTATGCGTTGTATGGTGTTCTGATCAAGCGTTGGATCTTGCCCCTGACCACCTGGCAGTCGCTCTACGTTCAGATCCTGCTGGGGTTGATTTGGCTCTCTCCGGCAGCGGTATTGAGCCCCTCAATGACCTTGAGCCAGGAGGCTCTGCCACTGGTACTCTATGCGGGCATCTTCGCCTCCGTGCTGGCGCCATTCTGCTGGATGCAGGGTATCGCCAAACTGGGGGCCAGCCGCAACGCCAACTTTATGAACCTGGTGCCGGTCCTCACCACCGCCAGCGCCATCCCGCTGCTGGGCGAGAGCATCCACGGCTATCACCTGCTTGGCGGCGGTCTGGCACTGGGTGGTGTATGGCTCTCGCAAAAATTGAAGAAAACTTTGTGGGCACGCACGCCGGAACCCGCTTAAACTGTTGTTAAGCATTGGTTAACTCACTATGGCGCTATGCGATTTCTGCTTTTGCTGTTGTGGGGTGTTTGTAGCCTGATACAGGCCCGCCCCTACGACCCCGGTTTTGCCCTCAAGGCCGGGGGATTCTGGGCCGACGTGGACTCCAGCTTTGGGGCCGTGATTACCGGAGCGGGTGACCCCATCCGCATCGACTTCGAGTCCGACCTCGCTCTGGAAGAGTCCAAGTTCAGCCCCTTCTTTGAACTCACCTACCGGTTCAATGAGCGCCATATGCTGGCGCTGAACTACATCACCCTCCACCGCAACGCCGAAACCGTCCGCAGCGAAAAGAGCTATGAGTTCACCTGGGAGGGGGAGACCTACCGGGTAAATTCCGGTGCTTTCGTCAACTCCCAGCTGGACATCGACATCTACCAAATCACCTACGGCTACAGCTTTTTCCAGAGCGACAAGTACGGCGTGATGGGGACAGTGGGCGCTCATGTGATGGACATCGACGCCCGCATCGGTGGCCAGTTGGAGATCGTCTCCGATGATGGCGTCAACACCATCACAGAAACCAACGCCATTGGCAAAGTCACCGCTCCCCTGCCCAACGTCGGTCTGACACTGGCCTGGCAAGCCGCCGATCGCCTTCTTTTGCTCGCCAACGCCCAATACCTGCGCGTCAGTTTTGATGACTACAAAGGTCGCCTGCTCGACCTCCGTCTCCAGGCCAGCTACTACTTCACCCAAAAGCTGGCTTTCGCTGTTGCCTGGCAGGATTACGGGGTCAAGGTGGATGAGGAGCGCCGCTTCAGCAATGTGGACGTCAAGTTCAACTACCGGGGTCCCGCGGTGATGCTGATCTACGAATTCTGAGCCCTCCGGGCTGCCCCTAACGCCATACCGCAGCAATGTACGAGCTGCGCAGGCGCCGCCCCCCTCGACTAGGATAAGAGCATCATCCAAAAGGAGCTTCACCATGAAAATCCATACGCGATTCGCCCTGATGATCCTTCCACTGCTGCTGGCAGGCCCGGCACTGGCCGCGCACCACGAAATGCCCAAAGAGATGGTGGTGCCATGCAAAGACAAAGCCGAGGGGGACGCCTGCCAGTTCAGTCGCCAAAGTGGCGATGAGATTACCGGTGTGTGCCAAAGCGCCAACGACACACTGTTCTGCCATCCGGAAGGAAAGGGGCGGGACAAAGCGGCTCAGCAGTTGATGGTGGCCTGTGAAGATAAATCCGTTGGCGATGCCTGTGTCCTGTCCGGTCAGGGCGGCAACGAAATGGCAGGCCAGTGCATGGAGCACCCTTCAGGTAAGTTGATGTGTCATCAGCAGAAATCTGAAAAGCCCTGAGGCAGTCTGGTCTCCCAACTCATCTCACGCCGGGACTCTTTCCCGGCGTTTTACTTCCTTGACCAAGCTGTGAAAAATCCGTTTACACCTTGTTTTTTCCCATCCTTTGACGCTTCTGGGATCGCTGGTTAGTATCCCAATGTCACAATTGCCTCCTCTCCATAAGGATACGTGGATGAAAAAGCTGATTATTGGTGGCCTGTGCGCCTCCGCACTGGTACTTGCCGCCTGCAGTCAAACTGAAACTGCTCAGACCCCGACCGCTGAAGCGGTGCAGAAAGCGCTGGGCTCAGGCATCGAGCTGCAAAACTTCGATAGCAGCATCCGCCCTCAGGACGACTTCTACGGCTACGTTAACGGCACCTGGCTGAAAACCGCCGAGATCCCGTCTGATCGCACCACCACTGGCGCCTTCTACGACCTGCGCGAAAAAGCCCAGGCCGACGTTAAGGCGATCATCGAAGAACTGGCCGCCACCGAAGGGTTGAAAGCGGGCAGTGACGAGCAGAAAGTGGCTGACCTCTACCGCTCCATGATGGACACCGACACCATCGAGCAGTTGGGCATTACCCCGCTTAAAGGCGAATTCGACACCATCGCCGCGCTGAAGAGCAAAGATGACCTGGCCGCCTACTTCGCGCGCAGCCAGACCATTGGCGGCGGCACGCCGCTGGCCTTCTACGTCAGCGTCGACGCCAAAGACTCCAGCCGTTACGCCACCCACATCTGGCAGTACGGCCTGTCCCTGCCGGACCGAGACTACTACTTCAACGACGCCGAGCGTTTCCAGAAGATCCGTGATGGCTACGTAGCCCACATCGAAAAGATGTTTGAGCTCGCCGGCCTGCCCAACCCGAAAGCCAGCGCCCAGACCGTGATGGCCATCGAGACCGACCTGGCCAAGCACCACTGGACCCGCGTTGAAAGTCGCGACAGCGAGAAGCGCTACAACAAGTATGCGGTTGCCGATCTGGCCAAGCTGACCGACGGCTTCAACTGGTCCCGTTACCTGGAGACCATGGGTGTTGCCGATCAGGCTGACATCATCATCAACCAGCCCAGCTACATCGAAGGGTTTGGCGAGGTGTTTAACGATCACTCCCTGGAGGAGTGGAAAACCTACGCGACCTGGCACACCCTGACCGCGTTCGCGGGCCAGCTGAGCGCCGACCTGGATAACGAAAACTTCGACTTCTTCGCCCGCCAACTGAACGGTCAGGCCGAGCAGAAAGCCCGTTGGAAGCGCGGCGTAGACAAGGTGAACGGTGATCTTGGCGAGGTCGTGGGCAAGGTGTACGTGAAGCGTCACTTCACCCCCGAAGCCAAGGCACGTATGAGCGAACTGGTAGAAAACCTGCGTCGCGCCTACGGCGAGAGCATCGATGATCTGGAATGGATGAGCCCGGAAACCAAGGTGAAAGCCAAAGAGAAACTGGCCGCCTTTACCCCGAAGATCGGTTACCCGGATCGCTGGCAGGACTACTCCACCCTCGAAGTGAAAGCCGATGATCTGGTGGGCAACTCCATGCGCGCCGCTCAGTGGCAGCACCAGCAGGAGATCGCCAAGCTGGGCGGCCCGATCCAGAAGTGGGAGTGGCACATGACTCCCCAGACGGTGAACGCCTACTACAACCCCACCATGAACGAGATCGTGTTCCCGGCCGCCATCCTGCAACCGCCCTTCTTTAACATGGAAGCGGAAGATGCCGTGAACTACGGCGGGATCGGCGCGGTCATCGGTCACGAAATGGGCCACGGCTTCGATGACCAGGGCTCCCGCTACGACGGCGACGGTAACCTGAAGAACTGGTGGACCGAAGATGACCTCAAGGCGTTTCAGGAGCGCGGTTCCAAGCTGGTTAAGCAGTACGCCGCCTATCAGGTGTTCGAAGACCTGAACGTGAACGGCAAACTGACTCTGGGTGAGAACATCGGCGACCTTTCCGGCGCCACCATCGCCTACCGCGCCTATCAGATGGCTCTGGATGGCAAAGACGCTCCGGTCATTGATGGTCTGAGTGGCGACGAGCGTTTCTTTATCGGCTTTACCCAGATCTGGCGTGCCAAGTACAAGGAGCAGGCGCTGCGTAACCGTGTAGCGACCGACCCGCACTCCCCGTCTCAGTTCCGCGCCAATGGCCCGCTGGCCAACATGCCGGAGTTCTACGAGACCTACAACGTACAGCCCACCGACGCGATGTATATCGCACCGGAAGATCGGGTGAAGATCTGGTAATCCAGACAAGATGGATAACGCCCCCCTCGTGGGGGCGTTTTTTTGAGGGAACAAAAGATGAGAGTTCATTCATTCTGGCTGCTGGCCACCCTGCTCAGCAGCCCGGCCCAAAGTGGCGAGACCCTGATCCACGCCGGCCAGTTGATCGACGGTATCAGCGACCAACCCCGCCAACAGGTCACCGTTGTGGTCGAGGGCAACCGCATCCTGGAGGTCCTCTCCGGCTACCGCAGCCCCAGCGACGAGCAGCAGCTTATTGACCTGAGCGACCACACCCTGATGCCCGGGCTGATGGACATGCACACCCACGTGGACATGGTGCTGAGCGGCGACAGCTACGGCGAAGCGTTCTTTATCGACCCGGCGGACAGAGCGCTGCGGGCGACAGACTACACCGAAGCGACCCTGATGGCCGGATTTACCACGGTTCGTAACCTCGGGGGCACCGTGGCCCTAAGCCTGCGTGATGCCATCAACGCCGGTCATATTCTGGGTCCCCGCATCTATGCGGCTGGCACCGCCATCGCCACCACCGGCGGACACGGCGACCCCACCAATGGCCTCAACCAGGAGCTGTCCAGCCTGAAAGGGAAACCCGGCCCTGCAGAAGGTGTGATCTCCGGCCCTCACCAGGCTCGCGATGCCATCCGCCAGCGTTACAAGGACGGGGCAGACGTGATCAAACTGACGGTGACCGGCGGCGTACTGAGCCTGGCCAAAAGTGGCGATAATCCCCAGTTTATGGCGGACGAGATGGAAGCGATCATGGCGGCCGCCCGGGACTACAACTACGTGGTAGCCGTTCACGCCCACGGGGCTGAGGGCATGAAACGTGCGGTGATGGCCGGTGTCGATTCCGTAGAACACGGCACCTACATGAACGACGAAGTGATCCGTCTGATGAAGAAGAACGGCACCTGGTATGTGCCCACCATCAGTGCCGGTCGATACGTGGCCGAGCACGCCGAGCAGTACCCAGCCATCGTTCGGCCGAAAGCCAAGGCGGTGGGACCGCAGATCCAGGCCACCTTTGCCAAAGCCTATGCCGAAGGCGTCAGGATCGCATTTGGTACCGATGCGGGAGTCTTCCCTCACGGTGAAAATGGCCAGGAGTTTATCTATATGGTGGAAGCTGGCATGCCGCCGATGGCCGCGATTCAGTCCGCCACCATCAATGCCGCCACCCTACTCAGGATTGACGACCAACTGGGATCGGTTGAACCGGGCAAACTGGCGGATCTGGTGGCGGTCAAAGGGGATCCTTTAACCGCCATCCAGTTGATGACCGACGTCCGCTTCGTTATGAAGGATGGTCAAGTGGTTAAAGCGGACTGAGGCTTAGCCGTCGTTATCCAGCAGACTGCAGCCGCAGATGGCGGTGCTGGGCAGGAAAAAGACGATGGCGTAGTCCGCTTCTCTGTCTCGGTGGAGCAGTCGCAGGGTGAGGTTGTGCACCCCCTGCTCCGCCAGATTCCGCTGACTGAACGAACGCAGGTAAGCCATATGCTGCGGCAGCGGCTGGGACTCATCCTCCACCAGCACCCGGCTTTCGTTGAGGCTCAGTGCATAGACATCTTCCACATGGTTGGCATCCAGTACCTTACCCCTCATGCTGATGGTGCCCACCGGGATGCCATCGTGCATAAAGTAGCGGTAGTTGATGCTGGCCCGGTCGCCCTGCAGCATGAAGTCCGCGATCATGTAGAACTGGTCCTGCTTCTCTCCCACCAGCCGATTCTCAACCAGTTCGTTGCGACAGGAGAGCACCAGATTGGTGGCTTCCGTCTGGGTTGGCCAGGACCAGCCTGTTAACAGCCACAGGGCCATCAAGCCCGCTAAAATCCGCTTAATCACAGAGATTCACCTCCTCCAGCCATTGAGGCGACACAAAGGTCGGCTCAGAGCGGAAATCACTGATCTTGAAGTTACGCAGGCGAGTGCGCCCATCCTCCTCCCCCTGGAAGGTCAGGTTCAGCACCTGCCCATCGTTGGACCGAGCGAGAAACAGACGTTGCCAGGGAGTTTGCGGACAGCGTTCAAGCTTGGACGCCAGCTTAAGTCGGATCTCGTCGAGCAGGTCCTGGTTCAGATCGACCGCACTGACGCGAATAATGGAAATGGAATGATTCTGACCGCTGACGATCTCCAACACATCCTGCTTGGGCAGGATCGGCTTAATAACCGGAGGCATCGGCCACCACCACAGCAGGCCAGCTACCACGGCCATCACGGCGATCAGGCCGAAGGCCATCGGCTGACTGGGACGGCCCAGTTTGAGGGGGGTACGGGTGACCGGCTGCGGGGTCTCTTTTTCCGCCTCCAGCGCCAACCGGTAGCCTTTACCCGGTACCGTCTGAATCAGCGCCGTTCCCTCATCACCAATAAAATGGCGCAGGGTAAACACCGCTTTGACAACCGCAGAGCCACTCATCACCGGCTCCGCCTCACCGCCGCCGCGCAGGCGCTCCTTACTGAGGGGAATGCCGGGGTGATCCACCAGCTGAGTAAGCACCAAAAACTCGGCTCGGGGCAAAGGCCACCGCTCGCCGTCCTCTATGCGCTCTAACAGCGCTTGTTGTCGATGGAAGTGTACACTCCCCAATCGCATCCCTGGCATCGCCTTTATGTTGGGTAATGGTTGATGATCCACAGTGTAAAATCTTGTCCCAAAATTTCCCCAAACCCGGTCACATTCCAGTAAAGCACCCCCATAAACTCACGCTAAAAAAAGGGGCTTTCGCACCAAAATTTGCTCTGGATCAAACCCCGCGGACGGTAATGACGGCGAATAATTTTGAGTAATTGCGATTATTTCGACACTAATGAACAAATAGTCGCAAATAGTTGGTTAATTACTCGGTAAATTAGCAGTTGGTAATGTCTTGGCACCATCCTCAGCCACACACTTTTCCCCCATTTCCAACCCGCCAATTACTGTGATCCCCTTCATGTCACCTCGAATCGCTCTGCCCAACACTGAACTCAAGCGCCAAGCAGCGCCAATACGAGCGCCAAGCAGCGCCATTTACCCAAGCAAGAACGATGAAAGGTGACCATTATGACCATGGACAGACGACAAGCCCTTACTCACATCATTGGCATTTCCGGTGCGGCAGCGGGCTCCGTACTGATGGCCAACCCTGTACTGGCGGCAACTTCCACTGCTGAAGGCTGGAGCCTTCAACTGAAAGAGCGCCTCGCTTACGCCAAACTGGATCCGCACGCCGTCGCTAAAGCGGCCTATGAAGCTGGTAACGGCTGTATGTATCAGGTGTTCCATGGTCTGGTTGCCAGCCTGGCCGCGTCCAGCTCTGTAGACGCCGCCAAGTTTGCTCAAATCCCGACTGCCATGGCGCACTATGGTTACGCTGGCATCCTGGGCGAAGGCTCCGTATGCGGTAACGTCAACGCTACCGGTATGCTGTTTAACCTGCTCTCCATCAACGGTGAGCCGGCCAACCCCTACCTGACTCGCGTACTGCGCTACTACGAGCAGGAAGCCCTGCCGCTGCGTGACGAAGCGTTCCTGAACGCCATTGGCGCTAACACCGAAGAGAAGAAAGCCGCAGTGGGCAAACCCACCGTTGCAGGCAGCGTACTGTGCCACTCTTCCATCACCAACTGGGCACGTGAGAACGGTAAGAACGCGGCAGAAAAAGGCGAACGCTGCTCCGAACTGTCCGCTACTATCGCCTACCAGATCGTTGTAATTCTGAACAAAGCGATGGACGGTGAAGACCTGAGCGGCATCAACGACATCACCGACACTGTTGGCAGCTGCCAGACTTGTCACACCAAGGCCGAAAGCTTTGGCCCGAGCGTCATGACCAATATGGAGTGTGATGTTTGCCACGGCGGACACTAAGGAGCGAGCCATGAAACGGATCATTAACCCACGCAGCGCAATTCTGCTGCTGGCTGCTCTGGGCCTTGCCGCCTGCGGCAGCGACAGCGACAGCAACGACACTCCGCCACCTCCAGTAGAGCCGGACAGCATCAGCATTGCTGACACCACCACTCTGGATCTGGCCATTACCCAGTTCGACGGCCCTGGCGGCGCAGTCAGCTTCACCCTGACGGGGGACGGCCAGCTCCCGGTCACCGGAGCCAGTCAGTTCCAGGTGCTCTTTATGGGGTATCCCGCCGCCGGGCCCACCTCTACCAAGTACGGCCTGAGCTGGCACCAGACTGCGCCGATGGACTGCACTGACCCTGCCGCCCACTGCGATGCTGTACTGACTGAGACCGCACCGGGTACCTACGAGTTACTGGCCACTGGTTTGGACTGGCGCAACGAAATCGAAGATTTCCGCGCGGTCATGGCCATCCACGGCGCCCAGGTCACTACTGACCCGGTATGGACTGACTGATAAACCCTCGTCCACTGCAAGCTTGCCGGAGTGCTCTGCACTCCGGCTTTTTTATGCCCTGACACCACTTGGCAAATCCGGCTGGCTCGACTTCACTTTGGCCAGAGTCCGCCCCACAAGGAATTGCCATGACTGCCCGCAACGCACTCCTGCCATTCAGCCTGATGGCACTACTGATGCTGCTTGCCACTCCAACAAAGGCCAACTCGCTGCCCAATATGTTGAACATCACCGAATGGCCGGTTGAGTGGGGCGGACGCCCCAGAGATCCCTACGTGGCCCCCGATGGTGAGGTGTGGTTTTGCGGCCAGAGCGGCAACTATCTGGCGCGCTTCGATCCGCAGGCAGAGACTTTCACTAAAGTCTCTATCGATGAAGGTACCCATCCGCACAATCTTATCGTCGCCGGTGACGGCACCGTCTGGTACGCCGGCAACAAGAATGCCCTGATAGGTGCCCTCAACCCCAAAACCGGTAAAGTGACCCGTCACCCAATGCCGAAGGGCGTCACCGATCCCCACACTCTGGTGTTCCATCCCGATGGCCATATCTGGTTTACCGCGCAAAGAAGTAATGCCATCGGCCGACTCAATCCCGAAACCGGTGAGATCAAACTGGCCCGCATCGCCGGGGCGGACACCCGCCCCTACGGCATCAAGGTCGCGCCCGACGGCGTGGTCGTCGCGGTATTGTTCGGTACCAACAAACTCGCTCTGGTTCAGCCGGACACCCTGGCAATAATGGAAATCACACTGCCCTCCCCCCACTCCCGCCCCCGCAGGCTGGAGATCACCCCCGATGGTGACATCTGGTACGCCGACTACAGCGGCGGCACACTGGGCCACTACAACCGGGAATCCGGAAAGTTCACCGACTACCCTCTGCCAGCTGGTCCCCAAAGCCAGCCTTATGGTACCGCCCTGGATGGCGAAGGCGTGGTTTGGGTAGCGCAAACCGGGGTGCAACCCAACCGCATCGTCGGCTTTGACACCCAATCCAGACGTTTTGTCAGCGAATCGGTTGTGCCCAGCGGAGGCACCGTCAGGCATATGATGTACGACGAAAAAACCGGTGCATTCTGGTTTGGGGTGGACAGCGGATTCCTCGCCCGGGGCAAGCCACACTGGCAATAACTGGGCAATCTCTGTTCAGAGGCGTACAATCGGCGGATGCGATTTTTCCCGATCCTGGCGTCGCTGCTGCTGGCTCTCAGCCTGTCAGGCTGTCCCATGCCGCCAGAGCATGCCATTACCCTCGACCTTCCGGCACCGACCGCTCAGGCCCTACCGGATGACGATCTGCGCCTGCTGAACTGGAACATCTACAAGCAGTTGGACAACCCCCAGTGGCAGCACGAGTTCGGCGGGTTGATGAACGAGTATCGTCCCCAGTTGGTGACCCTGCAGGAGACCAACCTCCCCTCGGTGCTGATGCCACCGTTGACCGCCGAGCACGGCTACGTGTTTGCCCCCAACCTGGTGCTGAACGAGCGCACCCTCTCCGGCGTAATGACGGCGGCGACCATCAGCCCAATGGACCAGTTATCTCTGCTTTCAGACGTGACGGAGCCGATCAGCAACACGCCGAAAGTCGCCCTGCTCACCGAATACCAGCTTGAGCCCTCTGGCAAGGTGCTGCTGGTGGCCAACATTCACGCCATCAACTTTGTCAGCAACCGGGACTTCTCTACCCAAGTCAAAGCGCTGGAGCGGCGACTGAGCAAGCATCGTGGCCCCATTATTCTGTCGGGAGACTTCAATACCTGGAGCTCGTCGCGTCTGGCGCTGCTGGGGCAGGCCACCGTCCGTTTAGGGTTGCAGCCCGTCAGCTTCAGTAACGATGAGCGCACCCGGTTTTTTGGCAGTCCTCTGGACCACATCTTCCACAGCGTTGATCTGGCGGTTATCCCCGGCAGCGCACAGGTATTCGACAACACCGACAGTTCTGACCACCGACCCATGGTCGTCGGCTTCCGCTACCAGGGAGCAGGCTATGCGGACGCGGAAAATGGCAGTAAGCTAGAGACCAACTCCTTGCAAACTGTTGAGTGACAACCCCTTAGATGGATAACCTCTATCAGGCGGCAACCCTGCTGTCCCTGGCCGGCTACTGGGTGCTGGTGGCCGGGGTATCGTTACGTATCGCCCTGAAACGGCGTCCCTTCGGCGTCTCCCTCGCCTGGCTTCTGCTTATCTACATCATCCCCCTGTTCGGGGTGGTTTGTTATCTCCTGTTTGGTGAACTCAATATCGGCAAAAAGCGGGCCACGCGCGCTGAAGCGATGTTTGAGCCCTACGCCCAGTGGTTTGCTGAACTGGCGGACCAACACCGCCGCTCGGTCCCACAGATGGGCCACCATGCCCGCCCTATCCACGGCCTGTGCCTTAATCGCACCGGCATCCCCTCGCTGGTGGGCAACCATATGGAACTGCTCCATCAAGGGGACACCATCTTTGACCGGCTGATCGAGGACATCAACGACGCCCGCCAGAGCATCGCCCTGGAGTTTTATATCTGGAGCCCCGGCGGTCGCGCCGATGAGGTGGCCGACGCTCTGGTTCGTGCGGCAGCACGCGGTGTGCAGGTACAGGTGCTGTTGGACGCCGCAGGCAGCCGCAGCTTCTTTAACAGTGGTTGGCCAGACACCCTCTCCAAAGCGGGCATCGAAGTGATTGAAGCGCTGGCAGTAAGCCCCCTTCGAATGTTTTTCCGGCGCCTGGACCTGCGCCAGCATCGCAAGATCGTCGTTATCGACAATCAGATTGGCTATACCGGCTCCATGAACCTGGCAGACAGCCGAGTGTTTAAGCAGGATGCGGGGGTCGGCCAATGGGTCGACGTTCTGGTGCGCTTTACCGGCCCGGCGGTTCCCGTTCTCCGTGCAATTCAGTCCTGGGATTGGGAGGTTGAGACCGGTGAGCGCCATCTGCCCTCCGTGCCCAAGTTTGATACTCTGGCCCACGAGCCCCACGGAGAAGACGCCCTGCAGGTGATCCCCTCCGGACCCGGGCTGCCGGACAACGTGATTCAGAAGGTGCTGCTGCTCTCCATCTATCACGCCCGCAAGAGCCTCACTCTGTGCTCCCCCTACTTCGTGCCCAGCGAGCATCTGATGGAAGCGCTGAAGACCGCCGCCCAAAGTGGCGTCACCGTGAATCTGATTGTGCCCGATAAGAATGACTCCATGATGGTGGAGTGGGCCAGCCGCTCCTTCTTTAGTGAGTTGCTGCGTTCCGGCGTCAACATCTACCGTTTTAAAGGCGGGCTGTTGCACACCAAATCGCTGCTTATCGACGACGATCACTGCCTTATCGGCACCGTAAACATGGACATCCGCAGCCTTAAGCTGAACGGCGAAATCACCCTGGCGGTGGACGATGAATCCCTGTGTGATCACCTGAAGGCGGTCCACGACGATTACCTCTCCCAATCCTACCCCCTGAAACAGGAGGAGTGGCGGGAGCGTCCCCTGCGCCACAAACTGGCGGAGCAGTTCTTCTATATGTTTGCGCCGCTGCTTTAATTCCCGATTATCTGTTGTACTAAGAGCTTCCCCTCAATGAATCGCTCCGACCTTATTGGCCGCTATCCGCTGGTCCAGCAACTGATCGACCTCGAACCGATCTGCTGGTTTAACCCCGCAGTAACCTCACTGACCGAGGCCCTGCCCCATGTGGGCCTGACCCGGGAGGACGTGGCCGACGCCAGCGCCCGCCTACGCCGCTTCGCCCCCTATCTGGCCGAGGCTTTTCCGGAAACCGCAGGGGCGGGCGGCCTGATCGAATCGGAACTGGTGGCCATTCCCAGGATGCAGTCTGCTCTGGCACAGCAGTTCAGCCAGCCCATTCCCGGACGACTGCTGCTGAAAAAGGACAGTCATCTACCCATCTCCGGTTCCATCAAAGCCCGGGGCGGCATTTACGAAGTACTCACTCACGCCGAGGCACTGGCGCTGGACGCGGGTCTTATCACCCATCAGGACGACTACCGCATTCTGTTCAATGAAAACTGCCGCGCCCTCTTTTCACAGCGGCGCATCGCCGTAGGCTCCACCGGCAATCTGGGCATGTCCATCGGCATCATCAGCGCCAAACTGGGCTTCGATGTCACGGTGCACATGTCCGCTGACGCCCGGGAGTGGAAAAAGGCGAAACTGCGCGCTCACGGTGTCAACGTCGTGGAGTATGACCAGGACTACGGTGTCGCCGTGGAGGAGGGCCGCAAAGCGGCGGAGTCCGATCCCCACTGCTTCTTTATCGACGATGAAAACTCCTCCACTCTGTTCCTGGGATACGCGGTGGCTGGCGAACGGGTAAAAGCCCAGTTTGACCAGATGGGCATCCGGGTTGATGCCAAGCACCCTCTGTTTGTCTACCTGCCCTGCGGTGTGGGAGGAGGCCCCGGTGGCGTGGCGTTTGGCCTCAAGCTGGCCTTTGGCGACCATGTCCACTGCCTGTTCGCGGAGCCCACCCACTCACCCTGTATGGTGCTGGGCGTTCACACCGGATTGCACGACGCTATTGCAGTTCAGGATCTGGGTATTGATAATCTCACCGCGGCCGATGGTTTGGCCGTGGGCCGACCCTCCGGCTTTGTAGGACGTGCCATGGAGCGGCTGATTGACGGTTACCTGACGCTGGAAGATCAACAGATGATTGATCTTCTTGGGCTGTTAGACCGCACCGAGGGGATCCAACTGGAGCCCTCAGCCCTGGCAGGCATGCCCGGCCCCATCCGGGTTTGCGCTGATCGGCGCTATCTCGAGCGATTGGCACTGTCCCCGGACACGCTGGCCAACGCGACCCACCTGGTGTGGGCGACCGGCGGAGGTATGGTTCCGGCCGAAGAGATGGCAAAATACCTGGCCCAGGCCAACGCTTGAATTCAGACCCGCGACGAAACCCCAGTTCGTCGCATACACACTTGAGGTAGAGAATGAAAAACGTCATCCACACCAGCCACGCTCCGGAAGCCATCGGCCCCTACTCTCAGGGCATCGCCCTGGACCGCCTGGTGTTCACCTCCGGCCAGCTGCCGCTGGTGCCTGAAACCATGGTTATGGTTGAAGGCGGCATCAAAGAGCAGGCTCGTCAGTCTCTGGAAAACCTGAAAGCCGTACTGGAACAAGCTGGCGCCTGCACCGATACCGTGGTGAAAACCACCTGCTTCCTGGCCGACATGAACGACTTCGTTGCCTTTAACGAGGTATACACCGAAGTATTCGGTACCGAAGCCGCTCCGGCCCGCTCCTGCGTACAGGCTGCCCGCCTGCCCAAGGATGCCCTGGTTGAAGTGGAAGCGATCGCTTACCGCAAGTGATCGGTTGCTGACGCAAAAAAGGACGGCTAAGCCGTCCTTTTTTTATTGCGTGATTGTCGCTCAGAAAGCGATACCCGCCCACACCCAGACCTTGTCGGTATCCACTTTACCCGCGTCCACATCCCCGGCGCTGTAAGCGGCGTACTTGATGCCCGCGTTGTAGTGCTTCATAAACTTGCGACCGTAGCTGACGTTCCATTCGTCACCCAGATCATCCACGGTGGCGCTGGCCTGGTCCGCTTCATAAGTGTGGTACACCACCGCCCAATTGCCGCCCAGCAACGGGCCACCCACGCTGGCGTAGAGGTCAACCAGACCCTCTTTCGGCGTGCTCAGGAACTGATCCGCCCAACCGTTGAACTTATGGAGCGTTGCCAGCGGCGTGGAGAACCCGTACTGGCCATCGTCAGAGCCCAGCACTTCGTAACCCACTTTGGCAGTCAGACCGGAAAAGCCCACGCCCCCTTCCACCAGCATGTAATCCGCATCAAAGTCCGCATCCGCTTTGTTGTAGGACTGGGTGGCGTATTCTGCGGCGTAGATCAGCTTCAGCGCATCCAGAGCGTGACTGCCGGCAAAGCGTACCCCGTAAGTATCGATGCCATTGCTGATCTCTGAGTCCTCTTCCAGCAGGTAGCCGTAGCCGCTCAGAGTGCCAATGCCAAGCTTATAGCTGCCGTTGAGCAGGTGGTCTTTGGAGTCCACGTCCTTCGCTTCCGCAAAGATGCGATTGCGCTTGGTGACGTAGGCGTAGTTCAGGGTCAGGTCTTCGACCGGGTTGTAGACGATGCTGGCCGCATCAAAGGTCTGACGATCCTGGCGCCAGCCGACATGGCCGACAAAGCGATGGTTGTCGAACGTCAGCACCTGACGGCCCAGACGGGCCTTCACACCGTAGTTCTGGTACTGCAGAAACGCCTGATCCAGTTCCGTGGTTTCCGGATCCGCAATCACGGAGTAGTCCGGGTTCTTGCCGATGGCGTTGTTGTAATCATCCATGCCCGCCACCACACGTGAATCCTCAAACTCAACCAGAGCAGAGAAGCCGTTAAGGTCACCAGTGGTGTAGGTCAGGCGGGTACGCAGGGTCAAACCATCGGCATCCTTAAGGGCGTTATCCTGGCTGACGTTCTCGTAGCGCAGACGCATGTCCAGGTTAACCTTGCCGTCTTGCAGGGCATCGATCAGGGTATCGTTGGCCATGGCAGGAAAGGCGGTCATCATCGCCAGGCTGATCAGGCTGAGTCGTTTCATCATCGCATCCTTTGAACCGGAGTTATTCTCTTCCCCCTCAGCATTTCCTGCCGAGGCTGGGCGGTCCGGAAGTCCGTTTTGAACGTCAGTTCCGGAACCAACGACCGCAGTGTGTACCGGTTGCAAGCTGGATGAGTAGCATGCCGTTAACAACTTTCGATCAGCGTCGATAACCTTGTGGCAACCTTGAGTTCCCACACAGATTGACGGAGATTCAGGGGAGTTAATCTCGCATTATTTAGCCTGACGAGTGACGCCGATCACAATTCGCAAATCCACAAAACTGGGAAATATCGGCGAACGCCGTCGAACTACCCATAAATGGGTAGAAAAATATATCTAAAGTGGTAGGTGAAAAACGGCCTAATCAGGGTCTCCCGATCCGACATCTCCGAAGCCAATGTTCTGAGACGGAGAAGGAGGATGCCACAGATCAGGGATGGGATTTGGGGCGGTGCGCCGAAGGCGTATCGGGCCGTGCCAGGCCCTGGAAACAGTGCGCCGCCTCGGGATGAGAGACTTTGACCCGAGAGATGCAGTAGTCAAAGACAATGCGTTGGCGATCGGCACAGGCCTTAGCTGGCTCCTGTTCGTTTTTCAGACACTGGGCTTTGGCCCGATAGGCCATCTCCTCACACTTCAGAATCAGCGGCTGGCAGGCCGTAGCCTGAACCAGCTCCGAAGCGACCAACAGCATCAGTGCCGTTATCATCTCCACCCCATACGTCAAGTTTGACTGGGGCTATTGAAGTGCATTGTTACAGGAAGGTAAACCGCCCTTGCTCCGAAATGCCGATTCGGTCATAAAGTGCGGTGCGGGAGGTGGGCAGGCTTTTCTCCCGGGCACCTCCAATAAAAAGGGCAACCGACGCTCCCCCTCTGGTTCCACTTTGTCGCTACGGTGTGCCGTAGGCGGCCTTTGCCAATCCCAGCAAAAATGGACGCTTATGTTCGTCGTCCAGAATGCGGTCCACCTTAATCCGATAGCGGCCATTGAAGGAGAACTGGTCAAAACCCGCATCCGTAATGGCCTGCACCAGTTCCGTATCCTCACTGCCGTGACCTCGGATCTCGAACTTGATCCCCTTGGCGTAGAGGTAGAGCAGAATGGTGTTATCAATGCGACCATTCACCTTCAGGCCGATATAGGACGCCTTGTAGTTGACCTCCATCTGCCCCGGTTGCGCTTCCGCCATCAGGGCAATCAGATCATCAATGATCGCCATCCTGTCGCCGGCTTTGCTCTCCCAGTACTCCCGGTCTGGCGCCTTGTAAGTGCCCTCCTGACTGTCGTCAGAAACGCTCTCAAACTGCTCGCGGGTGTCGATCGCCTTGTTAAAGATCAGCGCGGCCTCACTGCTGCCGGGAACACTCAGCGCGATCGCCTGGATCACCACAATCGGCATCACCTGACCCAGTAGATTCACCACCCCATAAAAGCGGGATGCCTGCACCTCTTCCGCGACCAGTACCGCCACGTGCTGATAGTGGGGATGGCGGTCCTTTTCATGCAACCAGTAGCTGACCGCGCGAAACAGATGATCAGCGTCCAGTGGCCCGCACATGCACTCTACGCAGTAGCGTACATCGTCCCCCTCCAGCAGCAGGTCGAGCCGGCCAAAACTTTGGATCCGCTCTTTATCGCGAACAAACAGATCACCCAAGCCCAGAATGGCAGGATCCGCCGCAATTTTGTCCTGCAGCCAATACTCATCCAGCCCCTGTGTACGCTTGATACTGACCACGGAAACCATCTCACCAACCTCTTGAATCAATGGCGTAAATCGTTACGCTCGCACGCCCCGGAAATTGGGGCGCGGCATAGTAGCAAAGGCGCAGACAGGGGGCGAGCGGCATCTGACCAACCATGGTTACGGCGCACAAAAAAGAGGCCCCGATTGGGGCCTCTAAAGGTGCAGTATCAACGGTTGCCTTTTAACGCACGCTGTTGGTGTTGCACCAAACGGCAGTGCTTACCGAAGGCTTTGTCCCGAAAACGCTTCTCCGCCAGAGTCGCGCTGTTATGGGCCTGTTCTCGCATCAGCTTCCGATAGCTGGCCAGACGACGCTCCGACAGCGTCCCCTCCTCGACGGCATTACGGACCGCACAGCCCGGTTCATTTTCGTGTTGGCAGTCGCCAAAGCGGCACTGAGCGGCGAATGCAGTGATCTCAGCAAAGGCGTCGTTGACCCCCTGCTCACAGTCCGTCAACTGCAGCTCCCTCATGCCAGGAGTGTCCAGCAACAGGCCACCCTGCACCATGGGGTGCAGAGACCGCCCGGTGGTGGTGTGCCTTCCCTTACTGTCATCCTCACGAATGCCAGCGGTGCTCTGTACCTCACCGCCCAGCAGCGTGTTGATCAGCGTGGACTTACCGACGCCGGAAGAGCCCATCAGTGCAACGGTTCGGCCCTGACTACACCAGGGGGCCAGTGCATTGGCGGCCTCGGCATCAAGGGCGTTGATCGCCACCACCATCAGCAGAGGGTCCAGCGCCTGAACCTGTCGGAGCAGCCCTTCGGGATCGGGGTGCAGATCCGCTTTGGTCAACACCACCACCGGCTCTACCTCGGCTTCATAAGCCAATGCCAGGTAGCGCTCCAGTCGGTTGAGGTTAAAGTCGTCGTTGCAGGAGCTCACCACCAACAAAGTATCGATATTGGCGGCAATCAACTGCTCATCAATGCCCGGCCCCGCTGCGCGGCGGCGAAACAAACTTTGACGTTCAAGGAGTGTGGCAAACTCCCCCTCTTCGGTGAGCAATACCCAGTCGCCCACCGCAAAGGCGGGCATCAGGTGGGTCAGTGACAAGTCCTGATAGCCCTGCTCGCTGAGCAGCACCACCCGGTTGCGGTGCACCATCATCACCCGTGCGGGACGGCAGTCCCACTGCTCCAGGCTCAGCTGTTGTTGATAAAAAGGTTTCCACCCCAGTTGCGCCAGAGTGAACTGAGCGGACGGTAACGGTTTGGTATTCATCGTATTTCCCGGACGTCGCCGAAGCGCGTCATCTTTTTTGGCACGGTGACGACAGTCTCACTGCCGTTACGAGTCCGGGCTTCTGCGGAATCAGCGACAAACGCGCTCCGCAGCCCGGTCAGGGGATAACTCAATCATCAACATTCCTCGCTTTTTTGGGGACGCTTCCCCAGTCTACGCCTGGCCGACGGTCGCTTCCATCCGTCACCGCACTCGTCGGGCTTTACCAATACTCCGGCTTATCCAACGGCGCAGCACAGCGCACCGGGCCGGTCATCAACGGCAATGTCCCGGCATTCAGAGGCTGGGCCAGCCAGCCGTGGGGAAAATTCAATGGCTGGGGTGCAGGCAGCACGGATTCACTGACCGGCTCAAAGCCCACACGGCCATAGAAGTTCGGGTCGCCGTAGGTCACCGCCACCTCGACCCCTTCCGCCTTCAGGGCATCAAGGCCGTAGCGGATCAGCGCCTGTCCAACCCCTTTGCCCTGGTAATCGGTGCGCACCGCCACCGGTGACAGCAGAAACGCGCTCACGTCGTTAGCCGGAAGCAGACGGGTAAACACAATGGCTCCAGCCAATTCGCCATCCTGCTCAGCAACAAACACAAAGGTGTCGTGGTTACCCTGATTGGCGACCAACTCGAAGGCCAGCTGACCAACCGACTGCCCCTCCGCTTCCCCTTCTGCGTCAGAAAAGGCACGGGCAAACAATCCTCGAATCCGCTCCGGATCCGCCGCTTGATAGTGTGAAATCTGCATAAGTTAGCCCTCTCTCACTCCAGTATGGCGCGCATCATAAACTGTGAAGTAGTAGACAGGTCAATGGCAGTATTGCCCAGAAGGAGGAAAGGTCTGTCATGCGCTGACATCAAGCGCCTTATCGCCGCAGTCCAGAGCCCAATGTGCTGACTATCGAGCGTCTAGGGGTCGTTCTCCACCGGCATAGGTGGTGGTTTAAGACTGACAAAAAAGGCAGCTCACGCTGCCTTCTCTCGTTATCCGCCGCTGGGTAGCGCCAGTTGTTTCGGGTAGTGCCGACTTTCGGCCAACTCAACAGCACGGGCCACCACCTCGTCCCGATTAATGGCAGGCAATGACAACTCCTGCCCATCGACCCAGCCCTGCTCCGACAGTTGCGCAACGATGGCGTTCGCCGCAGTCAGGGCCGAAGAGGCTTTGACAATCTCGGTACGGGCATAGCGTTGACGACCAAAGGAGACGTCTGCAGCGCGCAAGCTGGGGTCGGTACCGGGGATCTGCTGAGCACCAAACAGGGGTTTGCCACCGGGCTGGGCGTTGGCAAACTCCGGCAGGAAGTGGCTCATATGCGCAATGGCCGCACGGCTGCGTGTGTCGACCACCGCTTCCGGCCAACCGCGCTGGATCTTGGCTTCCAGTTCCGGTGCCAGACGGGGCTGGGCACTGTGCCCGTCACTGGCCACGAGTCCGGACTTAAACAGGGTGATCGACTCGGTCATGCCGTGCAGTTGGAACAGGCCGTTGCCGTAAGGAGTCAACTGCGCCATCCCCTCCGGCGTGCCCCGCGCTCCATGGAAGATCACTTCCGGCCAGGTCCCCTGCGCCTCCGGCCAATGGGCCAGGTAAGCGGCTTTAAACTCCACCAGACGCTGACGGGGCTCGCCCAGTACGTCATCCAGTGTACCGGTACGGTAGCCGCAGGCGTTGACCAGATAATCCACAGTAATGGTCCGTGACTGGCCATCCTGCTCAAACTGAAGCGCCCACCCTGCCCCTCTGGGTTTGGCGTCCAACAGGCGTGTGCGGCACATCACCTCCACCTGCGGGAACTGGGCCAGACTGAGTTCCGCACTGGCCGCCACCCGAAACAGGCTGAGCCCATACTCCTGAACCATCACCAGAGGCCACTGCACGCTGTCAAAATCGAGGGATTTCGCCAGTGGCACCATCCACTGTTCAGGCGACTGCGGCACCTCGGGCAGGGGCGCGTCCCGCAGTGACTCCAACTGCTGTCGATCAAACAGGCGATAGTAGTGCGCAGGAGGCCCCAACCGGGCATTGTCCGGATCGCGGGCCACCAGTTCGGCGTAGGCGGCTTTGAGCTTCTCCAGTCGTGGCAGCAGCGCCATCGGGTCTCCCGCATCCCGTGTCGGCACAGCAATCACCGTAGGACGCACATTGACCACATGGGGATAGAGCTTCAGGGTATCGATGGACTGTTTCAGCAGCTTGAGACACTGCTCGTCGCTGATCTCCCGGTACAGGTTACCGCCGGCGTGCAGATGACACATCGGTGGGCCGTTCACCAGACTGGGCCCCTGCTCCATCAACACCACATCCAACTGCCCCTGCTGAGCCAGCCGTAACGCCACGGTGCTGCCCGCCACACCACCACCGATGATCCCCACCCGGGGACGGACGGCATGAGTGGACGCGGGCTGCGCCTGGGTTAAGGAAGCCGATTGCAACTCGGTCTGGGCATCAAAAGTCATGGCACTACTGCGAATAAGGGGAACCACCGTGCCCGATGATACGCCATACGGGCCGGTTTGGATCCCCGAATTTTGTGGGGGATTACAGCAGGGTCAATACCTTGCTGATGTTGTCGAAGCTGTGGAAGCGGTGCTCGGCCAGGCTGTCGTCGGTCACCTGCTCATGCACCCAACCCTCATACCCCGGGTCGACGTGGCAGGCGTGGCCACCGATCTCAAGCACCGGCAGAATGTCGGACTTCAGAGAGTTGCCCACCATCAACACTTCACCTGGTGCGCGGCCAACCTGGTTGAATACCCGGCCATAAGTGGCGGTGTCCTTTTCGGAGACCACTTCAATGCGGCCGAAATAATCCGCCAGTCCACTTCGGGCCACCTTGCTCTCCTGGTCCAGCAGGTCGCCCTTGGTGATCACCATCAGCGGATAGCGGCTCTGCAGGTTTTCCAGGGTGTCCCGCACCTGAGGCAGGATCTCGATGGGGTAGCTCAACACCTCTTTGCCGAGCTGAATGATGCGATCAATGTCGCGGCCATCAATCTGATACTGCGTCAGCTCAAGCGCGGTCTCGATCATCGACAGCATGTAGCCCTTGGCGCCGTAGCCAAACAGATTCAGGTTCTTGATCTCAGTCTGGTACAGGCGCTGAGCCAGGTCATGGTGATCCACATAGCGGCTCAGAATCTCCACGTAGGCCTGTTCGGCCCCCCGGTAGTAAGGCTCATTCACCCAGAGGGTGTCGTCGGCGTCAAAAGCAATCAGCTTGACCGTCTCTTTCATTCATTGTTCTCCTCGGTCTGGCTGATCCCGGCGCAGCCGTGCCCAGGCACGGTGCCGGTGAAGGCGCCGCATTTTGAGCCTTAATCTCTTCCGGTTCAATGGGGTTCTCTCTCAAACTGAGGAACAGCAGGCCCGCCTTATGGGCGGGCTCGATTCAGCGCCTCTATCTCGGTAAAGCCGTTCAGTTCCCGGCAGCAGCGGCAACTTTTGTTCTCCTGGTAGTGCCGGTCAAAGAACTGGTTCACTTTCCGCCCCAGTTCCGTTAATTCCTCAATAGAGGTTGACTGGTTCCAGGAATATTGACCGAGCACTTTTTCAAGATGCCGGTAAAAGGTGGGGTCCCGCTCAGTCAGATATTTCTCACTCATCAACTGACTTTCATAGGAGGAAAGAATTCCCGCCATAAAGAAATAGAGGCTCTGGGTCAGTTCCAATATCTCGTCATCGTCGGCACTTAGGGCGGCGCTGTCCGCCGCCTCCTGTACGTGGAATCGAACCCGGTCCCAGAACAGATTCACCCGTTGGCGCAGCAATTGCCCCTTTTCATCACTGGCAGGCTGCCAGAACAGACTGTTGATGGAGACCACTCTGAGGGTATCGAAGGTGGCATTGCGCTGTACCGCCACATTGGAGAATACCGCTGGCAGCGCGGCACGCTGAAACGCCGTCAGGTCGGGGGTCAGGCTGAGAAAGTACGGCAGATAGTTGGAGGTACAGTTGCGCAAAAACAGGCACACCAGCACATCCTCACGGCTGCGAAAGTGCTTGTAAAGGGTGTGATTGGAGCAGTTAGCATCCTTGGCGATCTGGGCAAAGCGGAAGGAGACCACGCCATGCTCCTCAACCAGGGCCTCCGCCACATTCAGCAACTCATCACATTGAATGATGTCCAGATTGGATTTGGGGCAAGACATTACACTTCGTCCCTATTTGATGGTTTTGCGACTCTCCCATAGCCACCGAAAATTTATTGCGCCTACGCTCACAAAAATATTCCGTATGAGGTTTTCCTACTCCGTCAAGAAAACCTTTTCGACGGAAAACTTGTTGTGAGCGCTTTCAAACTTTACCGCCCACCAACCCCTTTACAGTGGCCCCCGAGTTCAAACATTGAGGCAAGGACCATGAAAGGAAGACGACAGTTTCTGAAGCTCGGCGCCGGTGTCGCCGCCATGGGGGCCACCCTGCCCCTGGCGGCCGCCCAGTGCGGAAAGGAGCCGGAGTGGCACAGCGAGTATGACGTGGTGATCATCGGCTCCGGCTTTGCCGGACTGGCCGCCGCTGTGGAAGCCCGCAAGCTTGGCGCCAAGCGTGTGGTGGTGTTCGAGAAGATGGGGGTATTCGGTGGCAACAGTACGCTGAACGCTGGCCAGGCCTGTTTTGCCGGTACCGACCTGCAGAAGAAACTGGGCATTGAAGACAGTGCGGACCTGATGGTGCAGGACCAGCTCAAAGCGGGTCGGGGCCTCGCCAGCGAAGCACTGCTGCGCGCCAGTGCGGAACTGGGTCCCTACGTCTACCAGCTGACCAAGGAGTGCGGATCCGTCTACCGCGACCACATCATCACCACCGGTGGCACCAGCGCCACCCGCAGCCATCAGGTGGTTGAGCGCTCTGGCGCCGGCATCATCCAACCGCTGCTGAAAACCGCCCGGGAGATGGGGGTGGAGACCTACAACCGCCACAAGTTCGAACACCTGATCCGCGATAAGAGCGGCCGGGTTATCGGTGTTGAAATCCGTCGGGGCTACCACTTCGGCAAGGAGAAGAGCGGCGAGACCATCCAGGTTCGTGCGGCGCGTGGCGTGTTGATGGCGACCGGCGGCTTCGGCTTCAACATCAACTTCCGTCAGGCTCAGGATCCGACCCTGACCGCTGAAGTGGGCTGCACTAACGCCAAGGGCGCCACCGGCGATGGCTTGATTGAGATGCTGGCAGCCGGTGCCACTCCGGTGCACCTCTCCCACATTCAATCCGGTCCCTGGGCGTCTCCGGATGAGGGAGGCTTCGGTTACGGCGCGGGCTTTGCGCTCTACAACTTCCCCCATGCCATCGCCATCGATCGCAACACCGGTCAGCGATTCATGAATGAGATCGCCGACCGTAAAACCCGCGCAGACCTTGAACTGCAGCGTCGTGACCAGGATGGCAAACCCAACCCGGCCCTGCTTATCGCCCCGAAGCATGAAGCGCAGAATGATCCCTCTATGGAGAAGGTGCTGAAGTACAACGTGGCCTGGGAGTTCGACTCTGTGGAAACGCTGGCCAAGCACTTTGATGTGCCGCTGCAACCGCTGAAACAGCAGATTACCGACTGGAACCGCTACGTCGACGAAGGAGTGGATCCGCAGTTCGGCAAGCGCATGGATGCCGGTCGCGGCATCAAGCTGACCCCGCCCTTTATCGTCCAGCGCCTCTGGCCCAAGGTGCATTACTGCCAGGGCGGCGTGCAGATCAATCCAAAAGCAGAGGTGATTGCGGCGGCCAGCGGGCAGCCCATCCCCGGACTGTACGCCGCCGGTGAAGTGACCGGAGGGGTTCACGGAGTCAGCCGCCTCGGTGGTTGCGCCACCCCCGAATGCCTTGCCTTTGGCATCATCGCTGCCCGTTCCATGATGGAGGCCTGAACATGAACAAATTTCTGATGACGCTCGCCTGCCCCCTGTTGGTGATGCTGTTGGCTCACCCAGCCGAAGCAATGCAGAAGCGCGCTTACCACGAATCCCTGTATGAAGCGGGCTGCGAAAGCTGCCACGATCAGGGGCTGAAGCGCTACCCCTCAGACGCGGCGTGCCTGCAGTGTCATGACCCGGAAGGGCTGGCAAGACAGACCGCCCGTGAAGGAGAGGAAGCGAAACAGAACCCCCATGACAGTCTGCACTACGGCAAGGATGCCCCCTGTATGGATTGTCACGGTGAACACACGCCGAAGAAGGCCCTGTGCCAGGAGTGTCATAACTTCGACTATCCCAAGTTCAACGGTTAGCGCCTCCGGGGATACCTCGTCGCAACGCGGGCTTCGGCCCGCGTTTTTCTGTGCCGTGTTATACGGTGCTCTGCAGCAGGCCTATCCCGTTCCGAAACGTGGTCTGCGTCCGGTTTTGCGCACAATCGGATGGCTCGTTGCCACTAACCGCAGTATCTTCCGCGCCCCCAAGATACCGTGAATCACCCTCATGACTCTGAAATCCCTGATTGGTGGCATCATTCTGACCACCATGACCCTGCTGGCACCCGCTTCTGCGTTGGCTGGCGATGACTTTACCCTGGGCCGAACCATCCTGCTTGAGCATGGTAACCGTGGCGCCGATATCCCCCTGTTGGTGTGCCGCAATACCGATGCCATCAAGCTGAAGGCGAAGCGCCGTCTGCACCTGAAACGGATCAAGGTGACCTTTCAGAACGGCGATACCCGCACCTTCAATTTCTTTCGCGATATGAAGAAGGGCGAAGAGACCGACTGGCGCAAGTTCGCCTACCGTCGCTGTGTCACCCACATTGAAGTGTTCGGCAACTCCGACGGTTCCACCGCTGGCGTAACTGTGATGGGCCGGGAGCGCTAAGCCGAACGGACCGGTTTAAAGCATAAGAAAGGGTCAACGCAGATCTTCGTAAAATGGTGCCTCGCATTCGTAGCTTGGGCTTTGAGCCCACGGTTATGGTGCTCCGAGCCCCGTGCAGCCCGTGGGCTGTAAGCCCTCGCTACAAGTAAAAAAAAGCCACCCATCCGGGTGGCTTTTTTGTGCCCTTACAGTTCGTTCAGGGCATTAAGGATACGCTTGTCGGAGATCGGCACCTTGGTGCCCAGCGCCTGGGCAAAGCAGGAGATGCGATACTCCTCCAGCAACCAGCGGATCGCCTTGAGCGACTCCGGCACCGACTGGCCCTTGGGCAGCTTGTTCAGGGCAGCCTGGTAAGCCTGCTCCACCTTCTGCACCTTGAGCAGATGCAACTTGTCGCGATGAGGGTCCACCGGCAGCTTCTCCAGACGACGCTCCACCCCTTTGAGGTAACGGTTCAGATCGTCCAGGTGGTCCCAGCCAGTATCCGCCACGAAGCCTTTGTAGACCAGGCGATCCAACTGAGCCTGAATGTCCGACATGGCAAAGGCGATATCCAGGCTGATCTTGCCCTTCAGTTTCTTGCGGATCCCGCCCCAGCTGGTGAGCACTTTTTCCACCTGTTCGGCAATGCCAACCACGGTTTCGTTCAGCTCCGCGCGCACCACATCCCGCGCCGTCTCGAAGTCCCCCTTATTGGCCACTGCCAGCTTGTGCTCCGCCAGGATCTTATCGATCCCGGCATCGATGCAGTCGTTGATCAGCAGGTCAACCCGACCAAAGGGGTTGAAGTACATCGCCAGTTTGGACTTGTTGGGCAGCTTCTGCTGCAGGTACTTCACCGGGCTGGGCACGTTGATCAGCAGCAGCTTGCGCAAACCCGCACGGTTGGCCTGGGCCGCCTTGTCCTCGGCATCAAACAGCTTCACCGCCACGCTTTCGCCCTCGTCCACCAGGGCCGGATAGGCTTTCACTGCGTAGGCGCCACGTTTCTGTTCGTAGCTTTTCGGCAGGTCCCCCAGAGTCCAGTCAGTCAGGCCGCGCTGCTCAATACCGCTGTCCGCCACCGTGGCGATCACCTGCTTCATCTGTCCCTTGAGTTGCTGCTTCAGCTCTAGCAGGTCCCGGCCCTGGGCGATCAGCTTGCCCTTATCGTCCTCCACCTTGAAGTTGAAGGTGAGGTGCTTATCAAGGGCGGAGAGGTCAAAGTCCTCTGGGGTCACCCGGGTACCGGTCATCCGCAACAGCTGTTTGCACAGCGCCTCCAGCAGTGGCATCTCAAACGGCGTGATGGCGTTCAGCGTGGCGCTGGCGTAATTGGGAGCCGGTACAAAGTTGCGGCGCAGCGGCTTGGGCAGGGTCTTGATCAGCGCCACCAGCAGGTCGTGACGCAGGCCCGGCACCAGGTAGTCGAAGCCCTCCGGCGCCATCTGGTTCAGCAGCGCAATGGGCAGGTGCAGGGAGACCCCGTCATCCTCCGCCCCCGGCTCAAACTGATAGGAGAGCGGCAGGGTGATGTCGCCCTGAGTCCAGAAATCCGGGTAGTCCTGTTCGCCGATATGGTCGGCATCCCGCTTCATCAGGTCGGATTTTTCAAAATCCAGCAGTTCCGGCTGTTTGCGGCGCTCAGTACTCCACCAACCTTGGAAGCGTTGACGGGTGTAGACCCCTTCCGGAACCCGTTCATCATAAAAAGCGAACAGCGTCTGTTCGTCCACCAGAATGTCGCGGCGACGGGATTTGTGTTCCAGATCCTGCACCTCGTTGATCAGCGCCAGGTTCTTTTTCAGGAAACCCTCGTTGAGCCCCAACTCACCGCCCACCAGAGCTTCACGGATAAAGATCTCCCGCGCTTCTACGGCATTTACCGGGCCGTACTGCACCTTGCGACGAGGCACCACCACAACGCCATAGAGACTGACCTGCTCAAACGCCACCACGGAGCCGGGCTTTTTCTCCCAGTGCGGTTCGCTGTGGCTGCGCTTGATCAGGTGGCCCGCCAGCGGTTCCACCCATTCCGGGTCGAACTTGGCAACCGTACGGGCGAACAGGCGGCTGGTTTCGGTCAGTTCGGCCGCCATCAGCCACTTGGGCGGCTTTTTGGCCAGCGACGAACCGGGGAAGACGTAGAACTTGGTGTTGCGGGCGCCCTTAAAGTGGCCTTCCGCCTCCTTCATACCGATATGCGAAAGCAGGCCCGCCAGCAGTGCCCGGTGGATCTGATCCTCCCCTGCCCGCTCACCGATGGTCAGACGGATATCCAGATCACTCAGGCTCTGACGCAGCTGGGAATAGAGGTCCTGCCACTCCCGGACCCGCAGGTAGTTGAGGAAGTCGCTCTTGCACTGGCGGCGGAACTGGTTGCCCGACAGCGCCTTCTGCTGGGTTTTGATGTGATCCCACAGATTCAGGAAGGCGATAAAGTCGGAGCCCTTATCGGCAAAGCGGCTGTGCTTCTCATCCGCTGCCTGTTGTCGCTCAATGGGACGCTCACGGGGATCCTGGATGGAGAGCGCTGCGGCGATCACCATCGCTTCATGCACGCAGCCCTGTTTCTGGGCCTCAATCACCATACGCGCCAGACGGGGATCAATCGGCAGACGCGCGAGCTGACGACCCAGCGGGGTCATCTTCGGATCGCCCTTCTTCACCGTAATGGCAGCCAGCTCCTCCAGCAGGGTCATACCGTCTTTGATATGACGGGTGTCCGGCGGCTGGATAAAGGGGAACGCGGCGATATCACCCAGCCCCAGTGCCAGCATCTGCAGGATCACCGAACCCAGGTTGGTACGCAGGATCTCCGGATCGGTAAACGCCGGACGGGACTCAAAGTCCTCCTGGCTGTAGAGGCGGATGCAGATCCCCTCGCTGACCCGACCACAACGCCCGGCACGCTGGTTGGCGCTGGCCTGGGAGATAGGTTCGATCGGCAGGCGCTGCACCTTGGTGCGATAGCTGTAGCGGCTGATCCGGGCGGTGCCCGGGTCGATCACATACTTGATCCCCGGCACCGTCAGTGAGGTTTCCGCCACGTTGGTGGCCAGCACGATGCGGCGGCCACTGTGGGGCGAAAAGATCCGCGCCTGCTCCGAGTGGGAAAGGCGGGCATAGAGCGGCAGGATCTCGGTGTCCCGCAGGTTGCGACGGTTGAGCGCGTCGGCGGCGTCGCGGATCTCCCGCTCGCCGTTCATAAAGATCAGGATGTCACCCGGGCCCTCATCGCACAATTCGTCAACGGCGGCGAAGATCCCCTCCATCAGGTCCAGATCCGGGCCCTCCTCCTGCACCAGTGGCAGGTAACGCTGCTCCACCGGGTAGGTACGGCCAGACACCTCAATAATGGGTGCCGCACCGAAGTGGTGGGAGAAGCGCGCCACGTCGATGGTGGCGGAGGTGATGATCAGCTTGAGATCCGGACGCTTGGGCAGCAGCTGCTTCAGGTAGCCCAGAATAAAGTCGATGTTGAGGCTGCGCTCGTGGGCCTCATCGATGATCAGGGTGTCGTATTGGTCGAGCCAGCGATCATGCTGGATCTCCGCCAGCAAGATCCCGTCGGTCATCAGCTTGATGTAGCTGTCCGGTGAGGTCTGGTCCGCAAACCGCACCTTAAAGCCCACATGTTGTCCCAGCGAGGATTCCAGCTCTTCAGCCACACGGCTGGCCACAGCACGCGCCGCCAGACGGCGGGGCTGGGTATGGCCGATCAGACCCCGTTGGCCCCGCCCCAGCTCCAGACAGATCTTGGGCAGCTGGGTGGTTTTACCGGAACCCGTCTCCCCTGCCACGATCACCACCTGGTGGTTGGCGATCGCCTCGGCAATCTCATCCCGCTTATCGGAAACCGGCAGGTCCGGGTAGCGTACTTTGGGGGCATTCTGCGCCCGCAGGGCGACCCGCTGCTGACTCTGACCGACCAGTTCGGTCAGCTGCTCGGTGAGCTTTGCCTTCTTGGCCTTGTCCTGGATCTTTTTCATCCCCGACAGGCGTCGACGGATGGCGGCTGCGTCAGCCTGCATACAGAGGGCAAGGTGTTCTGGGGCAAAGGGATTGCTGTGACTCAACGGGGTATCCTGCTCGTTCTAGATAAGCGGGGGATACTACCAAAACCCCCCGCTTCCGGGCTACCGCTCCGACGCCTCCGGCACAAAAGCGATGATGCGCAGTGGGGCCCCGCTGCCTGCGGCAATCTTCATCGGCAGTGCGATCACCTGGAAACCGGTTTCCGGCAATGCCGACAAGTTGGCCACGTTCTCAAAGCCGGGGACATTCTCCTCAAAAAGGATTCGGTGGGTCTCAAACAGCGTGGAGCCCCCGAAGTCGATGCTGGGGGTGTCGATCCCCACCGCTTTGATTGCCCTCTCCTCAATCAGGTAGCGGGCCAGCGCCGGGGCGATACCCGGGAAGCTCAACTTGGCCACCGCCCCTTCACCGCGTTCTGCCGTACCCATATAGCGCTTTCTGTCGGGCCAGAACTGCGCCGAACCGGTGTCAAACAGCACAATGGCCCCCTCCGGCAGGCGACCCTGTTGGGCCTCCCAGCGGTGCAGATCCTCAACGGTGATCTGGTAGTTGCGTGACTCCCCGATGCGGTCCGCCACCCGGATCACGACACCGGTGCCAATCAACTGCTCCAGTGGGATGTCAGCCACACCCCGCCGCCCTTTGGCGAAATGCACCGGCGCATCGACGTGCGTTCCCCCATGCTCCGCTGCCCGGAAATTAAAGGCGGAGTAGTAAAACCCTTTATCGGTAATGCCATCAAACACCGTGGTCTTTTCAAAGGTGTCTGCCGTCGGCCAGTAGATCGCCTGCGCCGAGAAGGGGTGAGTCAGGTCCACCCAGCGCCCTTGCCAGGGCTGCGCCCCGGCCCAGGCCGTCATCAACATCATTGCCACCATAATGCCTATCCGTGCCATAACGCCTCCACTTCGGTTTTCTCTCAGGGCCTGAGTGTAGTGCCCCGACGACAAACTAAGCTGAAAGCATGAGAGTGATGATTGTGCTTATTCTGCTCTGGGTGGCGCCGGGATGGGGTGCCCCTCTGACGCTTTCCGGGGTCGAATCCGAGGTTCTGGCGGAACTCAACTTTGCCCGTACCGAGCCGGTCCGCTACGCCAAAGAGGTACTGGAGCCGATGCGGCGTTACTACCGTAATGGCGAGATTGTGGATCCCCCCTGGCGTAAAGCCCGGCCGGGGTTGATTCAGGTGGTGGAAACTCAGGAGGGCGAGGCGGCGCTGGAGGAGGCGATCACCGCCATGAAGCGGGCTAAACCCGCCCCGGCGCTGACTCCGTCATACGGACTGACTCTGGCCGCCAGGGATTACCGGGAGGAGCAGGCCAAACAGGCCCGCATTGGCCACATCGGCAGGAATGGTTCCACCCCCGCGGACCGGATAAGCCGCTACGGCCAGTGGCGGGAGTTGGCGGGGGAAAACCTGTTCTACGGCGATGCGGACCGGATGATCGGCCGTTTCGTGGTGATGGCGCTGATCATCGATGACGGGGTGCCGGATCGAGGCCACCGGCAGGCCATTATGGAGCCCCGATATCGGCGGGTGGGCATCGGTTTTGGCACCCACCCGCTCTACGGGTATCTCTGCGTACAGAAGTTTGCCGCCGAGTTCTTTGACACCCCTTAGGGCTTACTCTTCGCGGAAGCCGCCGCGGATACGACGTTTTAGGTCGTAGTAGCTGCTGTGGACGCCACGGGTCAGAGCGGAGGAGCAGTTTTCCACCACGTCGACGCCATAGAGGATCGCCACCACAATCACCGACAGTTTGATCGCCAGCAACGGACTGAGCACCGACAGACAGACGCCGATACCCGCCAGCGCCCAGATGGTGGCGGCAGAGGTCACCCCGACCACCATGCCATCCCGCGCCAACATCACCCCGGCGCCGAGAAAGCCCACCCCGGTGACCACCTGCCCGATGATGCGGGAGGTGTCGGTCATCTCGTTGTTGAGCGTCATGGAAGCCACGATAAAGAGGTGGGTGCCCAGCACAATCAGCGATGAGGTGCGGATCCCCACCGGTTTGCCCCGGAGCTGACGCTCAAGGCCCACCAGAAAACCACAGAACAGCGCCGCACCAACGCGTGACCACTCAAACGGCGCAATGGATAACCATTCAGACATCGCTGCCCTCCCCGGAAACTCGAATATGCAAACGGAAAAAATCGACGCAATCTACGCCGAAACCGGTCCGGTGCAAAGGGAATTTTTGTTGATGAGGCAATAAAAAAAGGCCGGGAAACTTCCCGGCCTTTCGATGCAGACTGATGTCGCTTATTTGGCGTAGAAACGCACCTGGTTGTTGCCCTGGGCAGCGTCCACCACCAGATAGTGGTCGTCCTGCTGAGTCATGGCTTGCAGGTTGCCGGCTTCGGCCAGGTCAGCAGCACCGATAACGGTACCGGTCGCAGCATCAACGGACAGCAGCTGCTGGCCGGATTGGCTCAGCATCACCAGACGATCGCCTTCCACTTCAACACCGGTCACCATCGGCAGAGCGTCCGCGTCGATGGTCAGAACGCGTTCGCTGTTCAGTTTGAAGTCGGCACCGCTCAGGCGTACCAGTACGAAGTTGTTACGCTTCGCGTCCGGCAGGGTCACCATCAGGTACTCGTTGGTGGCGGCGTCGTAGCCGACGCTGCCTACGTAGTTGTACTTGGCGCGAGCGGTCTCGAAGCGGCCGCGCTTGGACTCGGAGATGCCATCAGTGCCTTCAAAGAAGTTGGCGTAGTAGTCCGCCAGCTTGGCGCTCGGATCGTAAGCCACGCGAGCGAAGCTCTTGTGGTCAGCGCTCAGCAGTACGCTGTTGTCGCTGTCGAAAGCCACACCGGCCAGGTTGGAGATCTCAACAGAGAAGTTCGGGTCGATCTTGGCCTTGGCCAGAACTTCAGTCAGGTCACGGTTCAGGAAGGCAACCCAGTTTTCGTTGGTCACCACGGCAAACAGCTCGCTGTTGGCGTTGTAGCTGATGCCAGTCACCACGCCCTGGATCTCGGCTGGCAGGGTCACGCTCTTCACTGCGCTCAGCTCGGTGGCAGCGTCAGTGCGGGTCGCGTCGTTCTTGGCCATGTCGGTAAAGTCCGGCTTGGCGATGGAGTACGCACCACGCAGGGACACTTTGGACAGACCATCCCACTTGGCGGTAGACCAGATGATGTTCTGGGGGTTGAAGGTCATGCGAACCGGGTCACCCTGGCCCAGGAACGGTGCCGGACCGGTCTGGGAGAAGGCTTGCACGATGTTGAACGCGATTACCACCAGGAACACGTTGGCAGCGGCTTTGTTCAGGCCTTCCCAACGGGTGTTTTCGGTCCACTGAACCAGCTTGTCACCCTGCAGCAGCAACAGCACGCCAGCGAAGATCAGGATCACCAGGAACACCACGATTACCCACACGTAGGTGTGCACGCCAAAGATGGCGGGGCCGAAGCCCTGGCCGATGTCGCGCAGGATGTGGGCGGAGCTGTGGCGGTAGCCCGCGAACAGACCGTAAACCGCGGTCAGCAGCAGCAAACCGATGTACTTCGGCTTGAAGCCGTAGCGGGTAATGAACAAGGCAATCAGGGACACCAGCACCATGGCGGTGCGCTCCTGCCAGCACAGGGCACAGGGGTTATCACCCATGCCGAAACCCAGAATGATACAAGCGATACCGACCGGCAGCGCAATCAGTGCCATGGACGCGATAGCGATGATGCGGTTCATCATCACGTCGTTCAGAAGTGCTTTATTCATTACAGGTTCCCCGCCGGAATGAGCATGGACGCGGTCATCACGAACCAGATAAACATGCTGAGCAGAATGCTGATCACCAGCAGGCGGCTGGCCAGCTTCTCTTTTTCGGGCTTAAACGCCACCAGGAAGGCGCTGACAAACACCAGACAGAAGAGCAAAAACTCCACGGTATTCTCCAATCGTCGGCCTCTGCGGGCCGGTTCAGGGTTTTGGCAGGACGCCCGACGCGAGTCCAACTCACACCAGGGTTTGCGTCACCACCGTCTCGGCGAAGAAGATTACCGATAGCTCATTCGAAAAAATGTCACCGGCTTCACACTGGCACCTGCCCCTTTTGACCATTGATTGCAAATGCGAAAACCCGCCCAAATCCCCCTCTCTTAACTGGATAATATGTTTCATTTATTGGCGCGATTTATCAGTCCTACTCGAGATTTTCAAAATGGGTTGAGAATTGGCACAAACAACGGTTTAAAAAAGGTGATCCAGCCAATCCTTCCGCACAAAATCGCCTTTTTAGTCACATACTTCTTAACAGTGGTAACAGTCCTGTTCAGGCAGACCAAAGAGAAACCGGATCCAGCTCCGACATGGTGAAAATCCGGGCACAAGGATTCGCTGAGCAATTTCTCACCAAGCACTTGTGTTGGTGGCGTTTTTTCGTCCATCCTGAGTGGTGTGCTCACTTTTCACCCCGGCCAACACTTTGTCAGACTTAAGACAATGGCCTGTTAAGGGATGCTGCCATGGGACCTACACGCGTAGCCGGATTGCTGCTTCTGCTTCTCTTCCCCCTGCTTACTTCAGCCACTGAGCCTGACGCTACGGAGATTGTCCGTCGGTCCGATGCCCAGATGCGGGGCGAGTCGAGTTACGCCGAGATGACCATGAACATCATCCGGCCGGACTGGACCCGAAGCATGAGCATGAAGAGCTGGACCAAGGGACAGGAGCTGTCGCTGGTTCTGGTGACCGCACCAGCACGGGACAGGGGCAGCGCGTCGCTAAAGCGTTACCGCGAGATGTGGAACTGGATCCCCTCAATCGAGCGGGTGGTCAAAATCGCCCCCTCCATGCTGGGCCAGTCCTGGATGGGTTCCGACTTCACCAATGATGACCTGATCAACCAATCCTCCATCGTGGTGGATTACACCCACCAACTGGTGGGCACCGAATCCTACGATGGCGACGACACCTGGGTGATCGATGCGGTGGCCAAACCCGATGCCCCGGTGGTGTGGAGCAAAATCCGGATCTGGATCAGCCAGTCCAGCTACCTCCAGCGTCAGGTCACCTTCTACGATGAGTTTGATGAGTTGGTGAACACCCTGAAAACCTATGACATTCAGGAGATGGGGGGGCGCGCCGTCGCCACCCGGATGGAGATGTTGCCCGCAGACAAGCCCGGCCAGAAAACCGAGATCCTCACCCACTCTGCCCAGTTCGACTTCGCCATTGATGACGGCTTCTTCTCCCAGTCCCAGATGAAGTCCCTGCGGGATTAAGGAGGCCTAAGTGCTGGTTAAGCTGGCGTGGCGAAATCTCTGGCGACAGAAGCGGCGCACCCTGCTGACCGCCGGGGCACTGGCCCTTGCCCTGTTGCTCTCACTGCTGACCCGAAGCCTGCAGGAGGGCAGTTACGCCAATAACATCGATAACGCCGCCCGCTTTGCCACCGGCCTGTTGCAGATCCAGCATCCCGATTTCGGTGAGAGCCAGAGCATCGACGATCTGGTTCCCGGGGCACCCCGCTTTATCGAACCGGCCCGGTCCCTGCCAAGAATCAGTCATGTTCTGCCCAGGCTGGAGTCCTTTGCCCTAGCGGCGGGCGAGCAGCGTTCCAAGGGGGCACTGGTGATGGGGGTGGTGCCCTCACTGGAAGCGGATTACGCCCGGGTGGCGGAGCGGGTGGTTGAGGGGCGCTATCTGACCGATGACGACGGCGGCGTGTTGGTCGGTGAGGGGCTGGCCCGTTTCCTGGAGTTGGAGGTTGGCGACAAGTTGGTGCTTTACGGCCAGGGCTACCGGGGGCAAACCGCGGCGGGGCTCTACCCCATCGTGGGTCTGTTGCGTTTCCCCATGCCCGGCATCGACAACCAGTTGGTTTACCTGCCACTTCCCCTGGCCCAAAACCTCTACAGCACCGGCGACCAGGTTACCGCCTGGGTGCTGCACACCTCCCCTCTATCCACCCTGCCGGAGGTGGCTCACAAACTGGCGGCGCACTATCCGTCACAGCGGATCCGGGACTGGCAGGACCTGGCCCCGGAGATGGCTCAGCAGATCGCACTGGATAGGGCCGGCGGGGTTTTTATGATCGGGTTGCTCTACGGCGTCGTGGGCTTCGGCCTGTTTGCCACTCTGCTGATGATGACGCTGGAGCGCCAACGGGAGTTTGGGGTAATGCTGGCCACTGGCATGCTGCGTCACAAGCTGCTGGGTCTGGTGATGATTGAGTCCGCCTTTATCTCGGTGATCGGCGTGGCGTTGGGCCTGCTGCTGGCCTTTCCGATTCTGCTCTGGCTCTACCTCGACCCCATCACTCTGGGCGGGGACACCGGCGAGATGATTCGGCAGATGGGCTGGGATCCGCTGCTTCCCGCCATGATTGAACCCTGGTTGTTTGGCGAACAGATCCTGATTGTGCTGCTGATACTGGCCCTTTGCCTGCTCTACCCCCTCTGGCGCATCTACCGGCTCGACCTGGTGTCCGCCCTGATGGGAGGTGGCCATGCTGGTTAAGCTCGCCTGGCGCAATCTCTGGCGCAACAAACTGCGCACCGCCATCATGCTCGGCGCCATGACCTTCGGCCTGCTGGGGGTGATCGTGATGATCGGCTTTATCAACGGCCTGTACGGCAACATGATTCAGAACGCCATCGCCTGGCAGACCAGTCATCTTCAGGTCCACAACAGCCGTTACCTGACCCATCCGGACATTCAGGACACGCTGCAGGACGCCGATGCCCTCACCCGTTGGCTGGAAACGCAACCGACGGTCACCGGGTGGTCCAGTCGCCTTATCGCCGAGGGGATGGTCGCCTCGGCGCGCAGTACCCGGGGCATCCGCATCAACGGCGTGGTGCCGGAACGGGAAGCGGGGGTCACTCCGGTGGCGGATCACATTCGCCAGGGCGCCTGGCTCGATGAACAGGGTCGTAACCCGGTGGTGCTCTCCAGCAAGACCGCTGAGCGTCTGCGGCTGAAAGTAGGCTCCAAGGTGGTGCTGACCTTTACAGACCCTGAGGGCGAAGTGACCGGCGCCGCCTTTCGGGTGCGGGGCCTGTACCAGAGTCCCATCAGCGCCTTTGATGACGCCAACCTGTATGTCCGTCAGCCGGACCTTGCCAAGCTGGCTCATCTGCAGGGTGTCCATGAGATCGCCATCGTCACGGACGACGGCGGTGAACTTCCCCACCCCGAGACCGAGGCGGTAAAAGAAGCGCTGACCCGGATCGCGGGCTCAGAGAGCCAGGTTCGCGACTGGCAAACCGTCCAGCCCATGCTGGCGGCCATCATCGGCCAGATGGGGATCAGCAACGCCATCATCCTGGGGATCTACGTGCTGGCGATGAGCTTCGGCATCGTCAACGTGATGCTGATGTCGGTGTTTGAACGCACCCGGGAGTTCGGGGTGCTGATGGCGGTGGGGATGACCAAGCCCCGCATCTTAATCCTGATCCTGCTGGAGGCCACCCTGCTTGGCGTTTGCGGCGGTGTGCTGGGACTGCTCGCCAGCTTGGCGCTGATGTCATGGCTTGCCGATACCGGCATCCCCCTAGGCAGTATGGCGGAGGGGTTGGCCGCCTTTGGCGCCGATACGCAGCTCTACCCCCTGGTGCACCCCGCCGATTACCTGATGGTGCTGGTCACCGTGCTTGTCGCCAGTCTGCTGTCTGCGCTCTATCCCGCCCGACAGATCCTGAAACAGCGTCCAGTGGACGCCATGGCCCAATGATACTGAGGCGACCATGACCATAACGATTCAAGGTTTAAGCAAAATCTACAACCCCGATTCCGAGTTTCCGGTTCATGCGGTGCGCCAGATTGACCTGACCATCGAGCAGGGTGAGTTTGTGGCCATCATGGGCCCCTCTGGTTCGGGCAAAACCACGCTGCTCAATATGCTGGGGGGCATCGACGTCCCCAGCGAAGGCACCATCCACATCGATGAAGATTGCCTTAATGATCTCAGTCAGCACCAGATGATCGCGTTTCGCCGGGACAACGTCGGCTTTATCTTTCAGAACTACAGCCTGCTGCCGGTATTGACCGCCCTCGAAAACGTGGAGTTTGTGATGCAGTTGCAGGGCCACAGCGAAGCGGAATGCCGGGAGAGGGCCACGGCACTGCTGACTCAGGTCGGGCTCAAAGACCACCTCAACAAAGTCCCCGCCAAACTCTCCGGGGGGCAACAGCAGCGTGTGGCAGTGGCGCGCGCATTGGCGCCACACCCCCGCTTTGTGATGGCGGATGAGCCCACCGCCAACCTGGATGCCCAGAACACCACGGATCTGCTGAACATCATGCAGCAGTTGAACGAAACCGAGGGCACCACCTTTATCTTCTCCACCCATGACCCCCGTGTGATCACCCGGGCCCGACGGGTGATCGTAATTGAAGACGGCCGCATCACCGAGGATCGCCAGCAGTGACAGCCGCCCGTCTGGCCCTTGCATCCATCCTGCTTATCCCCTTGGTGGCTCAGGCCACCGTGCCCGGTCTTGCTCCACAGAAAAATTGGGATCTTGGCGGCTACATCAAGTACATGGCCACCGGCACGATAGCGGACGAGGGTGAGAATGGGCTGGACCACCTTCTGCACCAGCGCTTTAACTTCGAGTATCGCTTCTCCGACTCCCTCAGGGTCAATGCAGGCATGCGCAACCGGGTGCTGGCTGGTGACACGGCGGAGCTGCCCGGCTTTGGTGGATTGGTGGGCCGGGACGATGGCTACCTGGACCTGACCCACAACTGGATCGACAAAAGTGGCCTGGTGGGCACCACCACCTTCGACCGCCTCTACCTGGATTGGCAAGACAACGACTGGCAACTCCGGGGAGGACGGTTTCGCATCAACTGGGCCATGGCCACCCTATGGAATCCGAATGACCTGTTTAACAGCTACTCCATCTACGACTTCGATTACGAGGAGCGGCCGGGCAGCGACGCGGTGTTGGTGAGCCGAAAACTGGGTTTCGCCAGCCAGCTGGATCTGGTCTACAACCCGGCCCGGGAGAGCGAGTTCACCAGTTACGCCGGTCGCTACCTGTTCAATCGAAAGGGCTGGGACGGCCAGATCCTGGTGGGCAAATCCGGCCTCGACGCGGTTATCGGCGTCGGTATGGCGGGTGATATCGGAGGCGCAGGGGTCCGTGGCGAAGTGAGCCGGTTCGAGCCCACCCGGGACAGTTGGCAGGAGGTGCCTCTGGAAGCGGCCACCGTGGCCACCCTGGAGAGCGATTACAGCTTTGTCAGCCGCCGCAACTGGATGGTACGCGGCGCCCTGCTCTACATCAGCAACCCGCAGGAGCCGGACAGCGCCCTCGCCTTTCTGAATCTGCCCCTGACCGCCCGTACCCTGAGTTTCACCCGCTGGAGCGGCTACGGCGACGTCAGCGCCGATCTGACCGCCCTGACCCGGTTGACCCTCTCCGCCACCGCTTACGACGATGGCTCCTACTTTGTTGGCCTTAATGCGAGCCACTCCCTGGCCGATGACTGGCAACTGCTGGGGGTTGTGCAGCGCTTTGACGGCAGCAGCGACAGTTTGTTTGGCGAAACCCCCGCCACTCTGCTGTTTGGCCAGATCCGCTGGAACTTCTAAACGAACGGCTTAAAGGGGTCGTCCACCGGCGTATGGGCCAGATGGTTGGTGAAGTTGCTCATCACCTTCTGGCCAATCGCCAGCACAATCTCCAGCAGATTCCTTCGGTCATAACCCGCCGTCATAAAGGCCGCCTGTTGAGCTTCGCTCAGTTGCCCACGATCCCGCACCAGAGCCAGCGTGGTGTCATGGAGGATCTGCAGTTTCGGGTTGGGCAACGGGCCGCCCTCCCTGAGCGCCTCAATCACCGCCTTATCCACCCCCATACCGTGGGCGATGGCGGTGTGGGCGGGCAGACAATAGTGACACTGATGGAATCGATTGATGGTTTGCCAGACCACGGTCTTCTCGGTGGCATCCAGGCTGCTCTCCAGAAATTGCTGGTGCGCCTGCTGGTAAGCCGCCAGTAATTGCGGCGACTCCGCCATCACCGCGTGAAGGTTCGGGATCATGCCAAACGCCTTCTTTGAACTCTCGAGCAAACGGCGGCTGGCTTGTGGGGCATTGTCCTGGTCGTAGAGGATGAACTCGGTCATAGGGCTGTCCTTGGGATGCACTCTGTGGCTCTCCAAGCCTAGACCGGATCCAATAAGGCGTACGTTCACCCCCCGTGAGCCATTGAGAATGCTAGCTTTAATGGAGTGCACTACTGGAGCCTGAACCGATGCGCCTGCTACTGCCTGTACTCCTTATCGCTCTGCCGATGGCCGGTTTCAGTGCCACCTTCGGTGGCCCCGATGCCGTAGACAATCAGCTGGAACAGGATAAGAAACGTCACCCTGTTGCGCTGAAAGACCGCTGGGCGGAGCGGGGACTGAGCCTGGGATTCGATTACTCCGCGGTGGCGCTGTGGGCCAGTGACGCTCTGCCGGGTGCCGACGACAATGCCGCAAGCGGCATGGCGCGCTTTTATGGCAGTTGGGCGCTGGTGAAGCGGAACAGCAGCAACACCGGTTCTCTGGTCTGGAAACTGGAGCACCGCCACAGCTACACCGATACCTCAGTGAAGGGGTTTGAGTTTGGCGTTGGGGGGCTGGGATTGGTTACGCCGCCATTCAGCGATGAAAAGACCCGTCTGACCAACCTTTACTGGAAGCAGCGGCTGGCTGACGGCAGAGCCACCTTCGTTGCAGGCTTTCTCGACGCCACCGACTACTTTGATGTCTACGCCCTGGCCAGTCCATGGACCGGCTTTATGAACTTCGCCTTCAGCACCGGCACCACCACCGTGGCCCTGCCCGGCGACGCCACTCTGGGTATCGCCGGCGCCACCATGCTGGGGGAGAACTGGTTCGTGATCGCGGGCCTGACCGATATGGAGTCCGACCCCACCGAACCCTTTAAAGGGTTTGAAACCTTCTTCTCGGATAACCGCTACTTCTCCAGCCTGGAGCTGGGCTGGACCTCGGATCAGGAGCAGATCTACCTCAACAATGTCCATCTGACTCTGTGGCATGCGGACGAGAGTGACAAGCAGGGCACCAATGAGGGACGGGGGATCAATCTCTCCGCCTCCACCATGCTGGGGGCCTGGCTGCCCTTTGTCCGGGCCGGATTCAGCGAAGACAGCGGGACTCTGGCGGAGACGTCCGTCAGTGTGGGAACCGGCTACTATGGCCTGGCTGAGGGCAGTACCCTGGGGGCGGCAGTCAACTGGGCAGAGGTGCCGGGGACGGATGACCAGTGGACCTGGGAGCTGTTCTTCCTGTTCAAGGCCCTGCCTTATCTGGAACTGACTCCGGACATTCAGTTTATCCAGAATCCGGCACTGAATCCGGGCGAGAGCAGCGTCATAATGTATGGCCTGAGGGGGCGCATTTTCTATTGAGGCAAACCCTCAACCGGTGGAAATGACACGCCACTCCCGGGCACAATGTCGCCATTCCGGCTCACGGCGAAAGGAGATCGCGTTTTCGTGTTGCGCCCCACTCTGTTCTGGTTGGCTCCCTTGCTGGGCCTTGCCCTGTTGCCCCTGCCGATGCGGGCAGAATCCCTGTTTCTGACCGGCCAACTCACCCTCTGTCAAAGCGACAGGATGACCCACTGCCAGCGCACTGCGATCGATCCTCTGCAACTGCGCAGCGCCTATCGCGGACCACAGTTGTCACTGTCCGAATCGACGTTGGCCCAACTGGATGGCCCTGTGCTGGGGCTCTCGCCAGACGCCCTGACGGCGATGCGTCTGGGACTCCGTGCCATCGCTGAGGAATTGGGCGATCCCGACCTCTCCGCCGAAGCGTTCTGGCAAACCCTTGAGCCTGAACCGAAGTGGCTGACATCGCTGAATGGCGCCCAGCGGCTTTGGCTTCAGGATGCACTGGAGCGCCCGCAGACCGACCGCTATGGCACCCGCAAGCGCGCCACCGCCTGGCCATCTGCGGGGCACACTCCTGCCACAGAGCGCGTCATTGAGAGGCTGATTTCCCGGCTGAAGCAGCGCCAATCCAAACCCACACTGGTGGTAATGAGCAGCGGCAACCGGGACCCCTTTGCCGCCAGTGATGCTGTACTGTCCCTGTTTGCCGATGCGGACATCACGGTGCACTGGCTGCCTCTGGATGCCAGCCTTCAGGCAGCACGTCAGGCTCACCAGTGCCACAAGCTCGAGCAGTATCGTCAACAGGTGCAGGGCAACCTGAATCGGCAACGGCTCTACCCCAAACGGGTCGCCTACCAGCAGCAGGTCTGTCTGCAGCCGGAACTGGCGATGCACTGGCTGGACAAGGCGGATGGGATCTACATCGCGGACGGGGCAGCGGATCTGGTCCGCGCCAGCCTTATGACGGCTGAGGGTGAGGCGACTCCGGATCTGAAGCGGGTCCTGCAGCGCTTCATGAATGACGATCTGCTGTTAGCCGCAAGCGGCGGAGCGGCCAGCGCTCTGGTGGAGTTGCTCAGTGAAAGTGTGGAGAGCTGGCAAGACAGCGAGTTGGAGACTCAGCCTGTGCTGACCGGACTGCTGATGACCGGAACGGTCAATCAGCTCGCCATCGAAGCCAATACCGCATTACGCATTGATGCCGGAGAGTGGCAGGTTGTCGGCGAAGGAGGGGTGTGGCTGTATCAACGGCAGCATCAGCTGAACCACTTTCTGCAAGCGGGAGATCGCGCTCGGGGAGCCCCGTCAGCGCTGACCGTCCATCTGGCCCACCCCCGCGTAAAAGAACAGGATCAGCAGGATGCGCCGCTGGTTTTGCCGCTGGACGAGGCCGCGCTACTGATGCCGACCGACGCACTGTGCCACAGCACCCAACAGCAGGCACTTGGCCAGTTCGAGGCTGGCACTGCCCCCATGGGGGCGGTCTGGACGGTCACCGAGGCCAGCCAGTTTGGTGTGACGGACGGTGGCCGGTGCAGCTACCACCACATCAAGTTGGAAGTGGGGGTCGTTGGAACGCCTCAGTCACCCTGATGGCCCAGTTTGGTTAGCGCCTCTTTCGGCACGTCAAACTCCGCCAGTATGGTTTGCAGGTTGCTGTCCACAAAGCCCACAAATTCACGCTGCATCTGTAACTGCCAAAGCGCGTCAGAAACGGCCGCCAGCGCTTTCTCTCTCTCCGGGTGAGAGGGCGGCAGCGCGCGGTAGTGCTTGATCGCCTTTTTCAGCGAATCGCCTGCCCTGCCGAGTGCGCCGCTCTGCTCCTTCATAAATTCCCATTCCAGTCCCTGATGATGGTCTTCCTTGAAGTATCGGCTGTTCATGGTTTCCACTCCCGGTGGCCTCTCAGGGGAGATGCCTTCTCCCCGCCTTCTGAAAGGGTAGAACGTCTCTGCCAACACGGATGTGAGATGGCGCTCGGATCCCACAAGAACCAATTCCCGTCAAGCTTGTCTTGTCATGGCCATAAAAGCCGCTAAAATGCGACGGCGATTAAGGATATCCATCATCCAAGATTCAAAGCCAACCAAATACGATCTGACCGCACTCGCGTCAGACTCAGCGCGGCCTACACTTATCCTTCGCCGGTCCTCACCGCAGGCAGAGATGCCGCGAGTTCCAGCCGGAAGGTAAGGTGGCGGAGCATTTGTTACAGGTGGCGTTTCCAGAGGACGAAGATTTCGTAAACCTTTGGGAATTCCTGTATACTACCGCGCAATTTTGTTTGACCCTGACCAATAGAGTACAAAAATGGCAGACCTTTCCAAGTACAGAAACATCGGCATCTTCGCCCACGTAGATGCTGGTAAAACCACTACTACCGAGCGGGTTCTGAAGCTGACCGGTAAGATCCACAAGATCGGTGACACTCACGACGGCTCCACTACTACTGACTTCATGGAGCAGGAAGCTGAGCGTGGTATTACCATTCAGTCTGCTGCGACTACCTGTTTCTGGAACGACCATCGCCTGAACATCATCGACACCCCTGGGCACGTTGACTTCACCATTGAAGTATACCGCTCCCTGAAGGTACTGGACGGTGGTGTAGGTGTATTCTGTGGTTCCGGCGGTGTAGAGCCTCAGTCCGAAACCAACTGGCGCTACGCTAACGAATCCAAAGTTGCTCGTCTGATCTTCGTGAACAAGCTGGACCGTATGGGTGCAGACTTCTACCGCGTTGTTGATCAGGTGAAGAACGTACTGGCTGCCCGTCCGCTGGTTATGACTCTGCCGATCGGTATCGAAGACGAGTTCACTGGCGTTGTAGACGTACTGAGCCAGAAAGCCTACGTATGGGACGACTCTGGTCTGCCGGAGAACTACGAAGTTGTTGAGATCCCGGAAGAGCTGAAAGAGAAAGCGGCTCAGTACCGTGAAGAGCTGATCGAAACCGCTCTGGAAGCCGACGAAGATCTGCTGATGGAATACCTGGAAGAGGGCGTTGAGCCGTCTCTGGAAGACATCAAGCGCTGCATCCGTACCGGTACCCGTGACCTGATGTTCTTCCCGACCTACTGTGGTTCTGCGTACAAGAACAAAGGTATCCAGCTGATCCTGGACGCGGTAGTTGACTACCTGCCGGCTCCGACCGAAGTAAACGCTCAGCCGCTGACCGACAAAGAAACCGGTGAGCCGACTGGCGAAGTTGCTACCGTTGACGAGAAAGAGCCGCTGCGCGCTCTGGCGTTCAAGATCATGGATGACCGTTTCGGCGCCCTGACCTTCATCCGTATCTACTCCGGTACCATGAAGAAGGGTGACACCATCCTGAACTCTCACACCGGTAAGACCGAGCGTATCGGCCGTATGGTTGAGATGCACGCTAACGACCGTACTGAAATCACCACCGCTCAGGCTGGTGACATCATCGCCGTTGTGGGCATGAAGAACGTACAGACCGGTCACACCCTGTGTGATCCGAAGCACGAGTGCACCCTGGAGCCGATGATCTTCCCGGATCCGGTAATCTCCATCGCGGTTGAGCCGAAGGACAAAGGTTCCGTTGAGAAGATGGGTATCGCCATCGGTAAACTGGTTTCCGAAGATCCGTCCTTCCAGGTTGAAACCGACGAAGAGTCCGGCCAGACCATCCTGAAAGGTATGGGCGAACTGCACCTGGACATCAAGGTAGACATCCTGAAGCGTACCTACGGCGTTGAACTGATCGTTGGTCAGCCGCAGGTAGCCTACCGTGAAACCATCACCTCCGCGGTTGAAGACAGCTACACCCACAAGAAGCAGTCTGGTGGTTCCGGTCAGTTCGGTAAGATCGACTACCGCATCAAGCCTGGCGAGCAGGGTTCCGGCTTCAAGTTCGTGTCCACTGTTGTGGGCGGTAACGTACCGAAGGAATTCTGGCCTGCCGTTGAGAAAGGCTTCAAAGAGATGATGGCCACCGGTACCATGGCTGGCTTCCCGGTTCTGGACGTTGAAGTTGAGCTGTTCGACGGTTCCTTCCACGCCGTTGACTCCTCCGCCATCGCGTTCGAAATCGCCGCTAAAGGCGCTTTCCGTCAGTCCATTCCGAAGGCTTCTCCGCAGCTGCTGGAGCCGATCATGAAGGTTGACGTGTTCACTCCGGAAGATCACGTTGGTGATGTTATCGGTGACCTGAACCGTCGTCGCGGCATGATCAAAGACCAGGAAGCTGGCGTAACTGGCGTTCGCATCAAGGCTGACGTACCGCTGTCCGAAATGTTCGGCTACATCGGTCACCTGCGTACCATGACCTCTGGTCGTGGCCAGTTCTCCATGGAGTTCAGCCACTACTCTGCTTGCCCGAACAACGTTGCTGAAGCCGTTATCGCTGAGCAGAAAGAGAAGAAAGCTAAGAAGTAATCTGACTTCGGCTGATTCTTGAAGAAAACCCCGGTTGCGTAAGCACCGGGGTTTTTTAATGCCATTTCGCCGGGCGAGTCAGCCCAGTAGCGGAAGAAAGCTCAACAGCAGGTAGCCCGCCAGAATCACCGCCACCCAGATCACCATGGCGCCGGACAACGGCGTTCCCCCCAACGTCCCCTCCGGCACATGGGTGGCCAGATAGTGTGTCACCGCCCTGCCCCAACGCTGCATTCGCGACTGCAACGACGACAGCCATGCCCAGAACCCATGCCACGCTCCGCTCACCAGGCGGTAGCCCACACCACGGTACAGCCAGTCGGCATCCAGATTCACTGAGGGCAGCTCCGGCGGATAGAGCCCCTGTCGATTGAGCCAGACAAAGGCCAGTGCCGAGAAGAAGAGCAGTTGCGTCTGAGCCAGCACATGAGTGGCATCGTAGGGCCAATAGCCGGTGTCGTAAGGCAGCAAGGCATAGAGGTACTGTGGGAACAGCCCGGCTCCTACGCAGAACAGCGCCGCCACCAGCATCGCCAACAGCATGTTGTTAGGTGGGTCTGCCGCCTTCAGGCCCCGGTCATGGGCGAAGAAGGCAAAATAGGGGATCTTGATACCCGCATGGTGGAACACACCGGCAGAGGCGAACAGCAGGAGCAGCCAAACCACCGGGTGCCCCTCAATCAGTGCCGCACTCATCACCATCGACTTACTGACAAAACCGCTGAACAGGGGAAACGCCGAGATGGAGGCCGCCCCCACAATGCAGAGAATGGTGGTCTTCGGCATGGTCTTGTAGAGGCCACCGAGACGAGAACCCTCTATCCGCCCCGTCATCATCAGCACCGCGCCCATCGACATAAACAGCAGGCCCTTAAACAGGATGTCATTGACCGCGTGGGACACCGCCCCGTTCATTGCCAGTTCGCTGCCCAGCCCCACCCCAACCACCATAAAGCCCACCTGGTTAATCAGGCTGTAGGCCAGCACCCGTCTCAGGTCGTTCTCAATCACGGCATAGAAGATGGGGAAGCAGGCCATCGCGGCACCGATATAGACCAGCAGTTCGGTGCCGGGAAAACCGCGCGCCAAAGCGTAAAGCGCCACCTTGGTGGTAAAGGCGCTGAGAAAAACGGTGCCTGTCGGCGTCGCTTCCGGATAGGCGTCCACCAGCCAGCTGTGCAGCATCGGGAACACACATTTGATGCCAAAGCCCAGAAACAGCAACCAGGTGGAGAGGTCCGAGAGGGTCATCGCCTCAAACCTCAAGGATCCCTCGCTCTTGAGGTGCAACAGGGCGCCCACCAGCAGAAAGAGCCCGGACACCACCTGAACCATCAGGTAACGCAGACCGGCGCTGTAGGCTCGCTCCGTTCCCCCGGCCCATACCAGCCAAACCGAACTGAGCGCCATCCCCTCCCAGAACAGGAATAGGGAGAGCAGATCCCCCGCCAGCACTGCACCGATGGCGCACCCTGCGTAGAGTAAGCCCGCCACCCACTCCAGGGTGGACTTCAGATGAAACGCGAACAGCAGCGCAATAAACGCCGCCAGATGGAAAACCAGGGCGAACACCCGGCTCAGACTGTCCAGCCGATAGAACTCCAGCGTCTGGCCCATCAGGGAGAGGGAAGCATGGCTGCCCAGAGGCTGATTCCACACCATCAGTGCGCTGATCAGGGGCACCAGTAAGGCGATCCAGCGCCCTGCCCCGGGGCGGGCAGTGGCAACCAGCAGGGCGCCAAAGAAGAACAGCAGCGGGGGCGGCAAATCAGTCATCCTGCTCCTCCCGGCCTTCCAGGCGGTCGTAGTAATGCTCGTCCCGCATCAGTACCTTGCGCAGCAGCTTCGCCACCAGCACCAACACGACGCAGCCCACAAAGCCGTACAGCGGGTAGAAGCCCGGCATCCCCTCCCAGGGGTGCACCACATGGCGGTGATAGAGCAGATCCAACAGGGCCAGAATGCCGCAAAACAGGTAGAACAGTTTGAATCCCCAATGTTCCATCACTCCCCTCCTCCCGCCAGCCGTCCCAGTTCAGCCAGGGTCTCCGGCACCCAGAACAGCACCAGTGTCGCAAAGGCGGTCAGCAGTAATGCCAGCAGCACCGGCCAGGGTGCCTCACCGGTATGGCTCTCTTCCTCAGGCGCCTGGCGCAAAAAGGCCCGCACCGGTATCGGCAACAGATACGCCACGTTAAGCAGAGTGCTCAGAACCAGAACGCCCACCAACAGCCACTGAGACCGGTCCAGACTGGCGCTGAGCAGCAGCCATTTGCTCCAGGCTCCGCCGGTGGGAGGCAATCCAATGATGCTCAGGCTGGCCAGGAAGAACGCCGCCATGGTCCAGGGCATCCGCCGCCCAATCCCGTCCAGCTGGCTGACATTGGTTTTGTGCGATGCCACCAGGATCGCCCCGGCACAGAAAAACAGGGTGATTTTGCCCAGCGCGTGAGCCGCGATCTGCATCCCTCCGGCCATGATCCCCAGCGGTGTCGCCAGCATCGCCGCCGCCGTGATGTAGCCCAGTTGGCTGACGGTGGAATAGGCCAAACGCTTCTTCAGGTTGTCCTGACGCATCGCCACCAGCGACGCCCAGATAATGGAGAAGGCCGCCAGCCCCAGCAGCATCGGAGTCACCGGCAGTGCCGAGACGGTTTCCAAACCAAACAGGTACACCACGCCCTTGAGGATGGTGAACACCCCCGCTTTGACCACCGCCACCGCATGAAGCAGCGCACTGACCGGTGTGGGCGCCACCATGGCGGCAGGCAGCCAACGATGAAATGGCACCATCGCTGCTTTACCAACCCCCAGTACAAACAGCAGCAGGAGCACACTGAGCAACATCGGATCCTGCGGTTCTGAGAACACGCCACCCGGGGCAAAGACCAGAGTGCCGGCTTCACGCTGGACCCCAATCATTGCCAGCAGCAGCAATACAATGGAGGTAAACAGCAGAACCCCAAGGTAAACCCGGCCACCCTGACGCGCCGCCGGCGTGCCTGCGTGGGTCACCAGCGGGTAGGTGGAGAGGGTCAGCACTTCGTAAAAGAAAAACAGGGTGAGCAGATCCCGGGCAAAGGCGATCCCCATCACCGCGCCCATCGCCAGGGCAAAGCAGGCGAAGAATCGGGTCTGGTTCGCCTCGCCATGACTTCGCATATAGCCGATGGCATACAGCGCGGTAACGGGCCAGAGCGCACTGGCGACCAGAGCAAACAGCAGGCCCAGAGGCTCCACCGAGAAGCCAACGCTCAAACCCGGGAAGGGGGAAGGCAGAATCATGGGCTCGGGCGGCATCTGGTAAAGCTGATACACCTGAGCAAACAGGATGACGCCCCCAATCAGAGAGATCGCCTCCCTCAGGTTGGGATGACGACCGGTGTAGACCACGCCGAGGGCCACCAGCCAGGGGATCAGCAACACCGCCATCATGGGCCGCCTCCCAGCAGGGCGTTCACCGCCCCTTGCGCCGCCGCCAGGGTCCATCGGGTATCAAGGCCCAGATAGAGATTGGCGATCACCAGAATCCAGGTGGGCAGCAGCAGAGCCAGAGGGGCTTCACAGGCTAGTTCGTCGTTGCGAACAAAGTAGGCCACCTCCACCACCTTCCAGAGGTAGACCAGCGCCAGCACGGACCCCATCAGCACCACCATCGCAATGGGCCACCAGTCTCGCTCCAGCAGGGCGAGCACCAGATACCATTTGCTCACAAAGCCAACGGTGCCCGGCACCCCAACCAGACTCAGGCCGCCAATCACCAGCGCCGCCATGGTCCAGGGCATCCTTCGGCCCAACCCGGCAAACTGGTGAAGGCGGGTATGGCCAAGCTGATAGCACACCGCCGCCAACGCCAGGAACAACGCCCCTTTCATCAGAGCGTGATTGATCAGGTGCAGCAGCGTCGCCAGCAGGCCGGTCCGGTTTGCCGCCGCGATCCCCAGGATCAGGTATCCCACCTGCGCCACGCTGGAGTAGGCAAAGAGCCGCTTTACGCTCTTCTGGTAGATGGCTGCCACCGAGGCTGCCACCACCCCCACTACGCCCAGTACCAGCAAAATCGCTTCCAGAGGAAGGTGGGCAAAGCTGAAGCCGCCGCCGAAGATGGTAAAGACAAAACGGAGCAGCACATAAACCGCCACTTTGGTGGACGTTGCGGCCAGGAAGGCCGACACCACGGAAGGGGCGCAAGCGTAGGCGCCGGGCAGCCAAAGGTGAAGGGGAAACAGCGCCAGTTTCAGACAGACGCCAACCAGCACGAATGCAAAGGCGGTGTAGATGGTCCGCGTGCTTTCCACTGCCGGCAGCCGCTGGGCCAGGTCCGCCATATTGAGGGTGCCGGTCATCATATAGAGCAAACCCACACCGATCAGGATAAAGGTGGCCCCCAGCGTACCGAGGATCAGGTATTGATAGGCCGCCCACAGAGCACGACGGTCACGCCCCAGCGCAATCAGGGCGTAGGTGGAGAGCGAGCTGATCTCAAGAAAGACGAAGAGGTTAAAAGCGTCACCGGTGGCCACGATGCCCATGGAGCCGGCAAACACCAGCAGAAACAGCACATAAAAGGGAAGCTGCCGCTCCTCCGCCAACTCCTTCTGAATGCTGCTGGGGGCCGCCAGCATCACCGCCACTGCCATACCGCTGACCAGAACCAGCATCATGGCGCCGAGGGCATCAATGCGGTACTCAATGCCCCAGGGCGCTTCCCAGCCACCCAGAGGGTAGTTCCAGACGCCCGTCTGCATGACCTGTTGCCACAGGGCCACGCTGAGCCCCAGAGCGGCCATGCACACACCCAGCACAAACCCCGCGATCAACCGGGAACGCCCCAACAGCAGGCAACTGGGCGCGGCCAGCAGAGGCAGAATGACCGGGAGAATGGGCAGATGACTCATCATATCCGGTCATCCTGCTGCTGGATCTCATCCTCTTCCAGAGTGCCATAGGCCTCATGGAGTCGGACCGCAAGCGCCAGCCCAAGGGCGGTGGTGGCCACCCCCACGACGATGGCGGTAAGGATCAGCACATGAGGCAGGGGGTTGGAGAAGACCACGTAATCCGGGTCCAGGATCGGGGCGGTGCCCCCCTCCACCTTACCCATGCTGATATAGAGGATGAACACCGAGGTCTGGAACAGGCTCAGGCCCATCAGCTTTTTGATCAGGTTGCCCTGAGCGATGACGATGTAGAAGCCAATCATCATCAGCAACACCACGATGTAGTAGTTGTACTGACTTAACCAGGTCATCAGGATGCCCCCCTGTCCACCCGGGCGGAGAAGGTCAGGAACAGCAAAAGCATGACGGCGGTGACCGTGATCCCCACCCCCAGCTCCACCAGCCAGATCCCAAGGTGCTGCCCCGCCACACTGTCGTCCGCCAGCACCCGGTAATCCAGGAACGGCTTACCCTGCAGCAGCGCCACCATCCCTACTGAGCCGTACAGCAGCACCCCCAACGCCGCCAGCATCCGAATTACCGACTCCGGGATCAGCGCCCGCACCGCATCAAGACCAAACACCATGGCATAGAGGATCAGACCAGCGGCAAAGATCACCCCTGCCTGAAACCCGCCGCCCGGTCCATAGTCCCCATGAAACTGCACATACAGGGCAAAGAGCAGAATGGGAGGGATCAGCATTCGGGACACCACCGCCAGAATGCGGTGATGGCGCATATCCAGCGCCCGCGTCGGGCGACGAACATGGCGGCGTCCCAGCAACGCCACCACGCCGATGCCTGCGGTGAAGATCACCACGGTTTCGCCGAATGTATCGAAGCCTCGGTAGCTGGCCAGAACCGAAGTCACCAGGTTAGGCACCCCCACTTCGCTGAGGCCATCTTCGAGATAGTGGGACGCCACATGGCTTTGAGCCGGTGCGTTGGGATCCCCGAACCGGGGCATGTCCACCAGACCGTAAAACAGCAAAAAGGCGATAAGGGCGATGACCGCCAGGGTTCGGCGGGCTTGAAATGAATGGGGGTTTTCAAAGCGCCCGGTCAGGGTCAGAGCGGCCAGCATCAGCAAGGTGGCGATCCCCGCCCCAACCGCCGCTTCGGTAAAGGCCACATCCACCGCATCCATCAGCACAAAAAAGGCCGCTGACAACAGGCTGTAGATCCCGGTCAGCATGGCGCAGGCAAACAGATCGCGGGTCCGAGCCAGTGCCAGAGCGGTCAGCACCAACAGGCTCAGCAGCAGGATATCGAGCAGAAATTCCATCCATGGCCCTCTTGTCAGTCTGAACCCAGCTTGGGCTTGATGCCGCCGGTCAGCGCGGCCTTGGCGATGGCATGGCTGGAGGTGGGACTGGTGACCAGCAGAAACAGGAAGATCCAGGTCAGTTTGGCCAGCACCAACAGTTCGCCATTCACCCAGAATCCCAGCCCCAGCAGGATGCATCCGCTGCCGAGGGTGTCGGTCACCCCGGCCGCATGCAGGCGGGTATAGACATCGGGAAAGCGCAACACGCCAATAGTGCCGCTGACGCACAGAAAGGTGCCCACAAACAGGAATGCACTGCCTACCCAGAGCGGCCAGATCATGAGTCCTCCTCCACCCGGCGCTGCTCGAAAAAGCGCAGCACACCGATGACGCTAATAAAGTTGATCAGCGCGTACACCAGCGCGATATCCAGAAAGTCCGGCCGCCCCATCAGAAAGCCCATCACCGCAATCAGCAGCACGGTCTTAGTACCAAACAGGTTAACCGCCAGAATACGGTCATACAGCGTCGGCCCCGCCACAGCGCGCAACAGCGCCAGCAACATTGCTGTTGCCAAACCCAACGCCGCTGCGCCCAGCATTACGGCTCCAGCGCCAGCACACGCTGGCTCATTTCGCCCAACTCCAATTCGCGCAGCGAGGAGGCGTTAAGGGCATGCACTTCGATGGTGTCCCCATCCAGGCGGATGGTGATGGTGCCCGGCGTCAGGGTAATGGAGTTGGCGTACACCACCCGGGTCAGGTCTTCGCTTTGCAGCAGGGGCAAACGACCAATCGCCGGGTTGACGGATTGCGGGTCCAGCCAGATGTGACGGACCACCTGAATGTTGGCTTTGACGATCTCTGCCATCAGCCACAACCAGTAGCGCGGCAGACGAGCGAAACGAACTGGCACCGGCGGCCCCAGCAGCCCCATCCGGTCGCTGATAAACAGCACCAGAAGAATGGATGCCCCGCCAAGACCGAGCATCAGCGCGCTGTAGTGCCCGGAGTTGGACAACCAGAGCAACAGGAGAAATGGAGAAAGACTCGCTACAGGTCGCATCCTATCCCTGACCAAATAATGACCTATCCTTTTAATCTAGTTGATAAACTTTTGATTGGCCAAAAGACACTCAGTGGACGTCAGCAGCACCGACTGCCATGATGAGACCCGCTGAATTCCTGGTATGGATGCTTTGATATGTACAACACCGCTCGGTTGCTCCTGCGCCCGGCGCAACTCTCTGATGCCGACTTTATTCTCTCGCTGGTGAACAGCGAGGGCTGGCTGAAGCACATTGGCGATCGGGGTATCCGCACTCTGAAGCAAGCGCAGAGTTACATTGAGGAGCAGTTGCAGGCCCACTACAGCCAGCACGGCTATGGCCTGTTTGTTATGTGCCTGAAGCCGGAAAATCGGCCGGTCGGTCTGTGCGGTGTGTTAAACCGGGATACCCTGCCCCATCCAGATCTCGGCTTTGCCCTGCTGCCTCAGTGGCAGAGGCAGGGGCTGACGCTGGAGGCGTGCCTAAGGGTGCTGGAGGAGGCTCGGGACAGTTGGTCCATTGCGACGCTGTGGGGGATCACTTCGCCGGATAACGCGGCATCCGCCGCCCTGTTGCGCCGCCTTGGGTTTATCGAAAACGGCACGGCGCAACTGAGCGAAGACGCCGACAGTGTGCGCCGCTTTGTTCTGAGTCCGGTCAGTTAAAGGGGCCGAACTGCCGCACGGAATCCGGGAGCCGGGCCAGCAACGCGGCCCGCCACCTCAAATGGTGACGCTGCCAAGCCACGCCCAGCAGGATGATACCCAGTCCCAGCAGAGTCAGCAGTGCCGGGAACCACCAGCTGTCGCGGAACAGGTCATACGCCAGGTGGCCAAGGTAAGCGAACAGCCCCAACGCGCCAAACACCGTAAAGACCCGGCGATTTAGCATCACCCCAACCAGCATCATAAGCAGATTGATAAAGCCATAGAGGGCACGATCCCACTCGCTGTCACTCTGCTGGCTGCTTAGCCCCCCCCAGAATGCCACCACCCCAAACAGGTAGAGCCAGAAGGCAAAGTCGCGGTGGTTTTCCCGGTCCCGGTGTCCATCCACATAGAGGCCCAGACCCACCATTACCAGCCCCATCACCATGCTGATCTGGCCCCGCTCCGGCCAGGTGAGCCGCTCCCCAAGAAGCCACTGTGCCCCATCCATCGACAGAAACCAGAGGCTGATCGCCAGAGGGCAGATAAGGAAAGGCACCCGACGCCAGGTCAGCGCCAGCATCGCCGCCAGCAGCGTGGCCAACTCCAGCGACACCCAATGCGCCTCAACCCGACGGTAGAGGCCGGGATAGGGTTGTTGCTCAGGCCACCACCCCATCCCCTGCTGAAAACCGTACAACACCAGTGGCGTCAGACAGACCACAAACACCAGCGCCAGCCCGGCGGGAAGCCAAAGCTGCCGCCGCTCCAGCGCCAGTTGCAGCACCAGCCCCAATAGCCCATAGAACAGCGCAAGACCCATCACCCCAAAACCGCCAAACCGCTCCCACCCCAGCTCCATAAATACCGTCATGGCGCCGATGGCCAGCAGTGCCCCGAGGTAATAGAGCAGATGGGTCAGGTCAAAACGGGCCGGTCCCCGACCGGGCTCCGGTTGCCACAGGGCCTGAAGCGCTTCCGCTTGCTGCTGAGAGATGATGCCGGCGCTGACGCCCGCTTTGAGTTGGGAGGAGAGAGGTTCGTGAGCCACGCTGATGGGTTCCTGAGCCTGAACAGTGACCCTTCCACAGTGACGCAAACCCTGAGTGCACGCAAGCGGATCCCGTCCGGACGATGCCCCTTATCCATTAGATTTTTCCTTGGGAAACAGACCGCTTTGATTCGCCCACCCGGTAGTGATAGGTTCACCGCTGACCAGAGAATCGGCAGGGATGCTGCGGATTGGGGCCATCACGTCAGGGAGGCAATGATGAAAGCACTGGTGTTCATTTTGGGGGGGCTGCTGTTTATTGCAGCGAGCCTGTTCGGCCGCCGGGTGGAAAAGGGGTTTCTTGCCAACTGCACCGACGTCAGCGGAACGGTTGTGGATCTTAAAGAGGAAACGCAGCGCTCCGGCAACAGCACCCGGAAGGTGGTGTTGCCCATTATTGAATATCGCACCGACGTCACCCTCAGATTCAAAGCCGAAGTGGACGCCCGCAAACACAACCTGGCACCAGGAAAAACGGTTCAGGTCCTGATAAGCCGGAGCAACCCCAAAGTGGCCAAGGTGCAGTCCCGTTTTAAGGAATCCTTCCTGCTGCTCAATCTTCTGTTTGTCATGGGCCTGGGGGCGACGGTTATTGGCATCGCCAACCTCGACCCTTCGGACTTCAGTCTGTCGTTTCTGAATGAGCCCTTCTACCTGATTGCCGCGGTAGTGGCCGTCGCCTTTGCCTGCATCAGACTCGGACCCACCGTCCGCTACCTGATGCGCTACGGCGCCCAGCACCGTGAGAACGCCTGGGAAGTGGAGCACACCTCTGAACCCCCGGAGTCGTAAAGACACCACTGAACAAGATGCCCACGGTTCTGCTGGCCAGCGCCCAGGTTTCAGGTATTGCGCATTCACGTTCTTTGCGAACCCGAATTAAATATCCTCTGGACGCCTGACAACGTCCGGGGGTGTGTATGAATCTTTCAATGACATGGAGTGTCAAATGCAACTTGGTTATCGGTTGGCTGCAACCCTGCTGGCAATAAGCTGTTTTCCGCTTTCCGCTGTTGGCGAAACGCTGAATAAGATTGAGATTACCGCAACGAATAATTACCAGAGCGTCATCGTTGAACAGCCTGAAGAGCTAAAAACCACGGACGATAACGCGCTCACCACTTACGTTTTCGAGCGCGCGAGGTTTCAAAACAACAAGGATCCACAACTGTTTATCGATGTGATGGACTGGGTCGCTAGCCAGTGGCAACACGATGGCATGAATCAACCTCCGGCGGGGACCAGCTCACTGGATATTCTGAAAAAAGTGCATGATGAAGGGGAGCGTTACCGCTGTGTCGAATATGGCCAGGTGATGGCCGATATCCTCTCCGCCATGGGACACCATACCCGACAGATTGGGCTCCAGACCTCGGAGGTTGCCTACGGCGGTTTTGGTATGGGCCATGTGGCCACTGAGGTATGGTCCAATGCATTGGGTAAGTGGGTGTTCTTCGACCCACAGTTCAGCATCTATGCCCTGCACAATGGCGAATATCTCAATATCCACGATATCTATCAGCTTAAACGCCAACAGCAGTATGACCAGATCCAATTCCTGGTGACGGAGCAGTTTGCACGGTTAAACCAGCTGGATGTCGAGGCGATAAAGTCCGACTACGCCAACTTCCTATCCAACTACCTTGGCTTCCACATCTCTTCACGCCATTTGTATGGAGAGCGACAGCGTGTGTTTCTGATGATGGAGGCCAAAACACCGCCACTCACTTTTCAGGGAATGGGCTCAGAGTACCCCAAGCTTTTTACCCAAAATCCCGATATCGCCTACCCGGAGCTGAATAAGACATCAATCGCGATGACAGCCCTTCCTAATGCTCAGTCTGACTTCCAGACACTGATGGAAGAGCATGGCATTGAAACCAACGAGCAGTACCTTGAGCATCAGTGGCGTTTCGCTGCGAAAGGCGAGATTTCAATGCAGTTTTACACCGCAATGGACCGTTTTTCGCATTTTCAGATCCGCCAGAACCGGGAAGAATGGGTAGACATAGAGGGCGAGAGTTTTGTCTGGCCGCTGAACAAAGGCGAGAACCGCTTTGAGGTCCGCAGCATTAGCGAAACCATTGTTGCCGGCCCAATCACCTTCGTTGATATCCGTTACAGCCTGTGACCGCTTGAACCGCGTTTGCCTCCCTATCCCTATCGATAACCGGGAGGGGGGCTAAGCCTGGTTACCTGGCCCTATCAGATCAGGTGCCGGCCACCATCCAGATGCAGGGTACGACCGGTGATGTACTCACTGTTCATCAGGTATTGCACGGTGTGCCACACCTCCACTTCGCCACCCTCTTTGCCCATCACCGATTTGGCGAGGGCTTTTTGCCGGTAAGCCTCGTCGTCGTGCTCGTTAAAGCGGATCAGGGCAGGCGCGATGGCATTCACTTTGATGGTTGGGGCCAGCTGTTTCGCAAAGGAGAGAGTAAGGTTAGCCAGAGCGGCCTTACTGGCGGCATAAGCGATGTGCTTGGCGCTGCCGGTATCCGCCACATAATCGGTAAGATGAATGATGTCAGCGGTGGGCGCGGCGCCCGCCATCAGGGCATCGGTGAGGCCCAGATTAAGCTGGTAGGGAGCGCTGACATGCACCTGCATCATCCGCTGCATCACCTCCGCATCGGGTGCCTGCCCCTCCTTCAGCCAGTCCGACGCATTGTGAATGATGGCGCGCAGGGCCGGGTGACGATCCCGCAGAAGGGATATCAGGTTGGTGAGTTCACCCGGGTCATAAAAGTCGCAGGGGTATAGCTCGGCACCCTCTGCCCGAAGCCCTGCCAACGCCGGTCGCTCCTGACGGTAGGTACCAATCACCGGTGTGCCCTGCTCCAGAAACGCCAGTGCCAGATGCAGACCCACCCGTTTGCCCACTCCGGTGATCAGAACCGGTGCACTCATCGCAGAAACTCAGCCCGGGTGGCCGCCTTGGTTTTGAACACCCCCCCCAGCGCCGTGGTTTCGGTGTAGGAGCTGGCGTCTGCCACCCCACGTGCCTTAACGCAATAGTGGGTGGCCTGAATGGAGACCGCCACATTGTCGGTGCCCAGTAGGGTTTGCAGGGCCACCAGCACCTGCTGGGTCAACCGCTCCTGAACCTGGGGACGGCGAGCGAAGAACTGAACGATGCGGTTGATTTTGGACAGCCCAATCACCTTCTTGCCCGGGATGTAGGCAACGGTGGCTGTGCCGTCGATGGTGACAAAGTGATGCTCGCAGGTGCTGACAAGGCTGATCGCCTTCACCTTAACCATCTCATCGACGCCCATCTTGTTGTCGATAACGCACATCTTGGGAAATTGCCGGTAATCCAGCCCCGAGAAGATTTCGTCGACGTACATTTTGGCGATGCGATGGGGGGTCTCCCGCAGGCTGTCATCCCGCAGATCCAGACCCAGTGTGCCTATCACCTCAGTCATCAGACCTTTGATGCGGGCGTACTTCTGTTCGTTGGTCAGCTCGCTCTCTATCAGCGGCGTTTCCAGGCCACGGGCCATTAAGGCATCGCGCACCAGTTTGGCTTCTTCTGTCATGGCTACTGCGCCCCTTTCGCTTCCGGTCCTTGTGCTTACGGCCAGACTGGCCGTTCGGTTCTTTTCAGGCGTGATCCATCCCGCCCGGTTGACTCGTACCCCCTAGTGTTACCAACGAACGGGATTCTGTCATGCATTTAACCCTTTTCTACGACAGTCACTGCCCACTGTGCCGTCGAGAGATCGACGCCCTTCGGGCGCGGGATCCCCTTGGTCGCATCCGGTATGTCGACCTCCATGACCCCAAACTGACTGAGCAGTTTCCCGAGTTGGATCCCACTCAGGCCATGGCGATTCTGCACGGCCGTCTTGCAGATGGCACCTGGCTGACGGGCCTCGACGTGACCCATCAGGCATGGAAACTGGTGGGCCTGGGCTACCTAACCGCGCCCCTGCGCTGGCGTCCTGTGCGCCCGGTAACTGACGCCGCCTACAGGGTGTTCGCCCGCCACCGTCATCGCCTCTCCTACTGGCTGACCGGCCAGCGCCATTGCGACCGTTGCCATGTCGACCACTAACACCTTGGTGATCGGAGCGGGCAGCGCCATCGCCCAGGCGTATACGCAACTGGCCCTGGATCGCGGTGAAACCGTTGTGGCGCTGAGTCGACAGGCCCCGCCAACCACACACCCATTGCTGCGCTGGATCCCCTCGGACCATCAGGACGCGGGCCGTCAACGGGCCATCAGTGCACTGGCAGAGATCGACGCCCACTGGCAGCGCGTCGTTATCGCGTTGGGCCTGCTGCATGAACCGGGACTGAAGCCGGAGCGACGTATTGAGCACCTGGATGGGGAGTCGTTGCATCGCCTGTTTGAGGTTAATGCGGTGCGACCGATGGGTTATCTGCAGGCGCTGCTGCCCCTGCTCAGCAAGAGCCGGTCGGCCTCCGTGGCGGTTCTGAGCGCCCGGGTCGGCAGTATCAGCGATAATCAGTTAGGAGGCTGGTATGGCTACCGCGCCGCCAAGGCGGCCCTCAATATGATGCTCAAATCGGCTGCGGTGGAGTACGCACGAAGAGCACCGGGGGTAAAACTGATTGCCTATCACCCCGGTACGGTTGTCTCCCCGCTCTCCGAGCCGTTTGCCCAGGGACGCCAGCGTCTGACGCCGGAGCAGAGCGCCCGACAACTGCAGCAGTTGATGGATGGTGCCGAGGCGGATGGCACCCTGAGTTTTCTCGACTGGACCGGCAACCCGGTCCCCTGGTAGTGGTGGAGGCAGGTATGTTTGGCTCAAAACCTCACGCAGAAAAAGGCGCCATCTGGTCGCTGGAGGGGGATCTCTACATCGCCCGAACCTACGGCCCGGATGGTGAAATGCTGGAGCAGCAGCGGCTGCCCTGTCTGAAACAGGCGCGGGACTGGCTGGAGGAGAGAGGGGCGGAGTCTATCGCCTTCCACCCCTCAAACACCTACCTGGAGATGTGCGGAGAGGATCAGTAACCCGCCGCCTGACCATCCTTGCGGCTCTCAGACGCGCCGATGTAGCTGCCGGTGTCCTCATCGTAGATGATCGCCTGATAGCCGCCGTAGCCGCCGAGATTCTCCTGGATCACGTGGCCTCGCTTCATCAGCTCCCGTTTGGTCTCGTAGGAGAAGCCCGACTCCAGACTGACCACGCCGCCATCGGTCATCACCTCACCGGTGGGCTGGCTGGAGCCGGTGTGGAGAATCCTCGGCGCGTCGCCCGCCTCCTGCAGATTCATGCCAAAGTCCACCAGATTGATGATGATCTGAGCGTGCGCCTGAGGCTGGGTAGCGCCCCCCATCACCCCAAATGATAGCCAGGGTTTGCCCTCCCGGGTGGCAAAGGCGGGAATGATGGTGTGGAAGGGGCGCTTGCCCGGTGCGTAGGTGTTGGCCTCGCCCGGTTTAAGAGTGAACAACTGGCCCCGATCCTGAAGCACAAAGCCCAATCCCGGCGGAGTCATCCCCGAGCCCATACCCCGGTAGTTGCTCTGGATCAGCGACACCATATTGCCCTCACTGTCGGCGGTGGTGAGGTAGATGGTGTCGCCATGGAGCAAGGCCGGATTACCATGTTCCACCGATTTGGCCGCCCGCTCGCCAATCTCCTCGCGCCGTGCCTGGGCGTAGGCCTCGGAGATCAGGCCCGCCACCGGAATATCCGCAAACGCCGGGTCAGCGTAGTACTTGGCGCGGTCCGCGAAGGCCAGTTTCTTTGCTTCCACAAAGGTGTGCACATACTCCGGGCTGTCCAGGCCCATGGCGGCGATGTCGTAGCCCTCCAGGATCTTGAGGATCTGCAGCGCAGCAATCCCCTGTCCCGGCGGTGGCAGTTCCCACACGGTGACGCCCCGGTAGTCTGCGCTGACCGGCTTCACCCACTCGCTGGTGTGGCTGGCCAGATCGTCATAACTGAGGAAGCCGCCGTTCTCCTTCATGTACTGGTCGATGCGACGAGCGATCTCCCCCTGGTAAAACGCCTCCCGCCCCTCCTTCGCCAGCAGCCGATAGCTGTAGGCCAGGCCGGGGTTGGCAAACCGTTCCCCCACCGCAGGCATGGCGCCATTGGGCATAAAGGTTTCACGGAATCCAGGATATTGCCCCAGTCGCGGAGCGCTGCGGTCCAGGTAGTAGGCGATCAGATCGGAGACAATAAAGCCCCGCTCGGCATAGTCGATGGCGGGCGCCAACACCCGGCTCATCGGCAGCTTGCCAAACTTCTCACTCAGCTCAAACCAGCCATCCACCGCTCCGGGCACTGAAACGGGCAAGGGCCCGTAGGGCGGAATAGCGTCCAGCCCGCGCCGCTCAAACTCTTCCAACGTCAGGCTTTTGGGGCTGCGACCGGAGGCGTTCAAACCATGCAGCGTCTTGCTTTCGGCGTCCCAGACAATGGCGAACAGATCGCCGCCGATGCCACAGCCGGTCGGCTCCACCAACCCCAGCACCGCATTGGCGGCAATCGCCGCATCAATGGCGTTGCCGCCCTCCTTCAGAATGTCCAACGCCACCTGAGTGGCCAGGGGCTGGCTGGTGGCGGCCATCCCCTGCTCGGCGTAAACCGGTGAGCGGGATGCGAAAGGCGCTCCGGTAATGCGGTCAAAGGCTAAGGCAGAAGGGATAAGGGTGGATATCAGGGCGACTGTCGCCAGCAAAGGACGGGTCCGGGTCCACATAAACGCGCTCCATGACGTTGAGTTAATCGCAAGCTAACCAACCCAAACCCGCAGCGCAACCGGTTCAACCCGACGCATCAACCGATAAGCTTTGAGGCTAACTTGCCACATCGTTGGCATTTTCAGCCCCTTAACTCTGCTAATCTGCCCGCTATCCCAACAGGTAATAGGTAACAAGGATGAACTCCTACCGACCCCATCAGCAGCTCTGGTGGCTGCGGGCACTGGGCTTATTGTTAAAAGTGGGTTTGGTGGCCGGCACCGGCTCGCTGCTGGGCCTGACCCTGGAACTGCCCCCGCTGCTTGCCGTTATGGTACTGGAAGCCGCTTTTCTGGCCGTAACCACGCTGTCCTGGGGACAGCGTCACCTGCCCCTGGTCAGTCAGTTGATGGTCGATACCCTGCTGTGGGGTTTCTGGCTGCACTTCTCCGGCGGCGCCACCAACGCCTTTGTCACTCTGTTGCTGATGCCCGTCGCCATTGCCGCCGTGCTGCTGCCCTTCAGGCAGGTGTTGGGGATCGCCGCCATCGCCTGTCTGGCATACAGCCTGATGATGCTGACCATGCCCCACGATGCCCATATGATGCATGGCACCCAGATGGCCGCGCACTACCTGGGGATGTGGCTGAACTTCCTGCTCTCCTGCGCGGTATTGCTGGGTGTGGTCGCCATCATGGCGCTGCGAAGCCGTGAACAGCAGCGGGAGATGGCGCAACTGCGGGAAGCCCAGCTGCGTCAGGAGCACCTACTGGCGCTGGGCACCGCATCAGCCCAGTTGGCTCACCAACTGGCGACCCCTCTTTCCACCCTCACACTGCTGCACGAAGAGGCGCTGGAACACCACCCGGACAGCGACATGCTGCCGCAGATGAGCGGGCCGCTGCGCCTCTGCCAGCAAAGCCTGAACGGCCTGCGTCAGACCAGCGAACGGTTGCGCAGTGACTCCCCTGAGCCACAGCCGCTGGAAACCCTGCTGGCCGGCCTTAAGGAGCAACTGCAACTGCTGTTGCCTCAAATCGAGCTGGATCTTCAGGTGCGTGTTGAGCGCTCTATGCTCAGCGGAGACCCAGCACTGCAACCGGCTTTGCTGTCGCTGGCCTACAACGGCGCTCAGGCCAGTCTGCGTCAAGGCAGTGACCGGCTGGCACTGGAAGTGGCGCAGGAAGACAAGGGCATCGCCCTGACGTTCCGGGACTGGGGACCGGGACTGGGGCCTGTACATGACAAACTGGGACGCCAGCGGGTGCAGAGCAACTCTCTTGGCGTCGGATTGCTGCTCAGCCACGCCACTCTGGAGCGCCTCGGCGGCTCGCTGCGACTGAGCAACCGCTCTGATGGCGGTGCCGAAGCCCGAATCTGGCTGCCGGAGGTGGTGGCATGAGTGCCAAACGGGTGCTGATCATCGAGGATGATCCGCTGCTGGGACCAGTACTCGCCCGCCGTCTGGAGCGCCACGGTTACGACAGCCACTGGTCCGCCAACAAGACCGACGCCCTGCTCAAAGCACGACAGTGGCGCCCTACTCACCTGCTGCTGGATATGAATCTGGGCGAGGACAACGGGCTGGCGCTGATCGCCCCGCTGCGGGCTTCGGTGCCGCAGGCTCAACTGGTACTGCTGACCGGCTACGCCAGCGTATCCACCGCGGTAGACGCCATGCGATTGGGCGCCAACCACTACCTGGCCAAACCGGTGGATACCGCAACCCTGCTCAGCGCACTGGAGAACGCCCCGGTGGCGGTTTCGAACACCCCGGAAGACAAACCGCTGAACCCGAAACGGCTGGAGTGGGAACACCTTCAGCAGGCGCTGCGTCAGCACGATGGTAATGTCTCTGCCACGGCAAGGGCGCTGGGGATGCACCGCCGAACACTGCAAAGAAAGCTGCAGAAAAAACCGCTGTGCGAAGAGAGTGAAGGGGTGGCTGTGGGCGTCTGAGCCTCATCCCCACCGGGTGAGTGGGAGAGTGACCCCATGCACTCCATCGCTTTGGCAGTCTGGCCAGGGTGCTCTACAATGTGCTCCCCTGCGATTATGGATGGATCGCGAGCACAGGGTAACGATAAGGATGTCCCTATGACCGCACTGTATGAACAGATGCTCTTCCGCCCGGAACACAGCCACGCCGCCCCACAACCCGGTAGCCTGATGGTCAGCACCGACAGCGTCGTATTTTACGGCGAGGGACAGGTGATCACTCTGAACGCCATCCGCCAATCCACACTGGATGACCAGGGCTGGCTCCATATTGAGTACGGAGAGAACCGGCAAGCGGCGCTCTCTGACGCCAGCTGGCGCGGCCGTATCCACCAGTTAACCCGTCTACCCGCACTGGCCCGGGCACTGCAACGACACCATCAATAACCCTTGCAAAGCACGGGGCGGCAGTCACACTGAAGGGCATGATATCCCGATGAGACCGCCCCATGCGCCCCCAATACCGCACCGACCGTTTGACCGTCCGGGCACTGACCAACCTGGCTGAAGCGCCGTCCGATCTGGCCAGCGACACCCTAGCCCTCTTCTCCCCCGAAGTGCAGGCCACACTGCCGGAACACTGGCCCCCGGTAACCGACGCAACCGGCGCCCGCCAGTGGTTGCAGGACCGGCTGGATGAAGCCTGGCTGCTGGAGGTGCGAATGAGCAGTGACACCACTCTGGTGGGCTTTCTGCTGATCCACCCGTCAGTCGTGGTTGAGATAGGCACCACCTGGCATCTGGGCTACCTGTTGGGGGATGCCTACTGGGGTCAGGGGCTGGCCAGCGAACTGGTGGCCGGACTGGTGAACTGGTGCCAACAAAACGGCCAGGTCGCCAGCCTGCGCGCGGGGGTAGCGTCCGACCACCCCGCCTCCGCCCGGGTACTGACCAAAAACGGCTTTAGTGAAGTACAACGGCAAGACACCCCGGAAGACGTCCGCTTTTTTGAGCGTCACTTTCATGACCATCCGGACGGGGTGGAGTCGCCATAAAAAGCCATTTAAGCCTGAGCAACCATTGACTGGAGTGGCTTCGGAAACTCGTACACTAAAGCGCAGCTGGAATGGCCGGAATGGCGCCAGGAGCGGTCATTCGTGAATGATAGCGAGCTTTCACCGGATGGATTCTTTGTTTCACAGAGAGAACTGCGCTAAAGAAAAGCTAAGGCATTGATTGAACTGAGATCACTTGCTAGCGTTGTCTCACTTTCACCGGTGTTAATGCGACAATAAAGGTGCCTAAGGGCGCGATAACACCACTGTTAAATGCCAGCTACATATTGGCACAAACATAGAAGATAAAGTTTATGGATAAAAGTGATATTGGAGCAATAATCTTTTCTAATGGGAATATACCAGTCGAGTTAATACATAAACCATTAGAGTGGAAGGCCGTAGCACTTCAGAATCTACCATTTTTAATTACGATTGTAATTATCGTGTGCGCTGCCACGGTGACTTATACAAGCAACCGGAAGTCAGTAGAGTCTCAAAATAGAATTGCTCAAAGAGCAAGAGTGGATGAGCATGAGAACAAGATATCTGAATTTCGGCACCAATGGATTCAACAGGTGAGAGAGACTGCATCAGATTTGTGCAAAATACTGCATCAAATCCAGTATCAGGCAATGGTAAGGAATCTGAACAGAGACAATGAAAGAGAGGCCTATCGTAGAGGAGATCAGGAAAATGGTCAGAGATTTAATGAATTAGCAAGTCAAGCATATAATGAACTTGTATCAATAAGGACTGAGTACTATCAGGTTTCTTCTAAGTTGAAGCTTCTATTCAAAAAGGATGAACCATCTATGAAGAAGGCCTTTGAGATCATGAGTAGTATAAAGGAAGAAATTTATGACTTTGACACAACCCACCTCGAAGAAGACAAAATAGATAGTCTGATATCTGAGTTGCAAGATGCCTTAAAAGAGGAATGGGAAGTTACCAAAAGTCGAACTTGGTCAGATGGCAGGGCATTTAACAAGAAAAATCAGTCGGACGCATAAATGCGCCGCTGTTTTGGACGTTATACGTAAGAACAAACTGAAGGGATAGAATGGCACGCCTAGCACCAAAAACAGATGTATTGAGAGCGCTCTTCGCTAGATCTGGGAATCAATGTGCCTTTCCAGGTTGTACTCAGCCATTGATTAATGAAAAGAACAAATTCATAGCACAAGTTTGTCATATTGAAGCTGCCTCTGATGGTGGGGAGCGATTTAATCCGGATGGAAATGACGAGCATAGAAGAAGCTACGAAAACCTACTGATTTTGTGCTATCCACATCATATTGAAACTGATGATGTTGAAGAGTACCCCGTAGACAGGCTCCTACAGATAAAAAGAGAGCATGAGCAGTTATTTCTTAAGTCTGACTTCAAAATTGATGAGTCAGAGCTTACAAAGCTCTCTTATGAAATGGAGAAGTACTGGTCTGACATAGATCGCCTTAACAAGCTTGACCACATATTTGCAGACAGCGGCTTAGCGATGAGTGTAAATGGCGGGAATAGCTTCTTTGATGTGATCGCTAGCGCGTATGATACAGTTAATGGCATTGAGTCCCTTCTGAAGTCATTTCATAAGAGTGATGGAAAGTCAAAATCAGACTTTGAAGCACTCCTAATTAAAGAGGGTATATCTCCTGAATTGTTCAGTAATATCCCGTATCATGCCAATCCTTTTGAAAACAGAAATTGGGAATCACATAACCTCGGAACTCCTAACTTGCTTCAACGACTCAGAATAGACCTTGTTCATATTGAGGTCAAATTTCTAGAAGAGTATTTAAAAACTCATAACGATGACCTCCATGCTAAAGCTAAATTCGAAAAGGCGAAGGATGAGCTAAAGGAATATGCAGAGACTGCAATGCATGTTGACTAAAACGTATAGCAAGGCCAGCCAGCAGAGATCGTTAGTCCCCATAGGAGGACAAGATTGAACTCAGAGTTAAATTGCTTATGGTACGAAGCCGTGGAAAGTGTAGGCTTAACAGGCCTGGTTGGAAACAAAGGGTGTAGGCTAGCGTCAAAATACGGCGAAGCGAAGTCTTTGGTCTTAGGTGCAAGCCATCCTATTGGAGCAACCGTTATGCGCTCAAACATTCAGCTATACCATGGCTGGGAGTGTCCTGTAACTCTCCGTATAGCAAAATCTATAGTTACAGAGTCACCTCGAATGACGCTACGTGAGCTACAAGTACAAATACTGAAATTAGCTAAAGCCCGTGAAGCCGCTTTTCCATATATTTGGTGGGTTTATTCAAGAAAGGCTTCTAGCGATGTTCGTGCTATTCATGAAGACTCAAATGGCATTTTGTTTGCCAAACTGAGGAGTAAGTGGATTCAGGTGTATAAATGTCAAAGATTAGGCTCATTAGTAGGTTCCCAGGGCGGACATCATTATGAAGACATGCCAAGTAATGCATACTTTGTTCTTTGGGAAAATGAAGAGCAGGCACGAAACCATGCGAGGTAACAAGGCACTGCAGGTGGATCGCGATCGTTTAGTTGAGCGGGGCGTTATCAGTGAGCCACTGAACGGCTAGATCGGGGCGCTTGTAGACATCGACTATGCCACTAATTAGGATGGATTTTTCGGAAGGCGCAGGCTCAGCACGATTCAGGGTAAAACTGCTAAACGCGGACCCCTGGAGCAGAACAGCGCCTTTGGTGTATTTAGAGCCTTCTTAACGGCCGGTCCGGGGCGGTTCCAGCCCCCCTAACCCAATGTCCCACTCCGCTCTTTCGCCGACTTCGAGGGCTTGCGCGCAGCGCAAACCGCAGGGAGGCAAAGGGGAGTCCAGAGGGGCGAAGCCCTTCTGGTTGCTGCCGCCAACGCGGAACTCATCGTAGCGTCCCACCAACCCGGTCATGCCGCAGGCATCCATCAGAGCGTCCTCTCCCCAAGCGCGCAGCGCCACCATCCCCTGCCACACCCTTCACCCACAAACCAGCGAAACGACGCCACTTTGGACCCGGGTCACAAATCCGTCAGGTGGTGCGTAAACGACCATTTGGCGGTCACAGACGACCTCCTTTTGCCTTAACGTCTTGATTACGTTTTCTCCTGCGAAAACAACAAAATCGCAGAGGAATCGATGATGAAACAACAACGTACAAAACTCGGCGCCATGACCCTTTGCGCCAGTGCGCTGATAGCGCTACTGGCCGGGTGTGGCAGCGACAATGACAACAATGCTCCCGTTGAAAACCAGCCTCCGGTGCCCGGAACGGTATCGGCGATTGCGGTGATTGGTGAGGACACCTCCATCGACGTTCTGGCCGAGGCCAGCGATCCGGAGGGCGACACTCTGGTGCTGTCGGAAGCGACCGTAGTACAGGGGGCCGGTGAGGTGCGGGTAGAGGACGATCTGCTCTGGCTCCTCTCCGACACCTACGGTCTGGTCCAGGTGGAATACGTCATCAGCGACGGTAACGGTGGCGAGGCACGTGCCGTGGCGGACGTGGAAGTGAAAGCCAGCATGCAGGAGTATGTCGGCACCGATACCTGTCTGCGCTGTCACCAGGATAAGGCGAGCTTCCGGGAAACCGGCCACAACTACAAGTTCACCAAGGTGGAGAACGGTGAGCGGCCCGAGTTCCCCTTTACCACGCTGAAAGGCGCTTTGGCCCTGTATGAAGGCGTTACCAACAGTGCCGGTACGCCGGAAAGCTGGGCCGACATCAGCTATGTGCTGGGGGGTTATCAGCGCCAGGCCATTCTGCTCGATAACAACGGCTACATGATCAACGGCACCAAAGCGATGTTTGATGTGTTGCCGCTCGGGGAAACTCTGGGTCCGGATCGCGCCGTGCCGTTCGCAGCCGGTGCTGGCCCGGACGGCATGCCCTACAACTGTGGCACCTGCCATAACACCGGCTGGCGCGATTACACCTCAGAGCCCGGCGACAACCGTAACCGCAATCGTCAGGACGACCTGATTGGCATGGAGGGCACCTTTGCCCTGACCGGCGTCCAGTGCGAAGCCTGTCACGGCGCTGGCAGCGACCACGCCAAGAGCCCCAGCAAGGACAACATCACCCTGAAGGCTGAAGGCCGCAGCCGTGCTGACCTGATGGCCCTGAATATGGCCTATGGCGAGCCGGTGGCTTGCGGTGAGTGTCATACCAAAGCCGGTGAACGTCACTACCCGACCTACATGACAAGCTACGACGAGAAGTTCGGTGGCGACACCATCGGTGGCTTTGTGAAGGACTACTTTGAAGAGGGCCGGAATGCCGGAGACGCGCTGCTGGGCTACGACCCGGATACCGGCGAGGCGACAGGCGCCAAGCGGATGTTCCACTGCACCGAGTGTCACAACCCGCACCTGTCCACCAACTTCCAGGATAAGCCTGGGCACGGCGAAGCACTGACCAAAACCTGTCAGAGCTGTCACCCGAGCGTGGAGTTTGCGGATGGCCTGGGTGCCATGCATGGCGCAATGGCAGAGTGTACCGATTGCCATATGCCCAAGAACTCGCACCTGTTCAAGATTGACCTTTCAGCGCCGTCAGAAGACCCCTATCACTACGGCGAAGATGGTCAGTACCGTCAGCCCTGGCTGAGACCGGTGCAGTCCTGCAAATCCTGTCACGCTGAAGACTACGACGACAAAGCTTCCCGGATCGATAAGATCCACAAGTAAGTCGTAACACCAAAAGACACCGGGCTCGCCCGGTGTCTTTTTCTGACTCCCCTCGATACGGCACTGCCCGTGGGTGAATTAACTGTCCACCTTGTACAACCAAGTTAACTCGTCGCACCGGTACTCTCCGGCACTCTCCCCGCTCTGCGGCAGACTGTCCGCCAGGCCCATCAGGTAGGCTTTGGCGAAGATAAGCGCAAAGAAGGGTCGCTGACTGCCGTCGTCCATCGACATCAGGAAGCGATTCAGTCGTAAATTAAGCGCCAGGTTGTCGATTTTCTGCCCCTGGTTCATCGCCAGCTTCGCGCAAATCGTCATCTGACGCACCTCCGGCTCCTCAATCAACTGATTGGCCAACGGCACAAAGCCCATGGTGGCACCACCGCCACGAGCGATGATCAGCTTTTGGCTGAGGGCGTATCCTCCGACAGCGCCGAATAGCAAACCGATAAGCAGAGTCACCGTAAGAGCAAGCTTGGACATAAAGGGACCATACAAGTGAGTTTTCCCCATTGGAGCACAGAGCTTTCAGTGGGTTCGGGATATGTCCCAATAATGTGAACTCTCCGGGTACATTTCGATGAGCTTAACGCTCGACGTCAGAGCGCTGGAGTTAACCCGTAATGCGCCTCGACGGTCGTGAAGAAGCGCTTGAGATTCGGGGCTTCGGCAAAGGCCTGCTCCAGATCCCCCCAGGGCTCCAGCTCAGATTTGTCAGCCTTACCGTTTTTGATGGCGTGGTAGAGGTACACCAATCCCGATGCCCGCCAGTTAACTGCGCAGTGCACCAGTACGTCCTGGTCGGTTTCGGAAAGGCGATCCATCACCGCAATAAAGTGCTCCATGGTCGCCACCGGTTGCTCCGACTCAAACGGCACAGTGTAGTGGGTTAAGCCGCTGGCACGGGCACTGACCGGGTCGGGCACAAACCCCTTTTGCTGGTCCCAGAGGCTGTTGGCGGGAATCACATTGATAACAGTATCAATCCCCGCTTGGCGCATGGCGGCGTAGTCGCCTGACTTGGGCAGGCCTGCACTGACAACATGGGAGTTGTGAATGTGCATGTTGTTCAGGGCAGGCAGCGCCTCGCGATCGACATTGGCAAAGCTGCTGGCAGCGAACAGGGTCAGGCTGAAGGCAAAAAGCGTTTTCATAAATGCTCCACTGGTTTGGTAGTGGCGCTACGGTATGCCAGCAACTCGGCCCTCGGAGAGAGACAACTGACCGATTTTGTCCCGGTTGGAGCAAAATCATTGCGCCGTTCGGAAACTTAATGGCCGACCAGTGCTCTATCTAGCGCAACCTATGAGTTATTGGAGAATGCGTGGTGCATCAAGATGGGATTCGTCAGGGCGAACGGACCAAGCAGAATATCGTGACGGCACTGACTCAGCGTCTGCGTACGACGACCTATCAGCAGGTCACCGTGGGGGATCTGATGCGCCAGGCGGCAGTGGGACGCAGCACCTTTTACCGCCACTTCACCTCCAAGCTGGATGTGTTGCTGCTGCACCACTGCAACCGCTTCAGCCAGATGCTTGAAGACTACCAAACGGAGTCTGCCTGGTTGGCCGACCACGCAAGCCCGAGCTTGCACCAATTTTTCGAAAAGGTTTCGGCAAACAGTAACCTGCGCCGTTCACTGGGCTATACCCTTGGCGCCGACAGTGAACTGGCAAAGCACAAGATCACCCAGTTGATAGTGAGCCAGGTCGAAAACAGCCTGCGCACTGCCCTGCCCCTCTCCGAACTGCAGATGCCACTGCCGGTACTCAGCGCCGCCATTGCCGCCAATATTCAGAGCCAGGTTGTAGCGTTTAAGGAGCTGACTAACCGTAATGATACCGCCGCGTTTGTAAACCAACTGCAGCGCCTGAATCGCGGTTTGATATTGGCAGCTTTAAACCGGATCTGAAGCGCCTACCCGTAACGAGCCCAAAGATGGGTGTCCATTTTAGAGCGGGCTCTATCTCTTTGCAGGTTTGCAACCCATTGCCTCGGCAACTCCTGACAATAACAATGCAGATATTTCAATCGCACCTTCCGACAAGTTATCTTTGCAATTTAAATACTCTTCACGCCTACTTTCCAACTCTTTGCAAGGATCACCAATATCTGGAAAGCAAGATTCTTTATCCCATGCTCTTTTTACACTTACATATTCTCCAGTTCTTTTTACAAGAGTAAAGCCATCAATAGCTTTCAGATTCAGTCCATTACTACCAACAAGAGCATCCTCATGGATAACCAAATGTAAGTTATGGATAGCAGCATCTGTTTGTCTCAAGTTAAGGTCGGCTTCAAATCGACTATCATAAATTGCATTCTCCACAGCAAGCCGAATGTTCGAAATGTTACCAACAACCTTGACCGGGAAGATATCCCCTTTCCTTACATAGTTTGTATGGTAATAAAACCCTTCAGGGCCAAGTATATTTCCAGGATATTTCTCGACATATATAACCATATGACTCACATTGTTTGTCTCCAATATACCAAGAGTAGAAAATGCCAACTTTGCGTTATTCGCTCTGGAATCGTGCCCGCTTGCAATGGCCGTTCTGCAAACGCCTTCAAACCTTGCCTCGCTTGCATGGGAAAAAGAAAAAAGCACAACCAACAGCATAAAAATCCTCATTCTATCACCCTTGAGTCAATTGAAATGAACCTGCAGATATTGACTTTAATACTTAGTATATCTGCGCCCATTAATCTCCCAACTAATGTAGACAATCTATAGCCGCTGACCAGGCTAACTAGTCACCCTCTTTTAAGCCCTTCTGTGGTGCCCCACCCCGCTCTTTCGCCGACGTCGAGGGCTTGCGCGCAGCGCAAACCGCAGGGAGGCAAAGGGGAGCCCAGAGAGGCGAAGCCCTTCTGGTTGCTGCCGCCAACGCGGCGCCCATCCTGACACCCCACCAAACCCATCATGCCGCAGGCATCCACCCAACCCAGCCAACGACATCAAACCGCGCACGCCGCAGGCATCCCCAAACACTAAAACAAAAAAACCCCGCCGAAGCGGGGTTTGCCAATCCTGGTAGACTCAGGAGCGGCGCAGGCTGTCGTACCACAGGTTGTGGTGCTGTTTGGCCCAGTTCTCGTCGCACTGGCCGGAGACCATGCACTCCATGCCGCCTTCGGACATGATGGTGGCCATAAAGATATGCACCACGGAGAAAGCGCCCACAATCAGTGCCCCGATCAGGTGAAGCACCAGCGCCAGGTTAGCGGCGTCTTTGCTGCTCACCAATGCCGGGAACATCAGCACCAGACCGGTACCAATCAGCACCAGGCCAAACAGGGTGAAGCACCAGAACCACAGTTTTTCACCGGCGTTGGCGAAGCCCGCGTCGGGGTGTTTGCCCTTAAAGCCGCCGAAGTTCAGGTAGCCGCCACATGCCTTGAACCAGGCCAGGTCGCAGGATTCCGGCATCTGCTTGGGCGCCCACTTCACCATCATCACCAGCGCGCCGACGATAAAGGGGAAGGCCAGGAAGTTGTGCCAGGCCACCATGGCGCTGATCAGCCCCTGCCAGCGGCTCTCCATCATCAGCGGGTCCAGATAGAAGCGGCCTGCGGCCATCACCAACCCGGTGAGGATAAGGCCGATGCAGGCGATGCCACCCAGCCAGTGCACCGCCACATCGGTCTTGGACCAGCGCGGCACCATCTTGCCGGAGAAGCCGTGAGTCAGTTTGGCCTTGCCGTTGATCATCACGAACAGGGCAAACAGCAGAGCCACACCAAACACCCCAAACAGCAGCAGGTCGGCGTTGAACTGGGCGTTACCCAGGGTATCCAGAGCACCCAGATCCGCCTGGTTTACGGTCCAGTCGGAAGCCGGCAGCACGTGGTCTGCGGCCACACCGCGGATCTCCGGAATGTCAGCCTGTACCACCTCGTGGGTGACCGGGCTCCACAGTTGCGGCTTGGGTGAGTCCACGTCGTGGGCAGCGGCCCCAAATGCGATCCCGGACAGCAGCAGTGCCGGGAGTATCCCAAAACGATTTTTCATGATTCGTCCTTTTACGAACTGTCATTGAGCGGGGGCAACGCCCCCGGCCATCAATGCGTCATCTGTGACTGAACGTAGTGATTAAGCGCGGCACCGTAGTGGCGCCAGAAGGGCTCACGGGCGTTTGCCATCATCTTGTCGGAGAACTCGCCACACCAGGTGCCCAGATGGGCTTCCAGAAACTGGCCAGCCAGCTGGTCCAGTTCCAGAGCCACATCGGGGTTGCCCGCCTCCCTGTGCTCAAACGCGAGCGCGCTGGCACAGAAGAGGAACTCCAGCTCGTTGCCGATGTAGTCGGCCGGCTCATTAAAGCGCGGCTCGATGGTCAGCCCGAGTTGCTGGTAGTAGGCGTGCACATTCACCGTGTGATGGCTGTTGAGTACCGACTTGCCGCTGCGATAGACCGACTCATAGGGCGGCACCGTCAGGCGATAGGGCCCGATGCACATCCGGTTGAAGTCGTATTCCAGCCGCTCCGGCTCATCCCGTAACGCCCGGGCCTCTGCCAGCAGTTCGGGGTACTGACCACCCTGCTCCAGCACCTGAATCAGTGCTTCCAGGTTGTCCGCACACCCCGGCTGAAACACCATGCCTTTGAACGCCTGGTAATGGGCGGCCTGCGCCCCGAATGGCAGAGACATCAGACGCGCTCCTTAATGATCACCATGTTCGGTTTGGTCAGGTTGTCGTGGTAGCCCACGCCCGCTTTGCTGGCGTGTACGTTGCCCTTGAGCACCTGGTTGATGTTGTCGGTGGTCAGGCAGCCCACGGTACAGCCGGTGACACAGGCCGGTTGCTGACCCTGGTCGATCAGCTCCACGCACATGTTGCACTTGGCGGCACGGCCATCTCGCGGGTCCACCGCGATGGCGTCGTAGGGGCAGGCACTGACACACAAGCCACAGCTGGTGCAACGCTCCCGGTCCAGCACCACCAGACCATCGGAGCGGGTGGTAAAGGCGCCTGACGGGCAGACCATCAAGCAGGCCGGGTTGCCGCAGTGCATGCAGGAGTGGGTGAGCCAGACGTCGACTTCGTCATCGCCACGCTTCACCTCGAAACGGTCCACCTTGCGAAAACGGACGTTCTCCGGCAGCTCGTTGTGGATCTGGCAGGCGATGGTACAGGCCTGACAGCCCACGCAGTTTTCCTGGCGGAAAACGAAGCCCCGTTGAAGTTGGTTATCCATCTGTTCTCTCCTCAAACTTTCGCCAGGGCGACGCGGGTGGAGTGGTAGGCGGAACAGCCGCCCATGTCGGTCAGTTTGTCGGTGGTCAGCGAGTTGGTGCAGCCGTTCTTACCGTTCGGATTGAGACGGATCCAGTTGCACTTGGGCGCCATCAGGGTGCCCTCGCCCACGCCGGTGGTGACCATCGCCACAAAGGTGGCTTCACCGCGGTGGTTGGAGAGGGTGATCTGATCGTTGTCCTGCACCCCGTACTTGGCCGCGTCTTTCGGGTTGATCTTGACGTAGTAGGCCGGGATGTTGCGGATGTACTGGACGTTGTAGAAGGAGCTGTTCACCCGCTGCGGTACGCCGCTGGAGAGCAGGCGGAACGGCAGTTCGCGCTCTTTCTTCTCCATCTCTTCCTCCGGCAGGCCCCAATCCAGCACCGGGTGATAACCGGCGTCCGCCATCATCTGGCTGCTGAATTCGATCTTGCCGCTGGGGGTGTCGTACTTGCCGTCTGCCAGAATCGGCTGGGGGATATCCAGCTTGACGTACTTCTCTTTCATCAGGCGCTCGTAGGTCACGCCTTTGTAGTCGGGAGAGTCAGTGTCCAGCAGTTCGCGGATGATGTCGTCATTGCTGGCCTGGAAGGCGGCGTCTTCGAAGCCCATCGCCTGACCCAGCTCGCGGAAGAAGGTCCAGTTGCACTTGGACTCGCCCAGGGGCTCAATCACCTTCTCGCACACCTGGGTGTAGTAGCCGTGGTAATCGCCAACGATGTCGTCGGTTTCAAACTGGGTGGCTGCGGGAACGATGATGTCGCAGTAGTCCAGGGTGTCGGTCATCACCATATCGTGACCCACCACAAACAGGTCTTCCCGCTTCAGGCCCTCGATCACCGCGTTGGTGTCCGGGGCGACCACCACCGGGTTGCCGTTGTAGATGATCATGGCGTGGATCGGCTTGGACGGCTTGTCGTGGCTGGTGGGGTGAGTGGGATGGATCGCCTTGGCCAGCTCAGTCATGTTGATGCGCTGGGCGTCCTTGTTCTTCCGCATGTACTTGCCGCTGGCCACGTACTGGTTCAGACCGCCACCGGCTTGCACGTTGTCGTAGATCAGGCCGTTGCCGCGCTTGCCGAAGTTGCCGGTTACTGCCAGTAGCATCGCTACCGCACGGGACATGCGGGCGCCGTTATAGTTGCGCTGGAAGCCGTAGCCCATGCGCAGCATGGTTTTCTCGTTCTCACCCAGTACGCGGGCAAACTCGAACATCTTGGCGCGGGGCACACCGGTGATCCGCTCAATGTCGTCGTAGCTCAGTTCGTCCAGACGCTGCAGCAGTTCGTCGTATCCGAGGGTTTGCTCGGCGATGAACTTGTGGTCCACCAGATCCTGCTCCACCAGGTACTTCATGATGCCGGCGGCCAGTTGCACGTCGGTGCTGGGATTGGGCTGAAGGTAGACATCGGCCTGGGAGCAGAGCGGAGTACGTTGGGGGTTAACAGCGAGCAGCTTGGTGCCGCGGTCGCGGGCTTTGTTGATGAGTTTGATGGCGATGGCGTTGGAAACCACTTCGTCGTGGCCCCAGGTGACATAGACATCGGAGAGCATGATGTCTTCCGGGTCCGGACCAAGGAAGGTGCCGTAGAGGGACTCAAGGCCATCGTAGGCGGCGTAGGTGCACACCTTACGTTCCAGGATGGAGGAACCGATGCGGTTCCAGAAGCGCTCTCCGGAGGCGCTCATGCCGATGGCGCCGTAGTTGCCGGAGTAGCTGTAGGGCAGAATCGCTTCGGAGCCGTGCTCCTCAATCACCAGGTTCAGGCGACTGGCGATCTTGGCGTAAGCCTCCTCCCAACTGATGCGGCGCCACTTGCCCTCGCCTTTTTTGCCAGCACGCTCCATGGGATGGAGGATGCGGTCCGGGGCATAGGTGTATTGCACGTAACTCTGGCCCTTCAGGCAGGGAGCGGTGCCGGTTTTGACCTGCTCCTCAGCGCCGGTGACGTAGGTCATGCGGCCATCCTGGACCCGGAATTTCAGCAAACAGCGTGCGGCGCAGTTGCGCAGACAGCTGTGATACTTGATGGTGCCGTTCCGTTTGGCCAGCAGACCCGGGTGGGCACCGACCGATTGCGCTTTGGCTACACCCGGTACCAGGCCAGAAAGGCCGGCAAACACCGTGGTAGCGCCAATTCCCTGCAGGAAGTTGCGTCTGTTCAGTTTCATCATCTCACTACCGGTTTTGTTGTTATCACATTGCTCTTGGTTACCGGACCATCGGGGCGGGCTCGGGGGATGAGCTCCGAGTGCCCCGCTCCGATGGCCCGGTGAACGGGGTCCACCTACAGCGCGTAGCGGTAGAGGGTGCTCACACCGTTGTCATGGCCAACGGTCATCAGTTCATTGCCCACCTTAACCAGCCCCTGAGGGTTGGTGGGGGTGGCGATACGGAAGCCCTGCTCCACTACGCCGGTCTGGGTGTTCATCACCAGTACCTCGGAGCCGGAGCCGCTCAGGACGAAGCTGTGGGCGCCTTCAATCGCCAGGCCGGTCACCATCGGCAGGTTGTCCATCCAGCGTCCCTGCAGACCGCCCAGGTTCAGCGGCGCTTCAGCGCTGAGGGTCATGTCTTCCAGGGCGTAACGGGAGGCCACCAGGTTGTCACCGCGTTCGTTGACGGCAGTGATGCTGACCAGTTGTTCTGCGTCTTTGTCGTAGCCAAAGGCGGAGGCGTAGCTCAGCTTGGCGCGTACGGTGGCAAACTGGCCGCGCTCGCTCTCACCGATGCCATCGGTGCTTTCGTTAAAGCGGCGGTAGTTCACTTCCCAGGTCTGGTCGGCTTGCAGCACCAGCTTGGCAAAGGCCTTGTTGTCGCCCAGCACCACCAGTTCATCGGAGGAGGTGAAGGCCACGCCCACCAGCGGGCTGATGTGGAGCATGTACATGCCATCGATGTTGGCTTGGGCCAGAACGCGGCTCAGGCTCTTGTCCAGGATGTAGACCCACATGTCGCTGGTGACGATGGCGTACTGTTGATGGACCGGCTCATAATCGATGCCGGTAATGCGGCCGGTGATGGCAGCGGGCAGTGTCTGTTTGCTGGCTACCGCCAGTTCGGCGCCGTCAAACATCGGGGTGGTGTCGGCCACCTGATCGAAGTTCGGATCGCTGATGGCGTAGGCGCCGCGGGCATCCGGTCCGTAGGTCGGCCAGTGGTCCAGTTCCCAGCTCATAAATTTGGGGTTGAAGGAGACGCGACCCGGGCTGTCCTGACCAACGAACGGCGGCGGTCCGGTCTGGGTAAAGGCCTGCACAATGTTGCCGGAGATAACGAACAGGAAGACGGAGGCCACCACTTTGACCAGAGCGGGATTGCCCGGAGTCTGCTGCGGCTTACCGGGGAAACGGTTGCCCAGGAACATCATCAGTGCAGCCACCACCACCAGCACCACCACGAACACCAGCAGCGCCCAGGTGTAGGTGTGCGCGCCCATGATCTTCACGGAGAAGCCCTGGCCGATGTCGCTGCCCAGATTGATGGAGGTGTGCACGCTGGCCATCCAGGCCCCGTAGATGCCAAGCCACACCAGGGCGCCGACATACTTGGGCTTCAGTCCATAGCGCACGATGTACAGTGCGGTCAGTGCCACCAGGATCATGGCGGTGCGCTCCTGCCAGCAGAAAGCGCAGGGGTTGTCCTTCATCAGGAAACCGAAAATAAAGCAGGCAATTCCCACCGGCAGGGCCATGATGACCACTGAGGCAAAAGAAGCCAGCTTATTAAAAATTGCTTCACGCGCTTGCATGATCGCTCCTTGTTAATAGTTGCCGATGGGCATCAAAATGCCCCAGGACATCATGATCCAAATAAACAGGCTCAGGCCCATGCAGGCGAAGAGCAGACGGTCTGCCAGCGCCTCTTTTTCGGGCTTTTTCAGCACCAGATAGGCCGCGTAGGCAGCGATACAGAAGAGTAAGAATTCCACCGTTTACCTCGATTTGGTTAAAGGGTTCCCCTGGCCCTGACCGAAGTCAGAGCCAAAACAAGATTTTTCGGGCTGATAAAAAAGAGGGCTAAATTATTTTTTGCGAAGCGAGTCTCCACTCCTTTTCTAATCCGTAGGTCAGTTTAGATTTGACCCAATTAAATGAAGCTGAATTATTGATGTCGCCGTAAAGAATATAATTTCCAATATCCCGGTCAGTACGGCGATATTCACGGATTTTGGCGGCGAGGTGGTCAGGCAGGCGGACGTAATCCACGCCATCAATCATGTCCACAAACTGGCGGGTAAACTGGTTGCAGCTGAGGGTTACAGCGTTGGATTGCGCCAACAGCCGCATGGCGGTCGCTACGCTATCTGTATAGCCGGCCACCTCCATCTCAAAGCCCAGTTCCCGGCACAGGTTGACCAGCAGCGGGCAGGTAAGATCGTTGTAGTTGTCCAGTTCCAGCAGCGGGTAGCGGCTGAGGGTGCTCAAATCCACATCCACTTCCAGGATGGGATGCTGACTGTTGGCCAGGATGTAGAGGTCACCGGTTTCCGCAAACATGTCCCAGTTCAGACCTTTCCCCTCAAACCCCTCGTAAACCACCATAAAATCGATGTCGCCGTTGGCCACTTCGGTGGTGCAGTCGTGGCTGAGTGTCCGAATCTCAAACTTCAGGTTGGGGGCTTCCAGAAGGATGTGCTCATTCACCACCTTCTGGACCGCGTAGACAAACTCATCGTACGCCAGGATGGTGAACTGGCCGCCGGACTCCTCCGGACTGAACACTGAATGGTGCTGCTCGATCTGCTGATACTGGTCTACCAGCTTCTTTACCAGCGGGATAAGTTGTTCGGTTTTGTCGGTGGGGATCAGCCCACAACTGCGGCGGACAAACAGAGCGTCCTTAAAGATGTCACGCAGGCCTTTGAGGGTGCGGCTGACGGAGGAAGCGGTCATCCCAAGTTCGTTGGCGGCCTGATGGCCCTGGCCATGCTTGTATACCGCCATCAGCACTTTTAGCTGACTGTAACTGAGTTGGTCGAGTTTCATGGGAGGGTCCTGCTTCCCGTATTGCGTTGAGCAGAATAATGCGCAATGTGTCCTGCCTACACCGAAACACAGATCACATTATTGTCTGGATAAAATAAACATTCCCTTAAATTTTTGAGGAACCACCTAACTTTCGCTTCTCGAAATTTATAACTTGAGATAATGAAAATATGGGTGTGACCCAGTTCACTGAACTGACCAGCCACGAATGTGACGAGCGCCTAACGATATTGGAAATTCGAATATTTTTATTTTTTACTTATGCAAAAACAAATAAATTTCGGTTCTGATGCTGGAATGAGGCATTGCATATTGGAGGGTAATTAATTTCATTTCCTTCGATTTATTCAATATACAAAAAAACCCGGCAAAAATGCCGGGCTTTCTAAGCAATCCTTTGTTCAGTAGGTCAGGAAATCACCGCCGTAGTACAGCACCGGCTTGGTGCCCTGGTGCAGTTCCGCATGCAGTTGGATAGACACTTCGCCATCCACGGTACGAGCAGCGATGTAGCCCTTAACCTGGTGACGCTCAACCAGATTGTCGCAAGTGGCCCCCACAATCTCGCCGATATAGCCAGCCTCATTGGTAAGACGGTGCAGTTGGCCGGACATTTGGCAATCCGGGGATTCAATGTCGTTAGGACCGTTCAGACCACGAATGGTGGCTTGCACCAGATAGTCCTGCTCCCCCAGATGCTCAAACTCCAACTGCTGACTGTCAGCCCAGACTCGCCCCGGCAACACCAACTCGTACTCCGGTGCGGCACGCTGCCATGTGCCAGAGAAGGTGGTGGCAATGGTGTACTCCTCCACCCCACCCCACTGGCCACGGAACATGCGTGTCCAGTTGATGGAACCGCCCTTGCTTGTCAGGTTACGGATCTCGGCTTGCTGCGCAGCCTCATTGAGGTTGGTGGGCAGCAGTTCGGTAAGAAACGCCTCTTCCTTCACATGCTTACCATCCACAAAGCGCAGCACAAACTCGGTGCCGTCGTCGGAAGGGATCATCAGGGCCGGACCCAGCAGCGCCAGATCCGGGCTGAGCGGGTCTCCTTCAACATCCTCAATGGGACGCTCCGGCACCGCCTCAATGGGGTTTTCCCTGTCCGGCTCAATCGGATGGTCCGGGGCGGGCATGATCGGGTGCTCCGGCTCTGGTTCGGGAAGTTTGGAATCATCACTGCTGCATCCCATCAGGGACATCACAGCGAGGGCGGGAAGTGCGAATTTCAGGGCGTTCATCACGATACTCCAGCAAAGGGGATAGGGGTATCGAGGCCCACTCCTTCCGGCCCCGGTTCTAATTGGCGTGAAGTGTGCCAACCGGGTGAACAGGTCGCTACTTAATTGAAAGTTAAGTGTCCGGTTATCAGGCAAAAAAAACCGCCCAATGGGCGGTTTTTCTGGCATTCAGATTCAGTCCGCTTTCTTAACGAACTGGGACTTCAGGCCCATCGGACCGATGCCCGGAACCTTGCAGTCGATGTCGTGATCGCCATCCACGAGGCGGATGTTCTTCACCTTGGTGCCCACCTTTACCACGGTGGAGGAACCCTTCACTTTCAGGTCCTTGATGACGGTAACGGTATCGCCGTCCTGCAGCAAGTTGCCTACTGCGTCACGAACCACTTTGACATCCTCGTCATCGGCGTCGGCCGCCGCATCCTTAGACCACTCGTGGGCGCACTCCGGGCAGACGAACATGGTGCCGTCTTCGTAGGTGTACTCGGAGTTGCATTTAGGACAGTTTGGCAAGCCACTCATGTTGATACCCTTTTCTTTGATCCTGCCCACCGTGGGCAGGAAAAAAATGAGGCGGGATAATGCCAGAGCCCGGTATCCCTGTCTGTGATCCAGCACAAGGAACACCGGACTCTGTTAGCTGACCCACAGTTTAGGCGTCAGCGCCGTTCTCTGTGTAGGGACGGCCGTAGTAGCTGTCCAGCAACAGCTGTTTTAGCTCGGTGATCAGCGGGAACCGTGGGTTGGCCCCGGTACACTGATCGTCAAACGCCTCAATGGCCAGCTCATCCAGTTTGGCCAGGAAGTCCGCTTCTGCGACGCCTGCCTCACGGATGGAGGCCGGGATCCCCAGGCGCGCCTTCAGAGCATCAATGGCATTGACCAACTGCTCCACCTTCTCCTGGTTGCTGCTGCCGCCCAGACCCAGATGGTCTGCAATCTCGCCGTAACGACACAGCGCCGTTGGCCGGTCGTACTGACTGAACGCCGCCTGCTTGGTCGGCACGTCCGTCGCGTTATAGCGGATCACATTGCTGATCAGCAGCGCATTAGCCAGACCGTGGGCAAGATGGAACTCGGAGCCCAACTTGTGCGCCATGGAGTGGCAGATGCCGAGGAAGGCGTTGGCAAAGGCGATGCCTGCGATGGTGGCCGCATTGTGCACCTTCTCTTTCGCCTTGGGTGCCTCAGCCCCCTTCTCGTAGCTTTCCGGCAGGTAAGCAAACAGCAGCTTGAGTGCTTGCAGCGCCTGACCGTCACTGTACTCATTGGCCAGCACAGAAACATAGGCTTCCAGGGCGTGAGTCACCGCATCGATGCCGCCAAACGCGGTCAGGGACGGCGGCATATTCATCACCAGGTCAGGATCAACAATCGCCATGTTCGGCGTCAGTTCATAATCCGCCAGCGGGTACTTCTGGCCGGTTTCGTCGTCGGTCACCACCGCAAACGGCGTCACTTCGGAGCCGGTGCCGGAGGTCGTGGGGATAGCGACAAACTCCGCCTTCTGGCCCAGTTTCGGGAACTGGAAGATCCGCTTACGGATGTCCATAAAGCGCAGTGCCAGGTCGTGGAACTGAGTGTCCGGGTATTCGTACAGCACCCACATGATCTTGGCCGCGTCCATCGGTGAGCCGCCACCCAGAGCGATCAGCACATCCGGATTGAACTTCTGACACAGGGCCGCGCCCTTGCGCACGATGGAGAGGGTCGGATCCGCTTCCACCTCGAAGAACACCTCCGTTTCCAGCCCCATCCCTTTAAGGATGGCGATCACCCGGTCACAGTAGCCGTTATTGAACAGGAAGTGGTCGGTCACAATCAGCGCCCGGGATTTGCCTTTCAGCTCCTCCAGCGCGATGGGCAGCGCCCCACGGCGGAAGTAGATCTTTTCAGGGAGTCGATGCCACAACATGTTTTCCGCTCGCTTGGCCACGGTCTTGGTGTTGATCAGGTGTTTAGGGCCCACGTTCTCCGAAATGGAGTTGCCCCCCCAGGAGCCACAGCCCAGAGTCAGCGAAGGCGCCAGCTTAAAGTTGTAGAGGTCGCCAATGCCACCCTGAGAGGCGGGGGTGTTGATCAGGATACGGGCGGTCTTCATCCGCTGACCAAAGGTGAGTACCCGCTCTTTCTGCAGGTCCTGGTCACAGTAGAGTACCGAGGTGTGTCCGATCCCACCCAGCGCCACCAAAGCTTCCGCCTGACAGACCGCATCCTCAAAATCACCGGCACGGTAGAGGCCGAGGATGGGAGAGAGCTTTTCATGGGCGAAAGGCTCCTCCAGACCGGTGCTGGTCACCTCGCCAATCAGGATCTTGGTGCTCTTCGGCACGGTGATCTCCGCCATCTCGGCGATCTTCCAGGCGGGCTGACCGACGATTTTCGCGTTCAGGCCGCCGTCGATGAGAATCACCGATTTGAGTCGCTCGCACTCTTCGGCAGAGAGCACGTAGGAGCCGGTATTGGCAAAGCGCTCGCGCACCTGGTCATAGACGCTGTCCACCACCACAACCGCCTGCTCAGACGCACAGATAACGCCGTTATCGAAGGTTTTGGACAGTTGAATGGAGGCCACCGCCTGCTTGATGTCGGCGGAATCGTCGATCACCACCGGGGTGTTCCCCGCGCCCACGCCGATGGCGGGCTTACCAGAGGAGTACGCCGCTTTCACCATACCGGGGCCACCGGTTGCCAGAATCAGAGCGATATCATCATGGCGCATCAGCGCATTGGAGGCGTCCACAGAGGGTTCGGCAATCCAACCGATGATGTCGGCGGGTGCCCCTGCCTTCACCGCCGCATCCAGAACGATGCGCGCCGCTTCGCAGGTGGACCGCTTGGCTCTGGGGTGGGGAGAGAAGATGATGCCGTTTCGGGTTTTCAGGCAGATAAGGGCTTTAAAGATGGCGGTGGACGTTGGGTTGGTGGTGGGGACGATGCCGCAGACGATGCCGACAGGTTCGGCGATGGTCATGGTGCCAAAGGCTTCATCCTCAGACAGTACACCGCAGGTTTTTTCATCCCGGTACTTGTTGTAGATGTATTCAGAGGCAAAGTGGTTCTTGATCACCTTGTCCTCTGCCACCCCCATGCCGGTCTCTTCGGCGGCCATCATGGCCAGGGGGATACGGGCATCGGCTGCGGCCAGGGAGGCTGCGCGGAAGATGGCGTCGACCTGCTCCTGACTGTAACTGGCGAAAACTTCCTGTGCCGCTTTAACCCGCGCGACCAGGGCATCCAGTTCTGTGCGTTCACTCATAATTGGGTGTTGCTCCGCTCTTATTCAGGACCGGTTGAGTATAGTGCTCACCGGTCGCTCCGGTTTGGTGTCTCCACCGGATCATCATTGGACTTGCCTCAATTGAGGCCCCTTCATCTTGCCCGATCCCTCTCCTCCTCTCCGCAAGCGAGATCACAAACTTGCCTCACAAGCGGAACAATTGGATTACGGAACCCGCCCTGAAATAAAAACAGACGCATGACAACCCCTGGTCGGGAAAAATTCGCTTTGTGACGGGAATCAGCGATCCAACCCCTGCCCCAGGGCCGATACCGTGTCGATCAACCAGCGTACCGACGGTTCATCAGAGTTGGCTCGGCGCCAATACAAGCGCACCGGCAGTGGCTCACACTCAAAGGGCAGTGGCAGGATCCGCAGTCCCAGCAGAGTGGCCAATCTGCCAGCGTAGGTGGCGGGCATGGTCAGTATCAGGTTGGTCTGTGCCACCACCGACGCGGCGGCAAAGTAGGTATGGCAGTGCAAGCGAACGCTGCGGCGACTGCCCACCCCCAGCATCCGCTGCTCCACAAAGGCCCGTTCCCGGGGCTCCAGCGTCACCAGCACATGCTCCGATGCCACGTACGCTCCCTCATCCAGCGTGCCGCTTTCAAACGCCGGGTGCGTTGGCCCCACCAGAACCGCCAACGGCTCCGAACGAAAACCGGTGCTGGAGATGGCGTCCCCCACCGGTACCTCCATATCCACCGCCAGATCCAGTTCGCCACTCTTCAGTTTGTCTTCCAGTTCGCTGCCCCGCACCCGGCTGCTGGTAAAGCGCAGGCTGGCACCCATCTCACTTAACCGGGCCATCAGCGGCGGCAGCAGCATCGCTTCCAGGATGTCCCGAAACCCCAGATGAAATTCCAGAGTGGCGGTGGAGGGGTCAAACGCGCCCGGTTGCACCCGGCATTGATCCAGCGTCGAGAGCGCCTGCTGAACCCTCGGCATCATCGCCCGGCCATGGGGCGTCAGCACCAGGTTCCGACCCTGCTTAACGAACAGAGGGTCCCCCAATTGCGCTCGCAACCGCCCCAGCGCGTGAGACACCGCCGATTGCGTCAGGTGCAGCTGTCTGGCTGCGGCGCCGGTTGAGCCGGTTTCGGCCACCGCCACAAAGATGCGGAACAGGTTGAAGTCGATGCGCTGCGGCAGCATTTCATGAATCTGTGTCATTGTTGGCGCTGAAAAATAGTCATTGGATTGTTAGGTTAAAGCGGATTAGGGTGTGATCCAAGTCACACACAAACCTCTTTTCCACTGCGGGAGAGCCCAATGCTCCATAAGAACATCCAGCAATGGCTGAACGCCTATGGCGTCAGTCACCAGAACCCCATCAATAAAGCCATCCACTGGATCTGCGTGCCCATCATCATGTGGACGGTGCTGGCCCTGTTGTGGGAGGTGCATCTGCCCGGCCAACCGCTGGTGAACCTGGCGGTCGTACTGATTGTGATCAGCCTGCTGTTTTACTGGCGCCTTTCCCGCAACCTGGCCATCGGCATGGTGGGGGTTACCGCCGCGATGGTCGCCATCATCCTCTGGCATCAGGCCAATGTGACCATCCCCCTGTGGCAGAGCGCGCTGACCCTGTTTGTGGTGTGCTGGATATTTCAGTTCATCGGCCACAAGGTGGAAGGCAAAAAGCCCAGCTTCTTTGAAGACATTCAGTTTCTGCTTATCGGCCCCATCTGGCTGCTGAGCTTTATCTACCGCAAGCTCGGCATCCCCTATCGCCCCGCTTCCCAGGCCTAACACCTGGTTATCACTGAATAAAGCCGCCGCACTTGGGCGGCTTTAGTGATTTGGATGCTGGAAAGCGTCGGTCGTCACAGGCACAATCGAGTACTTATCAGAGGTCGGGCCTGCGCCCGTTAAGACTCGGAGTGCCCTATGCAGTTTTCCTTTCACAACCCCACTCAGATCCAGTTCGGCCGCGGTCAAATCGCCAGCATCGCGCGACTGATCCCGCAGGACGCCAAAGTCCTGGTGCTGTACGGTGGCGGCTCCATCAAATCCAACGGTGTCTATGACCAGGTGTGTGCAGCCCTGAAAGCGCACCAGTGGGAGGAGTTTGGCGGTATCGAGCCCAACCCGGCCGTCGAGACACTGGACCGGGCAGTAGCCCGGGTTAAGGCAGAAGGGTTCGATTTCCTTCTGGCAGTAGGGGGCGGGTCCATCATCGATGGCACTAAATACGTGGCAGCCGCCGCCAGGTATGATGGTTACGGCTGGGACATCCTTTCCGGCAAGCACAAAGTGCGCGATGCCCTGCCCCTGGGCGCCATCCTGACCCTGCCCGCCACTGGTTCCGAATCCAATGCTGCCGCGGTGATCAGCCGCACTGCAACGGCGGAAAAGCGCTCCTTCCTCTCGCCGGCGGTGTACCCGGTTTTTGCCGTGCTCGACCCGGATACCATGTCCTCGCTGCCGGATCGACAGCTGGCCAATGGGCTGGTGGATGCCTTTGTCCATATCTGTGAGCAGTACCTGACAGTGCCCACCGGCGCCATGGTTCAGGAGGGGTTCGCTGAAGCCCTGCTGCGTAACCTGGTGGTGCTGGCAGGCCAGTTTGACCAGCGACACACCCTGGAATGGCGAGAAAACCTGATGTGGACCGCCAACCAGGCGCTGAATGGCCTGATTGGGGCGGGTGTGCCTCACGACTGGGCCACTCATGCCATTGGTCATGAGTTCACGGCGCTGTACGGGCTGGATCACGCCCAGACACTGGCTTTGGTGCAACCGGCACTGCTGCGGGTCTGCTTTGAGCGCAAAGCGCCCAAGCTCACCCAGATGGGACACAACGTGTTTGGTCTGGAGGGGGATAATGTTGCCCACCGCACCATCGACATCATGGAGCAGCTCTACCGCAGCGTCGGTGTAGGCACTCGCCTGAGCGACTACCAGTTGGATAAGAATGATGTACTGCACCAGGTGATCACCGCCCTTGAGGGTCACGGTATGACCACCCTGGGCCATCAGCGGGATGTGGACCTTCATACGGTCGACGCGATCTTGCGTCAGGCGGAATAAGCCCTCCCCAAAAAGAACGCCCCCGGAACCGGGGGCGTTTTGGTTAGCGGAACAGCACCTTCTCCCGCGAGCACCAGATCACGCAAAACGCCAACAAGACCCCTGCCAGGGCCAGGTTTGAGGCCATGATCGGCACCATCTGCCAGTAGTCAAAGGTGCCCTTAAGCAGTTCCTTGCTGGCCAAAGTGACATTGACCAGGGGCGTCCAGGCCAGAACCGGAGTCAGTTCAATGCCGGGAAACAGGGCCACCATGGCGGGCATGACTGCCACGATGTTCAAAGGCGCCACGTAGTTCTGCCCCTCCTTGTAGGTTCGGGCATAGAGGGACACCGCCAGCAGCAAGGCAGAGAAGAACATCGCAATCGGCATCAGCAGCACCAGAATCAACGCCAGGTCCTTGATACCAATGGTGCTCACCGCCTTAATCAGGATATCGATGGCAAACATCTGGCCCAGCACCAACGACCAGATCACGCCACTGGCCATGGTCAGCAACGCCACCATCAGGCTGCAGACAGCGATTACCGCGAACTTGGCCAACACCAGCGTGCTCTTGCTGACCGGCGCCATCAGCAGGGTCTCCAGAGTGCCCCGCTCCTTTTCTCCGGCTCCCAGGTCCAGGGCGGGCAACATCGCCCCCATCAGGCAGAGCAGCAACAACGCATAGGGCAGGAAGCCCCCCGCTTTTTCGCCAAAGAACTCCCGGTCATCCGCCACCCCAACCCGGGCCAGACTGACTGGCTGCTCCAGCACCTGGATCTGGGTCTCGGACAACTGCCAGGCATCCCGATGGGCGTCCCGCCACTGGGCAAACAGCGGCGTTAACGCCTCCTGGATCCGCTCGAACTGACCCACATCGTCCGCCTGGTTGTAGTAAAGCTGCCATTCGCTGACGGCGACGGTACTCGGCTCGAAATCCTCCGGCACCACCAATACAAACTCGGTATTTTCACTGTTGATCAGGGCATCGATCGCCTCACGCCCTTCCGGGGCGGTTTGCCGCTGCCAAATCAAACGCTCTCCCTGCTCCAGCGCTTCGCCGATGGTATCGCGCCACACTTCCGGCGCATCGAGGCGGAACCGCAAGTCAGACTCATACACCTGCTTCACGCTGGAGGCACCCACATAAATGGCGCCGCCCATCAGGGCTGGCAGCACCACAGTGGGAAACAGCACCACGAACCACAGGGTTTTCTTATCCCGCAAAACCTCGCGGATCTCCTTAAGCCAGATCAGCGCAATCATCAGCGGCCTCCTCCATGACGGCAGCACTTTCAGGCTGACACAGTGACATAAAACGGTGGCGGATGGCGGCGGTATCCCGGGTTCCGGCAAACTGGTCCAGCGGCCCATCAAAGCGGGTGTGTCCCTGCACGATCACCGAGAGTCGGTCACACAGCAGGCTGACCTCTTCAATATGGTGCGTAGAGAAGATCACCGGCAATCCCGCGTCCCGTTGAAGCTGGATAAAGTTCAGAACGGTTTCGGTGGACATGATGTCCAGCCCGGTGGTGGGCTCGTCAAAGATGATGACAGAGGGGTTATGGATCACCGCACGGGCAATATTGGTGCGCTGCTTCATGCCGGAGGAGAGGTCCATCAGCCGACGGTGGCGAAACTGGCTCAGGTCCAGTTGTTCACACAGCGCCTCGACGCGGGCGAGGCTTTCTGCTTTGCTCAGGCCATAAAGTCGAGCGAAATAGAGCAGGTTTTCCTCCACCGACAGGCGCTCATACAACGCAGTGGTGGCGGAGATAAAGCCGATCTTCCGGCGCACGGACTCACCACATTGATGGAGGTCCTCGCCGTTGATCAGCACCTCACCCTCGTCCGGTTTCAGAACCCCGGACAGCAGGCGAAGGGTGGTGGTTTTGCCCGCGCCGTTGGGGCCAACCAGACCAACTACCTGGCCGGGTTCGCAGCGCAGATGCACCGACTCTACCGAATGAAAAAAGCGTCCGCGCTGACGGGGATCCGGTTCCCCCTCCTGCTCAGCAGCGGCTTTGGGATTGTGGATGGCGAAACGCTTGCGCAAACCACGTATCTCAATCATGGTCGATCTTCCTGTTCGGCCGATGGATTAGTGGGCTCAAGCTAACAGGTTCGTGACGTGAAAAGTATACACCTTGAGCAAATTCCCTTTTACCATGGCAAAACGTCGATAAAACAAGGATGTAAGTTATGAATTCCCCCTTTCTTCCTCAGGCGCTGTGGCGGGTTCTTTGGCAGCCTTATCCGGTTTTTTCCGAACTAAAATCCCGAAAAGGCGCATCATGGTGGCCCTTTCTTGCCCTGGTGCTGAGCTTCGCCGCCCTGCAGTGGCTCTTTTTCAACAAGGTGGACTGGGGCTGGTATCAGTCTGAGTATCTGCAGCCCATGCTGGCTGACCTGCCCTCTAAGGACCGCGCCACCGTGCTGGCGGAGATGACGTCCGGACGGGTACTTGTCGCACAGTTAAGTACGGGGATACTGGGGCTGATCATCGCCAATGCCCTGATGGGGTTCTATCTGAGTAAGGTCACGCTGGTTGATGACAACAATGTGCAGGGATTTGGTGACTGGTTCGGAATGACCTGGTGGTGCAACCTGGTGCTGGTGGTGCCGATGCTGGTCGCGCTGGTGATGTTGCTGATCAGTTCAGGGGAGATCTCACCCGGCATACTGGCGCCGGTGAGCCTGAACCGTCTGTTGGGCCTTTCCATAACCCACGACTGGTACACCTTCAGCGAGTCTTTCTCTCTGTTGCTGCCGTGGAAAATCTGGCTCTATTACAGTGGGATCCGGGCCTGGACCCAGATTGCCTCCGGACAGGCACTGTTGATTGCCGCCCTTCCCGCCGTGGTGATCTACGGCGTTTGGGCGGCAATTCAGCTGTTCTGATAACGGATTACTTCAGGGTGATGGAGACCGGTTTGATCACCGGTCCGGCCCCCATAGGGTGGGTATTCAGCATCGCACTGATCTGATATTGACCCGGCTTCAGTTTACCCAGACTGGACGCCGAAACCTGCACCCGGATGGTGCGGGTTTCACCCGGTGCCAGGTTCAATTCGGTCAGTGCCTGAGTGAACATCATCTCCTGAGAGTAACGCCAGTAAACCTGTTTCCCCTGGGACAGCACAAAGTCCGCCAGCATGCCGGAAGCGATGGTGTACCGCGCAGCGGTGGTGCCGTCGTTGGTGAGTACCAGCGCTACCTGCCCGGCGACCTCACGAGACCACTCAGGGGATGTCTGCAATGTTGCCAGCACAGCGTGCTCCTCTCCGTTATCGGGTACCACCACCGGCGGCGGTAAGGGTTGCTGTCCGCCCACGATGGTCGGGGCAGCAGCGGGCTCAGGCGTGACGGCGCTGTCCGCCGACTCTGCGCACCCCGTCAATACCAGGCTGGCCAGACACAGGGTGGATAAGATCGCTGAACGCTTGATAGTCATCAGAAGTTCCCCAGTTTTTCCATGAGTTTGTCTTTCAGTTTCTCTTCCAGCTTCTCTTTTTCCTGGTCCAGCTTGCCCTTCAGCAAAGCATCGGTATCCAAACCAAACTGCAGGTCGGTTACCGGCCCGGAGACGGTCAACGGAATGGGAATGTCTTTAAGTTCATCCACCCCTTTGCCCCCTTGCCCTTCCAGGCTACCCACCAGGGATACGGTCAGCGCGTAATCCAGTGTCTGCGGCTCAATCGCCACCTTGCCATCGCCACTGATGCGCAGCAGCGGAGAAGCAATCTCCAGATTGGGGGTGGCCAGAGTGCCATCCTTGATCTTCAGTTCGGTACTGAAGGTGGAGAAGTCGGTTTTCTGCTCAACGACCTGGGTTTGCAGATCCCCTTTCAGCTTGGCTTCCGCCTCCCGGATCATCTGGGCCACGTTGACGCCGTAAACAGCACCGTCTTGTAGAGACAAGCCACCGGAAGCGGTGAGCTGATTCATGGCCTTGCCGGTCAGTCCTTCCCCCTGCCCCTTCAGGTGGAAGGCTCCGGTTCCCGCCAACAGGTCCACATCCGCCAGCGCCTGCAACATGGGTTGAATGGCAAGATGCTCAATGCGGTTATCGAACCGATAGCGCGCTGGCGTCACCGTGCCATCCAGACTCGCGTTGGCGGTCAACTGGCCACCAAACGCTTTGCCACTGGCTTTCTCCAGGGTCAGTACGCCCTCTTTCAGCCTGACTTTCAACGCGAGGTTTTCCGCCAGAACGCCACGGGCCTGAAGCGCACCAAGGTGCAGGTCGGCATCCAGATCCATCAATTTCATCGCGCTGAGGTCCGGCTCCTCTTGCGGGCCATCCTTCGGCGTCGGTGCGGTGTCGGGTTTCGACTCGTCGGCGCTCTCTGCCGGCGGCAGCCAGGGATCCAGATTGAGATGGTTGCCCTTGGCTTTCAGCACAAAGCTGGGGCGCACCCCGGCCAGATCAGCCTGGGCTTCGCCGGTCATCACGAAATCCGCCAGCTTCAGCTCCAGATTGGCCACCTTGAAGTGCTGGCGAGCCAGGTCCAGATCCGCATCCCAGGCCAAACCCAGCTTAAGGGGCTGTTTGCCCACGGCGGATCCCTGCGCGGTCAATTGCTGACGCCAGTCGTCGATCTGGAACCGGCTGAAATCAGCGGATACGGTCAACATCGCTTCCGCTTGCGTCGCCACCGCCAGATCGCCATCCCCTACCTCAATCTCAAGGCGCAGAGGCGCGGCTCGTTCAGGCTCGATGCGAGCCAGCTCCAGCTGTTTGATCGCCACCGTCTGGTCAGCGCCCGCCGCCCGGTTGTCGTTGTGGATGGTCAGGTCATTCACGGCCAGGTGGCCCAGCACCCAGTGCTTGGGTCCGGAGGGAGCCGTCTGCGGCTTGCTGCCCTCATCCGGTTGAGTCTCCGCTGGCTTATCCCCGCCCAGTCCCGTAAGACTGGAGCGCCCATCCGGCAGGGTCACCAGTTCAAGACGAACCCCGGATACCGCCAGTTCCTCCACCTGAAGCTCCCGGCTCAGCAGCGGCAGCAGCGCCACCCCCACCGAAGCCTGGTCCACACTCAGCAAAGGGGGCAGATTCTCTCCCGGCAGGTTACCCAGTTGGATCTTGGCCAGATCCAGCCCCAACGTGGGGTAGAGTGACCAGCCAATGTCGCCGTCGATCACCAGGTCCCGTCCGGTGACCTGCTTCACCTTGTCGGCGATGGGACCCTTGAAGCTGTTGAGATCGAAGAAAAACGCCAGGTAGCCACCCACGACCACCACAACGGCCAGCAGCGCCAGCAGTAACCCTTTAATGACTTTCATCATCCGTATTCCTATCAAAGTGTCGCCAGGGGCAGAGCTCGGGAGGCAACCAGCACACCATTATCGTCAGCATAGAGGTGATCGCCGGGATGGATATGAACCCCGTGGATCTCCACCACGACATCCCGATCACCCAGCCCCCGTTTATCGGTTTTCATCGGCACGGCGCCCAGGGCCTGAACTCCGAGATCCAAAGTGCCCAGAGTGGCCACATCGCGAACGTAGCCGTACACCACGATGCCACTCCAACCGTTAGCCACCGCCTTTTCAGCCAGCATGTCACCAAGCAGTGCCCGACGAGACATTCCTCCCCCATCAATCAACAGCACCCGCCCCTCCCCCGGCTCGGCCACGGCTTCCCGAACCAGCGAATTGTCCTCCGGGCAACGAAGGGTGACCACCGGACCGAAAAAGATCCGCTTTCCGCCAAACTGTCGGAACAGAGGGGGCAACAGGCGCACCTCATCCGGGTAGTCATCACAGAGATCCGGTAACAGATCGAGCATGAACACACTCCTGAAATCACTGATTTCCTGAAAAAAGCGGTTAAGAATGCCATCCTGACTGATCTCACCTCGTACTCGCAAGCGTACAGAGCATCACGAGGAGAAATTTGAGTTGGAGGGGCACCATGTCGATGCCAAAAGTGGGAGTGAGTGCCTGCATTGTAGGGCAGGAAGTGCGATTTGACGGTGGACACAAGCGTTCGGGCTTCGTTGACGGGCCCCTTCGGGACATTTTCGACCTGCGTCCGCTCTGCCCCGAGCTGGGCATGGGTATGGGAACACCCCGCCCCACCATTCGCCTGCGGGAGATCGGTGAAACGGTTCGACTGATGGATGACAAGAACGGCATCGATCATACCGACGCCATGGAGGCCTTTAACCAACGCGCGATACCTGCGCTGGCTAATCTTTCCGGCTACATCGTCTGTGCCAAGTCACCCAGTTGTGGCATGGAGCGGGTCCGCATCCTGAACGAAGGCCAGACCGGCAGCCGCCGGGACGGTCGGGGTCTGTTTACGGAAGCGTTGATGAACGCGTATCCGCTCCTTCCGGTTGAGGAGGATGGCCGACTCAATGACCCCCTGCTCAGGGAAAATTTCATCACCCGGGTTTATGTCTACCACGGACTTCAGGCCCTGATAGCCAGTCAGCCGAGTGAGCAGCAGCTTCTCGACTTCCATCGTCGTCATAAATTGCTGCTGCTGGCGCACCATCAGACAACCTATCGGGAGCTGGGTCGATACGTTGCAGGCACCCGGGAGCTGCCGATGGAAACCCGTCTGTCACGCTACAGCCATCAGTTGATGACGGCATTGGCCAAGCCCGCCAGCCGCCGCAACCATACCAATGTATTGCAACACATTGGAGGCTACTTTAAGCGGGAGATGGACCGCTCAGAACGTCAGCACCTGCATGAAACCATCCTGGCCTACCGCGCCGGCGAGCTGCCTTTAATGGCGCCCCTGGTGCTGCTGCAAAACCTGCTTAAGCGCTACCCCAAGCCCTATATTCAGGAGCAGCAGTACCTTTCGCCCCATCCGCAGCACCTGGCGCTGCGCTATCACCTGTGAGGTTTGACATGCAGCTGGTCTGGTTTCGCGACGACCTCAGGATCCATGACCACCCGGCCCTTCACGGGGCCAGGGCGGCGGGAGCAGTGGTAGGGCTCTATATCGCCTCCCCGGCTCAGTGGGCAATGCATGACTGCGTCGAACGAAAACGCCAATGGCATTACGCCAACGTCCAGCATTTGTCAGCGCAACTGGCCGAGCGTGGCATCCCTCTGGTCGTCTGGCACTGCGATCACTTCAGTGAGATTCCCGCCAGACTGGAACAGTTCTGCAGCGACCTGCCCATCAAGGCGGTGCACTGTCATCATGCGATAGGCGTTAATGAGTGCCAGTTGGAGAACCAACTCTCTGACAGGTTGCCGGTACCGCTGATCCGCTATCTGGATGCCAACTTGGTGGACTACGACTCCGTGGCTACGGGACAAGGCGGGGTATACAGGGTGTTTACCCCCTTCGCCCGCCGATGTCGTCAACAGCTCGACCTCTCCGAGCCGCTGCCGCCCCCGGAGCCACAAGTGCGCCCTCCTGCATCGTTAGACAGCGACTCTTGGGTTGAATCTCCCCTGCCCCTCTGGCCTGCGGGAGAGGAGTCGGCTCAGCGCGCGTTGGCTCGTTTCTGCAATGAGAGAGTAAGCGGCTATCACCAGTGGCGTGACCGACCGGATCACAAGGGCACCTCCGCCCTCTCCCCCTATTTCGCTGCTGGCGTCATCTCACCCCGCCAGGCTTTGTTCGCCCTGCGTGCCCAACCGGACGGCGATGGCGCACAGTCCTGGTTGAATGAGTTGCTTTGGAGAGAGTTTTACCGATACCTGATGCACCACTTTCCCAATCTGTCCCGCCACCAGGCTCTCTACCCGCACAAAGAGGCAGAGTGGCACGGCCCAGCGGATTGGTTTTCCCGCTGGCAATCGGGGCAAACCGGTTTCCCGCTGGTGGATGCCGGAATGAGGCAACTGAACGCCACCGGTTGGATGCACAATAGAGTGCGCATGTTGTGTGCCAGCTTTCTGGTTAAGGATCTTCATCTGGATTGGCGACTGGGAGAGGCGTACTTTATGAATCAGCTGGTGGATGGCGATCTGGCGTCCAACAACGGTGGCTGGCAATGGGCCGCAGGCTGTGGCGCCGATGCCGCCCCCTACTTCCGCCACTTTAACCCCTACCGTCAAAGTGAGCGCTTTGACCCGGATGGCGACTACATTCGTCACTGGGTACCGGAACTGTCCGACGTTCCCGCCAAACAGCTTCATAAAGGTGGACCTTTTCTGTTGGCACCCGACTACCCGCCACCCATGGTGGATCACCGGCAGCAAGCGGCGGCCTTTACCGAGCAGTTCAAACGACACACGGAGGCGATGGCAAATGCTTCATAAGATCCCGGAAGGTCCGATGGAGGCGTTTGCCCGGACCTGGCAAACCTTGAGTCGGGAGCATCTGGACCGGGTCGACACCCTCTATCACCCGGACATGACCTTTATCGACCCAAGCGGTGAAATCCACGGGCGTGAGCGTTTTAAGTCACACCTGGCGACGCTATACCACAACGTCAATGCCTGCCACTTTGAGCTGGGCATGCCGATTGGTGCGCCCCCCCACTGGGCACAACCCTGGGTGATGACTCTGTACCACCCGAAGCTCGCTGGCGGAAAGCCGGTCCGGGTAGAGGGGATCAGTGAACTCAATACCCGGGATGGGCTGATCATCCGGCACCGGGACTATTTTGACCTTGGCCAGATGCTGTATGAACAGGTGCCTCTGTTCGGTGCAGCAACGCGCTGGTTAAAAGGAAAGGTGTCGCCATGAACCGCCGTCTGGTCGTCCTGCTGTTGCTGTTCGATGTTAACTGGGCATTGGCGGTGTTCGGGCAGGCTGACACACTCTGGTGGCAGGCACTGGTCACGATGGCGATGTGGCTGTCTGCCAGCGGTTGGCGACGCCTGGGCAGTGCCATTGCGATACTGGGCATTGGCCTCGATGCGGTTTTGATTCAGCAGCAGGTATTGAGCCTGAGCGGCTCCCCCGTTGCCATGCCCATGCATCTTGCCCTGCTCTGGCTCGGGTTTGGCCTTTCCCTCGCGGCCTGCCAACCCCGCCTGCCGAAATCCACCTGGGCATTGGCTCTGTTGGGTGGCGTGATGGGGAGCGTGGGTTATTATCTGGGGGAACGCTTTGGCGCACTGGAGTTGGCTCCGACCACGAGTTTGGGCGTGGTCATTATCGGGCTGTGCTGGGCACTGCTCTTTCCTCTGGGCCGGGCGTTGATAACCGCGCTGGCTCCGGATTCACTGGGAGGTAAGCCATGAACGTGTTCTCGTCCAAAGATCTTCTGCTGTCGAAATGGACCAGCAGCGCCGCCGTCCATGACGAAACCCACTTTTTGGTCACAGGGACTCTGACCGACGCCCATGGCGAAGTCACCAAGGTGGTATTACAAGGAGTGAATAATCGCCATGAATTTGAATTAGAAAGGGAAAGCCTGGAAGATTCCGATCTTTGGCATATGGGCTGGCGTTAAGAAATCATTGCGGTTCAACTCAACTGCTTTATGATACTTGACCTATGTTCAGGCAGGATGCCGATTACCGGTTGAGTCACGGAAGATTCGTACCCTTATTCTTATAAAAGAGAACCCTGACTCTATGAGCAATGCCCAACTGGAAGCCGCCTTTCGCTCGGCCTTGGTCGAAATGGACCAGGAAAAGCAGAGCAAATCTGGCGATCTCAATGCTTCCACCCGCTCCAAATCTCAAATGATGGCTTTTTTGAACAAGCTGGAATGGTCTGATAAGCAGCTTGAGACGTTTCGGGAAGCCGTTGATGAACTTCTGACACAGCGTCGGGAAGCCGCCAAGAAAAAAGAGCAGGTACAAACTTATAAGGCCAAATTAATTAATTTGGCCAAAGATCTCGACATGAGTTATCAGGAGTTACTGGTAACCATGGTCGATCTCGACAAACGCCGCTGAATTTAACGCTGCGCTCCAAATATTGGGGGCGCATTGTCTTTTCTATTGTCGGGCAACTGCCAATCCTGAACGGTTATTTCTGTCCATGAACCACAACTCTGCTTTTCGGATCGAGCACGATCTGCTGGGCGACGCCCAGGTACCCCACACTGCGTATTACGGCATCCAAACCCAACGTGCGAAGGAAAACTTCAATATCACGGGCGTGCCGATCAGCCATTTCCCTCAGTTGGTTAATGCGCTGGCCATGGTAAAAATGGCGGCAGCCAAAGCCAACCTTGATGTGGGCGTGTTGGCCCAGCATCACCACGATGCCATTGTCTCCGCTTGTGAGGAGATCATCGATGGTCAGTGGCACGATCAGTTTATTGTTGATCTGATCCAGGGCGGCGCAGGCACCTCCACCAACATGAATGCCAACGAGGTGATCGCCAACCGCGGTCTGGAGATCCTCGGCTATGCCAAGGGCAACTACGCCCAGTTGCACCCCAACAACCACGTTAACCTCGCCCAGTCCACCAACGACGCCTACCCGACGGCAGTGCGTCTGGCGGTGATCTTCGCCAGCCACCCGCTGATCGATGCCATTACCGACCTGGTAGAAGCGCTGCAGCGCAAAGGCGACGAGTTTGATGACGTACTGAAGATGGGTCGCACCCAGATGCAGGACGCGGTGCCCATGACTCTGGGTCAGGAGTTCCGCGCCTTTGCACACACTCTGGCAGAGGACATCGACCGCCTTAGAGAGGCCGCCAAACTGCTGGCCGAAGTGAACCTCGGCGGCACCGCCATCGGCACCGGCATCAATGCTCACCCGGATTACGCGGAAGCGGCCATTCAGCACCTCTCCGACATCGCCAAAGTGGAGATGAAGGGCGCCAGCGACAAAGTGGAAGCCACCGTCGATATGGGGGCTTTTGTGCTTTACTCCGGCATTCTGCGCCGCATCGCGGTGAAGCTCTCCAAGATCTGCAACGACCTGCGCCTGCTCTCCAGCGGCCCCCGTTGCGGCTTTAACGAGATCAACCTGCCGCCGATGCAGCCTGGCTCCTCAATCATGCCTGGCAAGGTCAACCCGGTGATTCCGGAAGCGGTAAACCAGACCGCATTCCAGGTGATCGGCAATGACCTGGCGGTCACCATGGCGGCAGAAGCTGGCCAGTTGCAGCTCAATGCCATGGAGCCCCTGATCACCTACAACCTGCTGAACTCCACGAAGATGCTCAGCGATGCCATGGCCATGCTGACCACTCGCTGTGTTGTGGGCATCACCGCCAACAAGGACCACTGCCAACAGTTGGTGAACAACAGTCTGGCACTGGCCACCCTGCTCAACCCCTACATCGGTTACGAGAACACCACTCGTCTGGCGAAAACCGCTCTGCAGACCGGTCAGGGCATCGTTGAGCTGGTGCTTGAAGAGGGACTGTTGACCCAGGAGCAATTGGACCGTCTGCTCGACCCTGAGATCATGCTGAAGCCCTCCATCGCTCAGTTGAGCTGATCGGCAACACCTTGTCAGAAAGCCCCGCACTGCGGGGCTTTTTTTTGTTTTTCGTAGCGTGGGCTTTGAACCCACGGCATCATCGGATTGGGTCGACTGCGCTTCGTGGGCTAAAAGCCCACGCTACGGCTCGTTGCATCGCTCCAGATACGAAAAAACCCGCACATTGTGCGGGTTCTTCTAATATGGCGGTCAAGGAGAGATGGCTTCACCCCTTCGGGGCCATCGTAGCGTGGGTTTCTAACCCACGGCACCACCAGATTGGGTTGGCTGCGCTTCGTGGGCTATAAGCCCACGCTACGGCCAGGAGCATCGCTCCAGATACGAAAAAACCCGCACATTGTGCGGGTTCTTCTAATATGGCGGTCAGGGAGAGATGGCTTCACCCCTTCGGGGCCATCGTAGCGTGGGTTTCTAACCCACGGCACCACCGGATTGGGTCGGCTGCGCTTCGTGGGCTATAAGCCCACGCTACGGCTCGTTGCATCGCTCCAGATACGAAAAAACCCGCACATTGTGCGGGCTCTTCAGATATGGCGGTCAGGGAGAGATGGTTTCACCCCTTCGGGGCCGCCGCAAGCGGCGTCACTCCGGCGCTGTGCGCCTACGTTGCGAACTCTGGCGAGAGTTCTCATTCTCCCTGACTACGAGCATTAGCTCTATAAACGACAAAACCCGCAACACTGTGCGGGTTTTGTTGAATATGGCGGTCAGGGAGAGATTCGAACTCTCGATACGTTGCCGTATACACACTTTCCAGGCGTGCTCCTTCAGCCACTCGGACACCTGACCATTAAATTGTTTGCTTTGGCGTGTTTTCCTCACGGCCACTAACTCGTTATGAGTGGTGGCTGAATCGCACGCCTGAGCGTGGCGATTTTGTCGGCCCCGCCTCCGAGCAGCCACTCGGACACCTGACCTTTTTGTTGTCTTGGGGGGCTCCCCCTCTCGACGACGCGTACTTTACGGAACCCCCACCAAACCGTCAAGGCAAGAATTTCCCGAAACGGATCGTTTGCGCAGTTCTCCGCCACAATGACCAGTTAAACAACGGTTTGCGCTCATAGATGCACCGAGCCATCAGCCATCGGCCAATCGCGCCTGGTAATGGGAAAGATCAGACTCTTTAAAGCAGCACACATGCAGGGCAAGGCGATGCGCCCAGGGTTGCATCACATCCAGGGCAATACGCGCCGCCCGGTCTGCCGGATAGCCGTAGACGCCGGTCGAGATGCAGGGAAACGCGATGCTGTCAGCGCCAATCTCCTCAGCCAGCATTAGGCAGTTCTGGTAGCACTGAGCCAGAAGCCGTGCTTCGTCACTGTCTCCACCCTGCCAGATGGGGCCAACCGTGTGGATGACCCAGTGTGCCGTCAAGGCGAAGCCTGGTGAATGCTTGGCTTGCCCCGTTTCGCATCCACCTAAAGTTCGACAGAACGCTTTGAGTTCCGGGCCAGCAGCCCGGTGAATGGCGCCATCAACACCGCCGCCCCCCAACAGGCTGGGATTGGCGGCATTCACAATGGCATCCACCGACAGTGTGGTGATATCGCCAAGGTGCAGGGTAATGGTCATGCTTCGCTCTCCTTACTATCAGGATAGCGGTGAAGGCATCTGGCAGGGTCGGGTTTCGTAGCGTGGGTTTTCAACCCACGGCATCACCGGATTGGGTCGGCTGCGCTTCGTGGGCTATAAGCCCACGCTACGGCTCGTTGCATGGCTCCAGATACGACAAAACCCGCAACACTGTGCGAGTTTTGTTGAAGATGGCGGTCAGGGAGAGATGGTTTCACCCCTTCGGGGCCATCGTAGCGTGGGTTTTCAACCCACGGCATCACCGGGTTGGGTCGGCTGCGCTTCGTGGGCTATAAGCCCACGCTACGGCTCGTTGCATCGCTCCAGATACGAAAAAACCCGCACATTGTGCGGGTTCTTCTAATATGGCGGTCAGGGAGAGATGGTTTCACCCCTTCGGGGCCGCCGCAAGCGGCGTCACTCCGGCGCTGCGCGCCTACGTTGCGAACTCTGGCGAGAGTTCTCACTCCCCCTGTCCCGGAGCCATACTCCAGATACGAAAAAACCCGCACATTGTGCGGGCTCTTCAGATATGGCGGTCAGGGAGAGATTCGAACTCTCGATACGTTGCCGTATACACACTTTCCAGGCGTGCTCCTTCAGCCACTCGGACACCTGACCATTTTGATTTTCGTCTCGGGAAGCGCCTTGCGCTGTGCCCCGCTACGGGTTGCGCATATTAGGGGAGGCAGCGGGGTACGTCAACGGCTTTTTTCATCAAGCGGATCGTCTGCCCCTTTTTTCACCAGCAGTGTGCCGATCCAGTGATCCAGCTCCCCTTTTTTCTGAGATTTCGCCAACTTCAGTGCTTTTCGGGTCCGCTTTGCTTCTTTGCGGCAGGCGTCATTCCCCTGCTCTAACCCCTTAAGCAGAGTTATCTGACAGCACAGGTCATTGAAGTCCCCGAGAAGGGTCTGCCCGGTTTTCAGGTGGTTTATCTCTCCGTTACCGCCGCAAAGGCTTTCCAGATAACGCCAGCGCTTAACCAGGATACGTAAACGATGCCATTGTCGGCTGGAAGGGCGCGATTGAAGGCGCAAACACTGACGATCGATTCTGGCCAGCAGGCAGGCGCGCACTTTGTCGGTCTCTTCATCGAGTCCGCAGCGGTTTTCCGCTTCAGCCCAGTTCAACGACAGCAGCCACTGCACAACCGCCCGGTCCCGCGCCTGTTGCTTTGCCTCATTGGCAAAGTTGTCATAGGCCTCCCTGCGCATTTCACCAACCCTGTCCCTGAGTTTTCCCTCCGGCAGCGTGGTCAGAAATACATCCAGATCTCTGGCACGGTTGGCGATGGTGGCCTGCTCCGCCAGCATCTCCGCCACCAGAGAAGCGGGCGTGTGTTCCAGGGAGGTTCGATACAGGGTCAGAAGGCTTCGGGCTTTACGCAGGCTGACGCGGTATTGGTGCAGCGCTTCCGGGCTTGCGTCAACGTCGACCTCAGCCAGCATCCGCTGTGCGCGAACATACTGTTCCGCCACCCTCGCCTGAATGCCCGCACTCAATGCCTCCATCTTAACCTCATAAAAAAACGCCGAACTTTTCGGCGTTTTTCAGTATAGCGTTGGGTCAGGCGTTGCCCTTCACCTTAAGCCGCAGTTCTGCGGCAAAGTCGAGCATCCGATTCAGCGGAATCATCGCTTTCTCGCCCAGGTCCGGATCCACAAACACTTCGTGTTCGGTTTTATCATCCGCCGTCAGGGCTTTCTCAATCGCCTCAAGACCGTTCATCGCCATCCAGGGGCAGTGAGCGCAGCTGCGGCAGGTGGCACCGTTACCGCCAGTAGGTGCTTCAATAAAGTTCTTCTCGGGAGAGAGCTGCTGCATCTTGTAGAAGATCCCTTTATCAGTGGCCACGATAAAGGTCTGGTTGGGCAGTTCCTGGCTCGCTTTAATCAGCTGCGAGGTGGAACCCACGGCATCGGCGACATCAACCACCGCCTGAGGCGACTCGGGGTGTACCAGAACAGCGGCGTCAGGGTTCTGCGCTTTCAGGTCAAGCAGGGCCTTGGCTTTGAACTCGTCGTGCACCACACAAGCGCCCTGCCACATCAGCATCTCGGCGCCGGTCTGCTTCGCGATGTAGCTGCCCAGGTGACGATCCGGTGCCCACAGGATCTTGTGCCCTTCGCTGTCCAGATGCTCGACAATCTCCAGGGCAATGCTGGAGGTGACCACCCAATCAGCGCGGGCTTTAACCGCGGCGGACGTATTGGCGTAGACCACCACGGTGTGGTCCGGGTGGGCGTCACAGAAGGCGGTAAACTCATCGGCGGGGCAACCCAGGTCCAGAGAGCAGGTCGCCGCCAGAGTGGGCATCAGCACGCGCTTATCCGGAGTCAGGGTTTTTGCCGTTTCCCCCATAAAGCGGACACCCGCCACCACCAGAGTGGATGCGGGATGCTCAGCCCCGAACCGGGCCATCTCCAGAGAGTCGGCCACACAGCCACCGGTTTCCTCGGCCAGCGCCTGGATCTCCGGGTCGGTGTAGTAGTGCGCTACCAGCACCGCGTCCTTCTCCTTCAACAGGCGCTTGATACGCTCGCGATACGCCTGCTTGGCCTCTTCGCTCAGCGGCGTCGGTTTCGGCGGGAAGGGATAGTGCAGATCATCAACAACAGGGGCTTCAATCATCAGTTCGGTTTCGAGGCTTTAACTACGTTCGTCCAGCCATTATACGAGAACCGGCCCCCGAGGTTAACCAGAGAGTGACGGCGCTCAAAGGCGCCGTCCGGATTGAGATCAATGCCCCGACAGAGAGTGAGGCTGTGCGAACCCACCCGACTGCATTCGGGCTTTGTAGATCGCTTCCTGCACCTCACGACTGTCCGCCAGATTGCTGCTCAGCTTCAATTGCTGAACGCTGCGTAAGTTGTCCTGGGCTTTGGCGAAATAGATGGGAGAAGCGTCAATCGCTTTCATAAACAGGTGCTCAGCATCATCCAGCTTACCTTCCAACATCGCAAAGTAACCGATGTCGTTGTAGGCGTCTGCCTCCGACATGACCCGCCGAAATGCCTGGAAAGCGCGTTCACTCTGGCCATTTCGGACATACACCAGCCCCAGGTTGGTCCAGGCTCTCTGGAAATCGGGTTGACGCTGGGTGGCCTGCCTCAGGTACATCTCTGCCCGGATCAGGTCGCCCGCCAGGTAGTAGGAGTAACCCAGGTTATTGAGCGCTTTGGCATTAACCGGGGCCTGAGTCAGCACCAAACGGTAAAGCGCCTGCGCCCCGTCAAAGTCGCTGTCCAGATCCCGCAGAATGCCAAGCGCCTGGTAAGCCCGTAGCGGCGAGTTATCATCCAGGGCGTGCCAGGGTTGTGTGCCCTCTTCGCCGATCTGAACCTGAATGGCGGGGTCTTCCGCATAGAGCCGTTTCTGGTCGAGCCGAATCGCCTTATCCAGATAGGTGCGAGCCTGAATGTTGTCACCCATTGCCAGATGCACCAATGCCAGAGCGGTCATTGCATCGATATGGTCGGGCTGCGCCTTAAGCACATCATGAAAGGCTCTGATGGCGTGCTCATGCTCGCCGTTTTGAGCCTGGATCTGCCCAATCTGGTAGAGGTAACGGACGTTTCCGGGGTCCGCCTCCAGCAGCTCAAGATAGTGACGCAGCGCAGCGCGGTGCTGTCCCATACGCTGCGCGCTGATCGCCTGCTGCTCAAGCTGGGCCAGATTGGGGCCGGGAGGGGGCGGTGGTGCCGATTGACACCCGCTCAGCACCAGTAGCATCAAGGCACCGATCAGGTACCGACTTGTGTGTGGTGTTACCTGGAGTGTGACCATAGCGCGTCCCTGTTCAGATTTTGTCCCAAACTTCCATAATTTTGATAACGGCAGGCCCAACCGCAACGATAAAGAACGCGGGCCAGATGCAGGTCAGCATCGGGAAGATGATCTTCACCCCCAGCTTGGCCGCCAGCTCCTCCGCCGCCTGCAGGCGCTTATCCCGATACTCCTCTGCGTAAACCCGGAGGGTCTCCGCAATGCCGGTCCCCAGGCGAATGCTCTGGGTGATGGCGCCGTTCAGCCCGCGAATGTCCTCCAGCCCGGTACGCTCGGAGAATTCATTGAGTGCCGTCGACAGCTCAATCCCTGCCCGGCTTTTCTGACAAACCAGCAGCAACTCTTCCGCCAACTCTTTGTGGCTCACACGGAGCTCGACGCTGACCCTCTGCAATGCGCCCAGCAGTCCCTGGCCGGACTCGCAGCACACCACCAGCAGATCCAGTGCATCGGGGAAACCGTTCCGGATCTTTCTCATCCGACGTGCGGCGAAACGATCCAGAATGAAGCTGGGGATCAGCAGCGCGAAGCCCAATAACATCACAACCAGATAGATCTGCAAACCGGTAGAGAGATCCACCATCCACTGCATCGCAATGATGGTGACCATTCCCATCACCAGCAAGAACAGTAGGCGCAGCCCGTTATAGACTGCCAGGGCATTGTTGGAGTGGAAACCAGCGTGAATCAGGCGTTTACGGCTGCCGGAACTGTCGAAGCTAAGATGCTTTAGCAGCCCGTCATGAGCCTGGGGCTCATGTTCGAGTGCATCATCGAAGTTCGGGTTGCCTGCGGCCACGGCGGCGCCCGCCTTCAGCTCTTTCAGTCGCATCTTGGCCGGTGAGTAAAGCCCGGAAAACAGCAGGCTCAAAGCCACTGCCAGCATCACGCCTGCCGCGGCGGCAATGGCATAGAACAGGTAGGTGGAGTGCTGTCGATCGTTCAGCACCTCGTTGATGACCCCAATAATATAATCCATGGTCACACCTCAATTTTGATCAGGCGGGAGATCCAGACGATGCCAATCAGCATCCCGATCCCCGCGATAATCAGCAGCGTGTTGCCCACTTCCGTATCGGTCAGTTCTCTGGCGTAGGTTGGGCTGGACAGATAGAGATAGCCAAACAGTGCCAGAGGCACACTCACCAGCACCCAGGCGGACATCCGCCCCTGCGCGGAGTAGGTTTTGACCTGGCGTTGGAAACGGAACCGCTGTCGGATAATTCGGGAGAGGTTTTGAATGTTCTCCGCCAGGTTGCCGCCGGTCTCTTTCTGCACCTGCACTGCGGTGGAGAACGCCATGGCGGACACCGAAGGCACCCGCTCAATAAAGTGCAGCAATGCCCGACGGGTGTCCTTGCCGTAGTTAATGTCCGCAAACAGCAGCTTGAATTCGTAAGCGATGGGGCCATCCATCTCCTCATAGGTCAGCTTCACCGCATCAGGAAAGGCGTAACCGGCTTGGATCCCCCGGCGCAGAATGTCCAGCGCTTCAGGAAACTGCTCCTCGATCTTCTCCATCCGGCTGTTGAAATCCCGGTTCAGCTTCACATTGAACAGCACCAGAACAATCACACCGCTCAACAGCGCCAGGAACCACTCATTGCGCCAGATCCAGACCGCCAAACCCGTTGCCAACGAGGTAATCAATGCCAGCAACAGGAACTGATAACCGAGCATCTTCGAGCCGGATTGCTGCAATTTGAAGGAGAGATCGCTGACAAAGCGATTGGATTCCAGGACTCGCCCCAGCACCGACGCTTTTTTCAGGCGGTTCTCCATCGCAATGGACACCGCGGCCCCCTCTTCGCCCCGCTCCTGAGCAAGACGATTGAGGCGCTCCTTGACGACCCGGGTATCGCCCCGCTTTGGACGGTATACCGGAATGAACAGGGCCTGAGACAGCAGGATCACCGCAAGAAACACACAGGCGAGAAAGGTCAATTCAATGCTCATGGCGTCCTCCGTCAGATGATCTCGAAGCTCTGTCCTGAGCCAAACAGGCCATGGGAAAGGTTGATCCCTTTGCTGACCAGCTCATCGTAGAAGCGGGGAATCACACCCGTCGCCTGGAACTCGCCGAGGATATTGCCCTCTTTGTCCCGGCCCCGACGGCGGAACACAAACAGGTCAGAGAGGGTGATCACCTCCCCTTCCATACCGGTAATCTCAGAGATGCTGACCACCCGCCGTTTGCCGTCCTCCTGACGCTCCAGTTGCACCACCACATTGATGGCCGAGGCAATCTGGGTGCGGATGTTTTTCACCGGCATATCAAACCCGGCCATACACACCATGTTCTCAAGACGGCTAAGCGCATCCCGGCTGGAGTTGGCGTGCAGCGTGGTCAGGGAGCCCTCGTGGCCGGTGTTCATTGCTGTCAGCATGTCCAGCGCTTCACCGCCCCGCACCTCACCGATCACAATGCGGTCCGGACGCATCCGCAGGCTGTTCTTCACCAGCTCCCGCTGGTTCACCTCGCCACGCCCCTCCAGGTTGGCGGGGCGGGACTCCAGCCGCACCACATGGGGCTGCTGCAGTTGCAGTTCCGCCGAATCCTCAATGGTGATGATCCGCTCATCCTGTGGAATGTAGCCGGACAGAACATTGAGCATGGTGGTTTTCCCGCTGCCGGTTCCTCCGGAGATCAGCACGTTCAGCTTGCCCTGTACGATCGCTTTGAGCACGTCGTACATCTCCCGGGTCATCGCCTTGTAGTCGATCAGCTGTTCCGCCGTCAGCTTGTCCACGGTAAAACGGCGAATCGACATGCTTGGGCCATCCAGCGCCAGTGGCGGGATAATGGCATTGACCCGGCTGCCATCCTGCAGACGGGCATCCACCATGGGGCTGGATTCGTCCACCCGGCGACCGACGCTGGAGACGATGCGGTCGATGATGTTCATCAGATGACGGTCATCGTGAAAGCGCATCGGCACCGATTCGAGCTTACCGAAGCGCTCCACAAAGATGCTGGTGGCGCTGTTGATCAGAATGTCCGAGATGGTGCTGTCCGCCAGTAAGGGTTCCAGCGGCCCCAACCCCAGCACTTCGTCATTAATTTGCTTAATGATCTTGTCTCGGGACACCAGGCTGATGGGGCGTGGGTTTTCACTGAGGATCTGGTTACAGAGTCGGGCAATCTGCTGACGCGCTTCCGGCTCAGGAATCACTTCCAGCTTGGAAACGTCCAGCATCTTGAGCAGTCGCTCATACAGGTCCTGTTTTACTTCCGCTTCCTGTGGCGACAGCAGTTGTTGATGCAGCGAGAGTTCCGGTTGCGATGAGTGTCCCATAAAGATGCCCCCGTTTTATTAACGCCAGAGTTTGGCCCAAAACCCCGATTGCTTGCCTTCCTTGGCCTCGGGAATGAGTTGCTGACAGATATGGATAACGTCCTGAGTCACCGGCTCCTTGGCGGCAAAGCGAGACAAACGCTTGCCCTCATCCAGGCAGGCGTTGACCCGTTGAAAATCGTTGCGGACGGTAAAGACTGAGCCCAATCCCGACGTGGTTTTCGCATCGGTCAGCGAGACCACGCCCTTGTTGGGGGTGTAACGGTTGTAGATCAGGTGGATGCGGCTTTTGCTGACCCCAAGCTCATTGATCAGGTGGTTCACCGTGGCGGTGGCACTGCGCAACGACGCCAGGCTGTCCTGAATCACCAGCAAAATGGCGCTGGCCTCCATCAGAATGGGGTTGGCCCAGGTTTCCGGGCCCCGGGACAGGTCCACCACCACCGCTCTGTATCGACTGCGCAGTTTGAACATCAACTGCGGCAGTTGCAGATAGCTCACCGCGGTTCTGTCCTGCTGACTGAAGGGGGCGGCAGGCAGCAGGTGGAGATTATCCATCTGGCTCATCATGCCCCCCAGGGCGTTGTCATCCAGCTCCTCAGCCTGGGCCAGGGCGTGATGAAAAAAGTACTCCGGTTCAAGGTTAAGCAGGTGAGACTGCCCCGCCTGGACATGATCGCCATCGAGCAGCGCTACATTGAACCCGCTGTCCCGGCAGGCAAACTGGTCCGCAATGGCGGCACTGAGGAAGCTGGCGCCACAGCCCCCCTTGCTGTTAAGCACCACAAAGGTGGGTGCCAGGGTGGTTGCGTCAGCCACAGACTGGGCAATATCAAACAGGGTCTGGTAGAGCTCCTCTTTGGCCCCATGCAGCGGCAGATAGTCCCGGGCGCCCGCCTTCATCGCCTCTCGCATCAACTCAGGAGTGAAGCGCTCCGCGACCACCAGCATGTATTCGCATTTCCCGGCAAAGCTATCCAGCATCTGCAGGGCCAGGTCATGCTCCGATGGCAATTGCAGCACCAGCAGGCGAGCTGCCTCGAAGTAACTGGCGTCCACCTGGTTGGCGCTGACGTGGGTCAACTTCACATTGGGCACCGATACCAGCATCTCTGCCAGTGTGCCCCCCTCCTCCTGCACCGCCGTGATCAGCAGCGTCGGCAACAACACCGGCAGGCTTTTTCTTCGGCTCAATCGTTCCAGGCGTTCCACGTTATCCATGTCCTGAAGTTCACCACCGCTCGTTTTGTAAGATGTATTTGGTGCGTTCATGAATCGCCTCCACTGCTAACTGCAATAGGTCACGCCGTTAATGGTCTGAGCCGTGTTGGCGTCGGGGTATCTTGTCTGTCCCATGCTTTCGGATGGCATCAATGTCCGGAACGCTGGCGAGTTCAGCTGGATAAACAGACCCGGAATGATCAACTCGTGCTGATAGTTTGAAATGGTGGCGCGAACCTGTCGGATGTCCGGTACCGTCGCAGCGATCGAACCGGTTTCGGTGAGGTAGTCGATGGTGAGGTTGTCGGCACTCAACCCCGCAACCAGTTGGCGCCCGTTAAACAGCGCCAGCGCTTTCATCTCATTGGTGGCCTCGGGCGCACCTCCGGAGACCGGCGCGCACACAGCCGCCAGTCGCGCCGCCCGCCGGGATGCCTCGGTCAGGGCGTTATAGCTGTACATCAGACGAGCCACTTCCAGGCAAGCGAACAGGATCACGAACACCACCGTGGCCACGATGGCAAACTCCACCACATACACCCCTTGCTGATGTCGTTTCATAGTGGCCTCATGGTCGACGTAGCGGAGATGTCCCAGCTCAGGTCCACGGCATCGCCAAAGAAACCGGGAATGCTCTCACCAAAAATGGGGGTCCAGTCATAGGTAACGGTGACGGTGGCCAATGTCTGGTTCACGCTCACGGTCACATTGTCTGTAGTGAGTCCTCTTAGCAGGGGTGTCCCACCATCAAGCTGGCCCGTCACCGCCATATTGCGAACCTGGCTGACCACCAGGTCCGAGACACTCTTGATGCCGGTGGAGTTGGTGGAGGTGTAACTCATCAGGTGGCGACTCGCATTGCGGGCCAGACTGTTCAACTGGTTGTACTGATAAAGCAGCCGACCAAACTCCCCGACGGCGTAAAACATCAGGAACAGAATCGGCAGCGCAATGGTGGCCTCGATCGCCGCAACGCCCCTCTGTCGGGCGCGGCGCGGCCGTTGCATCGGGTGATTTCTCATCGCTACGAATCCTCACTGACCGGGTCGTGATAAAGGACGATGCGATAGGGGCCAGCGCCCGAATTCGGGGTTTCGGATACCCCGCCGGCATCGTTGGTGCAGTCGCCAAGAAACTCGCCAATCACAAAGGCGTCATTGCCCTTCTGCACGACTTCCTGCATCAGGTAGAAGCAGGCAAAACCCACAAACGGCATGCTGTTCTGACCGTTGTTGGCGCCGGTACCGCAGTCCGCCACCACAATGGAAAACTCCCGCCGCTTCTCCATCCCCGGTGAACTGGCCTGAGAGTTGGGCTCAAACACATCGCTGCCATCGGCGTAAGCGGGACAACTGTGCCCCTCGATGCTGTTGTAGAGCCCGTTGTGGTAGTACTGGGGATAGTGGGTGTCCATATAGGCGTGATAATCCGCCGTCCCATCCGGGATGGTGATGGGGGTGCCATCCTCGGCGAGGATATTGCTGTTCTCATCCACATCCAGCGGCGCGCCCACACAGGTATCGTGGTCCTGGGGATGATCGGTGGAGTTCACCGGCCCTTGCCAGCGCCCCATACGGGTATTGAGCCCCTGCGCCACCGGTCCTACGGTGTTGCCCGGCTCCGTTTCCACCTGTTCCGTGGCATTGGGACCGTTGTAGCCAAAACAGTACTCGTCACTGTCGGACTCCCCTGCCATTGCTCTGCGAATGTCCGCCGCCCCCGTGTTGTCGCCCAGGCGGATCAGCTGGAAGTTGCCCGGCCCGATGGGGGAGTTCTGGTCACTGGAGATCTTCATCGCCATCATTTTGTTCAGCGGATAACCAAAGTTCTCCTCATTCAAATCATCCGCGCACACCATCATCGGCAACAGGTCAGTGCTGCACTGTGGCGTAGAGGTACTTGGGCCCGCGACAGCGGAAGCACTGATCCGCTTATCAAACCCCAGAATCTGGGCAAAGAAGTTGTTGAGCTGCACATCGGTCACCGTCACCCGAACGTAGTCCGCATCCTCATCTGAGACCGGAATAAAGGGATCAGGGCGATGGGAAAACTCCATGGTGATCTGGGCCGACACCTGGTCTGCGGCATAGTTGAGCACACCGAGGGAAACGCCCGCATTGAGCTCGTTATAGTCCTGAGCCCCCAGGGCACTGATAAAGGTGGCCAGCCCCTCTTCCCGCGCCCGCAGCTGGCCATAGTCTTCTTTAAGGGTGACTGCCCCCGACAGGGCGGCGGCATCAACGGCATTCTGCAAACGGGCTTTGTTCAGCAGTTGATGGCCACCATCCAACGCCAGAGCCGCCATGGCCAGAATGGCAAACATGGCCACGGTGATCATGATGATGATCGCGCCCCGCTGCCTGCGATGGCCCTTTCCAATCCGATAGCGTGTGCTCATGACGTTACCTCTCACTCTGCCTAGTTACCGCCGCCGCGTCCCACCGAGAACCGGCTGAGATTGCCCCGGGCCGACTTCGGCTCGTAGGTGGAGTTACGATAGTTTTCCATCACCTTGGAGCCGTACTGGCCATCCAGGTCGTTGATCCGCCCCTCGTCACGACGGGACGCATCCGGATCCAGGATCTCCATCTGCTTGTAACCCGCAGTGGTCTGCCCCAGGGCAAACTGCTCCATTACGTTGTTGCTCTGGCACCCTGCCAGCAGCATCACGGCTAAACCGATCGCCAATCGCGTTTTCATAAACTCGTCCTCTACAGGGTGTGGCCGTACTTGTTCTGGGTGCCGCCACCATCCGTTGCCGGCTCAGGGGTCGGTTGCGCCGCCGAGGGGCTGTTGGGATTGGTCGTTGGCTGCACATTCTCATCCCGCTTGGAGAAGCGCCCCATCAGGTAGAAGCCCAGATCGGTGGGATCCACAAAACCATCGGTAGGCAGAACCAGCTTCTGACGGTCAATGGGACGAACCAGGCGCGGAGTCACCAGGATCACCAGCTCGGTTTCGCCGTTGCGATACTCCTGGCTGGAGAACAGTTGCCCCAGAACCGGGATCTCACCCAGACCCGGCAGCTCATCCATGCTCTCCCGCACGGTATTGCTCAGCAGCCCGGCAATGGCGATGGTCTGGCCATCACCCAGCTCGATGGTGGAGTTGGCGCTGCGCTTGGTAATGGAGGGGGTCACCAGTGCGGTGGTGGAGCCATCGGGGATCACTCCCACCGAGTTGGCGTTGCTGAGCTCACTCACCAGCACATTCAGGTTCAGGTTGATCCGTCCGGAATCCAGCACTGTGGGGACAAATTTCACCCCGACACCAAACTCTTTGTACTCAATGGTGGTGCCATCCCGATCCGGCACCGGAATGGGGAATTCGCCACCGGAGAGGAACTCGGCCATCTGCCCACTCATGGTGGTCAGGTTAGGTTCCGCCAGTACCCGGGCCAGTTGCTGCTGCTTGGCAATGTCCATGGCGAAATCGAACAGCACATCACCACTGACGTAACTGCCGAAGATCCCCTTGTTGCCGATCAGGCCATCGCCACCCAGCAATCCACCGATAAAGTCGGAGCTTTCAAACACCAGGGCGAAGTCGGAATCAAGAGTGCGGGCCAGTTCACGCTGCACTTCGGTAACCGTGACCTCCAGCATCACCTGATGACCACCGCCGATGGACATCAGATTCAGCACCGTACTGGTGTTGTCCGAGTTGTTGGCCGCCACCGCATAGCCCTGGGCCAGGTCCAGCGCCATGTTCATCCGCTCCAGGTTGGAGACCTGGCCGCCGATCACCAGCTGGCCCTGAGAGCTGTGCACCTCAATCGGCTCATCCGGCAGGAAGCGATGCAGTTTCTCTTTCAACCCGTTGAGATCGTGGGTGATCTCAATGTCGATGATGTCCACCAAACGGTCGTTGTCGTTCCACACCATGATGTTGGTGCTGCCCAACTGCCGCCCCAGAATGTACAGCTCAGTGGGGTTGATCAGCAGAATGTCCGCGATCGCCGGGTTACCTACCGACACCCTGGCAGCGGAGTGATTCAGTGACATGGTTTTGGACTTGTAGATGGGTACCGGGAAGCTGTAGGGCACCATGCCCGCCTTGCCACCGGCCATCAATGTGGTCGGGAAACTCATCAGCGTAAGGACCAGCAGTCCCATCAGGCCGTAACGAGGTACTGACCACGCCCCTTCCCTAAGTTGTGATAGCCAATTTTTCATCGTTATCCGTCCTTTTGAGCCATGGTGGTGGACGCTGGGACGTTGGACCGCTCTCGTCCCACGGTAATGGTTTGCTGTTGGGTGCCCTTAATCACCTCAAACCGCTTGCGCTGACTGACCGGCGCGGGCTTGGGTGTCGTCGCCACCGGAGCAGCGGCGGTCTCCGGCTCAGGCTCCGGAACCGCTTCGGTTTCCGGTTCTGCACTGGCCACCTCGACCTCGACATTGTCATTGGGATTACGCAGCGCCAGCTGAATGTTGCCGCGGCTGCGGGCACTCATCAGGACTTCCGCCTGCTCCAGCGTCACCTCCAGGGTGACCGCCCGGACCAGTACCGGCTGGTTGCTGTCCTGGTTGGCTTTCTGATCCACCGCCAACACCTTGAGATTGCTGAGAATCACTTCGGTACTTGAGGCCATATCGCGCCCGGAACCGCTCCGCGCGGAGAGGGTCACCAGCACATCCACCCGGTTGCCCGGCAGCAGGAAACCGGCCACCCCGACCACGTCGTTTACCCGAATACTGACCGCCCGCATATTGGGGGCGATCAGGCTGGCCAGCACGCTGCCCTCGCCCTTTTTCGCCAGCTTCTGGCGGCTGACAAAATCCCCCTCAATCAGGGGAAACTTGGTCACCATTCCCGCCACTTGTTCAAGGTCTGTCAGGGTGCTGTCAGGCACCGCTTCCAGAGGCAGGGTTTTCAGGACCAGGTGTTTTTCCTGCAGGATGGTGCCGGAGGGCACGCTAACCGCCATGGTCACGACCGAAATGCGGTTATCCTCCGGCGACGCAGGCTGGCTCTGCTTCAGCCAGTTTTGAGCCAGCAGCACCGCTCCGATACCGAAGGCGATGGAGATCAGGACAAATACCAATGAGCGCATAACTCAACTCCTCCCATAAAGCCGGTACCGCTGGCGATCTGGTGTAGTAACCGGGTGAACTGTCACCCTTTGACGAAATAGAGATCCCACGCGTGCCGCAGCAACTCGCGGGTAATGACCGGTGACAGACCACCGAACTGCACCTGGTCGGAAACAATGGAGAGCAGATCCCTCGGATGACAGGGCAACAGGGGTTTCTGCGCTTCCGGATAAAGCCGGTCCAGCATCCAGTCGGTCAGCCCCGGGGCCGATTCCAGCCCGAAGGTGTCGCAGTTCTGCTGCCAGATCCTCAGATAGGTCGGTTTATCCAGCTGGCCGAAATGGACCTTGTAGCCCAGTCGCCGCAGGAAGGCCTCATCCACCAGTTCGGTCGGTGCCAGGTTGGTGGAGAAGAGCAGCAGTTGCTCAAACGGCACCTCAAAGTGCTCGCCACTGGGCAGTGAGAGAAAGTCCCGCCCCTCTTCCAGCGGCAGAATCCAGCGATTGAAGATCGCCTTGGGCGAGATGGTCTGGCGTCCCAGATCATCGATCAGCAGAATGCCGTTGTTGGCGGTCAGCCCAATCGGGGCGCGGAAGGTTCGGCTGTTGCTGTCAAAACTGACGTCCAGCATCGACAGGGTGAGTTCCCCTCCCACCATCAGCAGCGGGCGACGGCAACGGTGCCAACGGCCATCAACCGCCTCCGCCACAAGCTCAAGCGCTTCCGTAGCTGAGCCGTCCACCACCCGGTGATGAAAATGAGGGTCGTAAACCTGGATAATGTGATGGCCCACGGCGACCGCATGGGGGATCAGCACCTCATCGCAAAACAGACGGTTGAGCTGTCGACACAGGAAGGATTTCCCGGTGCCCGGCAAGCCATAAATCAGCAGAGGACGGGTGGAATTAAGGGCCGGGCCCAGTTGATCCAGCAACCCCGCAGGAACCACCACCTCTTTCATCCCCTCGGTAAACGCTTCCCGGGTGATCTGGCGATTGCGGCTGGATTGTTGTCGGCACACCTCGTTGTATTGGGCCAGGGGCACAGGGGCAGGCCCCAGGTAACCACTGGTGGCAAACAGGTTCTGGGCCTGACGGCGCCCCTCGCCGCTCAGGCTGAAGCGCTGCTGGCCGGCACTGCTCATCTGACGGTTTTCCACCAGCCCGGTCTCTTTAGCTTCGCTCAGCAGGCTCTGAACAATGCCGCCCCGCAGCGCCAGTCGCTGACTCAGCTGCAGCAGGGTCAGGGCATCGCCGTCATAAAGGTGTTTCAACATCAGGTTCAGCAGCAGCCCCGGCTCCAACCCGGTCTCATCCAGGTCAGTGGGGTTATTGGCCACATGCTGCGAAGGCGTTCTGAGTTCGAGATCCGCCTCGACTTTAGACTTGGCATTGGACGATTTAAACAGCATCCCTCTTCTCCCCTAAAGCCCTGGTAACGAAAGCCACTGAGCCAGTACCCACCCCATCGCCAAAGCGGGCGCATAAGGCACCCGGGTGGCCGCGGCTTCCCCCTGTTCGGGACGGAAGTAACTGCGGGTCAGCACACACTGGTAGTAACGCTTTGCCGTCGCTACCAACCCTTGCCAGCCCACCTGGCTAAGCGCCAGCAGGGGCGCAATCAAAGCCCCACAAACAATGCCCAGAGCCAGCACCCAAAGGGACAGCACCGGCCCCATCAGGGCACCCATCCCCATCATCAGCTTGACGTCGCCCGCCCCAATAAAGCCTTTGGCATAGAGGGGAACCATCAACAGCGCTACCGCCGCTCCGGCCAGTGCGATGCCGATGCCCATCAGTCCTGAAGCGTAAAGGTGAAAAATCAGACCGGTTGCCAACGCCAGCAGCGCCAGACCGTTAGGGATCCGCTGTGTGCGCAAGTCGCTGATCAATGCCAGGGCAAAGCCCAGCAGAATCAAAGCGCTTTGCAGGCTGTCTGAGGGGGGTACACTGCTCATAGGCCACCGTGCGTCAACGTCAAAAGCTCTCGAATCGGTTGTTATTCCCGTAACGCACGGACCGGGAGTAACAAAATCCATCTATGGGGCTTGCCAACAACAGTGGGCAAGCCCCACATGGGGTTTACGGCGCACCACAGTCCACACCGTTTACCGCGTCATCCAGACACTCAATCTGTGCCGTTGCGCTTTCGCCCAATGCGATAAAGGCCACAACCATGCCGCCAACCACCAGCCCACCGGCAATGGCGTATTCCACCGCAGTCAGACCGGACTCATCGTTCCAAAAATCGATCAATGCTTGCTTAACCATCTTCAACCTCCAAGGGTGACTATCTCGTTACAAAACCTTCCGGACATCCGGTTGATACGTGGGAAGACTGCGCCACAGACCCACTTCCACTTAAACGTAGTCCAGAGTTATAAAAGTTGCCCCGAAGAAAACCTGTTGGCTCAGATTTCCCTGCCAGAGCGAGCAGGAATTTATATAGATCCGTGCTGAACTTTTCACCAAAACCGAATAGAACACTTTGGTATACCCTTGTTATTAAATGAGTTAATGCCCCCCTGCTTTTCTGCTACTACCCCACCAGACTCCACATCGTTCGACTCATGAAGAACGGGGTATTTTCAGAAAAATGAAAAAACGGAATACTGCGGATATTTGATGGGAGCCCAACAAGCTGGAAAACAGAGAGAGCAAGGGTTTGAAGGAGGGGCAACAAAAACCAAGTGATTGAGTGGGTTTTTGGGGAAATTGCACGGTGCGAAGCATATAAAAGCCACACAAGGCGCGGTTAAACGGATGATGGCACCGACGATAAACTGGCTTTTTCAGGGCAGATGGAGAGAGTCACTGCTGAACCCCATTCCACTCACTATTTTGTCGCAACTCTAACCCGCCACCCAACCGTAGACGTCGTCAACCAGAGAAAGGCGCTCATCGGGCCCGACCCAGGCGGGCATATACACCAGATACACCGCGACCCGAGAACCTACTGATGTGGTAACTGACTCAAATTGGCTCAGCGCACTTGCCACCTGACGACGGCGTCCTTCCGGTTCGTTCTCCAACAGGTAATCCAGCACCTTCTGATAATTGGACACCCGCACGCAGCCATGGCTGAGCGCCCGCCGGGATTGGCCAAACAGCGCCGGATTGTTGGTGTCATGCAGATAGATGGCGCGGCTTTGAGCCAGGTTAAAACGCACTTTTCCAAGTGGATTCTGCCGACCCGGACGCTGGCGCAGCTGATATTGACCCAGTACCCGCTGGACATTATCGGGTGAGACCTGCGCCCAGGGCAGGCTGGTCTGCCCTTTTCCAACCCACTCAAAACCCTGCCGTTCGAGCGCTGCCGGGTCCTGCAGATAACCGGGGATCAGCTCTTCGCGCACAATGCTCATGGGCGGTGTCCAGCTGGGATTGAGGGTGATACTGCGGAACTGGCTGTTCATTCTGGGGGTCGGGTTGGCGGGAGAACCGACAATCACAGGCAGTGCCAGCTCCACCGACTCCCCGTTCAATACCAGCAGCTCATAGCGGGGAATGTTCACCAGAATGGTGTAGCCCTCCAGCCGATCCGGGAGCTGATACCACTGCCGCAGGGAGAACTGAATGGCGGCGATTCTGTCCGCCCCCGAGGAGGTCAGGTGACGGCGTGTGGCGTCATCAATTCGGCCACTGGACTGCAGGCCGTGGTGGTGCTGGTAGCTTTTTAACAGTGCAGTAAAAGGGGGATCCCACACTGGCCGGTCCTGCAACACCGGCGGCAGTGCCTCCCCCATCCTCATCGCCAGAGCGCGACGCAACTGCGCCAGGTTGGGATGACTTTGGCCCAATCCCATTGACACCAGAGGCGTCAAATCCGGAACCGGGACCTCCGCCAATTGACGCTCCCGCTCAAGCGCCGTTCGCAGCCGGGCAAAGCTGCGATACTCCGGCGTCAATTGGGTCATCAGTTGAGCCAGTTCCCCCTGCTGCTCAGCACGGGCAAGCTGGGCTTGCGGTGAGGTTGTCGAGTTGCCCCGAAGGGTTTGCCTTAGGGAGAGCAGGGCCAGTGTCGCATCCGTTATCGCCTGGTCCTGGTCAGCGAGAGAGTCGTAGGGACCATCAGAGAGCAACCCCAGGTCAATAAGCAGTTGCTGATAGGGGGGGAGTTGATAGGCCAGCGATGGATTTAACCAACGCAACGGGGGAGAGGTCGACACCACTTCCTGGGCCATGACCGACCAGCACAATAACGCGATGCACCCCCAAACGATCCTTCTCACCGTCACGCTCCCTCCTCCCTGCAGTGACGAAAGTATAGTTAATTCAGGTCGGTATCAGGGCTGAGTTCGGGAGACGCGTCCCAATCCCGTCAGTTGACGCAACCAGGGGACCAGAGTCAGGGTCAATCCTGCCAACAGCACCCAGATGCCGTAGCCCCCCTGCTCAACCAGCACCATGACCAGCCCCAGAACATTCAGTACCGTCGCCAACATCATCAGCACCATCGGTGTGCCCTCTTGAAAATAGGAATCAAATTCAACCTAACTGCTGTTCACGTTTTGCTCAAGTGAAAGTGTGGCGTAAATTCCTCTTTAGACACGAAAAGGGCCAGCTTTCGCTGGCCCTTGGTTCTGAGATTACCGATTAGCTCATGGCCATCATCATGCTTTCCGGGTGCTCCAGATACTGTTTCCACTGGTTGCAGAACCGGGCGATGGTGCCGCCATCAATCACCCGGTGATCACCGGACCAGCTCACCTGCATGATGGTCCGCGCCTCCACCTCACCGCGCTCATTGAAGCGCGGCAGAGTCTGCAGCTTACCCAGTGCCACAATGGCCACTTCCGGCTTATTGATGATGGGTGTGGCGACAGTACCGCCAAGCGCACCGATGTTGGAGATGGAGATGGTGCCCCCCTTGATGTCGGAAGGATCCACCCGGCCATCACGGGCGGCCTGGGTCAACCGGGTCACCTCGTTCGCCACCTCAACAATGCTTCGGTGCTGTACCTGTTTGACGTTGGGCACAATCAGGCCCAGCTTGCCGTCCACCGCCATACCGATGTTGTGGTCAGCCACAAAGGTTTGCTCAGTGCAGTCGTCGTTCACGCGGCTGTTGAGTACGGGGAACTCCCGCATCGCCAGAGAGAGCGCCTTAATAAAGAACGGCATCAGAGTGAGCTTCACCCCCTCTTTGGCGTACTGCTCCTTCATCCGGGCGCGCAGGGCCACCAACTCGGTGAGATCCAGCTCTTCGCAGTAGGTAAAGTGCGGAATGCTCTGCACCGACGCCATCATCTGTCTGGCCATGGCCGCCTTGATGCCGCGGATGGGCTCTACCCTGTCCTCAGCGCTCGCCGGAATGACCGCTGCAATTGCTGCCGGCGCCACCGGAGCCGCAGTGGATTTTGCGGCCTCAACGGAGGCGGAACCGCCCGCCAGGTAGGCCTGGATATCCTCTTTCAGCACGCGTCCACTCTTGCCGCTGCCGGGCACCAGACTCAGATCCAGATCATGCTCACGAGCCAGTCGGCGAACCGCCGGACTGGCCAGCGCTTTGCCGGTTGGAACCGGTGCCGCAGGGGTAGCGGGCGCCGCAGGCGCAGGAGCCTGGCTCTGAGCCGAGGTGGCTGCTGTCACGCTGGCTTCGTCGGCAGTGACCGTCACCTCAAGGGCAAACAGGGGCTCATGCACCTTGGCCACCTGCCCTTTGCGGTAATAGAGCTTTTTGATGATGCCCGCTTCTTTGGCAGGGATCTGCACCAGCGCCTTGTCGGTCATCACGTCGCAGATGGGCTGATCCTCCTCCACCGGGTCGCCCTCGGCAACCAGCCAATCCACCACTTCACACTCAACGATGCCTTCGCCGATGTCCGGCAAAATAAAGTCGCGCAGTTCGGTGGTGGTCCCGGCGACTTCGGCGGCGGGTGCAGACTCAGCGCTGACCGGCTCACTCTCCTCGCCGTCCAACTGAACCTGGAACAGGGGCTCATGCACTTTGGCGATCTCCCCTTTCTGGTAGTAGAGCTTGGTCACTACGCCGTCATAGGGAGCGGGGATCTGAACCAGCGCTTTGTCGGTCATCACGTCAGCCACCGGCTGATCCTCTTTGATCACCTCCCCCTCGCTGACCAGCCAGTCCACCAGCTCACATTCAACAACCCCTTCGCCGATGTCCGGGAGGATAAAATCCTTGATCATGTCCGCTCCTTAGAAATTCACCGAGGCCTTGATGGCTTCGAAGATCTTGTGCTCGTTGGCCATGTGCTCCTTCTCCAGCATCAGCGGATAAGGGGTATCCAGGCCGCAGACCCGGGCAATGGGTGACTCCAGATAGAGGAAGCAACGCTCCTGAATCGTGGCGGAGATCTCGCCGGCAAACCCTCCGGTCAGGGGGGCTTCGTGAGAGATCAACAGGCGACCGGTCTTCTCGACGGAGGCCGCCACCGTGTCCACGTCCCAGGGCAGCAGGGTTCGAAGATCGATGATTTCACAGCTGATCCCCATCGCTTCTGCGCGTTTGGCGGCATTCTCAATCAGCTCCATCTGGGCACCCCAGCCCAGAAGCGTGATGTCGGTGCCCGCTTTCACCACCTCAGCTTCCGACAGTGGCAGCTGGTAATCCTCCTCCGGCACCTCACCCACGGAAGCCCGGTAGATCCGCTTGGGCTCAAAGAACACCACCGGGTTGTCATCACGGATGGACGCCAGCAGCAGACCTTTGGCCTGATAAGGATTTCGGGGCACCACCACTTTCAGACCCGGCGTCTGGGTGAAATAGGCTTCCGGGGACTGGGAGTGGTAATGACCACCGGCGATACCACCGCCGTAGGGGGTCCGGATGGTCAATCCGCCAACATTGAACTCGTTGCCGCTGCGATAGCGGAACTTGGCGGACTCGTTCACGATCTGGTCGAACGCGGGAAAGATGTAGTCAGCGAACTGGATCTCCGCCACCGGGCGATGGCCCTGGGCTGCCAGGCCGTTGGCAAAGCCGATGATCCCCTGCTCCGTCAGCGGCGTGTTAAAGCAGCGGGACTTGCCGTATTTGTCCTGCAGTTTGGCAGTGGCGCGAAATACCCCGCCAAAGTGGCCAACGTCTTCACCAAAGCAGAGCACGCGCTCGTCGGCGGCCATGGCGATATCCAGAGCGTTGTTGATCGCCTGCAACAGATTCATTTGCGCCATCTTCAGGCCTCCTTGCCAGCGGTCGCCGGGTACTGCTCGGGGTACAGCTTGATCTGCTCGCGCACCGCGTCGAGTTGATCCGCCAGGTGTCGGGGGACATTGTCATAGACGTCGGAAACCAGGGTATCCAGCCCCGGTGGCGGCACCTTCTCTGCCACTTTCACCGCCGCCAGCACCTCTTCCCGGTAGGTTTGATAGAGGGCTTCATCTTCCGCTTCGCTCCACCAGCCCTTGTTGATCAGCCACAGCTTGTAGCGCAGCACCGGGTCGTGCTCGCGCCACTTGGCTTCCTCTTCGCGGGAGCGGTAACCGGTGGGGTCGTCGGAGCTGGAGTGGGCGCCCAGACGGTAGGTCATCGCCTCAATCAGCACCGGGCAGTTTTCCGACAGCGCAACGGCACGTGCCTGCTGGGTTGCCGCCAGTACCGCCAGCATGTCGTTGCCGTCGACGCGGATGGTTTTGATGCCATAGCCCACACCTCGCGGGGCAATGCCGTCACCGGCAAACTGCTCATTGGAGGGGGTGGAGATGGCGTAGCCGTTGTTGCGGCAGAAGAAGATCACCGGCGCCTGATGGACTGCCGCCATATTGAGGCCAGCGTGGAAGTCCCCTTCCGAGGCAGCACCTTCACCAAAGTAGCAGATGGTGACTGCGGGCTCGCCCGCCAACTTCTGCCCATAGGCGTATCCCGCCGCCTGAGGGATCTGTGTCCCCAGCGGCGAAGAGATGGTCATGTAGTGGAGTTCCTGGCTGCCGTAGTGGATCGGCATCTGGCGGCCTTTGCCCAGGTCTTTGGCGTTGGAGAACATCTGGTTCATAAACTGCTCGGTGGAGAACCCGCGGTAGCGCAGTGCTGCCTGTTCCCGGTACTGAGCCATGATCATGTCCTGACCTTCCAGCGCTGCCGCCGAGCCGGTCACTGCGGCCTCTTCCCCGATGCAGGTCATATAGAAGCTGATGCGGCCCTGGCGTTGCGCCGCCAGCATCCGCTCATCGAGCACCCGGATAAAAGCGCAGGTGTCATAGATCTTCAGCGCCAACGCCTTGTCGATCATCGGCATGACCGCATCGTCGTAGGGCGTGCCGTCAGCCTGGAGAATTTTGAGGGTGGGAATGGCCAATGCCTGGCCCTCGGTGAAGGTGGCCTGATGGCTCACCGCATCCAAGGTCGAACTGTCCGTCATCGTTACTGTCCCAATGGTTGCTTGTTGGTTCCCGACCCTTCAGTGGGCCAGGCACTTCTTATCGTTATAGTTTGCCGAGCTCACGTTACCTTTACGTAAACTGCTTAACAACCTCCCCGGTGGGGTAAAACCCAGCGCTTAAGCGACTGGGCTGTACAAGGGAATTTACATTGGCTCACTCAAATGGCTGGTCAGACCCCACAGGCACCACCGTCAACAAAGCGCGCTGACCATTGGCCACTTTGGCATTGGGAAACACAATCGCTTCCTGCTCCGCTTTGACATGATGGGCCTTATCGCCGTCCGTTGCCAGCAGATGACCACGGGGAAATGGCGTAAAGTTGGCGGCATTGTCCTCGAACGTGAAGGCAAATTTATCGCTGTGCTTGTCGATCACCTGGGCCACATCAAATACCGTAACCTCGTCACGGTTCACCTGCTCCAGCGCCAGCGGTTGCTCCGCCAGCAGGCGCCCCAACTGAGCTTTCAGTGCCTCCAGTCGGCTAAGGTCGTTCTTACCGAAGGGGTGAACCTTCCCCAGTTCCACGGTAAACGCGTCCGCGCCAAACTCATTGGAGGAGAAGTAGCTGAAGGTGGTGGTCGGGCTGTGGGACAGCAGAATGGTGTTGACGCCACCGCTGGCCAGAAAGTCGATCTGCTGCCAGCGCCAGGGACGGCCATGGCGGAACGGGTAGATGGCAAATTTTTCCCGCTGGGAATCACGGATGGCGGTGTGGAGGTCGTAATGGAAACGGGCTCGCCCCTCTCCTCCCGCTTCAAAAAAGCCGCGAACCCGCTGCTCAAGCAGGGCCGCTCGACGATGTTCATCACTGCTGCCCTGCCGGTGGGCGCCACTGAACAATCGATTCAGATTGACCTCCAGTTCCCGTTTGCCCGCCACCATCGCGGCGGGGTTGCCCAGCAGCACCAGCAGTCGGCTTTTCAGCGGGCGATGACCGCTCAGCAGCTCCTTGACCAGCGAATTCAGCATCTCTATCGGTGCCGTTTCGTTGCCATGGACGCCCGCAGAGAGCACCACGTCCTGGCGGGTCTCTTCTGATGGCTCCAGGGTCAGCACGCCAACATCACTCAGATGAACCCGGACACCGTTATCCAGGGTGAAGCGCTCTTCGGCGGGGAGTTTATGGGGGTAGGTCAGGGTGTGATCAAGCAGATCCCTTTGTTGTTGTAACACCATCTCTCTCCTTGGAGATTTCATCGTGGCGCCCATTGTAACAGGGTGATTACCCCAAACCAGCACAGGAGCAACGCCACGCTTGGCAAATGAGTAAACTTGAGTTAGGCTCCTAGACGTTTAGCCATCCAAATGGCCATTTTGTCGGCACAGAGCGCGCCGGTGGCCGCTACTGCTGATACGGTTTAGGAGCCTTGCATGAGTCGAGTTCAGATTGCCACCCTGGGCGCCGGATGTTTCTGGGGTGTGGAGCACTTCCTGCGTCAAATCCCCGGGGTAAAGTCAGTGGCCTGCGGCTATATGGGTGGGCACCTTGAGCACCCGACCTACCCTGAGGTGAAACAGGGGCACACCGGCCATGCGGAAGTGGTGCAGATTGCCTTTGATGCCGATGAAGTGTGCTTTGATGAGATTCTGACGTTCTTCTGGCAACACCATAACCCCACCACTTTAAACCAGCAGGGGGTGGACTTTGGCAGCCAGTACCGTTCGGTGATCTTCTATCACGATGAAGATCAGCAGGAGGCGGCGCTTCGCTCCAAGGCTCATCAGCAGGCGGAAGGCTACTGGAAAGACAAAACCATCGTTACCGAGATCACCCCGGCCACCACCTTCTGGCGTGCCGAGGAGTACCACCAGAATTACCTGGAGAAAAACGATGAGCCCACCTGCCACCTGCCCTTCTACTGAGCCGGGCAACGGACACAAAAAAGCCGGGCGTTGTGCCCGGCTTTCTCATTCATTTAACGACGGCGCTTACTGCGCTTTTTGCCCTTCTCCTGGGCTTTGGCTTCCTTCTCCGCCTCCGCCCGTTCGCGCAGAATCGCCAACTCGGCCTCTTCGCGCTCTTTCATCTCCGGGGTTTCCAGGGTAATCCGCCCCAGGGTGCCGCTACGCAGTTCATTGATGAGAATGGTGCCGAACTTGGTGAAGTCCACCTGGTTGCCGGAACGCACACAGCCCCGCTGTTTGCCCGCCATCTCCATAAACTCCCAGTCGGTTTCCGGCAGTTCATCCAGCTTGTAGCGACTCTTCAGCAGTTCCGGATAGGTTGCCAGAAGGTACTCGGAGACATAGCTGCCCACGTCCTCGTATACCACCACGGTGTCCCGAATCGCCCCGGTGGCTGCCAGACGGTAGCCATAATGTTCGTTCTCCAGCTTGGGCCAAAGCATGCCGGGGGTGTCATACAGCATGATGCCGTCATCCAACTTGATCCGTTGCTGCGCTTTTGTGACCGCCGGCTCGTTGCCGGTTTTGGCCACAACCCGCCCCGCCAGAGTGTTGATCAGGGTGGACTTGCCCACATTGGGGATCCCCATGATCATCGCCTTAATCTGCTTGCCTGGGCCCACTTTGCTGGGCACCAGCTTGTGGCACAGCTCCACGATCTTATGGATATGGCCCACTTTATCGTCCGCCAGGGCCAGGGTTTTTACGCCTCGCTCCTGCTCCAGATAAGCCATCCAGGCCTGAGTCATCTCAGGGTCCGCCAGGTCCGCCTTGTTGAGGATCTTGATCACCGGCTTATCCTTGCGCAGTTTGGCCACCATTGGGTTTTCACTGCTGTAGGGGATGCGCGCATCCAGAACCTCGATGATCACGTCCATCTGGGGCATGACCTCGCGGATCTCATTGCGGGCTTTGTTCATATGGCCGGGAAACCACTGGATCGACATCGGCGTTACTCGTTTGGAATGGGTGGGCGAAGTGTACCCGCTTGCCGTGCTGACGTCAGCAAAAGGGGGCGCATAGGCCCCCTTTCGATTACAGGTTCAACGCTTTGAGCACGGTTTCGGCGTCGCTCACCTCAAACGCTTTGGGCGCTTCCACATTGAGCAGGGTGACGACGTTGTCTTTGATGACCATGGCGTAGCGCTGGGCACGGGTGCCGCCAAAGCTGCCGGTCTCCATGCTCAGGCCCAATGCCTTATGGACCGAGCCATCACCATCGGCCAGCATATCGATGGCGTCGGCGTTCTGGCTGTCGCCCCACGCTTTCATCACAAACGCATCGTTCACCGCAACACAAGCGATGGCATCCACGCCGCCCGCTTTCAACTTGTCCGCGAGCACCACATAGCCGGGAAGGTGGGCCTGGCTGCAGGTTGGTGTAAAAGCGCCGGGCACCGCAAACAGCACCACGGTTCGCCCGGCGAAATATCCGTTATCCACGGTTTCCATGCCATCGGCGGTCAGGCGGGTAAAGGTGATGGGGGGAAGGGTGTCTCCTACGGCAATCATCTCAGGCTCCTTTTTTGATTGAGGCAGGCTTTAAGCCTATCCCCGATCCCGGAAAACGAACACCTGATGTTGCTGTGGGTTTAGCGCGCAAGGGACGGCAACTGGTAGCGCCCCTCTCCAGCCAGTTCAAAACCGGCAAATCGCAGTACCGATTCCGCTGCGCCATCGTCCGGTTTTACCCATGCGGTGAGCGTGTCGCTGGGACACTCCTGCTGAAAACGATGCCCCCAGGCTCTGATCATCTCCCTGGCGTACCCTTTGCCGCGCGCACTTTCGAACAGGGCAAACTCCAGACGCCACCCGCCCGTCGGCTCGGGCCAGGTCAGCACCATGCCGATCTCATCGCCTGATGAGTCGAGTACCACAGAGGGGGGAAAGCGGGGGTCAAACCGGTCGGCATCGCCAAGGTCAGGGGCATGGCGGAACGACACCGTCATACCAGCGTCTTCAGGCAGTGCTGGCCGGAGAGTAAGACGAGTGGTTGTGAAAAACATGACACCCCTGAGATACAGCTCAACATCAGAGTTTCAGATTACACAATTGAGACCGGACATTGCTTAAGCAATTTTAAGAAAAAGCCAAAAAGCCAAAGTTGTGTCGTTACTTCTGTGTAAGCCAATGCGCTCTTTTCCCGAATCTCCCTCAGGCAGCACAAGTAACTTAATTCACCAGTGGACGCAGGTAATGTCGATCCAGCAGTTGATACTCAGCATTAAACCACTCGCGACTCAGGCGAAAACCACACTTTTCCAGGATCCTGCAGGAAGCGGTATTTTCCGCGAAGGCATAGGCATGGAGGCACTCACCGGCAAGCGCCTTCTCCAGGTAGCTCACCAGTGCCTGAGCCAGCTCACTGGCCAGGCCCTGCCCCCAGCAGTGGCGATGAAACTTGTACCCCATCTCCCACTGGTCATCGTCATTTCGATAGACGGCGGCGGTGCCCAGTCCATTGCCGTCGTTTGAGGTCACCGCCCATAGGCACAGCGAGCCATCAATCTCACGTTGCCCCGCCAGTTCCAGCAGGGCAAAGGTCGATTGCTCATAGGTTTGCGGCGGCCGGTCGGTGTAACGCATCACCTCTGGGTCCGCCTCCAGGGCAGCAAACCAGGGCAGATCACCCGGCTCGAGTGGCCGGACAATCATTCGCTCAGTCGTAAATATGGGCACACTCATGGGTCAGTCCGACAGGTAATATTCCACCGTGGAGACCACCCGAATCTTCTTGATGTAGGGGGTATTGGCATCACGATCGTTGATGGAAAACTGGCCCTGACTGGCACGCTTAATCTTGCCCAGACGGCTCTGAGAATCCTCGGCGAACTTCTGGGCCACGGAGCGCGCATTGGTGGTGGCCTCCTCAACCATGGCGGGCTTGATGTCGTTCAGCCCCAGAAACAGGTACTGCACGGCACCGCGATAATCGTCCTGGCTGATCACGATGCCCTGTTTGCCCAGAGTGGCAATCTCTCCCATGATGCGACGGGTTTCATCCACGTCGTAGGAGTAGACGGTCAGGCTCTGGGTGGCTGAGTATCGAAGCGGAACATCAGCCGCACCGCCATACTGCTGCGCCAGCTTATCAACGACGGTGGGAGGTGACACGGTAATGGTGCCCGGTGCCAATCCCTGACGGGTCAGGAAGGTCTGAATGGTCTGAATGTCCGCCTCAAGTTTGTTGTAGAGCGCGGTCAAATCATTATCCGCCGCCACGATGCGGATGGGCCAAATCACCACATCTGCGGGCATCTCCCGCTCGGACAATCCCTTGACGGTCACACTGCGCTCATACGCTTTAATCGAAAGCGCGCTGCTGCCCAACTGGTAGCCCAACAAACCGAGTCCCACCACCAGACCCAAAGCCAGGATCAAGGCAGGACGGATATACGCGGTTTTCATGTTCACGGGCGTCTCCTTCAAGTACGAAAAAGGGAGCCAATGCGGCTCCCTATTCAGATTAGCTGCTGAGCTTGGCAATCAGTGCCTGAGCCTCCTCCAGCAGAGCATTAAGGTGTGATTCACCCAGGCTGCTCTCAGCATAGATCTTATAGATCGGCTCAGTACCGGAAGGTCGGGCGGCAAACCAGCCATGCTCAGTCACCATTTTCAGGCCACCGATGCTGGCCCCGTTGCCCGGGGCGCGGGTCAGAATCGCCTGAACCGGCTCGCCAGCAAGGTGATCACAGCTCAGCGTTTCCGGGTCCAGCGTTTTGAAAGCCGCTTTGATCGCCTCGGTAGCCGGCGCATCGATACGACGGTAGTGGTGGACACCAAACCGGGCTTCGAGCGCTTCATAATGGGCTGCGGGGCTCTGTCCGGTCACCGCCTGGATCTCAGCCGCCAGCAGGCAGAGGATGAACCCGTCTTTGTCAGTGCTGAACGCACGGCCCTGACGATCCAGGAAGCTGGCGCCGGCACTCTCCTCGCCGCCGAAACCCAGTGTGCCCAGGCTCAGACCTTCCACAAACCACTTAAAGCCGACCGGGACCTCCTGCAGCGGATAGCCCTTGGCGGCCACCACCTTATCGATGATGGCGCTGGACACCAGGGTTTTGCCAACAGCGATTCCCTGCGGCCACTGGGGACGATGAGCCAACAGATAATCGATGGCCACCGCCAGGAAGTGGTTGGGGTTCATCAGCCCGCCATCACGGCAAACGATGCCGTGACGGTCTGCATCCGGGTCGTTGGCCAGAGCCAGGTCATACTGGTCCTTAATGGCCAGCAGCGGCGCCATCGCGTGACTTGAGGAGCAATCCATCCGGATCTGCCCATCTTTATCCAACGCCATAAAACCGAAGGCCGGATCCACCCGATCGTTCACAACGGTGAGGTCCAGACCGTAGCGTTCACCAATACGCTGCCACACGGAAACGGAGGCGCCACCCAGCGGGTCAACACCCAGACGGATGCCGGACTTAGCGATCACTTCCATATTCAGCACCTGACCCAGCGCTTCAATGTACTCGCCGATCAGGTCCCACTCCTCCACCAGGGCGGTGGCCATGGCCACATCGTGGCTGACCCAGCGTACACCTTCCAGCCCATGGGCCAGGTAGTGGTTGGCCCGGGCGGCAATAAAGTCAGTGACATCGGTGTCTGCCGGGCCGCCATGCGGGGGGTTGTACTTGATGCCGCCATCCGCCGGCGGGTTGTGGCTGGGGGTCAGGATCAGACCGTCCGCCAACTCATCGCTGGTGCGGTTGTAGCGGATGACGCCATAGGAGAGGACCGGCGTCGGCAGAAAAGCCCGGCCCTTCTGAATGTGGATCCGGACGCCGTTGGCCGCCAGCACTTCAATGGCAGTAAAGAACGCCGGCTGACTGAGGGCGTGGGTGTCATAGCCCAGCAACATGGGGCCGCGAATACCGGCCTGACGACGATAATCCACCACAGCCTGGGTGATGGCACGGATGTGCGACTGGTTAAAGCTGCGCTTCAGCGCACTGCCACGATGACCGGAGGTGCCAAAACTGACCTGCTCTGCAGGGTGGTCGGCTCGGGGTGACAGGGTGTAGTAACTGCTGATCAGGTGCGGGATGTCCGCCAGATCAGACTGAAGGGCAGGCTGACCTGCCCGATCATGTAGTGACATATTTCGTCCTGGAGGGAATCAAATCTGTTCTGCAATGCGGACAGCCAGAGTCTTCTGGCAACCCAGCAATTCAAGCACTTCCTCAAGGATAGCCCGCTTCTTGGCAGTGTTGTTGTTAGCGGAAACCCAGAATGGGCTGGCGCCAATCTGCTTGGGGTTGGCACTGGGGCTGGCTTTCAGCAAACCCTCTTTGCTTTGGGAGAAGTAGAGGCGGTCGCGACCACGGATCTCCAGCACGCCATCAAAGGTGCCGGGGTACTGACGATAGAGACAGTCCAGAAGGTAGACGAAGCGGCCAACAGCCCCTTTCTGACGTTCCAACTGCTCATCGCCCAGCAGTTCATCAAACACACCTGACTCTGCCACCGCAGAGCGCACCGGCGCTTGCTCGGCGACCCCTTCCATTGAGGGCTCGCTGATTCGCTCCGGGATCGACTCAGCCTCTGCAGTCACTTCCAGACCCAGAAGGCGACGCAGAATGTCCGAAGCGCTCTCACCGATCTGTTGGGTGTTGGAGGCGATGTAGCGGTACAGCTCGTCGTCGATCTCGATGTATTTCATTGCAGTCCTGTCAGCTTTTTTGCACAAAATCAGACGCATTATAACGAGCGAGTTGGCTGCCGACCACGGCAAAAACTTGCCAAGTTGCTCACACCGTTGGCACAATCCGGCGCCGATTGCAGTGCGGCAGGAGAAACCGGTGTCTATTCACTATGAACGCCATGGCCAGGGGCCAACCGTCATCCTTATTCACGGTCTGTTTGGTGACCGAGACAACCTCGCAGGTCTAGGCCGGGCGCTGGAGGCGGAAGGGTACGACATCATCCGCATTGACCTGCGCAACCACGGCCTGTCCGCCCACAACGACAGCATGAGCCTGGCCGAGATGGCAGAGGATCTTGAGCAACTGCGCCAAACCCTCTCCATCGAGCAGATGGCGCTGGTGGGACACAGCCTGGGCGGCAAAGTGGCCATGACCTATGCCCAGGCCCATCCGTCGCGCGTCACCGCCATGGTGGTCGCGGACATTGCACCGGTGGGCTACCACCGTCGTCACGACACCATTCTGGCCACCCTGAGCAGCATCGATGCCGCCAACCTACCGTCACGCAAGGCCGCGCAACAGCGCATGATGGAGGTCGGCATTGACGCCGGTACGGCCCTGTTCCTCACCAAGAACCTGAAGCCCCGCCCAGAAGGGGGCTACCGCTGGCAGATCAACCTGCCAGCCATTGACGCCAACTACCCCCATCTTATTGGCGCCCTGCCGGATGCCCTTCCCTGGGAGGGGCCGGTGCGTTTTATCAAGGGTGAGCACTCCGACTACCTGCTGCCGGAACACCAGCCTGAGGTGCAGGCTCGCTTCCCCAACGCCGAGGCCCGGGTGATAGCCGGTACCGGCCACTGGCTTCATGCCGAGAAACCTCAACTGTTTAACCGTCAGGTGATCCAGTTTCTTAACCGGCATTTGGGCGGTTCCACCCATGGTCACGATCCAGCGGCTGTGCTATAGTGCGCGCCCTCAAAACGCCAGGAAGGTGACGACATGCTGAATATCCGATTTGAACAATTGGAGGCGCTGGGCCTGAATCTGGGTCTGGCGGCGATATTCTTCCTAATCGGCATGTCCATCAGGGACGTATTGAACAAGGGTAATGTGCCCCCTTTCGGGCGCTTTATCGTTTGGCTAGTGCTGTTTTTAGGCTGTGCCGGCTTCATTGCCAAAGGGCTGATTCAGCTCTTTTGGGAAGGCTCGGGCATCGGCTGACCGTCATAGATCATGGCAATCGAGAAAACCGACAGAACGACCCTGGACATGTTCGCCACGGAGAAGCGCCGTGGCCGCCCGCGGACCAATCCTTTGACCCGGGAAGAACAACTGCGGATCAACAAGCGTAACCAGATCCAGCGGGACCGCTCCCGGGGGCTCAAACGCATTGAGCTCAAGGTCTCAGAAGCGTTATACAACGCCTTGAATGACCAGGCCCTGGACAGTAATATCAGCCGCAGTCAACTGATTGAGTCCATCTTGCTGGCACAATTCAACTTGGACTCGGACCGCCCCTGAGGCGGATCATATTCACCAACAGATATAGGTATGCGAATGGCAAGCGTAGGTCTGTTCTTTGGCAGCGACACCGGTAACACCGAAGCCGTTGCCAAGATGATCCAGAAAAAACTTGGCGAAAAAATGGTGGCCGTAAAGGACATCGCCAAGAGCAGTAAAGAGGAGATCGACGATTACAGCTTGCTGCTGCTCGGGATCCCAACCTGGTACTACGGCGAAGCTCAGTGCGACTGGGATGACTTCTTCCCGGAACTGGAGCAAATCGACTTCACCGACAAACTGGTTGCCATCTTCGGTTGTGGCGATCAGGAGGACTACGCCGAGTACTTCCTCGACGCCATGGGCCAGATCGCTGACATCGTGCGTGAGCGCGGCGGCATTATCGTTGGCCACACCTCCACCGAGGGTTACACCTTCGAAGCCTCTAAGGCGCTGGTGGACGACAACACCTTTGTTGGCCTGGGTATCGACGAAGATCGCCAGCCTGAGCTGACCGAAGAGCGCGTGGACGCCTGGGTTAAGCAGATCTACGACGAGATGTGCCTGGCTGAGCTGGGCTAATCCGCCCGCGAGCAGACTCAAAAAAAGAGGACCCATCGGGGTCCTCTTTTTGTATCAGGCCGCTTCCGCTGGCGGCGCCATTCGGTACTTGGGCTTCTTCCTGACGTACAGCACCCGTCTCAACCGACATACCACATCGCCGCTTTCGTCCTTCACCTCCACCACAAACTCCGGCAGAACCTTGTCGCCCTCTGCGGTGGCGGAACGAATCGCGTCCAGTTGCCCATCAGTAAGACGGAACTCCGCATACACCCTACCCTTACCCGGCTTGATGTAGTCGATATCCGCTTCCTTGTCCCAGACCCGGTACTCTTTGCCAAAAATGCCCATCAGCATCATGGCATAGATGGGATCGGTCATTGAGAACAGGCTGCCCCCGTAATGGGAGCCGTTGGCGTTACGGTTCCAGGCGCGCAACCTCAGCCCAACGCGACAGTAGCGATAATCCTGATCCAACTGCTCTATCCGGATACCCGGAAACAGAAAAGGCGGCCATACATTTAGTAACCGCCTTACGGTGTTTGCACTCACCGGCCAGCTCACATCCACTCCTTGACTGGTCATACCACTAGAGCAATGATCCTATATTGTGATCGTCATCACATCAACCCGGGCTTCACACTTTCGAGGCTTTTCGATATGTTGCGAGATCCTATTTTGCGTACTTTTTTTAGAGGTTTCCTCCAATGCGTCCCATTATGAAGTCCAACAAACTGAACTCGGTCTGCTATGACATTCGGGGTCCAGTGGCACGGGAGGCAAAGCGACTGGAAGAGGAGGGCCACCGGGTATTGAAGCTGAACATCGGCAACCCGGCCCCCTTTGGGTTCGATGCCCCGGAGGAGATCATCCGCGATGTGATCCTGAACCTGCCTGAGAGCCAGGGCTACTGTGATTCCAAGGGTCTGTTCTCCGCCCGTAAGGCGGTGATGCAGCACTACCAGCCCTTCGGCATCATGGACGTGGATGTGGAAGACATCTACATCGGTAACGGTGTGTCCGAGCTGATCGTGATGGCGATGCAGGGTCTTCTGAACAACGGCGACGAGATTCTGGTACCGGCTCCGGACTACCCGCTCTGGACCGCCGCCGTGCATCTGGGTGGCGGCACCGCCGTACACTACCGCTGTGACGAGCAAGCCGACTGGATGCCGGATCTGGCGGACATCCGCGCCAAGATCACCCCGCAAACCCGCGCTCTGGTGATCATCAACCCCAACAACCCAACCGGCGCCGTTTACAGCCGTGCCATGCTGCTGGAGCTGCTGCAGATCGCCCGGGAGAACGACCTTATCGTGTTCTCCGACGAGATCTACGACAAGATCCTGTACGACGGTGCCACCCACATCCCCACCGCTTCTTTGGCGGACGATCTGCTGATCGTGACCTTTAACGGCCTCTCCAAGGCCTACCGTGCCGCAGGGTTCCGTGCCGGTTGGATGATGCTGTCCGGAGATCGCTCCCACGCCCGTGGCTACATCGAAGGACTGGAGATGCTGGCGTCGATGCGCCTCTGTGCCAACGTACCGGTGCAGCATGCGATTCAAACCGCACTGGGCGGCTACCAGTCCGTCAATGAGCTGCTTCTGCCCACCGGACGCCTGTGCCAGCAACGGGACCTGGTGGTCGAGCGACTGAATGCCATCGACGGGGTGAGCGTATACAAACCCCGGGGTGCCATGTACGCTTTCCCGAAGCTGGACACCAAGAAGTTCAATCTGATCGACGATGAGAAGCTGGTTCTGGACCTGCTGCTTCAGGAGAAGATCCTGCTGGTACAGGGCACCGCCTTTAACTGGCCGGAGCCGGATCACGTTCGGGTGGTGTTCCTGCCCCACATTGAGGACCTGGACCGGGCGATGGACAAGTTCGAACAGTTCCTGGGGCGCTATCGTCAGTAATTCAGGGTAAAGGAGACCTCCATGACGCCAATCCGCAGCACCTTCCTCGCCTGGCTCTTTCGCATGCCACTGATCCGGCGCTGGTCGCTGATGTATTGCGTCAAACCGGAGAACGTCGCTGAGCACAGCCATCAGGTGGCCATCGTGGCCCACCTGTTGGCGGTGATTAAGAACCGGCTCTACGGCGGGGATCTGGTACCGGAGCGGGCCGCCACCATCGCCTTGTATCACGAGTGCTCGGAAACCCGTCTGGGCGACATCGTCAGTCCGGTGAAGTACTCCAACAGCCAGATCACCAGCGAGTTCAAAAAGCTGGAGGCCGCGGCTGAGCAGCACTGCCTCGACAGTCTGCCGGAAGCGCTGCGAGAGGATTTCGCAGACCTGTTGATCCAAAGCCGGGTAGACCCGGAGTACGCGGCGGTGGTCAAAGCCGCCGATGTGATCTGCGCTTACCTCAAAGCCAAGGATGAACTGGCCCACAACAACCACGAGTTTTCCCATGTAGCCGAGAAGCTGGAGCCGCGTCTGGCGGAGCTGCGCCAGCAACCGGAAGTGGCCTACTTCCTGGATGTGTTCCTGGCCTCATGCGGGGCCACTCTGGACAGTCTCGCCAGCCCCTCTTGACGCTGCCCTCTCTGCCGCAGACACTGGAGGCTAAGCCTTTGAGTGGACACGGCAGATGAGCAAACCCTTATCGCCGCTCTGGCTGGAGCGGCGCTACCAGGAAAACAAACAACGCCAGGACGATCAGCGCAGTCCTTTCCAGCGCGACAAGGCACGGGTGCTGCACTCCGCCGCCTTCCGTCGCCTGCAAGCCAAAACCCAGGTACTGGGGGTTGGCATGAACGACTTCTATCGAACCCGCCTGACCCACTCCCTTGAAGCCTCTCAAATTGGCACCGCGCTGAACGCCCAGTTGCGCATCAAGTTTCCCGATATTGCGCCGCTGCTGGACGACCAGTTGATCGAAACCCTCTGCCTTGCCCATGACATAGGCCACCCGCCGTTTGGTCACGGGGGTGAGGTCGCCCTGAACTACATGATGCGGGAGCATGGCGGCTTCGAGGGCAATGGCCAGACGTTTCGGATCCTGTCCCGGCTGGAGCCCTACACTCAGGATTACGGCATGAACCTGACCCGCCGTACCCTGCTGGGGATCCTCAAATATCCGGTCAGTCATCGACAGGTTGCTCGCCCAGGGCAGCAGGGCCCCGCTGCGAGCTTCCGCCAGCTTAAGGCCAGCGATTGGCAACCGGCCAAGTCGATATTCGATGACGACGAACCGATCCTGGACTGGGTATTGGCGCCGCTGGCCGAAACCGAGCGTCAGGCTTTCCAGTCGCTCAAGCCTCATCCTGACGCCAGTGGTCATCGACGCAGCCGCTGCAAATCACTGGACTGCTCCATCATGGAGTTGGCCGACGACATCGCCTATTCGGTGCATGATCTGGAGGACGCCATTGTGCTGGGCATCGTGCAAGCGGCACGGTGGCAGGCACAGGTAGTGGAGCCTTTGATGGCGCAGGGTAGCCCCTTCACCTCCGAGCAACTGGGCCGCTTGAGCGATGATCTCTTCTGCCATGAACACCATCGCCGTAAGGACGCCATCGGCACATTGGTCAATGCGCTGATCACCTCGGTCACCCTGGTCGAACAGCCGCAGGCTGCTGGCTTGCCGCTGCTAAGTCAGATTGCCCGGCTTCGTGCTGAGCACCATACCCTGCTCAAGGTGCTGAAAGCCTTCGTCCTGACCGACGTCATTCGCAAGCCTGAGGTGCAACTGCTGGAGTTCAAGGGACAACAGATGGTGATGGAGCTGTTTGAGGCCTTTGCGTCCGATCCACAGCGCCTTTTGCCCAGTGCCACTGCCCGTCGATGGCAGGAGAACCAGGCCGAAGGACACAGCGGCAACCGGGTCATTGCCGATTACCTGTCCGGCATGACCGATGAGTTTGCGGCACGATTGCACGAGAACCTGTTCACTCCCCGCTCGGGAAATTTGTTCGAATTGCAATCCCGTATGTGATCCAGCGAATTTTCTGACCCGTTAGGTCTTTTCGAAATCAACAACCGGAGAGACCTCATGAAACGGATAGCCCAAGTTCTGCTACTGGGTTGCAGCGTGGCCTTCCTCGCTGCCTGTGATGACGACGATGATGATTTGGTGATTATTCCCCCGCCTGTGATTCCCCTTGAAGTCACCGACATTCGGGTGCTTCATGCCTCCCCCGACGCACCAATGGTGAACATTACCGTTAACGGCGATAACGCGCTGGAGATGGTGGATTACCAGGAAGGATCCGGCTTTATCGAACTGTTTGAAGGTGAGTACAGTATCGGTGTCGATGCCCTGCTTCCCTCTGGAGACACCGCCACCGTAATCGGCCCAGCTACCCTGGACCTGATGGGCGACATGGAATACTCCGTGATTGCGGTGGGCAAAGTGGCTGACGAAACCCTTGAGCCCCTGATTCTGACCCGACCCGACGAGGACTTTGGCGCCGGCAACATCCGCCTTCAGGTGGTCCATGCCAGTCCCGATGCGCCTGAAGTGGACGTCTATCTGACCGAACCGGATGCGGACATCAGTATGATGGACCCCGCTTTGGCATCCGTGCCCTTTAAGGGATACAGCGACCTGATTGAAGTCGCCTCAGGTGACTATCAGGCGCGAGTTACTCTGGCGGGAAGCAAGGAAGTGGTGTTTGACTCCGGTGCCCTGACGCTTGCCGCGGAAACTGACCTGATGCTGGTGGCTGTGACCAACACCCTCAGCGGCCCCTCGCCCATCAATGTGATGGCCTGGAGCGACGATGGCGTGTCTCTCATCAGCGATGTGAATGCAGGCGCTGAAGTGCGGGTGGTGCACGCCTCCCCCGATGCCCCGGAGGTAAACGTACTGGTGGACGACACCGTGGCGCTGAGCGATGTGCCCTTCCCGGCATTTTCCGGCTTCCTGCCCCTGAGTGCCGGCACCCACAACCTTAAAGTTGAGCCGTCTGCCGCCCCCGGCACCTACGTCATCGATGCCGATGCCGACTTTGCGCTCAATACCGCCTACACCGTGTTGGCTACCGGCTTCGTTGCCGAAATCACGCCCTGGATTGTTGAAGGCAAAGGCCGCCGGATTGCCACTGCTGCCCAGCTGCGCCTGCTCCACGCCTCTCCGAGTGCCGGAAACGTCGACATCTACGTCGGAACCGACAACGACATCTCCGATGAAGAACCGGCGTTCAGCGATGTACCGATTCGGGCGGAAACCGGACTGGTTGCCCTGCCCCCCGGTGACTACGTCGTGACCGTAACCGCGACCGGGACCAAGGACGCGGCAATCGGCCCGTTGGCCCTGACCCTGGAGGGCAACAAAATCTATACCGCCATTGCTCGCGACACTGCTGGTGGCGGAGGCCCACTGGGGCTGATTCTGCTGGATGACTTCAATATGTAACGCACTAGCTCAATCAAACGGCGCCCCAGTGGCGCCGTTTCTTTTGAGGCTCAACTTTGATCCACCTCCATCCGCTCACGGATGGATTGTTGCGTTTGTCGCTTGTCGGGGTAGAGTAAAAATTAGGCGGGTTGAACGCATGGAGGGAGTCATGGCAGCACGCTTACTGATTGTTATCGCCATTCTGATCCTCGGGAATCTGTACTGGTGGGTTCGCTATCGGCAGGCAGAGACAAACCGCAACATTGATGGCCGGGAGCGCGAAGAGCAACTCGATGCCCTGCAGGACCGTTGGGTTCAGTTTACCTGCGTGTCCATCATGCTGATCATGCTGCTTGCCCCACTGGGCAATGCGGTTTCTCAGTCCTGACAAAAACGGCGCCCTGAGGCGCCGTTTTAGGTTTACCCTGCCAGCGCAGGGAAGAGTCCTTTTGCCCCGGCGGCCACCACTTCAATGCCGATGGAGAGCATCAGCAGACCCATAATACGGGTAATCACGTTAATGCCCGTCTGCCCCAGCACGCGGAAGATCACCGGTGCCAAACGGAAGATGGCCCAGCTGCAGGCACCGAATACTACGATGGCGACGATCATGCCTATGGTGTCCATTGGCGTGCTGTTCTCTGCCGCAAACACAATCACCGAACTGATCGCGCCCGGGCCCGCCATCAACGGCAGCGCCAACGGAACCACCGCTACCGACTCACGAGCCGCTGATTCACGGTCTTCCGCCTTGTTGTGTTTCACCTCGCCCAGTTTGCCCTGCAGCATCGACATGGCGATAAAGACGATCAGCGTACCGCCAGCGATACGGAATGCCGGCAGGGAGATGCTGAACATATCGAGGATCATCTGGCCGGCCAGCAGCGTCACCACCAGAATCACCACCACGGCAAAGTTGGCGATGGTACCGGTGCGCTGGCGCTCCTGCTCGGTTTGGTGGCTGGTGAGGGTAACAAATACCGGCAACAGGCCGACCGGGTTGATGATGGCCACCAACCCCAGAAAAAATTGGAAAAACAGTGTCAAATCCACTGTGGGCGATCCCCGTTAGAAAAATGGGTATATAGGACGCGCGTACTTTAGCCAAACTGACTCTGGACGCAAAATGAATTATTTGCCATCAGACCGGGGCTGAAAGATTAGATTTTCTAATCATGATCTGAGTCACATTCGTTTTCTTTCAGCTGGCCTCATCCAGGCTTCCCACCGACCCGGCCCCGCCGTGGCATCCCCCCCCGCGATCTGTCAGACTGAAACGACCGTTTAGAACCCGAACATCACCCCATTTTTCAAGGAGTCACCGATGTCATGGATGATCTACGGGGCCACCGGTTATACCGGTACCCTGATCGCGGAAACCTGCGCCCGCCGGGGACTGGCCCCCACCCTCGCCGGACGCGATGCCACCAAACTTAGAGCCCTGTCAGAGAGACTCAATTTGCCTTATGTGGCGGTCTCGCTGGATAACCAACTGAATGAAGCGCTGTCCGGTTTCGACCTGGTGCTTCACTGTGCCGGCCCCTTCTCCGCGACCGCAGAACCCATGATGCAGGCCTGCCTCGCCACCGGAACCCACTACCTGGATATCACCGGCGAAGTGGATGTCTTTGAGCGTGCTGCCGAACTGAACGATTCGGCGCGGCAAGCGGGCATTGTTCTTATGCCCGGTGTGGGCTTTGATGTGATCCCCACCGATTGCGTGGCCGCCCGACTCAAAGCCGAGATGCCAGATGCCCAATCGCTCTCCCTGGGCTTCGATTCCCGCTCCGGCTTCTCTCCCGGTACCGCCAAGACCTCAGTTGAAGCGCTGCCCAAAGGAGGACTGATCCGCCGGGGTGGCCAGCTTACGGCAGTCCCGCTGGCTTACCGACAGGCGGATATCGACTTTGGCAATGGCACCAAACACGCCGCCACCATTCCATGGGGCGATGTCTCCACCGCGTGGCACAGCACCGGTATTCCCAACATTGAGGTGTACCTGCCAATGTCGCCCCGCAAGGCCAAACAGTTGAAGAAGCTCAATGCCCTGCGTTGGCTGCTCGGCTGGGGCTGGGTGCAGCGTGCTATCAAGAAACGCATTGAACAGCAGGTGGCCGGTCCCGATGAACAGCAGCGTCAGGACTCGCCCACCTGGGTCTGGGGCCGAGCCGAAAACGCTTCTGGCGAGGCTCTGGTGGCGCGCGTCAAAGTGGCCAATGGCTACGAAGTCACGGTTGAGGGCGCACTGGCCATGGTGGAGCGAGTGCTCAGCGAAAAGCCCTGTGGTTTCCTGACGCCCTCTCAACTGGCTGGCTGGCAACTGGTTGAACAGCTGCCCGGCAGCGGCACCATCACCCTATCGGAACAGTAAAGGCCGTTACGCCATCTTCAGGCACCAGCGCCGGTAAAACTGAACCGGGGCCATCCGGGCCAGCGCCATGCTGTCCCGGATCGCCAGCACCGTCGGTACCAGGGTCCAGCAGAACAGCAGATAGAGGCTGCCGCGAACCGGCTCACCGAGATAAAACTTGTGCACGCCAAAGCTGCCAAACCAGAGGCTAAGGCGTCTTGCCAAGCGCTGGCTACGCCAGTTCGGGTCCATCCCGGCAAGGGCCTCCAGACCCTGTCCAGCGAAGCAGTGTTCACACAGTGCGTTATCCAGCGAGATGGGGGAGCGGCATTGCGGGCAGGTTTGATTATTCATTGGTGTAGGGCCCTGACAGTAAAAAACTTATTTTAGGTACAGGTGTACGCTGAAATCCGTCATTGAGCTCACACTAACCCACTCACTGGCGACTGGGCATAAAAAAAGCGCCCCTTCAGGAGCGCTTTGACTTGCGGGTGGGTTGGGTTAACCGAAGTCCCCGGTGATGTAACCGTGGGTACGCTTATCCTTGGGGTTGGTAAAGATCTGCTCGGTATCACCGTGCTCCACCAGCTCTCCCATCAGGAAGAAGGCGGTCTTGTCGGCGATCCGTCGCGCTTGGGCCATGGAGTGGGTCACGATCACCACGGTGAAGTTCTTACGCAGATCTTCCATCAGTTCTTCGATGCGGGCGGTGGCAATCGGATCCAGTGCGGAGGTGGGCTCATCCATCAGAATCACATCCGGTTTCATTGCGATGGTACGGGCGATGCAGAGGCGTTGCTGTTGCCCCCCGGACAAGCCGAAGGCGTGAGAGTTCAGGCGGTCTTTAACCTCATCCCACAATGCCGCGCCGCGCAGGGCTTCCTCGACGATGGCGTCCAGCACCTTTTTGTCTTTCACGCCCTGTGCCCGCTGACCGTAGGCAACATTCTCGTAGATGCTCATCGGGAAGGGGTTCGGCTTCTGAAACACCATGCCGCAACGCATCCGCAGCTTACGCACATCCACATCAGCGTAGATGTCCGCCCCATCCATCTGGACGGAACCTTTAATGCGCACACCGGCAATCAGGTCGTTCATCCGGTTCAGGGTGCGCAGCAACGTGGACTTGCCACAACCCGAGGGGCCGATAAAGGCGGTCACCTGCTTCTTCGGGATCGCCAACTGGATATGTTTCAGCGCCTGGTTTTCGCCGTAGAACAGGTCGAGGTCTTTGATTTCAAAAGTGTTCATTGTCATTTACCGCAATAATTCTGTTAGTAGGCCGCTTTGCTGAATCGGCTGGAGATCAGCTTGGTGATCAGATTGATGCCGAGGACAACCACGATAAGTACGGTGGCGGTCGCGAAGGCCATGTCCCAATCATGCTGGGTGTAGAGTTCGGTCGTCAGCATGTAGAGGTGTACGGTCAGGGTACGGATGGAATCCATCACGGAGCCCGGCAGCAAGTACGCAGTACCTGCGGTCAAAAACACCGGAGCGGATTCGCCGATGATCCGGCCAATAGAGAGAATCAAAGAGGTGACAATGCCCGGCATCGCCGCCGGCAGAATCACTCGCCAGATGGTGTAAAGACGGGATGCGCCCAAACCGAAAGAGGCTTCCCGATAAGCCAGCGGAACGGCAATGATCGCCTCCTCAGTGGTTCGGATGATCACCGGCAGAATCAGAATCGACAGCGTCAGTGCACCGGATAGGATGGAGAAGCCCAGGCCCAGAATGGTGACAAAGAAGGTCAAGCCGAACAGGCCGTAGATGATGGACGGAATGCCTGCCAGAGACTCGGTACAGAAACGGATCACCTTCACCAGTTTGCTGCCGGGTTTGGCGTACTCGGTCAGATAGATGGCGGTCATGATGCCGATGGGTGCGGCAATGGCGATGGATACGATCACCATGTAGATGGTGCCCACAATCATCGGCCAGATCCCGGATACCTCTCCGGTGCGGGTGTAGTTATTGGTAATGAAGCCCCAATCGACGTGGGCCAGGCCATTACTGATGATGTAAGCCAGGATCCAGACCAGAAACGCCATGGTAAAGATGGCAGAGCCCCAGATCAGGCCAGTCAGCAACTTGTCAGTGTTGTCACGGCTTAGCATCACTTCGCCCTCTCTCGGTTCAGGAACATCAGGGTTCCGTTCAACAACATGATAAACACCAGAAGTACCACACCAGTGGCGTACAGGGCGCTGGAGTGAATGCCGGTGGCGTAGGACATCTCCAGCGCGATGTTAGCGGTCAGGGTACGGGCGGATTCCAGTACACTGCCCGGCATGGCCGGGGCATTGCCCATCACCATGATGATCGCCATGGTTTCCCCGACGGCACGAGCGATACCGAGAATTACGCCGGTCAGAATGCCGGAGCGCGCTGCGGGAACCAGTACATAGAAGATCGTGAAGATGTGCGAGGCTCCCAACGCGAGCGAGCCCTCCTTGTACTGGCGCGGTACTGCACGTAATGAGGTTTCAGATACGGCGATAACGGTCGGGAGAATCATGATAGCCAGGACAATGGAGCCCGCCAGTACCGTGGCACCGGACGGCACACCAAACACCTGCTCAATCAGGGGAACGATCACCACCAGACCAAAGAAGCCATAAACCACCGAAGGGATGCCAGCCAGCAATTCAATGGCAGGGCGGAGCACCTTCACCAGTTTGGGCGGCGCAATTTCCGCCAGAAATACGGCAGTCAGAATGCCGACCGGCACGCCGATGACAACCGCAACCGCTGTGGCAAACAAGGAACCCACAACCATCGGTGCGATGCCATAAATGGCGGGGGGCAACCAGTCCATTCCGGTCAGCATGTCGATGATGCCGATGGCCCAGTGTGGCAGCCAGCCTTCACCGAACGCGCTGCCGCCCTCCTCTTTAGCCAGCTCAATCGCCAACTCGCCGGAGTAGACGATGGACGCCAAGCTTTCCTTAATCAGAAAGAACCCTATGGTGGCGACCGAAAGCACCCCGATAAAGGCGCTCAGCAGGAACAAACCGTGGAACAGTTGTTCGACCAGGTCACGACGGCGTGAAGTTCTCAACTCCTGCGCCATGGTAAGGCCGCTGTCAGTGCTCTGAACAACAGTCATAATTCTTTAACAACCCTAATAAACCCGCAAGAAGGCTGCGACACCCCTGCCGCAGCCTGTGGCTTCGATTCGTTCGTCGAAGCTCGATTACTGAACCGGCACGTAGCCTTTCTTACCTACGATGGACTGGCCTTCCTCGGTCAGAATCCAGCCCAGGAAGTCGGTGGCAACGCCGGGGGCGTTGGTGTCGTGGAGAATCATAAAGGGACGGGCAATCGGGTAGGTGCCCGCCTGGATGCCAGCAACAGATGCCGGGGCGCCATTGACTTCAACGGCACGCAGAGACTCATCAACAGAGCCCAGAGAGATGTAGCCGATGGCGTTGGGGTTGTTGGCTACCATGGTCTTCACCATGCCGTTGCCATTGCCCACCTGGGCACGAGGAGAGATGGCAGAGACCTTCTTACCTGCCACTTTACGGGTCAGGCTCATGATCTCTTCGAATGCGCCGCGAGTACCGGAAGCGGTGTCACGGGTAACCACAACGATGGGACCTTTGTTGCCGCCCACCTGGGACCAGTCGGTGATTTCGCCTTTGTAGATCTTGGTGATTTGCTCCATGGTCAGGCCCTTCACCGGGTTGGCGTTATTTACCGCCACGGCGATGCCATCACGCGCAATCACAGTCTCATTCAGGCCTTCGCGCATTTCGCTGTCCTTCACATCCCGAGAGGACATGCCCAGCATGGAGGTGCCTTCATTGGCAGCACGGATACCAGCAGAGGAGCCGGTACCCTGAACTTCAACATTGATACCGGTTTTACCGGTGTAGGTTTCAGCCAGAACTTCCATTACGCCGGTGACAGAGGTGGAACCGGAAACCGTGATGGTTTGCGCAGCGACAGCGCTGGTCGCAGTGAACATGGACATCAGCGCCAGAGCGCCGGCAGCAAAGTTTTTCATGGTAATGACCCTAATTTTCCTTGTTTGACCGCCTTCTCTTGGCGGCGGATGCATTACGCCAAACCTGCATGACAGTTTTATTTCACTACTGTTCCAGTTCCATTTCAGTGGGCATATTTGTTTATTTTACAACATCTTAAAAAGTGACATTTTTGAGAATCCGCCAATAAAAAAGGCGCTCAGGGCGCCTTTAGGAATCGGTCTGGGATAAATATTAATCCGGTCACACATTGTATGCGCAGCCGATCAAGACGTCAGTCCACCGTCTGAATCTCGACTCGATCCTGCTCACCCAGAGTCACCCTTAATCCATTGACCGTGATAAAACGGCGTCCGTCCATGTCGCCCTGACGCACCAGGTACCGCTGAGGCTCCGCCTGATTCGGGGAATATACGTGCAACTCCAACAGCGTTTGGGAGGCCTGGTAACGACTCCACCCCCACAGTCCTGCCAGCACCGCCACAATCACCAGACCCGCAACCAGCCACTTCGGGTTGATCTGCAGTGACGCTGAAGCTGACCGATGGGTTGCGCCGCCATTGCGTCGCTTCAACATTCCCAGTCCAATCAGAATGGCGACTACGGTGATCAGTACTTTTACCAGCATCTTGACAGTTTCCCTGAGTGCAATGACCCCATTGTACGGGGAATCGGTTGTCGGTTCTGCCTGAGAGATCTCACCCTGCTTCCATCGACGCTTTCAGCCCCTCAAGGGTTGTTGCGCTGACACGTTCAGAGAGACTCTCTCGCCAATTGACGATCGCATCGGATTCCTTGTTGTCCTTACCGCCATGGGTATACCAATAGAGGTCAGCCAGCGTCAGCGTCTCGCCAACCAGAAACGGAGAGTGTGCCAAAGCGGTAGCAAGCTTATCCTGGCTCAGCCGGTCCGCCATAAGGCTTTCCCACATCGCCCCTAAGGCAACAGGCGATTCAGGCAGTAACGATATCTCAGGCAGCAGTGCATCCAGATAGACAGCGGCTGCAATCGCCGAGTAAAAGTGACCCCCTTCGTGCTGGAGGGCTGCCTGATCCGATTCCTCAGAGTGCGGCTCGATGCAGTACGCCACCCCCTTTTCCTCGCAAACCAGAACCAGGAATTGAGTCACGGGTCTGCTCAAGTCGCCGTAGATCAGTACCGGAAGCATCGCTCTCTCCTCGAATCCCTTTATAACCCTAAGATAAGGAAAATTCTGGCGACAAACGAGCACAGAGGCCTTAAAGACAAAAGAAAGGCGTAACAGAAGTGTCTCGTCAATCGGCAACGCAGCGCTTGAGCGCAAGACAGGGATGTCGAGCGGAGGGAAGCACCCGGGGCAAGCCGAAACCGATGTAACGCATCGCAGTTCGGCGAGGTGGAGGCATGAACGCCGACAGGAGGGATCTCACAGGGACGTGTTGTTACACCAGAGCCAGCAGGCCTACGGACCAGCAAACCGTCCACGCTCCAAACACATAAACGAAAAAACCCAGCCATTAGGCTGGGTTTTCTCTTTAAAAATGGCGGAGTGGGCGGGACTCAACGCGCCGAGCTTCGGACGCGACCCGTGCGCAGCACCGGGGAGCGGATAAGAAAAAAGCCTGACTCTTTCGAATCAGGCTTTCTCTTTATAGATGGCGGAGTGGACGGGACTCGAACCCGCGACCCCCGGCGTGACAGGCCGGTATTCTAACCAACTGAACTACCACTCCGCACTGAACTGGTTTAGACAGCTCACCGGGTTGCGGACCCGATGCCCTGTTGCGCGTTCACGCTGCATCCCGAAGTCAATCAGAGTGCTTTAATTGATGGCGGAGTGGACGGGACTCAACGGGGACGCCTAGTCCCGCGACCCGCAGCGCTTTGCGCTGCTCTCGCCAAAGGTTTCGACATTATCAAAACCTAAGAAGTAATGGCGGAGTGGACGGGACTCGAACCCGCGACCCCCGGCGTGACAGGCCGGTATTCTAACCAACTGAACTACCACTCCGCACTAAACTGGTTTAGACAGCTCACCGGGTTGCGGACCCAATGCCCTGTTGCTCCGAAGAGCGAAAATAGATGGCGGAGTGGACGGGACTCGAACCCGCGACCCCCGGCGTGACAGGCCGGTATTCTAACCAACTGAACTACCACTCCGCACCTTTTGCCCCGGCGCCTTGGCCCCGAGAACGAGGCGCATATTACGGACGGGGCCAAAGGGCGTCAACCGATTTTTGGAAAAACATAGACTGAATAGCCAAATTTTCGCCAAGGCCCTAAAAAGGCAACAGTTATCGGGCTGAACCGGGCCGGTCTTCGGGTGAAAACTGGTTTAAGTCCACTTCGTCCGGCGTCAGCTCCCTGGGCTCCAGCGGCATGGCCATCAGCTCCTGGTACAAGCGCTGACGCTTGCGCCAGATGATCAGAATCACCGCCCCCACCACCAGTAGAAGCACGTTGATGATGCTGATAACCCAAATCACCCGGCTCTTAGCACTCGCTTCCCGCTCCTGCGCCTCTTTCAGGGCAATTGCGGCAAGTTCTTCCGGAGAGAGCGGTGGCGGTGGAGGCGGCGCGACATAGAATGCCAGCTCCGGCAGGTCGATAAAGAACTCCACACCATCAAACCGGGTCCCGGCAGCCTGACCGTCGATCCGGTAATTACCGAATGCCTCAACCATGGGCAGTGTCATGGTCTGAACCGGCTCACTTGGCGTCACGGCAAACTGGTAACGGTTGCTGTCCGGCGTTTCGATGGCCAGGTCGAGATGCAGATCCGCCGGGCTCACCTCCGGCTCCAGAGTGATGGTCAGTTCTGAGTGATTGGTTTTGCCGTCCGGCAGCTCGCTTAATGCAATACGAACTGGCTGGGGAAGGATCTCAATCTCACCAGTGAGTTCGCGATGGAACACCTCATTGGACACCGACATCTTGTAGCGGTAGAGACCTGCGGGATAGTTGAAATCCAGATCGGACGTAAAGATGCCATCATGGGGCATCTCATCCAGTCCCTTACCGCCGTCATGATACGCGCCGATCATAAAGGGGCCCGCACCAAAGTTCTCATCACCGGGCCGGTTGGCACTGCGGATGTGCATCTCCCAGTTGAGCTGCTCTTCGAAATCCCGCATCACAATCCGCTGGTTGTCGCCCAGCAGTTCGGCGGTCAATTTGATTCGCTCACCCCGATATACCCGCTCCGGCAAGGGGTCGTGACGCAGCACCACATCGGTCATCAGGCGCAGTTCCGAGCCATCGACAACCTCACCAACCAACTGCCATGGCCCCGGGGTGGGCTGGGTAATGCGGATCAGATCACTGCTGTCTGTCACGTTCCAACTGACGTTTTCAGGGTGCCGATGGGCGTACCATTTGCTGCCATCGGGCTTAACCACGACGACAGGCGCACTGCCCGGTCGACGCTGCGCCAGGATGGTGATCTGCTCTACGGCGTGATCAATGCGAAATCGGTTATCAAGCAGTTCCGTGGTTTGCGCCGTCAATCCGGCATAGGCAGGAAGTGCAATGAGAAAAAATGAGGCCGCAACACAAAGCGCCCGCAAGGGACGCTTCAACGCACTGTTAATGGCGAAGCCAAATGGCATCGGATACCAGCTCCATCCGCTTAGTGTGGTTTTCCAGTTCATCGGCCGATGCCTGGATCACTTTAGTGCGACGACGGTCAGAAGGGAGCCGAACGATGCCGCCAGCATCCCCATCGGCACCTGAGCCAAAGTTCATCTTCACCTGGCCACCGGTCATAAACAGGTAGACGTCGGCCAGGATCTCGGCATCAAGCAATGCCCCGTGGAGGGTTCGGTGGGAGTTGTCGATGCCATAGAAGCGGCAGAGTGCATCCAGGTTCAGGTTGCCCTGGATCTCGCCACGGTTCTTCTTCTCCCGAGCCAGTTGCAGGGTATCCACCAGCGAACAGTGGTCCTCCAACTTGCCGTAGCGGCCCAGCATCTCAAATTCGTAGTCGATAAAGCCGATATCGAAGTTCGCGTTGTGTGCGATCAGTTCCGCACCACGAATGAACTCGAAGAACTCGTCCGCCACCTGCGCAAACCGAGGCTTGTCTTTCAGGAAATCGTCCGTGATGCCGTGTACCTGAATCGCTTCCTCGTCAACCTGCCGATCCGGCTGGATATAGACGTGGTAAGTGCGTCCGGTGGGCTTACGGTTTACCAACTCCACACAGCCGATTTCAATCAGCTTATGGCCCAGATAGTGGGGGCCTGCCCCCTGGTTCATCCCCGTGGTTTCGGTATCGAAGACGATCTGGCGCAGTTCAGAAGCAGCTTGGGTCATAGTTTTTCCGACAAATGGGTATACTGTCCGGCTTTCGTGCGGCGAGTCCGCCGCTTAGGCGCTTATGGTAGCAAGGGCATGGCAGAGAAAAAACGCGTAACGCTATATACCGATGGCAGTTGCCTCGGTAATCCCGGTCCGGGAGGGTTCGGCATTGTCCTGATCTACAAGCACCACCGCAAGGAGCAGGCTCAGGGTTTTCAGCACACCACCAACAACCGTATGGAGATGCTGGCCGCTGTCGAAGGGCTGAGCCTGCTGACCGAATCCTGCCAGGTGGAACTGTTTACCGACAGCCAGTACCTGCGCCAGGGGATCACTCAGTGGATCCACGGTTGGAAGCGAAACGGCTGGAAGACCGCCGCCAAGGAACCGGTCAAGAATGTGGACCTGTGGAAAGCCCTGGACTCGCAGGTGGCCCGTCATGACATCAACTGGCACTGGGTAAAGGGGCACTCCGGCCATCCGGAAAACGAGCGTTGCGATGAGTTGGCCCGGGGCGCGGCAGGGGGCAAATCACTGCTTCCCGATGAGGGCTTCTCCGGCTGAGTCACCGTTCGGCGAGTTCAGGTTGACTCGCCCGCCCCTTTAACCGCCCAGATCACACCGACGATCAGGACGACAATCAGAAACTCCACTTCGATTGGCGTCTCTTCCGGCAGCATCAGCGCCAATACAAAATAGACAATGATCCCCACCAAACACTGAATGCTGCCAGATCCGCTCATCGCTCACCCCTTGAAGCTCTGCCGCTAATTGACGCGCTTGCGTCATTCTTTTCCCCATCCTTGAGGGTCGTCGGTCACTGCGAACGGGCTCGAACACAGGCAACCTCTTTGTATCAAAGCGGCTGTCGGTGGAGAATCCTGTTGGAGTCACTCAGGAACTGGAGTGATGGCGCTTGGGGTTGCAGGCCGCCACAGGGGGTTTATTTCGGCAGCCGACCGCTTCTCGCACCGGTCGAGCGACAAGGGGACGGCGCAGGTGCCATCGTTGCTTTGCCGGAGTCAAAGGGGCTTCCAGCTTTCTGGCAATAATCAGGTAGACACTGCCCAACCCGGGGCAGAGGTCCGCCAGCCAGCGCTGAGCGGTGGGAAACTTCTGCGGTGACCAGAGCATGGTGTGGTGGGCGATACACTCCTGAGTCAGCACCCGGTAACCAAGCAGGCTGAGCCAGTCCTGCACCCGTCCCGGCGTAAAGAGACGTCCCGACCAGGGCAGCTGTTGATGGTGACTGGGCCAAAGATAACCCAAAGCGAGTGGACTCAGCAGACTGAATCCCACCAGCACAAGGTGACCGCCGGATATCAGGACCCTATCCAGCTCACGCAGCATGGCGTGGGGGTCTTGGTGGAACTCAAGACAGAACGGCACCAGCGCCGCATCAATGCTGGCGGTTTGCAAAGGAAGGTGAGCCAGTTCCGCCCGAACGGCGCCACGATTGGGATCCAGGCCGAACTGATGAGAAACCGGGCACAGGCCGGTGGGCAGGGAATCGGCTAACGCGCCCAGCTTGAGCAGGTGATACCCGAAAATTCGGGGCCACCAGTCATCGAGACCAGCTTCCACCTGCTCTTTCAACCAGTCGCCATAGGGCAAGGCTTGCCAGCTTGCCGGAGGCTCCAGTGGCATTTCACTGTACGCGGGACGCAGCATCGACCAATCCGTTTCCTTTTTTGCCTAGCCTAGCCAGTCACACCCGGACCGGCAACCGCCTTGTTGCTATCAAACCCCCTGAGGTAACCTACCCGGCCACTATCCTCTACTCTTAAAAGGCGCATTGTGATGATGATCACCCCAATTGAAGCGTTAAACGACAATTACATCTGGTGCTTACATCGTGACAATGCCGCCTGGGTGGTAGACCCCGGCAGCGCCGATGCCGTACTGGCTCATCTGTCAGAGCAACAGCTTCAGCTGCGCGGGATTCTTATCACCCACCATCATTGGGACCACACTGACGGCATTGAAGCGCTACGGAAGGCGTTTGCAGCCCTCTCCGTCATCGGCCCGGATAACCCGGTTATCCAGGGCCTGACCCAGCGTGTTCAGCCCGGCGATCACGTCGAGCTGGACGGATTGGGAGTGACGGCGGAGGTGCTTTCCCTGCCTGGTCACACTCTCGATCACCTGGGTTACTACCTCGACGATGCGGTGTTCTGTGGCGACACCTTGTTCAGCGGCGGCTGTGGCCGTCTGTTCGAAGGGTCGCCCGCTCAGATGCACGCATCCCTGTCGAGCCTGTCGGCTCTGCCGGCGGACACTCGGGTCTTTTGTACCCATGAGTACACGCTGGCCAATCTGGCGTTCGCCAGTGCCGTAGAGCCAGACAACGAGGCGCTTCAGGAGTATCGGCGCTGGTGCGAAGCACAACGGGCGGCTGGGCAGCCAACGCTGCCCAGCACCATAGGTCAGGAGCGATCCATCAACCCTTTTTTGCGGGTCGACGCCCCCGGTGTTGTGGCCGCATTAAGACTGAAAGATGGTGAGTTACCCGACAGTGTGGCGCGCTTCGCAGCCCTGCGTCGCTGGAAAGACAACTTCTGATAAAACGGGTACACTGTGCGCCTTTTTGCGCCGACTGAAAGGGATCCTTCGGTCTGAGTACTGGCTAACTAGAGCGATAGACCAATGAAGAAAACACTGCCTGCCCTGGCCATAGCCCTCGCGCTGACCGGTTGTCAGAGTCTGAACATGGACAGCCAGCCTGAACCGAGCCAACCGGAAATCGATGCCGCTAAGGTGGCTCAGGCCCAAGATACCCAGGTAGCCGCCAAGCCCGCTGAACCTGCCCTGCCCCCTCCGCCGACCGACGTTTGGGAGCGTATCCGCACCCAGATGACTCTGGATGTGCCGGACAACCCGCGGGTTGAGCGATTCCGCAAGTGGTACCTGAACAACCCCAATCACCTGAACATCATCTCCCAGCGTGCTGCGCCCTTCATGTACCTCATCGTTGAGGAGATTGAGAAGCGTGGCCTGCCGATTGAACTGGCATTGCTGCCGATCGTGGAAAGCTCCTTCGATGTGTTTGCGTACTCCCACGGCGCCGCTGCCGGCATCTGGCAGTTCACTGCACCGATGGGACGCCACTTCGGGCTGGAGCAGAACTGGTGGTACGACGGTCGCCGTGACGTTTATGCCTCCACCATCGCCGCCATGGATATGATGGAGTACCTGCACGACAAGCTGCACGATGACTGGTACTACGCGCTGGCCGCCTACAACACCGGCGAAGGCCGGGTGTTCCGCGCAATCCGCAACAATAAGAGAGCGGGCAAGCCGACCGATTACTTTGCGCTGAACCTGCCCAGCGAAACCGAGCGCTACGTGCCTCAGTTGCTGGCTCTGGCGGATGTGATCAAGAACGCCGACAAGTACGGCATCACCCTGAACCCGATCCCGAACGAGCCGGCGCTGAAGCTGGTGGATGTCGGTTCTCAGATTGACCTTTCCCTGGCGGCGGACCTGGCAGACATGTCCGTGGGTGAGCTGCATAAGCTGAACCCCGGGTACAACCGCTGGTCCACGGCACCGGAAGGCCCGCACACCCTGCTGCTGCCCATCGACAAGGCGGACGGCTTTATCACCGCACTGGCAGATACCGACTCCACCAAGCGGATCAATTGGGTACGCTACACGGTGAAGCCGGGCGACTCACTGGGCCTCATCGCCCAGAAGTACCACACCCGTGTTGGCGTGATTCAGTCGGTTAACAAGCTGGAAGGCAACCTGATCCGTGTGGGTCAGGCACTGCTGATTCCCGTCGCCGCCAAAGATGCGGAAGACTACGTGTTCAGTGCCGATCAACGTCTGGCTCGTCAACAAGCCAGCAAGCGCGCTGACTTCAAGACTGAGCACGTGGTGCGCTCTGGTGAATCCCTGTGGACCATCGCCCGCGCCAACAACGTCACCGTGGCTCAACTGGCCAGTTGGAACGGCATGGCCCCCAGCGACACCCTGCGTCCCGGTCGCAAGCTGGTGATCTGGGTGAACAAGGTCAGTGAAACCCAGACCAAGAGTTCGGTGATGCGTCAGATCACCTACACCGTTCGCAGCGGCGACTCTCTGGCGCGCATCGGCAAACGCTTTAACGTCACGGTGAATGACCTGATCCGCTGGAACCAGTTGGAGGGAGAAAAGTACCTGCAGCCAGGCCAACGTCTGAAGGTCTACGTGGATGTGACCCGGGTGTAACCCAGAACCATCAGAAAAAACGGCCTATTTCGGGCCGTTTTTTTATGTCCTCATCCCGAGGCTCGACTGGCATTCAATAAAGCCGAACAGGCCGATTGATTATTCGAATCGATTATCCCGGGCATCAGTAAACGGCCCCAACTATACCTAATGCGTACCCACAGCGTGAGGAGCACGCCCATGCGCATTCACTCCTGCTCGGCGGCCGTAGCCGCCCTGTTAATGACCGCCATCGCCACCGCTTCGGTCGAGGCTGGCGAGAACATGGCAAAACCCAACCGATTCTGGTGGCCGGATCAACTCGATCTCTCCCCCCTCCGTCAACACGATGAACGCTCTAGTCCCCTGGGAGACGACTTCAACTACGCCGCCGCTTTTTCCCAGCTCGACCTGGCCGAAGTGAAAAAAGACATCGAGAAGGTGATGACCACCTCGGTGGACTGGTGGCCTGCAGACTTCGGCCACTACGGTCCCTTCTTTATCCGTATGGCCTGGCACAGCGCCGGGACCTACCGGGTCGCCGATGGTCGTGGCGGCGCAGGAGGGGGTCAGCAGCGCTTCGAACCTCTCAACAGCTGGCCGGATAACGCCAACCTGGATAAAGCCCGGCGTCTGCTTTGGCCAGTAAAGCAGAAGTACGGCCGCAGCCTCTCCTGGGCCGATCTGATGGTGCTCACCGGTAACGTCGCCCTCGAATCCATGGGGTTCACCACCTTTGGCTTTGCCGGCGGCCGGGAAGATGACTGGGAAGCGGACATCGTCTACTGGGGCCCGGAAACCAAATGGCTCGAAGACGAACGCTACAAGGGCGACCACCAACTGGAAAACCCGCTGGCTGCTGTTCAGATGGGTCTGATCTACGTGAACCCTGAGGGCCCCGGTGGCAATCCCGATCCCCTTGCCGCCGCCGGTGACATCCGGGAAACCTTTGGCCGGATGGCGATGAACGACGAAGAAACCGTGGCGTTGATCGCCGGTGGCCACACCTTTGGTAAAGCCCACGGCGCCCGCAGCCCCAAGGATTGCGTTGGCCCGGAACCGGCCGCCGCAGGCATTGAGGAGCAGGGTTTTGGCTGGACCAATAAATGCGGCTCAGGCGTCGGTGATGACACCATCACCAGCGGCCTTGAGGGCGCCTGGTCTGTCACGCCAACCCAGTGGAGCAGCCAGTATCTGGACAATCTGTTTGCCTATGAGTGGGTACAAAGCAAGAGCCCGGCCGGGGCGGTTCAGTGGATCCCGAGCGATCCGAACGCCGCCAACCTGGTGCCTGATGCCCACAACCCCAATAAGCGCCATGCGCCGGTGATGTTCACCACCGACCTGTCGCTGAAATTTGATCCCAGCTACCGGGAGATCGCTCAACGCTTCCAGCTGGACCCGAAAGCGTTTGAACTGGCCTTCGCCAAAGCCTGGTTCAAACTGACTCACCGGGATTTGGGCCCCCGTGCCCGCTACCTGGGGCCAGAAGTCCCCAGTGAAGTTCTGATCTGGCAGGATCCGATCCCGGAAGCCAGCGGTGAGCGGATTACCGAGGCGGACGCCGCTGCCCTGAAGAAGAAGATTCTGGAATCCGGCCTGACGGTTCCGCAACTGGTGCGCACTGCCTGGGCCTCCGCTTCCACCTTCCGCGGCACCGATATGCGTGGCGGGGCCAATGGCGCCCGTGTCCGCCTGTCGCCGATGAAGGACTGGCCAGTGAACGACCCCGGCGAACTGGCCCGGGTACTGACCATGCTGGAAGGGATCCAGAAAGGGTTTAACGACGGTGCCGGTGATAAGGCGGTCTCCATGGCAGACCTGATTGTGCTGGGTGGCAACGCCGCCATCGAAAAAGCCGCCATGGACGCCGGTTATGAGGTGAGTGTGCCCTTTAGCCCGGGTCGCGCTGACGCCTCCGCCGATCAAACCGACGAGATCTCCTTCGCCTTCCTTGAGCCGAGTGCCGACGGGTTCCGAAACTACTACCGTGACGGCTCCCGCCTGCCGCCCACACAAGCGCTGGTGGACAAAGCCAACCTGCTCACCCTCTCAGTGCCGGAGATGTCCGTTCTGGTGGCGGGAATGCGCGCATTGAACGCCAATTCCGGAGGCAGCACTCATGGCGTTTTGACCGACAAGCCCGGCACCCTATCCAATGATTTCTTTGTGAATCTGCTGGATATGGGCACCGCCTGGCGCAAAGCGGGTGATGAACTCTATGAAGGTGTCGATCGGGCCTCAGGCAAGGTGAAGTGGACCGCCACACCGGTGGATCTGGTGTTTGGCTCCAACTCCGAGTTGCGGGCGCTGGCGGAGTTCTACGCCGCTGAGGACGCCAAAGCCCAGTTTGTCGATGACTTTGTCACCGCCTGGTACAAGGTGATGACGCTGGATAGGTTTGACCTGCCGATGCCGGATGGAGACACCTTTAAAACCAACCTGACGGTGAAAGCCGAGTAACTCAGACAACGCCCCGGAGACGGGGCGTTTTTTAGTCCCCTGCAAAGGAAAGTCGAGAGCCAGCTGAATCAATCAAATTACCCTGTTATGGCTTCAGGTCTTCCATCAGTACGTTCCGGGGACACCTCAGCTATCCACTTAGCCAGCCGAGGAATGTCTGTTGCTGCGTCAGGAATTACCTCTATCTCAAAGTGCTGGCCATTCAGCAAAGTCGACTCTCTGCGTGTCACATTGGTCGCAAAGCCCCTGACAGACTCCGGCAGTGCGCCATTATCCAGTCTGGAGTATATGGACTCATCATTTCGTATCTGATGCCGTATTACCCGCCACTCACCCTCGCCAATAACGATTTTGGTATAGATTGAGCGCTTGGAAGCTGCCGATTTAATCGCATAGCCAAAGGTGTTCTCAATCACCATCAATTGATGTTCCGACAACGCGTCGATTAATCGCTCCAGTGTAATTTTTGACTGGAAGGGCAACCCAGCCATACGTCCCCTCATCCTACCGATGCTTGCCGAAGTATCTCTGGATAGTTCCGCAATCAATGGAATAAGTGGCAGCGTTGCATGCCTGCGCCACATTATCCTGGAAATGGGCATGCCCCGCTGTTCCCTGAGATCCATCAGCACAATGTCGTAACCGGAAGCGGCGGCTTCAGAAAATGACATTAACTGCATCAGATTTCGCACTGAGCGATAGTTAAAGGCGCTATCCGGAGCGGGTGCACAGAGCATTACGATTCGACATATGCCCGATTTGATATTGTGCTCCAACCGGGTGACAAACTGCCTCCGCCACTCAGTCAGGTTTTTCCCTTCCAATACAGGGTCCTTAGACAGGGCGTCCATGACCTTATCCAAATCATTCCAAACCGCCCCCTTCGACCCCGAAAGCAACTCACCAAAGGCTTCGCAGAACGCATTCCCTTCATAGTGAATAAGCTGGCTCTTCAAGTCAGAGGCATAGTTGATCGCCTGAGGATAGACTTCACGCTTTAGGCGGGCATCGCTGTAGCGCTTGCATTCAACCAAAGTAAGCACCGCATTCACGTCGATAAATAGGTTATCAAGCGAACCGCTGGACAATGGGATCTCCCTGCCCAGAGACAGTAAACCAGATGCATCGGGACAATAGTCGGGATTAATCTCGGGAATGCCAGAGAGAATGACCTCTGGCTGCCCGTCTACCAAGGCTTGCATCTCATCTTCGGTTTGGAACATCGGCGTCTCTTCTTCCGCTCTGATAAATCGAAAAGGGGGATGACACTGCGGCAATAAGACGACGCTTTAACTCCAAAAAGCTCTTAGACGTCCCTAATGCAATGTGTGAATCGCTAGCTCAAATGATATTTATCAATACGTTATGTTCAATTCAAGTCGACTGTTTGAAGAGACAGTTCATCAAGAGCCAACAGAACTCCGCACTCCTGCTGTCTTGACCTGTCCAGGGCTTTACCCTTTATCCTCTAGAGCCACCCCACAACACTTCCACGCATATGTATCGCATTTCCGAACTGGGCAAACGCAGCGGTCTGGCCCGCTCCACGCTCCTCTATTACGAAAAGCTGGGGCTGATACAGGGCCGCCGGGCGGGCAACGGTTATCGCTACTACAACGATGACGACCTTCAGCGATTGCTGATGATTCAGGAGTTGCACCAGGGAGGGCTGAGCCTGAAGGAGTGCCAGCAGATTCTGCAGCAGGGGATCGAACCGCCCCTGTTGCAACAACGTCTGGAAGCCCTGGAGAAAGAGATTGAACAGAAGCAGCACGCCCGGGATCTGCTCAAGGCGCTGTTGGGGAAGTCCTCTGAAGGGCTGCGTGCCTTTCATCAGCGGATGGAGTCGATCGCCCCCAATGCTCACCGGGACTGGTTGCTGACGCAGGGATTGGATGAAAGTGGCGTATCTCGCTTGCGATGGCTTTCCAAAGATCTCCATCAGCATGAGCGTTATATGCAGGACTTCGAACGGATATTCGCGGGTTTGGATCGTCATGGGCCCGGCAGCGAACAGGACACCCTGTGGGCCCTGAAACAGATCACCCCCTCCCCCAGCCATATTCTTGATATCGGCTGTGGCCCGGGCGCATCTGCACTGTTGTTGGCCCAACACACCCAAGCCGATATTGTTGGGCTCGATAACTTTCCCCAGAGCCTTGTGCGATTAGCGGAGCGGGCAGACCAACAGGGTGTGAGCAAGCGAATCACCCCCTGCAACGCCAGCATGGATGCCATCCCCTACCCGCCCGCCAGCTTTGATCTGCTGTGGAGCGAGGGCAGCGCCTACATCATCGGGTTTGAGCAAGCACTGAAGCAGTGGCGGCCCCTACTGACCTCAGGCGGTTATCTGGTGGTCAGTGACGCGGTGTGGCTGGATGCGCCTGCTAGCGACGAGATAGGCGCTTTCTGGCAATCGGAATACCCGGATATGCAGAACATCGAAACCCGCCTGGCGCAATGTGCCGAGCAGGGCTTCAAGGTGGTGGCCACTCGCACGCTGGGCAAGGCCGCCTGGGAGGCCTACGTGCAGCCACTGCGACAGCGACTGGTGCAGTTGGCGCCGGAGGTGTCCGGCTCCAGAGCGATGACGGATCTCGAGCGGGAGTTGGCGATCCTTGACCAGGCCGGAGCGCAATTCAGCTACCAGTTGATGGTATTGAAACGAACGGACTGAACCCGTGATATCCGTTCAGAGATCCCGCCAGCGCAACGCAACCCTCACCCACCCTGAGTGGCCCAGTGTTGGGGCGTTTGGCCAAAGTAGCGCTTAAACTCGCGGCTGAACTGAGTCGGGCTTTCATAACCCACCATGGCTGCCGCCTGCTTCACCTTGATTCCCCTGTCCTGCAGCAGTTCGCGAGCCCGGGTAAGTCGCAACTTTTTGAGGTATTGGATGGGGGATGAGGCCGTCATCTGACGGAAGTTTCGATGGAAGGTGGAGGGACTCATGTTCGCCATGCCCGCCAGACTGTCGATATCCAACGCCTGATCATAATGCACGTGCATATGCTTCAACGCCCGCTCCAGTCGGGACAGGTGCGTGTTGTGGCGCGCCAGCGCGAACAGTGGAGCGGACTGCGGCCCACGCAGCAGTTGAAACAGCAAGGTCCTGACCAGCCCCTCTCCCAGCGCCTCTGAAGTCAGTGACGAGGCCAGGCACTGAGCCAGTCGCAGCGCCACCTCACCCAACTCCGCTTCCATCGGGCTGACATAGAGACTCCTCCCCTCTGCCTGACGTTCCGCTTCCGGCGCCTGGTGATGTTCGTCAAACAGCCGGACCAACTGGTGCAGCAGACCAATATCGATGTCCACAACCATCGACAGCAGCGGCCCATCGGTTACCACGGTTTCACACTCGGCAGGAATGGGCAGGGTCAACACCAGGTAGTTATCCGGGTTGTACTCAAACACCTGCTCCTCCAGATACACCCGCTTGGTGCCCTGAGCCATAATGATGATCCCCTGGCTGTAACAGAGTGGTTCTCTGGGTCGGGAGTCGCTGGACTTATAGATCCAAACGCCGGGAAGAGGCGTTTTATTCACGCCTTCATTGAGGGCGAGTGGGGCCAAAGCCTGAGCCAGTGGGGTCATGATTCCTCCGGATAACCGCTTCAATCAGCTGAGGCACAGGATAAGTCATAACCGGACTCAACTTGCACAGAAAAACTCACGGTGAGCGCTTTAGGCATGTGTTTGACCGTTATCCCCATTCAAACCTGCGCGCCAGCCATTAAGCTGAACTCAACACTCAGTGAGGAGAACTTCCCATGCAGAACTTTGATTACCGCAATCCCACCCACATCGTCTTTGGCCAGAATCGTCTGGGCGAACTGGATAATCTGGTGCCCGACGACGCCAAGGTGCTGGTGCTTTATGGTGGCGGCAGCGTAAAGCGGTTTGGCACTCTGGACCGGGTTCTTGCTGGCCTGGGTAACCGCACCGTATTGGAGTTCGGCGGCATCGAGCCCAATCCCAAGTTTGAGACCCTGATGAAAGCCGTCGATCTGGCCCGCAAAGAGCAGGTGGACTTTCTGCTGGCCGTTGGCGGAGGCTCGGTGATGGACGGCACCAAATTTATCGCTGCTGCCGTGCCATTTCAGGGCGACGAGGCCTCACTGCTGAGCCACGGCTTTGCGCCCCTGCCTATCGCAGAGGCACTGCCACTGGCGACCGTGGCCACTCTTCCGGCCACCGGCTCCGAGATGAACATGGGCGCCGTAGTGTCCTACCAGGGCGGCAAATTCCCGGTGATGAGCCCTCTGCTGTTCCCCCAGTTCTCCGTATTGGACCCGACGCTCACCTACTCACTGCCAACGGTACAGGTGGCGAACGGCGTGGTGGATGCGTTTGTGCACGTGCTGGAACAGTATGTCACCTACCCCACAGGCGCCATGGTGCAGGATCGCACCGCCGAGGGGATTCTGAAGTCCCTGATCGAAGTGGGCCCAGTCACCCTGGCCGAGCCGGAAAACTACGAGGCCCGCGCCAACCTGATGTGGAGCGCCACCTGTGCCCTTAACGGCTTTATTGGCGCAGGGGTACCCCATGACTGGGCGACCCATATGATTGGCCACGAATTGACCGCGCTGTTTGGCGTCGATCACGCTCAGAGCCTGGCCATCGTTCTGCCCTCGCTGTGGCAACATCGTAAGGATAAGAAACACGCCAAACTGCTTCAGTACGCTGAACGGGTATGGGACATCACTGAAGGCACTGAGGCGGAGCGTATCGACGCCGCCATCGGAAAGACCCGCGACTTTTTTGAATCTCTGGGTGTGAAAACCCGCCTCTCCGATTACGGCATTCAGCAGGATCAGATTGAAGAAGTGGTAAAAGCACTGGAGGCGCACGGCATGGTCGCCCTTTCTGAAACCGGCGATCTCACCCCTGCCATCAGCCGGCAAATCCTGGAAGACGCCTACGCCTGAGCAAATTGGCTTACATGGAACTGAAATAAGGGAGGCAATCGCCTCCCTTTTTCAATTCCGCCTTACGCCACCTGAGCGTCTTCCTGCACGGTGTCCTGGCTGTCGTTTTTCGGTTCCGCCAGCGTACCGGTCACCAGCGCCAGCAGCTTGCGCTTCTCCACCACGCCTGCAACACGACCCTCTTTCATCACGACTGCCATGGCATTACCGCAGGGCACCGCGTCTTTAGCGCGCTGCTCCAGAGTGCCGATGTTGTAGCTGGTCAGGTAACCGCCGTCGTTCACCGGGTAGAGCTTCTCCTCATCCACCGCCATGCGGCAGGCCAGTTTGGTCACCGGCTCGTCCGCATCGACGATAAAGGTCACCGGCTGCATCGCCTGCTCGACCGGCACAAACTGAGCATCCTCAAAGTTGGCCAGGTAGCAGGCTTGCAGCAGGTCCTGCTCATCCACCATGCCCACCGGCTGACCGTTACGAACCACCAGGGCTGCGCCACGACCACGGGCCATCAGTTGAGCGGTCACCTCTGCCACGTTGGCATCCGGCGCCACCAGCAGGGGTTGAGTGTCGGCCAGTTCGGCCACGGTGAGTTGGGACAGAGGCTTGGACATGGTTGAAGCTCCTTGATGTACAGTCAATTGGGTTACGTTGGTCGGGCGCTGGCCATGGATCCACCAATGGAACAAGCCGACAAACAGGCCGCCACCGAGCACATTGCCGAGGGTGACCGGGATAAGGTTGTGAAGAATGAAGTTGCGCACTGTCAGGTGGGCGAACTGGGCTGAATCAGCGCCGACCGCGCTCCAGAATGCGCCATCCGCCATCTGGTGAATGGCGATGCCCAGTGGCACCAGGAACAGGTTGGCGATGGAGTGCTCAAACCCGGCGCTGACAAACATCGCCACCGGCAATACCACCAGAGCCGCTTTTGCCGCCGGGTTTTCGGTGCTGAAGGTCATCCAGACCCCGAGGCAAACCAGCAGGTTACACAGCGCCCCAAGCGCCACCGCCTGAGCGAAACTGTGCTCAAGCTTGTGACTGGCTACCGACATCACCGTCAGGCCCCACTGGCCACCCAGAAGATCCGGTTGGCCGGCCATCAGCAGCAGCGCCACCAGGGCCAGCGCACCTACGATGTTGCCGGCGTAGATACGGCCCCAATGCGCCAGCATCCGACTGGAGGACAAACTGCCCGATGCCCAGGGCACCACGGTCAGAACGGTGCTGGTAAAGAGTTCAGCGCCACCGACCACCACCAGAATCAATCCCAGGCTGAACACCAGTCCGCCCAGCAGGCGGCTGACGCCCCAGGGCATATCGCCCGCTCCGGTCACTACGGTGATGTAGAAGGTGAAGGCGATGCCGATGTAGATCCCCGCCAGAACCGCCAACGAGAACGCCACGCGGGTGGGCTTGCTTGCTTTCGCCAGAGCGGACTTCTCTGCCGCCAGCAACAGCGGGTCCCCTTTTGGCTGTTCCGCCACCAGGCTCAGCATGAATCTTCTCCCTGATGCACGCCCGACGTGCGCTCGGTTGGATTTTTCATTGCAATACTCCTCAGATCACAATCTGCCGGAACCACTCCGGACGCCATTCACGTTACGGCGGGAAAGCCGCAAAAAAAATTTGATTCTTTTGCTATGCGCCATCAGTTCAACTGATGACCCGGTGCACAGTTTTCACCCGGCGAAATGGGCGGCGGGATGGGGATATGGCATGATCTTTCAGCCGGTTCACTGTTGAACCCGCCTTAAACCAATAAAAGTCTTCGACTGCCCTTTATGAAGTACACCCTGAAGCAACTGATGGTATTTGATGCCATCGCCACCTTAGGCAGCGTCAGCCAGGCGGCGGATAAGCTGGCACTGACCCAGTCCGCCACCAGCATGTCGCTCTCTCAGCTCGAGAAAATGCTGGGGCACCCGCTGTTTGAACGGGTGGGTAAACGCATGATTCTTACCCACTGGGGCCAGTGGTTGCGGCCAAAAGCGCGGGCGCTGATCAGCGACGCGCGTCAGATTGAACTGGGGTTTTCCGGTCAGCATTTGCTCAGCGGTGAGATCCGTCTGGGGGCCAGTCAGACCGGCGCGGAACACCTGGTACCGGAACTCATCAGCAGAATTGATAGTGATTTTCCGGAAATACAGGTGCGGGTGGATGTGGCCAACACCGAGGCGGTGATTGAGGGTGTATTGAAGCACCGCTTCCAACTGGGGGTGATTGAGGGACGTTGTGATGATGCCCGTATCGCCCAGCAGACCTGGTGTTACGACCATCTGGCCGTGGTCGCGGGTAAGCACCACCCCTACGCCAAGTTGGAGCGGATCAGCCTGACTCAGATGGAGCAGGCCAACTGGGTATTACGTGAGCGTGGCGCCGGCACCCGGGCCATCTTTGATTCCGCCCTGCATGGGCTTATCGATAATCTGAATGTTCGCCACGAGTATGAGCAGGTCAGCATTCTTCGTTCCCTGGTGGCCAAAGGAAACTACCTGAGTTGCCTGCCCTACCTGGAAGTGGAAGCGGCCGTAGCGCGGGGAGATCTGGTTTGTCTGAATGTGCCGGAGCTGAACATGGAGCGTCGTCTTTCCTTTATCTGGCGGGCGGACAGCGCTCTGCATCCGCTGCGGGACTGTCTGATGGCGGAAGCACGCCACATCCAGAAGCGCCGCTCACTGCGCGCCTGAGAGTCTGACCGGCCGGGCTGATTGAGCCCGGCTACTTCTCGCCATCCAGTTCGTCCAGCAAGAGGGGATCCTGTTCATCCCGATCCAGCCAGAGGTGAACCAATCCAATCATTCCCCAGCCTCCGACCAGGTTCCCCAGCAGCACAGGCAGCAAGTTATCGAAAACCAGGTTGGTGAGGGTCAGATCGGTATAGAGCCCGGGATCACTCTGGGTTACGGACCAGAATGCCTCCGGTGCAAAATGGAGCACGACGAAGCCCATGGGGATCAGGATCAGGTTGATCATCACATGCTCAATGCCGGTATTCAGGAACAGCCAGATCGGCGCAAACAGCGTCATCAACTTCAGCACCGTGCCCTCTGCAACCCGGCTGAGCCAGATCGCCAGGCAGAGGCCCATGTTGCTCAACACACCAAGCGCCACTAACTCCCAATAGCCGTAGTGAATCTTCACCAGCGCAATGTTCAGTGCGGACAGTCCCCACTGCCCCTGTTGCCACATCGCGGCACCCAACAAAGTGGCGACCAGCAGCACCAGAGCGATTCCGACCAGATTGCCAATCAGAACCCTTCCCAATGCTCGCCAATTCAGCGTCATGCCCGCGTGTACCGTGCTGGTGGTGATCTCTCCGCCCCGCATCAGAGCCACACACATCAGGCCAACACCCAGAATTCCCAGTCTCTGTAATGAGAAGGCCTGGTGCTCCATCTCACCATTACTGGCGATGTAGAGACATGCGCAGATCCCCACGGCCAGCATGGTAAGACAGGCTTTGCGGCAGAGACTGGCAGTGAAGCGTGATTGGCCCGACAACATAGGTTGGATGCGTGGTCGTTAAAAGGGTGTGGCTATTCTACCCTCGGCAGCCAACAGATAAACCCAATTACTGAAACGAGTTATCAAGTTCAATGATGTATCGGATTGAGCAAGCCGACCAGGCGCTCAATTCGCTCGTTGGTTAACTGGCGATAGTCGAAGTAGGGACAGAGGATAGTGCGGCCATCGGGGCTGACGGCAAAGTGGAGGTCCAGCCAGGTCAGGGGGATCCCCGCCCGTTCGGCGGCAGCCTCACCATAGCCCTTCCCCATCAGGATCTGTGTTCCGTCCGGCCGGGCAACGGGGTCGGAAAACAGCAACGCAGTGCCACTGCCGCTTTGCAGCAGTCGTCCATCGCGATACGCCTGCCAACACCGGTCCCTGGTTCGCTGTGGCCAATGAGGGGGGAGCGCCCACACCAGTTTGGCGTACACGCTGAACACCTTGCGCCAGCCGTTGCCCCCCGCCTGATTAATGGCGGCAATATCCCCGGTGATCAGGGGCATCACCCCCTGCGGCTGGTCAAACGGCATCAGCGGCGGCCGGTTGCCCATGTGCACCCGGAATCCCGCCGCTTCGCACCCCAGGCCCTCCATCAACACTCAGGCCGCCTTGGGTTTTGCGGGCTTTTCACTGATCCAGAGGCGGATGGTGCCACGCACCACCTCAATGTTCTGATCGTCATAGGCAATCACCTCCACATCGAGATCCCCCGGCTTCCAGTCTTCCGGGTTAACCCGGGCCACACAGCGGATATCGCTTCCCGCTTTGGCGGTGTAATCGAGGCTCATCCCTTTCGGGATCCAGCGCAGGTGTTTCGGGATTGAAGCTTCCGCCATGACCCCCATGGACAACTCCAGTCCGTTGCAGATGGCGATCACATGCACGGTGCCGATATGGTTCTCAACGGCGCGACGCTTGGGGATGACGCACTCGCAGCGATGCGGTTCCAGTTGGATAATATTGGCGCCAACCGTCTTGAAATAGGGGGCCTTGGCCGCCAACGCCCGGCTGAACAACCAGCCGCCAAAGGGCTTGTTCTTCAGCTTGTGGTAGAGGCGCAAAACGTAGTTGTCGTTGTGAGACTGGGACATAACGATCCTTGTGCTGTTACTGGTCTTACCTGTTGAAGCCAAGCTTACCCAAAGCCGTGATCAATGTCACAACCTTCCCGCGTGCCGATTGGATGAGACATCTGGACGTCCATATGAACCTGGCCGGTTCTGTGATACAACAGGCGGCACGCATTCAGTCACAGGATCACAGGATGATCAGCACCAGTCATCTGGAGGTCGGGCAGCAACCCAGCGGTGAACCGGCCCGCGTTCCCGTTATCACCGTTGAGGGCCAGCCCGGCGGCCCACGCGTCTACCTGCAGGCCAATGTTCATGGCGCAGAGATTCAGGGTAACGCCGTTCTAGAGCGCTTTCTGGCCTTATGCCGTGCGCGCCCTCCGAAGGGCCACATCACTCTGGTGCCTCTGGCCAACCCCATCGGCATCAATCAGAAGAGCGGCGAGTTTACCCTGGGGCGTTTCGACCCCATCAGCGGGGAGAACTGGAATCGCCAGTACCATTTCAACAACCGTGACATTGAGGCGTTTTGCCACACTCACCTCCACCTCAGCGATACCGAAGTCACCGACGCATTCCGTCAGCAGTTGACCGCCCAACTGGCGGCCCGACTGGATTCCCCCTGGGGCGTGAAAACCGGTCAGCACATGGCGTTGCGCCTGCAACAGATGGCGGTGGAGGCGGACATCGTGCTGGATCTCCACACCGGCCCCATCAGCGCACGACACCTCTATGTTCCTGAGTACGCCCGCGCCCGGGCGCACCGCTTCAATATCCCCCTCAACATTGTGATGCCCAGCGACTTTGGCGGCGCCATGGATGAGGCGGCATTCAGCCCCTGGTGGCAACTGTCACAGCAGTTTGCCGAGCTGGGCCGAACCTTCCCGGTACAGGTTGACGCCTTTACCCTGGAATTGGGCAGCCAGGAGAAGTTGGATATCGCCCAGGCCGAGCGGGATGCGGCGGGCATTGCCCGCTACCTGGAAGTGATGGGTTGCTGGCCTGAGGGTACCCATAACGTGGCGCCGGAAACCCAATATGCCTGTGCCCTGGAACACTACCGGGCGCTGTACAGCCCCTGCGCCGGGCAGATTGAATACCTGGCTCCCCTTGGGCAACCGGTGCCCGCCGGGGCGCCGGTGGTGAGGATTTGGCACTACGACCGGCTCGGTCAGGACACCCCGCTGTTTACGGAGGTCAGTTTGCCCTGCGATGCGGTGCCGGTATTGCACTTTGCCTCGGCCAATGCGCAGCAGGGCACTGAGCTGTACAAGTTTCTGACCCACACCGAAGCGCTGTAGTCGCCCCCAAACCAAGACACCCGGCTTATGCCGGGCGTCTTGGTTGTGACAACCTGTGAATATCAGAAACGATACCCGGTGGAGAAGAAGATGGAGTCACGGTCGCCAAAGCCCCCCTCCAGGATAAACTCCCAGTGCCGGTCATAGACATACATGGCACCCACCAGCGTATTCCAGGGCGACACCAGATGCTGCTGCACGATAAAGCGGCCATCCGGGGCGATGGTCTGCAGCAGTTCGCTCAAGCCTCCCCCCAGTCCCAGATTGGAGAGCTTCCCCTCAAAGGTTTGCTCCACATCCTGGTACATGGCGCCCACCCACAAGCGATACTCATGAACCCCCATTGGCCAGCGATAACCCAGCCGGGGAGATGAGGTAAAGGCTTCTATTTCACCGTCGATGATATTGAGGTCGGTAAAGGTGTAGTTGCTGTCCAACGCCGCCCACCAGTTGCCAATACCATAAGCCAGTGTCAGGCCCCCGCCATAGGTGGTGCCGTTAAAATCCAGGGGAAACAGTACTGATTCTTCGGTTACCGGTTGGCCCCCCACAAAAGGGTCCACCATCGCTTCACTGGTGCCCTCGGTGTAACCGACCAGCGCGTACAGGTTCAGAAACGGAAACAGCCACATGTCACCGCGCAGGGTGTAGGTCTGAGATTCCTGGTCGGCCCGATCCCCCTCAACCGCCACCAGTTGCTCCAGAATGCCATTGGGGTCAGTCAGTCGGATCTCATCAATGACCAGTGGCTGGTCGATGTCCATGGCGCTGAGGGTCAATCCGTAGGTTCGCGGTAACTCATATCCTCTGGCCGCCGCCTCCTCGCCCCAAATAGGAAAGGTCCCCGCATTGGCGGCAGTGGTGACGAGTGACAATGCCAGCGTGACAGATGGCAGGGTTAGCAGGCGGTTCATGATTCTCTCCCGATACACGTATCGCCCTAACCTTAGACAGTAAATCAGTCACTTGCGTAATTTTTTACGCTGGGTTCCGCCGCCACCATATAGAAGAGACAATCCGACAGCGCGATGCCAGGATCCGTCGTGATCATAAACAGCTTGCTGGGACGGCGCAGGCGCAACTCATTGCCCTCCTGATAAAACAGGGCGTCCACCTCTGGCCGCCCGATTCCATCGGACAGTCGTAGCGCCTCGAGACCTCGCTCGCCGAGCCAGCCCAGGGTAGTGTCCGCCTCCAGCCAGCCAAAGTTCAGACGCTCGATGTCCGGCGGCAGTACCAGATCCCGCTCTGCCAAGGGGGTATAGGCATAGCCGATCTGCCCGCCCGGCACTAACTGGACCCGAACCGGATCAAACAACAGGTCCAGGGGCCAATCGCCCTGCTCCTCATCCAGCAACGGAGCTTCGCTCAAAAAGCGCTGTAATCCTGCCCGTGCCACTTCGTCGGAAGCGGGATCCATCGCTCCGCCGCACTCGATGGTGATGATGGGGCACTGTGGTGTGGTCAGTTCCATCAGGGCGCCCAGTCGAACCCGGGTACGCAATAGGCGCTCAGTAAACCGTTCGGCCAGGGCGCGATGGGCTGGCGTATCCGCGATGGTGACCGCAAAGCTGGGCCCGCTGCCCGAGGTGTTGTGGAGATCCACCACCGCTTCCGGCTGCAGCGCCTGGATTCGGGCCTCAATGGCCGCCGCCAGTTCGTACTCCTCCCCCTGTCCGGCGCGACCAAAACAGCGGTTCAGATCCGGATGGCCGGGGCGATAGCGATGAACAAAACCGCCTTCCAACTGCGCGGACTTGAGGTTGGCGATGCAAAAGTGGCTGGTCACCGCGCAGGAAGGTGGATCTGCCATCAGCTGCCACAGCGCTTTCAGACCAGAGGGTTCATTGCCATGCAGCAGCGTCACCACCACACGATGACGGGAGGGATCCCGGCCGGGCCAGGTCAGCCAGCTCGGTCCCGCTTGCTGATGAAGCCACTCCATCAGTCCTCGCTCCCACTCCTCCGCTGTGGGCCAATCGGTATTGAACTGCAGGCTCATGGGCAACTCCATCGCGCCACCGGCTCACCGGTATCACTGTGACGCCGATAGTGCGCAAACATTCTGGACAGGGCCTCTTGCCGATTGCTGTTGGCTTCCAGCCGCTCCAGGCAGCTCAACTGCCAGGTGGCACCGGTCTGTTTTCTCTCTACCCGTTCACGTTGTACCGCCATCAGTGTGGCGGCCTCCGGGACGTCGATGCCCATCTCAAACAGCCCCTGTTCTGCCTTGTCCACCAATTCTGGTAACAGGCGTAACACGGGGATCTCATCCAGGTTGCCCTGACCATTGGGCCAGAGCAGTTGGGTATGGATCCCCCTTTGTGCCGCGCGATAGAAGTTGTACTCGGCAAACTCGAAAGGCAGGGTGTCCATCAGCCGGTCCAGTTCCGGCATCAGCGCCTGGGCAAGCCCCAGAGTCAGAGCGCCATTGGCCAGCATGTCGAGTGAGGTTGGCCCGGCGGGCAGACTGCGAAGTTCGATTCTCAGATGGCCACCACCGGCATCATCATAAACCGCACGGTTCCAGCTCCACACCGTACCGTGGTGCAGCCGCAATGCGCTCAGCGCCGGGCCACAACCCGGCTTTACGGTCTCGGTTTCATCACACTCCGGCAGCAGCACAGGCTGAAGGCTGACGCCCTGACGGAACAGTTCAAGCGCACTGCTCCGCACATAGCCTTTGCCAAACGACACCCGGGCCGGGGGTTGCCAGTTCATTTGGCACAGGTTGCGGCAATCGATGGACTGCTTAAACAGTGGCACCCGGGTTTCATGCCAGAGTCTGCGGCCCAGAAACACCGGGGAGTTGGCCCCCAGCGCCAGGGCAAAGGCGGAAGCGATCTGGATGGCGTTGTACCAGGCGGCAAACTCGGCAGGGGCCACCTTCAGATGCATCTGGAACGAGGTGTTGGCTCCCTCCAGAGTCATGTCATCGGCGCTCATCACCAGGCGCTCGGTGCCGCTGATGCAGATCTGAAACGGACCACCCCGTGCGCGGGTCAGGATCTGAGTCAAGGCATGATAGCGAGGAGTATCGGTCATGGAGTGAAGGCCGAAGTCGTCTTCGGTCAGGGTGGGCAGAATGCCGATGGGCGTTACCAGAATCTGTTTGGGGGCCACCAGATCGCGCAACGTGCTCAGACGGTGGTCGATCTTCTCCCTGAGCCAGGAAAAGGGCGCCCCCTGACATTCGGTGTAGGGGCAGTTGTACTCCAGATTGAATCGGTTGAGTTCCTCGGTCAGCAGGGGATCCCCTGCCAGCGCCAACACCTCCTGATTGCGCGGCACCGGTCGCCCCTTCGGGTCCGTCAGATAAAGCTCCAGCTCGGCCCCCAGAGTGCGAGGGCCCACGCCCCACCCTGGGGTGGCCAGTAGCGCTTCCAGAGTTTCCAGATCTCGATGAAGCTGCCGGGCAAAACGCTGGTGGTCTTCCCGGCTGAATGCCGTCCGGTGGATCGATTGCCCCATGCTTCTCCCCCCTGTCCCTGACGTCAAAGCGCACAAAACGGTTTGGGATCTGATTGTTAGTCTAGATTCCTACGTCTCCCTCACGTTGTCACAGATCATAAAAAAAGAACAGGCGGCCATTTGGCCGCCTTACTCAGAACTTACCGACTCAGATCCCGGCGCCGATGTCCGGGCCGCCTCCGAGCAGGCTTTGATCCATGGTGTCGCAGGGGTGCTCGCAATTGGGACGTCCGACAATCTTGGCGGGAACGCCCACCACGGTCACATGAGGCGGCACCGGGTTAACCACCACGGAGCCCGCACCAATCTTGGCGCCCTCGCCCACTTCGATATTGCCCAGCACCTTGGCACCGGCGCCAATCATCACACCACTGCGCACTTTCGGATGACGGTCGCCGGATTCATTACCGGTACCACCCAGGGTAACGGACTGCAGAATGGAGACGTTGTCCTCAATCACGGCGGTTTCCCCCACCACGATGCCGGTGGCGTGATCGAACATCACCCCTTTGCCGATCTGGGCCGCCGGGTGGATGTCCACGCCATACACCTGGGAGTTACGGCTTTGCAGGAACAGCGCCAGCTCCTCACGACCACTGTGCCAGAGGTGATGGGCCAGACGATGCGTCTGAATCGACTGGAACCCCTTGAGGTTCAACAGCACGGTGAGAAAGGTTTTGACCGCAGGGTCACGGTTGAAGACGGCTTCAATATCATGGGCAGCGCAGGTGGTGATGCCGGGGTCGGCCTTATAGGCTTCCTCCAGCAACTCCCGGAGTACCATGGCGGACATCACTTCGTCCGCCATCTGGTTGGACAGGATAAAACTGAGCGCTCCACCCAGACTGCGGTGGCTCAGAATGCAGGTGTGAACATAGCTGGTCAGCAGGGGCTCACTGCGGGTAATCACTTCCGCTTCGCTGCGCAACTGTTCCCAAACCCGGTCTCTCATCTTCACTCTCCATGAACTTCGCTAACCCCTAATAGTACGGGAAAGCCGCATTTCAATTGCAGAATTTCTTAACAACAAATCCTTGGTGCTTATTCTTTTTTGTCAAAACGTGATCCCGTTGGGACAAAAAAGAAACGGCGCGGAAAACCGCGCCGTATTCCGGTGTGGCTGCGCCGCTCACACCGCGTGACGGAAACACACCTTCAGGTGGGTGCCGATCGCTTTCAGAACCCGACTGCGATCAATAATGCCGATCACCCTGGCCTCTTCGAGCACCGGGTAGATCTTGGGTTTCTGCCCCAGCATCATCTCCGCCAGAGAGAGTACTGAATCCTCGGGTCTGGCGGTGAGTACCTCGGTTTTCATCACATCTGCCACTTTGGCCGTCAGGTCGCAGTGGTAGGAGCTTTCCAGCATTTTGGCCAGACAATCCTGCTCCGAGATAAATCCCAGCAAGTGGTTTTCAGCGTCCACCACCGGCGCACCAAGCTGACCTTTCTCAAGCAGCATCTCAACCGCCGTTGACAGCGGCGTGTCGGGCGTCAACTTCACAGGATGACGCTCCATGTAATCAATGACTTTGACCGATTCCATCCTTCCCCCTAATAGGCCGATAGATTCCTTTTAAAGGTAGCCCCACCATCCCACTCTGTCTTTGTAGGAAAAACGATTGATGTGTTCGCCATCCTCGTCAGGCGAGTTCAGGGCTCGATGACACTCTGCCAGATGGCGATCTGCTTGTTGCCCTGTGCGTCAATACTGGCCCGGTACATCCCCTCGGTATTGAAGGGCATTGCCACTCGTCCTTCGGGGTCCAGCGTGATCACACCACCGGTGCCCCCCGCCTGCTTGAGTCGCTTCAGGATCACCTCATCCGCTGCCTCCGCCAGCAAGATGCCCTGATATTTAGCCCGGGCACAGATGTCCGCCGCCACGTTGTAACGGATAAAGTACTCACCGTGTCCGGTAGCGGAGATGGCGCAAACGGCATCGTCAGCGTAGGTGCCGGCGCCAATTACCGGACTGTCGCCAACCCGGCCCCAGCGCTTTGCGGTCATCCCTCCGGTGCTGGTTGCCGCGGCGAGTGTGCCGGTGCTGTCCAGTGCAACGGCTCCGACAGTGCCCATCTTAAATTCGCTCTCCAGCGACTCGACGGCGGCCTGGTGACTGACCCCCTCACGGGCGAGGATCTTCTCTTTCGCTTCTTTCAGACTTTTCAGGCGGGACTCCGTATCGAAGTGGCTGTTGGGCACCATCTCAACCCCCTGTGACCGGGCAAAGGCCTCGGCCCCCTCCCCTGCCAACATTACATGAGGGGAATCTGTCATCACTTTGCGCGCCAGTGAGATGGGATTGCGTACGGTTCGAACCCCCGCCACCGCGCCAGCCTCCAGGGTGGCCCCATCCATAATGGAGGCATCCAATTCGTGGCCCTCCTCCCAGGTGTAGACCGCCCCCACTCCGGCATTAAACAGCGGAGAGTCTTCCAGCACCCGCACCGCCGCCTCGACCGCATCCAGCGCGGACCCGCCGTTTTGCAGCAGCCGATAGCCAGAGGTGAGTGCCTCATCCAGTTTCGCGGCGATCGCCTGCCGCTTTTCGTCACTCATTTTTTCCGGGTCGATGGTGCCTGCGCCACCATGGATAGCCAGTGCCACCGGCGGTGTCGTTTCGGCCAGGGCTGGCAGAGAGAAAGTGAATGCCGTCATCGCGGCCAGAACGCCAAATAATCTCACGAGTCGCTTCCTTGTGAAGAAAAGGGAAAGGATGAGCCAGTGTGGCACAGCGGAAACTGTCCAAACTACGAACAAACTGATAGTAAATAATACAGATACAAAAAAACCCTCTGGTCGGCTCTCCCCGCTGGGGTACTTTCGAATTATCATTGTCTTATCATTGCCCCCGCCCCTTATTGACAGGAGATCCTCATTGTTCCGAGCCCTGCCTCTCCTGTTAGCTGTGCTGATGCTTGCTGTTTTAGCACCGGCCCGGGCAGAGGATCCCGAATCCCCACCAGAGCCGATTACCGAGTTGCCACACCCGGTTGCCGATCTCACCGTTAAGGTGGTGGGACTGGGCGAAGAGGTGGGTAAGCGTCTGGTGGATCTGCTCCCTGAGTGGGATGGCAAGGCCCCGGATGAGCCTGGATTTGCGGAGGAGGCGGCGCGGCAGGCAGAACAACGCTTGAAGGATCTGGGTGAAGACGCCCGTCCCATCACTGCACGACTGGAGGAGATCGGCAGTCGCTGGGTGCTGATCCTCGCCGCAGGCGAACCGGAAGCCGGCAGTGGCACGGCTCAGAAATCCCGTTCCCGCCCCATCAGGGATGCGTTGGAGCAGCCGGTTGTCGAGGGCGGCCTGGAGCTTGAGATCGAAGGCGTAAAGGGCGCATTGGCTCGCAACCTTCGGGCCCACCTGTCGCCATTACCCACCAGCGCCGCCGAGCGAGCCAGCTTCCTGTTCACCCTGGAGGATAAAGCGCAGGAAGCGATGCAGGCCCTGGGGTATTACCAGGCGGTGTTCTCCACCCAGATACAGCGCACCGATCCCAACTGGACGCTCACCCTGACGGTCGATCGTGGTGAGCCGATGCGCTACGACGAGGTGATCGTCCTGATTGACGGCGAAGCCCGGGATGACCCGGCCTTTGTGGCCCGGCTGGACCGTATCACCATCAAGCCTGGCGACATCGTTAACCACGGCCAATATGAGTCACTGAAAAATGATCTGCTCACCCTGGGTCTGGTTCGGGGCTATTTCGACGGCAAGATGGGGCAGCATCGGCTTGAGATTGATCGGGACAACAACCTGGCCAATCTGGTGCTGCTTTACGACAGCGGTCGGCGTTATCGCCTCGGAGAAGTCAACTTCTGGGCTTCCGAACTGACCCCCGAGTTGCTGCAGGAGATGGTGCCGTTTAAACCGGGCGCGCCCTACCATGCCGACGAAGTGGCCAAGTTCACCAGCACGCTGCTGGGCTCCGGCTATTTCCAGGACGTCAAAGTATTGCCTCACCCGGAACAGGCTGAAGACGGGATGGTGCCGATTGAAGCGGGCTTATCACCGCCGCCCCGCCACTCCATCGATCTGGGTGTCGGTTACGCGACCGATACCGAATTCCGCGTCTCTACCACCTGGCGTACTCCGGTGGTCAATCGCTATGGTCACAGTCAGGAAACCAAGGCGGAGTTCTCCAAGGTCAACCCCAAGCTGAGTTTCGATTACCGGATACCCTTTGATCACCCCATTAACGACAAACTGGTGTTTAACGCCAGCGTTGGCAGAGAGGAGTTCGGTGACATTGAGTCCAGCCAGTACCAGGGCAGCTTTGGTCGCCGTACGGTGATGGGCAACCGTTGGATCCGCACGGTCTCAGCGCGGCTTCTCTACGAAGACTGGACCCAGGGGCCCCAGGACCACAGCGCCAAGTATCTGATGCCCGGCCTGAGCTTCAGCCGGACGCAACGCCGTGGCCCACCACTCGACCCCACCGACGGCCTGCGCCAGTTCTATCTGCTGGAGCACGCAGATACCGTCTGGGGTTCCGATCAGCGCATAACCCGCTTCCGCAGCCAGCTGCGCGCCGTCTACACCCCGATAGAGCGGCACCGTCTGACCGGCCGTGTTGATGTAGGTATCAACGTGATCAACGACGAAGACCTGCTGGGGCTCGCTCCCTCCCTGCGTTTCTTTGCCGGTGGCGACCAATCCATCCGGGGTTTCAGCTATCAATCTCTCGGGCCAAAGATGACGGTGGACGACGGGGAAGGCGGCACCACGGAGCTGCTGGTGGGGGGCCGCTACCTGCTGGTGGGCTCGATGGAATATCAGTACTACCTGACTCCAAGCTGGCGACTGGCGGCCTTTGTGGATGGCGGCAGCGCGTTTGATACCAATGAATCCGAAGCGATCGACTTCGACGCCTCGTTTGGTGGCGGCGTTCACTGGATCTCTCCGGTGGGCCCCATCAAGATTGAAGTGGGTTATGGCTTTACCGATCCGGACGCCAGCCCCATGCTGCACATCAGTATTGGAGCCGAGCTATGATTCGGCGCCTGCTCTATATCCTGACCTTCTCGCCGCTTATCCTGCTGATCCTGGTGGCCCTGCTGCTGGGGACGCCGGTGGGCTCCCATATGGTGCTGGCGCTGGTTGACGCCGCAGTACCGGGTCTGTCGCTCAAGTACCAAGGCGGTAAGATCAACCGGGGTCTGCAGTTGAGCGATGTGCGTTTCTCCATGGATGGCATTCTGGTGGAGGTGGACCACATCGACGCGAGTTGGCGTTTACGCTGCCTGGTGAACAAAACCCTTTGTGTTGATGGCGTGGATGCCGAGGGTGTTCGGGTGGCGATCGACATCGATCAGATCGGTGGCGACAGCCCCGACGTTGAAGAGCCCGAACCGGAAATCCCCAGCCAGCCAGGCCCGGATGGCTACACCGGCATGGGTCTGCCACTGACCATTTTGGGGCAGAACCTGGACCTGAGAAATATTGATGTCCGGGTTGATGATATGACCTACAAGGCCAAGCGACTCAGAGCCGCTGCGCAGGTGGGCGACACCCTGATTGGCGTTGAGCGACTGCAGCTGGATGGCGCCGAAATCAACATCCCGCTGGGTGATGAGGAGAGTGAGACCAGCACCACCCTGGCAGAGCCGGACAATGAGCCAGACAACAGCTGGGCCATGGCTCACCTGCCCAAAGTGGATCTGCCCTTCGCCATTGATGTTCAGCAAGCGCTGGCTCAGGACGCGCACGTTCAGATCGGCTGGATGGATCACCGGGTCGAACACCTCAGTTTCCTTGGCACCTGGCAACACACCTCACTAAGCGTTCCCCATATCGAGGTGCGCCACAACTGGGCCAATCTCACCGGCCGGGTCTGGATGGATTTCGATAACGGTTATGGCATCGATGCCGAGGTCGAAGGTGAGATGGGCGCCCTACCCTGGCTACCGGAACTGGCGGGTCACGAGGTGCATGCCACAGCGGAGGGGCGGCTTACCGATCTCCATACCACCCTGAGCACCAAGGGCGCACTGACCGCTGACCTTAAGGGGCAGATTGAACTGGGGCTGCCGACCATGCCGTTTAATCTGCAACTGGATGGCAAGCACCTGCAGTGGCCTCTTCAGGGACCGGCGCAATTTCAGGCGGATAACCTGACCCTCTCAGCAAAGGGCGACTGGGACCGGCAGGAAGCTCAGATGAGCGGACTGCTCACTGCCGAGGGGTACAGCTCCGGCCAGGTCGAACTGTCGGTTGAGCACCAGTGGGGCGAACTGACGGTACAGCAGGCAAAGATGGATGGGGAGATGGGCAAAGCGGCGATCCAGGGCTCCCTTGAGTATGGCGATCGACTGATCTGGGACGCCAGCGTGAGCGCCGATGGCCTGGACCTGTCCCGCCTTAGCCCGGACCTGACATTGACGCTGAACGGCCAGGCCAGCAGCAAAGGTTACTTCGCCAGCCCTGAAGGCCAGAGCGCCCAATGGGCCATTGAAGTGGATGACGCCGATCTGACTGGTACCCTGTTTGATTACCCGCTGCAACTGCAGGGCGGCATTGCACTGAACAGCGACTGGCAAGGGGACGCGGAGCAACTGCGGGTGGCCATCAACCAAACAACACTGGAGATGGACGGTGCCATCGTCGATGGCGAGTGGCAGTTGAACGGACAACTGAAGGCGGATGCATTGGTGCGTTGGCTGCCCGAGTTGACCGGCAGCGCCAACGCCACACTGCAACTCACCGGCCCGGTGGCTGACCCCAAGCTGGACCTGACCCTGACCGCACGCCGCCCCGGCTATGACGAGTACCTGACCGATAAACTAGAGATGGTGCTGGCCTACTGGCCCCGCCGGGATCACCAGGCAGTGCTGAATCTGACCACCGGCAACCTGGACCTGGCTGGTACTGAACTGGGCCCCATTCGCGCCCAGGGTCGAGGCAACCGCTTGCGTCAGGATCTGGATATTTCACTGTTTGGCGACATCAGTGCCGGTCTGGCCATGGGCGGGAACTACTACGCCGAAGAGGGATACTGGCGGGGCGCCGTTCTCAATGGCACCATCAGCACCCCCTACGGCGAGTGGCAAACCAATCTGCCCGCCATGCTCAACTACGATGAGAAACGCCAGGCGTTGGTATTGGGGGAGCACTGCTGGCAAGGCAGCGGTGTGGATCTCTGCTTGAAGGGACCCGCCCTGCTGGGGCCCAAAGGCGCAGCGGCACTGACACTGGATGCACAGGTCCGAAAAGCCCTTAAATCGGTTCTGCCCAAGCGACTGCGGCCCAAGAGCCGGATCCAGGGCGAAGCCTACGTCAGTTGGCAGCCAGGACAACTGCCCTACCTCAAAGCGGAACTGCATGATCGTGATGGCAGCCTGGTGCTGCGTCGCGGCGGCGGGCTGCCGCCAAGCCAGATCAAATGGCAGGCGGTGGATCTGCTGGCCACCCTCAACCAGGAGGGGCTGGCCCTGAGGGTCAATACCCAAATTGAAGACAGCCGTCAGGTGGAGTTGGCGATCAACCTCGGCCCGGAAGCGCCCTATGACCTGTCGGGATATTTCCGCTCCGATGCGCTGCAACTCTCCCCCTACCTAGCCTGGATCCCCTCTCTGTCTGATGCCCAGGCGGTTCTCAGTGGCGACATTACCTTCGGCGGTACCCTGAAAGCGCCTGAGTTAAACGGCCAATTTGCGCTGACGGACGGCCACCTGAAAATGGTGGTCAACCCGACCGAGCTGGAGGATATGGATCTGCGCCTGAATTTCAGCGGCCAGACGGTGAATGTGGACGGCGAACTGCAGATGGGACAGGGCCGCGCCGATCTGACTGGCGATCTGAACTGGGCCAATGGCCTCAGCGGCGCGCTGAATCTGAAGGGGGACCGGCTCTCTATCCTCTATCCGCCCATGGTGGTGCTGGAGGCCTCACCGGATATGCGTTTTGTGCTGGATCCGGAGCGATTGCAGATCCGGGGCTCCGTCAAGGTGCCAGAGGGCAGCTTTACCCTCTCCGCCCTGCCGGAGGGTGCCGTCGCGGTCTCCGACGACGTAGTCTATATCGACCGCCAACAAGAGAGTGAGTCACCGTTGAGCACCCACCTGGATCTCGACATGGACATTCAGATCGAAGATCGGCTGAAAGTGAAAGCCCTCGGTCTGACCGGTAATGTCGGGGGTAAGCTGACGCTGCGCCAGATGCCCGCCCAACCGCTTCAGGCCTATGGCGATCTCTACCTAAAAGATGGCGTATTCCGGGCCTTTGGTCAGCGACTCACCATCCGACGCGGCATGGCCACCTTTAACGGGCCCCCTGCCCTGCCCAACCTGGATGTGGAGGCGGTTCGAGTTATCGAATCCGAGGATGTGACCGCCGGCCTTCGTCTGACCGGCACCCCCGCGTCGCCGCAGATGACCCTGTTCTCCAACCCGGCGATGGAACAGCAGGAGATCCTCTCCTACATCACTCGTGGCCGTGGCCTGAGCAGTTCCGATGGGGGCAGTGCCCTGTTTGCTTCTGCGGCCCTGGGTCTGGGCGTCAACACCACTCAGGGGGTATTCACCACCATTGGTGAGGGGCTAGGATTCCAGAATGTCGTGCTCGACACCGAGAGCGAAGGGGAAGACACCCAGGTCACCATCAGTGGCTATCTCGGAAAACGCCTCTTCCTCAAATATGGGGTTGGCGTGTTTGGCGAAAGCATCAACGAACTGACGGTACGCTACTACCTGCTGCAACGGCTTTGGCTTGAGGCAGTTTCCGCAGTATCAGAAACCACAGAGCAATCGCTGGACCTCTACTACTCCTTCGATATTGACTGAGTCAGGCCCGCTTATCTGGAGGGTAGACAGGCCGCTTTCGGTCCGGAAGGCGTGAGCGCCAATCCATTTTGAGACAGCAGTCATGAATGCCGTATCCACCAGGCCGCTTTGCGATAAATTCGATTGACCGCTGCCCTGACCCTGCGTAAATTTCACGCCCCCAAATCGGCATCACACCCCTTGGGGAGCATCAAGGTTCGTCCCGACTCCGAAGCCCAAACCGGACCGACGATGCCCGGTCATACCACCCTCTGGTATGACGCACTGGTTCCGCCTCAAACGACACGCAGGAAGCTGTCCGGAATCCTTGCCGGCCGTCCAATTGCCGACATCAACACGCTGTTTACCGTACTGTTCCGTGTCTTCGCTTCGGCCTGGTCCCTCGCGATCCTGCGGAACCATTGCCATCGCCGCGCTCAGCCACGTGCGATGCGGAATAGTTTATGAATTTGATGGTTCAAGAGCAGGCCACCGTGCTGATCGTCGATGACAGCCCGGAGAACCTGCAACTGCTCGCGGGCATCCTGAGTCCCCACTTCCGTGTCCTAATCGCCAGAAATGGCCGGGAGGCGTTGTCACGCCTGCCACACCGCCCCGACCTGATCCTGATGGACATCGTTATGCCGGACCTGGATGGCTACGCCCTGTGCCAGCAGATCAAAGCGGACGCTGACTACTGCGATATCCCGGTGATTTTCATCTCCGTCAATGGCCGCCCCGAAGATGAGGTTCGTGGGTTTGAGTGCGGGGCCATCGATTACATCCGCAAGCCCTTCTACGGGCCTGCGGTGATGCACCGTGTCCGCGCCCAACTGGCGGCTCAACACCGAAAGCTGGGCTTGTTGCAGGCCCTTAAACACGAAGCCAGCCAACTGCAGCGTTCGCGCCTGGTGATGATCGAGAAACTGGCCAAGGCCACCGCCTTTAAAGATGAGGAGACCGGTCTTCACGTGCTGCGTGTGGCGCACTACGCCCAGTTGATCGCCGAGTCCTATGGTTGCTCTGCACAGTGGAGCAAAGACCTTTTCCATGCGGCACCACTGCACGACATCGGAAAAATTGGCATTCCCGATGCCATCCTGAGCAAGCCCGGAAAACTCGATGCCGCAGAGTGGGAAGTGATGAAAACCCACACCGAGCTGGGCGCCCAGTTATTGGAGGGTGACGACTCCGACGTGATGACCCTGGCACGGGCCATCGCACGCCACCACCACGAGCGTTTCGATGGCGCAGGCTACCCAAGTGGCCTGGAGGGACAAGCGATTCCACTGGAAGCCCGCATTGTGGCCATTGCCGACGTCTTTGACGCACTGATCAGCACCCGGCCCTACAAGCCGTCGATGCCCTATGACCAGGCTTTCGGCATTATCGGAGACTCTGCGGGTACCCATCTGGACCCGGAGCTGGTCGGACACTTTCTGCGCCAGCGGGCGGCGATGATCGCCATCAGTCAGAACTATCGGGACTGAATTGATGAGTGAATTGAATGAGATTCTGGAGCGCGGAAAGCAGGAGCGTCGCTCCCTCTCCCGCCTGTTTCTGGCGTTTTCCCTGATCATTCTGGTGCTGATGCTGACCGCCATCGGCAGCGTCAGCATCATCAAACAATTGGTCGCCGAATACCGAAACTTCCGCGATATTTCCCAGATTGAGATGGCGATGGATCAGATGCTTATCGCCGAAACCATGCTGAATCAGGATCAGAGTGTCTCTGGCTTAAGGAGTGCAAGAAGCAGCCTGGAGAGTTTTATGGGTCAGGTTGAGGAAGTGACCGCCCGCAACCCGGCTCTTGCGGAGCTGCTGCCCCAGTACCGCACTTACTACCAGAGCGTCGATACCCTGCTTGTTCTTATCCCGGACTATGTCAATAAGCTCACCCTTGTCCGGGAGGCATTTTTTGCCATTCGCCACCTGCTGATGGCGGTTCCGATGGATACAGACAGTGAGGGGCTCCCCTCGTCACAAGCGTTAGAAGCGTTTCAGGTCCATCAACAGTTGTCGAACGAACTGCTCAATGCACTAGCGAACACGGAGAGTTATCGAGCAAATCCGAGAAAGGCGGCCGAGCCCACTGCAACCAGTCTGCAGCAACATCAGAACTACATAGACAGCATTGAGCTGGCCATCAATAGGCTGGAACACTCGCCGCTGTCGAGCCATTCGCCGCAATGGGCCGCCCTTCAAGCCTCATTGAGGCAATATCAGGCATTGGTTCACGATGTTATTCAGGCCGGAATGGCGTTTGAACTTCAGCATCAATGCGTTGACTCCCATGCCATGGCCCTGACCAACACCCTGTACCGAAGCCAGGTGCTTCGGGAGCAGACATTGGCGTCCTCCTTCAACCTGGTGGATCTGCTGATGGTGTTGACGCTGCTGTTTACCCTGGCCACCGGTTTCCTGGTGCTGACGCTGGCGCGCTCCCGGCGGGCATCGTTGCGGGTACTGAACGACCTGACCTTCGCCGTGTGCGAAGCCCAGGCAGCCGCTGAAGCCAAGTCCCGCTTCCTGGCCACCATGAGTCATGAGATCCGCACCCCGATGAACGCCATCATCGGCCTGACCCAACTGGCACTGAAGGAGCCGGTTTCCGACAAATTGGGGGGGTGGCTTCAGAAGGTGCATCAGTCCGCTCAGGGCTTGCTTCATATCCTTAATGACATCCTGGATGTCAGTAAAGTGGAGGCCGGCAAGATGGTGCTGGAACAGACCCCGTTTGACCTGCATCAGGTGCTGAAACCCCTGGACGCCATCGCAGCGTTTTCCGCCCAGGAAAAAGGCCTGAGCTGGCAGGTGAAGGTCGACCCGAGTGTGCCCGCCATGTTGGTGGGCGACCCTTTGCGTCTGGGTCAGGTGCTGCAGAACCTGGCACAAAATGCGGTGAAATTTACCCACCGGGGGGACATTACGCTCTCTGTCACCGTGGTGATGCGGGACAGCAATACGGTGGAGCTGGAGTTCGCGGTGACGGATACCGGGATCGGTATTGCTCAAGAGCGCCTCAATACTCTGTTCCAGCCTTTTGATCAGGGTGATCCAGCAACCGCACGCAACTTTGGCGGTACCGGCCTGGGGCTGTCCATCTGCCATGGTATCGCGGGTGCCATGGGCGGCCTGCTCTCCGCCACCAGTCAGCTTGGCCGGGGCAGCCGATTCGCCTTAGTCGCTCCCTTTTTACTGCCTAAGCCCCATGAGCCCAATCGAACTCAACGCTGTCAGAATCTCTCTGGCAAGCGATTGGCCTGGCTGGCCGAACCGGTGAACTGCCCCGCAGACTGGTCCCATTGGCTGGACCATCAAGGCATCGAACTGAGCTTTACCGACAACCCGGAGCAGGCCGATATCGTGGTGTACAACGACAGTCAGACCGTTCCCGCCGGCGTCCACCACGCCCTGATGGTGTGTCAACACTGGTCCGCCAGAGACAAGCAGAAGGGAACGGCGACCATCGCCCTGCCCCTGAGCAGTGCCCGACTGGCCGATGCCTTAAGTGCCGTGCTGGATTCCAGCGGCCCGAGTAAGAGCCGTGACAGCGCATTTAGGCTCAATCTGCCTGCGGGTAAGCGGGTACTTCTGGTGGAAGACAACGCCATCAATCAGGAACTGATGCAGGGACTGCTGGCGCCGCTGCAGTGGGAGATCGATCTGTGCGAGAACGGCATTGAAGCGCTGTCACTGGTAAAACGCCATCACTACGACCTGATCCTGATGGACTGCCATATGCCGGTGATGGATGGTTTTGAGGCCACCAGTCTGATAAAGGCAGAGGGGCTCTGTACCGCCCCGATCATCGCGCTCAGCGCCTACGTGATGCCGGAAGACAAAGCGCGGATGTGGAAAAGCGGATTTGACGACGCCATCGGCAAACCGATACGGATGAAACAGTTGCAAAGCACCTTGAGTCGCTGGCTGGAGACCGACACTTCAGTGGCCGTCCCCACTGAGCCCAAGCCTGCCGCCACGCTGAAAATTCAGGGAATCGATCTGGATATCGCGCTGAAAAATGGCGGCGGACAGATGGAAGTCGTGCTGCGCGCACTCGACCTGTTTGCCAAACAACTGGCGCAATTTGGCCGCCAGGAGTGGCCCGATAGCGCCAGTCGACAGCGGGCGATTCACACCCTGAAAGGGGTTGCCGGAAATCTCGGTGCCAACGCACTGTACTGGCTCTGCCACCAGGCGGAGCAGTGCATGACCGACGCCTTGCTTTCCAGTCTGCAGCAACAGGCGCTGGGATTGGCCAATCGGATCCAGCGTGCGATTCCTGACGGCAGTTGTGCTTCGGCGCAAACCGCTCGCGCCGTATCCAAAGCTCAATTGCTGTCCGCACTTCGCAGCGGAGACACCAAGGCACTCACCTGGATAGGCCAGTTCGATGCCGCGAATTTGGGGGTGACGCCAAAGCGCTACCAGGACGTGATGGCAGCCCTGAACCTGTTTGATTTTGATTTGGCCCTTGCCCTGATTGAGACTCCGGAAAATGACTGAGCCACTTTGCATTGTCGTCGACGACAACCCCATCAACGCCATGTTGCTTGAGCAGGCGTTGGTCAGCCGCGGTTGCCGCACCTTTGCCATCACCGAACCTCTGGATGCGGCGCGGGTCATCGAGGACGCTGGCGTCATGCCGGCGATGATCATCATCGACCAGGTGATGCCGGAGCTGCTGGGCCACCAGTTGGCCATCAACCTGCGCTCCCGGTTGGGCGACCAATGCACTTTCGTGGCCTGGAGTGCGGCAACTTTGGCGCCGGAGGAGCGGATGGTGTTTGACGAAGTGCTGGCCAAGCCGCTGAAACCGGAGCAACTGGATAACCTGGTGGCACTGCTGGGCCTGGGCCACCAGGCCCCGCCTCTGGACTGTCTGAGCGACACTGAGCGTACCGAGTTGATGGCCATTTTTGCGGAGGCCACCGCCGCCGACATTGTGGCCCTGACCGATGCCCTGGCTCAGCAAGACCTCACTCATGCCTGGCAACTGCACCATAAGCTGGAGGGCAGTCGCGCCATGCTGGACCTGCCACTGACCGCTCTGGATACCCTGAAATGCGCGCTGGACCATTCCGACTGCATGGCGGCGCAGGCGGCGCTTGAGCCCCTGCACCACGAACTTCGGGCTGTGGTGGAGTCACACTGATGCCCAGTCTCGACCTTAGCCAGCTCCGGGTTCTGGTGGCCGATGATGCGCCCCCAGTGCAGTCCTTTCTGAAACTGATGCTCAGGCGCCAGGGCTTCCGCGATGAGCACATTCTTCAGGCCAAAACCGGCAAGGAGTGTCTGCGCCTGGCTCAGGAACAACCGGTGGATCTGGTCCTGTGTGACTTCAACTTCGGAGAGGGCCTGAATGGCCGCCAGATCCTGGAGGAGTTACGTCACTATGGCTGGATCAGCGAATCAACGGTCTTTATCGTCATCACCGGCGAAGCCCAGGGCCACGTGGTCCACGCCATGCTGGACCTGAAACCGGACGAATACCTGCTTAAGCCCCTGAATCCGGAGGTGCTGAAGCAGCGTATCGACCGCGCCCTGCGGCGACGTCATCACCTGCTTCCCCTGCATCAGGCGATCGCCAGAGGCGACCATGAGAAAGCGTTGGCGCTGTGTGACGAGCTGGCCGTATGGCACCCCCAATACCTGCCCCTGCTTCGGGAAACTCAGGGCAAACTGCTGCGCAAGGCCCGCTTCTTTGAAGAGGCTAAAGTGCTCTACCAGAGTGCGCTGGAGCAGAGTGGTGCCGACTGGGCACGGCTTGGCCTCGCCAACACCTGCCTGGACCTGGGCGAGCCGGAGGAGGCACAAGCGCTGCTTCAACCACTGCTTGAAGGGCGCCGCATCACCATTGATGCCCTGGATTGCCTGAGCCGTTACAGCCTCTCTTCAGTACGCATTCCGGAATCGATCGCCCACTTGCAGGCGGCTCACCGTCTGGCCATGGACACGTCCCATCGAGAGGGATTGATCTCCGATCTCTGCTACTGCGTGGATGACGCCATGGGGATGATCAAAGCCTATGACGCGTTTGCGCTGAAGAGCAAAGGCACCTTCCGTGACACCGGGTACACCCGACTCAACCGGGTGCGGCGTCTGCTGATGGGTCATCACCTGCTGCCGGAAACGGAGCGTCCTCAATGTCTCCAACTGGTCACCAAACTGCTGGCCCAGGTGGACCCCAGTGACGCGAAGGGACCGGTTCAGCTGGCCAAAGCCCACCTGCTGTTGCTGACCGGGCGCGTACGTGAAGCGATTGCGTTGATACTGGCCCTGAGTCGAAACGGGCTGCTCAGCCATTTTTACGACTGGCACCATCTGGCTCACCTGCTTTCAGCGCTCTCCTTTGATGAGGCGTTCCGAACCGCCATGACCCAGGCCCGAGAGCGCCTCAAGGTCAACAGTGAAGAGATGGTGGTCGAGGTTCGGGCGGCGATGCTGGCCCATCTGGAAGCGTGCCATCTGGGCCAGATGCAGATGTTGGAGCAGCTCAATGCCCAGTGGCAAAAGCTGCATTACAGCCGCGACCATCAGGCCCGGCTCCAGCTTCTACTGGCCATGCACCAGATGGCACCCTACCTCAGCCCGGTGTGCGAAAAACTGTTGAGTGAGCTGAATCTCGCCTGGCCCCAGTCGATGCCCAAACATGAGGTAAACCAGATCGTGCAGCGCTGCCAGCAGGTGGTGAATGCGCTGAAGCCAGCGCGGGCGGCTTAATCGCTAGCTAAAAGCGACCATCAACAGGTAGAGCGAGCCGGCCAGAATGGCCAGCCAGGTGAGCAGCGTGCCGACCAGACGACCAATGTGGTACCCCCCACGACCGCCGCTCAGCCCCCAGGGATGCAATATCCGCCCAATCACCAGCGCAGCGCCACAGCCATGCAACAGTGGCAGTGGCGCGCCGCTGGCTTCGGCACACCCCAGCAGAATCAAGGCGATTGGGGCGTATTCCGTAAGATTGGCATGAGCACGGATGCGGAGGGTCAGATCCCGATTGTCCGCATCCCCCACACCAATCTTCAGCAGGCGCCTTTGCCGAACCACCCGCCAGGCCAGAGCCAGGGTAATCAAACCTATCCAGGCCGCGTAAAAGCCGGTCCACTGCAGTGTCATCTTCAACTCCATTTCGACAAATCGCCATCCATTGTTGGCGTTAACCTATTGGAATCCTGCTGAAAAAGCGAGAAAACTGAGGGGCCAGAAATGCAAAAACGGAGCGCGGAGGCTCCGTTTTCAACGGGTGGCGGCCCGCTTACCCGTCCTGCCGCTCTGCCGTCAACGTCAGGGGCGGGAAATGGATTTTCCGGACCCAGATAAGCCCCACAAAGCTCAGGGCAAAGCCCAGCGCCAGCAGCGCATTGCCGATAAAGCCGTTCAGGTGCAACACGATGGTGCTGAGCAGCAGGCCCACCGGCAGCAGGTGTTTGGTCGCTTGCTGCCGATACTGGCCAACACGCTCAGCCATGGCGGCATGGTCCGCCTCACTGACCTGAAGCGGCGCTTCACACTGCTCACAGGCCCACGTCTGATGCTTCATCAGGTCTGCAAAGCGCTGGGCACTCATCTCCAGATCGCGGTCACAGGCGGGGCAATGATAATGAATTCCAGGTTTCATGATGGTCGCTAAATATTCGGTGAGTCCTTGAAGCCATTACCTTATCGATCCCATGGTGCCGCTGACAAGCGACACCGGGCACAGGTTCAGCTCGGGATCAGTCTGCCCCCTGATTTTGCCACTCCGACTTTAAAATCCCGTAAACCCGATGGTCCAGACACTGGCCATTGACCACTTCCGCCCGTCGCAACGTGCCCTCCAGCGTGAAGCCAAGTCGCGTTGCCACGGCACAGCTCTGGGCATTCTGATCAGCACAACGCAACTCCACCTTCTCCAGGTCCATCTGCTCAAACCCATATCGCACCAGTCCCCTGGCAGCGCGGGTCACTACGCCCCTGCCCTGATAGGGCTCTGCCAACCAATAGCCCAGGATGCCGACACGGCGGGCATCCAGGCCTCGCAGATCAATCATCCCGACCAGTTCGTCCTCCAGCAGCAAGCCGCAGGTCAGACTGTGGCCCTCGCCATAATCGCCCAGCGCCTGGCACAGAAACTGACGGCTGTCCTCCTGCTGCTGAACCAGACCCGGCCAGCCAAGGAATTGACTGAGGTAGTCGCGATTGGCCAATACCAGCTCAAACAGCTTGGCGGCATGTTCCGGCCCCAACAGGGCCAGCTTCAGTTCCGAATCAATGGGAAGGGTAAACATCTTTCGTCCTTGATACTGCAAAAATCAGGGCTTCTCGTTATAACATTGCCGTTTAACACAAACCAATCGGGGCCGGATGCAAACCGGCAGGGATCCAGCGCACAGTTATTGGGTGATAGCGCTGGCAAAGCTTCGCAAACATGCGACCCTATGCGACATGGTTCAAACCCGGCTCAGACAATGAAAGACAAACTGACCAAACACGACGAAAAGCGACTGGCCCAGATCCTGAACGACAGTGCCCAGCAAGGTGGTATGGACCTGATCCAGGCCAAAGGATTTCTGGCTCACCTGCACTGCCATCCCCGAACTCTGGATCCTGCCAGCTGGAGCAGCGCCATCGCCGGAGTTGAGCCGGAGCAGGAGTACTGGCCCTATGAAGCCAAAACCATGGAGATGCTGTTCACCCTGTTCAACGAAATCCATGATGAGGTGCATCAGAAGCAGAGACTGATGCCGAAGGAGATGTCAGAGCATCTGGATTCCCTGAAGTCCCGTGAGGTGCCGCAGCCGCTGCGTCACTGGCTGGCAGGCTTTATGACCGGCTTCGTGTTCCTGAACGAAGCCTGGCAGGAGTTGCTGACCGAAGCCCAGTTTGAAGAGGTGGAGTCCTGCGCAGGCCTGCTTGGCTATGTGGCCACTCTGGGCAGCGACGAGGAGCACGCCGTGGCCTGGCGCCAGGGCGGAGAGCCTGAGCCGGAAGCCCTGCTCCAAGCGATGGAGGAGGCCCTGGACTATATGCATGGCTGGAGCCAGGTCAAACTGGATGACGAGGGTGAACTGGCGCCGGTGCAAACCGCCCACTGATCATCCTGTCACTGCCAAACGGGGGCCCATCGGGGCCCCTTTTTTGTCTCTCTGACTTACTGTGACGGCTGTGCCGCCAGCTTGGCCTGAATGTAATCGCCGTGGCTGACGTAAAGCAATTCCGACACCTTTCGGATTACCCCCTCCTCCTCCGGATCCAGAGTCCCGTCGGCATAGGCCACTTGCCACAAGCCACGAACCAGCGCCACCTTCTGGTCCTGATTCAGGTTTTTCTTCGCCACAGAGGTAAAGGCAAACAGGTCAGAAGCCTCTTCGCTCACTTCCAGAGCCTGATCAAACAGGGTCCGCAGCTCCCGCTCCGACAGGGAGAACCCTCTCTCCAACAGATGCCAGATGGCCGCCTTCTCTTCAGGGCCGTGGCTGCCATCACTGCGGGAAACCTCCAACAGCAAAGCGGCGCAAGCCAGCCGGGCATCCACCTCACTCTGCTTGATCGCGGAATCCTGCTCACTGCTGAGCAAACGGCGTAAACGGGCCAGAATCATAACGTCACTCCCAAAAGGTCGCTGGAAAGATAAGGTTAGACAGCCTAAAACAGAAAAAGGCACCCAGAGGGTGCCTTTTTCATACAAGCTGGCGATTAAACGCGCTTAAAGTCGATGTGAGTGACTTTCGGCTTGTAGGGGTGACGCTGCATGGCTTGAGCTTTCACTTTTACTTCTTTGCCATCGATAACGAGGGTCAGTTCAGAAGTGTAGAAAGCGTCTTCATCCTGAGCGTGCAGGATCTTGTCGTGATCCAGCTCGATGGAAACAGCTTCAGCGTCGCCACCGTAGATGATGGCAGGGATCAGACCAGCGTGACGCAGGCGGCGGCTCGCACCTTTCCCCGCGTCGGTGCGGACTTTGGCTTCGAATACGAAAGACATAGGTAAAACCTCAAAAATCAGAAATAAAGATGCCGACGTTTGCGACCAACGTCGGCACTTAGCTTTAAAAGCCGGCGGATTCTAACACAGCGTTTAAGCGGGCAACAAGCGGCATATCGCCTTTTTACCAGCGTCGTACCGGGCCGGTATCCACATGGACAAAACCAGAGCGGGGATAGTACCCCACGCCACCGGCCTGAAGAGAGAGGGCGGCTTTACGCAGATCCGCCAGATCGATGCCAGGCATGGCGATGTCCATCGCCATCGCTTTGGTGTGGTAACTCTTTTTGGCCACACCACCGGAGCGGGCTGCCAGCATCTGGTTGGTCTTCATGCTGCGATAACCGGAGATCAGGTGGATCTCCTTGTCATAGTCCAGCGTCCGGGCAAGCTGAAAGACGATGTCATAGAGACCACGGTCAATGGGCGCCACTTCGTTGACCCGATGGTCGCGAAGCACTTTATCCAACTGAGTCAGGCCCTCACTTTGGTAGTGGCCTTCCCCCCAGAACTCGGCGGTGGTGCGCTCGCCGGTATGGCGATTATAGAAACTCAGGGAGCGGGGCTGAGTCTCTGGCGCCTGGCGGCTGGCATGAGCGAATTTTGGTAACCCGGCCAACATCAATGTGGCCCCGGCGCCGCCCAAAAGGCGCCGACGAAATGTGCAGATCTCTGACATAGCGAACCCGAAGATAAGGCATTTGTTCTCAGGAAGTGTGTCCCTTCCCGTTCTTTATCTGGCCCACCCTACCGATCACTTTTTGAGCTTTCAAGTCATTTGTATCTTCTAAATCACCACCAGCAGATACCAATCTCGCCAAGTAACTCTTTTGCCTTATTTATCTCCATTCAGTTTGTTGACTCTGCCCATTGGTGAGTCACCCGCCGATCCAGGTCATAGATGTCATCCCGGTACTGAGCGAGTCCCTGCTCCATCCAGGCACTCCAGTACACCATGTACACCGCCAAGGGTTGGTTGAGAGTCAACCAGCGGGGGCCGGATGCCCCCACATAACGGCTTAGAGGGGGGCCACTGGGCGATTGCGCCTGCAACAGCAGGTTGGCCAGCAGTTCCGCATTCTGAACCCGGATGCAACCGGATGAGAACGCACGGTGGCTTTGGTCAAACAGGCGCTGTTTTGGCGTGTCGTGGAGGTAGATCGCCTGGCTGTTCACAAGGTGGAACTTATAACGCCCCAGGGCGTTGCCGGGGCCGGGTTTCTGCCTCAGACGATAGGGAAACCCCTGGAAAGCGAGCCGGGACAACTCATCCGGTGAGAGCCATAGAGTCCGGTTCTCCTGGTCCAGCACTTCAAAGCCGTTGCGGCGGACATAACTGCCATCGGTCAGGATCCGCGGCAGCAGATCCTTGCGAAGGATTGAGCGTGGCACATTCCAGTAGGGATTCACTACCACACTGTGCAGTTCGCTGTGCATCCGGGGAGTGCGCCGGGTTGGCATGCCCACCACGACGCGTGCCCGAAACCGCGACTGCCCCGCCTGAACCCAGTCCAGACGATAGTCAGGAATGTTGACCAGCAGGTGGTCCGGCGCAAAATAGTGACGGTCATGGGCTTGCCGCACCATGGCTCGTGCCAGCAACCGCGCCCGCTCCCGGTAATCTATCCTCAGCCAGCGACGGGTTTTGGGGCCAATCACCCCATCGGCCTTAAGGCCGTGCCGACGCTGGAACTGCTCCACCGCCGCCACCAGGCCAGCGTCATAGCGCAATGAATCGGTACGACCGGGATAATCGCCCAGACGGGCCAGTTGAGTGCGGATTGCCGGGATCTCCTGGTGATGTTCGCCAGGCTTGATAAGGCCCCATGCGCTGATTTCCGGGGCCGGTTGGAGCGCCAGATGTTCAAGACGGCGCAATCGGTTGGAGAAGGCCAGGTAGTAAGGCACCGGGGGCTCCAGCGCCAGCACCCGTTCATACAGTCGGCCCTGGGCTGCGTCGTGCGCCATGGTCGTGGCAAAGCCCGGCTGCGGCAGCAGCGCCAGAGGCTCATCAAACTCCAACTGTCCCGGCGGGAAGCGATAGGTCTCGCGCCAGAACGCCTGAATCATCAGGTAGGCTTCGGTGTATAGCGGGCTGGCTTCTCGCGGACCGGAGGCCAGTCTGAGGCGGCCATGAAGGTCAGCAAACCGGGGATCCAGATCCGCTGCCGCCAGGATCGCCAACTGTCCCTCAATCTCGCGTGCCGCCTGTTCCTGGCGTAAATCAGCAAACCACAGTGGCAGTCGATCCTCCCCCGCTGCTCCCCCACTCAGACAGCACAGCAGGATAAGCGCACAAAAACGCATGGGATCAACCACTCCAAAGACTTCACTACCCAGTGAGTATGGCAGGCCAGCATCGGAACGCCGGGTTGTCTTCGGCAAAAAAACGCCCGGCGGAAGCCGGGCGTCAGATTCACAGAGCGAGCTTTTCCTGGAGGAATGCCATCCAGGGATCGGCGGCCTCCTGGTCATAGGGTCTGGCCCGCTCGGCGCGCTCCAGCGCCTCGGCATACTGGCCCATCTGGTAGAAGGCTCGGACCGCCATCATCTCAACCCGCAGTCGCTCGTCGTCACTCAGCGACAAAGCGTCCAGTTGAGGCAATAAACGAACGGCGGAGCCAAACTCCGACGCCATCACCCGCACCTCAAACTGATTGACCCGGTAGCGGCTCTCCAGTTCGGCAGCATGACCCCAGGCCAGTTGGGCAGCCTCCCATTCCCGGGCCATCTGCCAGTAACGAGCCAGTTGAGCGCGGTCGTCTGCGCTGTCGGGCAGGTTCTTGCCCAGTTGGGTTTGCAGATAGCGAGCGGCCAGCTCAGGCAGGTTACGGTTGGCGAACAACTGCACCAGGGAGCGGTAGTCCCCCTCCCCTTCGAGCAGGCCGTTTTGCTCCGCCAGTGCCAGCGTGCGCAGGGCCGCCTCCTGATCCTCCAGCCGAAGCTGCACGCTGGCCCGCTGACGCCACCAGCTCAGGCGATTCGGCTCCAGCTCAATCAGCGACGCCGTAACGCTCAGCGCCTGGGGCCACTGGTTCAGTTGCTGATGCGCACTCAGCATCATCTGGTAAGCGGAGACAGAGGGCTCCAGAGCCACCGCCGCGTTAGCCGCGGGGATCACCTCGGCCCACTGCTCCAGACGGAAGTGGCTCTGGGCGATACGCAGATGCAGATCCGCGGTAACCAGCTCCGCCGGGGCATTGTCCCGCAGCCACTGGTAGTGACCCAACGCATCGGAAAAGCGCTCATTCATCAGTTGAATGTCCGCCACCATGCGGCGGGTTTGCGCGGCGGTCATCTCATTGAGTACACCGCTGTTCAGTGCAATCTCCAGCTGGGCCAACGCCTTGTCCGGCTGTTCGGCAGCCCAGTAGAGGCTGCCCAGCAGTCGGGAAACGTACGCCTTCGCCTCCGCATCGCGAGGCTCCAGTGGTGCCAGCAGGGCGATAGCATCGGCCAACTGGTCCTGCTCGTACAGGTTCCAGGCCTCCTGAACCTTGCTGGCCATGATGGGGCTCATGGCAGCCTGTGCGGTGCCGGCCAGCAGGGCCAGGCACAGGATCAGCGTTCTCATCGGTTCAGCTTAAACTCCAGTTTGGCGGTCTGTCCCGGCTGGGGCACCGCTTTGCCTTCCTCCTGTTTGGGCTGATATTTCCAGCGCGCCAGCGCTTTCATTGCAGCCTGGTCAAACAGACGTACCGGCTCAGACTCGATCACCTTGATATTGCGGGGGCGCCCCTGCTCATCAATGGTGAACTCCATCACCACGTAGCCCTCGGCACGCATCCGCAGCGCGCGCTGAGGATAGACCGGCTCGACCCGATAGAGCGGCATCGCCTGACGGTCGGCGGTGGCCAGATCCGCTTTGGCGGGCATGCCGATCTGGATATCGCCCGGTCCATCGAGGCTCAGAGCGGGGATGTCCATCGCCATATCCACTGAGCGGTTACTGGCGTTGTCCACCACCTGAGCCTGAGGCAACTCCGGCAGGGGTGGCGGCGGCTCGGGCAGTGCCCGGCTGCGGCGATTCAACTGCTCAGGGCGTTCCACCATCAAGACCGATACCGGTGCCGGGCCAGGTTCGCTGGGGGCCGCGCCCGGCACGCCGGTCACCATCATCGCCATCAGGCTGAACAGCCCGGCGGTGATGGCGCTACCGAGCACCAGGGCCAGCAGGTAATCCCTCATTGGCCCGGCTCCGCCGCCAGGGCGATGTCGGTAATGCCAGCGGCTTTGGCCGCATCCATCACCTTGACCACCACGCCGTTAAAGGCCCGCTCATCCGCCTGAATCACCAACGGTGACTCAGGCTGGTCAGCGCGCAGACGCTCCAGGTTGGCCTGCACCCGCTCGATGTCGATGCGGCGCTGGTCGATGTAGATCTCGTTGCGGTTGTTGATGGCCACAAACAGGCCAGCACCCGCCTGAGACGCGGCGGTAGAGGCTTCAGGTCGATTGACCTCAATACCGGACTCCCGCACAAAGGAGGTGGTCACGATAAAGAAGATCAACATGATAAAGACGATATCCAGCATCGGAGTAAGGTCCACCTGGGCCTCCTCCTGCTGAGGGGCGGGACGCAAAATTCGCATCTCAATTCTCCCGGGGCAACGCGTTGGCCAGGCCGTGCAGGGCACGCTGGCTGTATTTCTGCAAACGGGCGTGGACAAAGAGTCCCGCCAGGGCTGCCACCATGCCCGCCATGGTCGGCAGTGTGGCCATGGCAATGCCAGCGGACATCAACTTGGGATTACCAGTGCCCTGAGCCGCCATCACATCAAAGACGCTGATCATGCCGGTCACGGTACCGAGCAGTCCCAGCATCGGGCAGATCGCCACCAGCGCTTTGATGAAGTTGAGGTTGGCATTTAGGGCGCGCTCGGCCCGACCGAGGATCCCTTCCCGGCACGCCTCGGCGTACCAGCTGGTGCGTTCCGTTCTGGCCTGCCATTGAGCCTGCCAGCGGGCGGACTGGGCCGGGAAGCGGCGCGCCAGAAACAGCACGCGCTCCATCATCAGCACCCAAATCATCAGTACGACGGCAGCCAGCACCCAGAGCAGCGGACCGCCCCGAGCCATAAACTGAGCTATCCAGTCCCACCACGGGTTCATGCCTTGGACTCCCCATCGGCGTGGGCCGCCACCAGCGCAATGCTTTCCTTCTCCAGCAGGCTACGGATCACCGCCACCCGGGTGGACAGCAGGTTGTGAGCCAGCAGCAGCGGCATCGCCGCCACCAGACCCAGCACCGTGGTCACCAGAGCCATGGAGATGCCACCGGCCATCACTTTCGGGTCACCATTGCCGTACTGGGTGATCACCTGGAAGGTTTCAATCATGCCGGTTACGGTGCCGAGCAGGCCAAGCATCGGAGCGATGGCCGCCAGCAGCTTGAGCATGGAGAGGCCCTTTTCCAGCCCCTGCTGCTCGTTCACGATCGCTTCCAGCAGTTTCAGCTCAAGGGTTTCCAGGTTGTGGTGCTTCTGAGCGTGATACACCCCCAGAATACGACCCAGCGGGTTGTTGCCGTTGGCGCTGGTCTGCTTCAACTGTTTGCTGATGGCCAGTTGGCTGCGCAGCAACACCACCGCACGCACCAGGGCAATCACTCCACCCACTGCCAGCAGCGCCAGGATCACCTGACCCACCAGGCCACCATGGGCCAGGCGTTGGGTCAAGGTCGGGGTTTGCTGATACTGGTCCAGCAGTTCACCCATGGCGGGATCGATCACCAGAGTGTCGGACTGCCCCGGCAGGGAAAAGTCGGGCTGACGGGGATAGAGGGTGGCCAGGCCACGGCCGCTGTCCACCTGGGCAAAACCCTGCTCCGCAATCAGGTTGAAGGGACCAACACGCCACAAGGTGGCATCCGCCATCTTGCCGTCGGTTTGGGCCAGCGGCAGCGTCACCTGGGTAATGGCGGCGCTCTCGTCAATGTCCGCCAGCATCAGGGCAGGCAGCGCCTGAAGTTGCGCCAGTTCCGGCAGGCGATCCGCCCGGGCCATCGCCTGAGCCTGTTCGATGCGCTCCGGCGCAGTCAGGGAGAGCGGCCCCCGCTCCAGTTCGGCAGCCAGTTCACCGCCCACCTGGCGCACCACGCCATACACTTCACCCAGTGCGCCGGTGGCCAGAGTCAGTTCGGTTTCCTTGTCGGACAACGCACGTTCGTTGCCACTGAAGCTGTCACTCAGGCTCGCAACCTCTCGCTTCAGGGCGTCCAGTGCCGCTTGCTGAGCACGCAGCTCCGCAGTGACTTCGGCGGCACTGGCCTGGTGGCGCGCTTCGCGTTGCTGATTGTGTTGGGCCTCTTCGGCACGTACTTCCGCGCTGCGGGCAGCCAGATCGGTATCGGCCATGGCACCGGCAGCAATCATCAGCATCATGCCGGTCATGGCAGAGTGGGTCAGACGGCGCATCATTGGATCTCCTGGCTCAGGGGAAGGGTCAACAGCGCAGGCGCTTGATGGCCTGCGGCAATACCGTAAGCCTGACTCAGCAGGCTGGGGCTAATACCAGCAACGTCACGCCACTGGCCGGATTGCCAGACCCAATACTCACGACCATCCAGACTGCGGGCGATCAGAGCCAGACGACCCAGGTGCAGAAACTCCACCTCACGGGGGCTCTGCCCGTCCAGCATCAGGGTATCCCGGTAGGTGCCCAGGCGACGGCCATACTCCATCTCAATCTGGTACGCCTCCAGCAAGCGGCGGAACTTCTCCGCATCCGCGACATCCGCGCGGCCCATCATCTGGTTCAGGTCTGCCAGACGTGCCTGACGCTGACGGGACTTGAGGGGCATGTCGTCCTCAACCAGGGTGTTGAGATCGTCCAGCATGCGGTACATCAGGGGCACGAGACCTGAGCGGGTCTGTTCGATGCCCGCCAACTGCCCGTCCAGGCTCTCCAGTTCGCGCTGCTGATCGGCGACCAGACGCTTCAGGTGATCCCGATAGACGGTCAGGTTGCTGATCTCCTCTTTGACCCGCTCCAGCTCCGCTTGCTGATTCAGCTGTTGCTCGGTCAGTTGGTCCACCTGTGTTTGCGTGTCCCGGGCGGCGTTTTGCAAGGCCTGTTGGTTCTGCTCCGCCTGCGGCAGGCTGCTGGCCATGGCCGCACCACTCATCAGCGCACAGACGATGCCCAAGGCTCGTGATTTCATGATGAAACTTACCCCAAGAAGGTTTTGGAAGGTTGGATACGGCAACGGATACTGACAGGAATATTGCCTCGCCTCAATAGGAATAATTCTCAATTAGCATCAAAATTGAGAAACGGTGATCTGGAACAAATCCAGCCGGAACAACGGCGTTAACAGGGCATGAGCGGGATCACAGTTTATTGTGAATGTCCTGTCTACAATCCTTAACAGATTCATGCTCTTCCCACACTGTCTTGTTGGAATTGTCGGCATCCGGAGTTCGGGTGCCGTTTTTTTTGGCGATATCCTCACCGCTCACGGTCCGGCCCCCTTGTTTCAGTCTGAGGCTTCTGTATAACAGCGCCTTTTGCCGACGGAGCCGACTGTGAATCGACAACAACTGATTAAGCGGATGGCGCAACTCAGCGAGCTGAGCCAGAGCCAGTGCAAACTCGTTCTCGCTCAACTGGAGCAGATCATCGCCAAAGCCCTGCATGAAGGGGAAACCGTCTACCTGCCGCCGCTTGGGGTGTTCGAAATTCGTCACCACCTGCCCCGCACCGGACGTAACCCGCAAACCGGGGAAGCGATAGAGATCCCGCTGAAAACCGTGCCGGCCTTTAAGCCCGCCAGCACTCTGAAAAGAGCCGTTTCCCCCTAAGTTTCCGGGGGGTGTCCAGGCCGATGCCCCCCCCTTATCCCATCGTCGACATGACGAAACCATCAGGTCGCACCCTTAGTTGCGCGGCACGACAAACACGGAGTAGTACACGATGTTTCGTACCGGTCTTTTGCTTACCGCCCTCGTTTCTCCCCTCGCTCTGGCCGAAGTGCCTGTGGACCCCCATCAGGTCTGGGTCAGCGTGGGCTCCAATATGGCCACTGGCCGTAACGCCTTTGATCTCGGCTTCGGCTATCAGTTGGGCTATCGCTACCATTTCAACGACCATCTGGCGGTGGACGCCGCCTGGGTGGAGCAAAGTGGGGGCTTAGGGACCGCTTTCTCTCTGGGGCTGCTGCAGGAGTCGCTGGATTACCGGGGCGCCACGCTGGGCCTGAAAGGGACGTTGCCGGTCAGCAGCTGGAGTTATGCCTTTATCCGAGCGGGCGTGAACTACGGCAAAGCCACTCACGAGATCCGGTACCAGGGTGAAGAGCGGTTCGATTATCAGGGCGTTCGCCCTTACATCGGTGGGGGTGTGGGTTTCCGGTTGGGCCAGCATTGGGATCTGACCGCGGAGTACCAGCACATCGCCATGGATAACGGCTTTGCCAGCAACAGCGCCCTGATGGGACTGGGGTATCGGTTCTGACCGGAATCTACAACAGAAAGGGGCCAATCGGCCCCTTTGTTTTTGTTCCGCATCTGCGCACGTCACTCCGCCAGCAATACCCGGTCGACAAAGCGGCGAAGCAGGTCGTTGGAAAGCGGGGTTTCCTCAGCGCTCTCAAGCACTTCACGAAGGTGGTCTTCGCCATCGGTGTAGTGGTGTGCAAACTGGGTTAACCGCTGGATCAACACCGGCCTGTCCACTTCAGGGTGAAACTGTGTGGTCCAGAACGGCGCACCATCCACCTTAAAGCTGTGGGTGCAGGGTTCGGTGTAGGCCAGCAGGGTGCAACCTTCCGGCACCACCAGCGCCCGCTCCCGATGCACCGACACCGCCATAAACCCCTGTGGCATATCGTGGTAGAGGGGATCCGTTCGGGCCGCCGCGGTCAGCAGGATGGGCACGGTGCCCATCTCGAAATCCCGCTCATCCCGGATCACCTCGCCACCCAGCGCGCGAACCGCCAACTGGTGGCCAAAGCAGGAGCAGAACACCGGCAGCTTGATGCTAATGCAGTGACGCAGCAGCGCCATGGCTGGCTCGACAAAGGGGTAGCGCTCCGGCTCCAGCACGCTGGCCTCCGAGGACCCCCCGACCAGCAGCCCATCCACCCCCTCCAACACCTCGGGCCCAAACTCCGGGGTATCGAACAGGTTCAGGATGCGGATCTGCGTCCGCTCCAGCCCGCAAAACTGAGCGAAGCTGCGCCACTCCTCTTCACGGGTCTGGGGGTTATCGCGGATCTGCATCAGCAGCAGCGTTACCTCTGTCCGCGCCATGCTCTGCTCCTTACTGCGCCTGTTCCAGCATCAGTGCGCGGATAAACTTCACCGGCGCGCTGCCGTAGGACAGGAACTGCTCATGGAACGCCTTGAGATCAAAGGCGTCGCCCTTAACCCGCTTATAGTCTTCACGGAAGTCGTAGATCTCCCGGAAACCGGCGTAGTAGGAGGTCAGCTGCACCTGGCTCAGAGTCGCGCGACGCCACTTCTGGGCCGCCTCCTCATGCTGCTGGAACGCGCCGTTTACCAGGTGGTCCATGATGGCGGCTTCGTCGGCACCCAGCACCTGGATCTCGTAGTCGATGATGGTGTTGGTGATCACCCGCAGGTTCCATTTCCAGTACATCAGCCACAGCTCCATCTCGAAATCACCGTAGCCCTCTTCCAGCATCATCCGCTCGGTGTAAACCGCCCAGCCTTCCACCATGGCGCCGTTACCAAACAGGCTTTTTACCAGAGAGGGGGATTCGTTGGAGTACACCAGCTGAGTGTAGTGACCGGGGATCGCCTCATGGATGTTGAGGATCTGCAGGATCCAGTGGTTGTACTCCCGCAGGTAGCTTTCCGCCTGCTCCTCAGTCATCCCATCCAGCGGGGTGACGTTGTAGTAGGTGTTGGCGTCCTTATCGAACGGGCCCGGTGCCGAGATGGAGGCGCCCGCAAAGCCGCGCATATAGGGGGGCGTTTCACGCACCACCAGCGGCTTGTTGGGGTCCAGGGTGATCAGGTCATGCTGACGGACAAAGGCTTCAAGCTCCGGGATCTGCGCTTTCACCTCGGCAACGAAGTTGTCGCGCTTAACGTGCCGGGCCGACAGGTGGTCAATCAGGGTTCTGACCGCCTTCATTCCATCGCGGGGGATCGGCTTGGTGGGGAAGTACTTGGGCCACAGCTGTTCGGTAATGGAAAGCATCTGCTTCTGGGCCTGAGCCCGATCTGCCAGTGCTTTCTCATACAGTTGGCGGGCGGTCATGCCGGATTGAATATCCAGCGCAAACTTCTCTTCGTAAAGCGCTTCACCGATGCGGAAAGAGCGGGCGCCATTGGCTTTCAAATCCGCTTCCAGACTCTCCAGGTAGCCGATAAAGCTGAGAATGGACTGACGGGTCTCCAGGAAGCGCTTCTCAAACAGCGCCTTGTCCGCATCGCTCAGACCTGATGCTTTGGCTTTGGCCAGCATCTCCTCGCTGAATACCGCGAGGCCACCCTTGTTCTGGAGGATCGCCAACTGGGTATGTTCCAGCGTCGGGTTATTGATGTTGCCCCGGGCCGCAGCATAAAACTGGCTGACATTACCCATGCGACCCAACACCGCTTTGAGGCGGATATCCAGGTCGGCGTACTCTTCGTTCATCAATCGGGCAAAGGGCCCCGCCACGTTGTACTGCGCCGGGTTCCACTGCCAGGCTTTGAAGCGGGTTACCTCCCACTCCATGGAATCGAGCAGGTTGTCCAGCAGCGCCTTATCGGTGCGGGCGTTGCTGGTGAGCGGTGCGTTATCAAAGGCGTCCAGCGCCTTGCGCCATTTGGCCACGAAGGCCAGCGAACGAGCGCGGGCGTCGGCGTCCGGCACCACCAGTTGGTCAGCGTAATCGTACACGCCGCTGTAGAGCGCCCAGGTGGGAGAGAGGCGCCACAGGTCATCGATCAGTTGCTGGGAGACCTGTTGAAACTGCTCTGACTGGCACTGAGCCAGACAGGGAGCCGGTTCAACGGCGACGGGTTCGGAGGTTTGACAGGCAGACAGGCCGAATACGGCCAAGCCGGCAAAGAGGATCGTTCTCATTGTTTTATCTTTCCGACAACAGTAAAAGTCACGGAAAGTTAACCATTTTTTAGCCCTTGCTGTCAGCCCCAAGGCGGCGAAAGGTCCATTTTGGCCAAATGCCACGGCGACGCAGAGCCAGCAACAGCAGGAATCCAGACAGGTACAGCGCCGGTTCCCAGTTGCCCGACTTCACCGACCACCAGAAGTGAATCGGGCCCAGTACGGCCACCAGATACACCCAGCGGTGCAGGCGTTGCCAATGGCGGCCCACCCTTCGCTGCACCGCCTTCGGTGAGGTGACGGCCAACGCCAGCAGAATCAGAAATCCCGCCATGCCCACCATGATGTAGGGGCGCTTGACGATCTCCGTCAGCAGCAGCGACCAATCCATCAGCAGGTCGAACACCAGAAAAGCGGAGAGATGCAGCAGCGCATAGGTAAAGCACCAAAGTCCCAGCAGACGTCGGACCCTAATCAACCAGGGCCAGCGACGCCAACGCGCCAATGGAGAGACCAGCAGCGTGGCCGCCAGCGTATTCAGTATCCCCATGCCGAGGAAGTGGATGATGTACTGTACCGGGTCCCCTCCCGCTGCGCCGCTGACCACCGCCAGATAGAGATAGAGCAGCGGCAGCGCACAACTCAGGTGCAGCGTGGCCTTCAGGGCGAACATCTGCCTGCGTCCCATCAGTAGTACCTGCGAAGATCCATGCCCTGATAGAGCGATGCGACGTAATCGCCGTAGCCATTGAACATCTCGGTGGGGATCCGCTTGGCCGACAACAGCCCGCCAGCGCCGATACGACGTTCCGAGGCCTGAGACCAGCGCGGGTGATCCACCCCGGGGTTCACGTTGGCGTAGAAGCCGTACTCGTTACTGGCCAACAGGTTCCAGGTGGTGGGAGGCATCGACTCCACCAATCGAATCCGCACGATCGACTTGATGCTCTTAAAGCCATACTTCCAGGGCACCACCAACCGAATGGGCGCCCCGTTTTGCGGTGGCAGGGTTTTGCCGTAGAGCCCCACGCTCAGCAGGGTCAGGTCGTTCATCGCCTCGTCGATTCTCAACCCCTCGACATAGGGGTAATCGATGCCGCCACCAACGAAACGGTTACGCTGTCCCGGCATCTGCTCCGGGTCATAGAGGGTTTCAAAGGCCACAAATCGGGCCTTGCTGGTGGGCTCGACCCGCTTTAACAAGGCCGCCAGCGGGAAACCCAGCCAGGGCACCACCATGGACCAGGCTTCTACGCAGCGCAGACGGTAGATCCGCTCCTCCAGCGGGGCCAGCTTGAACAGGTCGTCGTAATCCAGCGTCAGCGGCTTGGCCACCTCGCCATCAATCACCAACTGCCACGGCTGCACCTGCAACCCCTGGGCACGCTCCGCCGGATCGGTTTTGGCGGTGCCAAACTCGTAGAAGTTGTTATGGGTGATCACCTTATCTTCCGGTGTCAGCGGGCCGTTGACCAGATGGTCAAAGGTCAGGTTTTTGCTGTGCTGCAGGGCATGGCGAGCGAACTGTGCCTGGTCACCTTCCCCGAAGAGGAAGTCCAGCACCCCGGCATTGGCGGATGACGAGAGCAGCGTGCCTGCGCCAACAAAGCCCAACTGCTTCAGAATGCGGCGCCGATCTGCAAACACGCTCTCGGGCGTAATCTCCGATTCCCGGATGCGATTCCAGGCGTTTTGAGTTTTCACGGTCATAAGTGTCCATCTCGTTGACTCTGGCTATAGACCCTGCCAGTGGGGGAATGATTTCAGATACGGCCCAACCCGTACAACCGATCGCTGATTTTTCCGCCGCTTAGCTTATGATCAGTCGCGCGCCCTCCCCTTGCAGCACCCGCCCCGCAATGACACTCTGTGGTTTTAGCCTCAACCCCGTATCGTTATGACCACAACGCTTTGGATCGCCCTTGGCCTGGGCCTCCCCCTGCTGGCCTCTCTGTTCACTCTGCTTTACCTGCGCCAGCGCCTGGCGCTGCTGAGCCACGACACTGAACAGTTGACCGACCAACGGGACGAACTGGTGGGCCGCTTGAGCGCCAAGGAGCAGGACCTTAACCGGCTGCATGCTGCCCTGGGGCAGAGCCGCAGCCAGGAGCAGGCGCTGCGGGAGCAGTTGGCCAGCCAGAAGGAGAGCGAAGCGCGCCTGACCGCCCAATTCGAGAACCTGGCCAACCGCATCTTCGAACAGAAACAGCAGCAGTTTGCCCAGCAGAGCCACCAGAGTCTCGATGCGGTGCTGACGCCGATCCGTCAGCAGCTGGACCAGTTCCGGTTGCAGGTGCAAAGCAGCCACGCCGAGGAGAGCAAACAGCGTCACGCTCTGGAGCGGCAGCTGATGGATCTTAAAGCGCTGAATCAACGCATGAGCGACGACGCCGTTAACCTGACCCGGGCTCTGAAAGGGGACAACAAAGCCCAGGGCACCTGGGGCGAGGTGGTGCTGGGTCGATTGCTGGACCAGAGCGGCCTGCGCGAAGGGCACGAATATGAAACCCAGGCCAGCTATCAGCAGGAGGATGGCAAGCGGTTCCAGCCGGATGTGGTGGTCCACCTGCCCGACGGCAAGGATGTGATCATCGACGCCAAAATGTCGCTCGTCGCTTATGAGCGCTACTACAGCAGCGAAGATGACACCGCCCGGGAACAGGCGCTGGCGGAGCATCTGGCCTCCATCCGTGGTCACATCAAGGCTTTGGGGCAGAAGGACTACCACAAGCTGAAGGGGCTGCGCAGTCTCGACTACGTGCTGATGTTCATCCCGGTGGAACCGGCCTTTGTCACCGCCATTGAGCGGGATCCCAGCCTGATCAACGAAGCGCTGGAGCGCAACATCATGCTGGTCAGCCCCAACAGCCTGTTGGTGGCGCTGCGCACCATCCAGAACCTGTGGCGCTATGAGCATCAAAGCCAGAACGCCCAGGCGATCGCTCAGGCGGCGGGCAAGCTGTACGACAAGCTGGTGGGGTTCTCCGACGACCTGCTCAAACTTGGCCGAGCCATTGATTCCGCCCAGGGCAGCTATCAGCAGGCGCTGAACAAGTTTTCACAGGGTCGCGGCAACCTTCTGCGTCAGGGTGAGCAGTTAAAAAACCTGGGCGCAGAGAGCAGTAAGAAGCCCGATCAGGCGCTACTTGAACAGGCTTTAAGCGAACGGGTCGAAATCACTGAAAATCCCAGCTGATCCGAGTTGTACCTCGGCGCCACCGGACACTAAGCTTGCGCTATCGAGGCAAGGAGTGTCCGGTAATGAAGTTACACCGTTGGGCATGTTGTGGCCTGTTGTGCCTTTTCACTTTTATCCATTCGGGGGCCCAGGCAGCCTCCGAAGCCCCCGTTTCGAGCGGCGATACCGACACGCTCGAACGGGACAGAGCGCGCTATGTGCAAGCCCGCGACGCACTGTCGCAGGGGTTGACCAGCGTGTACTATCCGCTGCGCCGTCAACTGGACGATTACCCCCTTACCCCCTATCTGGACTACCACTATCGCCTGCGGCAACTGAACGAACTGACCGCCCAGCAGACGGTTGAGATCCTGCAGAGCCTGGCCCCGACTCCGCTCTATCACCCATTCAAGCACCGTTATCTGGTCTCCCGGGGCAGCCGTCAGGACTGGAACGCCTTTTTGACCATCAGTCCCGAACCGCCGCGCAATGAAACGCTGCGCTGCTACTACTACCGGGCCAAGCTGAGTCAAGGGGATACGGCCACCGCCTGGGACGGTGCCGAATCGCTTTGGTTATACGGTAAGAGCCGGGACAAGGCCTGTGACCCCCTGTTCAAGGCCTGGACCAAAGCCGGCCAGCGCGGTGATGAGATGGTCTGGCAGCGAATGCTGCTGGCCTATGAAGCTGGCCAGGTCTCCCTGCTGCGTTATCTGAACAGCAACCTCAGCAAAGCCGCCCGCACCAAGGGCGACCTGCTGGTACGCCTCTATACCCACCCCAACGAACTGCGCCACACGCCGCCTCTGACCCGAATGGGCGAAACCGGGCAGGCGATCGCCGCCGTCACCCTGAAGCGGCTGGCCAAGAAGGACGCCAGCCGTGCCTGGAACCGCTACAACGCTTGGCGGGATGAGCTTGGCAAGTTCGAGCCAGAGGTGCGTTACGCGCTGCTCTACCGGGCGCTTATCCAGAATGGGGAGTGGAGCAGCAAACTGGACCCGGAGCTGGCTCAAAGCGCCAGCGATAATCTGGTGATTATCCGGCTGCGAAAGACAATTTTCGAGGCAGATTGGGCCGGGCTGCTGTATTGGATGGAGCACCTCTCCGAAGAGAACGCCAACAAGAGTGAATGGCGATTCTGGCGGGGCTATGCCCTGAAACGGGAGGGACAGCAGGAGGCGGGACTCAACCTCTGGCTGGCCCTGGCCAATGAGCGCAACTTCTACGGCTTCCAGGCTGCCCAGCAACTGGGTCAGCCCTATGCCATGAACATCACCCTGCCCACCATCTCCGAACAGAGCAAAGCGGAAGTGGTGACGCTGGAGGGGGTGCTGCGTATCCAGGAGTTGATGGCACTGGGACGAGAGCCGGAAGCCCGGGAAGAGTGGCGCTGGCAGATGGTTCGCCTGACTCCCTCACAGCAAACAGCGCTGACCGCCATCGCCTTTGAACGCCAATGGCACTTCCTGGCCGTCGACGGCACCATCATAGGCAAGATGTGGGATGCCCTGCCCTGGCGCTTTCCCACCGCCTACGGAGATGAGTTCCTGCGCTATGCCGAGATGCGCGAGTTGGACATGACACTGCTGCAGGCAGTGGCCCGTCGGGAGAGTGCCCTCTATCCCCAGGCCCGCAGCCATGCCGACGCCTACGGTTTGATGCAACTGCTGCCCTCAACCGCCAAACGCACCGCCAAGCAGATTGGCGCCCGCTATGGCGGCCCTGACGATCTCTACGAACCCAAGCGCAATATCCAATTGGGCAGTGCCTACTATCAGGGTTTGATGGAGCGCTACGACGGCAACCGCCTGCTGGCCTCCGCCGCCTACAATGCGGGCCCCCACCGGGTAACCCGATGGCTGGGCCGCAGCGACGGCAGCCTGGATGCCGCCCGCTTTGTTGCCACCGTGCCCTTCCGGGAAACCCGTGAATACATTGAGGCTATCCTCAGCTACCAGCTGATTTATGCCGCACTGGCCGGACGGGAGATCCCTCTGATGAGTGAACCCGAACGCACCCGCGACTATTGATTTGCCTACACTTAAGGCAGGTTAACCGGCCCGGAGGCGGCCATGCGTGTGCTGTTGCTTTGCCTGCTGCTACTGGCGCCCAGTGTGGGCGCTCAGGTGTGGGTGGTGCCGATAAAGGGGATCATCGGCCCTGCCAGCTCCGACTTTCTGGTGCATCAACTGGAGGATGCGGCGGAGAATGATGTCTCTCTGGTGGTGATCCAACTGGACACGCCCGGCGGACTGGATACTGCCATGCGGGAGATGATCCAGGCCGTCACTCAAAGTCCGGTGCCCGTTGCCACCTATGTTTCCCCCTCCGGTGCCCGTGCCGCCAGCGCGGGCACTTACCTGCTGTTGGCCAGCCATGTGGCTGCCATGTCACCAGGTACCAACCTGGGGGCGGCCTCTCCGGTGGCGATAGGGATGCCCAGCCAGCCCACGTCTCCGGATCCCGACACTGACCCATCAGCCGGTGAGCCGGAGGCGTCCCCGGAGGACAATGACAAGGTGGTGGCGAAAACCACCCTTGAGAAGAAGGCGTTGAATGACGCCATCGCCTACATCCGCAGTCTGGCGGAGCTCCATGGCCGCAACGCCGAGTGGGCGGAGAAGGCGGTGAGCGAAGCCGCCAGTCTGCCCGCCAGCGAGGCGCTGGAGATGGGGGTGATTGACCTGATCGCCGGGGACATTCCGTCCCTGCTTGAGGCGATCAATGGCCGTGAGGTCACCCTGCTCGGCCAACCTCACGTCATCGACAGCCAGGGTGAACTGGTCACCCGTGCCCCCAACTGGCGCCACCGCTTCCTGGCGGTGATCACCAATCCCAATGTGGCCTACATCCTGATGCTGGTGGGGATATACGGTCTGATCCTGGAGTTCTACAACCCCGGCGTCGGCCTGCCGGGAGTGCTGGGAGGCATCTGTCTGCTGCTGGCGATGTACGCCCTTCAGATGATGCCTCTCAATTACGCCGGACTCGCCCTGATGATTCTGGGGATCATCCTGATGATTACCGAAGCATTAAGTCCCAGCTTCGGACTGTTTGGCATTGGTGGCGTCATCGCCTTTGCGCTGGGCTCCACCATGCTGATGGATTCCGACCTGCCCGGTTACCAGGTTGCTCTGCCCCTGATCCTGGGGATCTCACTGACCTCACTGGGGGTGTTCACCCTGGTATTGAGCATGGTGCTGAGAGCCCGACGACGCCCGGCCACCACCGGCGATGTACAACTGGAAGGCGCTCAGGCGCAGGTTGTCGACGGTTTTCCCGGCCCGGGTCGGGTGCGGTTCGGTGGCGAGATATGGCAAGCCACCAGTGATGAGGTTCTGGAACGCGGCGAAGCCGTCACCATTCTCCACCGACAGGGGATGACCCTGTCCGTACGCAAAAGCAAGGAGTCCGAATGATCACCCAATACACCCTTCTCAGTGTTCTGGTTCTGGTGGTGGCACTGCTGGTCAGCATGTTCCGCATTCTCAGGGAGTACGAGCGGGCAGTGGTATTCCTGCTGGGACGTTTTCAAAGGGTCAAAGGGCCCGGCCTGATCATCATCATCCCCATTGTGCAGCAGATGGTTCGCGTGGATCTGCGCACCATCGTACTGGATGTGCCAACCCAGGACCTGATCACCCGGGACAACGTGTCGGTACGGGTTAACGCCGTGGTCTACTTCCGGGTGCTGGATCCGGAGATGGCGATCAACAATGTCGAGAACTACCTGGAAGCCACCAGCCAACTGGCGCAGACCACCCTGCGTTCGGTGCTGGGTCAGCACGAGCTGGATGAACTGTTGGCCGAGCGGGAGACCCTGAACCGGGATCTGCAATCGATTCTGGACCAGCACACCGACAACTGGGGCATCAAGATCGCCAACGTCGAGATCAAACATGTGGACATCTCTGAGTCGATGGTTCGGGCCATGGCCCGTCAAGCGGAAGCGGAGCGGATGCGTCGGGCCAAAGTGATTCACGCCACCGGGGAACTGGAAGCGTCGGCGAAACTGGCGGAAGCGGCCTCAGTGCTGGTCAGCCAACCCAACTCGCTGCAACTGCGCTATCTGCAAACTCTGACGGAAGTGGCGTCTGACCGCACCAACACCCTGGTGTTCCCGGTGCCGATGGACCTGATCAACCGTTTCGCCGAAAAGCCTACTGGCAAGGGCGGGGATCCTGACCAATAGTGTTAAGTCCCCCTAACTTATTGAGATGGTGGCATGTCTTCCGATCTGAACGGCGCACTGAAACAACTGGAACAGGTCCTGCTGGACAAATCCAACGCCCTTCGTCTGGCAATGGCCTGCCTGCTTGGCGGGGGTCATCTGCTGATCGAGGACCTGCCCGGGATGGGGAAAACCACCCTGTCGGCGGCACTGGCCCGCACCCTAGGGCTCAGTTACCGCCGGGTGCAGTTCACCGCCGATATGCTGCCCGCCGATCTGCTGGGGGTGAACATCTTCGACCCCCAGCACAAGGCGTTCGAGTTTCACCCCGGACCGATCTTCTGCCAGTTGCTGCTGGCCGATGAGATAAACCGGGCCAGCCCCAAAACCCAGAGTGCCCTGCTGGAGGCGATGGCAGAGCACCAGATCAGCCTGGATGGCACCACTCACCCGCTGCCCACCCCCTTCTTTGTGGTCGCTACGCAAAACCCCCAGGAGCAATCCGGCACATTCCCGTTGCCGGAATCCCAGTTGGACCGTTTTATGATGCGGTTGAGCCTGGGCTACCCCGATCAGGCCGCCGAAAAACGGTTGCTCAAGGGGGACCACCGGGCCGACGAGCTGGATACCCTGCCCGCCTGCCTGGACCCTGAGCGACTGCTGGCCCTGCAACAACAGGCCAGCCGCGTCGCCGCCACCGATGCGGTGCTGGATTACCTGCTGGACCTGGTGGCCTGCTCCCGTCGCCCCGAACTGGACTGCGCGCCACTGTCGCCAAGAGCCAGCCGGGCCCTGCTGGCCGCCGCCCGCGCCTGGGCGCTGATGGCGGGTCGCCAGTATCTGGTACCGGACGATGTTCAGGCGGTGTTTCCCTCCGTGGCCGAGCACCGGCTGCGTGCCGGTCAGCACACCGACGGTTCGATGCGCTCCCAATTTATCCTTGAGCAGGTCAACCCGATCCGATGACCACCTCATCGCTCTCCCCCAGGGGCTGGTGGCAACAGTGGCTGGCACGGCGGATGCCACCCGCCCGCAGGCAGAAACTCACCCACCGCAGCGTCTTTATCCTGCCCACCGCACTGGGGATCGGGTATCTGGTGCTGTGCGCGGTGCTCTTTATCTTCGGTACCAACTACCAGAACAACCTGATCCTGGGGCTCTGCTTCCTGTTGGTGAGCCTGTTCAATACCTGCCTTCTGCTGGCGTTTCGCAATCTCTCCGGCCTCTCCCTCTCTGCGGGTGAAGGGCACGCCCGCTATGCCGGTGAATCGGTGCCCTTTGATGTCACCCTGTCTGGATCCCGGCCCCACTACCACCTTGAACTGCGCTTTACCGGCGGGTCCGCCCGTTACGTGGCTACCGTGGGCCATCGGCCCCGCACGGTGCAGGTGCCCCATCCTCCGGCAACACGGGGCCGCTTAACCCCGGGACGGCTGGTGATCGCCAGCGCCTTTCCCCTTGGACTGTGCCGAGCCTGGTCCAAGCTGGACCTGGACCAACAGGCGCTGGTCTGGCCCGCTCCGGAAGTTGGGCCGCTTCCGACTCCCCTACCTCTGTCCGAACAGGGACATCAGAGCGAGCGACACCACGCGGGCGTCGATGACTTTCACGGCCTGACCCCCTGGCAACGAGGCCAGAGTCTGGCCCGGGTGGCCTGGAAGCAGGTGGCCCGGGGCGGCGAGTGGCAGGCCAAAGCCTTTGTCACCCCGGAGGGGGTGCCTGCCGAACTGACGCTGGACCCCTCACTGCCCCTGGAAACCGCATTATCCCGCCTGACCCATCAGATGAACGAACTGCACCGCCATCAGCAGCCCTACGCCCTGCAGTTGGCGAGCCACCACTATGGGCCGGACCTCAGTGAGGCTCACCGCCAACGCTGCCTGGAAGCACTGGCCCTGTATCCGGAGCGTCCCTGATGCCCGCCCGCCCCAGTCGCCGCCCCATCAGCCGACGCACTCAAGGCTGGCTGCTGCTGGCCCAGGTGGCGATCATTCTGCCCCTGGCCAATCACTGTACTCCCTGGACCCTGGCGATCCTCACCCTCTGTCTGCTCTGGCGACTGGGGATCTTCTTTGGCCGCGTTGCCAAACCACCGCGGTTGCTGGTGAACCTGTTGGGATTGGGCGCCTTGATCACCCTCGGTCTGGTGGTCAGTCACGTTGGGATGCTCTCCGCACTGATCAACCTGCTGGTGCTGGCCTACGGCCTGAAAACCATCGAAATACGGCACCATGGCGATCTCTCCGTGGTGGTGCTGACCGGCTTCTTCCTGATCGGTCTGCACACCCTGGACCGGTTTGGTCCCGGCGTTGCCCCGCTGCTGCTGTTCTGCGTCTGGCTCAATATCCAGGTGCTGCTCTCCATCTACCGACCCGGGCCGCTGCTGGCGGGCCCTAAGCTGGCCGCACAGATGCTGCTGCTCAGTCTTCCCCTGGCGCTGTTGCTGTTTCTGCTGGTGCCCCGCATCGGCCCCCTGTGGAAGATGCACGGCAGCACGGTGGCCCACACCGGCCTGAGTGAGACCCTGGAGTTGGGCGATATTGCCCAACTGGGCCGTTCCGGTGAGCTGGCCTTTCGAGCCAGTTTCGACGGACCCACTCCCGCCCCGGAGGCACTGTACTGGCGGGCGTTGGTGCTGGACCGCTTTGACGGCGTGCAGTGGCAAGGCTCCCCACCCCAGGCCACCATTCCCCTGCCCAGCGAACGGGAGGGGCAAAACTACACCCTGACGGTACAGCCCAGTCACCAGACCTGGCTGGCCACCCTGCCCGGCACCACCAGTTTCGACCCCCGGATTGGGCACCTGACCGATGGCCGACTGCTGTGGATGAACGCCCCCTCCCATCGGCAGCAACTGACGCTGCAGTGGCAGCCGGAGAACGCCCACCAGTTGCCCCTGTCACCGGAGCAGCGCCGCCAGTACCTGGCATTGCCAACGGAAGGCAATGCCCGCAGTCGCGCCTGGGCCCAAACCCGACTGGCTGAGAGCGGTGACCCGACCACCATGGTGCAGTCGGTGTTGGATCACTTCCGGGAAGCGCCCTATCGCTACACCCTGAGTCCACCGCCGCTGGGTACCGACCAGATCGACAGCTTCCTCTTTCAAACCCAGGCGGGCTTCTGTGGTCACTACGCCTCTTCGCTGGTGTTTCTGGCCCGCGCGGCGGGGATCCCGGCCCGATTGATCACCGGTTACCAGGGCGGTGACCTGAGCCCGGACCGCACGGTGCTGACCGTCTATCAGTTCAATGCGCACGCCTGGGTTGAGCTCTATCTGCCGGAGCGCGGATGGGTGCTGGTTGATCCGACCGCGGCGGTGGCCCCCTCCCGGGTCGAGCAGGGACCCGAAGTGGCACTGGCCGACGATCCGGAGTTTCTGGCGGAGGGCACGGGGCTGCTGCGCTGGCACGAATGGCCCCTGGCCCGGGCACTGCACCGCTACATGAGCCTGTTGGATCACCGCTGGAGCCAGTGGGTGCTGGGGTTCGACACCCAGAAGCAGCAGACGCTCTGGCGGGATTGGTTCGGTCAGTTCCGGGTATGGGACATCGCTCTGGTGATGGCGATGGGGATCGGACTGCTGGCGCTGTTTCAGGCCTGGCTGCTGGGGTTATGGCGTTGGCCCAAGGCCACGCCTGCACCACTGCACCATTACCGGCGCGCCCTGAAGCTGCTGAGCCGTCACGGACTGGCGATGAATCGCGGTGAGGGGCCTCAGGCGTACCTGCGCCGTCTGACCCAGCAACGACCAGACCTGAATGCGCCGCTGACGCTGCTGACCGAGCGCTATCTGCAACAGCGGTTTGACCCCAATTCGCCCCCCGACACCCGCGCCATGCGCGACGCGCTGCAGGCGTTGGAGCAAGCGTTAAAAGATCAGCGGTTGGGGTTCAGTCCCCGCTCCAGCACCTCACGGATCTGATCCCGCTGCGTCTGCTCCTCCAACACCCGCTTGTAAGCGATGTAGTAACGATAAAGGTTGGCCACAAAGGTGACGGTCTCCAGCCCGATGTCGGCGGCCGCCAGGTCCTCCACGTTATTGAACCACTCGTTCGGGTCCCGCCCACGCTGCGCCGCCGCCCGGCGCAATCGATTGATGCGATTCGGCCCGGCGTTATAGGCTGCCATCGCAAACAGCGCCCGGTTGAACTCGCTGAGCTCCGGTTCATTGAAATACTGCTCCCGCAGCAGAGCCAGATACTTGGTGCCCGCGTGGATGTTGTTATCCGGGTTGGTCAGATCACCGATGCCGATGGCGGGATCCCTCGCCGTTGCGGGCATCACCTGCATGATCCCCACGGCACCCACCTGGCTTCTGGCGCGAGGGTTAAAGCCCGACTCCTGAAAGGCGAACGCCGCCAACAGTACCCAGTCAAAATCGTACTGCTCACCGTACTGCTGAAACAGCGCCACCAACTCCGGCACCGGGCCAAAGGGCTCGGTGGTTAAGCTCGGTTTCAGCCAGTTATCGTCAATCAGATAACGGTGGGCGATCAGGTTCATGCTGAGGCTCCCCTGCGGATGCCGCTCAACAAACTGGTTCATCTGGGCCAGCAGGGCCGGATTGTCCTTTCGCAGCCCGAAGGCAATGGCACCGCCCTGACGCAGTGGCACTTTGCGCTGGGCGGTCAGGTTGGGATACCGCTCGAGCCAGGGGCCCAGTTTGTGATCGTCGATGACGGTGGCATCAAAATGGCCGCTGGCCACCAGCGCCAATAGGTCCTCATCCTCCAGCCTCGGGTCCGCCGGTATGATCGCCATCTCTGGCAAACCTGCCGACCTCAGTCGCTCATTCATCGCCACTGCGCTGGCGTAGTAACTGGACTCGGTTCTGAGCACCAGAGTGCGCCCTGCCAGCTCCGTCCACTGCTCAAGCTGAGGCCAGGCCGGACCGCTGATCACCAACTCCGCCACACCCTGACGCCAGGGCTCGCTGAACGCGATTAACACTTCACGCTCCGGGGTGATGGTGAGGTTGGCCATGATCAGATCGCCATAGCCTTCGAGAAGAAACGGGATCAGTTGGTCCCGGCGTACCGGGATGGGGGTGAGTTTCAGTCGGCGCGCTTCCCGGCCCAACTGTTTGACCAGGTCTTCTTTCAGCAGCTCAAGCAGGGAAACCACTTTGCCCTTGGGGCGGCCCCTCTCGATGTAATACCAACCGAGGGTCAGGGTGGTCAGTACCCGGATCTCGCCCTCCGCCACCATGGCATCCAGGTCGTCAAAACGGGCACCGGAAAGTGCTGGCCAGATGGAGGTCAGCGGCGCTTCTTCATCCAGGGACTGATCGGCCAAAAGAGGCAGGGTGGGAAAGGCTCGAGCAGGGGCACTGCTGAAGGTCAGCAATGCCCCAAGGAGAAGAAGAGGTGCAATAGCAACCGCCATGGCCTGTCCTGCTTTGGACCCTCCATGGCGCGTCGGGACCGCCCTCCAGCGTCCAAACCCCGACGGGGTTCAGCAATAAGTGTAGCGTCAGTCGTTTCGAGACTGTCTGACGGGCTTGGCTGGGCGTCGTCGCCCGGGCCTCGACGCAGGCTCGTCATGGGGACGGGACCGGTGAGGTTTCTGACGCAGGGGGGCGTCAAGCCAATTGTCAGGGATACGGTTCATCTTCAAACCCTTACAAAGCAGGTTGCTCAATCTTGCGCCAATGAGTTTTAACAAAACAGTGAGGATTTTTTGCGTCCAGCCAAGAATTTTTTCGTTTTGTCGCTTTCCTCTTCTCCCCTATAGTCGCGCCTCCTCAAAATGAGCGATGCAGAGAGACAACAACAGTGGCAGAGAGTCCAGTTAGTTTTCACGCTCTGTCCCGCTTTGCGGACAGACGATACCCCCGCGGGCTGGCCCGCAGCGGCTTTTTCACCCTGAGTGAAGCCGAGCGTCTGGAGCGTCACGGCACGGCCTATGCAGCCTTGACCAACGCCGAGCGGACGCCAATCAACGAGGAAGAAGAGGCTTTCCTGGCTGTCGTCAAAGGGCAGCGCGAAGCCCAAAGCCCCCATGAAAAAGTGTGGGTTAAGTATTTGGCCACGCTGAACCGACGCCGTTACGCTCTGACTGCCTCTCCCCAAAAAGGCGAATGGAGCGACTCCGAGGACAGCAACTTGGATATGGACCTGTAATGAAAGGTTGGATTTTTTACAGTAAAGACCGTGCCGATCTGCCGGCAGACAACTACGAAATTCGTCGTATTGTCGCTGCGGCAGAGGCCCGGGGTATTGAGATCGACGTGATCCGCCCCGACCGCCTGGAAATGGTGGTGGGTGAACACCTGGCCCCGAGTCTTTATCTGGATCAGGAGCCGGTGGAGCTGCCCGACTTCGTGCTGCCCCGTCAAGGCGCCACCACCAGCTACTTCACCCTGAGTCTGCTGCGCTTCCTGGCCCAGCAGGGTGTAAAGGTACTGAACAGCGCCGACGCCATCGCGCTGTGCGGTGACAAGATGCAGTCTGCCATTGCACTGGCCCACCAGGGCGTGCCGATGCCGGCTGCGATGCTGGCTCGTTTCCCGGTGGACACCGATGCGGTAATCCGCAAGATGGGCATGCCGCTGGTACTGAAAACCCGCAGCGGCAGCCAGGGCACCGGCGTAATGCTGATGCGCAGCGAGTCCCAGTTCAAGGACATGATGCAGCTGATGGGTAACGTAAACCCGAAAGCGGAAATGATGTTCCAGCGCTACGTACAGTCCAGCCACGGTCGCGACATCCGCGTTATCGTGGTCGGCGGTAAAGTGGTTTCCGCCATGGTGCGCCAGGCGGCGGAAGGCGAATTCAAAGCCAACGTACACGCCGGTGGCACCACCTCTCCTCAGGAACTTACCCCTGAGCTCGTGGAGCTGTCCGTTCGCGTTGCGACCCTGCTGAACCTGGACATTGCTGGCCTGGATTTCCTGTGCGGCGAAGATGGCCACTACCTGCTGTGTGAAGCCAACTCCTCCCCGGGCTTCAAAGGCATGGAAGCGGCCCACCCGGACTTGAACATGGCCGAAGTGCTGGTCGACCTCGCGGTCGCCACCTGCCAGCGCTAAAAACAGAACGCCCCGCAATTGCGGGGCGTTTTTCGTTTGGGGAATCTTTACTCGCCGAGCTTTCCGCCCATCGCCTCGTACTCCGCCTGCCAGAAGAACTTCTCCTCACCGAATGCCGGTTTGAGGTCATCCAGCCAGTGGGCGCTTTCATCGTATTTGGCAAAGAAAGGCCGCTGTGCCCACTCCGGGTTACGGGCCTGGATAAAGCGCAATACAAACACCTTCTCTCCCGCCACTTCGGTAATGCCCTGGATCTCCACCTTGCCAGGGCCAGCGCTCATGCTCGGACCACGGGCGGTACGCGCCAGCCCGGAGACCTTACTGATCGCCTGACGGTAAATCTCATAGGCCTGATGCAGCGGCACCTCGAAGTAGCGCTTCGGCCCGGTATCCCGCTCCACAAACATGTAGTACGGAATGATCCCCAGCTTCACCTGCTTCTGCCACATTTTCGCCCAGTCATCAGCGTTATCATTGATGTTCTTAAGCAGCGGTGCCTGAGCGCGGATATTGGCGCCGGTGGCGCGGATGCGGCGTACCGCCTCCTCAAAGATGGGGGTTTCCATCTCCTGCCAGTGGTTCAGGTGCGCCATGATGGAGACGTGCTTGCCGCTCTGCACCAGGCGGCGGAACAGGGCCAGCAACTCATCCGCGTCGTCATCGGTCACAAAGCGGTAGGGCCAGAAGGTCAGCGCCTTGGTGCCGAAGCGGATGGTCTGGACATGCTCCATCTCCGGGCTGTCGATCAACGGCTCCACATATTGGGCGATCTTCTTGGTTTTCATCACCATGGGATCCCCGCCGGTGATCAGCAGGTCACTGATCTCCGGATGCGCTGCGAGGTAGCGGTGCAGCGTATCGGCATCGTTGGAGTTGAAGCGCATCGCCTTGCCAACAAACTGAGCCCAGCGGAAACAGAAGGTGCAGTAGCTGTGGCAGTACTGGCCTTGGGAGGGAAAGAACAGCGCGGTCTCTTTGTACTTGTGCTGCATGCCCGGCAGCTTCTCACCGTCGAGTTCCGGCACGTTCAGGCTCATCTGGCCCGCGGGGTGCGGATTCATCTCAGCCCGCAACACCTGTCCCAGCTCAAACACCTCTTGCGGTGACGGGTCCTGCTTAAGCAGCGCTGCCATGCGATCAAAAGCTTCGGGGGCCAGCATCCCCTTTTGCGGGAAGGAGAGCTGAAAGATCGGATCCTTGGGCAGGTTGTTCCAATCGATCAGGTCATTGGCGACGTATTCGTTCACCCGGAACGGCAGCACACTGGCAACCACCTTCATTTCAAACTTCAACGCCTCGGGCAGGCGGTCAACCAGCTCGATCTTGTCCAGCTGACGCTGTTGGTACACCGTAAACCGGCGCTTTGGGAAGATCTGCAAGGTCGCCACTTCAGCAGGAATGTTCATATACGACACCCATTTAATAATTATTCTTGCGCGCAGCGAAAAGAGAATTCGCGCGCAGCCCTGCGGAAAAAGGCGTAATTTTAATGGTTTTTTGACTTTTTTTAAACCGCGCCCCGTTTTGGTCGCCCAAGCACCCTGACGTTCTGTCCCTGCGGGGCTATGCTTAGTGGGTGTCAAACCCCCTACTGCGGAGGCGTTTATGTTGGGTGAACCACATGATCTTCCACACGAGTTTCCCAGGCTCGCGAACCAGATAGACCAACGCACCGAATCCGACCCACTCTTTGCCGAACTGTCAGAGCAATACCACCAGATCGATGACGAGATCCGTCATCTGGAACTGGCCGGCTCCCCCATCAGCGACAACAACCTGCTGAGCATGAAGATGACCCGACTGAGGCTAAAAGATCGCCTGTACGATCTGCTCACTCGTTGATCCCTGCCAGGGCGCCGTCTGGCGCCCTAAATCCGCCTCAACTTTCTGGTACACTTGCCCTTTATCATTCAAAGCGGAACACCTGAATGCGGCAAGACGAAACCCTGCTGTGGCACGACTATGTGACACGTTGCTGAGTGGCATACAGTACGCATTTAGGTGGTAGGCAGAATGGATTTTGTACGCAAATTTGTACGTAGAACTACCGAGGACCGACGGTGTAAAAACTTTAGGTTCGGTAATGAGTAAAGTTGAAAAGGAAGGCAACTATGACGACTGCAGACCAACTGAACCTAGACAAGTCCATAGGCGGCTACAACGTAACTCAGGTTCAAAACAAACAGGCGTCCATACCAGATTACGGTGGCATTAATGATGGTGACACTGTGCACCTAAGAAAGGGCAAGTACGACTTCACAGTGACCAATGTTGAGCGCAGCCCGGATGGATACACTGGCAGGTTGGATTACATCGATCCCCTAGGCGGCATATCTTGGGTTATCGAAGATCGCGAGCTAAAGCGTGGGGACGCATTCACCTTCACTGAAGCGCATGTTTTTAGGTGTGTTCGCGCATAAAGCCAGAAGGTAGCTACAAGCTCCAAAACATGGGCTCCTGTACCTGACACTGCTTTGACTGCAGACTTGCGCGGCCAGAGTAGATAGGTGCGTCCAAGCCAAATTGGAAGCTGGCGTAACGAGAAATGCCGTGTTGCAACCGATAATCCCCACTGGTAAGCGATATGACTACCAGCGGCGGTTGCGCATGCGGAGCGACACAATGATCACTATGCACAAGATTAACGTCTGACCGGGATACTCTGAGATAAACGTGCCGAACACGCCCAGCATGTTATCAATTACCGCCTCGCCTGCACTCTCATAGATATTCACTGGCTCAGTACCACCGCCTTTGCCTGAGACAAAAGGCTGCATCCATTCCATTGTTTTTACTTCCGCTTCCGTGTTTGACCCATAATGAATCACTTCGACTGGATGGGGAAGTCCTATCAACCACCCGACCGCGGTATCCAGATTTGCGCACCGTCATCGGCGAAGAAGTAGGTAGTAATCAGGTGCTACACAGCAGATTCCCGCACGGCCTCCGCCTGTCGATATCGCCTGGATTGCAGGCTAGATTTGATTGCCTCTCGATACAGATCAGTTCAAGCCACTGTAACAACTGCTCTTATCCCTGTGTGTGCTCGGCTTTCTTTACTCTACCAATGGTGCTTCTGGAACATCCGGTGACGCGCTGGATCTCAGACCAACTCACCCCCTTCGCTAAAAGGGCTTGGATGTCACTGTGCAGCTTTGTGTTGGTTTGCCGCCCCTTGTACCTCCCTTCTGCCTTGGCGGCCTCTATGCCCTGCTTTTGGCGCTTTCTGCGGGTCTCGTAATCATCCCTGGCCATACCGGCTGCCAGGTCGAGCATGAAGTCGGTGAGCAAGCGCGTGATGAAGCCATCGCTCTCGCCTTCCCGCACGGCGCTATAGGTCATGGGTTGGTCTGCAACCAGTATCCGGATCTGGGCCTGGTCCAAGCGGTGTCTCAACGCCTTCCACTGCTCGTAGGGTAACCTTGTTAGCCGGTCTACCTTCTCCACCAATAGGACATCGCCAGGCTCACAATCGCTGATCAGCCGGTTCAGCTCTGGCCGGTCAACTTTCGTCCCAGACTGGTTCTCCACGTAGTAACCGGCTATGCGAAAGCCCCCAACTTTGGCCAGACCCTGCAGCTCTTCCCTGGCCCGCTCGGCATTTTGATCATCGGTGCTGGCGCGCATGTAGGCGCGAACGATGCGAATTGTCATGTTCCATCCCTGGTTCGTTTTGAGTGGTTCTTTATTTATGGTTCGTTTTGGGTGGCATTACAAGAATTATCGAACCAAAGTCAGCCCAGTTCCATCTGGTTCGGCTGATGTATACCCTATCGGAACCAAAAAGGCGCCCAACTTTGGGGCGTCTGGACGTCCAGCCATCCACGGTAGGACTCCCAATTAAGCACAATATCTCAGCGGGCAGCCATCCAGGCAAACATACTGTTGAAAAGGCCGGACTAAGCAGTGGCCCCTGCCATTATGGGGTTACAGCACTCGATGGAACCCGCGCGGGAAATGGAGGGGGGGGGGCTTTGAGGAGGGGGGAGAGGGCAAAACATCACTGCCTGTCTTCTTTTACGTCCGCCTCTCGGAAAGTTTAAGGTTTCATGGGATTGGATTTGTAACGGCCCCAGCTCCGAAAGGCCGCTATGGCTTGGCCGTCTTAGAACGGGATATCCGCCCTTCCTCGCTGGCATGTTGGACACTTGCACTGGAATAGACTGGTGCCATTCACGCCATAAACACAGCCACAGCGCTCACAGATCACCCGATAAGCAAGCTGGCCATGGTCTGTTCCCGGAGTACCTCGCGTCCCCCCGACTCTCTGTGCGTTGCAATTGACATAGCCAATCTGGGTGCTGGCCGACGAACCGCCACGCCACTCGCCCCGCTCACTATCATCGCGGTGTTTAGCTACCGTCGCGTTTTCATGGGAGTGAGTACTGATTACTTTGCCGCAGTTCAACGCATAGACCCAACCCTCATCCCTCACATATCCAGGAGCTGGCCCCAGAATACATGGCAAACTCAGCGCCTCCTCCTCTCCCAATGCACACAGGCCATGGCCAAGTGCGACCAGCGCCGCCAAGGCAGCATCATAAACGTCACCGGTTTGCGGCACGGGATCTGGCAGAAAGGGACGAAACATGGGCTTAGCCGGTGACGCTGATTCCGCGGCATCCTTGAGAAGGGCGGGATAAACCTCAATAACGGCACGAATGGCCTCGTCCGCGTCCTGCGGAAGCACGGAGTACCCTTGGCGACGCAGCGCGTGCAAAGCCGACATGGCAACCGTGGCGTTGTTGCCAAGGCGATCGAATACTGGCGACATGGGCTTCTTTCCAAAGGTCCAGTGCACCCAGCGTTCACAGTCACGATAGGCCAATGGATTGTCGATCTCCGCCTGTGGGGCCGTATCGAGCACCGGCTCACCAGCAAGAAGACGCTTAAACGCCAGGGGATAGGCTAACGGGGCGTCAATGCCAATGGTTACCTGTTTAGCCTTTGCCACAACGTCCACTGAGACTCCCGCCGGAGACAACAGGGTATCAAGTGACAACGGAGCACGCTGAGACAGCGAGAAAGCGGGGCTGATCCCCAACCAAGTCACCGCTTTATCCCCTCGCCGCCAGGCAGCGACCGCCACGGCCTGCTTTTTACCCTGCCAGCCGCCGACGTCCCAGCCAATGGCAATAACGTCCCACGCCATTTCCTATAGACTCATTTGGTGCTAAACAGCATCATCTAGCTCCGAATCTTCTTCACCATCCCGAAGCGCAACAACACCTAAATAGAGACAGATCGGTACTGTTTTGCGCATCGCTGGTCCTTGAAGATCCGAGGCCAACCATAAGCCACTAACACCCCACACAATCGGACCTAGTGGTGCTGCGCCAAAGCGCTGAGCGATGAGCCGAGCAACTTGGTTAAATGCCTGTTTTCCTATGATCTGGGCTATAAACCCTAGCACTACTTCCAACAGCACTTTCTGCACAACAACAGGGCCTAAGAACTGCATCAAAATCGGCAAAGTTAACACCTTGCCGCGCCCCTTGAGGTATATAGTTAGATCCTCCACCTTTACGGAATCAAGCTTCATCTTTCGGAAAGTTTCAGCTAGTTCTTCTGGTGTTTTCTTCGCAAGTGTTGCTTCAACTTTCTGTTTAACGACTTGCTCTAACTTCGCCTCGATGCTTGCACCCGCCTTTGTATTTACTTTTAGATTTTTAACAACATCATCAACAACCTCTTCGGCGGATACACCGGGGTCATCCGAAAAAATCAGGCGCTTTAAGTACGCAACATCAGATGAACCGTAGTAACGGATCTGCTTATCGAGCAGGTAAATTAACTCTTGCCGGTCAACTTCACCCTCTTGCACACCTTTTAATAGCAGCTTTCGCTTTTGATCATCCGTGAACGCGAAATAGCTATCAAGAACCTCAGAGATGAACTCAAAATCTTCGGCAGTACACTTTGCGAGCAGGTCTTTCATCTTCACATCCTTTTGAATTGCAGTTTGTTTAAACTCTGGCTGTTACACCCTTAACCAACATCCCCAACACCAGCTTGTTGAACTCCCTCGCCACCTCGGGCTTGGACAGGTATTCGGTGGTGAGCTGGGTATAGGACCCCATTGCTTCGATCATCGCCGTCTCCATCGCCTTGGGGAAGTCGCCTAGCATGATCTGAGCTTCGCTGTTGTTCTCCACCTGGGCCATCACCGTCTCGTTCTCACTGATCTTGGATACCGCCCCCTGCAATAGGGTAAGTTTGTCGCCGTCGGTGGTCTCTGCGCCAAACAGGTCGTTCATCTTTTCCAAGATCTCAGACAACAAGTCGCGCTCCTCCTCCCTCGGCTTAGCACTACCAAGGCCCGTGGTGCCCGTCAGGCCATCACCCTGCCCTTCTCGCAGCTTGAGGTCCTGGGTGCGCTTCTCTTTCAGGTGATAGTGGCTCAACGCCACGGCGGACAGGTCGATCTCCTCTTCTTCCAGCACCTCCTGGCGCAACAGTGGCAACAGGTGACGGGCATAGACCGACAGCTCTTCCAGCACCTTGTCCTGGAACGGGGTGATCTGAGACACAAACTCGTAGTAACGGACATAGCCGCCAAGATCCTTCTTGAACAAGTCCAGCTCACTACGGACCTCTTCCGCCATCTTGACGCTGCGCTCGGCATTGACCCGGTCGGTCTCACTTCCTCCCAATGCCACCCGTTTGAGCTGCCTGCGCGCCTCTCTCAGCGTCTCGTTGGCATGACGGTAGCGCTGGGCATAGCGTTCCTGTGCAGGCTTGATATAGCCGGTAAGAGCCTCAGCGCCCCGCTTCGGGTCGTAGTAGGCATCGGCAAAAGTGCTGACCTCGTTGCGATTGATGACGGTGCTGTCCATCAGCTTGTGTTGCAGGTCGTACACCAGATTGGGGTCAGACACCTCCGCCAGCTCCGCCACCTCGTAGTACTGCTGAAACTGCTCAAGAATGTCTTGAGGGTCATTGACGAAGTCCAGAACGTAGGTGGTTTCCTTGCCCGGATAGGTGCGATTGAGCCGTGACAGGGTCTGGATGCAGTCCACGCCGGTCAGCTTCTTGTCCACGTACATGGCGCACAGCTTGGGCTGGTCAAATCCGGTCTGGAACTTGTTGGCGACGATCATCACCTGATACTCATCGGTGTCGAACGCCTTACGCATGTCCTGCCCTTTCAGGCCCGGATTCATGTTGGTTTCGGTAAAGGGCTCAGGACTGCTGACCGGGTCATTCACCTCACCGGAGAAGGCCACCATCGCCTGAATGTGTGTATATCCCTGCGCCTTGACGTATTTATCGAATGCCAGCTTGTAGCGCACCGCCTCCATCCGGCTGGAAGTCACCAGCATCGCCTTAGCCTCGCCGCCCAGAAGTGCCATCACATTCTGTTTGAAGTGCTCAACGATCACCTGCACCTTCTGGCCGATGTTGTGGGGGTGTAGTGCCACCCACTTGGCCAGCTTAATGCGCGCCTTCTTGCTGTCCACCTGCTCGTCGTGTTCCTGGCCCTTCAGCGCCAGGCGATAGGCCATCGAGTAGTTGGTGTAGTTCTTCAGTACGTCAAGAATGAACCCCTCTTCAATGGCCTGACGCATGGAGTAGACATGAAACGGCTCAGGCTTGTTGTCCGGGCCGATGGGCAGTTCAGGATTGGTCGGGCGGCCAAACAGTTCCAAGGTCTTAGCCTTGGGCGTGGCAGTGAAGGCGAAGTAGCTGATCTTATCCGAGCCGCCACGCGCCGCCAGGGTCGCATTCATCAAGTCCTCGGCGGACAACTCCTCTTCGTCTTTCAATTGCTCGGCCATCAGTACTTGGCGCAATTGGCGTGCCGTGCTGCCAGTCTGGCTGGAGTGGGCTTCATCGGCGATCACCGCAAAGGTGCGGTCCTTCAGCCCGGCGCTCTCCTGAATGGCCTTGAGCACATGGGGGAAGGTCTGGATGGTCACAATGATGATCGGCGTACTCTGCTCCAGCGCCGCCGTTAGCTGGGCAGACTTGCTGCCATCGCCCTCTTCTCGATTGATTCGGCTGATCACCCCATCGGCGTGTTCAAACTGGCTGATGGTCTCCTGCAACTGGCTGTCGAGCACGGTACGGTCGGTGATGACAATCACCGAGTTGAACACCTTATCCCCCGCCACATCGGTCAGAGACGCGGCCTGATGCGCCAGCCAGGCGATGGAGTTGGATTTGCCGGAGCCCGCCGAGTGTTGGATCAGATACTTCTGTCCTGTGCCGTCCTTGCGAACGGCCGACAGCAGGTTGTTCACCACCCGCCACTGGTGATAACGGGGGAAGATCATGGTTTCTTTGCGCTTGAGGTTTCCCAGGGCATCGAAGCTCTCCTTCACCTCCAAGTGAATAAAGCGCTGCAAGATCTTCAGCAGGTTGTCGCGCTGGAACATCTCGTCCCACAGGTATTCCGTGGCATATCGACCACTGTCCGGCGGGGGCTGATCGTTACCTGCCGCACCGGCACTGGTGCCCCGGTTAAAGGGCAAAAAGAAAGTGTCCTCGCCAGCCAGCTTGGTGGTCATGGCCACCTCAAACTGGTTCGCGGCGAAGTGCACCAGGGCTCCGCGCTTAAACTTCAGCAACGGCTCATCTTTGCGGTCCGTCTTGGGCTTGCGGTCATAGCGATACTGCTTCTTGGCGTTCTCGAGACTCTGCTTGAAGCAGGATTTCAGCTCCAGTGTGGCGATGGGCAAACCATTTAGAAACAGGGTTAGATCGAGACGGCCATCATAGCCGTGAGGGCTGTAGATCAGCTCCGGCACAACTCGCAGGGTGTTCTTCTGGTAGCGCAGGTTCAGTTCCGGATTGAGGTTGGAATCGGGCTTGAAAGTCGCCACCTTTAGGCGCACGCCTCGGTCTTCAATCTGGTTGCGCAAAAGCCACAAGGTGCCTTTACGGTCCAACTGCCGCACTGCTGCATTAAGTAAGTATTTTTCCGGCTCACTGCCGTAGATGGTACAGAAACGCTGCCACACCTCCGGCTGGGTATCCTGCACATAGGCCAGCAAGTCCTGCGGGTACAGCGCCCTCTCCTTGTCGTACTCGGCGCTGTGGCCCACTAGCCAGCCCTGGGATTGCAGGGCTGCGATGATGTGGTTTTGAAATGCCAGTTCCCGTGCTTTGTCTTGCATTCGTTATTCCTGCTCAAATTTCGCGTAACCGCGTGAGTGCAGTTGGTCTTTTATCGTTGCGATCAACCCTTGTATCGCTTCTGGCGTGCCCAAAGTCGCTATATCGAACTCCAGGCCAAACGCCCGACCTCCGGTCTCAAACTCAACACAATCCGTATCCAACATTGGCCAGTCGTGATTCGCATACAGTTTCCACCAGCCCTCTTGCTGCTCACCATCACGCTCGGCCCCATAGACGTATATCCGCAAGACGGAGCGGCTCTGCTCCGGTCCTGTGGCAATGTCCAGTGGGTTCCATGATTTTTTGGTGGACTCGAAAGCGTCATCCACAGCGGTATCCGTAACCAAGTGAATGACCAGCATGTAGCCGCCTTCGACAAGTTGATGAGGACTAGGGATGTCATCGCTCAAGAAGTGGAAGACAGTGTTGTGTAACGGTGAAAAGTCCCACTTCCACTTTTTGAAGGGGCTGGTGGCACTGCGACACGGCGCATTGTGATGCACCGGTTGCCAATAGTAGAAACTGCTATTGAGCTGGCTGCCTATCGTTTCGATGATCGGCAGCATACGTTGGTGAAAGGCCACGACCAATCGCTGAGCGGTACGCAGATCACGCATGATCGGGTTGAGGTCTTGTTGTTCCATCTTGTTGGTCTATCCGTGGTTTTCCGCCGAAATGGCAGGCGCGCCCAGGTCAGCAATGGCGCCTACAGGCTGAGTCATGCGCAAGCCACTCAATGCGAGCGCGCTCAGTCCCTCTGCGAGCTTGGGCTTGTTGTTGGGTGATACGTGAATGGGCCAGTCGCGCAAAAGTGACAAGGCGCCCAGCGACGGATACGTAAGCTTGGCCAAATCTCCCAGGTGGTGCTCGCGGTACTCGACTCGATAAAGCGTGAGCGCCGCGAGTATATCCTCCAACACCCGACGATCTGTGTTTGGCCACAGCCCCGTATCAGCCTGACACAGTGCAAAGACGGACTGAGCAAAACCTTGCCAATCCGAGCTGAACAGCTGGGGGAGAGGCTCAAACATCTCCTCGGCCTCAAGCCGCTCCAACAAGGGGGCAAATAGAGTCTGATTGTGCTGATGGTTACCGCCCAGCGCTAAGAACAGGACTGGTCTCTCGCGGTATTCCTCCGGCAATGATTCCAACTCCCGATACCATTGACTACTGCACTGTGCGCCATCACCCGGCCGTTTCACCTCGACCACCACACAGCCCCAGTCGAAGTGCCATATCACATCCGGCTCAACCCGTGTCTGCACGCCTGAGCGGAAGTTAGGCCAGTAGTCGATCTCTTTGAGCGTATCGAATTCAAAGCCACTTTCAGGAAGCACCTGTTGCAACAGTGCATTCAACGCGCCTCCCGAGAGATAGGGTAAACGCGACATGATGGCTGCAGTGAGCATATCCTCTCGTTCACGAAACAGCTCACGTACGGGGACTTTGATGCCACCGACATCCACCCGCCCCGACTTATTGCGAGTTATGGCGTAAAGCATCCCATGCCCTTGTTTTGATGTTCCATGTCGCGCTGGTCATTCCGCGGATTCCAGTTGCTGCTGCTGCCAGTCACCATAGTTTTGGCCACCATTAGCCAGTACCCAGTCTTTTCGCCCGTTGCTGTTGTATCCTTTCACCACCGCCGCCGCAGCGCTGGGACTGGAAAATGCGTAGTCTTTAGTAAACTTGGCAGTACCGTCGCCACACAACTGTATAACGCCGCTGTCAACAAGAGACATCCATAGGTTGTTGTAACCCGTTTGACTGCGGTCTTCAGCCTTTGTGATGGAGCCAGCCTGAACCACAAATTCACCGTCGTGCTCCTGCGCCTTAGCTCGGATCTTGTGTTTGGCCACCTTCAACTCAAACTGCGGCAATGCATCTGGATTGCTTTGCTGCAGCACCTTCGTATTGGGCTCACGCAGAAAGTCATGGCCCAGTGCTGGCAATAGGGTCTGGATCTGATCAATAAAGAAGGCCATATCCGCCAGATCCGCCTCCGGCAGACCTTCATACTGGTGATTGGTGCCGTTGACCAGGCTGCAGCGACCGGAGCCTTTGGCCATTGCCATCAGTTGGCACTCCAAGTACTTGATATGGGCCTTGGTCAGGTTCTGATCCTTACTGGTCACCAGACACACCTTCTCCCAAAAGTCCTTGCCACCCTCTCCTTCAGGACGGTTATGCTGCTTTAAGCGAACGGCCACGTTATCGGACTCACCAATATAGACCTTGGGCCGACTGCTATTGTCCGGGTCTGGACCCACCAAGAAATATACTCCGGTGCGGCCGCACTCTGGGCGCTTAACCAGGTCCGCCAGGCGACTTCTTGGAGCGGTCAGCACATGGCCGGTCCAGTTTACGATCTCGGCGGTCAGCAAGCCGTGCGGGCTGCCATCGACCAAAAACAGGCGGATACTACGTCCTTGCACACTCATAGTCAGTCCTTTAATGGTTCAGGTGGTAATACCCTGCATGACTCGGTTCTTCACGATCTGGGCAATGGCATCCAAGCTGGGCGGGTAAATCAGGTCTTGCACCAACCCTTCCGACTCCAACTGAGACAACATCACCTCGACTTTAGTCGGAGCTACCCTCACCCCTTGCAGCGCATTTCTCAGGTGGCGGTTCTGTTCCAGCGCCACAAAACCGTTCTTCCACTTGTCGTCATGTTTGGACAGGGAAAAGTAGCCCTGCTGCGCACGGACGCGCGGAATGTTGAAGGTGGTCTCAAACAATTTGGTGCGAGTGCCACGAAACGGTCGTTCCTTCCCCTGATCCTCAACAAAGTCCTGAGCATCGGGGCACAGCTGCCAAACCACAGGTTCCGAACCCTGAGTCTCCCTCACCTTTTCGAGTGCAAACCACAATGCGATCTTGGGATCACTGGTCCAGTCCAATAGCCGGGTCGGCAAACCATGGTGCTGTGCTACTACCAGCCAGTCCCAATCGTTTTTAGGGACAATATGAAGGCAGCGCTCAGCCTCACACTTAAAACCTGTTAGCAGCGCCTTCTCGCGCTCCAACAATGTCGACGATGCGCCTATACGGCAAAGGCTGGGCAGCATGGGCCAAGGCAGCCGCTGTCCTCGGTACAGTACATGTTTGGTGTTACGCTTGGTCTCAGAAGCCCACTCAAGGAATTCAGCAACACTGTGAACCGTGGCAATCAGTTGACTCATTACGGACGCTTCCATTCACGCAGGTCGATCTTGCCGGTGACGGCAGCGGAAATCAGGGCAGTGCGGCGTTCGTTAGACAAAGAGATTGAGTGATTTGCAGCAGCAATAGTCTGATCGATTGAGAGCGTAATCCCTTTGACCTTGGCTACGATCTCTTTTTGCTCCGCACGCGGCGGAAGCGGTGTAGGTAATGTTTCGAACTGATCTGTTCGCAAGCATTTTGTGCCATGTGCTGAACTATCGACGAGATCCAGAACTGGCTGCTTGAGTCCCTGTAAACACATAAGCAGATATTCACCATCGACATTGTCGCCACATACCAGTGCCTTCATATCTTGATTTATGGTCACGGGCTTTGAGGTGATGGCCACTGGCACGGAGTGCGCCAAAATCATACCGCGAACAACGATCAGAACCGAACCTGTAGGAATTAGTTTCGTTGATGACTCGCGCACTGCATCCATCGTAATGCTATCGATCGACTCAGCAATAACTTCCCGTTTCATATCTTTGGGAGATACCCAAGGTATATCCCCGCCCCAATACGACGACTTGTCCTTAGAAGGCGTGCCGCCCCCCATGAATCGGCACAAATAACGCGGTTGGCTAATCTGCCAATGCTCTGGCACTTGGCCGAGCCATTCGACGCCGGAATCTTTCATGGGGGCGTCGGGGTTGAGGCCCTTGGTGACGACGTGGGAGATCACCGCCTGACGCTTTTCCTTCAGCAGTTCAATCAAACGCTGCTGCTTGGCGATCAGGTCGTCAATGCGGGCGGTCTCGTAGTCGAGGAAGGCGGCGATAGTGCGCTGCTCATCGTATGGCGGCAAATAGAAGCTGTAATTGCCAATGGCTTGTTGAGAGATCCCAAGAAAGGTAGCCCCCGTACCGTTGACTTTGATAAACCCCTGAAACAACTCGGTCAGCAGAAAGTAAAACAAGAATTTAGGGGCATAGGTTGGCTCAGCCCCGTCAGCCACCAACGGTCGGAAAAGCAACAAGTGGCTATTCAGGCAGGACGGGCCAGGGAGGCTATCAACAAAAGCCATCTTTCCCATCGCAGCCCCATCCTTCATAAGCAGAATATCCCCCTCTTGGAGTTGAATATTGCTATCAAGGTTGTACCGTTCCATTGATACACGCGGGCATCGTTCCCACTCAATTACGCAGTTCCTGAAATGCGCGCTACTAACAACATGAGGGCCTTCGTCACGATACTCGGATGCCTTAAGTCCCTGCCAACCAAGTCTGCCTTTCAACGACGATTCGAACTTGATGCGTGTAGGCTCTTGCCAATGCTCAGGAACCTCACTTAGCCCTTCAACTTTCGAAGCTTTGTAACGTGGGTACGGCTGGTATCTGCCTTGACTAGCCTGCACTTGCTCCTTCACTTCCGTCATCAGGAGTGTACCTCCGCCAGCAGCCCCATGATCTCCTTGGACACCGCATCCAGATCGGCGTCAATCGCTTCCAGTGAGCGCGGTGGCTGGTACTGGTAGAAGTGGCGGTTGAAGGGGATCTCGTAGCCCACGATGCCCACCTGGCCATCCAGTTCGTCGGTCTTGCTGGTGTCGATCCAGGCGTCCGGCACATGGGGCAGCACCTCACGGGCAAAGTAGTCGTTGATGTCCTCAGACAGCGGTACGTTTTCATTGTCGCGCAGATCCGGGTTGGCCTCCGGTTGGCCCTTGGTCTTGCAGACTTCGGCGGCGTCATCCTGCTCACCGATGTGCTTGCAGATCAACTTAAAGGCCGGGGCGGGCAGTTTTACGCCGTCCATCTGAGCTGCAAGCTGTTTCTTAAACTGGTCACGGCTGAGCAGCTTATCGCTGGTAAAGCGGCCCAGGGCGGTCAGGATGGCGGATTTGAGGGTGCCATCGAGCTTGTCCCAGCCCTTGTCAGAGGTGAGGGCGGCGATACGTTCCTCATCATGGGGGTAGAAGGCCAGCTTAAGCGGACGCTCTACGGTGATGCGGCGATAGCCGAAGTCACGGGTGTTGAACAGTTTGGCGATCCCGCTCTGTTCGATCTCGGTGGTGTCATAGCGGCTGTAGAGGCTGACCAGACGTTCCAGCACTTCGTCGCTGAGCTGCTTACGCTTGGAGCCGAGGGATTTCCGCATCGGAGAGTGCAGGTCGGCGGCGTTGATCAGCAGCACCTTCTTCTTGCGTTCTGCCGGCTTGTGGTTGGACAGCACCCAGATGTAAGTGGCGATGCCGGTGTTGTAGAACATGTCGGTGGGCAGGGCGATGATGGCGTCCAGCAGGTCCTGCTCCAGAATGTAGCGGCGGATCTCACTCTCGCCACTCCCTGCCCCACCGGTAAACAGCGGAGAACCGTTCAGGATGATGCCGATACGGGAACCGGCCACCTCGGTGGTGGGGTTTTGCATCTTGCTGATCAGGTGCAGCAGGAACAGCAGAGAACCGTCAGAGACCCGGGGCAGACCGGGACCAAAGCGACCGTCGTAGCCTTTGAGAGTGTGCTCGTCCTTCACCGCCTTCTCGATCTTCTTCCAGTCCACACCGAAGGGCGGGTTGGAGAGGCAGTAGTCAAAGCGGTTGGCGGGCAGCTGGTCGTTGGACAGGGTGTTGCCCAGCTTGATGTTCTCGATGTCCTGCCCCTTGATCAGCATGTCGGCCTTACAAATGGCGTAGGATTCGGGGTTGAGCTCCTGGCCGAAGGTCCGCAGTACCGCTGCACTGTTGAGTTCGTGCAGGTATTCCATGCCGCAGGAGAGGAAGCCACCGGTGCCCGCTGTGGGGTCGTAGATGGAGCGGATCACCCCGGGTTTGGTCAGGGCGTCATCGTCGGTGGCAAACACCAACGAGGTGGTCAGACGAACGATGTCCCGGGGGGTAAAGTGTTCCCCGGCGGTTTCATTGGAGCTTTCCGCAAAACGGCGGATCAGATCTTCAAACACCAAACCCATATGGTAGTTGTCTACCGACTCGGGGGAGAGGTCGAAGTGGGCGAACTTCTGCACCACCTTGTAGAGCAGGTCGGCCTTGTCCAGCTCGGTGATGAATTTCTCGAAGGCGAAGTGCTCGAAGATCTCCCGAGCATCCGGGGAGAAGGCCCGAACGTAGGCGTCCAGGTTGTCCCAGATCTGGGTTTCCCCCAGCTTGGACAGGTCAAGCTTGGAGGTGTTGTAGAAAGACTGTCCGGCCGCGTTAAGCAGGATCTTGTTGGCGGCCTCTTCCGGCATCGTCTTGGTGGCGTCTACGGTGGACAGCACTTTGTCCTTGGTGGGTGCCAGTACGCACTCCAGACGACGCAGTACGGTAAAGGGCAGGATGATGCGGCCATACTGGGACTGTTTGAAGTCACCACGGAGCAGATCAGCAACGGACCAGATCAGGCCCGCCAACGAAGAGGTATTGGTGTTCATTTGTGTGGCGCGTTTCAACAACATGGGGCATCCGTGCCGGAATAAAAAATTGGACCTAGATTACCAATGGATCGGCGGTGGGCCTAGGTCAAAAAGCGGAGAGGGATCACCTCTTGCGACGTTGGTCGTGAACCACCGTCTTATTCGGGTTCTGCGCTTACAGGTAGAGGTGCCTACCCTATCGTGTACCGTCCATCACGTCAGGTCGTTCCAGGCCAAACCTCGTCACCCCCACCAGACGAGCCGTAGACGATGCCTGGCAGGCCATAACACCTTACCCAATAGCACAGACCTAGCCTTGTCCCGGTGGCCCCAAGGAGGGCCTAGAGGGCAAGGCGATAAGCTTCAAGCTTGTCCATACCTTAGCAACACACCATGTGTGTTCTATGTAATCCTTTGTCTTTAATAGGCACGGACAACTTTTCGCACCCAGACCAGACAAAACTTCACCCTAAGACTGGACAATGAAGTGCCCTTGCGACGGCGAAACTGCCGTTGTTTCACGCCAGAAGGGCCCTCTTTTGGCTTTTATGACACCACTTTCACGCGTCAATGAACGTCAGAGTAGCGTGATCTTGGCTTCCTCCCTCGTGCTCGCAGTAATCACCGTGTACAGGCATCAGTATGCGTCACGGCGTATTCGTCAACGCCTTAGTACTCACTGGCCATTGGGTGGCGCTCTTCAGACTCGGTGCGTTGGTCCAAATACCATTGGTGGACCTCAGCCCCTTGGGGCCCCAGAAGCACGCCAATACCATTGCGGTAACCAGGGATCTTTACCTTCGTTAGGACACCTTCACCGACGAGTACATCCATGGACCGTTGCGCCTGATGGAGACTCACCCAGCAAAATGTTGCTAAGGCCCTCATGGATTGGAACGTAGCTGCGCCGTCCTGCCCCATAATCGGTCCCATCAAGCGCGCAAGGATAAGCGCATTGACAGCGCCATACCGATGAACGTGAGCCAGAGGCAACCGTTGCGGCACGAAGCGCTCCGTCGCACTGGTGTTTTGTCCCTGTTCTGGCGTGTAATCGGCAAATAAGTGGCGGTAGTCCTGCCCAACGGAAGAGCCCAGGAAAGTAGGGGTCAACTGGAAAGACAAAGGGCCCTGATGGCCTTGGGTCGGGAAACGACGTCGCTCCGTTGTTACCACCCCAGCTTTGCGCAACGTATCCACCGCGCGCCCCAAGGTGCGTTCGCTGCAACAAAACCACTGCGCCCAATCCCGGTAGAAGCGCCACGTTGGTTGCGAGGACTCCCGGTTGTTCAGTGCCCAAAACATCAGATCACCGACAACCATCGCAGGATACGGCCCCAAATCCAGAAACACGATGGGATGGATAAATACCGCCTTTGGCATGTTGGGGCCATTTCGTTTGGTAGCGCTTTTCTTTAGGCGTCGCTCCAGCAGATCAGCAAGTGCTTGCGGGCTGGTAACTGCGCAGCAATCAGGTTGGTGTCCGGACATACCTTCTCCTTCTGGACTAGATGAATGAACAGGGGAGAAGTGGTAAGCACGACACGATCCCACGCCCACCCAAAGCACCTCAAGCAACCTCCCCTGCAAAACGAAACCATCTTGACCGCATGCAACAAAGCCGCTGCACACGGAACGTGGCAACGTCAGCGCATCGCGACGAAGATGGTAAATGGTGTTGAAACGAGGGACTTAGACGGGACGAGGCACACAGTGGCTTTGTGGAGAGCCACACTCACCAGTGACACAGAGAGGGCAGTGTCTAAGTGAGAGTGATGACTGCGGTTCTAAAGCACCTTTAGCGGCGTATAAAGCTCATGGGATTCTTTTTTCGTGAAAAATTGAAAAAGCGCAAAGTGCCAGCAAAATGGGCGATGCCCCGCATGCTACTCACCAACTGCCTAAATAAGCAACTCTTGTAACCCCTGAACAGCATATCCGCCTAACATTCGCCAAACTTCAACCGTTTTCACTCTTAGTCAAGCTGGGCAAATTGAGGATAGTGGCAATACGCCTAAACGCGGAGATAGCAATGAACGCCAATACTCTTATCGTCGCCGGTGACAGCGCCACGCTTGCAGGCCAAGCGCCGCTACCCATGTTCTCTTCTCTTTCGGTCGGGGATGTTGTGATCGGCCAGCACGACGGCCTGTTTAGCCTGAATGACCTGCACCAGGCCAGTGGCAATGCACGACATCATGCGCCTGCGCAATGGTTACGCACCGACCAGGCTCTAGCGCTATCGCAGGCCTTGGAAAATGTGCAAATCTGCACAATTAAATCCAACCGAGGCAGAAACGGCGGCACCTACGCCTGCAAGGAACTGGTCTACGCCTATGCCATGTGGATCAGTCCTCAGTTCCAGTTGCGGGTGATCCAGGCCTTTGACGCTCTGGCTCGTGGCGACGTGGCTCGGGCGCTGGCAAAGGCCAATACCCAACCCGCTCGCAGTGCCCTGGACAAATTACGCTTGCAGCGGGCACAACGTGAGGTACTGGAAAACGCGAAACGGCTCAAAGACATTCTGCCTGACCTGAGTGATGCGGCCATTCAAGCCTACACGGCCGCTAACATCAATGAGGTGGCAGGGCTGCAACTTCTTCCCTTTCCCACCGTTGAGCCCACCTGGAGTGCGACAGAGCTCGGCAAGACCTGGGGAGTCTCTGCGACGGCGATTGGGCGTATCGCCAACGAGAACGGACTCAAGGCGGCGCCCTTCGCTTGCAGCATACTGACCAAGGCCGCGAACTGCGAGCGGCAGGTCACGCAGTGGCGCTACACCCACCTGGGCGTGGGAAAACTGAAAGCGCTGCTGGGCATCAAGGCATAAGGGGCGAGTATGACGGACATGAAACCGACCGCGCGGCTTCTGAGCCGACAGGAAGTGTTGGACATGATTGGAGTAACCGACAGCACCATGCGTCGCTGGCAGATGCTGTACGGCTTCCCTCGTGTCTCTCTGGGTAGCCGCTTCAGCCGCAAAGCTGTGGAGGATTGGTTGGCGAAGGCCGATGCCGGCACAGTGGTGACGACGAAGGGGCGTGACTAACCGTTACGTCGCCTGAGGGGCGGCCCCAAAAGGCCGCCTTTACCGTCTAGAAAAGTCCAACAACCTTGGCCGCATCCTGACTCACCTCCTCCATTAAACGGCGGTAATACGCCTCGTAGGCCTTTTCCTGCTCTTCCAACCAATCGTGCTTGTTGTAGGTCGCCATAATGGACGGCAGCTCATGCCCCAACATTTTTTCGGTGACGTGAGGCGCAAAGCCCATCGCAGATAGGTTAGTTGATAACGAACGGCGAAAATCGTGGGCACGCCAGAATGGGAACCCGAGGTCGTTCCGAATGTGCCGTTGCAGCTTATTCGCCGACGAGATGGTCAGTGGCTTGCTCAGATTTAGCCCCGGGAACACGGGCCCTTCGGCGCCGTAGGTAATAGCCATCTCCTTCAGCAACTGCTTTGCCCCCGAGGAGAGCGGACGGCGGATAGTGCGGTTCGTCTTTGAGTGCTCTTTCGGAACCACCCAAAGTCCACCCTCTGTGAATTCCGACCAATCCGCTTGTAGCGCTTCGGACAAACGACACCCTGTTAACATGGCAAACTGCAGTACGATTCGGGAGCTAGGCGAGCACCGCCGCCCGCTCAGCTCCTTCCAGATAGTGGCCAGCTCATTCCAGTCCAATACCCGCTCCCCACGCTTGGGGGCTTCACCAACATCGCCAACCTGCAACTCCAATACCGGAAGCACGCTGGTAACCAGTTTCCGGCGGACAGCCCACCGCAGTGCGGTTTTCAAGACGCGCAGGGCTGACCCGGCCGTGACCGGACTGTGCTGCTCTGCGATGCTGTCGAAGTGCGCCAACCAAAGCGGCATGGTGATCTTCTCCACCGGCATCGGAAAGCGGCCTATGAGGTGAGTTTTGCAGACAGAGCGGTAAAGCACGCGAGTACGCTCTTTGAGCTTCTTGTCTACTGCCACTGTCAGCCACTGATTGAGCAACGTGTCGAGCACGGCAGAGGCCCCATGTTCATGGCCCGGATCCTCACCATCTTCGAGGCGGCGACGCAAGCCGGGGACTTTTCCCCTCGCCTCCGATAAAGTAAGGCCAGGATAACGGCCAAGCGTGAGTCGTCGGGCTCTACCCATAAAGCGATATCGGTACTGGAACGTGACAACCCCCTTGGGGGACACGCGCACACCCAGCCCATCTCGGTCCGACAACTCTGCCGGCCCGTCATAGGGGCGACCTACAATCTTGTCGAGCTTGGTCTTTGTGAGCGCCATTTTGCCTCCTGCTGTGGACTCGACAGCCAGTTTAGCGCTGGATTTTTTTGTACACAACGGCCTGTTTTCTGTACACGCGTTTGTACACAAATAATGGATAATGACGGCAAACTACGGTGAAGTCCGGGGAAACTAAATGTCCGATAAACAAACAGATAGGAACTCGCGAGGAAGTGCGGCGAGCTCCACCCTCCTCTGGCACGATTACGAGACCTGGGGCGCAGATGTGGCGCGTGACCGTCCGGCGCAGTTCGCCGGGATACGGACCGACCTGGATCTCAACATCATCGAGGAGCCGGTCGAGTTTTACTGTCGTCTGCCTGCCGACTACCTGCCTAAGCCGGAAGCGATTCTGGTTACCGGCATTACGCCGCAAAAGGCCAACCGTCTGGGTGAGGTGGAAGCCCACTTTATGGCCCGGGTGCATGAGCAGATGGCGCGCCCCGGCACCTGCACCGTCGGCTACAACTCCATCCGCTTCGACGATGAGATCACCCGCTACGCCCTGTACCGCAACTTTTATGACCCCTACGCCCGTGAGTGGCAGAACGGCAACAGCCGCTGGGACATTATCGACCTGGCACGCGCCTGCTACGCCCTGCGCCCTGACGGGATCGTCTGGCCGGAGCGTGAAGATGGCGCCCCCAGCTTTAAGCTGGAGCATCTGACCGCCGCCAACGGCATCGGCCACGAGAACGCCCACGATGCGGTCTCCGACGTAAAGGCCACCATCGCCCTGGCGAAGCTGATCAAAACCACCCAGCCGAAGCTGTACGACTGGGCGTTCCGTCTGCGTAACAAGCGCTTTGCCGCCAGCCAGATCGACATTCTTGCCCTGAAGCCTCTGCTGCACGTCAGTTCCCGTTTCCCGGCCACTCAGGGCTGTGCCTCGCTGGTGCTGCCGATGGCCTGGCACCCGGACAACAAGAACGCCGTGGTCTGTGTGGATCTGGCCCAGGACCCCACCCCGCTGCTGGAGTGGGACGCCGAGACCCTCAAAGCCAAGCTGTATCAGAAAGCCGCCGATCGCACCGAGGGGGAACCCCGGGTGCCGGTCAAACTGGTACATATGAACAAGTCGCCCTTTATTGCTCCCGCCAGCACGCTGGAGGATGCCAACGCAGAGCGCCTGGGCCTGGATAAGGCGGCCTGCCGGGAGCACTACAAGACACTGCGTCAAAACCACGCGGCGATCCGGGAAAAGCTGCACGACATGTTTGCGGATGAAACCCCGCCTGTGAGAGAGCCCGATAACCCGGATATCCAACTGTACGGTGGCTTCTTTAACGAGGCTGACCGGGCGCAGATGGAGTTGGTTCGCAACACGGCGCCGGAACACCTGGCGGCACTGGAGCCCCAGTTTGTGGATGCCAGATTGCCCAAACTCTTCTTCCGCTACCGGGCCCGCAACTTCCCGCAGACGCTGAACGAGTCGGAGCAACGCCGCTGGCACGAGCACTGCAAACAGGCACTCAGCGATGCCGACTATGTACACCACCTTGAGGGGCTGTTTGAGCAGCACGCGCAGGATGAAGAGAAGCTCAAATTGCTGACCGCACTGGGCCACTATTTGCACTCTTTGTAGCCCACAGATCCCGTCTTTCAGAATGCGCGTCGTGATGGCGCGCACATTATTTCCATCCGCGACTGCCTACACTGTGCACATCCCAGACATTGGAGCCAGAAGTATGGCCTTCGCATTTGAGACCGCCCTGAAACAGCTCCCCGAGGAACTGGCCGGGGCTCTGACTTCACGCCTGACTCAACCCTTTACCGGTTATCTGAGCGCCGAGGACGTCCAGGCCCTGGAGCAGGATTCCGGCCTGAGCGGCCACGACCTGTTGCTGGCGATGCTGCCCCTGGCGGCCAGCTTCTCTCAGGCGCCGGTGTCCCATTTTGAAGTGGGTGCCATCGCCCGGGGTCGCAATGGCGATCTCTACTTTGGCGCCAACCTCGAACTCGCCGGGGAAGCCCTGTTCCATTCCGTCCATGCCGAGCAATCGGCCATCAGTCATGCCTGGCTGTCCGGGGAAACCGGTTTGACGGAGATCGTGGTCAACGCCTCCCCCTGCGGCCATTGCCGTCAGTTTATGAATGAGCTGAACAGCGCGGACGAACTGGTGATTGTGCTGCCGGGCCAGGACAACGGTGCCCTGCATCACTACCTGCCCTATGCGTTTGGCCCCAAAGATCTGGGCGTCGAAGTCGGGCTGATGGCTGCCTCCGGCCAGGCACTTCAGTTGCAGGACGCAGACGCGCTGGTACAGGCCGCCCTGGAGCAGGCCCGCCTGAGCTATGCCCCCTACTCTCACAGTCCCGCTGCGGTGGCGTTGGCCTGCCGGGACGGGCAGGTGTTTGTCGGCCGTTACGCCGAGAATGCCGCGTTCAACCCGAGCCTGCCGCCGATGCAGATGGCGCTGGCCGCCATGGCGCGACACCGGGTTGGGTTTGACCAGATCCAACGTGCGGTTCTGGTGGAGAAAGCGGATGGCCAAATCAGTCAGGTCAACGCTGCCACGGCCGCTCTGGCCGCCATCAGCCCGGTGACGCTGGAAGTGAACCGTGCGTCCTAAACCGAGAAAGCAACAAGCCGCCCGCAGGCGGCTTGTTCGTTTCTGGCGAGAGCGCAATCCGGTTCAGAACGCCCCCTCCCTCGCGGCCTGATTCAATCCTTCAGCCGCGCTTTCAGCGATGAGGTGTCCCAGCGGCCACCGCCAAGCTTTTGCACCTCAGCATAGAACTGGTCCACCAGAGCCGTCAGCGGCAACTGGGCCCCATTTCGTCTCGCTTCGGTCAGGGCGATATCCAGATCCTTGCGCATCCAATCCACGGCGAAGCCAAACTCAAACTGGTCCCGCAACATGGTGTGAGAGCGATTCTCCATCTGCCAGGATTGCGCCGCCCCCTTGCTGATGACGTCCACCACCTTATCGCCATCCAGGCCCGCTTTCTGAGCAAAGTGCAGGCCTTCAGCCAACCCCTGAACCACACCGGCGATGCAGATCTGGTTCACCATCTTGCACAGTTGACCGCTGCCTACCGGGCCCAATAGCACGGCAGAGCGGGCATAGGCGTCCATCACCGGCTTCACCTGTTCAAACTGAGCCGGGTCGCCACCCAGCATGACGGTCAGTACGCCGTTTTCCGCACCAGCCTGTCCACCGGACACCGGAGCATCCAGGAAGCCTTTGCCCTGAGCCTCGGCTAGCTCAGCCAGCTCCCGCGCCACATCCGCAGAAGCGGTAGTGTGATCCACCAGGATGGCACCTGGAGCCATCCCCGCCAGGACGCCATCGTCGCCCAGAACCACGGAGCGCAGGTCGTCGTCGTTGCCCACACACACCATGACGTACTCCGCGCCTTTGGCGGCTTCGGCGGGCGTCGCCGCCCAACGGCCACCGAATTCGGCACTCCAGGCTTGCGCCTTGGTGGTGGTGCGATTGTAGACGCACACTTCGTGGCCCTGTTTCTGAAGATGGCCGGCCATGGGATACCCCATAACGCCCAGGCCGATAAAGGCTACCTGACTCATTGTTTTTGCTTCCCTAACTGCGATCTATCGGGCCATTGTCTGACAGTGAGGTCCGGTTGCCAACCCACCGTCAGGATTAAGCCGCTCAGCGACAATACTCTCCCCCTTCCAAGGAGAGCGATACCGGCATTCAGGCACAAAAAAAGCGCCCCTTGGGGCGCCTTTTGATGCAGTCAGTCCGTCAGGCTTTCTTGAACAGCAGAGAGCCGTTCGTACCGCCAAAACCGAAGGAGTTGCACAGGGCGTACTCCATCTCCACTTCACGCACACCCTGGGGGTTGAAGTCCAGGTCGCAGCCTTCAGCGGGGTTTTCCAGGTTGATGGTGGGCGGCACTTTCTGCTCGTTCAGAGCCAGAATGGTGAAAATCGCCTCGGCAGAGCCAGCCGCACCCAGCAGGTGACCGGTCATGGATTTGGTGGAGCCCATGATCAGCTTGTAGGCGTGCTCACCGAATACGGATTTCACACCGTTCACTTCGGCAATGTCGCCAGCCGGGGTGGAGGTGCCGTGGGCGTTGATGTAACCCACCTGCTCCGGCGCCACGCTGGCGTCGTTCAGCGCGTTGCGCATGGCAGCAGCGCCACCACGGCCATCTTCCGGCGGAGAGGTCATGTGGTGAGCGTCGCCGCTCATACCAAAGCCCACCAGTTCGGCGTAGATCTTGGCACCACGAGCCACTGCGTGCTCGTACTCTTCCAGTACGATGACACCGGCACCGTCACCGATAACGAAACCGTCGCGGTCTTTGTCCCAGGGGCGAGACGCTTTGGTCGGGTCGTCGTTACGGGTGGAGAGCGCCTTGGCCGCAGCAAAGCCGCCCACGCCCAACGGGGTGGTGGCCATCTCGGCGCCACCGGCGATCATCACATCCGCATCGCCGTAAGCGATCATTCGCGCTGCGTGGCCGATGTTGTGTACACCGGTGGTGCAGGCAGTCGTGATGGCGATGTTCGGTCCGGTAAAGCCGTACATGATGCTCAGGTGACCGGCGATCATGTTGATGATGGTGGACGGCACGAAGAAGGGAGAGATCCGGCGCGGGCCGGACTTCATCAGCTGGGTGTGGTTCGCTTCAATCAGATCCAGACCACCCATACCGGCGCCGATGGCCGCACCAATGCGGTGGGCGTTGTCCTCGGTCACTTCCAGGCCGGCATCTTTGATCGCCTGGATGGAGGCGGCCAGACCGTACTGGATGAACAGGTCCATCTTGCGCGCGTCCTTCTTGGACAGGTACTGCTCGACGTCGAAGTCCTTGACCGAGGCAGAGAAGCGCACAGCCAGATCACTGGCATCAAAGTGCGTAATGGGGGCGACGCCACTTTGGCCCGCCAGCAAATTGTTCCAGGTAGTGGCAACATCGTTGCCTACCGGGGTTACGGCGCCGAGGCCGGTAACTACAATGCGACGTTTGGACACGGGTTCCTCCGGGTGAAACAAAAAACAGGCGGCATAAGCCGCCTGTTTTTTCTGAATGCTGAGGCTTACTGGTTAGCCTGAACGTAGTCGATCGCAGCCTGAACGGTAGTGATCTTCTCAGCTTCTTCGTCCGGGATCTCAGTATCAAACTCTTCTTCCAGAGCCATTACCAGCTCAACGGTGTCCAGAGAGTCAGCACCCAGATCGTCTACGAAAGAGGCTTCAGGCTTAACGTCTTCTTCCTTAACGCCCAGCTGTTCTACGATGATCTTCTTTACGCGTTCTTCGATGTTGCTCATGATTGTTACTTTCCTGTTCAAATACGCTGATGCGTCGAATTGCGGTTAGTGTATTCGATTCCACGTACAATGCAAGCGCCTTGCACCGTGGTCAAACCACGAAAATACATAAATTTTCGTGAATTTTAGAACCACTATCACGCCATAATTCGTCACACTTTGATTTAGGCCATTACCATGCCGCCATTGACGTGCAAGGTCTCGCCGGTGATGTAACTGGCCCGATCAGAAGCCAGGAAGACCACCGCATCGGCAATCTCTTGCGCCTGGCCCAGACGCGCAACCGGGACCTGCCCCATAATAGCGGCTTTCTGGTCGTCGGTCAGTTCGTCGGTCATATCAGTTTGAATGAAACCGGGCGCGATCGCATTGACGGTGATCCCACGGCTGGCGACTTCTTTTGCCAATGACTTAGTAAAGCCCAGCAGGCCGGCTTTTGCCGCTGCATAGTTGGCTTGGCCCGGGTTACCCATGGTGCCCACAACGGAACCGATGTTGATGATGCGACCGTGGCGCTTCTTCATCATGCTGCGCAGTACCGCTTTGGAAGTGCGGAATACGGAGGTCAGGTTGGTGTCGATAATATCGGTCCACTCACCGTCCTTCATACGCATCATCAGGTTGTCGCGGGTGATGCCGGCGTTGTTCACCAGAATGTCCACGTCACCGTATTGTCCTTTGATCGCTTCGAACAGCGCTTCAATGGACGCAGGATCGGTGACGTTCAACACCAGACCTCGGCCATTCTCACCCAGGTAAGCGCTGATCGCTTCCGCACCACGCTCGCTGGTGGCAGTGCCAACCACGGTGGCGCCAGCAGCAACCAGTTGCTCGGCAATGGCACGGCCGATGCCGCGGCTTGCGCCAGTTACCAGTGCAATCTTGCCGCTCAGGTCAAGAGCCAGGCTCATAGATTCTCTCCTTTGATTAAGACAGCAGGGCCTGCAGGTCTGCGGGCAGATTCACCGCAGTGCCGGACAGGGCCTTGTTGATCCGCTTGGTCAGACCGGTCAGTACCTTACCCGGGCCACACTCCACCAACTGCTCGACACCTTGATCGGCCATGGCGTTGACGGTTTCGGTCCAACGCACCGGGCAGTACAGCTGACGCACCAGGGCGTCTTTGATCGCTTCAGCGGAGTCCGCTTTGGCCACGTCCACGTTGTTGATAACGGGGATCGCCGGGGCAGATACTTCGATGTGTGACAGGGCTTCGGCCAGCTTTTCAGCCGCAGGCTTCATCAGCTCACAGTGGGACGGCACGCTGACCGGCAACGGCAGAGCGCGCTTGGCGCCAGCGGCCTTACAGGCTTCACCGGCACGGGCTACCGCGTCTTTATGACCAGCGATAACCACCTGACCCGGGCTGTTGAAGTTCACCGGAGACACCACTTCACCCTGGGCGGCTTCCGCACAGGCTTTGGCGATGGCGTCGTCGTCCAGACCGATGATGGCGGCCATGGCGCCGGTGCCAGCAGGTACGGCTTCCTGCATGGCACGTCCACGCAGAGCGACCAGCTTGACCGCATCCTCAAATTTCAGGGCACCCGCGCACACCAGTGCGGAGTACTCACCCAGGCTGTGACCGGCCATCACTGCCGGTTGCTCGCCGCCCGCTTCACAGTAAGCGCGCCAGATCGCCACGGAGGCGGTCAGCAGTGCGGGTTGAGTGTTTTCAGTGCTGTTCAGCGCCTCAGCCGGGCCGTCCTGCACCATCTGCCACAGGTCGAAACCCAGCGCTTCGCTGGCTTCGGCAAAGGTGGCCTGGATAATCGGGTACTCGGTGGCCAGTTCGGCCAGCATGCCCACGGTCTGGCTGCCCTGACCGGGGAAAACAAATGCGGTGTTCTGAGTCATGAAAAGGCTTCCTTAGTATTTGACCACTGCGGCGCCCCAGGCGAACCCGGCACCAAAGGCTTCCAGCAACAGAGTCTGACCGCGCTGGATGCGACCATCACGGATCGCCATATCCAGAGCCACGGGGACAGACGCCGCGGAGGTGTTGCCGTGCTCTTCCAGGGTCATCACCACCTGCTCCATCGGCAGGCCCAGTTTTTTCGCAGTGGCTTTCAGAATTCGGAAATTGGCGTTGTGGGGCACCAGCCAATCGATGTCGCTCTTGGCCATGCCATTGTGCTCGAGGGCTTGCTCAACCACTTCCGCCAGACGGGTCACGGCCTGCTTGAACACCTCATTGCCTTTCATAATGAGGTAGTCGGCCTGATCCGCTTCCAGTTGCACATCTTTATTGCGCTTGGGTACACGGGTCTTCAGCAGGTCGCCAAAGCGTCCATCGGAATGGATATGAGTGGAGAGTACGCCGGGCTCTTCGCTGGCGCCCACGATGGCGGCGCCAGCGGCGTCACCAAACAGAATCAGGGTGGTGCGATCATCCGGGTCGCAGTGGCGGGACAGGGCGTCGGCACCAATCACCAGGATGTGCTTGCATTGACCGCTCTTGATGAACTGGTCAGCAATGGAGAGGGCAAACATGAAACCGCTGCAGGCCGCTGCCACATCAAAGGCGGGGCAACCGTGTGCACCGAGCAGTGCCTGAATTTCACACGCTGAGGAGGGATAAGCGTTATCGGCACTGGTCGTACCGCAGATGATCATGTCCAGCTGTTCGGCGCTAATGCCTGCGGCTTCCAGCGCCTTAAGGGCGGCCTCGTGGCCCATGGTGGTCACGGATTCGGTTGCACCGGCAATGCGACGCTCGCGGATGCCAGTACGCTCGCGGATCCACTCGTCGCTGGTTTCCACCATGCGCTCCAGATCGGCATTGGACCGCACCTGGGGCGGCAGATAGCTGCCGGTACCAAGAATTTTTGTATACATAAGTAGACTTAGGATTTATCCAACAACACCGACTCGAGTCGGCTTTTGATTCGGCCCGGCACCTGACGGGACACTTCCAGCACCGCCTCTTCGATGGCGCGCAGGAAGGCCGCTTGATCAGCATTGCCATGGCTCTTGACCACAATACCGCGCAATCCTAACAGAGTCGCACCGTTGTACTGGTCGGGGTTCATTTGCTTATAGAGCCGCTTAAGTCGGCTTTTGAGCAGCAAGCCCAGAATTCGGGCCAGCAGATTGCCCTCCATGGCTTGGCGCATCTGTTGCACCAAGAGTCGAGCGATCCCTTCCGTGGTCTTTAAGGTGACGTTACCGATGAATCCGTCGCAGACAATGACATCCACGGCACCGGTAAAGATAGCGTCACCTTCGATAAATCCGCGATAGTTCAGCTGGGGGGTGGCCTGCAGTAGCTGAGCCGCTTGCTGAACCTGATCGTTCCCCTTGATCTCCTCCGCTCCAACATTGAGCAGCGCCAGCCGGGGACGGCGACGATTGCCCACACACTCCGCAAGAACGGAGCCCATCACCGCAAACTGAAACAGAGTTTCTGAATCGCACACGACGTTGGCCCCCAGGTCTAGCATGTAGACGGGGTCGCCGGTGGTAGTAGGGAGTGCGGTGGTCAGAGCCGGGCGGTCGATCCCCGGCAGCGTTTTCAGCACCACTTTGGCCATCGCCATCAGGGCACCGGTATTGCCGGCACTGACACAGGCATCCGCCTTGCCCTCGTGGACCAGCTCCAGCGCCAGGCGCATGGAACTCTTACGGCGGTTGCGCAGCGCGTGCAGCGGTCGATCAGACATCGATACCACTTGTTCGGCGTGCAGCAATTGCAGTCGGGAGGATTCGGTTCGGTGATGACGACGCAGTTGTTCGCCAATGGCGATGCGGTCACCCACCAGGATGATGGTCAGTTGGGGATAAAGCGCCAGTGCCTGCAAAGCTGCAGGCACTGTGATATGGGGGCCGTGATCGCCCCCCATGGCATCTAACGCTAAGGTTAGATTGGACAAGAGCAGGTCAACTTACAGGTTGATGACCTTCTTGCCACGGTAGAAACCGTCGGCAGTCACGTGGTGACGACGATGCTTCTCACCAGAAGTGGCGTCTACAGACAGTTGAGATGCAGTCAGTGCATCGTGAGAGCGACGCATACCACGCTTGGAACGAGTCTTACGGTTCTGTTGTACGGCCATGGCCCCAATCTCCTCGATTAATTTCGCTTAAGAGTTTCTAACACCGCGAACGGGTTCTTCGGACGCTCATCAGCAGGGTCGGTACGGGGCAAAACCCCAACCGTCACATCCCGCGAAGATTGGCTGCAGTCTTCAGAATCGTGCATCGGCACGATGGGGAAAGCCAGCAGTACCTCATCTTCGATGAGATGTTGAAGGTGTACCTCGCCATTTTCGTCTAATTCGACAGGCTCATAGGCGTCCGGGAGCTCATCAATCTGTGAATCGTCAGTCACAGGACTGTATGCGAACTCAACCGCGATCGGATGGCTGTAAGTGTTCATGCAGCGTTGACATACCAGAGTGAGCTCCGTCACAGCCTTCCCCTTGAGGTAGACTATCCCCTGAACATCAATGCCACATTCAACGAACACCCGCACATCAGTGCAGTCGCCGGCGCTGGCACCGTTCACGCGCTTCAGTACCTTGGCTGGGAGGATACCCTCATAGCTAAGGCCCCGTTGAGCGCAACGAGCCGGGTTCAGCATTACCGGAATTCGTACATTCTGCATAAGGCGCGCATCTTAATGGTTGAACTGTACCGAGTCAAAGGAAATTTTAGACCCGGGAACCCCGCCTGACGCGGCTTTATACTAATACGAAGCGTGCTCGGCGAGGTCCGCTTTTTACGTGTTTACCTTGGTGCTGTCAACGGGATTTGTTAGCCTTTGCGGCCCACTTTCCATTGAATGAAGTCACAGGTAACTATGGATAAGGTTCTGGTCCTCGGATCCACCTCCCCCTTCCGCCGCGAGCTGCTGGAAAAATTGGGCTTGCCCTTTGTCTGCGACAAGCCCGAAGTGGACGAAACCGCATTAGAGGGCGAAACCGCCCAGGCGCTGGTTGGCCGTCTTTCTGAGGCCAAGGCTCGCGCCGTGGCCGAGCGTCATCCTAACGCGCTGATCATCGGCTCCGATCAGGTCGCTGTCGTCAAAGGCGCCATCCTCGGTAAGCCCCACACCCACGAGAAAGCCGTTGCGCAATTAAAAGCTGCCAGCGGTGAAGTGGTCACCTTCTACACCGGCCTGACCCTGCTGAACAGCGCCACCGGCCAGGCCCAGACTCTGGTGGAGCCCTTCGAAGTGGCCTTTAAATCGCTGAGCGACGCTCAGATTGAGGGTTACCTGAAGGCGGAGCAGCCTTATAACTGTGCGGGCAGCTTCAAAAGTGAGGGGCTCGGCATCATGCTATTTGACCGCCTGACCGGCCGTGACCCCAACGCGCTGATTGGCCTGCCTTTGATTAGCCTCGGCGAGTTGCTGGCCAACGAAGGGGTGGATGTCCTGACCCTTCAGAAAGCGTAATCGCCTTGCTCGGGGGCGGGTCCTTCGCTACAAAAGAGGGAAGATATTGAGGACAGGGAGTCCCCATGAGCGAAAAACGGTTTCAGAGTTTCCACCAGTTTTACCCCTTCTACCTGAGTGAACACAGCGACCGCCGCTGTCGGGCACTGCACTACACCGGTTCTCTGCTGGTATTGGCTTGTCTGGGTTATCTGATCGCCAGTGGCAACTGGCAATGGGTGTGGCTGCTGCCGGTGATCGGCTATGGCTTTGCCTGGATTGGCCACTTCGGATTTGAACACAATCGCCCCGCCACGTTTCAGTATCCGCTCTACAGCTTTCTGGCTGACTGGGTGATGTTGAAAGATTGGATGACTGGCCAACTCGATGCCAAGCTGGCCAGTGCTTTGGAAGGGAAGCAGTAAGCCGACGGGGTCAGACCCACTCCAGCAGTTCAAGAGGACGGTGGATCACCGCTTTGGGTGACGCAGTCAGAAGATGCTCTGTACTGCCGGCACCGTAGCTGACCCCGACGGTGTCGCTCCCGGCACGGCGTCCCATCTCCAGATCGAACCAGGCATCCCCCACCATCAGGGCCCGGGACGGTGCAACGCCCTGCTCCCGGCACAGCTCCAGCACCATCTGAGGGTCCGGCTTGGAGGCGGTTTCACAGGCAGTACGAGAGCTGACAAAGTGGTGTTTCAAGCCACTGTGGCCAAACGCCCGCTCAAGACCGTGCCGCGCTTTTCCCGTCGCCACCGCCAGCTTATGGCCGCTCGCCTGGAGGGACTCCAGCAGAGCCTCAACGCCATCAAACACCGGCGTGGGCGCCAGAGCGGGATCCGCATAAAGGTCACGGTAGCGTTCACGGAACGTCAGGGTCTGACCCTCATCCAAGCCAGGCACCAGCGTCTGAATCGCTTCCGCCATGGAGAGCCCGATGATTCCACGGACCGCGTTATCGTCCGCCACCGGCAGCGACAATGAACGTGCCGCTTCCTGCCAACACTCCACAATGCGCCCGACGGAATCCATCAGGGTGCCATCCCAGTCAAAGATGATCAGCTCGTACTGTCGTTCCATCAGCGCAGTGTCTCCAGTATCGCTTCCAGTTGATTATCCAGGGGGGCTTCCACCGTCATGGTCACCTCCTCTACCGGATGGGTAAAGGAGAGCCGGAATGCGTGCAGGAACAAACGATCCAGCCCTTTACTTCGCATCAGGGTGTCGAACTCGTCATCGCCATAGCGCTCATCGCAGGCGATCGGATGACCGGCGTGCTGGGTGTGCACGCGGATCTGGTGGGTACGACCGGTGATCGGGCTGGCTTCCACTAACGTGGCCTGCTCAAACCCTTCCACGATGCGGAAACGGGTCTCCGAAGGCTTACCTGTGCTGTCGACCCGCACCAGGCGTTCGCCGGAGCTCAGGGTGTTTTTCAGCAGGGGTGCCTGCACCGCTCGGGTTTTGGCGTTCCACTTACCCTTAACCAGCGCCAGGTACTGCTTGCGCATGGTCTTCTCACGCAGCTGATCCTGCAGATGCTTCAGGGCAGAACGGCGCTTGGCCACCATCAACAAACCGGAGGTGGCCCGGTCCAGACGGTGAACCAGCTCAAGCTGGCGCTCATTGGGGCGCAGCGCCCGCAGCGCCTCAATCACGCCAAAGTTGATGCCACTGCCGCCATGCACCGCGATGCCGGACGGTTTGTTGATCACCAGCATCACCTTGTCTTCGTAGACAATCTGGTTCTCCAGCTGCGCCACTTTCTCCAGCTTGGCAGAGGGCGCGACGGTATCGTCCCGCTCAGCCACGCGAATCGGGGCAATGCGGATCTGATCCCCATCAGCCAGCTTGTATTCCGGTTTAACGCGCTTTTTATTGACCCTCACCTCGCCTTTGCGCAAAAGACGGTAAATCAGACTCTTTGGCACCCCTTTCAGGAAGGTGCGCAAGAAGTTATCAATTCGTTGACCGGCATGGTCTTCGGTGATGTCGACCCATTGAACCTGGGGACTGGGTTTGGAAACGGACTCTTTCATGGGCGCTAGTGTACACCGAGCCAGAAAGGGCCCCAAATACGCAGTTCGATAATTGCTGAGGAATTGCAAAGTTGCTATTCTTGTCGCACCGGTGGGCTCAGAATGCCCTCAAGATGGCCATGCCATCCCGGTCGGGGCCAGGAAAGGGCCAGTAATCTTGCAGTTTCACGGATTACCCACAGACCATACCCCGGACAGGCGGCCACAAATTGATGCCCCTGTACTGGCGACGGCGCCTCCTTAGAGGCTGGCTCCCCACCCCGTAATCATTGAAGAAAGTAAGCACTGTTACCGATACAGGTCTGACCGGCCAAAAGCCCGGCAGAGAGAAAGATTTCATCAGACGCTCCGGCGGCTGATTACCGCGCGTTAGCGCGTTGACAATGAGGCCTATCAGGCAACCAGACCATCCGCGGTGCGCCCGCGGCTGCCTGCTCTAGAGTGTGGGTTTATTCCACCGTGCCTCCACCCCCAGTCCAGCCGTGAGGCTGCTTAACGCCTTGGGGTGCCGGCTTTTCCGGTACTCGACCTGTTCGGTGACAAGAAATGGAATAAGTCACCAAAATGAAAAGAATGCTGATCAACGCAACTCAATCAGAAGAGTTGCGCGTCGCGTTGGTAGATGGCCAACGTCTCTATGATCTGGACATCGAAAGTCCTGGTCATGAGCAGAAGAAAGCCAACATCTACAAAGGGAAAATCACCCGCGTAGAACCCTCCCTTGAAGCCGCCTTTGTCGATTACGGTGCAGAGCGTCACGGTTTCCTCCCCATCAAAGAGATCGCCCGCGAGTACTTTGTCGACGGTGCCCCTCTGACTGGTCGCCCCAACATCAAAGAGGTGATCAAAGAGGGTCAGGAAGTGATCGTCCAGGTGGACAAAGAGGAGCGTGGCACCAAGGGCGCAGCCCTGACCACCTTCATCAGCCTGGCGGGTTCCTACCTGGTTCTGATGCCCAACAACCCTCGTGCAGGTGGTATCTCCCGCCGTATCGAAGGGGATGAGCGCTCTGAGCTGAAAGAAGCCCTCTCCAAGCTGCAAGTGCCCCAGGGCATGGGTCTGATTGTTCGCACCGCCGGTGTGGGCAAAGCCGCCGATGAACTGGCGGACGACCTGAAAGTGCTGCTGCACCATTGGGATGCGATCAAGCAGGCTGCGGACAGCCGCCCTGCCCCGATCCTGATCCACCAGGAAAGCAACGTCATCGTTCGCGCCATCCGTGATTACCTGCGCACCGATATCGGTGAGATCCTGATCGACCACCAGCGCATCTTTGAGCAAGCCAAAGAGCACATCGGCCTGGTGCGTCCTGACGCCCTGAGCAAGCTCAAGCTCTATCAGAGCGAAGTGCCGCTGTTCACCCACTACCAGATTGAGACCCAGATTGAGTCCGCCTTCCAGCGTGAAGTGCGCCTGCCGTCCGGTGGCTCCATCGTTATCGACCCGACCGAAGCACTGACCGCGGTAGACATCAACTCCGCTCGTGCAACCAAGGGTGGTGACATCGAAGAGACCGCGCTGCAGACCAACCTGGAAGCCGCAGACGAGATTGCCCGTCAGTTGCGCCTGCGCGACCTGGGTGGCCTGGTGGTGATCGACTTTATCGATATGGGCCCGGTGCGCCATCAGCGTGAAGTGGAAAACCGTCTGCGTGACGCGGTTCGTCAGGATCGTGCCCGCGTACAGATTGGCCGCATCTCCCGCTTCGGTCTGCTTGAGATGTCCCGTCAGCGTCTGCGTCCCTCTCTGGGCGAGTCTGCTGCACACCTGTGTCCGCGCTGTAACGGTCAGGGCACCATCCGTGGCACCGAGTCCCTGGCGCTCTCCATCCTGCGTCTGATGGAAGAGGAAGCGATCAAGGAAAACACTGCCCAGGTGGAAGCTCAAGTGCCCACCGACGTGGCCGCGTTCCTGCTCAACGAGAAGCGCAAAGCGATTCGCATCATTGAGCAGCGCCACAAAGTGGAGGTGTACGTCATTCCGCACCCCCACATGGAGACCCCCAACTACACCGTGGTACGTCACCGTAAGGACGACACCATTACCGAAGCGAGCTACAGCCTGGTAGACCGCCCGGAGGCCAAACTGTACGAGCCGCGTAAGCTGGAGCGTCAGCAGGGCGACAAGCCGGTTCTGCAGGGCCTGAGCGCCCCGGCAGCTGAGAAAGAGACCAAGGCCGAGAAACCTGCCGAGCGTCCTGCCCAGAAGCCGAAGCGTCAGCCTAAGGCTCAAGCCCAGCAAGAGACCAAACCCTCCCTGCTGACCCGCATCGGTGCCGCCATCAAGGGGCTGTTCGGTGGCGAGAGCAAGGAAGAAGAAGCCAAGCCGAAAGAGAAGCGCGGCGAGCGCGGTGGTCAACGCCGTCAACGCGGTGAGCGTGGTGAGCGTGGTGAGCGCGGTGACCGTCAGGATCGCAACCGCCGTGGCCGCAAGCGCGGTGAACGCACCGAGCGCACTGAACAGGAAGAGCAAGGTAAGGTCGACGCCAACAAAGAGCGTCGCCGTAACCGTCGCGACCGTCGTGGTGACCGTGACCGCAGTGAAGAAGCACCCCGTCAGGAGCGCGCTGCCAAGCCGGTAAAAGAGGGTCGCGAACAGGCTTCCGAAGAGCGTCGTGAATCCAGCCGTCGTGAGCGCCGTAAAAAGGAGCCGCGTGCCGAAAAGCCGGCCGAAGTGACCGAACAGGAAGCGGTAGCCGCAGCGGAAACCCGTCGTGAAGAGCAGGTAGAGCAGCGTCGTGAACGCCGCCAGCGCCGTCAGCTGGAGCGCTCCGTTCGCACCTCCTCCAAGAGTGAAGCCGCCGCAGAAGCCGCTGTCGAAACTCCGGCTGCTCCGGTTGCCGAAACTCCGGTGGTTGAAACGCCAGTCACCGAGGCTGTCGCCCCGGTTGAGACCGTGAGCAAAGCCCCGGTAGCAGAAGTGACTGAAGCTCAGCCTGTGGAAGCGATGGCTCCGGTCAGCGAAGCCACAGAGGAGACTCAGGGTGAGAGCGAACTGACCCTGACCGACAACGAGCGCAACGCACACCGTCGCTCCCGTCGCAGCCCCCGTCACCTGCGCGCCGCCGGCCAACGCCGCCGTCGTCAGCACCGTGACGAGTCTGACAGCGGTGAGCTGGAGGAACAGGCACAACGTGATCCGATCACTGCCCGTTATCCGGAAGCCACTGAGCTGAACGCCCCGGCAGAGGAACAGCTGGCCATCCCGCTGGAACAGCCGGAAGCCGAAGCCGCACCGGAAGCCGAAGCCGCCAAGCCGGTGGAGCAAGCGGTCGCTGTAGAGGAAACCCCGGTAGCCGAAGCCGCAGAGGTGGTAGAAGCCGCTCCGGCCGTTGAAGCTGAAGCCGCTCAGCCGACTGACGTTGAGCCGAAAGCGGAAGAGGTTCCGGTCGCCGCAGAAGCGGTTGAAACTCAGGAAGCGGAAGCTGTCCCGGCGGTTGCCGAAGAAGTGGAAGCGCCTGCTGAGCCGGTTGCCGCTGTCGTTGAGCCAGCCGCCGAAGAAGCGCCGGTTGAAACCGTGAAAGCGGTTGAAGCCGAAGTTCCGGCTGCTGAAGAGGTGGTTGAAGCCGCTCCGGTATCCGAGCCGGTAGCCGCTCCGGCAGTTGAGCGCCGTGGCCGTCTGGACCTGCGTCTGGCCGTCAACGCCGCCATGGCCTCTCCGGAGACCATTGACGCCGAGATGCCCCTGATTGAGGTCAGCGTGCCGGAGTACGAAGCCAAGGCTAACGACTTCGCAGTGAATCGCTACCGCATGATGGTGACGGCCAACATGACCCGTCCTGTGGAGTAATCACTCCCACACAGAAAAGCCACCCGATTGGGTGGCTTTTTTTTTGCCTGCAAGAACGCTTAACGATATTGCGACCTGAGTGCCGACAACCAGCCATCGGCAGCGGCTTCAATCAGGTCCAGCACCTGCTCAAAGCCTCGTGCGCCACCGTAGTAGGGATCCGGCACTTCGCGGCTGCCCTGCCCCAGGCTATCGAGGATCAGGCCAACATGCGCATGAACGCCGCCAGTGGCCAGACGCTGAATATCCGCCAGGTTTTGCTGGTCTGCGGCCAGAACCAGATCAAACCGCTCCAGGTCCACCTTACGGATCTGACGCGCCACGATACCGGAGAAGTCATAGCCTCTTGCCTCACCCGCCGAGCGGGACCGCGGGTCCGGCCCCTCTCCGGCGTGATAGGCGATGGTCCCTGCTGAATCGATCTGCAGATCCAGACCCAGCCCCGAGGCGCGATGACGAAACACCGCCTCAGCCGTGGGAGAGCGGCAGATGTTGCCCATGCAGACCACCAGAATGGAGCCGACCGGCGCTGGACGGGCGTTGATAATGTCACTGACAGACACGGGTAAGAGCCTCCTTAAACAGATGGCCCTACCCTAACGAAACTTATCCCAAGCCGCCAGTGGGGCTCTTCACCAGTCTGGCTGCCCTCTTGGTACTTGTCGGGGTTAGCCCTCCTCCTCCGGCTGCAGGCGATCGGCATATTTCTGAGTCAGAGCAGCCAGCTTGGGCCGGATGTTCCAGTGACAGTAGGGTTGTTCACGGTTCTGATTGAAGTAGTCCTGGTGGTAATCCTCGGCGGAGTGGAAGGTTTCCGCATCCCTTAATTCGGTCACCACCCTGCCCCGTCCCATCTGCTCCAGTGCCTTAATCTGCCCGAGGGCGGTTTCACGCTGGGCTTCACTCTGACAGAAGATGGCGCTGCGGTACTGACTGCCTTTGTCTGCCCCCTGCTGATCCCAACTGGTGGGATCGTGACAATCAAAAAACAGCTCCAGCAGTTGCCCGAAACTGAGGACACTGGGGTCAAACACCACCTTAATCACCTCAATATGGCCACTCTGACCGCCGCACACGGTTCGATAATCGGCGTCTTTTGCCTCGCCCCCGGCATAGCCACTGGTGACCGACTCGACACCAATGACACGCTGAAACAGCGCCTCCAGGCACCAGAAGCAGCCGCCACCCAATACCGCCGTTTCAGATCCCGTGGTTACCGTTGCGGGAGTAAAGCTCATCGCGAGGGCATTCACGCAATGCCGCAGATTCTTAGGAGTCAGTTGCTCACCCTCGAACACATGGCCGAGATGGCCATCGCAGGTGGCACACAGAATTTCGGTGCGACGTCCATCCGCATCGGTTTCACGACGGATCGCCCCGGCGATCTCATCGTCAAAAGCGGGCCAGCCACAGCCGGACTCAAACTTGTGGTCTGAACGAAACAGCGGTGCCTGACACCGGCGACAGCAGTAAGTCCCCTCATCCGTCAGGGTGAGAAACCGACCACTGAAGGGTCGCTCCGTGCCTTTATGTTCAAGCACCTGATGCTCATCCGGGGAGACAGGTATCGTTTTTTTCATCGGGCGTTCCTTGGAAACCGGTGTGTTTACACCATACACAAAAAAGGGAGACCCTTTGGTCTCCCTATTTCTTTCCCGAATCTCACACTGACTTAGTGAGATTCCAGTGTCCAGCCACGCTGCTGCATGCACTGGGCAAACCGGTCGTTAAAGTTCGCTGCACTCTCATCGGTACGACGGTTACAGTGATCACGGTCCTGCATAAACCCTTGCCCGTCTTTGGTTGGATGGACCCAAGTGGCTTCCGGACCTCCACAACCCATCAGCAGCAGGGCTGCTACACTGCCCAAAATCCTCTTCATGCTCGTCTCCTGCCAAAATTCGAACGAAACCAAAAACAATTTCTACCTGAATTAGGCGGTTAGTGCCAATCGATTAAACGGAACGACTCGAACGAAAATTCGGAATTATCGATATTAACCCTAGGGTTACTAAGGTATTACTAATTTGACCAAGGGGCCACAGGTTGCCTGAGTAGCGGCGGCGTGGCAAACTTGGCGCCCCTTTATCGTCAGTCCGAAGTTATGTCCGTCGAGATCTATAAAGAGTTTACCTTCGAAGCGGCGCACAAGCTGCCGCATGTCCCCACGGGTCACAAGTGTGGTCGCCTGCATGGTCACTCCTTCCTGGTGCGCATCAGCGTCAGTGGCGAGGTGGATCCTCATACAGGCTGGGTCATGGACTTTGCCGAACTGAAAGCCCACTTTAAACCGATCTGGGAGCGGCTTGACCACCACTACCTCAATGACATCCCCGGTCTGGAGAACCCCACCAGTGAAGTGCTGGCCAAGTGGATCTGGAACGAGCTGAAGCCCAGTCTGCCTCAGCTGTGTGAAGTGGCGATTAAGGAAACCTGCACGTCAGGCTGCAAATACCGCGGCCCCGACGCTTAATCGATATTCAGGTATTTGTGGGTCTGGATCGACAGACGCCAGTTGCGCTCGATGCAGACCCGCACACACAACTCATTGGCACGATGCTGCTGGCTGATCGGCTGCAGCGCCACGGTCTTTCCACTCAGATCCACACCTTCCAGCAACGCATCCAGTTCATCAATGTGCTTCTGCATCGCCACCGGATGTTTGATCTCGTCGGCCCGCTCCAGCGCTGAACGCTGAACTTCAAGGCCCCCTTTCATGCCGATTTTTGGGGATACCGTTACCCAGGTGTCCGGATGGGTCAGCACCTCAAAACAGCCTGAGGTTTCGATCTGGCAGCGCCATCCCGCAGCGTGCATCCGCTCGGTGAGCGGTCGCAGGTCATAGAGGCAGGGTTCACCACCGGTAATCACCAGATGCCGGGCCCGGTACTGCGGGCCAGTCAGATGCGCCACCAGCGTATCCAGATCCCAGCCAGCCCAGCGGGGCTCACCATCACCTGCGCCAATCACGGCGTCCTGGGTCACCTCATCTTTGGAATCCACCTCCCAGGTATGGCGGGTATCGCACCAGGCACACCCGACCGGGCAACCCTGCAGGCGCAGGAAAACGGCCGGCACACCGGTAAAGTGGCCTTCGCCCTGGATGGTTTCAAAGATTTCGTTGACGGGATACTGCATCTGGCCCTCCTGATCTGAGGGCGACATTGTAGGCAGGGAGAAGCAATAAGGAAACCGGACTGACGCCGGCCCATAAAAAAACGCCGCTTTATGCGGCGTTCTTGCTGTTAGTGACAGTTGTCACAAGTGGCCGGAGCCTGACCTACCTGGTCTTCGTGCACGTTGTGGCAGTCGGTACACTCCATCATGCCATCGTGCTGCGGGTGGGGCTCGGCCATATCAGCCATGCCACCGTGGCAGTCAGCACAAGCAGCAGCTTCGTGCGCACCGTCGTCAGACGGCATGCCGTCAGCGTGGCAGGTTTCACAGCCGGACATGTCGGCGTGCATGTCGGAAACGACGCTGGCGGCAGCAACACCGAAAGCCAGGCCGGCACCGAACAGTGCGATCAGCAGTTGTTTGAACATTTTTCTCATCCTCACACAGTATATTGCCCAAGTCAGTGATCCCTGCATAAGACAGTAAGACCCCAACTTGAAGACGCGCACACTGTATCAAGTCAGAATGAGACAAACCATTGATCAGATCGCAGAATTCCAGAATTCTGGTTGAATAAAGTGACGAATATCAATGAACTGACATCCTTTCGCGAAAAGAAAAACGCCGGTCAATGCCGGCGTTTACTGTGACTCGTCTTCACCGATTACGGCTGACGGCCATCATCATGACAAGCATCGCAAGTGGGCTTCTGGCCAACTTCCATCTCATGAGGTTTATGGCAGTCGGAGCACACCAGAATGTCCGCATGCGCTGCATGTTGCTCGCCCGGCAGCTCTGACTCAGCACCGTGGCAGGAGACACACTGTTCGTTTTCGTAGGCATAGTCACTTGAAGGCGTACCATCCTGATGGCAGCTTTCACAGCCATTCATCTCCGCATGCATATCCGCCAGGGTATCGGCGGCGACCACACCAAAAGCCAAGCCCAGACCAAACAGGGCACAGAGCAGTTGTTTAAACACGTTTCTATCCTCCAAAACCTTAGCCCGCAGCGGACTTCGGTATGCTCACACAGTTCATAAAAACTAGTTGAGCCCTGGCGTTACCGCAATGAGTCCAGTTCAGGCTCTACAAGTCTTTGTCTCACAGTCATTTTTCTGTGTTGTATTAGGTATATGAGGATAGTGGACTCAACGCAAGCACTTGTGACTGCATTATCCGTTGGCTCAGGGCATCATTCCATAAACAAAAACGGCGACCCGAGGGTCGCCGTCTTTCATTCACTTGCCGTTATGCGCCGCTGCGCAGGGTATCGATGCGCTGCTCCAGGGGCGGGTGGCTCATAAACAGTTCGGTCAGGCTGCCGCCTTTACCGTTGATGCCGAATGCGGCCATGTTTGCCGGCATGGAGCTTTCCGGGCCGTGGCGCAGACGCTCGAGTGCGGCAATCATCTTCTCGCGACCTGCCAGAGCAGCACCACCCGCATCGGCGCGGAACTCGCGCTGACGGGAGAAGTACATCACGATGACGGACGCCAGCACGCCGAAGATCATCTCCAGGATGAAAGAGACCACCATGTAGGTCATGTAGCTGGCTTCTTCACCACTGTCCTCATCGCTGCTCAGTACGTTGCTGACGGTACCGGCAATCAGTCGGGCTGCGAAGATAACAAAGGTGTTCACCACACCCTGGATCAGGGCCATGGTCACCATGTCACCGTTGGCAACGTGGCTCACTTCGTGGGCCAGAACCGCTTCCACTTCGTCACGGTTCATGCCGTACATCAGGCCGGTGGAAACCGCGACCAGAGAGTTGTTGCGGCTGGGGCCGGTGGCAAAGGCGTTCATCTCCGGGCCGGAGTAGATCGCCACTTCCGGCATTTTGATACCGGCTTGCTGAGCCTGACGGGCAACGGTGTCCAGCAGCCAGGCTTCGGTTTCATCGCGCGGCTGCTCGATCACGTGCAGACCCATCGACTTTTTCGCCATCCACTTGGACATCTGCAGAGAGAGCAGAGAGCCGCCAAAACCAAACACCGCCGCCAGCACCAGGATACCGGTGTAGCTGTGGAGCTGGATCCCCAAAACAGAGGTGATGATGCTCAGGACAATGCCCAGCACCAGCACAACAGCAAGGTTGGTCAGCAAAAAGAGGAAGATGCGCTTCATTGTTTCTCCTAATAATGGTCGAGTGCCCGGTGCCGGGCGCCCATGACAGAATGATCGGGGTCCGGTGAAAGGTTTTCAAGATTGGAAAACGTAAAGAAACGTATAGAGCGGTAAGAAAAAGCCGCCCTGGGGAGGCGGCTTTATAAACTCGGTTTGGGACACCGTACAGCATTGATTGTCAGTATATGGCACTTTTTGTCGATAACAACCACAAGATATGGATCTATCAGAGGAATCTGATCTATCTTTATCTCCAATGGTTCTTCCTGAATGGCCACTTTGGCATGTGGCCCTGGCCTTGCTGTCCCTTCTCGTCATTTCAGTCTGCGTAACGCCTTGCTAAACTGTCGTTAACCTCTGATTTTTAAAAGCAAAAACTCATAATTTGCGGAGATCACCCATGAGCCTGTCCCTGTTGCTGCTCAGCAGCTCAAAAGCCGACGATACGCCCTATCTGAGTCATGCACTGAAGTGGATGGCTGACATGGTTCAGCCCGGCAGTCGTTGGCTCTTTATCCCCTACGCCGGGGTCAGCATCAGTTACGACGACTACCACCAGAAGGTATCCGCCGCACTGGATTCACTGGACTTTACGCTCGACAGTGCCCATCAGCTGAGCGATCCCGCCCAATCGCTGGGTGAATATGATGGGGTCATGATTGGAGGCGGAAACACCTTCCACCTGCTGCACGAGTTGTATCACCACAATCTGGTGGAGGCGCTTCGGGAGCAGGTTGGCAACGGCATGAAGTACATCGGTTGGAGTGCGGGTTCCAATGTGGCGGGTGACAGCATCCGTACCACCAACGATATGCCGATCATCCAGCCCCCGACTTTTGAGGCGCTGCGTCTGGTGCCGTTCCAGCTGAACCCTCACTACATCGACTTCCACCCTCCGGGGCATCACGGCGAAACCCGTGAACAGCGCTTGCAGGAGTTTACCTGCGTGGATCCCCTGATGCCGGTAGTGGGCATTCAGGAGGGCACCGCTCTGAAACGTCAGGGTGATGCCCTGGTGCTGTTAGGAGAGAAAGACGCGTTCCTGTTCCAGGGCAGCTCCCAAAAGCAACCGATAGAACCGGGCTCCGACCTCAGCCGCCTGCTGTAAGACGGTGAGCCGCTTCTGCCAGATGCGTGGAGGCGGCTTCATTTTCCAGAAACGGGACCTCCGCCAGCAGCGGCGCATCCAACATCGCTTTGAGCGTCTCCAGGTTATCCTGGTAACGGCTCATGGCGGGATCCACCCGATTGGCGATCCAACCCGCCAGTGTCAGACCATCCGCTCGAATTGCCTCTGCGGTCAACAGCGCATGGTTCAGACAGCCCAGCTTCATCCCGACCACCATCACCACCGGCCAGCCCTCTTGCGCCACCCATTGCGGCAGCGTCTGACCCTGTCCAATCGGCAGACGCCACCCCCCGGCCCCTTCAACCAGGCAGAGATCAACATCACTCATCCCCTGGCGTGGCATAGCAGCAGCCAATCGTTCGACTTGGATGGGTTGACCCACCTCCGCCGCAGCAATGTGGGGCGCTATCGGCGGTGCCAGAGCGATGGGGTTCACATCGCGATAGGGTAACCTCAGGGTACTGGCCGCCATCAGTGCCAGCGCATCCTCATTTTTTAGCCCCTCCGGTGTCGCCTCACAGCCAGCGGCAATCGGCTTCAGGCCAAGCGTCGTGAATCCTTCGGCCTTTGCGGCAGCCAGCAGCCCGGCGCTGACGCGGGTCTTACCCACTTCGGTATCGGTGCCGGTGACAAAGTAGATCATCGTGTTGCCTCCACCAGCACCAACTCCCAGGTCAGGGGGAACCCCTCGGAGGTGCGATGCTGACTCAGTTGCTCATTCAAAGCGTGCCACCATGCCCGCCCTCGCAGGCCGCTTTGCCGCGCCTGACTGTGGTGAGCGCCGGTGGCCTTAAAGTGGCCCAGCAGCGCCCGGACGGAGTCGAAATGGACCACTTCGGTAAAGGGGTGAAGCTGAAACGCGGACCAGGGACTCTCCTGCAACCGTTGCTTCAGTTCTTGAAGGTCAGCAAACCGGTTACAGGCCAGTTGACCCCGTTCGGTTAAGGGCCGCAGCTCCGGAAAGGTGTGGGCCAGCGGAAGAGTGGCCAGTAATTTGGCCCCTGGTCGGGCAACCCGGGCCAGCTCCGCCAGCGTGTCTGACAAGGGATCGCACCACTGCAGGGAGAGGTTGGCAGCAATGCCGTCAACACTGGCCGCCTGAATCGGCAGGGACATGATGTCACCACAAAGCCCGTTGGGGGTGCCAAGCGCCTGTGCCTGTTGCAGCATCGGCAGCGCCAGATCCAGGGCGATCACCCGTTCGGCCGCCAGATTGCGGGCAACATGACCGGTACCGGTGCCCAGATCAAGCCAGAGACCGCCGTCGTCGGTCTCGCTCAGCAGTCGCTCTGCTGCCCGCCGTTGAAGATGAGCGTGCTGGTCGTAAATCGTCGCCGCTCGGCCAAAACAACTGGCAATCGCCTGAGTCATACCCCCGCCTCCAGCACCTCAACCAGGGCCTGAACCAGACGGTCAATGTCGCTTACCGTATGAGCGGCATTGAGCACCACCCGAAGCCGTCCTTCGCCACGGGGGACGGTGGGCGGACGGATGGCGGGCACCCAGATACCCTTCTGCTTAAGCCCCTCTGCGGCCGCGAGGGTTCGCGCATTATCGCCGGTGATCACCGGCACAATGGGGCTGTCGGCATCGGTCAGTTGCAGCCCTGCTGCCAGCGCCTGCTGCCGGAAGTGGCGTACGTTGGCCCACAGGCGCGCTCGATGTTCAGGCTCCGCTGAGCGATTCAGCTGGGTCAGCACCCGCTGCGCCTGGTCCACGCTCAGTGCGGTCGAGTAGATGTAGTGACGCGCTTGCTGCAGCAGGGCCTCAATCAGCCAGGAGGGCCCAAGCAGTGCCGCCCCTTGCGCGCCCATCGCTTTGCCAAAGGTGAGGGTCAGCAGGTCTGGTTTAGCAAACTCAACCGCACCAAGACCGCACTCGCCAATCACACCAAAGCCGTGGGCGTCATCCAGCCAGCTCAGAGCACCATGCTGCTGGCACAGACGCACCAAATCCGCCATCGGTGCGCGGTCGCCATCCATGGAGAACACCGATTCTGAGATCACCAGCGTCGGGGACGCAGCGCCCTCCAGCCAGCGGGCCAGCGTGCCCATATCGTTATGGGGAAAACGGCGCAATGTGGCGGGACTGGCCAGGGCACCGTCGATGAGCGACGCGTGGCTGAGTTTGTCCGCCAGCACCCGGTCTCCCTCTGCCATCAGGGAAAATGGGGCTGAGTTGGCGGCAAAGCCAGAACTGAACAGCAGAGCGGACTCGTAGCCAGTCAGCTCACACAGCCGTGTTTCAAGTGCCCGGTGAACCGGATGATAGCCCGTCACCAAGGGGGACGCGCCCGCCCCTTGTGCCGGTTCGCTTACACCACCCTTTGCCAGCCCGAGGTAATCGTTGCTGGCAAACTGGAGGTACTCGCGCCCGTCAAAGCGCAACAAGCGCCCATCCAGCGTTTCAATAAGGTGACGCTGGCGCCATAAACCATCACTTTGGCGACGGGCACGTTGCTGCTCTGCCCGGGCCTTAAACGGATTAACCGGCGGCATTGTAGAACAGCTCGTCCTTCTCATCCGGCACCACGGGTGCCATCTTTTCAAGGTGTACGGGTGCGCCCGCCTCTGGACGCAGACCCAGCTTGGCGAACAGCGCCATATCGCTGTTCTCTTCCGGGTTGGCGGTGGTCAGCAGTTTGCAGCCGTAGAAGATGGAGTTGGCACCGGCAAAGAAGCACATCGCCTGCAGCTCCTCCGTCATGTTCTCCCGGCCTGCGGAGAGTCGAACGTGAGACTGGGGCATCATGATTCGGGCGGTCGCGATGGCCCGAACAAACTCGATGGGGTCCAGATCATCCTGTTCCGCCATCGGCGTTCCCGCCACTTTGACCAGCATATTGATCGGCACGCTCTCGGGATGCTTCTCCAGGTTGGCCAACTGCATCAGCAGGCCCGCCCGATCTTTCGCCTGCTCTCCCATGCCCAGAATGCCGCCAGAGCACACCTTCATGCCCGCCTTGCGCACATTGTCCAGAGTATTGAGCCGGTCTTCATAGCTGCGGGTGGAGATGATCTCTCCGTAAAACTCCGGTGAGGTATCCAGGTTGTGGTTGTAGTAATCCAGGCCCGCCTCAGCCAGCGCCTCAGCCTGCTCTACCGAGAGCATGCCGAGGGTCATGCAGGTCTCCATCCCCATCGACTTCACTTCCCGCACCATCTTCAGCAGATAGGGCATATCCCGCTCCCGGGGGTTGCGCCAGGCGGCCCCCATGCAGAACCGGCTGGCCCCCGCCTCTTTCGCCGCTTTGGCTTCCGTCAGTACCTTTTCCACCTCAACCAACTGCTCCGTCTCAAGACCAGTGTGATAACGAGCGCTCTGAGGGCAGTACTTGCAATCCTCCGGACAGGCGCCGGTTTTGATGGAGAGCAGACGGGATATCTGCACCTCGTTGGGATCAAAGTGCTGACGGTGCACAGACTGGGCTTCAAACAGCAGGTCATTCAACGGTTTATTCAGCAGTGCCTGGACTTCTTCCAGCTGCCAGTCGTGGCGGGTAGCGGCCATAATGGAGTTCCATCTGAGTCATCGGTTGTCGTTGGCTAGGATACGGTGAGCAGGTAGACTGTCAACGCCGACCACCCCAGCAACTTAACTGATGGACAATTTTTAACCATGAAGGCCGATCTGCAGTTTGACCGCGACCACCTGTGGCACCCCTACACCTCCACCACCCATCCCCTGCCCTGCTACCCCGTAAGCCGAGCGGAAGGTGTGCACATCGAACTGGAGAGCGGCGAACGCCTAATTGATGGCATGAGCAGTTGGTGGTCCACCATCCATGGCTACAGCCACCCCGCACTGGTGGAGGCCGCCAAAGCACAGCTGGACCGCATGAGCCACGTCATGTTTGGCGGTTTGACCCACGCCCCCGCCACCAACCTGGGCAAACGCCTGCTGGCGATGACCCACCCAAGCCTGAACAAGGTGTTCCTGGCGGATTCAGGCTCGGTATCCGTTGAGGTGGCGCTGAAGATGGCGCTGCAGTATCAGCAAGGGATCGGGCGGGGGGAAAAAACCGGACTGATGACGGTGCGTGGTGGCTACCACGGCGACACCTTTGCCGCCATGAGCGTCTGTGACCCGGTGAACGGCATGCACAGCCTGTTTCGCGACATTCTGCCCAAAGCCCACTTCCTGCCCCGCCCGGTCACCCCACTGGGTGAGCCGCTGGTGGAGGAGGACCATCTCGCCATTGAGGCGGCGATGGCCGCTTATGGGGACACGACTGCGGCGCTGATCCTGGAACCCATGGTGCAGGGGGCCGGAGGGATGCGCTTTTACGGCGCTGCCTATCTGGAAGCGGTACGCGCGGCCTGCGACGAACACGGCATCGTGCTGATCTTTGATGAAATTGCGACGGGATTCGGGCGCACCGGCAAGCTGTTTGCCTACGAACACACCCATGTTGTGCCGGATATCCTCTGTCTCGGCAAAGCGCTGACCGGCGGCACCATGACCCTGGCGGCCACCCTGGCCAGTGACGCCATTGCCGAAGGGGTCTGCGCGTCGGAGGCGGGCGTGTTTATGCATGGCCCTACGTTTATGGGCAACCCTCTGGCCTGTGCCGTCGCCGAAGCCAGCATGTCGTTGCTCGCTACCGGGCAGTGGCAGTCACAGGTTGAGGCGATTGAAGCGCAGTTGAAGCGGGAGTTGGAGCCCTGCCGTACCCTGGAGAGCGTCGCGGATGTCCGGGTCATGGGCGCGATTGGCGTGGTGGAAACGGTGACACCGGTGGATGTGGCGGCGATCCAGCGTCGGTTTGTTGCCGACGGAGTCTGGATACGCCCGTTTGGCAAGCTGGTCTACATCATGCCGCCCTACATCATCACCTCTGAACAGCTGACCCAACTGACCGGCGCCATCCACCGGGCACTGAGTTAAGCCGATAGAAAGCGGGTTCAGCTGAGTCGGTTGCCCGCTTTGATCCACTCCACCAGCTTGGGCACCAGCTCGCCGGCTTTACCGGTCTGTTGGTGGGAAAATTGATTGTGAACCTCGGAGGGCTCCAGATTGATCTCCAGGGTATCCGCACCCGCATGACTGGCCATCTCAACAAAACCTGCCGCGGGATAAACGGTGCCTGAAGTGCCAATGCTGATAAACAGCTCGCACTGTTCCAGTGCGCGATAGATGCGGTCCAGCCCCAATGGCATCTCGCCAAACCAGACCACATGGGGACGGAGTATCTGGCCCGGCACACAGCAGGTGCAAAGGTTCTCGGCTCCGAAAGGCTCCAGCAGCGGAAACACCTGCTGACTGCGGGGACAGCGTCCCTTATTCAGCTCGCCATGCATATGGATCAAACGGCGGCTGCCAGCTCGCTCATGCAGATCGTCGATATTCTGAGTGACCACCAGAAGCCCTTTGCCGACCACTTTCTCCAGCTCTGCCAGGGCACGATGCGCCGGGTTTGGCTCGATGCCATTGTTCAGCTGCTCCCAGCGCTCATTGTAAAACCGATTGACCAAATCGGGATCTTTCCGATACCCCTCGGGCGTCGCCACATCTTCAAGCCGATGGGACTCCCAGAGGCCATCTTCGGCCCGGAAGGTTTTCATCCCGGATTCCGCGGAGATACCCGCTCCAGTCAACACTACAATACGCTGGTACATGCGCTTCTTTCGTCGTCCATTTTCATTCATGCTGCGGCTATTTTTTTGCCATTTCAAGCCCGTAGCGGTAAAACCTTCTGAACAGAGTGGTTTAATGTTGCCGCCCGCCTCCATATAATGACTGGATACCGCCGCGGTAGACGGCCTAGTAGATAGACGAGACAAACATGACCGACGAAAATCAGGCCCTGAAAAAAGCCGGACTCAAAGTGACCCTGCCGCGGGTGAAGATCCTGGAGCTGCTGCAAAACCCCGATAACCAGCACATCAGCGCAGAAGAGCTCTACAAGCTGCTGCTGGACCATGGCGAAGAGATTGGCCTGGCCACCGTGTATCGCGTTCTGAACCAGTTTGACGATGCCGGAATCGTATCCCGTCACCACTTTGAAAGTGGCAAGGCCGTATTTGAGTTGGCCAGCCAGCACCATCACGACCACCTGGTCTGCCTGGACTGTGGCAAGGTGATTGAGTTCTCTGATGACGTGATTGAGCGTCGCCAGCATGAGATTGCGTTGAAGCACAACATCAAACTGACCAACCACAGTCTCTACCTGTACGGTCACTGCACCAACGAAGAGTGCAACCACAACGATTAATGGGGAATCCCCAATAAAAAACGCCGGCAGTTGCCGGCGTTTTTTTATGCCCTCATCAGGGCTGGCGAAACCGGGAGCGTTCGCTCCCGGACAGCGCATCAGTCAGCGATCTTCGCCCAGGAGTCACGCAGACCCACAGTGCGGTTGAACACCAGACGCTCGGCGCTGGATTCCTTGTCAGCGCAGAAGTAACCCATGCGCTCAAACTGGAACGCCTTCTCGACCTCTGCAGAGGCCAGAGCCGGCTCCACCATCGCGTTGTCGATGATGGTCAGGGAGTCCGGGTTCAGCGTCTCTTCCAGCTCGCCAGAGCCCGGGTTCGGCACGCTGAACAGACGGTCATACAGACGCACCTGAGCGGGCACACCGTGAGAAGCGGAAACCCAGTGGATAACGCCCTTCGGCTTAACGCCATCGGCCGGGTCCACACCCAGGGTATCCAGATCTACGGAGCAGAAGATGGTGGTCACATTGCCATCGGCGTCTTGCTCAACGCGCTCAGCGGTGACGACATAGGCACCGCGCAGGCGCACCTTCTTGCCCAGTACCAGACGCTTGAACTTCTTGTTCGCCTCTTCACGGAAGTCTTCCGCTTCAATCAGAATCTCGCGGGTGAACGGCACATCACGGCTGCCCATCGACTCATCAGAGGGATGGTTAGCGATGTTCAGCATATCAACGCGATCTTCCGGGAAGTTTTCCAGCACCATCTTGACCGGATCCAGGACCGCCATCGCACGAGGCGCGTTCTGGTTCAGGTCATCACGGATACAGGCTTCCAGCATCCCCATCTCAACGGTGTTCTCCATCTTGGTCACACCGATGCGCTTACAGAACTCACGGATGGAGGCCGGGGTGTAACCACGGCGACGCAAACCGGAGATGGTCGGCATACGGGGGTCGTCCCAACCGGATACGTGCTTGTCCACCACCAGCTGGTTCAGCTTGCGCTTGGACATCACGGTGTATTCCAGGTTCAGACGGCTGAACTCGTACTGACGCGGGTGGCACTCAATGCTGATGTTATCCAGTACCCAGTCGTAGAGACGACGGTTGTCCTGGAACTCCAGGGTGCACAGGGAGTGGGTGATCCCCTCCAGCGCATCGGAGATGCAGTGAGTGAAGTCGTACATCGGGTAGATGCACCACTTGTCGCCGGTCTGGTGGTGATGGGCAAACTTGATGCGGTACAGCACCGGATCACGCATCACCATAAAGGAGGAGGCCATGTCGATCTTGGCACGCAGACACGCGGTGCCTTCGGCCATCTCACCGTTTTTCATCTTTTCGAACAGTGCCAGGTTCTCCTCAACGGAGCGATCCCGGTAGGGGCTGTTCTTACCCGGCTCTTTCAGGGTGCCCCGGAATTCGCGGATCTCATCGGGACTCAGCTCATCCACGTAAGCAAGACCCTTGTTGATCAGCTCAACGGCATAGCCGTGCAGCGTGTCAAAGTAGTCGGAGGAATAGCACACTTCGCCATCCCACTGGAAACCCAGCCATTGAACGTCGCGCTTGATGGACTCAACGTACTCAATGTCCTCTTTCACCGGGTTGGTGTCGTCAAAACGCAGGTTGCACTTGCCCTGGTAGTCTTTGGCGATGCCAAAGTTCAGACAGATGGACTTGGCATGACCAATATGCAGGTAACCATTAGGCTCCGGCGGAAAACGGGTATGCACACTGTTGTGCTTCCCGGAGGCCAGATCCTCGTCAATGATGTTGCGGATAAAGTTGCTGGGACGAACCTCGGTGTCCGGCTGGCTCATGCGCATCCTCTTGGGCTTGGGGGTCGATCAAAAGCGGTATGGTGCAACAACTTCCAAAGCGTAGCAACTGCAAGATGAGGCGGCTGAGACAGGGGGCGGCGTTCCGCCCCCTCAAATGGATTTACGGCCTGGTCGGGCCGGGCAATTTATGAGCGATCCCGGCGTGGCAATCGATGCAGGTTACCTCACCATCGGCGTCCGCCAGCACCTCATGGAACTGCGCTGCAGTGGGGCTTTGCGCGGCCGGATCCATACGCTCCACCTTGTGGCAGTTACGGCACTCCCGGGAATCGTTAGCGCGCATCTTGTCCCACACCCGCTGCGCCAGCATCTCACGCCGTGCTTCAAAGCTGGCCTTATCGGTGTAGGTGCCGGTGAGCTGGGTATAGATGTGGTGAACGGCACTGGTGCCCTTTACCCAGATCTTATCCACGAACTCTTTGGGAATGTGGCAATCATGGCAGTGCACCGCCACCCCGGACGGCGTTTTGTAGTGCGCCGTCTGATGCCACTCCTCCGCAACCCAGGCAGACGGTGAATTGTGGCAGGAGGTGCAGAACTCATCCGTGCTGCTCCAGTGCAGTGAAGCTTCAAACCCTACCCAGCCAATCACACCCAACGCCAGGGCAAGCAGACCGCCCAATGGGATGCCTAATCGCCATTTGCTCTTGGGCACCTGCCAAATACCGCGATTATGTCGATCCATCTCTTACTCTCCCTGCTGCGGTTTGGCCGGCCGATCGTGGGCCAGGAACTTGTGACAGTCGATGCAGGTTTTGCCCATCTTCTCCATGCGCTGGTGCATTGATGCCGCGGCCTTTTTCTGGCGGGCAAAATCCATCAACTCCACTTTGTGGCAACTGCGGCACTCACGGGAATCGGTTTCCCGCATCTCTGCCCAAACGCTTTCCGCCATCTCCTGGCGATGCGCTTCGAATTTCTCCCGGGTGTCGTAGGTGCCCAGCGTCTGGTAATACACCTCCTTCATCGCCCGGATCTTACGCCACATCTTGGGCACAAACTCATTCGCCACGTGGCAGTCGGCGCAGGTCACCAGCACGCCGGAAGCGGTGTTGTAGTGGGTGTGCTGCGGCCACTCTTCCGCCGCAAACTTGGAGGGGCCATGACAGCTCACGCAAAAGGTATCGCTGCTGGTTTCATGGATCACCACGTTAAAGCCAACGGTCCCCACCGCACCGAGCACAAAAAACAGCAATCCCCCAAGGGGGATCCCTAACCGCCATCGCGCTTTTGGCGAGCGCCAAAGCCGGGCCCAGAAACCCTGATCATCCCTCATCATCCATCCCTCCAGCTCGCGTCGGCCAAACTAAGTCACAAAAATCAGCCATAAAAAAAAAGCAGCTTGAATAAGCTGCTTTTTCTTAAGTTAAACCCTTACGGATGCGCTTTCCAGTCACTCCTGAATAACAATCGGGATGTCGCCGGCTCCCGTTTGTTGATGCTGTCCTGCCTTACGCAGAGCCAGGAACACAGCGCCCAACAGAATGGCGAACACCAGCAGGTAACCGATGGCGCCCATACCGAAGGTGGCGAATTGGTAGAACAGGGTGGCGGTGGCGTACGCCACGCCAAAGGTCCATGCACCAGCAAACAGAGCCCAACGTCCGCCATACTCCTGTGCCATGGCACCCATTACCGCCACACACGGGGTATAGAGCAGAATAAACAGCAGGTAGGCAAAGGCGGCCGCACGGGAGCCGAAGCCCTGCTCAAGATTCGCCAGACTGCCGGTCTCGAAGCCAAAGTCTTCCGCCATGGTGTCGACATCGTGCACATCGCCAATCTTGAGGCCCAGCGGGTCAGTCACTTCGATGCCCAGCAACGCTTCCGGGATGGTCGCCAGTGCTTCGTTGAAGCTGCCCAGCAGATCCCACTCACCGCCTTCATCTTCCCCACCCTGGCTGTACAGGCTGCTCAGGGTGCCCACCACCGCTTCTTTAGCAAAGATGCCGGTGATGATGCCCACGGTGGCAGGCCAGTTATCCTGCTCGATGCCCATCGGTCCAAATGCCGGGGTCACGATCTGAGAAGCTACAGCCAGCAGAGAGCTGTCGGTGTCTTCATGACCGATGGTGCCGTCGGTGCCCATGGTGTTGAAGAAGCTCAACAGGGTTACTACCACCACGATCACTTTACCGGCGCCCAGCACAAACTGACGGGTACGCTGCCAGGTACGGGACAGAATCTGACGCAGGGTCGGCAGTTCGTAATCCGGCAACTCCATTACCGTAGTGCCACTGGCACCAGGCAGCAGAGTGTGACGCAGCATCAGACCGGTCAGCACGGCCATAACGATGCCCACAACGTAGAGCAGGAACACCAGGTTCTGACCATTGTCCGGGAAGAACGCGGTGGCAAACAGGGCGTACACCGGCAGACGGGCACCACAGGACATAAAGGGCGCCATCATGCCCGCCATAATGCGTTGACGACGCAGTTCCAGGGTACGAGTGGCGGTGATGGACGGCACGTTACAGCCGAAACCGACAATCAGGGGCACGAAGGCTTTTCCGGGCAAGCCCAGTTTCTGCATTGCGCCCTCGACCACAAAGGCAGCTCGCGCCATGTAGCCGGAGGTTTCCAGAATGCCCAGGGCAACAAAGAGGAAAGCCACTACCGGGATGAAGGTCGCCACGGTCTGAATACCCGCGCCCACACCGTTAGCCAGCAGACCAATCAGCCATCCGGGGGCATTGATGGACTCCAGCGCCAGGGCCGTACCATCTACAAAGATGGCGCCCGCCATGATGTCGAAGAAGTCGATAAAGGCGCTGCCCACATGGATGGCGAACATGAAGGTCAGGTACATCATAAACAGGAACACCGGGATACCGGCGACCGGGTGCAGTACCCACTTATCCAGACGCTCGCTCAGGCTGGGCTCTTCGCTGTGCCTGTGTTCTGCGGCTTCAAGCAGTTTGGCCACCCACTGGTGACGGGCAGACGCGATGATGTTCAGCCAATCGTGGCTGCGCTTCATCAGCTGCATCAGGCTTTCGTGGCGCGCCTCAGACAGATGAGACTCAACCACTTCACCATAGGGCACCATGAGCGGTTCCAACTGGGGCTGTGCCAGCAGCGTGCTGATCGCCTGAAGCGCCTTCTCTTTATCGGCACTCTGACGGGCAGACAGCGCCACCACCGGGCAACCCAGACGCTCTTCAAGCATCGCCAGATCCACGTTCAGCCCGGCAGCACAGGCGGCGTCCCACTTATTGAGCACAACCACCATCGGAATGCCCAGTTCACGCAACTGAGCCGTCAGATAGAGGTGGCGGGAAAGCTGGGTAGCGTCGATCACGTTCACTACGCCGTCGAACTGGCCTTTCAACAGCGCCTGTTGAGAAACCGCTTCATCTTCCGGGCCGCTCTGCGCGGGGGTAAGATCATACAGACCAGGCAAGTCCACCAGCTGGATGGACTGGTCGCCAACCTGCAGAGTTCCCTGACTCTCAGCAACGGTAACACCCGCCCAGTTTCCGACTTTGGCCTGACCGCCGGTCAGAGCGTTGAACAACGTGGATTTGCCGGAGTTGGGCAGACCAACAGAGAGGATGGTCTTAGCCATGGTTTACCTCGACCTCTACCTGCTGGGCCAGTTGATGATTAAGACACACAGAGGCACCCGCCAGCTTCAGCTGGATAGAGCGTCCCAGCGGCGCACGACGAACCAGTTGCACCGGGCAGCCAGGTGCCAGCCCCATGGCAGCCAGTTTCAGTTGAGTGTCGGGCTCCAGGCCATTGGCCTGAAACTGTGCGACGCGGCCTCGCTGGCCATTTACCATTTCCGCTAAGGTCATAAATCACCAAATGCTAATCAGTCTCATTTAGGTTGAGTATACCCCTCCTTCTGACAAAAAGTTTGCGGTAGATCCAAGTTCCGGCGATGAGTCGGTCGGGAATGGCGATCTTTGTGAGTCACCAAGGAAATCCCCCTTTCACCCGAAACTTCTTCATTTCACTGTTTCAGGCACAAAAAAAACCCCCGCGATGCGGGGGCTTTCTTTTGCGTAATTCGCTTACTTGGCGCGCTCGTGAGCGATCTTGCCAGCGTGACAGTCGATACAGGTCTTGCCCATCTTGTCCATACGCTGGTGCATGTTGGCGGCCATCTTCTTCTGCTTGTCGAAGTTCATGCGCTCAACATCGTGACAGTTGCGGCACTCGCGAGAATCGGTAGCGCGGAAACCTTCCACGATACGGGCCTGCATGTCTTTCTTGTGCTCGGCGTAGGCTTCGGGGGTGTTATAGTCGCCCTTGATCTGCCAGTAAACCTCTTTCATGGCAGTAACCTTACGCCACATCTTCGGCACGAACTCTTTGGCTACGTGACAGTCGGCACAGTTAACCACCATACCGCTGCGGCTGGAGCCGTGAACACTTTGGTGGAACTCTTCCTGGGCGTAAGAAGGCACGTGACAGTTCACACAGAACGCGTCAGTGCTGGTGGCGTGGATAACGGTGTTGAAACCGACGGTACCCACAGCACCAATAGCCAGGAACAGGAAAGCGCCAACCGGAATGCCCAGCAACCACTTCGCTTTGGGCTGACGCCACAGCTTGGCCCAACCACCTTGTTCGTTACGATCTTGCATCTCTCATCCCCTAAAACAGCGAACAGGATCCCCAAATTGCGTCTTTTAAAATGGAGAATCCCTGAATTTTCGTGGGGGATTGTACTGAGGGAGCATGAGTAAATAGATGATTACAATCACACTTCTGGCAATCGGACAGAACGAAATTGCAGCAGATACACTCCCACTCGATCACCGCCACAACTTTCGCTCCAACTGAGCAAAATCCCCTCTTCCCTGCTGTGTTCTGCGCCACTCCTCCCACGCAACCCAAGACCACCAACCCCTCCAATCACCACAAAACAATCACACCGAGAATCTGGTTCGACTGGGGATTTGTGCTAACTTAACCTTCTGATTACCTCGTAATCACACAACCACAACAAGCAAGGTCTGCAAAGGAAGCAGGGGAATGATGATGAGTGTGAGTCGGTTGTTGCATTGCCTTATTAGGGCGGTGCTGCTGGCGTGCTTGGCTATACCCGCGATAACGGCTCAGGCCGCCTGGGAAGAGCTGAGTGAATCAGAACTGGAAGCGATCCTCGTTGAGAAGTTTGCCGAAGGCAAATACTCCGCCAAAGGGGCCGACAACTGCCTGATGTGTCATCGGCGCAGTGAAACGGTGATGGCCCTGTTTGAAGGGGTACACGGCCGCACTCACAACCCTGCCAGCCCGATGGCGCCTGGCCAGTTGCAGTGTGAGGCGTGCCATGGTCCTCAGGGCAACCACAACCGGGGCGGCAAAGAGCCGATGATCACCTTTGGCCCGGACTCAAGGGTCAGCGCCTCAGCCCAGAATTCCGTTTGCCTCAGTTGCCACAGTGGTGATGACCGCCTGGCCTGGCACGGCAGCATTCACGATCTGGAAGAGGTGGCCTGCTCCAGCTGCCACAACGTACACGCTGCTCAGGATCCCAGCCAGGACAAAGCGCTGGCGATGGAGAACTGCACCAGTTGTCACCGTCAACAGTTTGCCCAGATGCAGCAGCGCTCCTCCCACCCCATGCGCTCCGGCCAGATCACTTGCACCGATTGTCATAACCCTCACGGCTCGCTGAACGAGGCGATGCTGGCCCAGGTCTCGGTGAACGACAACTGTTACGCCTGCCACGCCGAAAAGCGGGGTCCGGTGCTGTGGGAGCACGCTCCCGTTGCCGATAACTGCGCCAGTTGCCACAACCCCCATGGCAGTGTGAACGAGGCGATGTTGACCCAAAGGCCTCCGCAACTCTGCCAAAGCTGCCATGCCAGTCCGCACTCAGGTTCCCCGCAGTTCCAGGGCGGCAACAGCGCCTTTACCGCGGGTCAAAGCTGCCTGAACTGCCACAATCAGGTGCATGGCTCCAATCACCCGTCTGGCAAACTGCTGCAACGATAGGGAGCGTCCACCATGCAGAAAACGCTACTGGCTACCCTGATTGGACTCACCTTATCACCCTGCGTTGGTGCAGCAGACTTCAGTCTGAACAAGGCCAATACCGCCAACACCAATACGGACGAATGGCAGTGTGAACGATGCACGCCGGTGACCGGAACCCGCGGCCACTTCGCAATCGGCGCCAGCGACAACCAGATTGACGACATCCACTTTGCCAATGAAAGTGGCACCGACAAGGACGGCCTGGTCCCCAGGCTGGATGGCAATGTCACCCACTGGTACAGCAACGATGTGCGAACCGCGATTGAAGCAGACCAACTGGGTTACGACGTCAGCACGCTGGCCATCGGGGCCGACCGGGCCAGGGACTTTGCGGCAGAGCTGAGCTGGCGACAACTGGCCTGGTATGACGCCACCGTGCCCACACCATACCGCACCAGTAATGGTCACCATCAACTTCCTGCCGATTGGCAGCAGGGCGCCACCACCCAGCAGATGCCGGGATTGGACGGGCCTTTGAACCCGGTCGACCTCAAGCTTGAGCGGGACCAGTTCCAACTCGGGCTGGAGAAGTACTTTAATGCCATCCGCACCTACCTTGATGTGACCCACCAGCAGCGCAAAGGATATCGCCAGAGCGGCGCCACGCTGATCACCAATGCTGTTAACCTGCCTCAGCAGGTGGACGACAACACCACGTCACTGGCGGCAGGCCTGAACGTGGTCGGTGGCAACTGGCAGGTGGCATTTGGCTACTTGGGCAGCCAGTACGAGAACGACCTGAGCGCCCAGCGCTGGGATAACCCCTATACGCCGACCTTTGGCAGTGCCCGTGAGGGCCAACAAGCCGTTGCGCCGGACAACACCGCCCACCAGTTCCACGTACAGGGCACCTGGGCCGCCGGGATACAGTCGCTGTCTGGCCAGGTGGTATGGGGCCGGCACGATCAGGATGAGACGTTCCTGCCCGCCACCATCAACGGCCCCTCCCCCGATCTGCCTGCATCAGATGCGGATCTGCAATTGGATAAGCTGGACCTGAATCTGCGCTACCGGCTGCGCCCCATGCGCAAAATGACCCTGCTGGCGGAGTACGACTACCAGGACCGGGACTACCGCAACCCGCTGCAGCCCTATCCCTACATTATTACGGACAGCATCCCCGCTGGCAGTCGCACCCCACCGGATCTGGACATCACCGACCAGAAAGCCAGTCTGGCCATAAACTACCGTTTCTATCGCGGCTTCAGTGGTGAGCTGGGTTATCGATGGCGACAGCAGGAGTGGACCGATCAACCCGCCGATCAGGCCACCACCAACCAGTACTGGGCCATCTTAAGACTGAACCACTGGGAACGACTCGCCCTGCGCCTCGAACTGGGCGGCGAAGACCGGGAACTGAATAACTTCCTCGGCAGTCCGGATGCAGAAGGGGTGAATGACCCTGCCCTTCGACCCTACTACCTGGCAGACCGGGACCGCTACTACGGCAAGCTGGTGGCCAGCTACCAGATCCTGGATCCCCTCGGCATCCAGATCACCCTGGAGGGCAGCGAAGAGGATTATGACGACCCGCTGGTGGGGCTGGATACGGTGGACCGAACCGGCTACGACATCAACCTCAACTATCACCAGGAAGCGCTCTCCTTTTACCTCTTCTATAACGCCTACAACCTGGATACCCGCCAGATTGGCAGCAACACCGGAACACTCTGGCAGGGTAGACAGGATGACGATGCCCAGTCGGCCGGACTGGGAGCAGAATATCGCGGCGCCTTCAGTGACCGGCTGGACCTGGGGGTCGATCTGGTCTGGGCAGACAGCGATACCCTCACCCGCACCGAGCAGGGCCTGGGCAACGACCTGGGGGCTTACGACGCCACCCGCACTACGCTGGATATCTATGGCCGTTACCACCTGAGCGACCACTCAAGCGTTCAATTGGACCTGCTCTACCAGGAGTACGAGGACAGCAGTTTCCTCAATCAGGGGCTGCAACCCAACAGCATCGGTAATGTGCTGACCTTTGGTGACCTGTCCCATGACTACAGCGATTACCTTATTAACCTGAGTTATCGCCATGAGTTTTAACGCCGGCACAGCGTCAAACGCACAAGGAGCCCGTGACATGAACACTGGAAGCGATTTCGTCTCCCTTCGCCCGCTGCTGGCCGCGTTGCTGGCGCTGGGTCTTCTGAGCGCCTGTAAAGATGGCAATGACGGTGGCCCAGGCGCCCCCGGGCCGGAAACGCCGCCCCCCGCTCAGGAGGTCACCGATATTGAGGTCAGTCTTGAGCGTTGGAGCATCACCGGCGAGGGTCAGATCACCTTCCGCATGCTGGTGACCAACCAGAATGGCGAAGGGGTTGCTGGCCTGCCCAGTGCCACCGTACTGGCCGCCCAGTTGCTGCCAACCGGCTTCAGCGGCGCGGGCAACTCCACCGAGTGGCGCTTCCTGGGGTCGGAAACCTGCAACGCAAAGGGGGAATGCCCCGGCCAGTGGACCGACTTTGCCAACGGTTTTTACGACTACCAGACCGGCTTTAACGTCAACGCCGCCGAAGGGGTCACCTACTCCCCCGATGCCACCCAGCGACTGGTGATCAAAGTGGGCGGCGACGCCCTTCCCGATGGGTCACCGTTGCCGGTCGTCAATGCCTTTGTCGACTTCACGCCCCCGGACGGTGAACCGCACTACACCCGTTTGATCGTGGGCACCGAGAGCTGCGACAGCTGCCACACCGATCTGGGTCGCGTACGACACGGCGGCCGCTATAACGAGCTGGAAACCTGTACCACCTGCCACTCCGTCAACCGCCTCTCCAACCCTGAGAATGTGCTGTCCGGTCTGGCGCACTCGGCGCATGCCGAAAGCGGGCTGGCCAACTTTGTGAATTGCGAAACCTGCCATACCGGTGGCGAAGCGCTGCCCCAGTCGGACAACTGGGCCCTGTTCCCGAGCCAGCTTGCCTGCGGCAGTTGCCACACCGCCATCGACTTTGTGGCGGGCATTGGCCACCCGGCCCAGCCGGATAACAGCAACTGCGCCGCGTGTCACAACCCGGACTGGACCCGCAGTGTCCACCTGATGGCAGATAAGGACGCCGCTTTGGGTCAGTTCAGCGCCGAGATCGACAGCATCACGCCGGACCTGGCCGCCGGTACGCTCAGCATCATTGTCAGCCTGAGCAATCCCACCACAGGAGAAGCCCTGGCGAGCCCTGATCAGTTGCCCTACCTCAACGATTTGCGGCTCTACGCGAACTGGGGCACCGCTTTCGATTACAGCACCCGCTCCGCCCCCAATATTCGGCTGGAGTCCCTGACGCCCGAGGAAACCCCGGCGCCGGGCCAGTATCGCTACACCCTGACCGGACTGACGGTTCCGCCAGGAAGCGAAGCCGATGGCGGCGGCGCTGTTGCGATTCAGGGCCGCATCTGTCGCAGTGGGGATACGCTGACCCCCTGTGACAATGCGGCGGCCGTCACCACCCCCATCCTGAGCCAGACCCAGTTCTTCACCGTGGGTAATGGCATGGCCCGCCGGGCGGTGGTCAGCAACGACACCTGCGGCAGCTGCCATGGGGATCAACAGCTGAATTTCCACGGCGCCCGTAACGACCTTTCACAACAGTGCCAGCTGTGCCACAACGCCAATATGGTGGCCAGCGCGACCGCGCCGAATGTGACGGCCAGCAGCGCCAACTACAGCCATATGATCCACGCCATCCACACCGCACAGCGGGAGGGCTACGAAGACCTCAGCTACCCGGCTCCGGTGTCGGATTGCCGACAGTGCCACCTCTCTGGTGATGAGGGCGACAGTTTCGCCCTGCCGTTGCTGAGTTCCGTCCCGCCGATGGCGGTGGATGATGGCACCTATACCAGTCTTGAAGCGGCCACCTGTGCCGTCTGCCACAGCAGCGCCACGGCGCAGGGCCATATGGCTCAGCAAGGTGCGGTGTTTGGCGGCACGCTTGAGATGGCCAGTGGCGATAAAGGCTGTGCCTTGTGCCACGGCCCGGGTCGAACCTATGACATCGCCCCGGCCCACGGATTGGCTCCGGCCCAATAAGGAGTCGCCCATGACCACCTGGAATACCCGACAACAGGATCGTCTTATGAACTCACCTATTCATTTGGCGCCCTGGCGCGCCTTGTTCGCTGCCAGTGCCATGGCACTGGCCCTTTCCGGTTGCCCCAGTGATGGCGATGACGGCGCCGACGGGCCAGAGGGTCCTCCGGGTGAAGTCAGCGTCAATGTCGCTGCTGCCAAAAGCCTGAACGCCGATATCACCGGCGTCACCATCGACGACGCGGGCAAGGTGATGGTCGACTTTGACCTCACCGACGCCAATGGTGTCGCCGTTTCCGGGCTGGAGAGTTACGCCGATATGGATCGCATCGGCATGGGCATCGCCAAACTCACCACACTGCAGAAACGGACCCGCCCACTGCCCAGCGACGGCAGCGCCGTGGACGGCAGCGGGAAAGGCATTAAGTCCACCCAGTGGACCAGCTACATCAACAGTCTGGTTGAGCCCGGTGAGGTGAATGTGGGTGAGGACTTCCCAGCGGATTGGGACGCCCTCAAAGGCCCTCAAATTCAGGCGGGCATCGAAACCGGCTGTGGTATTGAGTGTGTCGAGGCCACCGGCAACGGCAGTTATCGATACACCTTCTCCATGGCGTTGTCGGAGTACCCCGAGCTCGCCGGCCTGGACACCAGCTATGACGCCGCCCTGACCCACCGGGTCACCATGGAGCTTCGTCGTTTCCGGGGCGACGTCAAAGAGGCGCTGGTGAACACCCACTACGACTTCATCCCCGCCAGTGGCGCCGAAGCGACCGCAGAGGAAACCCGAACTCTGGTAGTACTGGAGCAGGCCTGTCTGCGTTGCCACAGCAACGATTACGACAACAGTGCCGCCCACCCGCTGATCCTGCACGGTGGTGCCCGCTTTGAGATTGAGAACTGCACCGTTTGCCATACCCCCTACTCCGGCGATCCGGAAACCGGCGCCACCATCGATCTGGGCTCCATGCTCCACCAGATCCATAAGGCCGAGTACTTTATGATCGGTTTCCGCGGCAATCCCCAGGATTTCCGTGAGCTGACTTTCCCGGCCAACGGCAACGACTGCAAGGTGTGCCACCTGGATGGTGAAGATGCTCCCGCCCAGGCGGGCAACTGGTACTTCCACCGTCAGGAAGCCTGCCTCAGTTGCCATGAAAAGTTTGCGGCAGACGATTGGGATGGCACCGCCCGGGGGCTGTTCCACAGCGATGGCTTTACTCCGTTTGCGGAGGGCAACTGCGCCGGTTGTCACGCCGATGAGACCAACCCCATGGGTTCGGCCATCTACCACCTGGCCAAAGCCGATGCCACCGGCAATGCCCGCGAAGCGTACGCTTACACTCTGGGCAACGGCACCTTTGACGCCACCACAGGCACGCTCACCTTTACTCTGAGCTGGGCCGGTGAGATGGCGCCGGAAGCTGACCCCAATGTGAAAGCGTTCTGGGTCACCGCTGCCGCCTTCGATGGCAGCGAATACGATCTGGGTGGCGCCCGTGCTGACACTGCCAGTGCGTTTGGTCGACACAAGTCACGCATCGCCTTTGACCTGAAAACCGCCAATACAGAAGGTGGCGTGATCACCTCCGTCGCAGGCGATACCGGCATCACCTATACGGTGACCGGCATCGACCCGCTGGTGCATGACCTATTCACTGCCACCGCTCAGGGCTTTATCGATGGCAAGCTGTTCGTTTGCGCCAACGCCAGTGTCACCAATCTGGATACCAGTAACCTGGTGCCGGTGGCCTGCGATTCGCCGGACGCCCGGATCATTGACGCCATTGTGGCAGGCAATAAGGCCAGCTTCTCCGCCGATGCCAGTGACGTGGCCATGCGCCGTGTGGCTGCCATGGAGATGGGTTGCGTGAACTGCCACGCCGAGCAGGCAGACTTCTCCACCAGTCACCTCACCACCCGAGGCGACGAAACCTATCCGCCGGACAGTGCCTGCGGCTCCTGCCACTCCGGCTCGCCCAATACGGCGGTGTTCCTGACCGACGGCAGTTGCGTGGCGTGTCACAACCCGAACGGCTCTGCTCACGCCAACAAGCCGTTTGAGCAGGGCTTTGAGTTCAAGGTGATGATCCACCAGATCCACGCTGGCACCCGCTCGGTGCGCCGTACGACGGATCTGGACGCCACCTACCCCGACACTCCGGCCAACTGTGCCACCTGTCACGCTGAAGGACAGATTAACCTGTCCACGATGGCGACGTTGCCCGCCTTTGCGGCAGCGAATCCCGCTGGTGAAGGGAAAGTGGAGTACTCACCGGCAGTGGCCGCCTGCGCCAGCTGTCACGCTACTACAGAGGCCGCCAACCCGGCCGCAGTGGCCCACTTCCGCCAGAATGGCGGGGTGTACGCTGGTACGCCGGGGCAATACGTTCCCGCCGAAGCGGCGGAAACCTGCGCGACATGCCACGCAGCGGGACGCAGTGCCGGTTACGATGTGGTGCACGGCCTGAAGTAACCTCGGCCTAACGTAAAAAGGGGCTCTTATGAGCCCCTTTTTCATCTCTTGCACAACTCCTCTCACCCCAACGGCTTTTGTTCACTTTTCACCCCCTTTGAAAAACATTCTCTCCCACACCCCGGACGTTTACGCAATTAGCGTCACACCTTTGTTTACCTTGGGGATTTTTTGGATTTTCATCTGACCACCTTTGTTAACACGGTCACATTTATTTTGACCTCACCCCCGTAGACTTCCTTTGCGGCGGTATAAACGCTGTCGTGAGAACAACTTAAAGACATCGTTTCTCATTTGCAGGGAATAGAGATGACAACAACAAAACAAAACTGGAAACTGCTGGCCAGCGCGGCCATGGTTTCCCTGGCGCTGTCCGGCTGTGGCAGTGACGGTAAAGATGGTTCCAACGGCGAAGACGGCAAGCCCGGTCCGGTTGGCGTTAGCATTGGCGAAGTCTCCGGACTGACCGCCAAGGTCGACAGCGCCTCCGTTGACGAAGCCGGCATCCTCACTCTTGAGTTCACTCTGACCAACTCCAACGGCGTAGCCGTATATGGCCTGACCAACGCCGACATCGGCGCGGTTTCCTTTGGCCGTATGGGTACCGAAGACGAGGTAGGTACTACTGATGTTACCGGCGAGCCGCGCGACATCTGGCTGAGCTACTTCAACAAGGACAAAGGTGAAGGTCACCTGACCGGTTCCTCCTACTTCAAGGGCAGCAGCTGCGAAGACTGTCTGACTGACAATGAAGACGGCACCTACACCCTGGTACTGAACAAGGCCATCGACACTCTGGCCTACGAGTACGATTTTGATGCCACTGCGACCAACGGTCTGTACCTGGGCCTGAAAGCCGCCGGTAAAGATGGCGCCACCCTGGTAGAAAACAGCTTCTACTACTGGCAGCCGAGCAGCGATACTGTGGTTGAGCGTCCGAAAGAGCTGATCGCAGAGACCACTTGTCAAAGCTGTCACCGTCCGGGCCACGATGGTGCGCTGTCCATGCACGGCAGCAAGCACGTGACCCTCGAGTCCTGTACCTTCTGTCACACTGACTACAACAGCTATGTGAAAGAGGAGAAGGATGAGAACGGTACCGTAGTAAACACCTTCGTTTACGACGGCTCCATCAAGGGCATGGCCCACGACATCCACAGCCACTCTTTCTACGCTGAAGATGGCATCTACCCGCAGAAAGCCTCCAACTGTCAAACCTGTCACCAGCCTGATGAAGCGCTGGAACTGGCTGGCGCCTGGAAAGCGGACCTGGATAGCGCTACCTGTCTGAACTGTCACAACAGCCCGTACGCCGTACCGAGCTGGCACTGGGATTCTGACAACAACCAGATCGCAGAAGACAAGCAGAACTGTGTGCAGTGCCACAACGCTGATGGCGCTCGCGGCGCCGAAGCCGGTCACTATACTCAGAACGCCAATGGCCGCGCTCCGGAGCTGAAAGTTCAGTTTGACGAGATTGTGGTTGATGCCACTGCGTACACCATCACTGCCACCTTCTCCGTACTGGACGGCGAAGAGCTGGTACCGCTGACTCAGATCGATCCTCGTCCGTACAAGTACGGCGGCTTTAACAGCGCCATCGTTGTTAACGGTCTGCACGCTGATGACTTCCTGGTGAACTACCAGAAAGTGGGCTTCGACACCTTTACTCAGCTGGCCGACGGTCGCATTCAGTCTGTCATCACCGACGGCACTTACAAGGTGAAGGAACTGGTTGACGCCGGCGCCACCATCGCTCTGTCCAGCCAGCTGCACGTTTGCTTCGATGGCAAAGGTGCACGCCTTGACTGTGTGGAAGCGGATCTGGAGTCCGGTAAGCAACTGGCACCGTACCTGGTGAGTGACACCTACTTCTTCGAGCAAGATGGCACTGTAGTTGCCGAATCTCCGCGCGTACAACACGCAGAGATGGGCGATTGCCAGGCGTGTCACACCACCTCCATCACCCACCGTTACACCAACGATCTGGACGGTTGTGCCAGCTGCCACAACGGTACCCGGGATAAGAAGGGCCAAGGCTCCTCCAACCTGGCGTACATCGTACACAGCAAGCACTACCTGGGCGGCTTCTTCAAGAAGACCGACTGCCAGACCTGTCACGGCGCCAACGGCTTCACCCTGTCCGGTATCGCTGCTGATGCGGCTCCGGTGGCCTTCGGTACCACTGATGGCCAACGTCTGAGCGACACCAACGAGCAACTGCTGGTATCCCCGCAGACTGCCGCTTGTGTCAGCTGTCACGTTCCGCCGTACGGTCTGAACGACACTGCTGTGGCACACATCAAGTCCATGGGCGGCGTTATCGACCACGACGGTAACATCAACACCATCGGTGTTCCGGCCTCTGAGTACGACGCTTACGTCGACATGCAGGGCAAAGAAACCTGTGCCACCTGTCACACTGGTGAGCAGATTCTGGACGCACACTCCAACTGGAGCTCTGGCTACTAAGTCCTGAGACTTTCAGAAAAAAGCGGCCCGCTCGGGCCGCTTTTCTTTTGCCCGCGAAAAGGCTCGGATTGTCACTTTTGCGATCCCGATCACCCGGACCACCATTTACCCATACCCAACGGTCACAAATTACCCGCCCCCTTTTTTGATTACATTCTCACCACCTGCCATCACCCCTGATAACACCCGCCACCACCTCGGGTGAGTTAATTCGCTTTTTCCGCACCACCACCTCGCTCATCCCTTCCGACAAAAGTAACAAGCTGCATGAAAGGAAACATCTTCGATACATATCAGGCTTTTAGTGACCGTTATCGTGATCACGTTCCCCCTGGTGGCCCTTCCCTAGACTCTGGCATCGACCCGTTTTCCCTAAGTACGACGGGCAATTACCAAGAATTCTTTTCAATTTGCAGGGAAAAGAGATGAACGAACATAACAACAACTGGAAGATGCTGGCCTCCGCGCTGGCCGTGTCCACGTTGCTGGCCGGCTGTGGCAGCGACGGTAAGAACGGCTCCGATGGCGAAGATGGCAAGCCGGGCCCGATCGGGGTCCATATCAGTCAGGCAGACAGCCTGAACACCAGCAACCTGTTTGCAGAGTACAGCGCCGACACCAACCAACTGGTGGTGGAGTTTGACCTGGTCAACACCAATGGCGTTGCCATTCATGGCGCCACCATCGACAACCTGACGCTCAAAATGGGCCGTATGGCACTGGAGAGCGAAGCGGCTCGCGATGACGTTCAGCCGATGGCGGAACCCCTTCACAACCGTGAGATCTGGGCCAGCTACCACCACCGCAACGGCACCCGGGGCAGCGCCTCCATGTGCAACAGCTCCTACACCCCCTACAACGACTGTTCTGTAGAGGAGATCGAGACCGGTAAGTACCGTTTTGTCGTCGATCACGCTCTGCCGACCACCAAAGAGGAAGGCGGCGCCGAGTTTTTCTTCGCCTACGACGAAGGTCAGGTGCAGGGTGTAATGATGCGGGTGCAGCGCAAGCTGGCCGGTGACAAGACCGACTACGATGCCACCCACTACGCCACCTACTACTGGGAAGCGGGCAACGTCGAAGCGGAACGCCCCAAAACCGTGGTTGCTGACCAGACCTGTTTCGCCTGTCACACCGCCGAGGATGTGAAGGCTAACCAGTACGAAAGCGCCCGGGATGAGCACCCCACCTACCGGATGAGCAACGCCCACTACGGCACAAGCACCGAAGTGTGTGCTTTCTGCCACGTGGATTACGGCATTCGCACCGTCTCCGATGGTGAGAACACCATCGAGTACTCCCACTCCATCAAAGGCCTGGTTCACGCCATCCACACTGGTGCCACCCACGCTGACCGTCGTGGCGTTGCCAAGTTTGACTCCGTGATCGCCAAAGAGAGCGCCAACCCGGCCTTCTTCCTCAAATTCAACAATGAGGAAGGGGTTTACCCGCAGAGCACGGCCAACTGTCATGCCTGTCACGTGGACTACACCACCACCGAAGAGACCCTGCCTGAGGACGTGACCTATCACGCCCTGCACTGGTTTGCTGACCAGGACAAGCAGAGCTGTCAGAACTGTCACGGTGACTACCACTACGGTGATCGTGAAGAGGGCTGCATCAGCTGCCACAGCTCTTACGATGGCAACACCCGTGGCGGTGCCTTCCGTCACTTCTCCGACCACGGTATGGAGAGCCGTCACTCTGCCGCCACCGTTGGCAGCAACATCGACGTTGACTACACCGGCCTGAGCTGGGATGGCACCAACTTCGACATTCAGTTCAACGTGAGCAAAGGTGAAGAAGCGGTATCCGGCTCTACCCTGAGCAACGTCACCGTGCGCGTAAACGCCGTAGCGGCAGACGGCTCCAGCCAGTTCCTGGCCAACCGCTCCAACGCCACTGCGATCGTAAACGCCAACGGCGTCGGCACCGTTACCGTACCGGCGCATGAAACACTGGCTGCTCTGCTGAATGACATTGAGAACCCGATGGCCGCTCAGGACTATGTTCTGGCCGTTACCGCGTACTTCAACGCCTGCGTCAGTAACAAGAGCAACGCTCTGACCGATTACGTTGATGGTCAGTGCGATGCCGTGGTCAGCCCCTACGCGTCCCAGACCCGCTACCTGACCGTTTCCGGTGAAGCCAGCGATGTCCGTCGTCATGCGGCAGCCGCCTACGAGAACTGCACCGCCTGTCACAATGACGACATGGTGGTTCGCAGCTCTGGTTACCACTACCGCAACGCCGACAACGACACCTGTGCCCAGTGTCACGGTGCTGATGGCTACAAGCCGAGCATGATGGCTCGCGTGCACGCCTCCAGTTCCATGGACCGTGTTCGTGCCCATGGCCGTGAAGACGTACAGGCGTTCTTCAGCATGAACCAGTGCTCCGTGTGCCACGACAACAGCTACACCCTGAATAACGTCAGCACCGGTCCGCAGTTCAGCGGCAGTGGCACCTACAGCAGCCCGCAGACCGCAGTTTGCGCCTCTTGCCACCTGTCAGACGCCTACTTTGACGCGGCCAAGATCGCTTCTGCCGATGCCCACATCCTCAATATGGGCGGCATCCACAAAGGCAGTCGTGAGGAAGCCTCGATGTCCGAGTCTTGCGCCACCTGCCACAGCGCCGATAACATTCAGAAAAACCACAAGTTTTAATGAGTTAACAGTGTTATGATCAGCGGCCCTCCGGGGCCGCTTTTTTGTTTGGCACCCGAAGGGACACCTCGTTTCGGATCACGTTATCGCCCGGGGGTGGGTCCTGTGCAAAGTTATAAAACACCATAAAAACAAGCCGCTAGATCGCTGATCTGTATCACGGTTTATAGCGGGTCAAGTTGATATAACACACAGTGACTTTGTGGGTAGACAACAGGCCAAAAGGCCAACCCCAGTCCGGTGACTCAGAAACGAGTACCCCATATTCTTTTGCAGGGAATAGATGATGACTAATAACAAGATGCAATGGCGCCTCACCGCCTGCGCCGCCATCCTGGCCACTACCCTTGCGGGTTGTAGCGACGACGGTAAAGATGGCAACCCCGGCGACCCTGGTCGCCCCGGCGGTAACCCCGCTGAATCCATCGCTCAACTGAACCTGGATGTGACCAAGGTTGAGTACGTGGATGGCCAACCGATGGTGACCGTTCTGGCTACCAACGAAGAGGACAAGTCCGTTGTGGGCCTTCAGGGCATGGAAGTGAAAAACTACCAGCTCTACCCGCAAGGCGCTTTCCACGCCGGTGACTCCGCACGCTGGGCTTCCGCAGGCAGCTCAAAGGTCTATGAAGACCACGGTAACGGCTACTACACCTTCACCTTTGAAGGCATCGAGCAAAACCGTGACCTGACCCAGCGCTACAACGTACTGGCTGGCAACAACACCCTTCCCGATGGCACTCCGGTACCGCGTAACGAAATCTCCGAAGATTTTGACGGCAACGGTAACGATCCGCTCTACACCAAAGATGTGATCAGCCACGAAGTGTGCACCAGCTGTCACGTTGAAGGCGAGCCGCTGACCACCCGTCACAGCAGCTACTTTGAAGCAGAAACCTGCATCAACTGCCACAACGAAGACCGCATGACTGGCAAGCGCGCCAGCTTCCAGCACCTGGTCCACACCATCCACAACACCACCGCCACCTTTACCGACAAGTACGGTCGTGAGTACACCGGTGAAGCCGCTGAGCACCTGCTGCAGAACAACTGCCAGTCCTGCCACGTTGCTTCCGAAGAGCTGGCCGAGTGGGGCAACTGGACTCGCGTTCCCACCAAGGAAACCTGTTCCGCTTGTCACAATGACGGTTACAACGGCAAAGACGTTGTTTACACCCGCCACATGGCCGAGCAGGACAACTCCACCTGTGCCGCGTGTCACAACCCGACCCAGATTGAAACCATCCACACCCAGTCCCACAAGGACCAGGCCGCTGTGGTTGGCCAGTTTGGCGTTGAAGCGACCTCCACCGTAGCTGAAAGCCAGGTCACCATCTCCGTCACCATCACCCAGAATGGCCAGCCGATCGACGCGGCTTCCATCGCCAAGAGCCTGGATATGGTGGAGTACGTGTCCAACGTAGGCCCGAACTACCCGGTTCTGGGCTACTACGGCAAAGACTCTAAAGCACTGCACGGTGAAGAGATCACCGCCGCCATCCAGGGTGGCAGCGTGGTTTACACCACTGGTGCCCTGCCCTTTGGCACCGGCGATGCCGACACTGCCCTGACTCTGGTTGGCGTGCGTGTTTGTGCTGAGAACGGTGTACTGGCTGAGTGTTCCGACACCGCTGACAAGATCGCTCTGGACGCTTACACCAGCTTCGTAAGCGCCACTGGTGCTTCTCTGGCTGAGCGTCACAACAGCCTGGATAACGCCAGCTGCCTGGGTTGTCATGGTGAAACCTTCCAGCTGCACAACGGCAGCCACCACGCTGGCTTTGTCCTGAACGACAACGTCAAAGTGGGTGACTGTGCCTCCTGCCACACTCCGGAAGGCACCTACGCCCCGACCAACCTCGGTGCGATCGAGCTGAAACTGCACAAGGTGCACGGCGAGCAGTGGATTGTGGCTGACTGTACTCAGTGCCACACCAACTTCGAGCTGGGTGCATTCGATAAGAAAGGCGCTCTGAATGTTTCCATTCAGGCCTACGAAAACGGCGAGCCGAAGTTCGATGAAGCGGGCAAAGTGGCCTGGAGCTTCGTTGGCTACGCCACTCCGCGCGCTGCCACCTGTCTGTCCTGTCACGATGGCGACGCTGGCATGGCCAGCAACCAGAGCATGACTGTACGTCAGCACATGGAGCAGCACGGTAACGCAGAATTTGGCGATGACCGTAGCACCATCAGCGACTCTGCTCAGGTAGAGAGCTGCTTCTACTGTCACAAGCCGGAACTGACCAACCACAAGGTAATCAGCTTCTAAGCCAAGCCGGGAGGGTCTTCTGGCCCTCCCGATTCTGCGTACAGATAAGGAACGCCTCTCTTATGCAAGCAAAATCTCTGATCGCATCCCTGCTTGGCAGCGCTGTGCTGGTACTGGGCCTCAGCGCCCCGGCCGCCGCTGGCAGCTGGGACGATATGGATCCGCAAGAGTTTGAAGCGGTACTGGACCAAAAGTTCGCCGAGGGCAACTACTCCAAGCAGGGCGCTGACAACTGTCTGATGTGTCACCGTCGCTCTGAAAAGGTGATGGCCCTGTTTGACGGCGTACACGGTCGTGCCGATCAGTCCAAGAGCCCGATGGCTGGCCTTCAGTGCGAAGCCTGTCACGGCCCCATGGGTAACCACAACCGTGGTGGTAAAGAGCCGATGATCACCTTCGGTGATAACGCGCCGCTCTCCGCTGAAAAGCAGAACAGCGTGTGCCTCTCCTGCCACCAGGGCGAAGAGCGTATGGCCTGGCACAGCTCCGTGCATAACCTGGAAGAGGTTGCTTGTACCTCCTGTCACCAGGTGCACGTTGCTCAGGATCCGATCCTGGACCGCCAGACTGAAGTGGACACCTGTACTGCCTGTCACACCCGCCAGAAAGCGGACATGAACAAGCGCTCCTCCCACCCGATGAAGTGGGCGGACATGACCTGTTCTGACTGCCACAACCCGCACGGCTCCATGAGTGAAGCGGCCCTGACCAGCACCACCGTGAATGACACCTGCTACGAGTGTCACGCGGAAAAGCGCGGCCCTTTCCTGTATGAGCACGCGCCGGTGGCCGAAGACTGTGCCGCTTGTCACAACCCGCACGGCAGCGTCAATGACGCCATGCTGACCCAGCGCGCTCCGCAGCTGTGTCAGAGCTGCCATGCCAGCGCTCACAGCGGCAACCCGGCCTTCAACTCCGGTGCTGACCGTATGACCGCAGGCAAGAGCTGCCTCAACTGCCACAGCCAGGTGCATGGTTCCAACCATCCCAACGGCTCGGCACTTCAGCGCTAAGGGGGACAGAACATGAACTTTCGTCTCAACCTGATCACCCTGGCTCTGGCCAGCTTCTCCGGCGCCGCCATGGCCAACTACGGCCTGGCCAACGCCAACCTGGAGAAAGTCGACACCTCCAAGTGGGAATGTAAGCGCTGCGAGCCGGTTAACGGCTACCAGGGCAGCGTTGCCGTCGGTGGCGGTGCCGTTATCACCAACGACAGCCACGCCGCTAACGCCTTTGGCGGTAACGACGATGGCGGTGTGGGTGAGCTGAACGCTGACGTGCGTTACAACGCCGAAAGCGGCTACAACGCCAGCATCCTGACCGACCGTCTGGGCACCGGCAACGGTTCCGCCAATGTTTCTGTTGGCAAGGCAGGCGTCGCCAATGCGGAGTTCAACTACCGCACCCTGACCACCTGGCAGGAAGACAACGCGTTCAGCCGCTATGTCGCCAATGGCAGCACTCTGGTGGATACCGGCAGCCTGGTTCAGCAGGACCTGAAACTGGAGCGCGAGCGCTACGGTTTCGGCTTCGATCTGGGCGGTGAGCTTTGGGAAACCTACGCCACCTTCCAGCGCGAAGACAAAACCGGCACCAAGAGCCGCTCCGTTGCTGGCCTGTCAGCCACCAACATCGTTGCTCCGGTGGACAGCACCACCGACCGCTGGGAAGCGGGTGCCAAGCTGACCGGCCAGAACTGGTTCACCGGCCTGTCTTACATCTACTCCCAGTACGACAACAACCTGGCCACCAGCCTGACTCTGGACAACAACGCGTACGCGTTGGCGAACGACCCCAGCAATGAGGCGTACCAGATCGTGCTGAACGGGGCTTACACCCTGAACCGCACGCACTTCGCCGGTCGCGTTGTCAGCGGCAAGATGACCCAGGATGACGACACCCTGAAGATCGGCGGCATCGCCGGCTTCGACGGTGAAGTACGCACCCTGGACGCCAACTTCCGCGTCAGCTCCAGCGTCACCAACAAGCTGCGCCTGACCGCCAGCGTAGACCACAGTGACCGCGATAATCGCTCCACTGTGCTGCAGGGCAACAGCGTGACCGTTGATGGCCTGTCCGGTGACGTTGAAGAGGTGAAGCTGTACGACACCACTCGCACCAGCTACAAAGTGGGCGCGAGCTACCGCTTCGCTTCCGGTTACCGTCTGGACGGTGGCTACGAGCGTAAGGACGTTGAGCGTACCGAGCAGGACCGCGAGAAGACCAACGAAGACGCCGTTTGGGCCCGTCTGCGTGTGACCTCTCTGCAGAACTGGGACTTCGGTCTGAAAGCCGGTTACAGCAACCGTGACGGCTCCAAGTACGACGCCAACCGTGGCACCTCTGAAGAGGACAATGCCCTGCTGCGTCGCTACTACCTGGCCGACCGTGAGCGTACCGAAGCGGAACTGCGCATCACTCACACTCCGCTGGACAACGTGTCCATCGATCTGACCGGTCGTTACGCCAATGACGACTACAGCGACTCTGAAATCGGCCTGACCGAAGCGAAGGATTACGGTTACGACCTGAGCCTGAACTGGATGGCCTCTGAGAAGCTGAACCTGCACGCCTTTGGTGGTCAGCAGTGGATCGAATCCAGCCAGGCTGGCAGCACCGCCACCAGCGGCGCTCCGAACTGGTTTGCGGATGTGGAAGATGAGTTCGTGGTTGCCGGTGTGGGCTTCAGCTATGCCGGTCTGCTGACCGACAAGCTGGTTATCGGTGGTGACTACCTGTATGCCGACTCCGTCAGCGACACCGTAGTCAGCCAGGGCATCAGCGTGCCCTACGATGACTACTACGCCACCAGCCACAGCATCAACTTCTACGGTGACTACGCGTTCTCCGAGAAGATGAGTGCCCGTCTGGACTACATGTATGAGCGTTACCAGGACAGCGATTACGCCGAAGTTGGCGTCAGCGCGGTTCCGGGCCTGACCACCCTGGGTTACTGGGGTCACAACTACAACGCCCATATGGTAATGGTGTCCTTCAAGTACGCCCTGTAACACCACAAGCCATCAAAAAGCCGCCCATCGGGCGGCTTTTTTTGTGGCGTCGCCAGGGGTAACCTTCCTTTCAGCGCCCCGCATTCAGACCTATCCCGAAGTGAGTTCAGTTTTGTGCGCTAAAACCGTGAGCCAGGCGGTGCCATAAGCCATAATGCCGCCGCATCCAACGAGGGAGAAGAACGTGAAAATCGTCGTTGCACCGGATTCCTATAAAGAGAGCCTGTCGGCCCTGGACGTCGCCACTGAGATCGAAGCGGGCATCAAGCTGGCGCTGCCCGATGCTGAGGTGGTCAAGGTGCCGGTGGCCGATGGCGGCGAAGGCACAGTCCAAGCGATGGTGGACGCCACCGGGGGACGCTACGAAAGCCGCACAGTTACCGGCCCGTTGGGCCAGCCGGTCAGCGCCCGCTTTGCCCTGTTGGGGGATGGTGCCACCGCCGTTGTGGAGATGGCGGAAGCGTCCGGCCTTCACCTTGTCACACCCGACCAACGCGACCCACGCGTCACCACCACCTTCGGCACCGGCGAACTGATTCTGGCCGCCCTGGATATGGGCGTGACTCACCTGATTCTGGGCCTGGGGGGCAGCGCCACCAACGATGGCGGCGCTGGTATGGTTCAGGCTCTGGGCGCCCGCCTGCTCGACGCCACAGGCACACCACTTCCCCCCGGCGGCGCGGCGCTGGCACAACTGGCCAGTATCGACATCCGGGATCTTGACCACCGCCTCGGCCAACTGACCGTCGAAGTGGCCTGCGATGTGGATAATCCCCTCTGCGGCGCCAAAGGCGCATCCGCTGTATTTGGCCCGCAAAAGGGGGCCAGTGACGATGTGGTAGCGGAGCTGGACGCTGCACTGGCCCACTACGCTGAATGCCTTCTGCACCAGCTGGGGCAGGATGTCGCCGCAGTGCCGGGTGCAGGTGCGGCCGGTGGCATGGGGGCAGCCGCGCTCGCCTTTCTCGGCGCCACACTGCGTCCCGGCATCGAGATTGTGCTGGACACCGTTGGATTGGATGAGCAACTGGTTGGGGCGGATCTGGTGATCACCGGTGAGGGGCGCATCGACAGTCAGACCATTCATGGCAAAACCCCCATGGGCGTTGCCAAGCGGGCCAAGGCGCTCGATATTCCCGTCATCGGCCTGGCCGGCAGCCTCAGCGACGACGTGGATGTGGTGCACGCCCACGGCATTGATGCGGTGTTCTCCGTGCTGCCCCGCCCGCTGACACTGGAGGAGGCGCTGGTCAATGCCCGCCCCTTCCTGCGCCAGGCAGCCCGTAATGTGGCGGCGCTCTATATGCTGCGGCGCTAACCCAGGCTTCCGTGACGACGATGCCCGATTACCTCACCGAGTAGCGGGCACTTCATTGCACACGGGGGTCATGGGCGTTATGCGGGTTATTAGCCGTGGGCTAAAAAGCCCACGCTACGGCCCAACCCTCTATCAGGCACAAAAAAGCCCGCTCATTGAGCGGGCTTTCTGTTTCCGGGCCGGATTACAGCGCCAGTGCGGATTTCAGCTCAGCACCATCGCTGTAAAACTGAATCTCACTGACGTTGCCACCTTCAAAGCGCACGACCGTGACTTCGTTGGTCTGGTGCGGGAAGTTGGCGGTCGCGTCACCTTTGTTGTCCATCAGGGTCAGCCAGGGTTGCTTGCGCATCTTGGGCAGGGCAAACATGGAGGTGATGATGGAGGGCATGATGCTGATGTCAGCCACGTACACCATCCCTTTGTCTTCCAGTTGCGCCTGTGCCACGCCATCCAGCGCCACAGTTGCCACGTCACTGCCGCCCTTATCGCGGGTAAACAGCAGGGTTTGAACGTCGCCAACCAGCGAATGGCTGCCGCCATGCTGATCTTCCAGGGTCAGGTAGGGCAGCGGCTGCCCCATCTCCAGTGCGGCGGCGGGAAACGCGGACGCCACACTCAATGCGGCAGCAACAAGATACAACTTCATTCTTGTGATTATCCTTGCAGAACTTGATCGGCAACAAAGGGGTTACTGCGACGCTCATCAGCGAACGTCGCGCCCGGCCCATGGCCCGGGACAAAGTACACTTCATTCCCCAGCGGCCAGAGCTTCTGGGTGATGGAGTGCAGCAGGGTAGCGTGGTCGGACTGAGGGAAGTCGGTACGACCGATGGAGCCGTGGAACAGCACATCTCCAACAAACGCCAGTTTCTCACCACGGTGGAAGAACACCACGTGGCCCGGTGTATGCCCCGGCGTATGCAGCACTTCCAACTGCTCCTCACCGAAGCTGATCGCGTCGCCCTCCTCCAGGTAGCGGCCAGGCGCAAAGGTGGCGATCACCGGGAAACCAAACATCTGGGACTGGTGGGCAAGGCCGTCCAGCCAGAACTGATCCGCTTTGTGGGGGCCTTCGATCCCCACTTCCAGCGCCTGAGCCAGCACATCGGCGGCACCGGCGTGGTCAATGTGGCCGTGGGTCAGCAGTACCTTCTCCACGGTGATGCCCCGTTCCTTGATGACCGCCTGGATCCGTTCAACGTCCCCACCGGGATCAATCACCGCCCCTTTCAGGGTCTTTTCACACCACACCAACGAGCAGTTCTGCTGGAAGGGGGTGACCGGAATTATCTGATATTTCATCGGCACACTCGCAGGTCGGGACTGTGGCCCGAGGATACCAAACTTTGCCAGGCTCGCCACCGGGTTTGTCGTCGCAATGCCGTATGGCTCAATCCCTTAGGGTGATGGTCTCTCCCACGCCGGGAATCGCGACCGAATGGCCACTGCTGGCTTCAATCGCTTCCCACAGAACCCGCTGCGCCTCCTCCTCTCCGTGCACCAGCAACACCTTGGGATGTCCGGGGATGGCGGCAAGCCAGGCCAGCAACTGGCGCTGGTCCGCGTGAGCGGAGAAGCCGCCGAGAGTGTGGATCTGAGCACGAACGGCAAAGGTCTGGCCGAACAGTTTGATGCGAGGTTCCCCCTCCACCAACTGCCGTCCCACGGTGCCCCGAGCCTGGAAGCCGGTAAACATGATGTGGGTCTTGTCGTGCCATACCCGGTGTTTCAGGTGGTGCACCATCCGACCGCCATTACACATGCCGCTGCCCGCGATGATGATCAGCCCCTGGTTAACCCGGTTCAGCGCAATGGAATCGTCAGTGTTCTGGGTCAGATGCAGGCAGGGCAGGAACGCTTCCAGTGTAGCGCTGCCCTGCTCGGTAAGGCGGTTGAGGTCTTCCTTATCCATCAGCTCCAGCCACTGGTCGTAGATCTGGGTGACTTCAATGGCCATGGGGCTGTCCAGCACCACGTGCCAGCCCTCCAGTTTGCCCTGATGGTAGAAACACCCCAGCTGGAACAGCACCTCCTGAGTTCGTCCCACGGCAAAGGCGGGCACCAGAACCACGCCTCCCCTGGCCGCTTCCAGCACCCCTTCCAGTTCATTCAGGGTATCGGGATAGCTACGGTGGTTGCGGTCGCCATAGGTGCTCTCCATCATCACCCAGTCCACCTCTGGCACCGGTGCCGGATCACGCATCAGGGGAGAGTCGCTGTTGCCCAAATCACCCGAGAACAGCAGCCTGAGAGGCCCCTTGGGGCCGCCGTCATCCAGCTGCAGGTGCACCATCGCGGCCCCGAGTATGTGGCCAGCATCGAGCAGAGTCACAATCACGCCTGGTAAAATTTCCTTAGGCACGCCGTAGGGCACCACATGGCATGCCTCCAGCACCGCCAGCACATCCTCCATGTCATACACCGGTTTCTGGACCTTCTGCCCGCGCCGTTGCCGGACACGGTTATCCCGCTCCAGATCCTTGAGGTAGAGGTTGCAGGCGTCCTTAAGCAGCACCGCCAGCAGGTTGAGCGTGGCGCCGGTGCAATAGATCACGCCGCGATAGCCCCGACGCAGTAGCCGGGGTAAAGCGCCTGAGTGGTCCAGGTGGGCATGAGAGAGCACGACCGCATCAATGTCCCGTGCCTTAAAAGGCAAGGCGTCGCGGCGGAGCCGCTTGGTCAGGTCCCCGCCCTGATGCATGCCGCAATCCAGCAGCAGACGTTTGCCGTTGATCTCCAGCAGATGGCGACTGCCGGTTACCTCCTTGGCAGCCCCGTGACAGGTCAGTGTGATCATCGCCTTACCTCCTAGCTCATCCCTTTGAGTCTAGAGCGCGTTACCACAATCGCGCATGCGCCAGATCAGCAAATCGGTGCTTAGAAAACCCCTTCAATGTTCGCCCTCCATTCGGGAGGGGCTACACTGACCTGAGGCTCACTCCGCGACTCACCGCCATGCTTTGGATGCTGTTGGCGCTGCTACCCGCTATGGACAGCCTCCCCTTCGCGCCCGGGGATCACTACGTTTGCCAGGCCGGCCCCCATCACTTCAACCTGTCCGTGGACCACCGAGGCGACCGGCATATCAGTCGTTACGCGCTGGTTCAGCAGGACAACATCGCCATGCCCAGCATACGGTACAGCCGTTATCTGCAGTGGCAGCTGTTGCGCCTGGATGGATCGCCGCTCGCTCTGATGCGGTTTATGCCCGATGACTGGATACTGGAAGTGGCCCTGCTGGACAGAGAGGGCGCCCTGGTGGACACCAGTGAACACCCCACCCACTGCAGCAGCGGCTGACCGCTTACCCGGAAGCCCCCAACAAAAAAGCGGCCACAGGGGCCGCTTTTTCCGGGGACGGATTGTTACTCATCCAATCCGGTGATGTTGCCATCCTCATCGATGTCGATATTGAGGTAGCCGGGACGTTCCGGCAAGCCAGGCATGGTCATCACGTTGCCAGTCAGCACGTAGATAAAGCCCGCCCCCGCGCACAGGCGCAGGCCGCGCACCGGCACCACAAAATCGCTGGGTGCGCCTTTCAGCGCCGGATCGTGGCTGATGGAGAGTGGGGTTTTCGCCATGCAGATCGGCAGATGACCGAAGCCCAACGCCTCAAGCGCGACGATGTCAGCACGAGCCTTATTAGACAGCTCGATGCCCTGACCACCGTAACCCGCCTCTGCCAGGGTCAGCAGTTTGGCTTCAATCGGTTGCTCCGCTTCATACAGGAACTGGAAGTTGCCCGGCTCCGCCAGCGCGGCCATCACCTGCTCCGCCAGCTCAGTGGCACCCTCGCCCCCTTTGCCGAACGCTTCGGAGATGGCCACTCGTGCGCCGAGCGCTTCCACCCGGCCTTTCAGCCAGGTCAGCTCGTCGTCGGTGTCCTGCGGGAAGCGGTTCAGCGCGACCACGGCGGGTACGCCGTAGCGCTGTACGTTTTCAATGTGCCACTTGAGGTTGGCAAATCCCGCTTCCAGCGCCTCGGCATCCGGCTCAAAAATGGCTTGCGGCAGGGCCTGACCCGGACGCAGGTCGTACTTGCCGGAGTTGGCCTTCAAACCACGCAGGGTCGCCACCAGAACGGACGCGTCCGGCCCCTTGCCTGCGGCGCGCGCTTTGATGTTGCACGCTTTCTCAAAGCCCATATCGGAGCCAAAGCCGCCTTCCGTAACCACCACGTCCGCCAGGCGCAGCGCCATACGGTCGGCGATGATGGAGGAGTTGCCGTGGGCAATGTTGGCGAATGGGCCGGCATGCACCAGGGTGGGCACCCCTTCGAGGGTTTGCATCAGGGTCGGTTGGGCCGCGTCGCGCAGGATCGCCGCCATGGCGCCGGCCACCTGGATATCTTCGGCAGTCACCGGCTTGCCATCATGGCTGTAAGCCAGCACCACCTGGCCAAGACGGCGGCGCAGATCGTTCAAATCGCTGGCCAGAGCCAGAATCGCCATCAGTTCTGATGCCGCAGTGATGTCGAAGCCGCTTTCGCGCTCCAGACCATTAGCGGTGGAACCCGGCGCATTCAGGCCGATGGTGATGCGGCGCAGGGTGCGGTCGTTCATGTCCACCACCCGGTCCCATACCACCCGCTCAGGATCGATGTTCAGATTCGGCAGGCCGGTTTTTGCCTCGAACTTCTCGCCGTGGCGCTGCTCGTGGTAGACGCGGGCATCAATGGCGGCAGCAGCAAGGTTGTGCGCGGCAGACACCGCATGGATGTCGCCGGTGAGGTGCAGGTTCAGCTCCTCCATCGGCGCCACCTGGCTGTAACCACCACCAGCGGCACCACCTTTCACCCCAAACACCGGACCCATGGAGGGCTGGCGAATGCAGGCCATCACCTTCTGGCCGATGACGTTCAGGCCCTGAGCCAGACCGATGGTGGTCACAGTCTTGCCTTCACCCAGCGGCGTCGGGGTGATGGCGGTCACCACCACCAGCTTACCGCGAGGGGCGTTATCGAGACGGTTCAGCAGGGAGAAGGTCACCTTGGCCTTACCGTTGCCATGGGGAACCAGCTCATCCACCTGGATCCCGGCACGTTCCGCGACGTCGGTGATTGGCAGCAGCTTGGCCTGTTGAGAAATGATCAGATCGGATTGCATTGTTATCGATATTCCGAGGGTCAGAGGGTTTTTATTGCGCGCGGATTGTACCCCATATGGTGTGAGTCAATAGGGACTCAGCGCAAAAAGACGAACATTTTTCGACTTCGTTAACGGGATCATGCTTCCTATCGCAACAATTTCCCTGTTGCCACTTTGCCTGCCCCCTAAACCCCGGTTAAGGTTTGGTTTTGGCCCTTTGATAACAGGATTTCCATGGCCTTCGACCACCCCGTCAAGTTGACCGACGCTCAGGACCTGGCGTCCATGATCACCGACACCTGCGCGCGCTACGCCGATAAGCCCGCCTTCAGCGCCCTGGGCTACACCCTCAGTTTTTCTGAGCTGGAAGCACACAGCCGCGCCTTTGCCGCCTACCTGCAGCACCACACCTCTCTGCAACCGGGTGACCGCATCGCGCTGTGCCTGCCCAACCTGTTGCAACTGCCTGTCGCGGCGTTTGGTGCCCTCCGTGCCGGGCTGGTGCTGGTGAACACCAATCCGCTCTACACTCCGAGAGAGATGGCGCATCAGTGGTCGGACAGCGGTGCCAAAGCGCTGGTGCTGCTGGGGGATCTGGCCCCTCGCGCCGCCAGCATTGTGCACGAGACTCAGATTGAAACGGTGATCACCACCACCGCCCTGGATTTCCATCAAAGCACCCCCGCCGCTGGCGACTTCACCAACGCCATCAGCTTTATGACGGTGCTGACCGACGGCGCCGACCTGCCGCTGAAGCCGGTCACCCGCAGCGGCAGTGATCTGGCCGCATTGCAGTACACCGGCGGCACCACCGGCGTGGCAAAAGGCGCCATGCTGACCCACGCTAATCTGCTGGGCAACGCCCGTCAGGTGCTGGCGCGACTGGGAGATGCCTGTCGGGAGGGCGAGGAGTGCTTTGTGGTGCCCCTGCCGCTTTACCATATCTACGCCTTTACGGTGAATCTCATCACCTTCTTCGCTCGTGGCAGCCTCAATGTACTGATCCCCAATCCCCGGGATCTGCCGGCATTTGTGGAGCAGATCCGCCCCTTCCGCATCACGGGTATGGCGGGCCTCAACACCCTGTTTGTCGGCCTGTGCCGTCTTGAGAGCTTCCGCGAACTGGACTTCTCCGGCCTGAAGCTGACCATCTCCGGCGGCACCGCCCTCACCTCCGCCGCAGCGGAGATCTGGCAGCAGACCACCGGCTGCACCATCTCCGAGGGTTATGGCCTGTCAGAGACGTCGCCGGTTGTGTGCCTCAACCCCATCGGCAACGAGCAACTCGGCACCATTGGGCCCGCGTTGATCGACACCGAAGTGAAGGTGGTGAATGAGCAGGGCCAGCCCGCCGAAGAGGGGGAACTGTGCGTGCGTGGCCCCCAGGTGATGCTGGGTTACTGGCAGATGCCGGAGGAGACCGACCTGGTGCTGGATGGCGACGGCTGGCTGAAAACCGGTGACATCGCCCGGATCCAGCCCGACGGTTTTGTCCGCATCGTGGACCGCAAAAAAGACATGATTCTGGTCTCCGGTTTTAACGTCTATCCCAACGAGGTTGAGGATGTGCTGTGCCAATTACCCGGCATCATCGAAGCCGCCGTGGTGGGTGAGCCGGATGAGCGCAGTGGCGAGCGGGTAGTGGCTTACCTGGTCAGTGACGCCGAGTTGGATATCCCGACCCTGAAAGCCCACTGTCGGGAGAACCTGACCGGCTACAAGCAGCCCCGCAAATTTGTCCGTCTGGAGGAGTTGCCCAAATCCACCGTCGGTAAGGTGCTGCGACGAGAACTGCGAGGACGCTGAAGAGAATGAACACGCTGACACGGACGTCTGCCCTGCCCGGCCTGCCCTGGATCTTCTGGGGCTGCGCCCTGGCCTATACCCTGACCGAGTCCCTGCGCCCCTACATCGGCAGTGACCTGCTCAAAGCGATTCCTGCGCTGTCACTGGCGCTCTATGGCCTTCGCACCCTTCAGGGCCAGGAGCGGACACTGCTGGTGGCCGCCCTGCTGTTTGCCGCTTTGGGTGACATGATTCTGGACCGGGGCCACGACACGCACCTGCTGCCGGGGCTGATGGCCTTCGCGGTGACCCAACTCTGCCTCAGCGTCACCTTCTGGCGGCTTCCCAAAGGGCCCTACAGCAACCTGATCTGGGGTTTGCCACTGGGCACCGCCGTGTTCCTCTATCTGGTGCTGCCCTTTCTGGCTGACACCCCGCAGGGGGATCTGCGCTGGGCGGTGGGGCTCTACTCCGGTCTGCTCACCGCTATGGTGATGGGGTGCTGCTGGTCGGCACAGCATTGGCGTCCGATAGCCGGGGCCTTTCTGTTCCTGTTCTCTGACTCGCTGATCGCGGTGGACACCTTTATCTGGCCCAGTGCCGCCGGGTTGCCGTTGATCTTTCTGAGTTACTTTGCCGCACTCTGGTGGCTGCTTGGCCCTGCGGCCCGGCGCTAAACGCCCCTTGATGCAATGACACGCCGGGGCCCCTAGCGGGGGACTCCCGGCGTCCACTCACCCATCCGCCTAACGGTAATCAAACTCCTTGCTCAACCGGATATCGGCCACCGATGCCCCGATATGAAGCCGGAATCGACCGGGTTCCACCGTCCAGTCATTACGGTTGATGTCCCAGAATGCCAGATCCCGAAACCCCAGGGTCATGCTCAGTTCACCACGCTCTCCCGGCTTAAGGGCAAGCTTGCCAAAGCCCTTCAACTCTTTGGCCGGACGCGGCACGCTGGCGTCCAGATCCTCCAGATAAAGCTGCACCACCTCGCTGCCAGCGCGAGCACCGGTGTTGGTGAGCGAGACTGTCACCGTTAGCGTTTCCTGCCCCTGAACCGTATCGCTGGACAGACGCAGCCCATCATAATGAAACCGGGTGTAGGAGAGGCCATGGCCAAAGGGGAACAGCGGGTCAATCTGCTGCTGCTCGAACCAGCGATAGCCGATAAACACTCCCTCTTTGTAGAGGGAGTCGGTGGCATTGTAGTCATCCAGGGCGATGGGAGCGGTGTCTGAAAGGCGCTTCGGCAGAGTAATCGGCAGTTTTCCGCTGGGGTTTACCCCGCCCAGCAACACATCCGCATAGGCGTTGCCCGCCTCCATACCACCGTACCAACCCCAAAGTATCGCCCTGGCATCCGACTCCCAGGGCATCTCCACCGGCGAGCCCCCCACCAGCATCACCACGGTATTGGGGTTGGCTTTGAGCAGGTTGGCGATGATTTCGTCCTGGCCGCCGGGCATCACCAGATCAGCCCGGTCGATGGATTCGCGGTCATCAGCGTGGCTGAGACCACCAAAGTAGATCACCGCGTCGGCCCTGGCAGCCGCTGCCATATACTGCTCGGCGCCGACAAACAGGTCGCCAGGTGCCTGCCAGCCCAGGATGAATCGATCACTGCCCTCATACGTCAGCTCCAGCGGATAGTCCTGGCCAGCCACCAACACCATACTGTGTTCCGCATCCTGCCCCTCGGTGGCCAACAGAGGTTGACCATCCAGAGTCAGACTCAGCCTGCCGTCGCTCTCCACCAGCAAGCGGTGGGTTCCGCTGGTGCGGGGACGCAAAATCCCCCGCAACCGAATGCGCTCAGTCTGACCCGGAACCGCCACCTGGTAGGCGGAATCCACCTGCCAGTCATCGAAATAGGGCTCTTGGTCACCGGGGCGGAACTTGGCCAATTGCCAGGCCGGGGTGCCGGTCCAGTGCCGGGAGGCGACAAAATCTCCGGGAATCGGACTCAATCCGCTGCCGCTGACACCGCGCAAGACCGTTAAGGCCACCTCGTCACCCAACTGCGCTCTCAGCCCCTCAAGAGGCGTCACCTCATACAGCGCTTTCACTTCGGAAGAACCGCCCCCCAGCGCATGACGCTTATCGGCATTGGGCCCCATCACCAGCACCGACTTCAGCGCTCCGGGATCCAGCGGCAACACCTGTTCGTTCTTGAGCAGGACGATCCCTTCACTGATGATGCGCCGGGCTGCCTGCTGGTGAGCTTCGGTATTACGCTCGCCAGTGCGGCGATTGGGATCCATCATGCCGATGCGGTGTTGCACCCTCAGTACCCGGCGGACCTTATCGTCCAGCACCGACTCAGGCACCTCTCCCGATTGGATCATGGCCAGTAGCGGCTGAGCCAGGAAGTAGTCGTCGTATTCCGCCACGTCGGTGCCCATCTCGATATCCAGTCCGTTCATGGCGGCATCAAAAGTGTTAATGTCGACGTTCCAGTCGGTCAGCAGCACCCCCTGATAGCCCCACTCCCCCTTGAGGATCTCCTTCACCAGCTTCTGGCTCTGGTTGGCGTTGGTGCCATATACCTGGTTATACGCCCCCATGATGGTCTGGGTGTTGCCCTCCTTCACCGCCGCTTCAAAGGCTGGCAGGTAGACCTCACGCAAGGTTCGCTCATCGGGACGGGCGTCCACGCCGATGCGGTTCAGTTCCTGATTGTTCAGCGCGTAGTGCTTGACCGACGCCGCCACATCGTGCGCCTGAATCGCCCGGACCGCAGGCACCACCAAACGCGCCGCCAGGTAGGGGTCCTCACCCAGATACTCGAAATTGCGTCCATATAGCGGCAGACGCGCCAGGTTTACGCCGGGCCCCAGAATCACATCCTTACCGCGGTGCCGCGCCTCGCTGCCCAGTACATCCCCGTGCAGCGCCGCCATTTCGGGATTCCAGGTGGCGGCAACCGCCGTCAGGGGCGGCAGGTAGGTGGCAAAGTCATCATCGCGATTGGCAGACGCCCAGCTGTGACGGTCTATCTCGTAGCGCACCCCGTGGGGACCGTCGGACATCCACATCTCCGGGATCCCTAAACGGGGGATCCCCGCTACCGTGAACTTGGAGTTGGCGTGGGTCAGGGCGATCTTCTCTTCCAGAGTCATCTGCGCCAGCAGCGACTCTACCCGGGCTTCGATCGGTTCCGGTGAGCGGCCTGATCCGTTGCTGTCCTCATTGTTGATCAGGGCCTGACTGCCACATCCAGCCACCAGCGCCAGAGTGACGCATGCCAGAGGCAGACCCTTAAAGCGCAGCTGTTCCATGCTGAGTGTTCCTTACTGGATCGATGAGCCAGCCTGATGAAAACTGGCTATTTTTTTGTCATTTGCCCCTAACCTAACCGAGCTGCCAACGCCAATCCAGCAAAAATGTAAGCGTTTACATTTGGAGTATTTGTCAGCCACGCCAGGTGACCTGGACCTTCTATTCACTTAGCCAACAGGCAAAAAAAAGCCCCCATAACGGGGGCTTTAATCTTTTGCAGGTTACTGGCCGAAGTTCAGGCGGTAGTTACCGTAGCCACCTTCACCATCACCCAGGTACTCAATCACCTCAGACGCCTCGGCAGCGGACTGAGCGGCTTCGGTATTGGCGGAGGTGAACACCACGTCACCAGCGGCCGCAAACGGCTTCAGTGACCAGTTGTCGTTGCGCGGCGGAACGATGCCGCCGTCACCGGCCTCGGCAGAGATCTCAGCCAGGTAGGCGGAGATGATGTTGCGGGTCTCTTCCGGGTCTTCCCAGACGATGGCGTCACCGCACTGACCTTCCACACAGATGCCCGGGAAGTTACCGCCACCGGAGGCGCGGTAGTTGTTGGTCACCACCAGGAAGCGCTGGTTCGGATCCCAGTCCTGAACAGGCTCACCGGCCAGACGCAGGTCAACAATGCGCTCAGCTTCCGGATTGATCAGGTTGCCGTCCTTATCGTAACGGGGCGGCTGAGTCACATCGATCTGGTACTCAACACCGTCGATCACGTCGAAGTTGTAGGTGGGGAAAGTGGTGGATACGAGCGCCTGATCCGCGTTTTCGGTCAGGCTGATGGTGTTGAACTGGCCCGCAGACATCTCCAGCCACTCTTTCACATCCGCGCCGGTCAGCTCAACCACCTGCAGGGTGTTGGGGAAGATGTAGAGGTCAGAGACGTTACGCAGAGAGATGTCGCCCGCCGGGATGTAGGTGAAGTCGTTCGGACCACCACGGCCGCCCTTGAACGGCGCCGCTACAGAGAGCATCGGCAGACCGGCTTCCAGAGTGCCATCCTCCTGCAGTTTCAGGCCGTGCCACAGCTGCGCTTCGGTCACCAGCTCGATGGAGGAGTCATCCTGAATCAAGGCAAAGAAGGAGTGCACCTCTTCCGCCAGTTGGCCGATGGTCTCGTCCAGGTATTCGTTGGTGGCGTTGTGGTCTGCGCTCACCAGGTCAACAATCTCCTGATCTTCCGGGCTGTCGCTGTCGATCTGACGAACGATACCCTGGTTGTCAGCCACCTGCCACTCACCGTTGCGGCGCTCCAGCGTCAGGTCGACGATGCCCAGGTGGTTACCCCAGAAGCCCGGCATCACGGTGGCGGTGCCTTTTACCAGGCCCTTGTCATTGTCGATGCCGTCGATGCCATCAAAGCGGGCGTCACCGGGGAAAACACTGTGAGAGTGGCCCAGCAGCAGCGCGTCTACGCCCTCGACACCGGCCAGGTAGTAGGCCGCGTTTTCCATCATCGCCTGACGGTCATCGGCGTTGATGCCGGAGTGGGCGATCACCACGACCACGTCGGCACCCTCGGCGCGCATCTTCGGCACGTAGTGCTCCGCCGCGTCCACCATGTCGGCCACCTCAACGCGGCCCTCCAGGAAGCGCTTGTCCCACTGCATGATCTGCGGCGGGGTCAGGCCCAGCACACCAACGGTCAGTTCGTGCTGTTCACCGTCCAGATCGGTGAAGGTGCGCTCCAGCATCACGTAGGGAGTGAAGAAGTTGTCCTCCCAGTTGATGCCACCATCCCGGTTCAGAGGCTGCTTATCCTGACACACCGGTTCGGTGCTGTTGGCCGGACAGAATACGTTGGCGTTCACATAGGGGAACTCCGCGGTACCCACGGTATCCGCCAGGTACTCCAGGCCGTAGTTAAACTCGTGGTTACCCAGGTTGGCGGCATCGTATTGCAGATGGTTCATCGCCTTGTAGACCGGGTGAGCCTGCTGGCCCAGGTAACCGTTCTCCTGATGCTCCTTATGCACGTAATCCGCCAGCGGGTTGCCCTGGATCAGATCACCGTTGTCAAACAGCATGCTGTTAAGCGCTTCGCCGCGCGCTTCGTTGATCAGCATCGCCGTGCGGGCCAGACCGTAGCTGGTGTCCTCTTCGTTCTTGTAGTAATCGAAACCCACCACGTAGGAGTGGATGTCGGAGGTCTGCATCAGACGCAGTTCCAGGGTCGCTTCGGCAGGAGCGGGGCTTTTGCTGGAGCTGCCGCAGCCCGCCAGAATGGCGGCCAGCGAGAGCGCAACAGCGGTCGGTGCGAGAGAAGTACGCATCATGGGAGTCAACCTGTTTTTGAGGGTTTGTGGTTATCGGGCGCGACAGTACGAGGCAAAAATGACGCTGTCGAGGCCGATCCGCGCATTGCCACAAACTGAGCACAAACTGACCAGCCCGCACTAACCCCGCCATCACATTGCTTACGTTTTCCGCACCTGAATAACCAAGTTCCCGCTGCTTCCACCACAGCATTCAATACACCACCGGCCCGATCTGACCATGGGCAGTGATCCTTTAATGCACATTTTTGTTGCATATGACACATCAGGCGCTATACTGCCCCCCATCGTTTATGTTGCAGGTGAAACAAAGTGAATCGTTCATCCTATCAATGGAGCCTCTATCTGGTGCTGGGCATTGCACTGGCTTTCGCCGCCTTTCTGGTGAGCAGTGACACACAAGCGCCCTTTACCACCCAGGCTCAACTGCACCGCACCGTGGCCCGCATCGCACCGGAGGTTTCCGGTAATGTCCTGACCGTCTCCGTTCGAAATGGCCAACATGTCAAAGCGGGCGACCCCCTGCTGACACTGGACAGCAGCCGCTACCAACTGGCGGTGGAACAGGCCGAAGCGGATCTGGCCCAGGCCAACCAGAACCATCAGGCCCGGGAGCAGGAACTGAACGTCGCCAAAGCCACGCTGATTCAGAAACAGCAAGCCGCCGGCAACGCCAAACTGAAACTGGATCGCAACACCAAGTTGGCGGCGCAAGGCTTGATCACTCAGGAAGCGCTGGATGACAGCCTGAACGCCGCTACCGTAGCCGACGCCGCCGTGACCGCTGCCAATGCGGAGATCGCCCGTTTGCAGGTGCAACTGTCCGACAAAAGTGGTGACGCGGCGGTAGAACTGGCACAGGCCAAACTGGCGCAGGCCCGGCTGGATCTGGCCCGTACCCGCCTTGTCGCGCCGGTGGATGGCACCGTCACCAATCTGCAGCTGCAGTCCGGCAGCTACCTCAACAGTGGCAGCCCGGCGCTGTTTCTGGTCAGCGATGCGCAAAGCTGGATCAGCGCAGACTTCAATGAAAAAGGGATTGCGCACCTGGGTAACGGCACGCCGGTTTGGGTGGCATTTGATGCCCTGCCGGGCCAGCTGTTCGAGGGCCAGATCGCCAACCGCGAGCAAGCGGTCTATGACGCCTCCAGCGCCAACGGCGAACTGGCGAGCGTCAGCAATGACAATCGCTGGATCAGAGAACAGCAGAAGATCCGCACCCGCATTGAGGTCCCCGGACTGGAGCCGGCTCTGATCTCCGGTGCCCGCGCCTCCATCATGGTGCAGCGCCCCGACAGCCTGTGGGGCACCATCGGCCACCTGTGGATGGGTACCATTGCCCAACTGCGCTACCTGTACTGAGGCGGCGATGGGAACCCAAACCGATTGGAACGAAGTGGGCCGCATCACCGGCACCGTTTCGCTGTGCATGCTGCTCGGTCACCTGCTGAACCTGGGCTCGCCGGTCTACCTGGCGCTGTTTCCCATCCTGTCGGTCACCAAGGCCAGGGACTACTCCTGGCGGGGACTGGCACGGATGTTCCGCCCGGTCCTGCTTTCCGCTGCGGCAGCGGTATTGACCGTAGAGCTGTTTGCCAACCACCCTTACGTGGTGTGGGCAATCAGCCTGGTGCTGTTTGATCAGCTGCACGTCCGTGCTACCACCCCCATGGCCCGTAACGCACTGGTGCTGCCGGTGTTTAACTGGATCATGATGGTGGTCTTTGCCCAGGGCATGCCCGCCACGATGCCGGACCGCCTGCACGATATCGTCATCTCCCTGTTCATCACCATGGTGGTGATGAAAACCTTTGCCTGGTGGTTTCCGCCCACCTCAGCCCCGGCCTCTGCACCGCCGCAGAAACGGCCTCCGGACTATGCCGCACGACTGCGCTTTATCTCCCTGTTGGGGGGTGGGCTGGCGTTTTTGATGATCGTGGATATGGTATCGGCCACCTTCTGTATGGTGCCGGTGATTCTTGCCGCCACCCAAACCGAGCGCGGTGCCTTTATGGGGGTGCTCCGGGACAGACTCCTGGCCCAGGTGGGGGGCTGCGCCCTGGCGATGGTGTTTATGCTTCTGCTGGCTGGTCAGCAAAGTTGGATCCCGCTGTTCGCGCTGTTCCAGACCGCGCTGGTGTTTCTGTTTGCCCTTCAAATCAGCCGCAGCAGTGGCGAAGACAAAGCCCTTCACGGCGATGCCCTGCTTGGGATAGCCTTACCGATTCAACTCTATATAGGGGTAAACGACTTTGGCCTGTCCAACGCGCTGCAACGCGGCTGGCAGTTGTCGGTTACCCTTTTTGTATTGGCCGCCCTTGCGGGCCTGATATTTGGAACTCGAAAGGATGAATCCGTCCCTCACCACCATACCCGAGCTGGATAACAGCTTGTCCTTCGTGATGTCGCTGGCGCAGAAGCAGTATCGCGCCATCAGCAACCAGCGGCTGGCGCAGGCGTTCGATATCACCCTGGAGATGGTTGGCGCGATTAAGGTACTGGATCACCTCGGCTGCATTCCTCAGCAGCAGTTGGCGGACGTGTTGAAGCGAGACCGCTCGGTGACCAAACGGCTGGTGGACAACTGCATTAAGCGGGGCCTGATTGAGGCCAGTCGCAGCGACACCAACCGCAAAGCTCGCATGCTCTCGCTGACTGAAGAGGGGCAAAGGGTGAACCGGGAAAGCGCCCCACTGCTGAAACAGAGTTCTGAGGAGTTCTTTACCCAGTTGAGTGGCGAGGAGCGGCAACAGTTGATGGGGATGCTGCAGAAGCTGGTGCGCGAGGACATTCGGACAGAATAAATCGACCCACGACAAACACTTCGGTCAACTACCATTCACCTCTTTGAGCCATATCGCGTAGAATGCGCCGATCCTGTTTCCGTTGGTGTACTGCTCCAGTGGAATAAAGGGCAGGAGCATTCGGGTCATCCGTTATCGATGTCGCTATCTTACTGATTCAAAATGAAACGTCTGGAAAATCTGTTCGAAAGTCTTCTGTTCAGCGCCCGCTGGCTGCTGGCTCCCTTCTTCTTTGGCCTGGTACTGGCCATTGGCGTCCTGTTTCTGAAATTTGGCAAGGAGCTGCTGAGCCTGTTTGCCATGGTATTTCTCGGTGCTGAGGGCCATCCGATCCTGAGCATCCTGACCCTGGTGGACACGGCGCTGCTGGCCAGCCTGCTGCTGATCATCGCCTTCAGTGGCTACGAGAACTTTGTCTCCAAGTTTGGCCCCGAAGACCACGAGGATCGCCCCGCCTGGATGGGCAGCGTTGGCTTCTCCGACCTGAAACTGAAGCTGATTGGCGCCATCGTCGCCATCTCCACCGTTGAGCTGCTGAAAACCTTCCTCGACGCGGAGAACACCAACCCGGACACCATGGCCTGGAAAGTGGGCATTCACCTGACCTTCGTCACCTCCGGCGTGCTGTTTGCCCTGACCGACTTTATCGCAGGCAAAAACAAAGCCGCGAAGAAGTAATCGTCCTTAGGGGATCAAAAAAGCCGGCATGATGCCGGCTTTTTTTATGGCGCCCCGCAGAGTCGGGGAGGTGTCTTCATAACGTGGGCGATAAGCCCACGCTACACGATTAACCTTCGATGCCCTGACTGGCCAGATACTCTTCGTAGGTACCCTGGAAGTCGGTGATGCCGTCCGGCTTCAGCTCAATGATGCGGGTCGCCACGGAGGACACAAACTGACGGTCGTGAGACACGAACAGCAGGGTGCCAGCGTAGTTCTCCAGCGCCAGGTTGAGCGCCTCAATGGACTCCATATCCATGTGGTTGGTCGGCTCGTCCATCACCAGGATGTTGGGCTTCTGCATCATCAGCTTGCCAAACAGCATGCGACCCTGCTCACCACCGGAGATCACCTTAGCGGATTTCTTGATCTCGTTCTGGGAGAACAGCATACGACCCAGGAAGCTGCGTACTACGGTTTCGTCTGCGCCGTCGCTGCTCCACTGTGCCATCCAGTCAAACAGGTTGATCTCCTGCTCAAACTCGTGGGCATGGTCCTGAGCGTAGTAACCGATATTGGCGTTCTCGGACCATTTGATCTCACCCGCCTTCGGCGCCATTGATCCCACCAGAGTGTTCAGCAGGGTGGATTTACCCACGCCGTTCTCGCCGATGATGGCGATGCGCTCGCCCACATCCACTTTCAGATCCAAGCCTTCAAACAGCAGACCGCTGTCGTAGCCCTGGGACAGACCGGTGACTTCCAGTGCCTGACGGAACAGCTTCTTCTCCTGCTCAAAGCGGATAAAGGGAGACTGACGGCTGGAGGCCTTCACCTCTTCCAGCTGGATCTTATCGATCTGCTTCTGACGGCTGGTGGCCTGACGGGCCTTGGACGCGTTAGCAGAGAAGCGGCTGACGAAGTTCTGCAGTTCAGCAATCTGCGCTTTCTTCTTGGCGTTATCAGACAGCAGACGCTCGCGAGCCTGCTCAGCGGCAAACATATATTCGTCATAGTTGCCGTGGTACAAACGCAGGTCACCGTAATCGATGTCCGCCATGTGGGTGCACACGGAGTTCAGGAAGTGACGGTCGTGCGAGATGATGATCATGGTGCACTGACGCGCCTGCAGCACCTCTTCCAGCCAGTGAATGGTGTGGATATCGAGGTTGTTGGTGGGTTCGTCGAGCAGCATGATGTCCGGATCAGCAAACAGTACCTGGGCCAGCAGAACCCGTACCTTCAAACCCGGCGCTACCGCGCTCATCAGACCGAAGTGCAGATCTTCCGGAATGCCCAGGCCCAGCAGCAGCTCGCCCGCGCGGGCTTCGGCACTGTAGCCATCCATCTCGGCAAACTGCACCTCCAGGTCCGCCACCTGCATCCCTTCCTCTTCGGACATCTCCGGCAGGCTGTAGATGCGGTCACGCTCCGCTTTCACTTCCCACAACTCTTTGTGGCCCATGATCACGGTGTCGATAACGGTGTATTCCTCGAACGCCCACTGGTCCTGGCCCAGCTTGGCCATGCGCTCGTTCGGATCTTTCGACACGTTACCCGCAGACGGCTCCAGCTCACCGGAGAGGATCTTCATAAAGGTGGACTTACCACAACCGTTGGCACCGATAAGGCCATAGCGGTTGCCCCCGCCAAACTTGACAGAGATGTTTTCAAACAGCGGCTTAGCGCCGAACTGCATGGTGATGTTGGCGGTGGAGATCACAGCGTTGTACCGTCCGGTAAAAATGGAGTGTGAAAAAACGCCGCAGAGTACGCCCATATGGGGCGGTATGCAAGGATGGAGGCGGTTTGACAGAGGTGTCCAGCGTGCGGGACAGGCCGGGGCATACGGATGTGTGGCTAAGGATGAAATCCACCGACCGGGTGGGGTAAGGTGGGTGTCCAGTTAGCACCAGTTCAATATATAAAATAACGCCTTCTGGTGGTGATTACACAGTTACAAGGATGGGTTCATGGTAAAGCTGATTACTTTTTTCTGCTCAATTCTGTTCACATTCTCTTGCTTGTCAGAAGAGGTTTTTGATGAGGTTTCAGTTATTGAGCTTCATAACTTTCCAGAGAGGTACATGGATAAAGTGATAGCTATTGAGGGCTACTTCCTGTTCCAAGATGGAAAGACTTATGTGTATCCAACAAAGGATGCAGCCCTAGTCGATTTTCGTGCTCATAAAAAACTCGTGCTTTTACATCGGAACGAAGTAGAGCAGTATAAGCCTTGTATGAACGCTTATGCTGTTCTAGTTGCTCGATTTGGTCATGTAACGGATATTTTTGGTGAAATGGAACTGCTTTATGAACCTAAGAGGATGATTAGTTATCACATCAACTCTGATTTAGTCACCACGCTAGGATGCAGTTCAGATTGATGATATTGTCCAGCACCAGTAGAACCGACCAGCCTGTTCCAGCAGGCTGGTCGGCACTCGCCAGTGCCGCTAGGTAGTGGTGCTGGCATCAACGGAATCGGCTTGGTACTGCTTCCTATGGGACAAATACTGATCCACAAAGAGTCACCCTTTATCAAGGTAATATTCGATCCATTTCCATAAGGGCTAGATCCCCTCCCCCCTTCGCTGCAACAACTCAAACCAATGCATCTCCATGTCTCTTTTTTGAAACTGCATGGTGATGTTGGCGGTGGAGATCACAGCGTTGTACCGTCCGGGAAAAATGGAGCGTGAAAAAACGCCGCAGAGTACGCCCATATGGGGCGCTATGCAAGGATGGGGGCAGTTTAACAGGGGTGTCCGTCGGGCTGTCGCAACGTACAGCACAGGCAAGGCGTGCCGATGTGTGGCTAAAGATGAAATCCGCTGACCGGGTGGGGTAAGGTGGGTGTCCAGTTAGTAGGGTTCGGTTATACTTGGGAGTGGAGCGGTGGAAAATTCTAAGTGTTTGGATTCACTTGTAGTTAGGTGCGAAAAGCTAACTTCCAAGATTTACATTCTTAAAGAAGATGGTTTTGCAATGTTTTTCTGGAGCATTGGGATATCATTCATGTTTTTTACGTCAATTATTCTAGGGGACGCAAAAACATTCATTTTTTTCGGGGCGCTCCCCTTGCTCATATTTTATTTTATGTTTGTACTTCCATCCATAAAATTGGCTAAGTACATAAACAGCGTCGGAAAGTATGAAATTAAAGGCGGGATGGTTATATTTTTTGATAAAGTTGGGAAGGAAGTACAAAGGATAAAGTACGACCCGCATAGCCTAAAGGTTATTAGCAGAGGTAAAACCTCCGACATAAGAATTGTCAACCCCTATAAATATCTAATTGAGAATTTTAACTTCAAATTCATATTCGATGTAAATAGCTTTGTAATGTGCAATGTGAATGACGCAGAAGAAATAGTAAAAAAAATGAAACATATGAGTTCTATCTGCTCCCTCCCAGCAATAGGGTCTGGTGAGGAAAACTAAGACACTAATGGGGCATCATATTTCAAGCTAACTCAACTCGAAGTTATGCCATCGAAGGTTAGGACGCAAATAGGTTGATGGACAGAATTCAACTTCAACCTAGGAGTGTCCTATACCCCACCTCTCCCGTAATCAACTCAGCTTGCAGGACACCAGATAATACCGAATCGTCAGCCGCTATGTGCGTCGAAGTTTTTGCGCAATGAGTGCCCCTACACTGAGAGGCACGAATGACTTTTCACTTTCAAAAGCACCTCCCCCAGTACATCTCCATGTCTCTTTTTTGAAACTGCATGGTGATGTTGCGGTGGAGATCACAGCGTTGTACCGTCCGGGAAAAATGGAGTGTGAAAAAACGCCGCAGAGTACGCCCATATGGGGCGGTATGCAAGGATGGGGGCGGTTTAACAGAGGTGTCCGTTAGGCTGTCGCAACGCACGGCGCAAACCAAGGCGTGCGGATGTGTGGCTAAAGATGAAATCCGCTGACCGGGTGGGGTAAGGTGGGTGTCCAGTTAGCAGCATTGTCAGGCTGTCGCAACGCACGGCACAGGGCAAAGCATGCGGATGGGTGGCTAAGGATGAAATCCGCCCACCGGGTGGGGTAAGGTGGGTGTCCAGGGTAAGGTGGGATTAATTTTCGAGGGAACACTAACATAACTAACCCCATTTATGGAGATTAGCCTTGACTAAGTTCATTGCGCTGCTAGTGGTCATCATGACAATATCAATTTACGTTGGTAATTTGAGCAATTTTAAACTGAGGAATACTGGTGTAGTTATGAAAGGGGCTAACACAGATCATCAGTATATTGTAGATGAGATAACGGGAGACTTAGTCGTTAAGGCACATGTAATTGACCTTCACGTTGAGAGCGAAGTAGCGATTTTTCTTAGAGTTAAATCTAATACTTATGAATGTGGCGAAGATAGGGTTGTGTTTACTCACTATGATAACTCTCTAGAGATTTTGGTTATGAATTTGACAACTAGGGATATAGACAGCTATTCAATCAATGAATATCATGAAAGTATATTGGGGAATAGGTTTAATACGTCGTTCAATTTTGATGAGTTTTATTCCAATGATAAAATTTTTCATAGAATAAATGATGAGCTAGGTTGTGTTAAGATCTCACAGTAGATGATGTCTTTAGCTTAAAATCTGATGTGAATTTACACCCGAGATATTTAAACGCCTCTTTTTTAACATATCTCATGTCCAGCACCAGTAGAACCGACCTAAAAGCACCCACTCGGATTCCCGCTTAGAAATCTGGCATCAATGACACGCCCTCCCCTCCTTCGCCGCAACACCGTCAACCAAGACATTCCGTTGTCTCTTTTTTGAAATTGCATGGTGATGTTGGCGGTGGAGATCACAGCGTTGTACCGTCCGGGAAAAATGGAGCGTGAAAAAACGCCGCAGAGTACGCCCATATGGGGCGGTATGCAAGGCTGGAGGGGAGTTATGGTGAATGGCAGAGTGGGCCTGGCGGTGGCTGCTTCCCGTCAAGGAGATTCAGCCACTCTGGTCCACCCTCGCCCCTATTAGTCGGCGGAAGGCATAATCACGTCGCGAACAAAGGTGGGCATCGGGTCGATACCGCCAGCAATGCCCCGGCAGGGGCCATTGTTGGCCTCCCGCGTTGGCACCATGCTCTGGCCATTAAAGCCCCAGCTCTGAAACTCCCAGCAATCACCGGGGCCACGCGCCTGACTACCCCTCACACTGGCGCTTAAAAGCAGACGGGGTGAGGTCGGTCAGTCGCTTGAAGTACTTATTGAAGTAGTTGGTGTCATCAAAGCCCAGTTCAAACGCGGCCTGTTGAACCGAGAGGCCCTCGATCAGCAGCTTGCGTTTTGTCTCCTCAACTATCCTGAAATCGATCAACTGTTTGGCCGTCTTGCCACTGCAGCGTTTGCACAGTTGATTGAGGGATTTGTAGTTGGTGTGCATCCATTGAGCGTACTGGCTCACCTCTCTAGTGGTGCAGTAGTGCGTTTCCACCAGAGTCAGAAACTGCTCGAAGCGCGCCATCTGACGCTTACTCAAACCATGATTGTGGCTGCCACATCGACGAGCTAACTTAAGCACCAAAGCAAAGAACAAGAGTTGTGCCAATACATCATCATTGCCCTCTTCTCTTTGTGCTTTTTTCACCTCACTCAACAACACCCGACAGCTCTCATTCAGTTCATCAGGAAGAGGCAAAACCGGGGAGACAGAGAGACTCTGGTGCAGCAGCGCAAAGTAGGAGGTGCGGGTATTGACGGTGCTGGATGAGAAAAATTCCGGCGTGATGTTGATCATCTTGCCCTTTGGCCGGTCCCCCGGGTCGAAAGCATGTACCTGGTTGGGATGGATAAAGATGATGCTGCCGGAGGAATAGGGATAGCGTTGTGAATCGATCCAGTGCTCCCCTTCTCCCTCGGTGATATAGAGAAAGCAGAAGTAGGTCACTTTATGGGGTTGGTAGGGGTCGAACCGGTACTTCTCAAGTCGCGACCGGAACAACGCCAGATCCAGTACTTCGATACTTGATTCTTTCACCGTGGGAGCACGGTATTGGATTTCAGGGATCGGATCGCAGCTCTCCACATAACCTCCTGCTGAAGTGCCCGGCACATTAAGTCGTTTCCCATTGCCAGTGTCAACAGCGCGAGAGCAGCCAGCGACACAATGCCGCTGGCTGCTTTCTCAGATTATTGGTGGATTGTTACCATTCGGGCGGCACGAGCATCGTAATCCTCCTGGTGACACCCCTGGCAGCTGTCGTAAGCGCGTAACCAGGGCTTGTTGTACAGACCGTCCGCCGAGTAGTGGCTTGCATCATCCGATGCCGTGGAAATGTCGATTCCAAACATATGTGAGGAACCCGGCATATGGCAGTCGATGCACTGAGCCTGATCATGGGCCATGGCTGCCATACCACCGCCGCTGGCATCGGCAAACTCCATGCTGTGGCAGTCGGTGCACTGGCGCACCATCGCGCCTTCGTGGCCGGGCTGGTCCTGGTAGTGCTCTGACTTATGGGGGTTGTGACAGGTCGAGCAGGCAAAGTTCTTCTTCACCCCCAATGCCTCTCCCGTATCGGGGTCAGTACCGATCAGGGTATCCGCCGCATGTCGACCGCCACGGCCATCGCGACGACCCTCTTTCAGCGCCATACGTCCGCCTTGAGAGTCGCCACCGAAGATGTCGTTTTTTGGAGAAACGTATTCGGGATAACGCTTGAGCGCATCATCAACGGTGTGGCATTCGCTACAGGCAATCGCTTTGCCGAAGCCCATATCGTCTGCCAGGTAGTCTTCCGTGGTGCGAGCCTCGGCATTCTTCACGATGTTGTCTGTGGTCGGACGCTGGATGTGTGCCGAACCAGCACCGTGGCACGCTTCACATTGGATGCCGGTCATGGCGAAAGTGCCGCCCATACCCGGCATGTCGTCCTGGCGGTCAGGGTTGCGCTCATCGTGCATCGCCGTGGTGGTATCCCGCCAACCGGTTGTGTGGCAGCGGCCGCAATAGTCGAAGCCGTGGCTGTCCGGGGTATCGCCGGCATGATAGGGCCAGATCATATTGGCATTGACGTTCTCCCCTTTGGGAGCCAGCCCGGTTCCGGCCTTGCTGCCCGCCATGATGTAACCGTTCTGGTCAATAAACATGGCGCTGCTCTTGTAGCCGCCAATGACGTAGCTGATGTCCTGCCAGCCATTGGGATTACCCAGGGTGTTGTCCACCTCAAGGAAGTCCACTGAACCACCGATGGAAGTGAAGGGGTATTGCGGCTCCTCCCCCTCAACCTTGGTCAATTTGAAGTTGTGGCCGGTCTCCAGGTAGCTTTCCTTGTCGGTATGACAGGAGAGGCAGGCCTCGGAACCCACATAGCTGAGAACCTGAGCAGAGACACTGATGGTCACCGTGGAGGAGGCTTCTCCGCCATTACCGTCTGAGATCCGATATTCAAGAATCGTGACGCCCACTTCCTCGGGCTTGAAAAGGATCTGATTGTTATGAATCGAGGCGGTGCCCGGCCCTTCAGAAAGGGTAACGGACTCCAAGGTAAGGGCATCGCCATCCGCATCGGTATCGTTTGCCAGGGCATCGATCAGCGTATTGCTGCCCATGGTGGCACCGGCTTCAACCGGATTGGCAACAGGGGGGGTGTTTGTGGGAACAGGTGCGTCGTTATTATCGCTGCCGCAGGCGGCCAGCAAACTGAGCAATATCGCTGCACTCAGGGCTTTATGGGGTGCGCCAAACATTCTGGGCTTCATCATCATTTCCTTTTTTATTCGTGACACCGTGCATCGTCGGGTCGCTTGGGCCAGCACTACCCGGCAATGACAAAAGGAAGACTAATGAACTCACTCAGCGCGAAGCAGGCCATTCTTTTCTCAAAAGTGGCCATTTTTGAACCCTGTTACCAAAGTGTGACCTGAGCGACCGTTACCAGAAAAAGTGGAATACCCCCCTAACTTTGAGCAACGCCATTCGAACGCCTTTTCAACATTAATGCCCAATGGGTTCATAGCGAAATCGCTAGCGGCCCCTCCAAAAAAACGCCGCAGGGACGACGGTCTCTGCGGCGCGGTATGCGAGATTGGAAGGCGCTTAGGCCCGACGCAGATGGCGTCGCAGCGCAGGCAGCGCTTCCAGACTGCAGAGCAGCAGGCCCGCCCAGATAAAGCCGAAGCTGACCGCTTTCACTTCATCAAACACTTCACCAAACAGCAGCACCGCCAGCAGGAACTGCAGCGTGGGTTCGATGTACTGCATCAGGCCCACCATGGTGAGACTGGTGTAGCGCAGCGCCAGGCTGAACAGGATAAGCGGCGCCAGCGTTACCGGCGCAGAGCCGATATAGAGCAGCACCGTTTCCAGGCCACCGGCACCAGCCGCGCTCTGGCCGGTAAAGACAAGGTAGCCCAGGTAGATCAGCGCAAACGGCGCCAGCAGTGCCGCTTCCAGCGTCACCGTGGTAAAGGAGTCGAAGCGGATAAACTTCTTAATCAGGCCATAGAGGGCAAAGAAGCTGCCCATCGCCAGGGAAACCCAGGGCAGTTCGCCGTAGTGCCATACCTGCCAAATGATGCCAAGCGCCGCCAGCACCACCGCCGCGCCCTGAGCCCGACTGAGTTTCTCATGCAGAAACAGAACACCCAGCGCAATGGCAAACAGTGGGTTGATAAAGAAGCCCAGGCTGGCCGCCAGCACCTGGCCATGGGTCAACGCCCAGGTAAAGCTGGCCCAGGAGATGCACATCACCAGTCCGGCGACAAAGCTCAGCAGAACGGAGCGTTTGTCGGCCCACAGGGTTTTCCAGTCCGGTAACGCCCGGCCCAGCAGTACCATGGCCAACACCATCACGGGGACCGACCAGATCACCCGAAACGCCAGCAGCTCAAAAATCTCAGCGCCGGGCAGCAGCTGATAATAGAGGGGAAGGATGCCCCACAGCACAAAAGAGAGCGCCGCCAGCAGGTTGCCCCGGGCGGGATTGGAGAGGTTCAGCACGTTGAAAGACACCAAGAGCGGTCGGAACCGCGATTGTGCCAAATCGGCCCGGTGTCATTGGTGAGCCAGCGCGCGCTTTGCGCGGTATATTTTTTGATGCGTCGATGAGCCGGTTTGCTGTGAAGCCGGCTCAGTCCAGCACCTTCTCCATCGGGATGCAGGCCAGCGTGATCCCTTTGGGTGATTGATACTCAGCGACGGTCTCCCCCTCAAACCCGCAGTGACGGTAAAAGGGGGCCGCGTTCAGGGTGGCATCCAGGCTTAACCGGGTCAGGCGCTGGGCCCGGGCCAGGGATTCCAGCAGGGCCATCAGGGTTGAAGCCACCCCCATCCCGGTCCAGTCGGGGTGAGTAAAGATGGCATCCACCCGGCCATTGTCCAGATTGATCATGCCGCTGCCCACCAGCAGCCCTTCGGCTTCCACCAGAAAGAACTCCCGCTCAAGGTCGGCCAGAAACGCCTCGCTGGCGCCCCCCTCGGTCCAGATAGCCAGATCATCACTGTCGTAGTGCCCGGCACAGCCTGACAGGATGGCGCTACGACGCAGTTCCAATACGGCATCGGCATCTTCGCGGCGGGCAGATCGGAGGGTCAGGGACATAGGCAACCTCAGACAACTCAGTGGGTGCTTTCAGCATACCGACTGAGACCGCCCTGCCAAGCCCCCTACTCCAGCTCTGTGAAGAGCTCCTCAGGCGTTAACCGGGATTTGGGCAGGGCGGCGTTAAAGTCGCTCTCTTTGCGGTAGCCCAATGCCACCATGGCCACGGCGGTGTAGCCCTGTTCAATCAGCCCCAGTTCCTGGTTAAGCGCCTTGGGATCAATCCCCTCAAGGGGAACCGCATCGATGCCCAGTGCCCCGGCTCCCAGCAGGATGGTGCCCATATTCAGGTAGACCTGCTTCTCCATCCAGTGCTGGGCATCCTTAAGGTCGTAGCGGTGCATATTAACGAAGAGGCTGCGCCCCTGATGCACCGCGTCCTTGAACTGGGGTTCGGCAAAGCGCCCATCCCGCTCCTCTTGAGCCAACAGGTGAAGCAGGTAGGCCTCATCGATGGCGGTTTTGGCACAGAACAGGATCACATGGGAGCTGTCCAGCACCTTGGCTTCGTTAAAACGGTAAAGCCCCTGCGTTCCTATGCTCAAGCGCTTGCGCCCCTCCGGGGTACTGGCGATCACAAAGTGCCAGGGCTGAGAGTTGACGCTGGAGGGACTGAACCGCAGCAGCGCTTTGATCTGCTCAAACTGTTCAGCGGGGATGCGCTTGTCCGCATCAAACTCTTTGGTGGAGTAGCGGTAGTGCACGACATCGATCAGGTTCATCTTTCCCTATCCTGTGCTCATTGAAGTGTGAAGGCTGGGTATAGACGAGCCCCAGCCAGTTTTGCAATGCATAACGAGGCTAAAACCAGATCACGATGATCGCCGCCACGGCAATCAGAAACAGTCCGAGAAACTCTCTCACCCTGACCCGCTGCTTCAGCCAGAATGCGGACACCATCAGGGTGAAGAACACCTCCACCTGCCCCAGGGTTTTGACGTAGGGCACGGCCTGCAGGGACATGGCGCTGAACCAGCCAATGGAGCCAAGACAGCTGGTTACGCTGATCAATCCCACTAATTTGGGGCGGCGCCACAGTGCCATCAGGGTGGCTCGGTCGCGCCAACCCAGGTAGGTCAGCAGCACCAGGGTTTGCAGGCTGATCACCAGAAACAGCACCCAGGCGGCGCGATGGGGAAACGGCAGGCTCAGATTCAGGCTCGCTTCCCGAACCCAGAGTGACGTGAGGGCAAACGCACTGCCGCAGGCCAGTCCCAGCAGCACGGTGGAGGGGGAGATCTGCCGCCAATGGCCGTGACTGGACAGCAGCATCACGGCGACCGCGCCTATCGCCACACCGAGCCAGCCCAGCGGACTCAGGTGGGTGCCAAACATCAGCGTGCCCAGTATGGCCGCCACCAAGGCTTCACTCTTGGCCAGCCCGGCGCCTACGGCGAAATTCTTCAGTTGGAACAGCTTCACCATCAGACCGGTGGCGAGGATCTGCATCAGTGCCGCACCCACCACGTAGCCGACAAAAGCCCGGTTGAGTTCCGGCATTGACTGAGGCTGCCACTGATACAGGGCAAACAGGTAAAGCGCCGCCAGGGGACCCGCCCAGAGAAACCGGGCCAGGGTGACCCCGGCCACGTTAACGGTAGCGGAGAGCTGGCTTTGAAAGGCGTTGCGCCAGGCCTGCATAAAGGCCGCCAGCAGGGTAAAGGCAATCCACATGGGTTTGGCTGGATGGAGAAACAGGGAGTCCCAGCTTACCGGAGTCCGCTGGCGACGCCCCCATTAAAATCCTTGATAACTCAAGAAGGTTTGGCGTTGGCGTCGGGATCAACCCAACAGGAACAGGGTGCCCAGTCCCAGGAAGGTGAAGAAACCCACCACATCGGTCACCGTGGTCAGGATCACTGAGCCAGAGAGCGCGGGGTCGATCTCCAGCTTGTCCAGAATCATTGGAATTGCCACGCCGGACAGGGCCGCCACCAGAATATTGACGACGATGGCGGCGGCAATCACTCCGCCCAGGGGGATGCTGCCAAACCAAGCCACGGTGACAGCGCCAATCACCGCCGCCCAGACGATGCCATTCAGCACCGCTACCCCAATCTCTTTTTGACACAGGGCCAGGGCGTTGCCCGGTGTCACCTGCCCCAGCGCCAGACCACGGATGATCAGCGTCAGCGTCTGACTGCCGGCAATCCCCCCCATAGAGGCCACAATGGGCATCAGCACCGCCAATGCCACCACCTGACTCAGGGTGCCCTCGAACAGGCCGATGGTCCACGCTGCCAGCAAAGCGGTCAGCAGGTTGATGCCCAGCCAGAGGGCACGACGTTTGGCGCTGCGCCATACCGGCAGGAAAAGGTCAGCCTCTTCGTCCAAACCGGCGGAGGCCATCAATTGCCCTTCGTAATGCTCCCGAACGATCTCCATGCCCAGTCGTACTGTCATCCGCCCGAGCAGGCGACCCCCTTCGTCGGTGACCGGCAGCATCGGCAGGTCGGCGTGCTCCATACGATCCGCCGCCTCCAGCACCGGGGTATCGGCGGGGATCGGAGTGATATCTTCATCAAGGCAGTGTCGAACCGGCGTGTCCGGGTCCGCCTGCAACAGGGCAAACAGTGTCACCTCGCCCTGCAGGATCCCCTTACGGTTCACTACATAGGCGCGGTCGGTAAAGGCCAATTGGTATCGACGCAACATCCGCAGTGCGGCGGCCACCCGGGCATTGGGGGGCAATACCACCACATCGTGATCCACGTAGCGACCAATCTGCTCCTCGTCATACTCCTGGGACTCGCGGTACCAGGTGCGTTGCTGGCTGTCCATCCGGGCCAGGGCCCGGTCTACCATCTCGTCGGAGAAGTTGTCCGTCAGTTCGATCAGACTTTCCGCGTCCAGATCGCCCAGCAGCTGGTCCATCTGCTCCGGCTCAAGTGCCGACAACAGAGTGCCTCGAGCCTCAACGCGCATCGCCACCAGCGCATCGACCCGATCTTCCTCCGGCACATGGGGCCACAGGGCGCGACGTTCACCAACCGGGAGCGTCTCCAGCAGCAAACCCAGCTCAGAGCCTTCCAGTTGCTCCGCCGCTTCCAGGAAACCCTGAATCTGTTCCTCACCCTCCAGTTGGTTAAGGGCTTCTACCCAATAACTGGCCAGGGCGCGGTGCGCATCATCATCCTGTTCGCGGTAAACGCTTTGAGCTCCCACGGAGGTCTCCTTAAAGACGGTCAACTACAATTGCATTCTTCGCTCGAACTGCAATAGTGCAGTTAATCAGCGAATTGTAAAAGAGGGGGTTTTCATGACGGCTGAAAAAACCACCATAGGGTGGCGAGAGTGGGTGCATCTTCCCGATCTGGGACTTCCCAATATCAAAGCCAAGGTGGATACTGGCGCCAAAACCTGTGCTCTGCATGCCTTTCGAGTCGAACCTTTTGAACGTGACGGCCAACCCTGGGTGCGCTTCGCCCTTCACCCCAACCAGGATGACAACGATACCGAGATCGAGTGTGAAGCCCCGGTAGTGGACCAACGCGAAGTAACCAACTCGGGGGGCTACACCCAGTTACGGTATGTCATTGAGACCCGAATCCTTGCCGGCCCCCAAGAATTCACTGCCCAGATCACCCTGACCAACCGGGACACCATGCGATTCCGCATGCTGCTGGGCCGTAATGCCATGGAAGGGCGATTTGTCGTGGATGTCGATCAGGATTACCTGCTCGAGCCTCAGCTTGTGGCTGATACCACGCAGTGCGATCAACAAGATCGAAACTCTTTTGAAGAATAGTGCGCGCTCTGGCTAACGCTGCCAAGTCGCCATTTTTTTGCTTATTAAGGTTTGTGTAATGAAAATTGCCATTCTCTCCCGAGGTGAAAGACTCTACTCAACCCGCCGCCTGGTGGAAGCGGGTGAAAAGCGCGGTCATGAGATGCATGTCATCGACACCCTCAATTGCTATATGGACATCGCCACCACCAAACCCGCCATCTGGTACAAGGGTGAAAAGCTGGAGGGATTCGACGCGGTGATTCCCCGCATTGGCAGTTCCATCACTAACTATGGCACGGCGGTGATCCGTCAATTCGAGATGATGGGCGTCTACTGCCTGACCGAATCGATTCCGCTGGGACGCTCACGCGACAAACTGCGCTCTCTCCAGTTGCTCTCCCGCAAGGGGATCGGCATGCCCAATACCGGCTTTGCCCACCATGTGGACAACACCAAAGACCTGATTCAGATGGTTGGCGGCGCGCCTCTGGTGGTGAAGCTGTTGCAGGGCACCCAGGGCCGCGGCGTGGTGCTGGCGGAAACCTTTAAGGCCGCTGAGAGTGTGATCGACGCCTTCCGTGAACTGGGAGCGGATTTCCTGGTGCAGGAGTTCATCAAGGAGGCCGGAGGCAGTGATGTGCGCTGCTTTGTGATTGGCAATAAGGTGGTTGCCGCCATGGAGCGTACCGCTCAGAAAGGGGATTTTCGCTCCAACCTGCATCGCGGTGGCAGTGCCTCGCTGACCCGACTGACACCGACTGAGCGAAAAACCGCCATTGCCGCAGCACAAACCATGGGACTTCGGGTTTCCGGCGTGGATATACTCCGCTCTGAACGGGGCCCATTGGTGATGGAGGTCAACTCCTCTCCGGGCCTCGAAGGGATCGAGACCTCAACCGGCAAGGATGTTGCCGGGAAGATCATCGAATACATCGAGGCAAACGCCAAACCCGAAAGCGCCTCCAAGCGCAGCAATAAAGGGTAATGGCATTAAGGTAGTACCACACGATGAAAAACCGGCCCATTGAATTTGGCGGGGTCACCATCCTGCCGGGTCAACAGCGTACCGTCGATATCCCCCTGGCGGGATTGGTGACGCAACATCATTTGCAACTGTCTGTGCGCGTGCTTAATGGACACAGCCCGGGCCCCTGCCTGTTTGTCAGTGCCGCCATTCACGGCGACGAGCTGAACGGTGTGGAGGTGATCCGTCGCCTCCAGAAGCTCAAGTCCCTCAAGCGACTGAAAGGCACGCTGGTGCTGGCGCCGATTGTGAATGTGCACGGCTTCCTGGCCCAGTCCCGCTACCTGCCGGACGGTCGCGACCTGAACCGCAGCTTCCCCGGCAGCGAGCGTGGCACACTCGCAGGCCGGATTGCTCACACCTTCCTCAATGAGGTGGTGAACAAGTGCACCCACGGTATCGACCTGCACACCGGTGCTCGTCACCGCGACAACCTGCCCCAGATCCGGGCTGATCTCAGTCAGCCGGAAACCGAGGCGATGGCCCACGCCTTTGGCGTGCCGGTGGTAATGCACTCCGAGATCCGCGACGGCTCTTTGCGCGCGGTGGCTGGCGAGAATGGCACGCCTATCCTGCTGTACGAAGCCGGAGAGGCGCTGCGCTTCGATGAGATCTGCATCCGTGCTGGCGTTAAAGGGGTGCTGAACGTGATGCGTCATCTGGGGATGCTGCCCCCTTCCCGTCGCAAGGAGAGTGAGCCCAAGGTAGCGATGGTCTCTCACACCAGCTCCTGGGTTCGCGCACCGGTTTCCGGCATCTTCCGCGCCATGCTGCCGATGGGCGCCAAGGCGGAGAAAGGCGCGGTACTGGGGATGATTGCCGACCCCTTGGGGGATTCGGAAGAGCCAGTGATCGCCCCGCGCGACAGCATTGTGATTGGTCGCACCAACCTGCCGCTGGTGCATGAGGGTGAAGCCCTGTTCCACCTCGCTTATTACAAGCGTGCGGTGGATGATGTGGCCGACCAACTCGAGGATTTCCACGAAACCCACGAGCCGGAGATCGGCACTCCGGATGCCCTGGGTGAAGCGCCCATCCTGTAACGGACAAAAAACGGAGCCAATCGGCTCCGTTTTTCATTGTTGGCTCACGCCAGGTTGAGTGGGTGCTTATCAGCGCAGTGTGGGGGACTCAAAGCCGTAACGGTTCAGAATGGATTGTCCCGGTTCAGAGAGCATAAACATCGCCAGGCCCCAGGCATCGCTCTGCGCCCCCTCCTTCACAATCAAACCATAGCTGGCACCCACGGCCAGAGGGGCAGGCACCTTAATGATCTGAAGCTGAGGTTCCTGCTTCTGAGCCAATACCGCATTGGTGCAGTAGGTGATAAAGAGATCAGCCCGCTGCTCGCTCATCACCCAGCCATACTGGTTCTTGCCCTTGGGCGCCGGTTCGCTGTCCGGGCCGCCGGTCAGTTGCAGCGCTTTGCTTGAAAGGGTCTGGTATGCCCCACTCTGAAGCGTGTCCGCCTTACGGAACAACTCAAAGGCGTAATCGCCGCTGGGGTCCGCTTTCGGCGTGGAAGTACCCACCCGCACCTCCGGGTCCAGCATCACCGCCAACAGGGAGTCGGAATCCACCTTAAGTGCTGGCTGAGCGATGGCGCACAACTGATTGCGCGCAAACAGCACCACAGAGTCCCCCCAGCCAGCGGCAGCCAGCTTATCGGGGTGCGCCAGGTTGGCGGAGGCAAACAGGTCCGCATGGCCAGCGGTTTCAATCTCCTTGCGCAGCAGACCACTGGGGCCGAACCGGGTGGCCACGGCGGCTCCGGATTGGCTTTGATACTGCGCGGCCACCTCACCAAGAGCCGACTTCAGGCTGCCTGCGGCATAGAGATTAATAGGCGCCTCAGCCAGAGCCGGGGCAGACAGAGCGGTGCCGGTAAGAATCATGGGCAGGATCAGGCGCGTTACGACGTTCATCAAATCATCCTTTTTGACTGTTCCCCGCCGGTTGGCGGCAAGGGGACAAAAAAATGGCCAGCCACCGGCTGACCATTTCACAGGGGTAAATCGGGGGATCGGCTTACTTCTGGTAAGTGGCTTTAAACAGCGGCATACCGTTGATGCGGAAGCTGTTGATCAGGGTCTGACCCTCATCGCTTACCAACCAGTCGCTGAACGCCTGCGCGCCTTCGTGGTTCAGGTCCGGGTACTTCTGCTCGCTGATCAGAATCACCTGGTAGGGGTTAAGCAGAGCTTTGTCCCCTTCGTACACCACGTCCAGATCCAGCTTGTCCATAAAGGCCAGGTAGGTGCCGCGATCCGCCAGCACATAGGCGCCCATCTCACTGGCGGTCAGCATCGCCGGGCCCATGCCCTGGCCAATGGCCGCATAGCCGGTAAAGTCGGTGGCCACACCCGCCTGTTTCCAGATGGCCAGCTCCTTCATATGGGTGCCGGACTCGTCACCACGGGAGACAAAGGGAGTTTTGGTGGCGGCGATCTTGGCGAACGCGTCCACGACGTTTGCCGCGTTGCGGATGCCTGCCGGGTCATCTTTCGGGCCCAGAACCACAAAGTCGTTGGCCATCAGCTGACGCGGTTCACGACCAAAACCGTCTTCCACAAACTGGGCTTCCGCACCCGGCGCGTGGGTCATCACCACATCCACATCACCATTGCGGCCATGACGGAGCGCCTTGCCGGTTCCGGTGGCGATCACCTGCACCTCATAGCCGGTCTCCTTTTCGAAGGTCGGCAGCAGGTAGGCCAGCAGGCCGGAGTTATCGGTGCTGGTGGTGGTCGCCAACTTCACCACATGGTTGCCTTCGTGAGCCAGAGCGGCCGTCGGCAGCGCACAAGCCAGCAGCAACGTAGCAGCCAGGTGTTTGAACTTGATCATCTTTGCTCCCTGTTATCTCAAATAACCCAGACAGTTCGCTCGATTCGATGTCGAGCGGCCTCTATAAGGCAAAATGTGTGCCGTCGGTAAACCAAATGGACAACACACTGTAAATACAACCGCAGGCATTCTGGTTACAGGGCTGGAAGGGAACAAGAGGCAACAATGAAAATCCGGTTCGTGGTCACTGTCAAATCGGCCAAAATGACCACAAGGAGCAAAACTAACAAGCCAAAAGGACACTTTGACCCACAAAAGACAGGCTGTCGCATCCCATTGGGACAGAACGCCACAGGGTAAAAGGCTGAAATTTAGGTGAAAATCGAGATTGTGCAGACAGAACCAGTGAGAAGCTGTCAGGGGCTGTCATCGGTTTGAACCCTTTGTGGGAAATCCCCGTGGGCTATAAGCCCACGCTACGAGAGCCGGAACTTGCCTGTGGCTTACGGAGTAGCGAGCGGGACCCACGTCGACCCACAACAGGGGGAATGTGGCCATAAAAAAGGCGACCCGAAGGTCGCCTCATTTTGTGGTATGGCTTACTGTGCCGGGGCCGGTTGGGCCTCGTTCAGGGCCGCCTCTTCCGCTTCGCGCTTGGCCAGCACGATGGCGTTGAATTCGGCACGCGCGCTCTGGGCGGCTTCGGTGGCCTCCAGCTTCTGTGCGGTCGCCGTCGCCAGACGAGATTGCAAACGAGCCAGCTCCGCTTTCAGCGTGCGTTTGCAGCGCGGGTCTCGCTCATTGGCCATCCGCATCTCTGCCTTCAGCGTCAGAATCGCCTCCCGGGCATCCCGCTCCTCCTGAGCCGCTTCGATGGCGGTTTGCTTCAGGCCTTCAAAGATGCCCAGCGCCTTGCCCTCTTCGGACCAGGGGTCCACTTCCGGCAGGTCACCAATGGTGATCACCGGATCCTCGTAATCCTCCTGATGCTTCAGGTCGAGTTGTGCGGCACGCAGGCCGGACAGGCCCAGCATAAAGGCGATGACCAGCAGCGGCGCGCCCGCCACAATCGCGGCGGTCTGCAGCGTGGCCAGTCCCCCCAGCACCATCAGTACGGTGGGCATAAAGGAGAGCGCAAAGGCCCAGAACAGACGGTTCCAGCGCATCGGCTCATCGGTCACGTTGTTCTGCACCACCGACGCCAGGATGTAGGAGATGGAGTCGAAGGTGGTCGCGGTAAACACCAGCGCCAGCAGCGTAAATACCGCCACCACCAGGGTCGGCATCGGCAGGGTATTGAGAATGGCGAAGATGGCGCGGGTCGCCCCTTCCGCATTCAGCAATGCCACCACATCCAGTTCACCGGTCAACTGCAGGCTCAGGCCGTAGTTACCCAGAATCATAAAGAACAGGAAGCAGCCCATGGAGCCAAAGAACAGAGCCCCCGCGACCATCTGCTTGATGGTGCGACCACGGGAGATGCGCGCTACAAACAGGCCCATGCTGGGGGCAAACACCAACCACCAGGCCCAGTAGAACACGGTCCAGTCCTGCGGGAAGTGGGTATCACGGAACGGCCCGGTGCCGCCGAAAGGCTCGGCCCAGGTGGCCATCACAAAGAAGTTGGAGAGCATCCGGCCAAAGGCATCCAGACCGGTCTCCAGCATAAAGACGGTAGGGCCGGCGATAAAGACGAAAGCCAGCAGGCCGATGGCGCCCCAGAAGTTGAAGTTGGAGAGCATCTTGATCCCCTTCTCCAGCCCCGCATAAGCGCTGTAACCGAAGATCATGGTACAGACCAGCAGCACGCCAATCTGAGTCATGATGTTCTGCGGCAGACCCACCAACTGGTTCAGACCTTCGCTGATCAGCGGAGAGGCCAGGCCCAATGTGGTAGCACCGCCCCCGAGCAAGCCGAAGATAAACAGCACATCCACCACTTTACCCAGCCAGCCCTGGCTGCGCTTCTCGCCGATCACCGGCATCAGCGCGGCAGATACCTTCAGAACCGGCTGTTTACGAACGTAGAAGAAGTAGGCGATGGGCAGCGCCGGTACCAGGTAGATGGCCCAGGCGATAAAGCCCCAGTGGAAGATGCCATAGGTGGCGGCCCAACGGATCGCTTCCTCACTGCCCGGCTCCAGTTGGAAAGGCGGGCTCTGGTAGTAATAGGCCCACTCGATGCAGCCCCAATAGAGGATGGACGCGCCAATACCGCCACAGAACAGCATCGCAGCCCAGGAGGCGGTGCCAAACTCCGGCTCCTCGTCGGCGTCGCCCAGCTTAATCTGACCCATCTCACTGAAGATGATGTAGATCATGAAGAACAGTGACCCCAGACCCATCATCAGGTAGATGGCACCCAGGTTGGTGGTCATCAGCTCCTTGGCTCTCGCCACAATCATGGCCCCCTGTTCGGGCCAGATCGCCAGTGGGATCACCACCAGAAGCAACAAAAACAGCGCACCAAAAAAGGTGGGCTTATCGATCAAAGCAAAGTTATCCCTGTTCATCTTCTCTTTCCGGATATCACAGCGCCGGGACCCTCCCCGACGCGACAGCCTGTCCATTCGGTCAAACGCTGTTATGGCGGCATTATCGCCCTGTAAAACCGTTCCAAGAACAGAGAAAATTTTGCTCCAAATCGAAAAATTACTCCGTTTTGAATGCCGTTGGATTGACCAGCCCAACCGTGACAAGCCAGACAAAGTGTGCTGCATCACGGCGCCATTCCGGAGCGGGTCTATCTGAATCACATTTCCCCTCTCTGGTATCACCAAATGGCAGGGCCGCTGGTATCCTCCCGCCCGACCCTACGGCGCCTCTCTCGCGCCCGATTGCTGCAGGACACCAACAACAAGATGCAACAGATCGATTCCATCGGGTTTGCCGTACGCGGCGCCCTGTACCACTGCCCGGTCAAGGGCGAATTTGAATACCATGCCGATGCGCTGGTGCTGGTGGATCACCAAGGCCAGATAACGGAAGTGCTCACGCCTGAGGCCCCCGGCTTTGCAGCCCGCTGCGCCGCGCTCTCTGAAGCGAACGAGCTCACCGAACTCGCCGAGGGCCAATACCTGATGCCCGGCATGGTGGACCTGCATGTCCACGCTCCCCAGTGGCCCCAGGCGGGAAAAGGGCTCGACCTGCCCCTCTATGACTGGCTGCAGGACTACACCTTCCCGCTGGAAGCGAAGTTTGCTGACGTGACCTTTGCCCGAGAGGTTTACCCTCATCTGGTCAACGCTCTGCTGGCCAATGGCACCACCAGTGCCGTCTACTTTGCCACTGTCCACAATCCCGCCTCTGTGGCGCTGGCCGAGATCTGCCTGGAACTGGGGCAGCGTGGCTACATCGGCAAGGTGAACATGGACGATCCGGACCAGTGCCCGCCCTACTACATCGAAAGTACTGAGCAGGGTCTGGCCGACACCGAGGCCTTTATCCAGCAGGTGCGAGCGCTGCCGGGGAACGAACAGCAACTGGTGAATCCGGTGATCACCCCCCGCTTTGTGCCCAGTTGCACCCGAGCGATGCTTCAGGGGCTGGGCGAGTTGGCCCAGCGCTACCACTGTCACGTCCAGACCCACTGCAGCGAGAGCGACTGGGCGCGGGATTACAGTCAGGCACACTATGGCCAGAGCGATGTTGAGATCTACCAGAGCATGGGGCTGTTGACCGACCGCACCATCCTGGCCCACTCCATCTTCCTGAGCGACAGCGATATGGCGGCGATTCGGGACGCGGGCGCCGCCATCGCCCACTGCCCGCTCTCCAACACCTACTTTGCCAATGCGGCGATGAAGACCCGCGAAGTGCTGGATGGGGACCTCCAGGTGGGACTGGGCACCGATCTGGCGGGCGCCCCCATCCCCTCGGTGTTCCATACCTGTCTGGACGCCGTAAACCACTCCCGTGCCCGGGAGGACGGCACCAATACTCACCTGCCTGCCCAGCAACGAGGTGAGGCGGGCAGCCGGGTCAGCTTTCTGGAGGCTTACTGGATGGCCACCGTCGGTGGCGGTCTCGCCATTGATGCCAAAGTGGGCCTGTTTGCTCCGGGCTACGCCTTCGACGCCCTGGTGGTGGACGCCAATGCCCCGGACAGCGACCTCTACCTGCCCGAAGGGATGGACACGCCCCGCGACAGATTGGAGAAGCTGATCAGCCTGACCCGTCGCCAGAACATCCGCACTGTCTGGGTGCAGGGCCGCAAGGTCATTCAGAAATAAAGAGAAAGCCGGCGATTGCCGGCTTTTTCTTCTGCCCTCAACGGGCTATGTTGGGGTTTTGCGCTCAAGGACGAACGGATATGGACTACAACGCCTCGCTCATTCTGCCCCTGCTGACGCTGGTGGCCTGGACTCTGGTGATGTGGCTCTGGATGTACGCCACCCGGATCCCCGCCATCCTCGCCATGAAGATGGAGCTGGACCCCAACGCCCCCGCTGGCACGCAGATGGCCCAACTGCCCCCGAATGTGCGCTGGAAAGCGGACAACTACAACCACCTGCTGGAGCAGCCTGTGCTGTTCTACGCCCTGATGCTGGCACTGACTCAATTGGGGGCCAACGGCCCGCTGCCGCTGATTCTGGCCTGGAGCTACGTGCTGTTACGTATCGTCCACAGCCTGGTTCAGGTGCTGATCAACCGCATCGAATGGCGCTTTGTGGTGTTTGTGCTGTCCACCCTGCCCCTGTTTGGCCTGACCGGTTATGGTCTGGCGCTGGCGCTGGTCCGCGCCTGACGCCAGAACCTGAACCCGGGCCTCGCCGTCTCGGCTTTACCGGGGCGGCTCAACCTCTTTGGCTTCCTTCTTGGCTTCTTTGGCCTGCTCCTGAGCCCGCTCGCGCGCCTCCCGCTCCCGTTCTGCGGCATCTTTGCGGGCTTCCTGAGCCTGCTTCTCCGCATCCCGATCCCAGGCTTCCGCTTCGCGACGGGCTTCCCGTTCACGCTGCTCTGCGCCCTGGCGGGCGGCCTTCGCCTCTTTCTCCGCTTCACGCTCCCAGGCTTCCGCTTCACGCTGGCGCTCTTTTTCCGCTTTGCGGTACTCCCGCTCCGCTTCCTCTTTCGCCTTACGCTCTTCGCGTTGCCACTCCTCTTCGGACTTGCGGGCTTCCCGCTCAGCCGCCCGCTCAGCCTGCCGTGCGGCATTGGCTTCCTGTTTGGCTTTGGCGTGCTCCGGCGGATTGGCCCATACCGCGGTGCTGCTCAACAGCAGTGTCAGGCCCAGTGTGGTCAGTACGCGTTTCATAGAAGCTCCCTAGCTGTTCTGGCTCGTTGGAGTAAGTGTACTGCTCCAAACTACAACCGCTTGTGAGGTGGATCAATCACCGGCAGTACCTCACCCTGAGGTCTGGGCAGGCATTCGATAAAAAACGCCAGCCTGATGGCTGGCGTTTTCCGGGTCAGTTCAAGCCCCGGTTTTCAAGCAGGGCATCGATTTGGGGTGCCCGCCCCCGGAAGGCCCGGTAGAGCGCGTCCGGCTTATCGGTGCCACCGGAACGCAGCAACGTGTGCAACCGTCCCGCCAGTGCCGGGTCAAAGATGTCACCCGTTTCGGTAAAGGCGGCAAAGCCGTCACCATCCAGTACCGCCGAGTAGAGGTAGCTGTAGTAGCCCGCAGAGTAGCCACCGGCAAAGATGTGGGCAAAGGCGGTGGAGCGGTAGCGATAGGCGATCGCTTCCGGCAGGCCGATCCGCTGCGCCACAGCCGCTTCCAGTTCCGCCACCTCCGGCACATCACCTTCCAGCGTGTGCCAGGCCATATCCAGCAGCGCCGCAGCCAGGAACTCTCCGGTCTGGAAGCCCTGATTAAATCGGCCCACCGCCTGAACACGGCTGACCAGCGACTCCGGGATCACCTCACCGGTGTCCACATGGCGGGCGTAGTGTGCCAGCACTTCCGGCTGCAGCGCCCAGTGCTCCAGCACCTGAGAGGGAAACTCAACAAAGTCCCGGGCCACGTTGGTGCCGGACAGCGAGGCATAGTGGCAGTCCGTCAGCAGCCCGTGCAGGGCGTGGCCAAACTCGTGGAACAGGGTGCGAACGTGTTCAAAGTCCAGCAATGCGGGTTCACCCGGCTGGGGTTTGGGGAAGTTGCAGACGTTCTGAACAATGGGACGTACCACGCCATCCAGGCGGGATTGCTCCCGGAACACCGTCATCCAGGCGCCGCCACGTTTGCTGTCCCGGGTAAAGTAGTCGCCGATAAACACGCCCAGGTGTTCGCCCTGTGCATCCACCACTTCCCACACCCGTGCTTCCTCGTGATAGAGGCTGACACCCTGCAGGGGTTTAAAGTCGATCCCAAACAGTTTGCGGGCAGTATGGAACGCCCCCTCAATCACATTGTCCAGTGAGAAGTAGGGCTTGAGTTGCTCATCGTCCAGGGCGTATTCCGCCTGACGAACCTGCTCGGCGTAGTACCACCAGTCCCAGCCCGCCAGGGTAAAGTCATTGCCCTCAGCGTGAATACGGGCCTGCAGCGCTTCCGCTTCCTTCCGGGCTCGTACGGCGGTGGCTTGCCAGACGTCATCCATCAGGGCCTGGGCGGCTTCCGGCCCCTCCACCATGCGATCTTCCAGCTCATAGTGCGCATGGGTTTCGAAGCCCAGCAGTGCCGCGCGCTCCTGACGCAGTGCAACCTGACGGCGCAGATTGGCTTTATTGTCCTGCTCACAGCCGTTGTCGGCCCGGTTCAGGTAGCCCTGATAAAGTGCCTGACGGTGGCCACGATGGTGGCAGTAGGTGAGGAAGGGATAGAGCACGGTACGGTCACAGCCAAAAGCCCACTTGCCGGACTGACCCAGCGCTTCGGCTTTCTCTGCGGCGGCCTGGATCATCCCCGCGGGCAGGCCCGCCAGCTCACTTTCCTGCTCAACGACATGGATAAAACCGTTGTTCTGGGCCAGCAGATTCTGGGCGAACTGGATCTGCAGACTGGCCAGTTCCTGGTTGATCTCCGCCAGTCGTGCCCGGGCCTCTCCCTCCAGTTGGGCGCCGCCACGAACAAAGTGCTGGTGGGTTTTCTCAGTCAGTACCCGGGCTTCGCCATCCAACTGATCGCGCTGTTGCCAGACCGCTTCAATGCGGCGGAACAGCTCGACGTTCAGCGCAATGGCGTCGCTATGGGCCGCCAGCTTGGGGCCAAAGGTTTGTTCAATCGACTGGCGAACCGGGTTGGTGTCGGTGCCGCTCAGGTTTTCAAACAGCATCCGGGTGCGCGCCAGCAGGGTGCCGGAACGCTCCAGTGCTTCGATGGTGTTGGAGAGGGAGGGGGCCTCCGGATTATTGATGATGGCGGCCACCTCTTTCAGCTGCGCCGCCATACCCGCTTCCAGGGCGGGGGCAAAATGGTCATCAGTGATTGCCGCAAAAGGCGGCAAGCCAAAGGGGGCATCAAAAGTGCCCAACAGGGGATTGGTACTGCTCAACGCCAAACTCCGTTCTGTTGTTGTGGTGGTCCGTCATGGCCACTCTTGTTATGGAAGCCTCTGAGCTTACTCTGCCTTCCCGTCGGCTGCCAAGTCGTCACGCAATGAACATCGCTCACCACCCAAAGAGCACCAATGGCGCACTTTTCCGAGACATTGCTCACACCAGGATCTTTCCAACGTGAGAAGGATCGCACAATTCAACTTGGGTTCAGATTGGGGGGGGACAGGACAGACCACTTTCCGTACACTGCTCTGCATTCGCCACCTAACCGGTTCTTTAGGGGAAGGAACCGGGACAAAAATGAACAACGGCGAAAACCGAACTCCGCCGTCAGGGCTCTGCTCTGGCGGCTTTATTTTTTTTGGCTCCCTGACTTTCCCTCCCAACTCGCCCCCTCCTCCAATCCCCATCCGACTCAAGCGAACGGCCCCAGTGCATTGTGATTGGTGAAACCCCGCCCAGGCGCTAAGGTAAGCGCTGAAGGACAACGCACATCGTCAGAACGGACAGGGAGCCAATATGAGTCATCACCACATCAACTATCTGGAGTTACCCGCGTCGGATCTGGATCCGGTCAAAGCGTTTTTCAGTAGCGTGTTTGGCTGGCAGTTCACCGATTACGGTCCGGATTACGTGGCTTTTGAGAATGCCGGATTGGCGGGCGGGTTCTTCCGCGCTCCCCTCGCTTCGCGCAGCGAACAAGGCGCCGCACTGCCGGTGCTCTACAGTCAGGAGTTGGAAGCCACTCAGCAGGCCGTAGAGGCCGCCGGGGGGAAACTTCACAAGCCGATTTTTGCCTTTCCCGGTGGTCGCCGCTTCCACTTTCTCGACCCGGCAGGCAACGAGTGGGCGGTGTGGAGCGACCGAGTGTAACGAGGGGCGCAACCGGTTCGGCGCAAAAGGGCCCCGGACAATTTGGGGGTTTGGAAGGTCAGACAAAGGCTTTACACTCCCCCAATCCAAAACCATAAGAATCACCACAATGCCCTACCAGTGGATCCTGTTTGACGCCGACGAAACCCTGTTTCACTTTGACGCCCTGGCTGGGCTGAAACGGATGTTCTCACACCATGGCGTGACTTTCAGCGACCAGAACTATCGCGAATACCAGGCGGTAAACCAGCCTCTGTGGCAGGCTTACAACGCCGGAGAGATCGACGCCAAAACCCTGCAAAGCACTCGCTTTGACGGCTGGGCCGCCCAATTGGGCACCACCGGCCACCAGCTCAACTCCGACTTCCTTCAAGCGATGGCCGATATCTGTGCCCCGCTACCCGGCGTCCGCGAGTTGATCGATACCCTGGCAGGCAAAGCCCGGTTGGGGATCATCACCAACGGCTTTACCGAGCTGCAAAGCATCCGGCTGGAGCGTACCGGTCTGGCTGAAGCGTTTGAGCTGGTGGTGATCTCCGAAGAGGTGGGGATCACCAAGCCTCATGCCGGCATATTCCAGCACGCTCTGGAAATGATGGGCCAACCTGATAAGCAGCAGGTGCTGATGGTGGGGGACAACCTCCATACCGACATCCTCGGAGGCTTCAATGCAGGCCTGAACACCTGTTGGTACAACCCGAGCCAGCAGGAGGGCAGCGCGGAGATTACCCCCCACTTCGAGATTCAGCACCACGACCAGCTGCGTCAGCGTTTCGCGTAAGCGTCAGCGCTTCGCATCAACACCCCGGGGCGCTCATGGGTGCCCCTGTCTCCTCCGGTTCGAACCGGACTCCAGAAAAATCCTGTTCCGGATCAACATTTTCCCGGTAGAAAGCCCCGATAGTGGCCTCCTCTCTGTTTGCCTGCAAGGATGGTTGGACCATGTCGGTGCCCTGTATTGAGTTTGTCTGCAACCGCTGTGACTTTATCGCTCTGGATGAAGTGCTCTCCGGCCCCCACAGCTACCGATTTGATGGCCGTGAGATCAGCATCGATCGGGAACTGGGCTGGTGTATGCAGTGCCAGACTCTGGTGGCCATTGAGCGTTTTCATGTGAACGGCAAGCTGGAAGCATTAAAGCAGCTTCGGGAGGATATCAGCGCCCACAACGCCTCCTGGCTGCGACGGCTGTTCCGGCCACAGCGACTGACGGACCTGTGCGAACGGCTGTCTTATCTCCGCGTTATGCTGGAATTCTATGAGCGACGGCGCGGCACCGAGAAGTGCTTAAGGTGCAGCAGCATCGAGGTGGTGCCCATCGCCCAAAAGGAGTACGACCTGGAGCTCCGCCGGTTTCGCTACCACGGCATACACACCACCAGCTTCCGCCACCCGGGCTGTGGGGGTACCATTATCGCCCAACCCCATCCGGTCCGTTACCACCGGATTTTTTCTCACCGAATCTACGATCACGATGGCGTCTTCCTCGGCGAAGAGGATTGACCCAGATAAAAAGAAAGGGGCCCTGAGGCCCCTTTTCTTTTATTTCAGACGTTCGCCTAATCCACTGGCGCGCTGAGTACGCTGGCGGATGGCGTTATCCAGCAAGGCAGGACGGGGGGCGACCAGGGTAAACCAGCGCCGGGCCCGGGTGATGCCGGTGTAGACCAGTTCGCGGGTCAGCACCGGGTTGGGGTCGGCGGGCAGCACCATGGCAGTGTGGGCAAACTCACTGCCCTGGGATTTGTGCACCGTCATGGCGAATACGGTCTCCACCTCGGTTAAGCGGGAGGGCAGCACCCGTTTCAGGGTGCCATCCGGCATCGGGAACACCACCCGAAGAACCGGCTCACCACTCTCCCCGGCAAAAGGCAGGCAGATGCCGATGTCCCCGTTCATCAGTCCCAGGCCGTAGTCGTTACGCATCATCATCACCGGACGTCCGGCGTACCAGGGCTGGCTGGCGTCGATCAGACCCGCCTGCCCCAGCAGGCTGGTAACCCGGTCATTGAGGCCGCTGACGCCCCACTCCCCTTCGCGCACGGCGCAGAGCAATTGGAACTCGCCAAAGGCGTTCAGCACAGAACGGGCCCAGGCCTCCTCTTCCGGGCCACACCCCTGTTCGTTCAGGCCGGCGGCCATCACCGACAGATAGTGGCGATACCCCTTGGGTTGCCCCTCCAGTCCGGCGGCGATCCCATCCAGAACCAGTTGCTTCAGCGCCGGTTCCTGAACACTGGCCGGACTCAGTGCCGTAATGTCACCGAAGCGGTCCCAGGTTGCTTTCACCGCACTGACGGCCCCGCCATTAACGGCGCGAGCCAGGTTGCCGATGCCGGAGTCAGCGCCAAAACGGTGGCTCTTACGCAGCATCACAATCTGCTGCTCAATGTCGCCGCCGGGGCCCTGGAAGGATTCCAGATCGTAGCCGGTGGCCCGGTAAACAAAGCCCCGGGTGTCCGCCTGATAACGGGCGTCGCCCGCAAAGCGGCAGAGATCGCCGAGTACCGCCCCCGCCTCCACCGAGGCCAGCTGGTCCTTGTCGCCCAGCAGGATCAGACGGGCTCGCGGTGGCAGTGCCGACAGCAGTGCCGCCATCATCTCCAGGTCCACCATGGAAGCTTCATCCACCACCAGCAGGTCCAGGTGCAGCGGATTATCGGCGTTATGGCGGAAGAAGCGGGAGTCAGGCCGCGCCCCCAGCAATCGATGCAGGGTAGAGACCTCGGTGGGGATCACACTGGCCACCCCGGCCTCGACTCCGGCCACATTGCCCGCTTTGATCTCTCCCAGCGTCGCTGCCAGCGATTCAGACAGACGGGCCGCGGCTTTGCCGGTGGGGGCCGCAAGGCGGATCCGCAAACCGGTGGGCTCCTCTGCGGCCTGGCGTTGCTCATCCTGTTTCAGCCCCTGCAGCAGAGCCAGCAACCGCACCACCGTGGTGGTCTTGCCGGTTCCGGGTCCTCCGGAGATCACCGCCAATGCACTGCGGGCCGCCAGGGCTGCCGCGATGCTCTGCCAGTGGGGCTCCCGCCCCGCTCGTTCCGCGTCATCTTTCAGTGGGTCGAACAGGGCCGATAGCCGCTGACTGACATCGTCCGGCAGCGGAAAGCGCAGCGCCTGACGGGATTGCAGGGCCCGGGCCACTTCGCTCTCAAAACGGTAGAACCGACGCAGATAGAGGCGGTGACCATCGAGCACCAGAGGCGCACAGCCCGCTTCCTCCGTGTCCACCACCTCCGCCTGTGCCAGTCGCTCGCGCCAGCCCGACAGCGTCAGTCCCGCCAGCCAGTCACGGGGCAGTGTCTCGGCGCGGCGGCCTCCGGGCGGCAGCGCCAACAGGGACTCTGGGTCCGCCAGCAGCGCCTCCAGGTCGAGGCAGATGTGACCCCGCCCCAGTTGATGGCTGGTCAGCACCGCCGCCAGCAGTACCGCTTCTTCCGTTTCAGGCTTCTGTTGCGCCAGCCAGCGCGCCAGTTCCAGATCCAGCGCGCGCAGCCAGCCCTGCTCCACGTAGTGTTCCAACGCATCCCACAACCGGGATGGGGCGGCCAGTTCAGTCATGGCTCAGGCTCTCCAGGGCGGCGCCGCGAAAGCGGGCATCCAGTTGTTCAATCAGTTGGCGGCCCACCGGTACCGTCACCACGCCATGACCCGGGTGGTGGGCACTCAGGCCGCGCAAAAACAGGTAGAGACCGCCACCAATATGGCGGTCAAAATCGTAATCCGGCAGCCTCGCCTGAAGCAGACGATGCAGTGCCAGGGTGTAGAGCACGGCCTGCAGGTCATAACGATGCTCCAGCATCGCCTGACGCATCGCCTCAGCGGTGTAGGCCCGCTCGTCAGCCCCGAGGTAGTTGGATTTGTAGTCCGCCACGTAGTAGCGGCCACCGTGCAGGAAGGTCAGATCGATAAAGCCTTTCAGCATGCCGTTGACCTGGTTGGGGCGCAGTTGTGGCCGCGACTCACCGGGCCAGACCGCCTCCCGCACCAGTCTGTCCAACTCCATCGCCTCCAGTTGGTTGGCGGAGATCCAGAACTCCATCTCCGCCTGCACCTGATCCAGCCCCGCCAGACTGACGGTGCCGGTGGGCAGCTCCAGAGGCAGTGACAGGGCGTCACGGAACCAGCTGTTGAGCACCGGCACATGGGCCTCGTAGCCGTGACGGTCGCAACGGGTTTCGATCTCCTGGCTCAGCAGCGCATCAGGGATCCCGGCAAACCCTGCCCCATGAGCCGCACGGCCCTCGCCCGCCGCCCACTCAAACAGGTCATGCAGGAAGGTACCGGGCATCGCCCCTTTGGGAAACGCGTGGATGGTGCCTTCAGCCGGGGTCTGCACCTCCTCCTGCGCCAGTTCATCCTTCACCTCCATCAGGCGCTCCGGCAGGCCGGACAGGCTGTGGTCGGCACTCATGCCGGTCAGCAGTGCCGAGTAGGAGGCGATCCACCAGGGCCGTTGAGGCGTGCGGCGATACAGCGCAGGTGCGGTCAGTGCCGCTTCATCCTCCCGGCTCACCAGCAGTGCACCGGTGCTTTCCGGCGGCGCCATCAGCGCAATACCCGCTTGTTGCGCCAGGGCTTGCAGCGCCGCATGGACGCTGGCACCGTCCAGCTCAGCCCCGGCCCCCAACAGGCAACCCAGTGCACCACGATGGATATCGGAGACGCCCCGCTTGCCCCGCCTGCTCATCTTGACCGGTGCCAAGCCCAGGTAACAACCATGACGGGGACGGGTGAGCGCCACGTAGAGCAGGCGCAGATCCTCCTCCAGGCGCTCACGGTCGGCCGCCTCGCGGGCGGCATCGTCCGCCTCAAAGGTGAGTGTCTTTTTGCCGTCGGCGTCGCGGTAGAACAGCACCCCGGCGCGATCCGAAGCTTCGCGGTAACCGGCAATAAAGGGCAGGAACACCAGCGGGTATTCCAGACCCTTGGATTTATGAATGGTGATCACCTTGACCAGCGCGGCGTCCGACTCCAGTCGCAGCACCTGTTCATCCCCCAGAGAGCCCTCCTCCCGCTGTTCCGCCAGGAAGCGGATCAGCGCCAACTCGCCGTCCAGTTGCGCCGAGGCACTTTGCAGCAGCTCCGCCAGGTGCAGCAGGTTGGTAAGACGGCGCTCACCGTATCGGGGATCCGCCAGCGCCCGCCGGGCCACACCGTAATGCGCCAGCAGACGGCGGATCATCGGCAACACACCCTGACGCTGCCAGCACAGCTTCAGTTCCCGGAACTGGGCCAGCTCCCGCTCCCAGGCCAGTTCGTCATGGTTGAAGGCGTCCAGCGCACTCCAGCTGAACCCCAGCACCGCCGTCGCCAGCGCCGCCTTGATGGCGCGCTCGGTCGGGTTGGCCACCGCCTGCAGAATGCGTTGCAGAGCTTCCGCCTCTTCCGATGCAAACACCGAGTCCTTGTCGGACAGGTAGACGGAGCGCACGCCCCGTGCAGAGAGCGCGTCGCGCACCGCCCCCGCCTCGCGGAAATCCCGCACCAGAATGGCGATATCCGCGGCGGCAAGGGGTTGGCGCATGTCATCGCGCTCAAAGCCGACCCGGCCTTCAGTGGCGCCGTTCAGCAGACGGGTTATCTCCTCCGCACAGGCTTCCGCCTGACGGGCCACGTAGTCGCCCTTGCTGAACACGCCATCTTCGGCACCGTCGTCCCACCAGAGGGTCATGGCGGCCAGCTCACGGTCGCCATCCATCAGCACCTCTTTGCGGCCATTGGCGGCCACCGGTAGGAATGGAATGGCGTCACCATGCAGGAAGGGGCCGTCCGGGTGACGCTCGCCCAACTCGAAGACTGCATTGGCCGCATCCACCATCGCCTGGGTGGAGCGATAGTTGGTATCCAGGGTGTAGTGGCGTCCCTCGGTGTCCAGACGGGCTTTCAGGTAGGTGTGAATGTCAGCGCCCCGGAAACCGTAGATCGCCTGTTTGGGGTCACCAATCATCAACAGTGCGGTGTCCGGCTGATCCAGGTAGAGCCGCTGGAACAGGCGGTACTGCACCTGATCGGTATCCTGAAATTCGTCGATCAGCGCCACCGGGAACTGATGTCGGATGGCGCTGGCCAGCTTGTCGCCCCCCGCCTGGTGCTCTCGCTCCAGCGCGGCACCGAGGTCCTTGATCAGGTCATCAAAATCCAACTGAGCGCGACGTCGCTTCTCCTCCGCCACCCGCTCTGCCACCCAGTGGGCACAGTGGCGCAGCAGCGCCGCCTTGATCGGGTTACTGGCCAGCTGACGAGCCAGGTTTTCCAACGCCGCCAGCACCGGGGAGTCCGCCACGGTTTGCGGCTGTTTTTTCCCCCCGGCAGACAAGGCATCGGCAAAGGTGCCGGTGGTGTAACGGGCCATCACCTTACCGGCGTTGTCCAGCGGCAGCTCGTCGTTACCCTCCAGCCAGGCGGTCAGGTTCTCCAACTGGCCCGCCTTGATCATATTGCCCTTAACCCATTTATTGGCCAGCGCCTCGTTAAACTGCTCAACAAAGGTAGGCCACTCCACACGGCAACGGGACTTGGTTTCCGCCACGGCCTGGGCGCGCTCATTGAGCAGGGCAAAGGGATCCGCCGGAGCCTCCCCTTCGCCCAGAGGCCCCATCAGCGGAATCACCGCGTGTTCCAGTGCTTCAGGGCTGGCGTACAGGTTGGTGATGGCGGCCAGCACCGGGCGGGATTGGGGGTAGAGGAAACGGCGCCAGTAATCCCGAACCGCCTCTTCCCGCAGTGGCGCGGTGTCCGCTTCCATCTCCTGACTGAACAGACTGCCGGAGTCGAAGGCATGCTCCCGCAGCATCCGCTGGCACCAGCCATGGATGGTGTGGACTGCCGCCAGATCCATCAACTGCGCGGCCTGATCCAGCATCAGGGCACAGCGGGGATGGTCCTCCTCGGGGAAGTCCGCCATCAGCGAACGGAGGTAATCGTCCGGCTCCGCCAATTGACGGAAGCAGGCTGCCCCCTCCACCAGACGGGCTCGGATGCGGTCTTTCAGCTCTTCGGTCGCCGCCTTGGTAAAGGTCACCACCAGGATCTCTTCCGGGGTCAGTGCGCGGGTATGCGCCGACGCACCGCCATGACCCAGCACCAGGCGCAGATAGAGCGCGGCGATGGTGTAGGTTTTACCGGTTCCGGCACTGGCTTCAATCAGGCGGGTGCCGTGCAGCGGAAAGGTCAGGGCCTCAAGCTTATGCGCCATGGTTCACCTCCTCCATCTCACGCAGAGGCTGGTAGAGGGTGTGCGCCAGTGTGGCAAACGCCTCCTCCGGCAGATCGGCAAATGCCGGGAACTGGCGGCGCAGATAGGGGCTGCGGTCCCGGTCACCAACGTGGGCAAAGCCCCCCTCGTAGGCGGTGGCCGCCTTATCCAGTGCAGGACGCTCGTCCTCCTCCTGCTTCTCCCGTTCAGCCAGGTACGCCAGCGCGGCCCGTGGCGCCACCGGCAGGGGGTCCGTCATGGCGTTCAGATAGTGTTCCATCAGTTGGCTCAGTTGCTGGCTGGCGTCCCCACTCGGGATCGGCGCCAGGAAAAAGGCGGTATCGGCCCCCACCAGGTAGCTGTTCAGGGTCAGCCCCCCAGCACAGCCCGCCAGATGACCCAGGTAGAGATCCAGCGCATGCATCGGGTTCTTCAGTTGCCCCTTGGCGCCAATAACCTGAGGCAGGGTGCGCAAGCGGAAGTGGCTTCCGCCCTGCTGGTACAGTCCGCTCAGCCAGTCCTCCAGCACCAGCGGACCATGCTTGTGGTGGCACTCAAGATCGTCGGTTTCCTGCCAGCCTTCAGAGAGCGCTCTCGCCCGCTCAAACGCTGCCAGGGTGGGTTCCGCCAGATGCTCGGTGGCCAGCTCGGCAAACGCGCCAAGGGGCAGCTGCCCCCGTCCACCCAATCGCACAACCCGCGCCGACAGGGCTTCAGCCCGCTGTTGAGGTGGCGCGTCCCGGTGCTGGTTCAGTACCGTCATCAATTCATCGCGGATCTGGAAGCTGACCAGTCCATCCAGGGCAAAGGGCTCCAGGTCTTCCGCCGCTTCGGTGTCCTCGCCGAACCAGATCCCCAGGCGACGGGTCATCAGCAGTTTGACCGGATCACGAAGCAGTGCGACGAGGTCCGCCAGCACAATGGGGGCCTGCGGCAGCCAGGGGGCCAGGGCGGAAGCACCCGCCTCCTCCGCGCCCTGGTGCGCCTCAAACCACTCCCGGGCATAAGTGTGCAGTCTGGGGTCCTCGCTTTCGCCAAAGTAGGCGCGGCTGAATGGCTGCAGTGGGTGCAGTGTGGTCAGGTGGGTCAGCAGGTCACCGCCCTGTTCCAGCTGATAGCCTGCTTTGAGGTGGTCCTGCAACTGCCCCAACAACACCGAGGGCGTGCGTTCGCCATTGTCACGGGCGTTCCGCCCCACGTAGCTGAAATAGATCTGGTCCCGGGCGGCCATCAGCGCCTCAAGGAACAGGTAGCGGTCATCCTCCCGACGGGAACGGTCGCCGGGGCGATACTGATTGGGGATCGGGTTGCCCTGCCCGTCCGTCAGGCCACCGGCAGCCAGCATGTCAAAGTCCATAGCGGGACGGCTGCGGGGATAATCCTCGTCGTTCAGGCCCAGCAGGCACACCTGCTTAAAGGGGATCGCCCGCATCGGCATCAGGGTACAGAAGTTGATCTTCCCGGCCAGGAAGCGTTGGGAAACCCCCTCCTCACCAAAGGGTGCCAGGCAGATTTCACGGGCCACTGTGATCGGCAACGGCTCGGTGATGCTGCCCACTTCACACGCATCCAGCCAGTGGGCCAGCGCCTCATCCAGGCGGGCCAGAATTACGGTTTCCTCTTCATCCTGGGGCAGGAACAGTGCCAGCATATGCTGGCGAAGCGCCAGCACCCATTGTCCGGGCGTATGGCTCTCAGCCAGCAGGCTCCAGAGGGTTTCCAGCCGGGTCAGCAGACGAGCCAGTCCGCCCACCAGTGCCGCATCCAGGCCCCCGATCTCCTCGAAAGGCTCAATCCCTGCCCAGGCATCACCCTGCCCGACCGCATAGCCCAGCAGCATCCGTTTCAGGCCAAAAGCCCAGGTGTTTTGCTCCAGGTTGTCCGGCAGGTCGAAGCTCGCGCGTTGCGCACTGTCCAGCCCCCAACGAACCCCCGCATCCTCTACCCAGCGCTGCAACAGGGGCAACTGCCCCTCATCGATGCCAAAACGGGCCCGCAGGGCGGGCACCGCCAGCAGATCCAGCAGTTCGGAGACAGTAAAGCGGGCCTGATTCAGCCCCAGCAAACGCTCCAACGCCAGCACCAGCACGTGGTGACCGCGTTGAGGACGATCGGCGATGGTATAGGGCAGATAACGGGTGTCATCCCGGTCCAACTGACCGAATACCGCTTCGATATGAGGCGCGTACTGGCTGACGTCCGGCATCATCACAATGATGTCGGTGGGGGTCAGCTCCGGGTCTTCGGCAAAGCGCTTCAGCAGGTGGTCCTGCAGGATCTCCACCTCACGCTGGCGACTGTGCGCCAGGGTAAAGCGCACCGACTCATCCTCGTGCGACACCACCACGGGCGGATTTGGAGTGGGCTCCAGCTGGAACACCCCCGCCTGAAGTTGGTGTAGCAGGCGTCCATCACTGCCCTCCAGCGGGTCCTCGAACAGGTCGATGCTCTCAAACTGGCCCTGATACGCCTCCGGCTGGTCGTAGCCATAGAGCATACCGATGTAATCCCGCCCCTGTTTGCCCCAGGCCGCCAACAGCGGGTTGACCTGGGCGTGTTGCGCCGCCGGGTCGAGCTCTGCTGCCAGTCCCGGCTTACGGCCATGGCGGATCCGGTTCAGTTCAAACCGGAGCAGATCTTTCTGTTCAATGATGTCGCCCCAAAAGTGCTGACAGGGGTTCTGAACGCAGAGCAGGATCTGACAGTGGCGCGCCAGGGCTGCCAGCACCTCAATCATCTGGGACGGCAGGGTGGAGATGCCGAACACCACGATGCGTCGCGGCAGGCCCGCCGGTGCATTACCCGCCTGCAGGCGGTCCACCACCTGCTGGTGCAGGGTGGCCCGGCTGGTATGACGCTCAGCCTCATCCATATCGGCGAGAATCGCCCGCCACAACGCCCCTTGCCAAAGCTGCGCCTCGGGCAGTGGGCTTTCCCGGCCATCCGCGCTGATCAAAACATCCCGGTTCTGGCTCCAGGCAGCCAGCCAGTCAGACCGGTACACCTGGTACTGGTCAAACAGATCCGCCAGTTGCTCCGCCAACTGGTCCCGTTTGCGCAGATCCGGATCGTCCGCCAGGAAGCGCTGCAACGGTGCAAACTCGGGACGGGGCAGCAGAGTGGGCAGCAGTCGCAGCAGTCGCCAGCGCAGCAACGGTTTATCAAATGGGGAGTCCTTGGGCACCGAATCCGGCCCCAGCACCTGACGGTACAACTGCCAGATAAAACGGGAGGGCAGCTGCATCTGCAGCGCTGCCGCAATGCCGATGCCATCGTCCGCCGCCAGGGCCAGTTTCAGCCATTGGGCCATCCCGTTGGATTGCACCAGAAACACTTCATTTTCCAGGGGGGCAAGGGGGTGGGCTTTCAGCCACTGGACCACCAGCTCCCGAAGGGTTTCCATGCGATTGCCGTGGATCATCATCAGCCCGGAGCGTAAGGGCTCAAGGTGGGCGTTTGGCGTTGTGGAGGCGGTCATCAACAAACCTGGTCAGCGGAACAAAGGGTCATAATACCCAGAGGCTTAGGGGTGTGGCTACGATTGAGCGCAACGGGAAAGCGGGATTGTTCACCGTCCGGTCAAATGGCAAAAAATATCGCGGGTGCAGAAAATTTCCCTCCCTCTTGTACCACACTGAGCCATGGGGCAAGGTGAACACAAAGGCCCCACAAGGATGCGCCCATGCCCGCTTTAATGATCATTGATATGCAACAGGATTTTGTCTCTCCGGATGGTGCCGCCTGCGTTGCTCAGGCCCTGCCCAGCGTGCCCGCCATTGCCGCCGCACTGAAGCACGCCCGCGACCAGGGATGGCCGGTGATTCACATCGTCCGTGAACACGACCCGGCGGGGCTCAACACCGAGCCGTTCCGCAAGGGTCGACCGGTGTGCGTATCGGGAACCTGGGGGGCTGAGATTGTTCCGGAACTTGCTCCGCTGGAGAACGAGCTGGTGGTGGTCAAGACCCGCTTCAGCGCCTTCTACCAAACGGCGCTGGATGAGGTGTTGAACAGTCTTAACTGGCCGGAGTTGGTGATCTGCGGCACGCAACTGCCCAACTGCCTGCGCGGCACGGTCCACGATGCGGTAAACCGGGATTTGACCCTCTCCCTGCTGGTGGAGGGGTGTTCCGCTCAAACCCAGCCAGTGGCTGAGGCCAACTTCTATGACATGGCCAATTTTGGTGTCCGCCTGCTGTCGCTGGCAGACTGTATGGCGATGACCAATCCTGAATAGATGGAATCTGACTGAGCGTACACATGGAAAAATGGGAACTGTGGTTGCTGATCGCCCTGGTGATCGGCGTGATCCTGAGCAACCTGATGGTGCTGAAGCACACCGCCAATATGAAACTGCCCCCCTTTCTCGGCAAGAAGGGAAAACTGAAGTCGACCGATGACGCCAAAAAGGACGAAGAGAAAACCCGGTCCGATTACGACAAGGACGACTGGGGCAAGCAGGATTGGAAGAAAGACGACTGGGACAAGGACGATTGGAAATAGTCGCTTAACCCTCTTATCAAAATGCCGGGGTAGAATCGAAAACGAATCGTCCCGGCCTATGATTTTCCGTAGGAAAATACACAGGTTTTGACGACTTCATCCGTCGGAAAAACAAAAATCTGAACCCAACCTCGACCCAAACTCAACCCAATCTGAACCCCTCAACTCCCTCGTTGCCCTCCTCCAGCCCAGTACAGAAAGCGTTCAGAACCAGCGTCTTAGGATGACCTCGTCAACTTAAAACAACGAGGGAACAACCATGAAAAAGATCACTGCCGCCGTACTGATGACCGGTCTTATCAGCGTGCCTGCCCTGGCCAACGACGTGGACTACTTTGCCGGCTTCGGCATGGGTTATCAGCAGGACACCATTAAAGGCGACATTCGCAAAGACAGCGACGACCTCTACTACGAGGGCCGTGTGGGTGCGGTGATTGGCGACCATCACCGACTGATGGGCACCTACAGCTACAAAGAGGACAGCTTTAACCGGGACGACACCCGCTATAAGCACGAACAGCACCTGTTTCTGGCCTCCTACGATTACCTGATGCCGCTGAGTCAGGATGGTCGTCTGAACGCCTTTGCGGGCATCTCCATGGGTGGCGTGGGGAACAAGCTTCAGGGCAAGAACAGCAACGATTTCACCTGGGGTGGACAGGCTGGCCTGCAATACCGCCTGACCCAAAACTGGAGCGCCGAACTGCGCTATCAGTACCTGGACATGGACTATGACAAACTGGGCCTGACCGTCGAAGACAGCCAGCGAGTGGGCCTGGCCATCGACTACCGCTTCTGACAAAGCGAACAAAACGGAAAGAGACAGAGCGGGCCTATGGGCCCGCTTTTCTTCGTGGGGAGGGCGCCCCTGACACAGCCGCTAGCACGCGAATATGACATTTTGATGAATTGTGACTCTGGGCTTTGGTCGGCCTAGCATCCCTTTGTTACATTGATATGGCAGATCAACAAAATGAGAAGCAAATATCGATTGAGTAACCGTTTTGGGAGGCCCACCATGACCACAATGCACCGCGTAAAAATGATGACCAAAGTGACGAAGACATCCACTCAGTCCAACTTTGATCCCAACTGCGCACCAGAGCTGGACCCGCTGCATGATACCCACTGTATGGTGGAGCAAGGCCGCACCCATCGCCTGTGTAAACTGCTCAATATCCGTTACGACAAGCAGAGTCTTATCCATCCCAATAAATAGGACGACGCGCAAAAGAAACGCCCCGGCTAAGCGGGGCGTTTTCGTTTCAATCGCCTTAACTTCGATCAGGTTCCAACAGAGCGTTTGTGGGAGCGACGCTTCATCAGCACCGTGTTGTCATCGGCCAGTTGCTGCTCCAACTGACGGCTGACAAACTCGGGGCTGCTGGTATGACGGGCCAGCAAGCTGTACACCACGGGAATCACCAGCAGGGTGAAGAAGGTGGCCAGCAGAATGCCACTGAGCACCACCACACCAATCACAAAGCGGGTCTCCGCCCCTGCGCCGGAAGCCATCACCAGGGGCACGGCGCCCGCTGCAGTGGTGATACCGGTCATCAGGATCGGGCGCAGACGCGCTACCGCCGCATCAATGATCGCCTGCTCAAACGCCTCGCCTCTATCCCGCAGCTGGTTGGCAAACTCCACAATCAGAATGCCGTTCTTCGCCGCCAGGCCGATCAGCATGATGATGCCGATCTGGGAGTAGATGTTGAGGCTCTGGTCGGTGAAATAGAGCCCCAGCAAGGCGCCAAAGGTGGCCAGCGGTACGGTAAGCATGATCACCAGCGGGTGGATATAGCTTTCAAACTGCGCCGCCAGCACCAGGAACACCACTACCAGCGCCAGGGCAAAGACAAAGGCCACCGAACCACCGGACTCCTGATGATCCTGTGACGCGCCCTTGTAGCTCACCACCACGTCCGCAGGCAGGTGTTCCGCAACCAGTCCATTCAGGTAGCTCAGGGCTTCGCCCAGGGTGTACCCGTCCGCCAGGTTGGCTTCCAGCGTGATCGCCCGCACCCGGTTATAGCGGTTGAGGCGCGGTGCGTCAGCGTACTCCTCCACACTCACCAGACTGGAGAGCGGGATCAGTTCGCCGGTGCGGCTGGAACGAACATAGAGGCTCGCCAGATCCGCTGCGGTGTTCTGACGGTCGCGCTGCCCTTCCACAATGACGTCGTACTCTTCGCCACGCTGCTCAAAGGTGGTGACCAGACGGGAACCGAGCATCGATTCAAGGGTGCGGCCAATCGCCCGGATGGAGATCCCCAGATCACCAGCACGCTCCCGGTCAATCACCACCCGCAGTTGCGGTTTGGTCTCTTTGTAGTCGTGGTCCAACCCCACCAGACCCGGGTTATTGGCCGCTTCCTCAAGAATGCGGTCTCGCCACTGGGCCAGTTCCTCATAGCTGCCGCCGCCGATCACAAACTGCACCGGCTTGCCGACGCCGCGACCAAAGGCCTGACGCATCACCGGGAAAGCGCGTACGCCCGCCAGGTCCGACAGGCGGCCACGAACGTCACCAATGATCTCAAAGGCGCTGCGGCGCTCCGCCCAATCTTCCAGCACGATGATCGCCATCCCGCCGGAGAAGTCCTCGGTACGACCGAACCCCCGGGGCGCCCGGATAAGCAGTCGCTTGATGTCACCCGATTCCACCAGCGGCATCAGGCGATGTTCAACCTCGTCCATATAGGGCTTCATAAACTCGTACGTTGCCCCCTGCGGCCCATTGACCATCAGGAACATGGAGCCACGGTCCTCTTTCGGCGCAAACTCGGAGGGCAGCTTGGTAAAGAGCCAGCCACTGCCCACCAGGGCGCCGATAATTATGGTCACCACCAGCCAGGGACGCTGGATCCACGCCGCCAGCGCGGCCCGGTAGGCGCTCTTCAGCCGCTCAACGCCTGCGTCGATCTTGCGCACCAGCCAGGGCTCATTCTCCACCGGTTTCAGCAGCTTGGAGCCCATCATGGGACTCAGGCTCAACGCCACGACGGAGGAGAGGATCACCGCCGCGCTCATGGCGATGGAGAACTCCCGGAACAGTTTGCCCAGATCCCCCTCAAGGAAGCCGATGGGCAGGAACACCGCCACCAGCACCGCCGTCGTCGCAACGATGGCAAACCCCACCTGACGGGCCCCCAGAAACGCCGCTTTCAATGGCGGTTCACCCTGCTCAATGCGACTGTGGATGTTCTCCAGCATCACAATGGCGTCGTCCACCACCATACCGATGGCCAGAATCAGCGCCAGCAGCGTCAGCAGGTTGATGGAGAAACCCAGGGCGTAAAGCACCATAAAGGTGCCGATCAGAGAGACCGGAACGGTCACCGCGGGGATCAGCATCGCCCGCACGCTGCCCAGGAACAGGTAGATCACCACCACCACCAGAGCCATGGCGATAAACAGAGTGCGATACACCTCATCGATGGAGGCCTGAATAAAGACAGAGGAGTCGTAGGAACGCTTGATCGCCATTCCCACCGGCAGACTCTGATTCAGCTCGTCCACCAGCTTATGCACCTCCCTGGCCACATCCAGAGTGTTGGCGGTGGATTGTCGAGTGACCCCAAGGCCGATCATATCCTGCTTGTTACCGCGGAAGGCGATGCGCTCCTCCTCGGTATCCAGCTCCACTTTGGCAACGTCCGCCAGACGGATAAGGTAGCCATCAGGGCCGGTGCCGATCACCAGACGGGCGAAGTCATCCGGGTGGATAAAGTTGCGCTGTACCCGAACGGAGAACAGGCGGTTTTCGGATTCGATGGAACCGGCGGGCAACTCCACATTATCCGCCCGCAGCGCATCCTCAATGTCGGTTACGGTCAGGCCGCGGGAAGCCAGCTTCTGACGGTCGACCCAGACCCGGACGGCGTACACTTTGCCCCCGCCCACCCGGACATTGGCAACGCCATCAATCACGCTGAATCGGTCCACCAGGTAGCGGCGGGCATAATCGGTCAACTGCAGTGTGTCCATGCGATCGGACACCAGGTTGAGCCACATGATCACTTCTGAGCTGCCTGAGGCTTTCTGCACTTCCGGCGGATCTGCCTCTTCCGGCAAGTTGTCCAGCACCCGGGAGATGCGATCCCGCACGTCATTGGCGGCCGCGTCGATATCCCGGCCAACATTGAACTCCAGGGTGACCGAAGAGCGGCCATCGCGACTGGTGGAGGAGATGTTGCGGATCCCTTCAACACCGGCCACCCGGTCTTCGATAACACGGGTGATCTTGGTTTCCACCACCGCCGCCGAGGCACCGCGGTAGCTGGTACTGATGTCCACCACCGGCGGATCGATATTGGGGTACTCCCGCAGGGGGAGCTTGTCGAACGCCACGAGGCCAAAGGCGATCAGCAGCAGGCTGATCACCGAAGCCAGTACGGGACGCTTGACCGAGAGGTCCGTCAGAAGCATCAGCTGGCCTCCAGATGGGTAAAGCGTTCGTCAGGCCGAACTTCCACCGTCTGGCCAGGGCGCACCTTCTGGATGCCACGGATGATCACCCGCTCGCCATCCATCACACCATCAAGGATCTCAACGCTGCCACGGCTGCGCAGGCCCAGCACCACTTTGCGCTGCTCCACCACATTGTCGGCGTTCACCACGTAGATAAACTGCTCACGCTGCAGCGGAATGATCGCCTCTTCAGGCACCACCAGGCCGTTGCGCTCTTCCGCAATCAGCTTCAGTGTCATCAGCATGCCGGGGCGCAGCTTCAGGTCCCGGTTATCCACTTCAGCGCGTACCACTACGGCACGGCTCTGGGGGTTGATGCGGCTGTCGACGCTTACGACGGTGCCGGTAAAGCGTTCACCCGGAAACGCCGCCGCCAGACCCTCAACCGACTTGCCGGGCGTCAGTTGTGACAGGAACCGCTCCGGGACCGTGAAGTCCAGCTTCACCACCGCCAGGTCATCCAGCGTCGCGATGGCCGTACCCGGTGTCACCAGTGCACCGGGACTGATCTGACGGAAACCCAGTACGCCAGCAAAGGGGGCGCGCACATAACGGGCATCCAGTTCAGCCTGGTACTGCGCCAACTGCGCCCGGGCGATGTCGATATCGGTGACGATCTTGTCCAGCTCATTGCTGGCGATGGTTTTGGAGCGCACCAGACCTTCGATCCGGTTGAACTCTCGCTGATGCTCCGTGAGATTGGCCTGGGCGGCGCGCAGCTTGGCTTGCTGTTCGGCGTCGCGCAGGGTGACCAGAAGCTGGTTTTGCTCCACCAACTGCCCATCCTCAAAGTGCACCTGCTGGACGCTTTCCGTCACTTTGGCGGTCAGGGTGACAGACTCCCGGGCCCGCACTGTGCCCAGAGCTTCCACTTCCCAGCGCACCGGCTCATTGGATACTTCGGCTGCGATAACCGTTGGCGGAGTATTAGGGCGGGACTGGGCCAACTTGGCGCTCTTGCCCTGCTCCTTGTACCAAACCCCGGCGACCAACACCGCGACCAGCACCACTCCTGCGGTAATTGTTGTTCTCATAATTCCCTTGTTCTGCATCACAGTGAAGGCTCCAAGTTTACCGAGACAACATGTCAGAACAATACGTTTTACAAGCCCTTACAAAAAGAAAACAACGCATTATCCAAACCCGATTAAGGCAAGTATACGTCGCCCGCCAAAACCCGGTTCAGTCGGGCCATCACTGAAATGCGGCGCCAATCTAAAAAGTCCGTTAGCCAATTGTATTGATTCAAAATTTCTCATTGTGTCCGAATGTTATCTACGCTTGATGCAGACATTTCACTCGCAAAGAAGCAGGGCCAAAAACAGGGATGAGAATTGGGATCCTTTGCCACCCCAGTGTCGGCGGTTCCGGTCTGGTCGCCACCGAATTGGCTCACGGCCTGGCCGAGACAGGGCATGAGGTGCACGTCATCTCCAGTGCGCCGCCATTCAAGCTGCGTCAGTATCAGTCCCGAATCCACTTTCACTCGGTGGAGGCGATTCACTACCCTCTGTTCAAGGATCCGCTCTACACCTTTGCGCTGACCGCCAAGATCGTTGAGGTCGTGGACCAGTACCATCTGGATGTGGTGCATGCCCACTACTCGATACCCCACTCTCTCTGTGCCTACCTGGCCACCGAGATCACCCGGCGCCCGTTTCCCATCGTCACCACCATCCATGGTACCGATGTGACCGTGGTCGGCCAGGACCGTCCCCTCTACCCGCTCAACCGTTTCAGCATTGACCGCAGCACCGTGGTCACCACGGTTTCAGAGTTTCAGCGCCAGCACATTCGACGCCACTTTGCCCTGGATACCCCAATCGAGGTGATTCACAACTTTATTGACGGTGACCTGTTCCACCCCGCCAATCAGGACCGATCGTTGCGCCGCACCCTGGCTCGCCAGGATCAGCCCATCGTTATGCACGCCTCCACCTTCCGCCCGGTTAAAAACACCGAGGCAGTACTGAAGAGCTTTGCCCTGGCCTCCAGTATGGTGGACGCCAAACTGGTGCTGTTGGGGGATGGTCCGGAGCTGGAAGCCACCCAGGGGCGTTGCCATCAGCTTGGCATTGCTGATCGGGTGGTCTTTGTTGGCCCGGTTCAGCACATTGAGCGTTATCTGCCGTTGGCGGACTGCGTCCTTCAGCCCAGTTACCGGGAAGCCTTCTGTATGGTGTTGCTGGAGGCGATGGCCTGTGGCGTCCCCACGGTCAGCAGCAATGTGGACGGCATTCCGGAGGTGGTTGAGGAGGGAGTCACCGGCTATATGGCACGCCCGGACGATGTGGAAGCGCAGGCCAAGGCGCTGGTGCGTCTGCTCGCCGATCCGGCACTGAGGCAACGCCTGGGCCAGGCGGGACGTCAAAGGGCACAGCACCTGTTCTGCACGGAGGAGAAGGTTCAGCAATATCTGGCCTGTTACCGCCGCGCCATTGACCTACTGGGATCCAACCCGGGGTCAGCGTCATCATGAACCAATCTGCCGCCACTGAGGCTCAGGCCTCCCCCCCGAAAAAAATGAGCATGTCCACCCTGGTTCTGCTCTCCTTTGCCGCCGGGATCGCGGCGGGGCTCTTTTTCGGTGAGATGCTGGCGTGGATGTCGATCATCGGTGACGCCTTCGTCAAACTGCTGCAGATGACCATCATTCCGTACATCATGGTCTCTCTCATCTCCAGCCTGGGGCATCTCTCCTATCAACAGGCCAAGAGCCTGGCGCTGAATGTGGGCAAGCTGATGCTGGTGATCTGGAGCTTTGGCCTGGTGCTGATGTACCTGATCAAGTACACCTTCCCAGACTGGGAAGCGGGCGACTTCTTCAGTCTCTCGGTGCTGCAGGACCCGGCTCCGGTCAGCTTGCTCGACCTCTACATCCCGGCCAACCCCTTTTTCTCCATGTCCAACAGCTATATCCCCGCCATTGTGCTGTTCTGTGTTGCAACCGGGATCGCCCTGATCGGCATTGAGGACAAATCGGCCCTGCTAAAACCGCTGCAACTGCTGGGAGATGCGTTCAACCGGGTCACCGGTTACATCGTCAAACTGATGCCGCTGGGGATCTTTGCCATGACCGCAGCCACGGCCGGCACCATGGACATTGCGGAATTTCAGCGGCTGCAGGTCTACTTTGCCGCCCATGTCGTAATGACGCTTATCCTCACCTACTGGCTGTTGCCCGCTCTGGTCGCGGTGATCACCCCCTTCTCCTACCGCGACCTGACCGGCATCGCCCGGGACGCGCTGATCACCGCCTTTGCCGCCGGCAATATTTTTATTGTGCTGCCCCTGCTGATCGAGCACACCAAGGCGCTGTTCCATAAGTACCGGATCGGCAGCGAAGAGACCGACGATTACGCCAACGTGATCATCCCCGTGGTATTCAGCTTCCCCAACCTGGGCAAACTGCTGACCATCGTTTTTGTGCTGTTTGCCGCCTGGTTTGCCGGTGCAGATCTGGATTTTGTCACCTACCTGCCGATGGCAATTAACGGGCTGATCAGCCTGTTTGGCAGCGTTTACCTGACGGTGCCCATGCTGCTGGATGGCCTGCAACTGCCCTCTGATCTGTTCCAGCTCTATATGGTGTCCAGCCTGTTCACCAGCCGCTTTACCTCGCTGCTGGCCGCCATGAACCTGTTTATCCTGGCTGTAGGCGGAACCGCCATGCTGGCAGGGCACGCCAGGCTCAACCTGCGCCGCTTAATGCTCTACGCCGCAGCGACTCCGCTGGTGTTAGGCGCCATTCTTCTGGGCACCGCTGCACTGCTGAACAAAGTGGTGGACACCACCTACGTGATGGATGAAGTGGTGGCCAATATGACGTCCGCCGAGTCCCTGCCGGATTCGGTGGTGAATTTTCAGCCCAGAGAACTGCCCCCCACTTCGGCCCCACGCAGTCTGGATGAGATCCGGGAGAGCGGCTTGCTGCGAGTGGGTTACAACCCCCTACAGGTGCCCTTCTCTTTCTATAACGCGGATAACCGGCTGGTAGGGCTAGATGTGGAGATGATGAATAAGCTGGCCCGTGAACTGGAGCTGGAACTGGCGTTTATCCCCTACGGCTCCGCTTCGGTGCTGGAGGATCTGAACCGGGGTCGGTTCGACATCGTCATCTCCGGCCTGCAGATGACCACACGCCGGATCCAGTACGTTGGGTTCACCAACCCGGTGCTGACACTGCACTACTCCCTGGTGGTCAAAGACCATCGGGCCGACGAGTTGGCAACCAATGAACTGGTGCGACAGGCAGGGCCGCTGACCATCGCCTCAGTCGGGGATTACAGCATCATCCCCCATATCGAGAAGGGCTTCCCGAACATCCGCTTTGAGCGGATCGAGTCAGACCGCCAGTTCTTTGAGGATGGTGGCCAAACCTGGGATGGGTTGTTGATCAGTCTGGAAGCGGGCAAAGCCTGGACCATGCTCTACCCGGAGTACACCACCCTCTACAACCGGGATGAGATCAAATCCTTTCCGGTCGCCTACGTGGTGGCCAGGAACAACATTGAGCTGCACCTGTTTCTCAACTCATGGCTGGAGCTGCAACAGAGCTCCGGTTACGTCGACACCCTCTACAACTACTGGATCCTGGGGCAAAACGCCCAGCCCAGCCAACCCCGCTGGTCCGTGATTAAGGACGTATTGGGTTGGGTGAAGCCCCCGGCAACCACTCCGGCGCCATCCCAGTAAATGCGCCCCAAAGCGGGGCGCGAAAAAGGATCAGGAAACGGCGGCGCCATCCAACGGATACTGGCGCCGGGCCCGGAACAATCCGAGCAGCGGAATCATCGCCACCAGGATAAGACCGGCCGCCACCGGCCCGTTCAGCGCCACGCCGTAGCGCGCCGCCAGCACACTGCCCAGCAGCGCACCGCCTCCGATCCCGACATTGAACAGACCAGAGTAGATCGCCATCGCCACATCGGTGGCGTCCGGCGCCAGCTTCAGCCCCTTAGCCTGCAGCGACAGCCCCATCAGCATCATTGCCGCGCCCCAGACCACGCAGAGCGCCGCCAGCAACCCGAGGTGTGCCCCCATCAGCGGCAACAGCGCAACGCAGAGCCCCACCACCGCAACCGCCAGTGCCAGCAGACGACGGGCATGATTCGCCTGGTAGCGCCCAAACAGCACACTGCCCGCCAGTCCGGAGCCACCGAACAGCAACAGCATCAAAGTGGTAACGCCCGGGGCGTAACCAAAGTGCTGCTGCAACAGCGGCTCCAGGTAGGTGTACACCGCGTAGTGGGCGGTCACCAGAAGGGTGGTTAGGCCATAAAGCCACATCAGCGCTCGGTTACGGAACAAGCCCGGCAGGCTGCGCCAGTTGCCCCCTTTCTCGGCAGGAAGACGCGGTAAGCCACGCCATAGGCCCAGCATCAACAGCAGGGTGACCAGACCAATCAGCGCGAAAGTGATGCGCCACCCCAGCAGATGCCCGACGATCCGCCCGAGCGGGATCCCCAGCACCAGCGCCAATACGGTGCCTGTCGCCAGCAGGCCCAGCGCCTTGGCCCCCTGCCCTTGCGGCGCCAGACGCACCACCATGGCGGGAGTGATCGCCCAGAACAGGGCATGAGAAAGCGCAATGCCGATGCGACCGGCCAGCAGCAGCGAGTAGGTGGGAGCCCAGGCAGTGATGGCATGACTGACCACAAACAGCGCCATCAGGCCCAGTAGCAGCCCTCGCCGTTCAAAGCGGGCAAACAGCAGCACCGCCGGCAATGACGCCAGGGCCACCACCGCCGCGTACACGGTCAGCATCGGCCCGATCGCTACGGCGGACATATTAAAGCTCTCACCCAGCGCAGCCAGCAGGCCCACGGGCACAAACTCAGAGGTGTTAAACACAAACGCGCTGAAGGCCAGCAATAACACCGGCCCCCAGGCCATCAGGCGCGGGAACATCATGAAACTCGTCAGGGGAAAAGGGCGGCGATTCTACGCCCTACAGCGTGCTGGGGCGAAAGAAAAAATGGATAAATTTCGGCCGGGATCACATCCGGCCGAATGGAAAAACGGCCCCACCTGAATCAGCGGGGCCGATACGGTCAGCGCCGGGCTGCTTCCGCCGCCAGTGCCTCTTCCAGTTCGTGGGTACGATGCTCCGGCGAGTGGGTTGAGCGGGCCATCAGGCGATACATCAGCGGCACCAGGTAGAGGGTGATCACCGTAGCCAACGCCATACCAAAGAAGATCACCACACCTATGGCGTATCGGCTCTCCGCACCAGCGCCGGTAGCCAGCAGCAGCGGCACCGCCCCAAACAGGGTGGTAAAGGCGGTCATCAGAATCGGACGCAGACGGGCACTGGCGCCCTCCACCACCGCCTGTTCAAAGGCGACGCCCTTGTCCCGGAGTTGGTTGGCAAACTCGACAATCAGAATGCCGTTTTTGGTCACCATGCCGATCAACATGATCATCCCCACCTGACTGTAGAGGTTGAGACTCTCCCCGGTCAGCAGCAAGCCCAGCAGCGCCCCGACAATGCCCATCGGCACCGTCAGCATGATCACCGCCGGGTTGATAAAGCTCTCGAACTGGGCCGCCAGTACCAGATAGGCCACCATCAATGCCAGTGCAAAGACCAGGAAGGTGTCCGCCTGGTTCTCCTTGTAGTCTTTGGACTCACCCTTGTAATCGATGGTGATGTCCGGCGGCAGCATCTCCCGCGCGGTTTGCTCCAGCAGCGCCAACGCTTCGCCCAGAGTGTGCCCCTGGCCCACATAACCCTGAATGGTGACGGATTTGGTGCGCTGGTAGCGCTTCAGGCGACTGGCTGAACCGATCTCCTCAAACTCCACCAGGCTCGCCATGGTGACCCGCTCTCCCGCCGGTGTGGTCATATAGATGCCGGAGAGTTTGGAGGCATCATCAAAGCGCTCAATGTCACCACGGAGGTAAACATCGTACTCCTCCCCCCGGTCCACAAAGGTGGTGCGGCTGATGCCACCCAGCACCGCTTCCAGAGTGCGGGCGATGTCCCGAGGGCTGATGCCAACCCGGGCAGCGGCTTCCAGGTCCACCTTAGCCAGCAGTTCCGGCGTGGTCTGGGAGAAATCGGAGTCCAGATCACGCACTTCACTTCGAGCTGCGGTGGCATCGATGATGGCGTGAGCCCAGCGATCCAGTTCGTCGTAGTCTGCGCCGCCCAGCACAAACTGCACCGGCTCAGAGCTGCCGCCACCAAATCCGGGGGCCATGGGGAACACCCGCACATCGGGAATGCCGCTCAGATCCCGGCGCAGTTGGGCCAGAATTTCGTTGCTGTGCTGGTCGCGCACCGCCCAGTCTTTCAACAGCAGTACAAAGAAGCCGGTCTGGTCGCCGCGGTTGCCAAAAGCGGGAGTGGAGAGGTTCATCGCCTGCAGCGGCCCCTCTTCCGACATCAGCGGCAACAGTCGCGCTTCCACCGCTTCCATGTTCTTAACCATGCGGTCAAACGCGGTGCCTTCCGCACCTTTAACGAACACAAAGAGCACGCCACGGTCTTCACTTGGAGTGAACTCGGTGTTGATGCGGGGGAACAGCAACGCCACCGCCACCAGAGCCATCACGATGATGGTCGGCCCCGCCCATTTGAACCGCAAAGCGCGTTCAAGGCTGCGCTTGTAGGCGCTTTCCAACCGGGCAAACTGACGGTTTACCGCACTATTGAAACGGTTGGGCTTTACGTTGGCTTTGAGCAGGCTGGCGCCCATTACCGGCGTCAGCGTCAGGGCGATCAGGGAGGAGAAGATCACCGCCACCGCCAGGGTGACCGCAAACTCGGTAAAGAATTTGCCCACCATGCCACCGGCAAAGGCGATGGGCAGGAAGATCATCACCAGTACGGCGGTGGTCGCGATCACAGCAAACCCAACCTCCCGGGTGCCCTGATAGGCCGCCACCAGGGGTGAACTGCCCCGCTCCAGGTGCTTAAAGATGTTCTCCACCACCACGATGGCGTCATCCACCACCAGGCCGATGGCCAGGATCAGCGCCATCAGGGTCAGGATATTGAGGGAGAAGCCCGCAAACTGGGCCACCATAAAGGCGGCAATCAGAGAGACCGGCACGGTCACCGCCGGGATCAGGGTCGCCCGGGCCTGTCCGAGGAACAGATAGAGCACCGCCACCACCAGGGCCGCCGTGACAAACAGGGTCTGGTACACCTCGTTGATGGAGCGCTCGATAAAGATGGTGGCGTCATATGCCACCTCAAGCTCCATGCCGTCAGGCAGTTGCGGCTGGATCTGATCGATGAGGGCTCGCACCCCCTTGGCCACATTGATGGGGTTGGCATCCGACTGGGCGCTGATGGCAAAGCCAAGGGCATTCAGACCGTTGCTCTTAAACAGGCTGTTTTCGGTTTTGGCGCCATCGTAGATGTGGGCGATGTCGGAGAGGTAGATGGGGCTGCCCTGCTCGTCATAACGCACCACCACGCGGCTGAAATCCTCAACGGTTTTCAGCACCCGTTCCAGGCGCACGGACATCACCTGATCCCGGTTACGCAGCTGTCCGGCGGGCAGTTCCAGGTTCTGGTTATTGAGGGCGCTTTCCACCATGGCGACGGAGATGCCGCGACCGGCCATGGCACTGGGATCCAGTTGCAGATAAACCACCCGTTCCAGATCACCATACAGGCTCACCTGGCTGACGCCGTTGACCAGAGAGAGACGGTCTACCAGCACCCGCTCGGCGTAGTCGGTCAGTTCAATGCGATCCATCTCGGCGCTGCGCAGGGAGAGTCGAACCACCGCGTCACCGCTGACGTTGGACTTCAGCACCATCGGATCATCGGCGTCCTCTGGCAGGCTGCGCTGGGCACGTGACACCGCATCACGGACATCGGAGAGTCCCTCCATAATGTCCCAATCCAAATCGAAGTTGACGGTGATCTGGGTGGAGCCATTGCGGCTGACCGATTCAATGGTATCGATGCCGGAGATCCCGGAGAGCTGGTCTTCAATCGGCTTGGTGATCTGATCTTCCATCACCGCCGCCGACGCGCCTTCGTAGCTGACCGACACGGACACCACAGGGACGTCCACATCCGGCAGTTCACGCACCGACAGTTTTGAGAAGGCCACCAGGCCAAACAGGGTCAGCAGCAGTGACAGCACAATGGCCATCACTGGCCGCTTGATCGACAAGTCGGACAGCAGCATCAGCGGGATACCTCGCCAGCGTTACCCTGCCCCTTGGCGCGAGCGGTGCCCACTTCGTGAACCGTGCTGCCATCCTTGATACTGACCAGCCCTTTCACCACGATGCGAGTGCCCACTTCCAGCCCGGACTCCACCGCCACGGTGTTGCCCTGGCGCACACCCGGCTCAATCAGGGTGCGGTGGGCGATATTGTTCCCATCCACCACATACACGAATCGATCGGAACCGGAGTACTCCATCGCCTGCACCGGCACCACCGGACGCAGTTGGGTGGGCAGCGCAAAATCGATGCGGCTGAGCATGCCGGGCTTGAGGTGGCCGTCATGGTTATCAAACGCAAAGCGGGCAGCTACGGTCATGTCGTTGCGGTTCACCCGGCTGTCCAGGGCCACCAGGGTGCCGTTGAAGGCAAAATCGGGATAGGCGTCGATGCGAGCCTTGACCTGCTGACCGGGCGCCAGTGCGGCCAGGTAACGCTGCGGCACCGCCAGATCCAGGCGCAGACGATCCAGTTGGTCCAGGGTCATCAGGGCTTCACCACTCACCACCTGGGCACCGGGGGCGTGGCTGACCAAGCCAACGACGCCGTCAAAGGGAGCCAGCAGTGTACGTTTGGCCAGTTCCGCCTCAGCACTGGACAGACGGGCTTGCGCCATCGCGACTTCCGCTTCTTGCGCGGCCAGTTCTGATGCTGAGATGGCGCCCTTGTCCGCCAGACGGCTTCGTTCCGCCAGCAGGCGCTTGGCTTCCGCCAGATAGGCCCGCGCCTCGTCCCGCTGCGCGATCTGTTGCAGATTATCCAGGCGGGCCAGTACCTGTCCCTGTTTCACCGTATCACCACTCTCCACCAGCAGACGCACCAGGCGACCGGAAACCTCCGGCGCGATGGTGACCGCTTGCCAGGCTTCGAGGTTGGCCACCAGCGCGAGGTGCTGAGGCAACTCCACTGCGGTGACAGTACCGGTTTCCACCTCCACCGGGCGGGAGCCCGGCTTGTTACCGGCACTGTCCGAACCGGACGATAGATTCAGGTAAACCGCGCCAGCGGCGGCAATCAGGACGACGGGGATGAGGAACTTTTTCAGCATCGGGGCGGATCTCCAATCAAGTGGCGGCATCGTACCCCAAGCCCTCGTCAAGGAACGTAAAGAATTGCCAGTTTGGCATCTCTGAATACAACAAAGATCACTTGGCAAACCGATGTGTCACATGTGAGAAACATCTCCAATGGCAGAACCCGTCCGGCACAAAAAAAGCAGCCCGAAGGCTGCTTTTCTGCGATTGGATAACACCGTTATTGCAGTTCGCGCATCTCTTTTTTGAGCAGATCTGCAAAGCGGTTGTACATCTGGGTCACGGTTTCTGTCGGCAGAGGCTTCGCCTCATTGTCCAGCACTGTGATGGCGGTACGCTCACCCATCGGCTCCAGACGGATCTGGTACGGGCCCTCTTCCAGCGGCAGGGCATCGTTATCGCCCCACAGGGAGGCCCAGAATCCGGAGTCGGACTCAAAGTCAACGAAGTAAGTGGCCAGTTGCTGGTCCAGATCGCGCACTTCGAAGCCCAGGAGCGGCAGCACATGATCCATGCGACGCCACACCTGGTCGAAGCTGGCCTCCGCGATAAACGCGGTGTTCTCATCGCTGTCGAAACCGAGCACGGTCTTAATGCCTCGACCGTTCAGCAGTTCCTGTGTGGCCTGACGCTGCTTACGCTCGAAGTTCATGTAAGCGATAGCGTTGTTGAGCATGTCGATGGCGTAACGGCGACGATCGGCGTCGGTCAGTACGATGCTGTCATCGATACCATCCAGGCCCTCTTCATGATCCACCAATTCGATGGTGATGGAGCCGCTTCGGCCATGATCCTTCACTACGGTATCGAACTCGTAACGCTGACGGATCTGGTACACCTTGTCGCGGAACCAGGACTTGCCGATCACCTCTTCGTTCTCGATCCAGTCGGTGACGATCACGCCGTTGCTGTCGGTGGCAACGCCGATGGACTGATCGGACAGGAACTTCAGCAGGGTTTCATGGATCTCATGGGCCAGATCCAGGTCATCCTGGTTGCTTTCCACCAGCACGGTCACACTGTCGACAGAGTCCTGCAGACGGGTTCCCGGTGCCAGAGGCAACACTTGCAGCGGCGGACGAACATCCAGGCGGGGACCAACAACATCGCGATCCACACTGCTGCCCAGTGGCGGAACATCAAATTCCCGGCTGACGCGAGGTGCATCCAGTCCTGCCGGTACCACCAGCGGCGTTGGCGCAGGCTGCTCCAGATAGTCGAAGCCACCGCTGGCCTGACGTCGCTCCAGGGGGGTGGCACACCCCACCAGGATCAGAACCGGCGCCAGTGCGGCGATGGCTAAGCGATTGTGTTTCATTCCTTTCCCTCAAACAGGCTCGGAGGCAGCCAGGGCCTCGCGCACTTTTTCTTTTCCTTGCTCAGTGAGCTCGGTCAGGGGCAGACGCATCACGGTGCGCTCTGTCACTCCGATGGCTTCCATTGCCCACTTGACCGGGATGGGGTTGGCCTCAATAAAGAGGGCGCTGTACAGCGGGTAAAGCTGTGCATCCAGCTTACGGGCGGTGGTGATGTCGCCGCTCAGGGCAGCATCACACAACGCTTTGAACTCTGCCGGCCGGACGTTGTTGGTGACGGAGATTACGCCGTCGCCCCCCGCCAGCATAAAGGCCATGGCGGTCGGATCATCGCCGGTCAGCAGCAGGAATTCATCGCCGCACAGCTGACGCAGGGGAGTCACACGGGACAGATCACCGGTGGCCTCCTTAATGCCTACGATGTTTTTAATGCGGCTAAGTTCCGCAACCGCCTCAGGTTTCAGGTCACAACAGGTGCGCCCCGGCACGTTGTAGAGGATGATCGGTTTATCCGTCGCCTGGGCAATGGCAGAAAAGTGGGCCACCAGACCCGCCTGGGTCGGCTTGTTGTAGTAGGGGGTAACACTCAGCATGCCATCCGCCCCGACGTCGTCGCAGGCTTTGGTCAGGGCAACCGCTTCGGCAGTGCTGTTGGCACCGGCACCGGCGATCACCGGAATGCGGCCCGCCACCTGCTCAACCACCGCTTTCACGACCGCCACGTGCTCAGGCACGCTTAAGGTGGCGGATTCGCCGGTAGTGCCAACTGCAACGATCGCGTCGGTGCCGTTGTTGATGTGAAACTCCACTAGTGTGCTCAAGGCGGAAAAATCCACCGAGCCATCCTGGTTCATAGGCGTCACCAGGGCGACAATACTTCCGCGAAACATCCCGTTGCTTCCCCACGTTACAGAGCAAGCTATGGTACTGTTGCACCTGGTTGAAGACAAGGGAGCGACCTGCGAAACCCTTTGTGCTAGCATGGCCGCGATCATAAGGACCCCGGGGCCTTAATTTTGCCGTCTTTACGGTCGCCCCGACCAAGATAGGACCGAACATGACCCAGTATCTGGCTGTTACCGCCATGGGCACCGACCGTCCCGGCATCGTCAACAAGCTGGCCAAGCTGACCGCCAGCTGCGATTGCGACATCATCGACAGCCGCGTCGCCATCTTCGGTAACGAGTTTTCCCTCATTATGCTGGTGGGCGGCAGCTACGCTGCCATTGCCAGGCTTGAAAATGAACTGCCGGTGCACGCCGCCCAATGGGAGCTGCTGACCATCTGCAAGCGCACCTCTGAACACACTCCGGTGGACTTTACCGCCCGCTTGGTCGTGGAATTTGAGGGGCAGGATCGCCGCGGCACCATGAAGCAGATCACCCAGTTCCTCGCTGACCGAGAGCTGGATCTGGCCGGTTTTACCTCCACCGCCCGTAAAGGCGAAGATGGTTCCGGCCTGCAGCAGGTCGAGGTGCGCATCAACGCCACCTCCCGTGTTGACCTGGACGCACTCGAAACCAATTTGAGTGACCTGGCAGATGAATTGAACCTGAACTGCCGCCTCCGCCGTATGGAAGGCGCACACTCAGACTGAATCAGACAAGGAGAGAAGATGCAGACCTTGCAAACGGGCGATAAAGCCCCTCTGTTCACCCTGCAAGACCAGAATGACAACGCCGTATCCCTGAGCGACTTCGCTGGCAAACGGGTTCTGGTGTACTTCTACCCCAAAGCGATGACCCCGGGCTGTACCGTTCAGGCGCAGAATCTGCGTGACATCAAAGCACAACTGGACGACAAAGAGGTTGTGGTACTGGGGATCAGCCCGGACCCGGTGAAGCGACTGACCAAGTTCGCCGAGCGTGACCAGTTGAACTTCACCCTGCTTTCCGACGAAGACCACGCGGTCGCTGACGCCTTTGGCGTGTGGGGTCCGAAGAAGTTTATGGGCCGTGAGTTCGATGGCATCCATCGACTGAGCTTCCTGATCGGCCCCGATGGCACCATCGAACAGTTCATCAACAAGTTCAAGACCAAGGACCACCATGAGGTGGTGTTGGGCCTGCTTGGCTAACCACCGCATGCGGCGCCTGTTCGCCACGCTGCTTCTGGGGTGGGCCCTGTGCCTGTCCCTGGTTGCCAGCCATGCGTTGGCGGAGGCGCTGCATCATCAGGATGGCAGCGACCTGTGCGCGCAGGCCCAGTTGATCGACCACTGGCTGCACGCGCTTCCCGGTGACGTCCTCACGGTTCAGGCCAGTGCGGTTTCCGTTAACGCTCTGGCCTGCCCACTTCCTGCCGCTCCGCTTCCCCCGCTGGTTTCTACCGGCAACCGAGACCCTCCCTGCTCCCGATAATCTCTGCGCACTTTTGCTTATTCAGACTTTATTTTTGGGAGAACCTTGTGAACGCTTTGAACCTGACCGCCGTTGCCGTCACCGCCGCTCTGGCGCTTTCCGCCTGTCATCCTCACGATGAGCATGACGATCATGGTCATGACCACAACCACCCCGCCGAAACGGCAGCGGTACAGTCTGATCACGACCACCACGCTCATTCGGAGCATGACCACAACCACAATCACGACCATGCGGGTGAGGGCCATGGCGCCCATGTTCATGGTGAGGGCAATCTGACCCTGATCCAGGATGGCAATCAGGTGATGGTCAATCTGACGCTGCCCACCGACAGCTTGTGGGGTTTTGAACGGGCACCGGAAAATACGCAGGAAGAGGCGCTGATAAAAGACACCCTGACCCATTTGAACGCCGGGCACCGCTTCTTCACGCTGCCCGAAAACGCCGACTGCCAACCGACCGAAGTAACCATTACGCCTCCGGCCAATCTTAATGACCCCACGGCTTCCGGCCATATGGAGCTGGAGGCCCAATGGTTCTGGCAGTGTGAAGGCCCGGTCAACGCCATCACTGTGGCGCTGTTCAAGCACTTCCCTGAGCTTCACCGCCTCACCCTGCAACGTCTTAGCGAATCCGGCAGTGGCGGGGCTGAACTGACACCCTCCTCACCCGATGCCCGTTGGTAACACCATGAACCAGCTTGCGATCCATGACCTTCATTACCGCTGGCCCGGAACGGGCCGGTTGCTCCATCTGCCTGAGTTGACCCTGGGCGCTGGCGAACGCGCCATGCTTAAAGGGGTGTCCGGCAGTGGTAAATCCACCTTGTTGAATCTGGTGGCCGGCGTGTTGCAGCCCGACAGCGGGACGCTGGAACTGACGGGTACGGAGCTGACCAGCCTTAGCGCCGGAAAACGGGACCGTTTGCGCGCGGAAGCGATGGGTATCGTGTTCCAGCAGTTCAACCTGCTGCCCTACCTGAGCGTCCATGACAACATCGTGTTGCCGCTCCAATTCGCGCCTAAGCGGCGCAAACGGGTGGCCGATGCGGAGCAGGAGGTGCGCCGACTGATGGACGCCATGGAGCTGCCAGAGTCGGTGCTGGCCCGTCCGGTTACCGAACTCTCTGTCGGGCAACAACAGCGGGTTGCCGTGGCTCGAGCCTTGCTGGGCGCACCGGCTCTTATCCTGGCGGATGAGCCCACCTCCGCGCTTGACCCGGAGAGCCGTGACCGCTTTATGGCACTGCTCACTGAGCAGTGTCGGGCGGCAGGATCCAGCCTGTTGCTGGTCAGCCACGACCCGGCGTTGGCGGAATGCGTGGACACCCAGTATCAACTTCAGGTCCATCAGGGCGGCACGGAGGTGGTGCCATGCTGAAACTGATGCTGCAAAGCCTGCGTAACCGACTGACCAGCGTTTTGCTGACCCTCACCGTTATCGCCGTGGCTGTCGCTCTGTTTATCGGTGTTGAGCTGGTTCGCAGCCAGGCTAAACAAAGCTTTGCCAATACCATTTCCGGCACCGATCTGGTGGTGGGTGCGCGTAGCGGCAACATCAACCTGCTACTCTACTCCGTATTCCGTCTTGGTAATGCTACCAACAACATCGGCTGGGACACCTATCAGCACTTGGCACAAACCCGCGGCGTCGCCTGGACAATTCCCCTCTCTCTGGGGGATTCCCATCGGGGCTACCGGGTACTAGGTACCAGCCAGGCCTACTTTGACCATTACCAGTTCGGCAGTAAGCAATCGCTCACTCTGGCAAGGGGCGAGCGCTTTGATGGCTTGTTCGAAGTGGTTCTAGGTTCAGAGGTCGCTCATAAGCTGGGCTACCAGTTGGGGGACGAACTGGCGCTGGCGCATGGTGCAGGTGGCTCCACCAGTTTCTCTTTGCATGATGATATGCCCTTTGTTGTGGTGGGCATCCTCAGTCCAACCGGTACACCGGTGGACCGTACGCTGCATGTGTCTCTGGAGGCGATCGAGGCGATTCATGTGGGCTGGCAGGGCGGCGTACGTACCCACGGCGTTGAAGTAGGCCAGGTCAAACAGATGGACCTGACCCCCAAAACCATCACCGCATTTCTGGTGGGACTGGAAAACAAGTTCCAACTGCTGGGGGTACAAAGGGCCATCAACACCTACCGCGGCGAGCCGCTCTCGGCGGTACTTCCGGGCATGGCATTAGCGGAGTTGTGGACGCTACTGAGTCAGGCAGAAAAGGCCCTCGCCATTGTCGCCGCGTTCGTGGTGGCAGTAGGACTGACCGGCATGCTGACCACCCTGCTGGCCAGCCTCAGCGAACGCCGACGGGAGATGGCGATTCTGAGAGCAATGGGCGCCGGGCCTCGGCACATTTTCCTGCTGCTGTGGGCAGAAGCCGCCCTGCTGGCACTGGTTGGCACCCTGCTAGGCTACCTGTTAGCCCAGGCCGTCATTATGGTGCTGGCGCCTGTGGCTCTGGCTCAATACGGTTTGGTGCTGAATTTGAGCCTGCCTTCTGGCACCATTCTATGGATGATGCTGGCTGTCCAACTGGCCGGTTCGGCAGCGGGATTGATTCCAGCCTGGCGCGCCTACCAACACACCCTGGCCGATGGCCTGACCCAACGATTGTGAGGAAGGAATGAAAAACGTCGTTATCCTGGCCATGAGCCTACTGTTTTCCACCCAGGTATTGGCTGAGGTCCGGGTTCTGGAATGGGACGACCTACGCCCGGAAAGCGAGCGCAATCAGCCTCTGATGCCCGCCAATCCCCACGGCGGTGTTCCCTTTGGCCCTGAAGAGGAGCTGATGGGGGGCGCCGACCCCTGGATTCAGTCCACCGGCCCCGTCGTACCTGAGTTGAATGGCCAAGAAGTTCGGCTTCCCGGCTTTATTGTGCCCCTGGAGGGAGACGAAACCAAAGTCACCGAGTTTCTCCTGGTCCCCTATTTCGGTGCCTGCGTTCATGTCCCGCCACCACCGACCAACCAGTTGGTTTACGTTAAGTATGAGCAGGGTATTCCCCTTGACATCATCTGGGATGCCATCTGGGTAACGGGCACTCTGCATACTACCAGCTTCTCCGTTGAGGAGTTTTCAGCCGGTTATACGCTGCAAGCAACATTGGCGACGCCTTACGACGAAGGGTAAAAGACCACAAAAAGCCACCCGCCAGGGTGGCTTTTTCTTGTATAGGACGCTGACTTATTGAATCGCGGACCGGTCAACACGCTTGCTGCTGATGCTTCGTGCAAAATGACCGCTTACCCCGATGGCAGCGTACTTTAGACCGAACTCGTAGCACCGTCTCGCGACGATAAACACCACTGGCCGCCTCCCTCGGTTAGGGGGCCTCATCCACAACCAGATAAAAGGACGACGAGTAATCTCCAGCCATTGTCTGATAGATATCAAACGGCTTGGTCACCACGGTGATATCAAAACGCTTGCAACTGCCACCTGTGGGGGATGGGGAATTAGGGTGATAAGAAAAATCATACCCCGTCTTTTGAATATTGGAGCAAAATCCATGTGAGTGCGACTGGCAAAGTATCTGGTTTGTCACTTCATTCCTCATTCCGAGCGTTCTAGAGTAGATCTTGTACCTTATAATAGCGCTAGATGAATCCGTCACCGAATCAGATCGATTGGCCAATACAAAGACTCCTGGTAGACGGTCGCCATTACTACCATCTGGATAAGCAAAGTCCTGACCGACAACATAGATAGCCATATTTGAGTAATCTTCGGCCTCTAGACAAAAATCCAGTTCTCCTATCCCATATTGAGTCTGCGGGCCAGTTTTAATAAAGCTAATGGGTAGGCTAGAGCCTTGTAAAGCATGAAGGGTTACCGATGAATTTTCTGCATCACTACCATTAGAACGCAGTACGGTAATATTGAACCTAATGGAAATGTTTAAAATCAGCGCGTTTTTATGCCAGTCGATTATGGGTGAATTAAAATTAGCAACATATTGACCATTAGGAAGATTCGTTAAGTCTTGTTCACTAAACCGGATCCCAAGCTCTTTTCTGCTCGATGAATGGTCTCCTCCTCCCCCGTAACCACTGTTGCACGTTGAAAACGTACTTCCCCGTCTAACACTACATCCAACTTATACCATCCGAATATCATCACTATCCACACTATGTAGAGCAAGCTTAGATAGCCCGACTCCTCTGCTATCCCACACTGGTGCCCACGAGCTTGAAGCAGGCAACATATATGTCCCATTGGCCCAGAGAAGAAGATCGTTTCTAAGTGTGGAATTACTACAGTCATTAAGGGTATCTTCTGGCAAACAGATTACCGCAGGAAGATTGATCCAAGACCATGTAGGCGCTGTGCCATCTGGAACTGATGGATCAACTATAATGTTATGAACTTCAGTATACGTTGAACCGCGATAAGTGGTAGCGCCCAATTTTAAGGATATTAAGGTTAGGAACATTAATATATTGACAAGCAAAAGAGCTTTCATGATTACCTACCTAATCAGAGGATTTGCCCGCTGTGATATACAGCAAAATATTTTTATGAGACAAGAGTTATTAAGAAACCAATTTTTATCCACTCTATCTAAGAATGTCTAATCCCATTTGTCGCAACCATCTTCGGATCCGGGATACAGTTGAAACTCCCAGAGTTTGTTAGAAACACACGATGACTTTACCGTCAACTGTATAGTTTTTAAGCTAGTAAAATGACTGTTTCGATCATTGTCTAACGAGTGTTCTATTTTGGCAATTTCCGTTTAAGGCAGTACTCTTACAAGAAGCCCATACGACACTTTTACCGTCACTCCCTCTTAAAAAGCAGCAACGGGCATGATTGACGAGGCCTTACGACGATGGCTAGCAAATCCAAAAGCGACTCCTTTAGGAGTCGCTTTTTACGCTAAGACAGTGAAATTAAAGGCCTAATTTACACTTCAACACGAAACCGAACTGCCATTAAGGGGATTCCTCCACATTCAGATAAAATGACGAAGAGTAATCACCAGGAAGAGTCTGATAAACATTAAATGGACTGGTGACGACGGTGATATCGAATCGCTTACAGCTTCCACCGCTTGGCGATGGGCTATTAGGGTAGTACGAAAAGTCCAGCGCTTTCTGGACAGCCGAGCAGAATCCAAAGGAAGAAGCCGGGCAGTGCACGTTGCTGGTCACGTTATTTGTCGCCCCCAATGTCCTTGAAATAATCCGATAAGGAATGCCAGCGGTACCAACATCCGGTACCGAGCCGGAGCGATTAGACAAAACAAAAATACCATGGCTACGGACAGCCGATGTATTGTTAGCCTCTGGATAGTCCGGGTAAGCGATGTCTTGACCTATCACAGAAACGGAGAGCCTCGAATAGTCATCCGCTTCAAGACAAAAATCGAGTGAGCCCATCCCATATTGGTTCTGCTCATCAATTTTTATAAAGTTAATCGGCAGATTTTGCCCTTGTAAATCATGAAGCGTAACATCCGAAGGCGTGACCGATTCTCCACCTGAACGCGAAACGGAAATACTGATTCCAACTGATAGGTTCAATATCAGGTAATGCTGATGCCAATCGATAATAGAGCCGCCAAAGAATGCGGAATATTGTCCATCTGGCACTTCTGAAAAGTCGTTACTATTAACCCTTACCACATATGTTCCTCTTGTGCTCTTTGCTGCATCAGAGGATGAGGCATAACCAGTATTGCAGTGGTGCGAACTTCTGTCGGCTGCAAGGAAATAACATCCCCCACCAATAACATAGATATCATCGGTGGTATCACTTTGTAGGACAACTTTTATTGGTTGCACTCCGAGTTGATACCACTTTGGTGTAGCATTTGTTGAGGACGCCAATATAAATGACCCATTAGAAGTTAGAGTAAGATCATTTCGATGATGGTGACCAGCTCTGCAATCCCATATCTGGTTTGGCAGATCTTCACCATCATCGCTTGTATCCTCCGGCAAGCAGGTAGTTTGAGGCAATACGATGTCCGCACGATGCCATTGGTTGGGAACTGACGGATCGACAGAAAAATTAAATGTTTCAGTATGAGTTGAACCACGATATACCGATGCATCAACAATGTTGATGCTTGAAACAAAAAATAAAAAAACCGTGCCAATAGCGATTTTCAAAAACGAGGCATAACTGACATTCATGGGCACAGGGATCCTTAGTTAAGTGAGAGGAAACGTGATTATTTTTCGAGAAGCCAAAATTTCGTTTGCTCGACTCAGTGCCTCAAATTTCATGAAAACATCTCAATTTCATCAATAGCAGACTACAAAATATGGGATACTAGCTGCGCAAGTGACAACACTCAGTAACTGATCTCATTCTTTTTATGTAAGAATTTATAATCGGATTTATCGCAATCATCCCCAATATCGAAGCCCAGTCCTGGATACAGTCTAAATTCACTGAGTTTGTCAGACTCGCACGATGATTTTACCGTTAACCTTATATTTCCCACATTGGTAAATCGACTGTTTCCTTCATCATCTAGTGAGTGTTTTACCGCGGGCCTTTCTGTTTTAGGAAGAACTCTAACAAGAGTCCCATAGGACACTTTTATCGTCACTCCCTCTTCAAATGACGCAACGGGTACAAATCGTATCCGGTAGAGTTGCTCCGACTGAACATCGCTACTTGGAAGCAGCAGTCTGACTTCCTTAGAAGTCCCACTCGCGACCTTAAATCGACGAGGGTAGACCGACATTACCAGCGAAGTGGCATTATCAATATCCACTTCTCTTTGATTTGGCGTCGCGGGTTCTAGAATCTTGTAGATATTGACGCGAACAAACTCATCATATTTTGAGTGGTTTACCACTCGAATTACCTTGGAAACCAATTCATCCTCTGTACCATAAAGTTCCATAGGCGTTACAGAGATTGCCCAAGCGGGAAGACTGGCGAACAACAGGATAATTGAATAAATCTTATTCACAACGTACATCTCCCAAAGAATAATAAATGTCGCTAAAGACGCTGACTTTCCCGTATTTACAGCTAACCGTCACATCGTCCAGGGTGGCGTTAAAATAGCCATCATTTAATACGGTTCTAGACAGGCAAGTAAACTCATATTCGCCATCGATTACAGTAGTTTTATCACAGCCCTCTATCGAAAGAACCTCACTGCTATTGTTCAGGCTTCTGAAGGCGATAACGATCTTATCGTTGTAGGTAAAGTCGATGGTGCGAACATCCCCTTTGTATATATCCACGATGGTTTCATTAAGTAAAATATCGCTGAGTCGACTTTGGTTTATTGAGCCGGATCTGATCATCATTCGATATCGACCAGGCTGCAGGGCAAAAAACTTCTGTTCGCTGCCATCAAGCGAGTAGCTAAATAGTCCATTCTTTCCCTGAACCTGAACTCTAAACGACTCATCCCCAGGTATGTTTTTAGTATCAAAGATCACTCCGGTGTCTGTATAGCCTGTTTGATGAGTCCTCAGGCTGAAGGACTTATCATTGACTGCAGCGATATAATCATGACTCAGGCTAAATTGGTTGCTGACTTGATTAAAGGAACCATTAGCAAAGAACATCCCGAAATCGGATTGATAATTCGCCGACATTGATGCGAAGTGATCTGTAGAATAATTACTTCGGTTTAATCCAACCCTGCCATTTAACGTAAGATCGTCAAGTCGACTCGCGTAGCTCAGTGAGTGTTGCTGCGTTCCATTTGAACTTTGGCCATAGTTTTGTTTTGAATAGCCAGCACCATAAGTGGTAGATTGACTGCCTCTGTTATAAGAAAGATTGAGTCCAAAATAATAATTTTTGGCATTGCTTAAAGACCAAATTCCATCTCTATCACGCTGATCTGCACTACCAATAAGTCCAATGGAAAAGCCATTTGAAAAGGTAAAGAATCGGTTCAATGCGATTCGACTCTCCTGGGAAGAAAATCCCGAACTCCGGTAGTCATAGTATTGGTAGTTATAGGTCGTGTAGACGTCAAAGGGCAGCCTAATAGACAGGTAAAGGTTAAGATAATCAAAGCAATTGTAGGACAGATATCGGCTTTGTTCGGCACAACTGTCCGACGTTACGGAACGATACTCAACACTGGTATTGATACGAGAGGTAATATTGCTGGACAATCGTGTGCCATAGCCAGCTTCACCATTCGTCGTTGCCGCACCATACAGTTGGATAAAGAGAGGGCCCAACAGTTTCTCATACTCAACTTCGGCGGCGAGATCACCGAAGCTCTGGAAATAGGTTGTTTGAAAGTCAATGTCACCATAATCGGAGTTCAAAGCGGTTTTCAGCGAGACGGCCCCTTGATACTCACCATCAATTTCCTTAGCCCCCAAAGCAACTTTGACGTAAAAAGAACTCTCTTCACTACGCGCCAGGGACGCCTTGAAGTAGTTAATGTGCTCAGAGTCTTCCGTTCCGTCGTTGTATCGCTTCTTTACTTCGACAATGTTCTGACCATCATCAAGCAATCGGTCATCGATATGATTGAATCCAGGAGTCAGACTGACACTGCTAACAAAACGCCCGTTGGCATAGACAGACCCATAGGCATAGTCTCTGGAAAAGACGTTAAAGCCCTCTCCGCTTTGGTTTACCTTGAACTCATGATCAAACGAACTGAAGTTGAACAGTTCCAAGCCGGCAAAGGGGTGAGGCTTCAACAAATTGGAACGGCCAAGCGTCCCATAAGGTTCGTTATAAGCGCTATCTTCCAACCACCCGACGCCAATCTGCATGCCGTTATCGAATGGCTTAAACATCAGTGACGCATTCTGGAGCTCCATGAAGGTGTCATACTGATTACTCTGGCCATAGTAATCCATGCTAAACATGCCAAGCTGGCCTTTATAACTGTCCTTGCCTCTCAGGTTGACACTGACATCTTCCGCTGTGTCATCGTAATAAACTGAAAGGTTTTGCCAGTGAATAATCCCTCTTTTCAGGCCATAGGAGTAAACCTCCTCCTGATCCTTCTGGATTACTGAAAGAGACAAACTCGGGTCATCGACGGACAAGCCAAAGGTGGCTCCGGACTCCAGCGAAATGGTTTTTCCAATGCTTACGCCATAGCTAAGGCGGTTCGTGATCTCGTTGATCTCTTCGCTGGAAAGGGTGTTAACATAATCGCCTAACGGAATATCTCCTTGGAACGTAGCAACTCCGTCCGCTAGTTTTACATCAGAGATAACGCCATTTCGCCCATTAATATACAGGTGATATTTCTGATACTCGTCGTCTTCTATATACCAGTCGGGCGCCACAATTCTGTAACGGGCGGAGTCGTCAACGCTGCCCCCACTTGCAGTAGTATCAGGAAGATTGATCATTGGTTGCTGCGGCTTCGTCGTGCGAGCTGAGTCCTGATTCCGAGGCGCAACGATGCCATACACGCTTCGGTATTCTTCGAGCTTTTCAGAGCTTATCGTCTGTTTTTCATCATTAAGAAGCAGTCCGGGAAAATTATCTTCCAAGTATCTGCTTGTACTCAGCACCTCACCCTGAACCATGGAAACACACTGATTCATTGAGTAGTAGGTCCAAGAGTTAAGAAGACACTCGTCTAAACTTGTCATTCCGGTATCAGCAAACACTTGAAAAATCCTTTTTTCATGCAAAAGAAAGGGACCTAATATTCAAAGGTTGTAATATTAGGTCCCTTTAACCCGCTGTTAGATCACACGCCATTTGAACTAACGTGATAAAGAAACACTCGGTCTTTGATTAAGGATTAAGATCAAAATTCAGAGTGAAAACACCTTGGTAGTTACCGCTTACCAGCGCAGTATTATCGGCGCTAGAAATGGTCAGAGGGACGTTTTTCAAGGAGTCGATGGTGCTGCCACCTGCAGACTCATACAGCTCGGTTTTCGAAACCAGCAGGGCGGTATTCTGAACCAACGGAGTGCCATTAAGTTCGAATACCAGAGGGATGCTGTTGTTGTTCAAGCTGTCCACCAGAGCGGGAAGGCTCTGCAGTGTTACGTTAACATCCTGATAAGCGTTGGAGTCAAAGTTCAGAACCATGTTAACGGTTTCCAAGCCATTATTTGTGGCGTTCGGCACCATCACAATCGGAGCATCCCAAGTACCAGACACATCAACAACACTCAGGTCGGTATCCACAGACGCGCTCACCTGAATCACTTTGGTCGCTGCCTGAGCACCAAAACTGGCAAACATAAACGCTGCTGCAGAAAGCGCCGCTACTTTAGTAAACTTCAAAGTTTTCATTATAAAATTTCCTCTATGAACCGAATGAAATCCATTTGTTATCGAAACAAAAGGTAAATTAACTTTAATAGAAGCGACGTAATGGATGGTTAATGATTAAAAACCGTAATTAATATCAACCCACCAGGTACATATGTGACTCACTTACAACCACTAATCATTAATTTACGAGTGCAATTTATCATTCGAATGACGGAGCATTAAATTAAATATGATTATTAAAGATAATTAAGGATTAATGTATGTAAGTTGTATCCGCTCTTATTAGGAAACGAAATATTTATCGAAATTTAGCATTTGCACAGAATTATATTGTCAAAACCTAATGGACGGATAAACTCGTTCATACGGGTCTGCCAAGTGGAAATTTAGAGTCAAAGCACTACATTAAATTTCATTATTCCTTCAAATACTGTTTCAAAACAATGGGTTAAGTTTCCTCCCGGGCTGGATGGTGAGCATGAGGAGGCATACGGCGTGGGCAATATAAATTTATTTAACCATTCTGTTCTGTCGCTTTAAGTATTGATATCAACCAGATATCGCATTTTAGAGTCCAAGTTCTATTTTTGTCGTCCTAGGTTCATGGAAAGTGCATAAATGTTAGAGCGACAACTCTATTGCCACGCCAATTCAGAGCTATTTGTGATTATTTTACACCCGCCTTTAGTGTTTATTCATATCCACGAACTACTTATTCTGTCCTATCATCCCTACCTCATGACTAGATACGTCTTAAATACCAAAGTTCGATTAAGCAGGTTCCGACAAAAAGGCCACAAATAGGTATTGAACCCAATTGTTCCTCCGAAGTAACAGTTCTTCACCTGTCGGCCAGAGCCTCTGTCCAACCAGTACCTCCTCTCTCAAAGGCCGACTCAAATGGCCTGCCCATTCATCGCAGTCAAAGCGGCGCTGGACGTGACGGTATCGGAAATCGGAACAAAAGGGGCTCAGCACTCCACAAACCGAGAGCACGTTGTGGCATTTGTAGCATCCAACGCTCCATAAAACCCGAGCAGACAAGAGTTGATTTTTGCCACTCAGCCCCCCTACTCTCTTCATCCCATTTGCCTTAATGCCGACCTGCTATGCCCTCTTTTTATCCCATTGGTACAGAAGGACAGCCCTGGAGCGAGTCCGAAAAAGCGACGTGGTTTGCCAACACATCCAGGAAACGCAGCTATCGAGAAGAGGTCCTCAATAAGATAGAGGCACTAAAAAGCCGTTATGACGTCGAGCAGTACGGTTCGCTCTCCTACGATGTAGAACGCTATCCACTGTTCGCGATTAAAAGCCGCAATTGGCAGGAGGAGCGACCCAAGGTACTAATCACAGGAGGGGTGCATGGCTATGAAACCAGCGGTGTTCAGGGTGCACTGGCCTTTCTTGATTCCGTTGCCGGGGAGTATGTTGAGCAGTTTGATCTGCTTGTGCTGCCCTGCATCAGCCCCTGGGGCTATGAAACCATCAACCGTTGGAACCCGCTCTGCGTAGACCCAAACCGCTCATTCAGGGCCGATAGCCCCTCTGAAGAAGCGGGTGCGGCGATGGCCTATGTGGGCGCTCAAGGCACGGAGTTCCTCGCTCACTTGGATCTGCATGAGACAACGGACAGCGATAAGACCGAGTTTCGCCCCGCTCTTGCGGCCCGGGACGGTAAACCCTTTGATGAATCCAAAGAGGGGATCCCGGACGGCTTTTACACCGTAGATGACACACACCGCTCAACCCCGGCGTTCCAGCGGGCGATTATTGATGCCGTTAGACAGGTCACCCACATTGCGCCGCCGGACGATAAAGGCCTTATCATTGGCGCCCCAGTCGAGCAGGAGGGGGTGATTCACTACCCTAAAAAATCCCTCTTTCTGTGCGGCGGTATGACGGATGCCCCCTTTGTGACAACCACCGAGGTGTATCCCGACAGTCCGAAAGCCAGTCCGGAGATCTGCAACCTGGCTCAGATTGCCGCCATTACCGGCGCACTGGATTACCTATTAGCCCAACGCTGATCCTCAACGCTTCAACCGGGCGCCCATCGGCGCCCTGTTGTCAGGAGGATGACTGAGTTGAACATGCTAAAGCCCTGGCTCGTAAGGTGACGCACCAACGCGCCGTTACAATTCAATAACACCCTGATCTGAATCAAGATCACTCCCGGAGACCGCCGTCATACTGGTCTCATGGAGGGATTATGCGCTGGCATGGATTAGCCCAATGGAGCGAACAACTTGTTCAGGTTCGCCACCCGGTTGAGGTGCACCACGCACTGAATCGGCTATTGCCTTTACTGGAGGCTGACGGCGTATTGCTGTTTTTGAGTGACCATTCCACCCATCAGCAACAGGTGTACTCCGCTGGGATCTCTCCTCAGGCTCATCGATTTATGCAGCAGCACAGCAACGAAGACCAATACCTGAAATGCTATCTGGAGCAGGGTTTGGTTGGGCAAAGTGTGCCTCTGCAGCCTTTACTGGATAACGACGATGAGGCTCGGGTGAACTTTCTGGAACGCTTTACGCCCTATTTCCCCTATCAGCACTCTCTGGGATTGGTACTCCCCCTCAGCCCAGGTCGATCGATTGGCCTCTCTTGCCATCGTAATCAACGCCATTTTCCCCCTAGTTCTGAATGCACTCTTGGCGCTATCGGGGCGACGTTACTCCCCTGGGCGCACCTTTGGCTTGGTCCCAGTGAGGCCCGTCGAGATCTTGCGTTGACCCTGGCGGAAACCCAAGTGTTAAGGTTGTTGCTCCAGGGCCTGGACGGCAGTGAAATCGCCCATCGCCGCGGTGTCAGTAAGGAAACCGTAAAGAGCCAGATAAAAGCCTTGCTTCATAAAACCGACTGCCGCCATCAGAACCAGTTAATCTGCTTATTTCACTCTCAACGTACTGGTTTCGAAACCGCCTGAGCCAAACAGCAACAATAAAACAGCCTGGGCAGTACCCAGGCTGTGATCACTCTTCAGTGTCTCTGTTTATTCCGGGTCAGCCAGTTTTACGGCAATTGCCATCCCCTGATTGCCCTCTTCTCCATACAGATTCACCATGACGTCTCCACCCTCATTAATGGCGAAGAACTCTGCCAACTCACCGTCGACAGCAAACAGACCCCCTTCAAGCATCACAAGCTGGGCATCCCATTCGCCATCAATCCAGGAGTCCTTACTGGGATAGTTGCCATCCGGACGCCAGGACTCATCAATGATGCCTACCTCGCGTTCCCACTCCAGATGACGGAGATGGATTGCCTGCACCTTACCGTTGGCATCAATCACCATCTCATCCACATCGTAAGTAAACCCGTCGGGATCCATGCTGCCTTCCGGCGGAAGGCCGAGGCTGTACATCCGCCAGGTACCCTCCAGATCTACGAGTGATACGGTTTCAGGCTGTTTCAGCGCCACAATCAGTGCTGAACCGCCTTCCCAGTTTTCATGACGCACCACCACATCCTTGCTGCGTCCCAGGAAGCCGATGCCCTCATCATCCCCCTCAAACACCAACTGTCCCTCTTCGGTCAGGGATACCTTCAGCGTTTCCTGCTCATCCGCAATGGTATAGCCGAAGGTGTAGATTTCAGTCAGCGTCATGTCGCCGGATTCATTAATCTGCCAGCGATCGAGGTAGGTGATCGGCAGGTCAGGGTCGAAGGGATCGGTTATCGGCATCTCCAGCCCGAAGCTGTACCACATGCCCGCCAAGTCAGCTTGCTGGTACTGTTCTGCCTGTTTGAGCGACACACCGATTTCGATGCTTTCACCATCCCGGGCAAAGGCCACAAATTGATCCTTGCCGCTGTTCAGATAGGCTTCCCACTCTGGCGCTTCCGCCAAGCCGAGTTTGCCCTCTTCATCCAGGGTCAGTTGCAGGGTTTCGGTGTCCAACTCTCGCCCACCGCTTTTTACCAGTGCAGTGGCAACGGTGCTCCCTTTGCTGTCTATGTCCAGCGTGTCGACCGCATAGGCAAACCCATCTGCCACATTGTCGGATACCGGCAGGTTGTAAAAGACATCAAACCAGTGGCCGGTCAGGTCGGACTGCTGATAAGGACGATTTTGGCCATAGTGAGCCAATGCTTTCGCTTCACTGACCAGGGGCTTGTCTATGCCTGCATCGCTAAGCGCTTGCTTCGCCTCTTCATCAAATGCATCGGACGCTACATCCAAAGTGACGCTGGCCAGATCATCATGAACGCGACTTTCCAACTGAATGCCGTTCTCCGGGTCATCATCGCTGTCCAGGGTTTGCAGCAGACGCAGAGTGTTCGCCACCTCTTTCGTGTTGGCGGGTTGATTGTCATAGAGGGTTTGCGGTGTCACTTCAGCCTGTCCGAGCACGGCAGGGAAAGCGGTGCCACCGATAAAGAACACCAGCGATTCACCTTGGAAGTAGTAGAACTCCCCATGTTCACCGGTCATCGCATTCTGGCTGTCGCTTTCGTAGCCCAGGCCACTGACGGGGCTGTCACTGAAGATGCCGGTTAAGCGCATTGGCTTGGGATCGGGTGGGGATGTGTTGGTATCGCTGTCTCCACCACAACTGGCCAGCAGTGCAATGGCGGAGAGAGCAACGGGAGTGATGATGCAGTTCCTTAAGCGTCTCATGGTAACCTCCTTGAGTTACCTTATTGATACCGCTAATGAAACCTTGGACGCATCCCCCGTTCGGGGGATGCCATGAATCAAGCGTTTTCCGGCTCCGGTGTATGAGTTGGCCAGGCGTTCACAACCGCTTTGACCAGAGTCGCCAGAGGAATGGCAAAGAACACGCCCCAGAAACCCCAGAGCCCGCCAAAGATCAACACGGCCACGATGATCGCCACCGGGTGCAGATTCACCGCCTCAGAGAACAGCAACGGCACCAGCACATTGCCATCAATGGCCTGAATGATGCCGTAGGCCAGCATCAGATAACCAAACTCCGGCGAGATCCCCCACTGGAAGAAGCCCACCAGTGCGACAGGGACCGTCACCACGGTCGCGCCGATATAGGGGATCAATACCGACAGGCCAACCAGCGCCCCCAGCAGAGCCGCATAGCGGAGATCCATAAAGAAGAAGGTGAGATAGCTGGTGGTGCCGATGATCAGAATCTCGATCACCTTGCCCCGGATGTAGTTGCCAATCTGGATGTTCATCTCACCCCAGACCTGCTTGGCCAGGTCCCGGTTATCCGGAATGAAGCGCCCAAAACTGGCCAGAAGCTCCTCTTTATCCTTCAGGAAGAAGAACATCAGCAGCGGTACCAGAATGGCGTATACCATCAGCGCCACCAAATCGACCAGTGATGAGAGGGACTGGGACACCAGATTTTGGCCGGTACTCAACAGTGAGTGGTTAAAGTTGGCCATCATGCTGGCCAGCTGCACCTCATCAATGAGCGTGGGGTACTTTTCCGGCAGGGTCATGATCAGTTGCTGCCACTGGCTGACCATGGCGGGCAGTTCGGTGGCCAATGCCACCCCCTGTCGCCACAGGGCTGGCAGCAATCCGAGCGTGGCCACCAGCATGGCCCCGGCAAACAGCACCAACACCAGCGAAGCCGATACGCTGCGGGGCAGCCCCTTTCGGGTCATCCAGGAGACCGGTGACTCCAGCATATAGGCAAACACAACGGCAACCAGAAGCGGCATGATGAGCTTGCCGTAGAAGTAAATTACCGCGAAGCCCACCAGCAGAATGACTGTCAGAGTCACCGCCTGAGGGTCGGAGAATTTTTCGCGATACCAGTTACGGATCAGGTTGAACATGCCGCTCCTTCTCTTCGTAGTCATTGTCTGCCAATTGCAATGTAAGCCACTCTCCATCTTCCAGAATCCGATAAGGAATCGCGACCTTATCGAGCCATCGGGGAACATCCCGGCGACTTCCCTGGTCTGAGAGGAGGACACGGAGTACTTGTCCCGGAAGCCGAGCACGAACCGCCAGCTTGGTTTGCACCATCGCCATCGGACAGCGTTCCTGACGAAGATCCAAGATCTGTAAAGAGGCTTGCAACGACTGGGTCAACTGGGTTTGCATGAGGACAGACACGAATGGCGCCTATTATTGCGTGCCGGGCCCAAAACCACAAACGCCTAGCCGTTCTGAATTTTTTGACGGTACACTAGGCAAACTGACAGGACCTGACTGACGAACGTGAAAAGAGTGATCCCCCGTTTAGCCGCTCCCCTGCTGTTTCTTGCGGCCATGGGGCTGAGCCTCTCGGTAGCCCGAGCCGCCAATGAGTTGCCGGAACTGGGCACCGTGGCTTCCGGCGCCCTGACTATCGACAAAGAAAACGAGATTGGCGATGCCTACATGCGCGTGATGCGCAGCCAACTCCCCATCGTGTATGACCCGGTAATGACCGAATATCTTAATGATGTCGGACATCGCATCGTCGCGCACGCCAATAACGTCAAAACCCCGTTCACCTTCTTCCTGATCAACAACAAGGACATCAACGCCTTCGCGTTTTTCGGTGGTCACGTTGGTGTGCATACTGCTCTGTTCCACTACGCCGACAGCGAGAGTGAACTGGCCTCAGTACTCTCTCACGAAGTTGCCCACGTGACTCAACGCCACCTGGCTCGCTCCATTGAGGCGCAACAGCGCACCGGCCCCGCGACTCTGGCTGGCGTATTGGGCTCCATCCTGCTGGCCATGGCGGTGCCGGAGGCGGGTATTGCCGCTTTGCAGACCACGCTGGCGATCAACGCCCAGGGCCAGATCAACTACACCCGCTCCAACGAACTGGAAGCGGACCGCATCGGCATGCAAACCATGGTGGCGGCGGGTTTTGACCCCTACGCCTCCCCCAGTTTCTTTGGCAAGCTGGCCGCCCAGTATCGCTTTGCCAGCAAGCCGCCAGCGATGCTGATGACGCACCCTCTGCCGGAATCCCGCATTGCCGACACTCGAGCACGCGCCTCGCAGTATCCGCATCGAAATGTCCCGGACAACCTGATGTTCCAGCTGGCTAAAGCGCGAGCCGAAGTGCGTTTCTCCGCCTACAGCGCCGATCACCTGCTGCACCAGTACCAGCGCCAACTCTCCCGGGAGACCTATGTCTTTAAGGAAGCCGCTCAGTACGGCCTGGCGCTGACTCACTTCCGTATGGAGGAGTACAAAGAGGCCGAGGCGCTGGTCAGTGAACTGCTGAAGCAGGACGATAAGAACCTGTTCTACCTGGACACCCAAACCGACATTCTGCTGGCCACCGGGCGCACCGGCGACGCGATTACCCTGTTGGAACATGCGCGTAAAACCCGCCCCAACAACGCCGTGATCGATCTCAACCTGGCCAACGCCTACCTGACCGCCAAGCAACCGGAAAAGGCCCGGGGTATCCTGGAGCGCCACTTGATCCTCTCCAAGGACAACATGGTGGTTTATGACCTCCTCGCTCAAACCTACAAAGCATTAGGCATGAGCGCAGAGCGGCATATGGTTCAGGCAGAGATTCTGGCGCTTCGGGCAGACTACCCCCGTGCCATCGACCAGCTTCAACACGCCTACCGGCAAAGCCGGGAAAACCCGCTGCAGTTAGCCCGCATCGACGCTCGCATCAAGCAGTTGCGCGAGGCGGAGCAGCAGATGCGTAACCTGTAAAACGACAACGACAATAGGACCTTCCCAATGAGCACCTCCCCTGTGATCATCTGGCACAACCCCCGCTGTTCCAAAAGCCGCCAAACCCTCGCTCTGCTGGAGGAGCGGGGCATTGCCCCTGATGTGGTGAAATACCTCGAGACGCCCCCGAGTGCCGAAGCCATTACCAACGTACTGGCCAAGCTGGGCCTCACTCCACGACAGCTGATGCGAACCAAAGAGGAAGAATACAAGGCGCAGAACCTGGCCGACGCTGACGACGCGGCACTGGTGGCGGCCATGGTGGCCACGCCAAAGCTGATTGAGCGTCCGGTAGTGATTGCGGGTGACAAAGCGGCACTGGGTCGCCCGCCGGAAGCGGTTCTGGAGATCCTGCCATGAGTGACATGGCGTCCGGTACCGCACGCTGGCTGCTGTTGGCCCGAATAAGCTACGTGAGCAGTCTGGTGCTTATCCCTTTCTGGGTGTTGGTGATTGACGCAGACAGCCCCTACAGCCTAGGTTTCAGAGTAAGCCTGTTGATCCCGCTTCTGCTGCCTGCCGCAGGTTTGCTCAAGGGGCGGCCATATACACATGCCTGGTCTGGCTTTATCGCCAGTCTGTATCTGCTCTGGGGCGCCACCAGCTGGTGGGTAAGCGCCGATGAGCGAGGCATTGCTTCATGCGTGATTGTGGCGCTGATGATGTGGCTGTTGGCCAGCACCTATTACGCCCGCCACCGCGGACGCGAGCTGGGGTTGGGATTGAAGAAACAACAAAACAAGACCTGAGCGAATCGTCGCGAGGGTCAGGAACGACAGGAGTCGCAGTATGACCAGATGGATGTTGGTACCCGTCTTGACCCTCTCCCTTACCGCGTGTGGTGGAGGCGGTGATGACTCGGGGGGACCGACCCCGCTCCCGGACGGTGTGGCAATTACCCTCTCTGACTCACCGAACCAGATCGGCGTGGGCCAATCGATTTCTCTTTACGCCGAACCGGAAACCGGCAACAGCATCCACTACCGCTACCATTGGCGTCAGGTTACCGGGCCGACTGTCGACATCGCCAATCCACGCTCCCCCATCGCCGCCTTTGAGATACCGGAAAGTGGCAACTATGGCTTTGAAGTCACGCTGACGGATGCCTCCGGAGCGAGCCTGGCTCAACTGGTCCAGTTTACTCCCACCGGCACCGATGACGGGTTTAATGTCTCTCGCGACCATATGGTCACCGAAGGCAACCGGGTCAGTCTTCGGGTGCAGTCCCTCCCCATAACCGATCCCGGTACCGGCCAGACCGTCTGGTACGAGCCGGAGAATATTCAGTGGCAACAGGTCAGCGGCCCAGCGGTCTCCAACTGGGTTAACGAAGAGCCTGAGTTACTGCTGTTCACTGCCCCCAGTGTTACTTCCGACACTCTGCTGACCTTTAAAGCGACCGGTACCCTTGAGGGCGCTCCGGCCGAAGACACCGTCTGGGTTCTGGTGACAGCCGAACCGACGGTACCGGAAGGGTCGCTGATGGCGCTGGTTGGCGAAGGGTTGAATAAGCCCGGTTTCGCCCGGGTGCAAACCTATCGCTCAGACAGTCAATGGGCAGATGCCCTGGAGCGCTGTGTCTACGATACCCAGTTGGTCGACCCCTGTGCCCTTTCGGCTCTGCCGCTTATCGGTACAGAAGCGGGTGGTACCCCCTCACTGGATCAGGTGCTGGACCGCGTGCTGGTATCCCACCCCTGGATGGGGGAGCAGTTTGAAGCCTTCCTGCGCCAGCAGGAGCAGAATGGCAATACCGACTTCCGTCACCTGCTCAGCGCCGTAACCGCCGTTGTGATCAGCTACGATGTCCGCCCCTCCTTCTACTGGGTGGTGACCGGCGCCATCTACCTGGACCCTGAAGATCTGTGGATGACGCCCTGGCAGCGGGACACCATCAACGAGGCCCCGGATTACCGCAGCGGCTTTGGTTCCGCACTGCAGTTCCTGATCCCGTGGCGCTACACCAGGAACAATGAGTACGCCAGCCTCTACTATCCGCAGTGGGCCCGTGTGGATCGCCCGATGCAGGCGTTTGAGCCGGACCTCTCCAGTCTGCTCTACCACGAGTTGGCTCATGCCAATGACTTCTTCCCCCGCTCCACCCAACCCGGTCTCAGTGCTCCCACTTTATGGGAAGCCTACCTCGAGCGCAGTGCTGACGGCATTGTGTCGGACAGCCTGACCAGCAGCTACCCCCTGGGCAGCGAGGAGATGTTCGGACTGGCCGGTGTCGCCTTCCAGGGTGAAGAGCCGACCCTCACGGAGCGCAACTACACCCCTACGGACGTTACCGGGTTCTTTGAGCCTGACCGCGCCAGTGACTTCTACGCCTACTCCACCGAGCGGGAAGACCTGGCGATGCTGTTTGAAGAAGCGATGATGCAGCACCGCTTTGGCATCCTACGGGATGTGGCCGTAACCACGCCCCGCTCCGAAGTGCCCGCGCTGGATCTTATCGTGGATTGGGGCCAGCGCGGCCGCATTGGCGAGCCGAAGCTGGCGAACCGTCTGACATTGGTGCTTAACGCGCTGCTGCCGGAGGTGTCTGGCCTGGTGGATTCTCTGGATACGCCCATTCCGATGCGCCCGGGTGAGAACTGGTTCGATAACATCGAGTTGGGAACCCCTGTTATCGCGCCAGCCCTGGCACCGCTTGATGGTCTGGCAACCCCCTCAGCAACACAGGGCCGCTGGCACGACGGACCACGGCACCCCCATAGCCTGCCAACCCTTCAATAATCCCTGACGGGGCCTTCGGGCCCCGTTTTTTTGGGGCTTTCAAGCCACCTTCGGTAACCAGAAAAGCCCACCTTTTCCTGTCGCTGCGCCCCAGAGCCTTCTCGCCATATTCAGTCCGGGTTTTGAACTACAGTTCAGTTACCTGCCCCAGCCTGGAGCCACTATGACCGATCCCATTGAAGGGTTTGACCGCCACGTGGTTCATCCCCCCTGCTTCAGTTTAACCGAGATGGCCAACATCATTGCGGCGGCCAACGAAGACCTGATGGATGGCACCATCGCGGGCAAAATCGATGACACCAGCATTCGGCGCTCCAAAGTGCACTGGCTGGACAGGGAAAAGTTTGACTGGGCCTACCGGCGACTTTGGAGGCTGGCTCAGCAGTTGAACACCAAGCACTTTGGTTTTGATATCGAGCGATTCGAAGGGCGTCTACAGGTGGCCCGCTACCATCAGGACGACGAGGGGTTCTACACCTGGCATATGGACAACGGCCAAAAGACCGCCGGGCGAAAAATCAGCCTCTCTGTGCAACTTTCCTCACCGCGGGATTATGACGGCGGCGAACTGCAATTTTTCTACACCAACAAGAATAAAGCGGCGCCCAGAGAGCAAGGCACGGTCGTTGCCTTTCCGAGTTTCGTCATGCACAGGGTTACCCCAATTGAACGGGGGGTGCGGTACAGCCTGGTTGCCTGGGTGAAGGGACCCCGATGGCGCTAAGTATCAGAGCAGTTTCTCCGGCACCACATAGCGAAGAAATCCGGTACTGAAGCGGGTCCACCAACTGGTATCCGGCTCGGTATCAAAACGGACCAGATCGCCGTTATGCCGTGTCACCCACACCAATTCCCCCTCCTCCAGTATCACCTGATAGGCCAGGTTCAGAATCACTCGATCCACCTCATCGGAGAAGTGCTCGGCATAGGCGGGGCTGTATATGAGCACACCGATTTCCGTATTGAGCGAAACCGAGCGAGCATCCACATTGAAGGAGCCTACAAACAGCACCTGCTCCTCTAACACCAGGCTCTTGGCGTGCAGGCTGCCTTGGGATGCCCCTTTCCAGAATGGCGCACTGTCCTCCTTCTTCGGCTCCTCCAACGGGGCTTTGTACTCATAGAGTTCCACGCCGCCAGCCACCAATGCTTCCCGGTATCGCATATAACCGGCATGCACCACCGGCACGTCGTTGGCCGCCAGCGAGTTGGTGATGATACGCACCCGAATGCCCCGCTCCACCATGGAAACCAGATAACGGGTCAACCGCTCTCCAGGAACAAAATAGGGGGAAACGATCATTAAATCCCGCTCCACCTGCGCCATCGCCTTTAGCAACTCTGGCGCAAGGTGCGTGTCGCTGGATAGGCTCAGCCCCGCCACTTTGGCAGGGTCGTCATAGATCAACTTGGCGGGTCCCCATGAGAAGTCGTCCCCCTCCAGGGTGCGCAACCGGTCGGTTGCCGCCGCAAGGGCCTTGGCATACTGGCTGGCCCGGGCTTCCTCAAATTGACGCTCTGCCAAAGCACGGTACGCCTCTAGATCCGCATCAGGGGAGCGCCCCTCGCCAAAGCGGGCCAGAGGGTAGGCCCAGGGACTGTTCCAGTAGAGGTCAAACTGGATGGAAACCTCCTCAACCACCGGTCCCTGACACATCACGTCCAGGTCGCCAAATACCACCTCCTCGGTGGCGTTGAAGTATTCGTCTCCAATGTTTCGCCCGCCGAGGATCGTCAGTGCGTTATCCACGGTGAATGTCTTGTTGTGCATCCGACGATTGACCCGGCTGAAGTCGGTCAAAAAGCCCGATACCCGCTGGTCACGTTTAGCAAAGGGGTTAAAGAGCCGAATCTCGATATTGGGGTGAGCGTCCAGCCCGAACAGCACGTCCGATTTGCCCGCCGTATCCAGATCATCCAGCAGAATACGCACCCGCACTCCTCTGTCTGCCGCCGACAGAAGTCGGGCCTGAAGCGCTCGCCCGGTCAGATCGTCGTGCCAGATGTAGTACTGGAGGTCCAAACTTTGTTGCGCCGCTTCCACCATGCCGAAACGGGCCACAAACGCGTCCATCGGATCATTCAGCAGCAGTGCACCACTCTCGGTGGGGTGAATTGCCACGTCCCTGGCGACGACCTTGGACAGTGCGGTATCCCCATGCCGGATGGTCCAGCTTGATGGTGCAGGCTCCCGCTCCGGCAACTGGACGCAGCCCCCCAAAGCCAGTGCCAGAACAAGGAGAGAACAGAGGGCAATGGAATGTCTGATGCCGCTTCGGTAAGGGTTCATCATCGTCCTGAAATTACAGGGTGTTGCCTTAGTATTAGTCGCAGTGATGGTCTGCGCGCAAGGCTCTATAATGAGGCCAACCCAATGAATGGAGTAAATCATGCTGAGACGAGCCACGTTACTGGTGCTGGGCATGGTGCTGTGCGCCTGCGGCCAGACTAACACCTTACAGGTTAATGAGGACCAGGAGGGGCGAAGCCTGGTGATGACGACGGGCCAGACGCTGGTAGTCAGTCTGGAATCAAACCCAAGCACTGGATTTGGCTGGTATCAGGCTGAGCCAACCGAGCCGGTTCTCGCCATGGAGGGGGAACCCCGCTTTGTGCCGGGAGAGGGCGCCGAACTGGCGGGGGCGCCTGGGCGCCAGGAGTTGCACTTTGTTGCGGGTCGAAAAGGGGTGGTTACCCTGAAACTGACCTACGGACGGGCCTGGGAAACCCCCACCCCCTCCAACAAGCACTATCTGCTTCAGGTAACAGTGGAGTAGCCAGGCCGCTCAGAGATGCAGGATCTCTTTGACGAAGGGGATGGTCAGGCGGCGCTGCGCCACCATGGAGGCTTTATCGAGACGATCCAGCACTTCAAACAGGGTACGAAGATCCCGGGCAAGTCGGGTCAGCAGGAAGCGTCCAACCTCCTCCTCCAGTTCCAGGCCGCGCATCTTAGCCCGACGCTGCAGCGCCGCGAGCTTGGCGTCATCTGAGAGGGGGTGAAGCTGGTAGTGGATCCCCCAGTTAAGCCGGGAGACCAGGTCCGGCAGCAGGAATCCCGCCTGATTGGCCGGTGCCCGCGCCGACACTACCAGGCGGCAGGTGCCCTTCTCCCGAACCCGGTTATAGAGGTTGAACAGCGCCTCCTCCCAGATGGGATGGCGACACACCTCATCGATATCATCGAGACAAACCAGCGCCAGATCCTCCAACCCATCCAGAATGGCGGGGGACATGGACGCGTGGATCCCAAGGGGGAGGTAAAAGGTGGGTCGACCCAACTCGCTGGCGTACACACAGGTAGCATGGAGCAAGTGGGTACGGCCAGACTTGGCACTGCCCCACAGGTAGGTCACGGTTTCCCCTTCGCCGGCGGCCGCCTGGCGCAGTGAATCGATCAGTTGCTGATTGCCCGCAGGGTAGTAACTGCGAAAGGTCTCATCATCCGGCAGATGAACAGGCAATGACAGCTGAGTCGGGGCACGGGATGTCACTAGACAGGGAAACTCCAGTTAAACGAACCGGGCCAGTTTACCACGGCCCGGTCAGGGATCAGCGATCCTCCCAGCGATAGCGGGGTTGATCGCTGAGATCTTGTTCAAAACCATCGTCCGCGCCCACCAACTGGACACGGGACTCCAGAGAGAGCAGCTGATCCAGCTCATTCATGCCGCCGATCAGCTCAACCTCAAAGGTGATGGTGCGCCCCATGACACTGTGAATCGTCAGGTCCTGTACCGGCGCCAGGCTGCGCAGATAGCGCTCCAGCGCAACCAGTTGCTTGATATCACCATCAATCTCGAAGATCAGCTGGGTTTCACCGCCACCTTCCCCCGCTACCGCCGCGTAGCGACTGGCGTAGTAGGCGGCAAGATCCGCCATCATGGCGGAGATCGCCTCCTGCTGGGTGCCAGCCTGACCTTCCCGACGCACCAACGCCCGGTGCAGTCCATATTCCGACTCCCGTTTGGGGGCATACAGGCTCATATGGTAGCCCCAGTTATCCCCCTGCTGAGTGACACGGCCACTGAGGAAGAAGTCAGGACTGTAGCGCGTGCTGGCGGTGGCGATAGGGCCGACAAAGTTGCCCCAGACATCGTTGATGCTGACCGCCATGGTGTCTTCAAGGTCCAGCAACGGCAGCATGAGCGGCAGGCCTCGCCGCGCCGCGTCCTGCTCAAGGGCTTTGGTTTGGGTCGTGGTATCGCTGAGCAGCAGTCGGCCATCCTGGGGGTCATCCATCGCCAGCCAGATCAGCGTCTGAGGGCGTTGTGCGCCCCAGATGGGCAACTGGGCTGCCTGCAACTGCTGATTGATGCGCTGGCCATCAAAGCTGACCTCAAGGCGCAGCGGAGTGCCGCTCTGATAGCCGTAGCTCAGTAACACATTCTTTGCCTGACGCAGCAGAGACTGAGCCTCGGGACGGGTTGCGACGGTCGCATCACCGGTTACCCGAACCAGCACCTGGGCGAGCGCATCGCGAATGGCCGCTTGCTGATCAGCATTGCTGCGGGATGCCACCGGCACCTCACCACGGTAAAGGTCCTCGACCTGTGCCGCCATCAGGGTCATGGGCAGGCACAGCAGCAGGGAAAGTATCAATCGCACGGTCAATGTTCTCGTAGCTGAGTCTGAGCGAAAGTCTACCATAGCCGGAGCCACTCTTGCGTCATCACAAGCGCGTTAACAGCTTATGGCAGCAACAAAAAGGGGAAGCCCTGAGGCTTCCCCTTTGGCTGCATCACCGTTCGCTTACCTGGACTTCGGCAGGATCAGGTTCAGCAGGATGGCAGTGATGGCACACAGAGCGATCCCTTCCAGCACGAAATCGCCGAACGGGAAGGCCATACCACCGATACCAAACACCAGAGTGACCGCAACGATCACCAGGTTGCGGGAGTCGCTCATGTCCACCTGGTGTTTCACCAGGGTGTTCATACCAACTGCTGCGATGGAACCGAACAGCAGGATCATAATGCCGCCCATTACCACGGTGGGAACGGTCATCAGGAACGCGCCGAATTTGCCGATCAGCGCCAGGGTGATGGCAGAAACTGCCGCCCAGGTCATCACTTTCGGGTCGTAGTTCTTGGTCAGCATCACCGCACCGGTCACTTCAGAGTAAGTGGTGTTCGGCGGACCGCCCAGAGCAGCAGCAGCCGTGGTGGCCAGGCCGTCACCCAGCAGAGTGCGGTGCAGACCCGGTTTCTTGATGTAGTTTTTGCCGGTCACGCTGGAGATGGAGACCATATCGCCGATGTGCTCCACCGCCGGAGCGATGGCCACAGGCAGCAGGAACAGGATCGCCTGCCAGTTGAAGCTCGGCGCGGTGAAGTCCGGCAGCGCCAGCCAGGCCGCATCCCGTACCGGAGTGAAATCCACAATGCCGAACACCAGAGAGAGGGTGTAACCCACCACAATGGCACACAGGATCGGCAGCAGGCGCAGCATGCCGCGGCCACAGATGGCAACCAGCAGCGCCGTCAGCAGGGTCGGCAGTGCAATGGCCAGCGCAGTGCTGGTCGGCACAACCTGGTTGTCACCCTGGTAACCCAGCGCCATGGAAACCGCCACCGGAGCCAGAGAGAGACCGATCACCATGATCACCGGCCCAACCACAACCGGAGGCAGTACCCGGTTGATCGCTTCCACACCACCCACACGCGCCACCTGGGACAGCACGATGTAGACCACGCCAGCCACCATCAGGCCGCCCATGGTGTCGGCAATGCCCCACTGCGCCACGCCGTATGAGATGGGCGCAATAAAGGCGAAAGAGGAAGCCAGGAAAACCGGCACCTGACGCTTGGTGACCACCTGGAAAATCAGGGTACCGATACCGGCGGTGAACAGTGCCACGCTGACGTTCAGACCGGTCAGCAGCGGCACCAGTACCAAGGCTCCGAAGGCAACGAACAGCATCTGGCTGCCCGCCAGCACCTGACGCCAGGTGGCCTGAACCGGGGCCGCCTGAGCTGCTGCCGTGGAGGCGGAAGAGTGAGCTTGCATGAGTGACTCCATGTTTTTATCGCAAAAAAAGGGCGCCGTTCCCGGCGCCGCTCGTCTGGTATTATTTCGTTCCGAAAATCTTATCGCCGGCATCGCCGAGGCCCGGAAGGATGTAGCCCTTCTCGTTCAGGCACTCATCCACGGACGCGGTGTACAGTTCAATGTCCGGGTGAGCGGCTTCCAGCGCTTTGATCCCTTCCGGCGCAGCAACCAGCACCAGCACTTTGATGTGCTTGCAGCCGCGTTTCTTCAGCAGGTCCAGGGTGGCGATCATGGAGCCACCGGTCGCCAGCATCGGGTCAACCACCATGGCGATACGCTCATCGATGTTGGATACCAGCTTCTCGAAGTACGGCACCGGCTCCAGGGTCTCTTCATCACGGTAGATGCCCACTACGGAGACCTTGGCAGAGGGGATGTGCTCCAGAACGCCATCCATCATGCCCAGACCGGCGCGCAGGATCGGCACCACGGTCACTTTTTTGCCCTTGATCTTGTTGACCTGGATAGGACCGTTCCAACCTTCGATGGTGACGTTTTCCATTTCGAAGTCGGCAGTGGCTTCATAGGTCAGCAGAGCCGCCACTTCACTGGCCAGCTCGCGGAAGCGCTTGGTGCTGATCTCTGCCTCACGCATCAGGCCCAGTTTGTGTTGAATAAGGGGGTGCTTGACTTCGGTGACCTTCATCGTCATCTCCAGGTTTCGCCAGACAAATTAGCGGAATTTTAGCGTGAACTGCTGTCTTTGAGGAAGATGTTGCTGCGCTTCACTGTTCAGGAATGTGATCCAGGACTTTGGATGGCGAATCACTGAACCAATGGGCCTGAAGCTTGGGGATCCCCCGCGCAACTGGTAGAATGCGCGCCATAAAAAACACCCTACGTCTTATAAATAGAACACTCTTAGTTGAGGCCACCTCTGTGACTACACCCCAAGACTCTTTGAGCTACAAAGACGCCGGCGTTGATATTGACGCAGGCAATGCCCTGGTAGAGAACATCAAATCCGCGGTGAAACGCACCCGACGCCCTGAAGTCATGGGCGGTCTGGGCGGTTTCGGTGCCTTGTGCCGTCTGCCTCAAGGCTACAAGAAGCCCCTGCTGGTTTCTGGCACAGACGGTGTAGGCACCAAGCTGCGCCTGGCCATCGACCATCAGCGCCACGACACCGTGGGCATCGACCTGGTGGCGATGTGTGTCAACGACCTGATCGTTCAGGGTGCAGAACCGCTGTTCTTCCTGGATTACTACGCCACCGGCAAGCTCGATGTGAACGTGGCCACCTCCGTGGTGACCGGCATCGCCGATGGCTGTGAACTGGCAGGCTGTGCCCTGATTGGCGGTGAAACCGCCGAAATGCCCGGCATGTACGAAGGCGCTGACTACGATATGGCGGGCTTCTGTGTGGGCGTGGTAGAAGAAGATGAAGTGCTGGACGGCACCAAGGTGGCCGCTGGCGATACCCTGATCGCCCTCGCCTCCTCCGGTCCGCACTCCAACGGTTACAGCCTGATCCGCAAAGTTCTGGAGCGCATCGACAACCCTGCCGAGGTTGAGGTGGCCGGTCAGCCGCTGATCGACGCCCTGATGGCGCCCACCAAGATTTACGTAAAGTCCGTGCTCAAGCTGCTGAAGGCGCACGATGTCCACGCCATCTCCCACATCACCGGTGGCGGGTTCTGGGAAAACATCCCCCGTGTGCTGCCTGACAACGCCAAGGCCGTTATCGACGGCAACAGCTGGGAGTGGCCGGCGGTGTTCCACTGGCTGCAGGAAACCGGCAACATCGCCGAGCACGAGATGTATCGCACTTTCAACTGCGGTGTGGGCCTGGTTATCGCCCTGCCCGCCGCACAGGCCGAGGCTGCCGTCTCCCTGCTCAACGCCGAAGGTGAGCAGGCCTGGATCATCGGTCAGATTGCTGACCGCCAGGACGACGAAGGCCAGGTGGAAATCAACTAAGGAAACCCGATGAACGCAATCCGCATCGCCGTGCTGATCTCCGGCAACGGCAGTAACCTCCAAGCCATCCTTGATGCCTGCCAAGCGGGCGACATCAACGGTGAGGTGGTGGCCGTGGTGAGCAACAAGGCCGACGTTTATGGCCTCACCCGAGCCGAACAAGCCGGCGTCCCTGGCCTGGTGGTCGCCCCTCAGGCTGGCGAGTCACGCGAAGCGTATGACAGCCGCCTGGAAGCCGAACTGAGCCAGCTGAACGTGGACCTGGTGGTACTGGCTGGCTTTATGCGGATCCTGTCCGACGGTTTCGTAAACCGCTTTGCGGGCCGGATGCTGAACATCCACCCCTCCCTGCTGCCCAAGTACACCGGGCTGAACACCCATCAGCGCGCACTGGAGGCCGGGGATGAGGAGCATGGTTGCTCTGTCCACTTCGTCACTCCGGAGCTGGACGGTGGCCCGGTGATTCTGCAAGCCAAGGTGCCGGTGTTTGAAGACGACGACGCCGAGGAGCTGGCCGAGCGGGTTCACACCCAGGAGCACCGCATCTACCCGCTGGTGGTGAAGTGGTTTGCTCAGGGCCGTCTGACGATGGAAGGCGACAAAGCCCTGTTCGACGGCGAAGCGCTTCCCACCGCCGGTTACGCCTCTGACGAGTAAGGCAACTGCGTGCATCAATAAAGGGAGCCTACGGGCTCCCTTTTTTATGCCTGCGGATTCTCCCCGGACATACACTACCGTCACCGGTGATCGGGATCACAAAGCGCGTCTGTCCCCCGCATTCGACGGTGACCTTAACCCTAAGTTGCCCTAATCTTCCGCCACTTTTTTGCTGCCTCATCAGCACTCTATCTCACCACGGACGGTTGATCTCCCCCATGCCATTGCAGTCCGACAGCACGTTGCCTAACCGGGACGGTTCCGCACATGTCGCTCCCTGCTGGCCGTAATTGAATGACTCCCCGATGATTCGTCACTCTTTCTCCATGATTGCGTTGTCCCTGCTGCTGGTCGGTTGTGGCGGCGGCAGCTCCGATGAAGGCCAGGATTCCGGCCTGCCCCTGCAGGGTACCCTGCAGGCCGATAAGTACCTGTTTGATCAGGCGGCGATGGCCCGCATCAGCCGTCCCTATAATTTTGCTGACCTGCTGGCACAAGGCGAGCAGGGCGAGGCTGATCTTGCCACCTGGCATGTTTGTGGCGACCGCTACAACGACGAAGTGCCCAGAGCCCGCTGGAACCTGGACACCGACGGCGACCTCAAGCCGGATCTGAACCTGACTGACGACGACGGCAACCTGTACTACAACATCGATTTGGATAATGACGGCTGGGCCAACATCAACCTGCTGACCGACAACGAGGGTATCCACCTCAATGTCGACACCAACTGCGATACCAAAGCCGACGTCAATATCGACCTCAACTTCGACTATAAAGCCGACCTCAATATCGACGTGGACGGCGATATGGTGGCCGACCGGCTGATCGACATCGATGGCGATGGCCAGCCGGACTTCTCCTTTACCGATACCGGTGGCGTGCTGCTCTCCGGTGTCCCGGTTAAGCTGACCGGCAAGTACGGTGAGTTTGAAGCCGTCACCGACGACAATGGCCGTTTTGAGTTCGAACGCATCCCCACCGGCGACTACCGCCTGGAAGCGGACGCCGTGGCCATCGATAATTCCCGGATCTGGACCCGCACCCAGATCACCTTGGACGAATTTAACGATTCCATCGGTGCCTTCCGTATGCACCAGGACCCCATCATCACCCGGATTGAGGTGGATGGCGCAGTTCAGGAGACCCTGACTCAGGAGGCGAATGCCTGGCCTGAGCACCGCTATTCCATCGGTGACAACGTCACCCTTGCCATTGTGGTGGAAGACCCCAATAACCGGCCGGTGCAGACGTATAACCTGCCCGACTTCGAATCGCCGCAGCTGGTGCCGGGCAACAATGGTCGCTTTGAGATGACCTACCAAATCACGGAAGCCGATGCCCAAAGCGAAGCCAAAGGGATCCAGTTCTTCTACTTCAACGACGATGGTTTTATGGGCTTTGACGGGATGGTGGATGGCCGCGCCTACTTCACCATGCCGATGGCCGACTATGTGGAAACCCAGCCGCTGACCATCGCCCGTGTGATGGTGGGTGACGAAGTGTTCGAAAACGTCGACCAGCCCCCCTACTTCCTGGTTCAGCCGGAGACGCCGGTAGCGGTGGACGCCCAACTGTGGCTGCGGGTCGAGGTGGAGGGCACCGCTGACCGCCAGAGCTACTTCTCCTACATGGGCATTAACCACGACAACGTGACGTCAGAGAGCGATGAGATCCTGTTTGACGGCACGCTGGCGACCCCCCGTTACATCTACAAGGTGCAGTACGCCACCTGGAGCGGCAGTGGCACCAACGAGGAAACCGCCGAGATCTGGCTGAAACTGGATACCGACAAGCAGCCGGCCACGCTGCAATCCCTGCTGATCAACGGCGCCGACAGCAAAGACCTGATGGGCCGGGTGGGCCAGACGCTGGTGCTGGAGCCGGTGATCAACAACCCCAACGGCGATGAAGTGAGCTGCAAGTTCGAGCGCCATGGCAACTTTGGTCCGGGTGCCGACAGTGGCCTGATCAGCGACTGGGGCGCCTGCCAGACGACGTACACCCTGGTGCAGGACGATGCCATCGACACCTTTAACTTTGTGGTGACCGTGCGTAACAGCGACGGCATCCTGTCAGAACACTGGGACTACGACGACGTCCGTCACTTTGATGTGAGCGTCACCCAGTAATCGGTCATCGTGATAAGGCGCCTCAGGGCGCCTTATTTGCTTTTGCCGCACGCCTTTTCACCCCGACGCCGGAGCATAGGACAGTATGGCGCCGACCCGAGCATTCGCCCCAGCCGAACACTAGCTCGTAAAACATTGATTCGAATCAATTTCATTCGAGTGAATGGTGAAGCTCTCTGCTTAACTCAAGCGTGGAAGTAAAGCGACAAGGAGAGCATCATGAATAAGGCCATTACCTATGGTTCGCTGCTTTGTACGATGGTTGTCGCTGCTGGCTTCGCTTCTGCACAAACGGTGCTTGCTCCGGTAGGGGCCCCCATCGTTTTGTCAGACGGAGCCGGAGAACAACCTGCCAACCTTAATGACACCTCGAAAACCAAGCTTGTCAGGCTCACCAACGGTGGCCCAACGGATGGGCGTCTGGTGACCGTCTTCTCCGACGCCTGGGCGAGCGAAGAGTATCCCGAAGGCCATCGGGTCTATGACGTTAAGGCGGATAGAGAACGTCCCGCCCGTGACATCTACGCCCGTTACTCCGATGACAACGGCCTGACCTGGTCAGAGACGGTAAACCTATCCCGCACTGCGGCCCACAGCTCTCTTTCAACGCTTTGGCAAGGGGAGGACAGCAGCGTGCAGCCCTTCTACGGCGACTCTGATAAACCCAACATCTTCAACTCCGGAACCATGATTGTGGTGAGTTGGGTGGACAAGTACTGTGACGGGGGCAACCAGGGAGCGGTCAGCTATGTTGAGCGAGAGATGCGGGAAATCCCCTACAGCTGCCTCTATACCGTCCGCTCCATCAACGGCGGTACCAGCTGGATGCCGGCACAGCGACTGACCGACGGCAGCCGGGACGCCAAGCAGGACGTCAATCGCGGTAACGGCAAAGCCTGGGTGCTGTCCTGGCAAGAGGATCCCGCCGGACTGCTGCTGGGCCAAGCCGAAGGGCCGGGACATGGTGCTTCCGGCGCCATTGTGTCCCATGGCACTGATATCTGGTACAGCCATATCCGCACCAGCTATCCCGAGGGCGGCAAGCTGTCCGACAGTGACTTTGGTCAGGGTAAGCCCTTTACACCTCCGGTCCGAATCACCAATAACTGGACCAAGATGGAGGACAAGCGCAATGACGGCAATCCCGTAGAGTCCGGTACCGAAGGCGCATCCAGGGCCAATATGGCGCTGGTCGGCGGCACCGTGGTTGTGGCCTATGAGGAAACCAAGGGCAGCGAAGGGGTCGATGAGGGCAAGTATGTCCGTTATCACAGCTTTGCCTTTCATCAGCCGCCTAGCAGCGTTGCCGACGCCTGTCTGAGTGAACTTAACGGAACCGCGCAATCCTGCGATGCACCCGGCCTGCCACCCAATGCTCTGTTGCCGGAGCGCGTTGGATGCATCCTCAGTGACCCGCTGCAGAATGGTAGGCGGGTTCGGTTCCTTACCCAATCCACAGCTGGCGACTCCGGCACCAAGCTGTTTATTTTCTGGAAACAGGGTGAGTACGACGAAGGCGGCCCCTCCGACATTGTTGGTCGTCTGGCTACCGATTTTGGGGATCTGGCCAGTTTCCATCCGCCATTGAATGTACCCGGCCCCGGCGTCGTTGAGGGCTGCCTTATCCGGGGGGATGACGATGAAACTGCACTGCCGCTGATGGGCGCTTTTGCCAACACTCCTGCGCTGAATCTGAGCCATGATACCCCGCTGGGGGGCGACCTCACGGCCCATACGGACCTCAACCCGATAGAGGATGCGCGAGCCCACCGCGGCTATATCCGAGGCGATACCCTGATTCTCGGTTATAGCTATACGCCAGATCTGGTTCTGGCTAGGGCTACCGACCTGGAACATTACAACTTCTGGATCCGTCGCTCACTGGATGGGGGCCATACCTGGGAACCGGCCAGGGATATGACTTCCGCGTTGATTCTGGATTACGTCAACCGGCACCCGGACTACAACGCCGTCGCGCAGATCGATGTGAAGGAGCCGAGGATCGTAAAAGCCCCCGGCAGTAGCCCGGTGGCCTGCCCCACCGGCGACCCGGAGGACCCCAGCACACTGGATCCGACTCAGTGCAGTAACCCGTCAGGCTTTGTGCTGGCGGGAGGACTGGTGGAAAACACCTATGAGCACCTTGGCTCAGGCAAAGAGTTGGACCTGTTTGTTACTCGCTCCCTGGATGCAGGGGCATCTTTTGAGCCCTTTATCATTCTGACCGAGGAGATCAGCAGCGACTACGAGTCCCAACTCCGGCTCACGCCATCACTGGACCGGGTCTTTGTGGTTTGGAACAGCTCGCAAACCGACGCGGGTTCCGACGGGCAGTTCGTTGCCCTGGCCCCAACCGAACTGGCTATGGGCCCCCGCTCCTCCGGCAGCATTGAGGTCCACCTTCTTGTTGTCCTTTTGTTTAGCCTTTTCTGGCTCCGCATAAGAACCATCAAATCTCAGCCCTAAACCCGCTGAGGACAACCTCAAGGGAGCCAGGCGGCTCCCTTTTTTCCGGCAGGCAGGGGCAATCTACGACCAACACTGGCCTTGCGGCAATGTCCTGCCAGGCGCGCAGTGGTCTTAAATGACCACCTCGTCATACTCTTGCTACCAACAGAGCCATAATGAAGCGGTTGCCTGGCAGCACCGTTGCGCTATGGTGGAGGTCAGTTCCCCAATGTTTTGAAGTGCTTGAAAGGAATGCCCATGAAGAGTGTGATCTGCGATATCGATGGCGTGCTGCTGCACGACAACAAACTGATCCCTGGCTCAGACAAGTTTATCCACCGGCTGCGGGAACAGGGCAACCCTTTGGTACTGCTGACCAATTACCCCGCGCAAACCGCGAAGGATCTGGTGAACCGTCTGGACGCGGCGGGCATTGAGGTGACCGAGGAGCAGGTGTACACCTCGGCCATGGCAACCGCGGATTTCCTGCGTCATCAGGATGGTAAGAAAGCCTACGTGATTGGGGAGGGCGCACTGACCCACGAACTCTACAAGCAGGGCTTTACCATCACCGACATCAACCCGGACTTCGTGATCGTAGGGGAAACCCGCAGCTACAACTGGGACATGATCCACCGTGCAGCGCGCTTTGTGGCCGAGGGGGCCCGCTTTATCGCCACCAACCCGGATACCCATGGGCCCGCCCACAGCCCCGCCTGTGGCGCACTCTGTGCACCGATTGAGCGGATCACCGGCAAGAAGCCCTTTTACGTGGGCAAACCCAGCGCCTGGATCATCCGCTCCGCGCTCAACCATCTCGGTGCCCATGCCACCAATACGGTGATTGTGGGGGACAACCTGAGAACCGACATCCTGGCCGGATTCCAGGCAGGCCTGGAAACCATCATGGTGCTCTCCGGTGTCTCCAAGATGGAAGACCTGGACAAACAGCCGTTCCGGCCCAACCACATCTTCCCCTGTGCGGCTGAGATCAACGTGATTTAAGCGCCCCACTCAGACAAAAAAAGTCCGGAGCTAACACTCCGGACTTTTTTATCCCTGTTTCAGATAGAGCACGCACCCGCTTTCACTGTGGGGGTGATGCAGATAACCGGGTGGCAGTTGCAGGAAACACCCTTCATCATAACGCCCTTTTTCGTCCTCTACCGCCCCTTCCAACACATAGATCTCCGCGCCGTTCGGGTGACAAAGTGGCGCCAGGCTGGTGCCGGGTCGAATCTGGATCAGGCTTATCCGCTCGGGATAGCCCGCCTGACGATACAGCTCTTTGCGGAACACTCCGGGGCGATCCAGGGCCTGCCACGCCATCTTGCCCGTATCCACCGCCAGTTGGGCCCGGCCCGTGCCCTCATACTGACGCAACTTGACCAGCAGCAGGCAGCCGGGCTCAGAGAAGGGACGATGGCCGCTGCCATCCGGGTTCAAGAGGTAACTGCCCGCCGGGTAGTCGCCATGCTCATCAGAAAACACCCCTTCCAGCACCAGGATCTCCTCCCCACCCGGGTGGTAGTGCCGATCAAAATGGGAGCCGGGCCGATAGCGAACCAGAGAAGTGACCATACCGGATTCTTCCGGGCCACTGTGGCGCAGGCGCTTACGCACCACACCGTAGGCCGGACTGGGTTGCCAATCCATCGCTTTGGCATCGATCACCAGGGGCGAGTCCAGAAGATCTTGCGGGCTCACACTCTCCTCCTTCAGCAGCGCTATTCATCGGTTTCGGGTTGCTCGAATAGAGTTAGACCGCAGCAGGGCAGTAACAGTTGCACACAATTTAGGCCGAACATTGCCTGCCCTTCCCTCCTTTACCCCCCGTTTTGGCTCAGGCATGCTTAAACGCTTACCAAACACCAACATAACAATAACGAGCCCAAGGATGTTAAGACTCACCGCCTCTCTCACTTTGCTGCTGGCTGTCTCAGCCTGCAGCCAATCCCCCTCACCTGAACCGTTTGCCTACGACGAAGCTCGCGTGCGAGCCGACATTCAGGAGCTGGCTTCCGATCGTTACCAGGGCCGCCTGCCCACCACGGAGGGGGAAACCCTGACGCTGGCCTACCTGGAGGGGCAGTTTAAGGCGATGGGCCTTGAGCCGGGCAATGGCGACAGCTATCTGCAGGCGGTGCCCATGGTGCGCCACACCACCGAGAAGGCGAGCCTGACGGTGGACGGCGAAACCTACCGCTACCTCTATGACATGGTGCTGAACAGTTTTTCGGACCAGCCCCAGCTCACCATCAGCCAGAGTGACGTGGTGTTTGTGGGCTACGGTATCCACGCACCGGAGTATGGTTGGAACGACTACGCGGGGTTGGATGTCACCGGCAAGACCGTGGTGATGCTGGTGAACGACCCCGGCTTTGCCACCGGGGAACCGACGCTGTTCAAAGGCGACACCATGACCTACTACGGCCGCTGGGATTACAAGTTTGCCGAGGCGGGTCGTCAGGGGGCAGCCGCCGCGCTGATCATTCACGATACCAAACCCGCTTCCTATCCCTGGCTGGTGGTGCAAAACAGCTGGACCGGTACCCAACTGGGACTGGCGGATGTGAGTGACCCCCACCCTCTGGTGGAGGGCTGGATTAAGAAAGACGCCGCCAAACGGCTTCTGGCCCAGAGCGGTCTGAACCTCGACAGCCTGATGGCGGAGGCGGTAAAGGGACCGATGCATCGCACACTGGGGGTACAGGCTGAGGCCACACTGACCCAGACCATTGAGCGGGCCACCAGCTACAACGTATTGGCCACCCTGCCCGGCACCAGCCGCGCCGAAGAGCAGGTAATCTACACCGCACACTGGGACCACATCGGCAGCCAGGGCGATCAGGTCTACAACGGCGCCATGGATAACGCTTCCGGGCTTGCCAGCATGCTGGAGATCGCCCGCGCTTTTGTGGCCGCGCCCCCCACCAAGCGCAGCGTCAGTTTCCTCGCTGTGACCGGCGAGGAACAGGGTCTGCTGGGCAGTCGCTACTACGCCGCCAACCCGGTATTCCCCCTCGACCGCACCGTTGGCGTATTCAACTCCGACAGCACCAACATCTACGGGCCAACCCGGGATTTCACCGTGGTGGGTCTCGGTCAGTCCAGCCTGGAGCAGTACTTGCTGCCCGCTCTGAAGGCGCAGGGACGCGAACTGTCCCGCGAATCCAACCCGGGCGCTGGCGGCTACTTCCGCTCTGATCACTTCAGCTTTGCTCAGAAAGGGGTACCGGCACTGTTTGCGGGGGGCGGTCGCACGGCGCTCAATGAGGAAGTCGCGGCTGGCCGCGCTGCCGTCATGGAGATGATGAAGGGCTGTTACCACAACCATTGCGACACCTACCGCCCGGAGTGGGATCTGCGCGGTGCCATGCAGGACATCGAGGTCTACTTTAAAGCGGGCCACACCCTGGCCGACGATGATCGCTGGCCCGGTTTCCTGGCGGGCAGCGAGTTCCACTCGCTTCGTCCCGCGCTGTAATCCGCAGCCAATACACCAAACCGGCCCAATCGGCCGGTTTTTTTTGGTTTTATCTCATGCAGATAACCTGATTCACCCGGCGCCATAAACACCACTGATGGCTCACCATTATCAACCTTGGCAAGGTTTTGGGGGCATGGCATGGTGATCTTTCGACCCTATTTCACCCCCGATTTTTCCGAGGTCAAGGAGTAGCCCGTATGTGTGGGATCTTTGCCATTCTGGATCTGAAAACCGATCCACAAGCCCTTCGTCAGGATGCCCTGCGCCTGGCGAAAACCTTGCGCCACCGCGGCCCGGACTGGTCCGGTATCTACGCCGATGACAACGCCATTCTCGCCCATGAGCGCCTGGCTATTGTGGATATCGATAATGGCGCCCAGCCGCTCTATAGCCCTGATGGCAACCTGGTGCTGGCAGTCAATGGCGAAATCTACAACCACCGGGAACTGCGCGAAGAGCTCAGCGTTGGCTACGCGTTTCAAACCGGCTCCGACTGTGAAGTGATCCTGGCCCTCTACCACAAGTACGGCGTGGACTTTCTCGACAAACTCAACGGCATCTTCGCCTTTGTCCTCTGGGATAAGGCCCGGGGTCGGTACCTGGTCGGCCGCGACCATATCGGCATTGTGCCGCTCTATCTGGGCTTCGATGAGCATGGCAATCGCTACTACGCCTCCGAGATGAAAGCCCTGGTACCGGTGTGTAACCGCGTCGAGGAGTTTCTGCCGGGCCAGTACTACGACAGTGAGCGGGGCAAAGCGACACCCTACTACCAGCGCGAATGGCGGGATTATCCGGCCGTGGCGGAAAACCCCGCCAGCCGGGATGAACTGCGCCAGGCCCTTGAGGCGGCAGTGAAGCGCCAGTTGATGTGCGACGTCCCCTACGGCGTGTTGCTCTCCGGCGGGCTCGACTCCTCCATCACTTCCGCCCTGGCCAAGAAGTACTCTGCCCGCCGGATTGAAGAGGATGAAACCAGCCCCGCCTGGTGGCCTCAGTTGCACAGTTTTGCCATTGGACTGGAGGGCGCCCCCGATCTCCAGGCCGCCGCCGAGGTGGCAGACCATCTGGGCACCGTTCACCACGAACTCCACTTTACGGTGCAGGAGGGGATCGACGCCCTGCGTGACGTGATCTATCACCTGGAAACCTATGACGTCACCACGATACGCGCTGCCACACCGATGTACCTGATGGCCCGGATGATCAAGGCGATGGGGATCAAGATGGTGCTCTCCGGCGAAGGCTCAGACGAGTTGTTTGGCGGATACCTCTACTTCCACAAGGCGCCGAACGCTCAGGCGTTCCATGAAGAGACGGTGCGTAAACTGGATAAACTCCACTTGTTTGACTGCCTCCGGGCCAATAAGGCGATGGCAGCCTGGGGAGTCGAAGCCCGGGTGCCCTTCCTCGACAAAGAGTTTATCGACGTTGCAATGAGGCTGAATCCTGACGCCAAATTGATCACCGAAGGGCGGATTGAGAAGCAGATCCTGCGGGAAGCCTTTGCTCACTACCTGCCGGAATCCGTGGCGTGGCGACAGAAAGAGCAGTTTGGTGATGGAGTGGGTTACTCCTGGATCGATCAGTTGAAGAGCTTCGCCAGCCAACAGGTCAGTGATCAGGAGTTGGAAAACGCCCACTTCCGCTTCCCGCACAACACCCCGGATACCAAGGAAGCGTACCTTTATCGTCAGCTGTTTGCGGAGCAGTTCCCGCTGGAGAGTGCTGCGGAGTGTGTGCCCGGCGGCAAGTCTGTCGCCTGCTCCACCCCTGAAGCTCTGGCGTGGGACAGCAGTCTCAGTGCCATTACCGACCCCTCCGGGCGCTCGGTTCAGTCGGTACATCAGGACAGTTACTGATCAGGGTTAAGGCGGCCATCGGGCCGCCTTCCTTTAGGTTATTGATTGGTAAAAGTTTCCCTAACGCAGTTCAGGACAAAGGTGAAGTCTGAAAAAGGCAAAAACGACTACCGGATCACCCCTTAAGCTTTTACTTCCGCCTGTGTGACTTCTTCCCTTGCCCGGATTCTCCCCGCTTCTTAGACTGCGCCGTCGCCCTTGTTCAGGTTGGTTTCCGTGCGCTTTTTAAAAGTTCGTTCCTTTGGCAGTGAAGTCCTGCGCTGCAGCTGGGATGCGCTGTTGTTGATGCTGCTCGGCCTGGCCGGTCTTGCATTGCTGGCCCCACTGGACATCAACTATCGCACCAGTCAGTACCTGGACTTTGCCCTGGATCGGGCCGACTACGTGCTGACGCGCATGGTGAACACCCGGGATCGCTGGCCGGAATCCTTCAGCAGTTGCGATGCCGAACTGCTGGACAAACTGCTGGTGCGGGCCCAGCACTCCAGTCTGACCAACGACTACGTCTACATCAGTGATGAGACCGGCTTCTGTCGGGCCGCCACCAACAACGACATCACCTCGTACGACTATCAGCGCACTCTGGAACACCCTATTCGTCCCGGGTTCTATCTGACCAGCAAAACCACTCTGGCCGGCGAACTCTTCCTCTATCTGGTGGAACTGCGCCCCGGACACTACGTGATGGGCAACACCAACCGTCAAACCCTGATGGACATCATGCTGCCTTCCGATCCGCAACGATTCGCCGCCCACGGCGAGCTGCACTACCAGAAGCAGTCGATTCTCAGCTTTGGTCGAATCCCATCCGATGCTCCCATGGAGTACCGATACGTTCATGATAAAGGGCCACTCAGCGCTGAGCTGGTTCTGCCCGGAAAACAGATTGGGAAGTCGATGCTGAGCTGGCTGAAGATGCTGGGCCTGCCCTGGCTGTTTATGAGCTTTGCGCTGCCGATGTGGTGGCGACGCAAGCGCAGTCTGCACGGGCTCTACCTCAACGACATTGAGCTGTGCTACCAGCGCGGGGAGATCTATCCGGTTTATCAGCCCATTGTCGACGCGGCCAGCGGTCGGGTGACCGGCTACGAACAACTTGCGCGCTGGGACCACCCTTCCGAAGGCTCGGTGCCTCCTAATCTTTTTGTCACCCTGCTTGAGCGCCATCAGCGTCTCAATGGTCTTACGACGCACCTGTTGCGGCAAACTCTGCCAGCGTTGGAGCCTGGCCAGTACCTCAGCCTCAACCTGACTCTGGACCAATTGGTGCAGCAGGATATCGAGCAATGGTTGGTGCCGGTGCTTAAAGAGCGGGGGCTGACTCCCTCACAGATCGTGATTGAGATTACCGAGCGCGAGCCTCTGGCGGGTGAACAAACCGTTTCGGCACTGCTGCGACTGCGGGATCAGGGCTTTCGACTGGCGCTGGATGATTTCGGTACCGGTCACAACGATCTCGGATTTCTGGGGCAATTCCGGCCTGACCTGATTAAGGTCGACAAGATCTACACCCAGTCCATCGGCACCGGCGGTCTGAAAGCCACCATGCTCGAAGCGATCATTCAGATGGGGGTAGAGGCACGAATCCCCTTGGTGTTGGAGGGGGTGGAAACCCAGGCGCAGGCGGATTACCTGCGCCAGAAGGGGGTGGCGATGATGCAGGGCTACCTGTTTGGCTACCCCAGCCGCGTTGTTAACGGTGTGGAAGGATCAGGCGCGTCCCACCGGAGCCAGAGAACCACCGGTCAGTTTCAGCAGATCTGACGGCGCCAGCTCAATCTCCAGGCCACGTCGGCCACCGGACACACAGATGGTGTCAAACTGCTGCGCACTGTCATCCAATACCAGTGGCAGCCGCTTCTTTTGCCCCAGAGGGCTGATCCCGCCGACCACATAGCCGGTGGCTTTCTCCGCTTGTGCGGGGTTTGCCATCACCAGCTTTTTGGCTTTCACCGCCTTGGCGAGCGCTTTCAGATCCAGCATCCCCACCACCGGCACTACCGCCACATAGAGTTTTCCCGCCTCATCGGCGGCCAGCAGGGTTTTGAACACCCGCTCCGGTGCCTGCCCAAGCGCCTGCGCCGCCTCCAGACCGTAGGACTCGGCAGCAGGATCGTGGTGGTACTGATGGATTTGATGAGGGATTTTCGCCTTTTTAGCGGCATCAATGGCGGGAGTCATAGCGTCACCGGAATGGAATCGAATCTGGCCATAATACGCTTCGACGCCGCTTCCGTCCGTCGACAACCGCACATTTGCAGGCGCTATGCGGTCAGCCGACTGGGCGAACCGCCACCCACTCAACGTCTTCGGCCTCCAGTCGCTCCTGGTAGGCCGTGGGCAGTTCCGGATCGCTGATGATGGCATCAAACTCCCCGGTCTCCATCGCCATAAAGGTGCCGGTGCGACCAAACTTACTGCTGTCGCAAACCAGAATCGACTGACGCGCCACACCGGCAATGGCGCGCTTGACCATCACTTTGTCCTGACTCGGTGAGGAGATGCCACGAGGGTTCCAACAGGAGGCGGAGATAAAGGCCAGGTCGATATTGAGGCTGCGCAGGAAACGGGCCGCCAGATCCCCCACACAGGAGTGGTTATCCCGGTCCACCAGACCGCCGGTGTGGTACAACTGGCCCTTGCCGTGATCCGCCAGATACGCGGCGATAAAGAAGTCGTTGGTGACGATCAGCAGGTCATCCCGCTCAGCCAGCACCTTGGCCACTTCCAGCAGGGTGGTTCCCGCATCCAGATAGACGGTGGCGCGGGGAGGGACCCGATCCCGGCACGCTTCCCCCAGTGCCCGCTTGATGCCGAGATTCTGAGTCGCCTTAACCTGATGGCCCAACTCCTCGCGTACCGCCTGCATCCGCTGGACGCCCCCCGCGACCGAGAACACCTCCCCCTTTTCTTCCAGTTTGGCGATATCACGACGCACGGTCATGTGTGACACCCCAAGCTGTTGGGTCAGCTCGGCAATGGAAAGGATCTCCTGCTCATCCAGCAGGGACAGAATGGTGCGTTGACGCTCGGCGGGGATCATTAGGCTCACTCAACCTGTGAAAAGTTGTGAAAGTCTACCTCACCGGCGTGTTCCTGCACAGCCGGTCAGACCAACGACCACAGGGTTTCGGGCAAGATCACATTTCCTCACTCACCAGCGAGTGCAAAAGCACCACCCTGTGAATTTCTGTGATAATCGCGCCCAGAATTCCCCGCCGGTGCAGTTCGATTTTGATTCAACTCCGGCATTCACAACATTTCACAGGGTTTAGCATGACCTCCTACTCCGTTGCGGTAATCGGCCTGGGCTCCATGGGTATGGGCGCCGCCCAATCCTGCATCAACGCTGGCCTGTCCACCTATGGTGTGGATCTGAACGAACAGGCACTGGCCTCCCTCAAAGCCCACGGCGCTGTCGCAGTTGGCACCGATGCCAAAGCGTTTGCGGAGCAACTGGACGCCGTTCTGATGCTGGTGGTCAACGCCAGGCAGGTGAACACCATCCTGTTTGATTTGGGTCTGGCGGATGCGCTGAAGCCGGGCACCGCCGTAATGGTGTCCGCCACCATCTCCGCCGACGACGCCAAGGCGATTGCAGCCGGTCTGGAGCAACGTGGCCTGCTGATGCTGGATGCCCCAGTGTCCGGGGGCGCCGCCAAAGCCGCTGCCGGTGAGATGACCATCATGGCCTCCGGCTCTGACGCCGCTTTCGCCAAGTTGCAGCCGGTGCTGGATGCCACTGCGGGCAAGGTGTACACCATTGGCACCGAGATCGGTCTGGGCGCCACCGTTAAAATCATCCACCAACTGCTGGCAGGCGTGCACATTGCGGCCGGTGCCGAAGCGATGGCCCTGGCCGCTCGCGCAGGCATTCCGCTGGACACCATGTACGAGGTGGTCACCAACGCGGCAGGCAACAGCTGGATGTTTGAAAACCGCATGAAGCACGTGGTGGATGGCGACTACACCCCCACCTCCATGGTGGACATCTTTGTGAAGGACCTGGGGTTGGTGGCCGACACCGCCAAGGCGCTGAAATTCCCGCTGCCTCTGGCCAGCACCGCCTACAACCAGTTTGTGAACGCGTCCAACGCCGGTTATGGCCAGTGGGATGACTCTGCGGTGATCCACAGCTTCCAGGGCATTGAGCTGCCGCTGAACGTCACCCCGGAGGTCAAAGCATGATCCGTCTGGGCGTTATCGCTGACGACTTCACCGGCGCCACCGACATCGCCAGCTTTCTGGTGGCGAACGGTCTGCGCGCCGTGCAGTTCTGCGGCATCCCCCAGGGCGATGTTGAGCTGGATACCGATGCGGTGGTGATCAGCCTGAAATCCCGCTCCTGTCCGGTAGAGGAAGCGGTGGCTGACTCTCTGGCGGCGCTGGACTGGCTCAAAGCCAACGGCGCTGAGCAGATCTACTTCAAGTACTGCTCCACCTTCGACAGCACTGCCAAGGGCAATATCGGCCCGGTGACCGACGCGCTGATGGCGGCGCTGGACACCGAACTGACCATCCTCTGCCCCTCACTGCCGGTCAATGGCCGCAGCGTTTACATGGGTCACCTGTTTGTGGGTGAGCAGTTGCTGTCCGATTCTGGCATGAAAGACCACCCGGTTACGCCGATGACCGACAGCTCCCTGATCCGCCTGATGGATGCCCAGTCTCAGGGCACCACCGGACTGGTGCCTGCCAGTGTGATTGATGCGGGTGTCGACGCGGTGCAAGCCCGCTACGCCGAACTGAAAACCCAGGGGCATCGCTACGCCGCCGTAGACACCCTGAATGAGCGCCACCTGGAGACCCTTGGCCGCTCGGTTGAGGGGATGGCTCTGGTCACCGGCGGCTCCGGTCTGGCTCTGGGCATCGCCCGCCACCTGGCCAAGCCCGGCACCAACATCAGCGACACTCAGGCAGCGGGTCAGCCCCAGAGCGGACGCACCGTGGTGCTGTCCGGCTCCTGCTCGGTGATGACCAATGCCCAGGTTGCCGCCTACCGCGCCGAGGCCGAGTCTTTTGCGCTGGATGTGGAAGCCTGCCTGAGTGACGAGGGATACCTGGACACCCTGCTGTCCTGGCTGCTGCCCCGTCTCGACAACGCCCTGGCACCGATGGTGTATGCCACCGCTGAACCGGAGAAGCTGAAGGCGATCCAGGCTCAGTACGGTGCCGAGCGTGCCTCACACGCGGTGGAGCAAACCTTTGGTGCCCTGGCTGCCCGCCTGCAGGCGGAAGGGGTCAACAACTTTATCGTGGCCGGCGGTGAAACCTCCGGCATCGTCACCCAGTCCCTCAATGTGGACGCCTTCCATATCGGCCCGCCAATTGCCCCGGGGGTACCCTGGGTGCGTGCGGTCTCCCAGCCCATCAGCCTGACCCTCAAGTCCGGCAACTTTGGTCAGGAGCGCTTCTTCTTCGACGCTCAGGCGATGATCCCGGAGGCCCGATGAACCTGTTTGAACTTCACCAGCAGGAGCAGACCCTGCGGGAGCAGATGGTCAGCTTTGGTCGCTCGCTGTTCGAGCGAGGCTACGCCACCGGCGGCGCGGGCAACCTGTCGGTCAAACTGGCCGATGGTACTATCCTGGCCACCCCCACCGGCGCCTCACTGGGGCGTCTGGAGGCGGAAAAACTCTCAAAAGTCACTCTGGATGGCGAACACCTGTCCGGCGACCGCCCCTCCAAAGAGGTGCAGTTCCACCTGGCGATGTACCAGGCCAACCCGGAGTTTGAGGCGGTGGTGCATCTGCACTGCACCCACCTGACCGCCCTCTCCTGCCGTGCCGATCTCAATCCGGACAATGTCATTCGCCCCTTCACTCCCTACTACGTGATGCGGGTGGGCAAACTGCCGCTGGTGCCCTACTACGCTCCCGGCTCTGCCGAGATTGCCCGGGATCTGGCCGCCCTCTCCCCCAGTCACAAGGCGATGCTGCTGGCCAACCATGGTCCGGTAGTAACCGGCACCAGCCTGGTGAACGCCGTGGACAACATGGAGGAGTTGGAGGAGACCGCCAAACTGATGCTGATGCTGGATAACCAACCGATCCGCTACCTCACCGACGATCAAATTACTGAGCTGGAGCGCCGTTATGGCTAAGTTCGCTGCCAACCTGACCATGCTGTTTACCGAAGTGCCCTTTCTGGAGCGCTTCGCTCACGCTGCCGACGCCGGTTTTGAGGCGGTGGAGTTCCTGTTTCCCTACGACTATGACGCCACCGAACTGGCAGACCAACTGCGGGTTCACGGCTTAACCCAAGCCTTGTTCAACATGCCCCCGGGCAACTGGGATGCGGGTGAGCGCGGTATGGCCGCCATCCCGGGTCGCGAAACCGAGTTTCGCGCCAACGCCGAAAAGGCGCTGGCCTACGCCCTGGCACTGAACTGTAAAAAGGTGCACGCCATGGCGGGCCTTATCGACAGCCAGTTTGACTATGACGCCCATCGCACCACCTTTATCGACAACCTGCGCTGGGCCGCCGATCTTTACGCTGAGCACGGCATCACCATCCAGATTGAGCCGCTGAATGACCGCGATGTGCCCGGCTACTTCCTGGCCCACCAGATGGAAGCAGTGGAGTTGGTGGAAGCGATTGATCGTCCCAACGTCAAAGTGCAGCTGGACCTCTACCACGCACAGATCATGGATGGCGACCTGTCCCGCCTGATTGCCCAGATGGGGCAGCACATCGGCCATGTCCAGATAGCCTCTGTGCCGGAACGCCACGAGCCCAGTGAAGGGGAGCTGAACTATCCGCACCTGTTCGACGTGCTGGATCAACACTACGACGGTTACATCGGCTGCGAGTACAAACCGCGCCACAGCACCACATTTGGCCTGGGTTGGGTAAAGCCCTACCTGGCGAAATAACCTAAGTAAAAACCGACGCCGGGCGCACTGCAGCCCGGCGCAACCTTAATTAGAGAAGAGAAAAAGGTACCTTCATGGAAACCACAATCATCGGCGTAGTCGCGGGCCTTTTGGCACTGCTCGCCATGGTGTTGAAAACCCGTATTCACATCTTCCCGGCAATGATCATCACCGCGCTGATCATCGGTCTGTTCGCTGGCATGAAGCCGAACGATCTGACCGCAGCCCTCACCTCCGGCTTTGGTGGCACGCTGTCCTCCATCGGCCTGATCATCGGTTTCGGTGTGATGATGGGCGCCTGTTTTGAAGTGTCCGGCGCCGCCAAGCGTATGGCCCGCACCTTCATCAAGCTGTTCGGTAAAGGCCGCGAAGACATCGCTCTGGGCTTCACCGGCGTACTGGTTTCCATTCCGGTGTTCTGTGACTCCGCTTACGTGCTGTTGCAGTCCCTGGTTCGCGCCATCTCCCAGAACATCGGCAAATCCATGGTTGGCCTGGGCGCCACTCTGGCGATCGGTCTGCTGATCACCCACGCCATGGTTCCGCCGACGCCGGGTCCGGTAGGGGTTGCCGCTCTGCTGGGTGTGGATCTGGGTTCCTACATGGTGTGGGGTCTGATCGTTTCTGTCCCGATGATGCTGGGCACCATCTTCTACACCCGCCGCGTGGGTGAGAAGTACTACCGCGTACCTGGTGAGAACGGTGAGTGGATCACCGAGCCGACCCTGTTCAAAGGCGTTAAGGAGATGAGCGCTGACGAAGAAGCTCAGTTGCCCAGCAACTTCCTCTCCTTTGCCCCTATCCTGCTGCCCATCGCCCTGATCCTGATCCGCACCCTGGTGGGTGGTCCGGCTGAAGGCCAGGATCCGACTCTGCTGCACCACACCATCGACCTGGTAGGTCATCCGGTGATCGCCGTGGGTATCGGCCTGCTGATCGCCCTCTACGGTCTGACCTCCAAGATGCCCCGCGAAGCCGTTATCCAGTCCATGGAGTCCGGCGTTTCCTCCACCGGCATCATCCTGCTGGTAACCGGTGCCGGTGGCGCCATGGGTGCCGTACTGCGTGCCTCCGGTGCCGGTGACGTGATTGCTGAAAGCATCGCCGCGACCGGGCTGCCGCCGATCCTGGTACCGCTGGCCATCGCTTCTCTGCTGCGTCTGGCCCAGGGTTCTGCGACGGTGGCCATGATCACCGCCGCCACCATCACCGCCCCCATGGTGGCCGGTCTTGGCCTGGAGCCGGTATTCGTGGCTCTGGCCTGTGCCGTTGGCTCCATCGGTTTCAGCCACTTCAACGACTCTTACTTCCACGTAGTGACCCGTACTCTGGGCGTGGATGACACCAAAGCTCAGATGGAGATCTGGTGTGTGACCGCCATGATCGCCTGGGCCATTGGTGCCACCATGGTGACCGCTCTGAACCTGCTGTTCGGCTCTGCCGGCACTGCGTTCGACGTAGTGATTCCGATTGCCACTCTGGCAGGTCTGCTGCTGTGGGTGAAGAAGCAGGGCAACGTGGCCGAAGCGGTTCCCGCCAAAGCCTAAGCCAGTGTGCTGACACCGTGAATGCAAAAGCCCGGGCATCGCCCGGGCTTTTTTGTCAGCGAATTCGACTTTGACTCAGTTGATGCCTAGCTCCTCGCGCAGCGCTTTCAGCTCCTTCTCCTTCTGCAACCGCTGGATCTCATGGTCGAGGTTATCCAGTACAGCCTGATCGTTGGCCTGCCTCCTCGCCTGCTCATACTCCAGGCCAAGCTGTGTGATCTCAACCAGCGCTTTGGAAGGGTCCGTCGCATCGGACTCGGTGGAGTCGTAAGTGAAGGAGGTCAACAATCCCGACGGGGAGAAGGTCAGTTTGAGTACCGAGCCCTCAAAGGCGTTACGGTCCAGGCTGACATATTCGAACTGTCCCCGCTGAGGCACCATCACCTCTTTATCAATCAGCAGGTTGGCCCCATCGGACTGTTTGGGATCAGACCAGAGCTGAAACACGGCGGGCGCGGGCAAGCGGTAGACAATGCCCTGACACACACTGCCATTGCTGTAATCGCACTTAGGTGGCGCCTCAGCGTCGCCAGACAGCCCCCGAAACGCGTAGTAGAAGGTCATCTTTTCGCGAACATCGGCGGATGCGGTATCCGCTTCCAGCCAGAGGGCGCGAGCCTGGGGGTAAAGACTGACAACGCTTTCCTCACCTCCCAAGGCGGCTGGTGAAACGCTGTGTCGAACGCCTATAGTCAACGCCAGGTCAAGCTCATTGATTCGTTTCAGTGCCGTGGATTTGACCTTCTCCAACGCTCCGACAGCAGCCTGAGCCGCCAAAATGCAGGACTTGGCCTTGTCCGGCGCCAGGTCGCCACAAACCTTAATCTCATCAGTCTTAGCCTTAATCTGGCTTTCCGCCTGCTTCACCTTGCCCCGAGCATCCGTACGCTCTTTCAGCAAAGCGCGGGTTGACGCATTGCAGATTTCGACCCCGCCACCTGCCAGCAGGATTGATGCGCCAAACGGCTGCTCGGTAAACGATAACTCCGCTGACTTGGTGGGAACTGGAAAGCCTGCGACACCGGTCGCCGCTACATTGGCGATCGCCGTGGCCAGGTTGATTGCCATATCGGCAGACTGGTCCTCACCCTGGGCGTTGATGCTTTTGAGCGTGCCATTGGGGTAAAGCTCCAGATTGAACTTACTGTCGACGGCAAACTGCTTCAGGTCGTAGAAGTCGATGGTATACCAGGTAGTGGGATCCATCCGGTAGGCCTCGTTGAGCGCCAGTTTATGGTCCACCTCAATGCGCGAACTTGAGCAGGATTTCAGTTGCGCGGTGTGCTCAATCGTAAACTCGGTTTTGGGCAACGCATAAGCCACACCATCCCCTTGTTGAGGCGAGTTGACCTTAAGCTCCGTTGCACAACCGGACACACCAATGATCAATGCCAAAAGCGGTACAAATCGGGTCTCCATATCCCTGTTCTCAGTCGTATCCATGGTCTGTGCCATGCTACTGAATGCCGTTCTTCACCTCGCTAAAATGAGTGAGGCGGGGAGTTGCTGCTGAGGCCTCTCCTAAACAGGATTGGGTCCAGGATTCTAACCTCGGGATCAGTTCAGGCTGTGCGTTATCACATGAGCAAGTCTCTGAAATTCTGCCAGTTCGTTGGAACTCAGTCCCTGAGCCATCTTCCGGGTAATCTGTGCATCAATGGCTTCGACCTGCTCCATCACTTCCCACCCCACTTCCGTCAGCGCCAACAGCTGGCTGCGTTTATCTTCCGGATTGGGCTTTTTCACCAGCAGCCCCTGAACCATCAGGGTGTTGAGCAATCGGGTAACCTGCGCCTTATCGCGACTCAACCCCTGCACCACATTATTTGCAGTGCATTGAGTTCGGCTGGCGATCACCTTCAGTACCCGCACGTGCATGGGACTCAGTTCAAGCCCCAACTCCTCGATCTCCTGCTGCATCGCCTTCTTCACGATATGGAACAGCTGAAACACGCTTTCCAACAGAGGGCTATCGGACATACTCGACTCACTCCTGACACATGGTTGACATTATCAACCACTAGACATATAGTTGACATCATCAACTATTTTGGGGTCGATATCAACCTCAAAGCCCGAATGGGATATTGCCCACTTCCCTCTCACCGCAAACGCTGAAGGAGAGACCAATGAAAGGTCATTTGTACCAATTCACCGTTGAGCATCAGGAAGACGCCAAAGGCCAAGCCGTCCAACAGGCTCCACTGGAGTTTCAGGTCCGCAATCACGATGACCTGTTCCACATCATTGAAAGACTTGAGGGAAAACTCGGTCTGGATCAGCAAGATACTGTGGCGTTCGCCGTGGGTTTGAAGCTGTTTGGCGAGGTGATGATGAAGAACCGGAATGTCGAGCTGTTCAAAGCCTTTAAGCCCCATTTCACCGAGTTTATGAAACAACTCAAACGGGCCTGAAGCGACCTGTCGGTTCACCGGGTGATCGGTTGGCTGCGAATTCTCGCTCTGTCTCTCAGGCCGGCTCCTTCCTGCAGCGCATCAGACTCGCGCTGGAAAGGCGCTACCAGAAGGGATCAGAACCTTGCTGAAAAGCGCATCGGATCGTTTCAACGCATGTTTTTTTGGCGCATCCTCCTTTATCCTTGCCGTCGATAAACTTTTACCGAACCCGAAAGGACAGAGTTCATGACCATCGCCAAAATCGGCATCGTGACCGTCAGTGACCGCGCCAGTGCCGGCATCTATGAAGACCTCTCCGGCAAAGCGATCATCGACACCCTGAATGAGTACCTGACTTCCGAGTGGGAGCCGGTTTATGAGGTGATCCCGGATGAGCAGGAAGTTATCGAAGCCACCCTGATCAAGATGGCCGATGAGCAGCAGTGCTGTCTGGTCGTCACCACTGGAGGCACCGGCCCGGCCAAGCGAGACGTCACTCCGGAGGCCACCGAAGCGGTGTGTGATCGCATGATGCCGGGCTTTGGCGAACTGATGCGCGCCGAGTCCCTGAAGTTTGTGCCTACCGCCATCCTCTCCCGCCAAACCGCAGGCCTGCGTGACGACACGCTGATCGTCAACCTGCCGGGCAAGCCCAAATCGATTCGCGAGTGCCTGGATGCGGTGTTCCCCGCCATCCCCTACTGCATCGATCTGATGGAAGGCCCCTTCCTGGAGTGCGACGAAGCGGTGATCAAGCCGTTCCGCCCCAAGGCGAAATAAGCCCCCAAAATTGATGGAACCAAGAAAAAGCCCGGGCCTGAACCCGGGCTTTTTGTCCGTCATGACCGCCATCGGTGGAAAGGATAGGGAGCGAGGGACTTTCGCCAAACTGGAGCCCCTGAAAAAGAACAGCCCCCTTTCAGGGGCCGTATCAAAACCATCGGCTATGCAGGTGGAATCCTCGTTCGGCACACGCCATGGCTAAGCGACCGTCATCTGCCCGGCGTAGAGAATGAAGTGTCGCAGCGCAAAGATCCCGGTCAGGCTAAGCAGGCACAGGCTGGCCACAAACCCAGGTTTGTTAGTCCAGTTGGAGGGCAGCGTCCACTGCAGTAACCAGGGCAGAACCATCCCACAGAACACCACCAGAACCCAGAAAACGCTCGACCAGAACTCGCCCATCAGAGCCACTTTGGCGGACTCCGCACTGGCTCCTCCGGCAAACACCAATCCCAGAAAGAAGGCCACCAGCAGGAACACTTCGGTCATCAGTACCGGTTTCTCAATGAGATGGACAAACTCGATGTCCTGACTGTGGGCCGGCTCCTTAAAGCAGATAAGACTGAACAGAATGGTGGACGCCGCGCCGGACGACACCCCCGAGACCAGAAACAGAATCGGCAGAACCGGGTTGTTCAACAACGGGAACCCCTTCAGAGCCGAGAGCAGAAACCCGGTGTAGGCCCCGACGCACACCGCCAGAAACAGCAGCAGGTTCTGCATGCCCCCTTCCGCCCGCTTGATGCCCAAAAGTACGCGTTGCATCCAGGGCCAGTGGCGAGCCACCAGCATCAGTGGAGCGTGGAATAACGCCATCAAATAGGCCATAAGCACCAGGATGTAGAGGGAGAGGATCATCACCCCCCAGAACATCACGGAGCTGGGATTCCAATAGACCATCATCTTCCAGAACTGCCAGGGCTTGGTAAGGTCGATGATCAGGATCCCCAGTCCCAGGATCACGGACAGGGGGGCAATCAGCGCCATGGCGCGCACGATGCCGCTGCTTGATACCGTCCGCTTATTGAACTCCCGGTAGCGCTTTACCGCGATGGCGATCAGCACCGAACCGGCGGAGACCCCCGCCAGAAACAGGTAGATGGCGATCGGCCATGACCAGACGATGGTGTCAGAGTGCAATACCGCTTGAATGGAACCGTCCATCAGATCACCTCCCCTTTCCCGTGGGGCACCCGGTAGATCTTGGGACGAGTCCCCAGTTCAACCTTGTCCCGATAGGTTTGCTTACGGCGCAACAGCTGAACAATCTCGCTGTTGGGGTCGTTCAGATCCCCAAACGTGAGAGCCCGGGTTGGGCAGGCTTCCACGCAGGCGGGTGGCCGCCCCTGGGCCAGGTTGGTTTTGCGGCAAAAGTCGCACTTGTCCACCGAGCGGGTGTCTGGATTCACAAAACGCACCTTATAGGGACAGGCGGCGATGCAGTACTGGCATCCCACGCACTTGTCCGACTCAACATCGACAATGCCATTCTCGTCGCGGAAGCAGGCGCCGGTGGGACACACCGAGATGCAAGCGGCGGTTTCGCAATGCTCACAGCTTTTTCGGGCAAAACGATAGTGGGTGTCCGGCCCCTCGCCAAACGGACCGCGACGTTCAATCCTCAGACGGGTTACGCTTTCGGGCACCTGATTCACGGTCCGGCACGCCTGCACACAGGCTTCACAGCCGATGCACCGGGATTCGTCGTAAACCAGGGCATAGTTGCGTTTCAGGGGTTGTGCGGAGGCACCGCATCCCGTCAGGGTGGAGATCGGGATCAGCAGGGCGCCGTCGATGAGGAATTGCCTTCTCGACAGGTTCATAGTCTGACCTCCGCATTCTCGATGTGCTGGTGGCAGTCGACGCACAGCTGAGTCCGGGACACCGGCTTCAGCTCAAACATAGGATCGGCCTCGGGATGCAGTGCATGACAGGCGGCACAGGCGAGGCGACTGGCGTGAACATCATGGGTCCAATCGGCTTTGCGAAGCCGCGCGACGCCATGACACTCAAGGCAGATGGCGTTCTGCTCCGCCGCCGGGGTTCTGGCAGTCAGACCAAAACGGATCCCACTCTCTTTATCTCGGGGATGGGCGTCCATATCGCCGTGGCAGCGGACACAACCCACGTCGCTGACCAGGTGACCATGAGCGCCCTCCATGTTGCCATTGCGCTTATGACAGCGCAGACAGGTGCTTTCGTCGGCAAAGGATGCAAAGCAGAAACTGGCCAAACACACTGCCCAAAAGACGGTTCTGTTCAACATGTGAACTCCTAATCTATTGGCAGGAACCGGCCGGAGCCGGAACACTTAGTGGGTTAACGCATCGTGATGATGCCCGCCCTTTTTCTGCTCGGCAGTGCTCTCTTTCTCGACTGTCAGCATTTCATAGAGTCCCATTACCAATCCGGCGATCACAAAGGGAACGGCAATGAACAGGACAAAGAAAATAAACAGATACGGAGTGACTACAGTAAGGAATGTGGTGAATGACATAACGTCCTCCTGGATATATCGGCCTGCGACAAAATCTCCTTTTGACTCAAGTATTGGCCACCACATGAAAAGAGTTAATTGATTTTGATCAATTTCAACCACCGAATGAAAATTAGATATCCGCCATCGATAAAACGTGAAAATTTCAAATCTAAAAGTCAAATAATGAAATTGTGACGACTCAAGCCTGATTTTCATTTATTAGAATTTGAAATTGCCACTACCGGAATGCTGAGGCGTGGTAAAGTGGCCCCCCTTGCGGGACTTGGATCGGTAATTGCGCCAACATGGTGATCCAGATCACACTCCATTTGGCTTTGCTATAAACAGGAGAGTTTGTTTGATCTAGGATATGAAAAGTTAACTTTGCTATCAGTACGTTGAGATGATGTTCGAGCTCAAGTAATTGTTCGGAGGGACCGTGAACAAATTACGCGACATCAACCTTTTCAGCATCATCATATTCGTCAAAGTCTACGAGTCCCGGAATGCACAATCCGTCGCCACCTTGCTTCAAGTTCCGCCCTCCAAAATCAGCCGCTCTCTGGGTACCCTGAGGCACGCTCTCAACGATCTCCTGTTCATCCGTCGCCAGTATGGATTTGAACCCACGCCCATGGCGGACCGGCTCTACCCCTATTTCCAGCAAATGCTGTCGATACTGGATACGGTGGAAAACACCACCAGGCCCAGTGCCCTGAAGCCGCAAAAACACTACACGCTGCTGGCACCCGCCACCCTGACCTGCCGCCTCGGTACTGCGCTCAAGGCTCGCGCGGAGCTGGAGCCAGGCAAGGTGTCGCTCGCCATCAAGACCATGACCAACTGCGGCTGCGAGGACCTGATCCGGGGCCAGGCTGACCTGATGCTGAATTTCAAGGCCAGCGACAAAAACCGGCTGACCTCCAGGCTGATTGCCTCTGGAGAGCTCCTTTTTGTTATCGCCAATGAAAAGCACCCTATCTGGCGATGTCCACCGAACCAGATGTTGGATAATATTATTCAATATCCTTTTTTAATAACCGAATGCCCATTTTTTAATGACCGAATCGATCCATTAGAACTATATGCTATAGACCAAGGGCGCCGATTGGATGTGATTGGTAATGTCGGTTCACTTTCTGAAGTCACCGAATATATTGAAAACAGTGATGCGGTCACCTTTGTTGGATTACGGGTTTCCGCGGATTATCTTTCTCACTTCCCCGGGATTAAAGCGCAGCAACTGAACGATGGCGAGTTTGAAAAACTGCATAAGCGTGCTCCCCCGCCCAACTATTACCTGATTACCCGAAATGAAGATGAGGAACTGCCGAACTGGCTGACCGATGAAATCAGCGAGTTCATCGCCAGTTCCGTACAGAAACCCACCCACCCCTCGCTGGATACCGAATCCAGACCCACCACAGTTTAATCCGGCCCTCTCACCCGCAGCGTATTGTTCGGGAAGACGTTTTTTCCAGACTGGGGCTGAGGTATGCTTGCCGCCTACGCTCACCAACAGGATCCCCAATGACTCTCACCCTCTGGCTCTCCCTCGCCACCGTTTGCACCTTGGGTGCCATGAGCCCTGGCCCTTCTTTGGCGCTGGTGATCCGCAATACCGTTCAGGGTGGTATGAGTCGTGGCGTGGCAACGGCGGTGGGACACGGGCTGGGTATCGCCCTGTACGCGCTGTTGGTGGCGATGGGGTTGGGGCTGGTTATCACCCAGACTCCGGCTCTGTTTGAGGCGATCCGTTATGCCGGTGCGGCCTTCCTGATTTACCTGGCGTGGCAGGCAATCAAACCCAAAGCAACCCCCTCACCAGAGGCGCCCAACCGCGATCCCTACCGACGCTACCAGGGCTTTATCGGTGGGTTTCTCGTGGCGTTTCTGAATCCCAAGATCGCCATCTTCTTTCTGGCGCTGTTCAGTCAGTTTGTTCAGGAGGGCGCTCCCTGGCGGGACAAGCTGATCATGATGGCAACCGCCGGGGGCATTGATGCACTGTGGTACGCCCTGGTGGCACTCGGTGTTGCCCGGACACCGTTAATGGGCTGGTTGCAGAACAACACCCATTGGCTCGACCGCGCTACCGCGCTGGTGCTGACTTTCCTGGCGATCCGCGTGGTGATCTGAGCCCGATGTTGACCCCAACGCCCGACGCGCCGTTTTGAGTGAACCTCCCGATAAATCCGCACTTTGCCATTGAAATTTGGGGCATCTCAACTAGCTTTTGAGATCCTGCAGAGGCAAGCCGTACCCGTCTCGCGGACACCATAATTCGGGGCTTGGGTCCGACAGGGAAAGTGACCCCCCTCAACTCGTGACTGTTTGAGGTTTGGGATATGAATGCACTCAGCACTGCCGTTTCGTGGCTGAAACAGAACTTCAGAACCCTCATCGCCTGGCCATTTAAAGCGATCGGAAAACTGACCCAGTGGTTTTTTATGTTACTGGGGGTCGCGTTTCTGATTTACGGCGGTAAAGAGTTCTACGACTACCACCACTTCGCCCACGCGTATCACTCAGATGCGCCCTGCCCCACATTACTGAATGAACTGGGATTGAACTCGCTGGAGCGCACCGGCTCGGTTCGCTGCATCAATGTCTCTGATCAGGGTGGGGAACTGCAGGCTGGCGAGCGTCGCCATCTGGTGCTGTTTTCCGCTTATGAACCGCAGCCCGGCGATGAGGTCCAGGGCCACGGCTTCGTGACCTTTATGGCGATGACCCGCCTGCCATCCGGCCAGCTTCAACTTGATGAGTTCATCCCGACCGGCTTCTCTCCGCAGGCGAAACAAACCCTGTGGCCGGATAATTTGGTCTCCTATCACGCCACCGTGCAGGGCCACCTGCCCTCTCGCATCGAGCCGATGGTCACCAAGTTGATGCAATCCCTCTATCTGCCGATGGAGTTGATCGAGTATGGCGGCCCCTATCTGGGCAACGGCAACGCCATCCTTAACAACGCGTTTATGGACTCCCCCTCCTTCGTGGCGGCCATCGGCGAAAAGAGCCTGTCGGTTCTGGCCGTGGCGGTCTCCCCCATTGAGTACGAGAACGCCAAGCGCTACCGCAATAAATTCGTTATCGCCGAATACGGCTACGACATCGGCGATGCCACGGCGTTTGTTCATACTGTGGCGGACAAAGTGAATCTGTATACTCCGCCAAAGCTTGTTGGCCCCATGCCGATCGAGTCGCTTACCGCCATCTCCGAGATGAACCGTAAAGTTGGGCAGGAGCCGCGCTGAAGCGGGCACTGGTGCACACGCTACGCAGAGAAAATGCGCCCAATGGGCGCATTTTTGTGTAGGGGGATGGAACCGCTTTGGGGAGAGCGGCACCAGGGGGCAGAGACCCGATGTTCAGTGAGAGTCCTGGATCTGGCCCACGGTCAACATGGGGGCGGCATCCAACTCCTCCGCATCCATCATCGCGGCGATCCGCTCCACTGAGGAGAGCAGCAGACTCTGCTCCCACTCTTCCAACGCCTGGTAGCGCTCAATAAAGTGTTCCTGCAATGGCTGCGGGGCCGATGCCAGCAACTGCTGGCCTTCCTCACTTAATGAGAGACGTACCCGGCGCTTATCCTCATCATCACGAATACGATTGACCAATCCCCGGGACTCAAGCCGGTCGATGATCGAGGTCACAGTGGCCGGGCTCAGATTGACCTCTGCCGCCACCTGACGGGCAATGGGGCCGCCCAGTTTATCGATCTTCTGCATCACCACGAGCTGTGGTCCGGTCAGGCCCGACTCTTTGCTGAGCTTTCGACTGTGAAGATCGATGGCTCGAATGACTTTGCGCAGTGAAATCAGCAATTGCTCGTGTTTGTCCATATTCGCTCCTGCAGGCTCCGGCGCTACTGTAGCAAATTCCCTTTATTAAACCAGTGCCCCCAGGCTGGCCAGTCCAATAAAGAGTACGCCCAGCACCACTATCTCCCGCCAAGCGGAGTGTTTCGTCTTTCGCATAGGTCCTCCTTTTCTGCCCGAGACTTCGATCTGGGCACTTCAAACTTCAACGGGCGAAGCATTCGAACAATTCGTTCGATCACATTCCATTTCGACTCAAACCAATCAACCCCTGATAAGAGGGGCGCAACTCGCTTACAAACCCATTTTTCGCTGTAAATCTGGCCAGAACATGTAAACAAATCCATACGTGGCACGCCACATACGTTACCACCAATTTGATCACAGGTTAAATATTACGTTAGGATCGTTCGCACTCTAATCATATGAATACATATCTTATCTTTGAGAGAAGGAGTATTTTCTCTGATGGCTACAAGCAATGTGCAACGCCAACCTGCTAAAACTCATATCGACCCAATCCCGCTAAAACTGGTAGACACCCACCCCACCTATCATTTCAACAACCATGACGAGTTGATGGCCTTTGACGTTGCCGATCACTCCTGGCGCGAGACTTTGGCCAAGTCTTTCCAGTCCGATAAGGATTTGGCCAAAGTCCTGCAGGGGGTTCGACCTGTTGAGGATGAGGTTTACAAGGTGATTGCGGCCCGCGTGACTCCCTACGTGGCCCAATTGATGGACAAAAATGATCCCGCCTGCCCCATCCGCATTCAGTACGTGCCCGAACAGGATGAGATGAACATCGCCCCCCATGAAATGGGTGATCAACTGGCAGAAGACGACATGATGCCGGAGGGCACCTCCCTGGTGCACCGCTACCCCAATCGTGTGCTGTTTCTGGTACACAACATCTGTGGCGCCTACTGCCGTCACTGCACCCGCAAGCGCATGGTGTCCGACCCGCTGAACGTGATCGATATGGCTCGCATCCGTCGCTCAGTGGAGTATTTGCGTGACCACCCTGAGGTGCAGGACGTGCTGTTGTCCGGCGGCGACCCACTGCTGCTGACCGACAGTAAGCTGGGTGAGATCCTGTCGATGATCCGTGAGGCTCGTCCGGATCTGAAGATCCTGCGTATCGGCAGCCGCCTTCTGGCTCAGTTGCCGACCCGGGTCACCCCGGAGCTGGTGGATGTGCTGGTGGAGAACCGCGTCACTCTGATCAACACCCAGGTGAACCACCCAAAAGAGATCACCCCGCTGTTTATCAAACACACCGGCATGTTGCGTCGTGCTGGCATCATGCTGGGGAACCAGAGTGTGATGATTAAAGGGGTAAACGACAGCGTGGAAGTGATGCGGGACTTGGTCATGGACCTGGTCTCTAACGGCATCCGTCCTTACTACGTCTACTCCATGGATCCGGCACCGGGTAACAGCAAGTTTATGGTCAGCTACGACCGTATGCTGGCGATCTACCACGGTATTCGTGGCTGGGTATCCGGCCCGGCCATCCCCACCTTTATTGTCGATGGCATTGGCGGGCTGGGTAAGATGCCGGTGCAGCCGGAGTACGTTCAAAAGGTGGAGCAGGAGGGCGAAACCAAGCTGATCGCCACCAACTTTGAAGGTCGCACTGCAGACGTCTCCTATCTGCTCTAAGGGCTGCTATGCATTCGCTTGATTACGCCCTGTTTGCAGGCTATCTGCTGGCCTTGGTTGGGGTCGGGTATCACTTTTACCGACGCCATCAGGGCGGCGAGGACTTCTTTCTCGCCGGGCGCAACCTGGGAGCCCGCCATGTGGGTTTCTCCATCGCCGCCACCGATGTGGGTGGCGGTTTCTCCATCGGCTTGGCCGGGCTGGGGTTCACCATGGGCCTGTCCGCCAGTTGGCTGCTGTTTACCGGCCTGCTGGGCGCCTGGCTCTCCGCCGTGTGGCTTATTCCAAGGGTCAAAGCACGGGAAACCCAGCACCGCTTTTTCACCTACCCGGACCTGCTGCGTCATCACTTCGGTGGCAAGGTTGCGATGCTGGCCGCCCTGATCTCTGCTATCGGCTATCTGGGCTTTACCGCCGCGCAACTTCTGGCGGGCGCCAAGCTGGCCGCCAATACTCTGGTGCCCATGGATTTCAGCGGTGGCGATCCTCTGACCCTGGCGCTCTGGCTGATCGGTGGCGCAACAATCCTCTACACCGCCTTCGGTGGCCTCAAAGCGGTGATCTACACCGACAGCATCCAGTGGCTGATCCTGCTGTTGGGGCTGGGAGGTCTGGCGCTGCCGTTTGCCCTCAATGAAGTTGGCGGCTTTTCCGGCCTGATGTCGGCCTTGCCAGCGCAACACTTCTCCCTCCGTGAACTGAGCCCGGGCACCGCCATCAACTGGCTGGTTACCATCACTCCCATCTGGCTGGTGGCCATGACGCTCTATCAGCGCATCTACGCCTGCCGGGATACCAAAACCGCTCAGCGAGCCTGGTATCTGGCCGGCTTTCTGGAGTACCCGATGATGGCCTTTTCCGGTGTACTGCTGGGGATGTGCGCACGGGTTCTACTGCCGGAAGCCGATGCCGAAAGTGCGGTCCCGATGATGATCCGGGACCTGCTGCCACTGGGGCTGACCGGCATCGTCATCGCGGCCTACTTTTCTGCCATCATGTCGACCGCCGACAGCTGCCTGATGGCCAGCTCCGGTAACCTGTTAAACGATATTTGTCGGGTTCGGGACAACTCCCCCCGCGCCGTACGACTGTCGATGCTGGTGACACTGGGGCTGGGACTGCTCGCTATCCTGTTGGCGGCCAAAGCCACCTCCGTGCTGGATGCCATTCTGACCGCCTACGGCCTGATGGTGTCCGGACTGGTGGCCCCAACCCTGGCCTGCCTGTTCTTTCCTCAGGTTGGGTCGCGCGCTGCCCTCGCCGCCATGATCTCCGGCTGCCTGACGCTGCTGCTTTTGATGGCAGACTGGCTGCCGCTTCCCGCCACTATGGTGAAATGGCAGCTTGACCCCAGTGTCTACGGCCTGAGCGCTTCACTGCTGGTCCTGGCTCTGGCTCACACCGTTTTTGTCACCCGTTCATCTGAATCGATTGAGGTCTCCAAATGAACTCCTTGCTCTCCAGTCTGACCGACTCTGCCGAAGGCTGTTTTCAGTTTGATACCGTTGAGCAGCGCGCTGGCGCGACAATCCAGCATGGTCCCAACAACGACCGGGTCTACCTGATGGGGCTGGGGAAGGCCGACCCCAATGAGGTGCTGTCTGAGATTCATCATCTGGCGGATCAACAGGGGTATGGGAAGATCTTCGCCAAGGTGCCCCACACTCAGGCGGAGCCTTTCCTCCGCCAGGGCTATCAGGTTGAGGCTCGCATCCCCGATTTCTACACCGAGGCCGATGCCCTGTTTCTGGGACACTATCCCGACCCCCAGCGGGCTCAGTTGCGCCAGCCGGAATCCCTGCACCGTGCACTTCAGCAGGCGATCCTGTCATTGAAGCCCGATGACCGCATTCTGACAGACCCCGCCATACGGCAGATGACCCTGGATGACGCTGACGCGATGGCCAACCTCTACGGCCAGGTGTTTCCCAGTTATCCGTTTCCCATCACCGACGCCGGATTTATCCGCGAGACCATGGAAGACAATGTGGCCTACTTTGGCGTAGAGAAAGCGGGCCACCTGGTGGCACTCGCTTCCGCTGAACAGGACCAGGCCAGTGGCACCGTGGAGATGACGGACTTCGCCACTGCGCCGGAAGCCCGCGGTGAGGGCTGGGCACAGCGACTGCTGGCCCAGATGGAGCTGTCGATGGCCAACGAGGGATACCGAATGGCATTTACCATCGCTCGTGCGGTTTCGGTTGGCATGAACCGAACCTTTGCCCGCCGTCAGTACCAGATGGCAGGGAGACTGGTAAACAACACTCAGATCAGCGGCCAGATTGAATCGATGAACGTCTGGTATAAGCCGCTGGCCAAACCGGAGTAACGGGCCAGTCCCCCATCGAGCCGTTCTGGCCCGGTGGGGGACTGGATCTCAAATCAGCGCGGCAGAAGGGCCGGTTCCGTAAATACCCAGTCACGCTGTTTAACCGGTGTGTGGCAGGCGATGCATTCCCCCTCGCCCTTGCCATAGGGTTGCAGCTCTGCACCAACCCAGCGGCCCCAACGCCACCCGGTTTCGCCCGCACCCTCGACCCGAGCCATAAACTCAGCGTGAACAAACTGCCCCGGGCCGATGGCCGCGGGCCAGTCCGCCAGCGCCTCGGCTTTCCAGACCACCTTGCCCAGCATCGCCCCGTCTGGCCAGGGCTGCGTCTCGCCACGACGTGCAGCCGCAATCGCGATCTCATTACCCAGGATCACTCTCACGGTTCCGTTATCGGTTCGGTGGGACACCGCCAGCGTTGACCAATCCTGCCACCCCTCCGGATAGCTGAGACCATTTGACGGCTCAGCCGCCATACCGCTGCTCAGCACGAACAGACTCAACACGGCGCCGAACATCACCCTCTGACTCCAGGTAAACCGCATACAAAACTCCACTCTTATGACGTCGATACCAAAGCGTAGCCCCTTAAAGCGGGAAAGAAGTGGCTCCCATCTCACCGATTTAATTGATGTAGGTCACGTTTGAGGCATATAAAACCGGCAAAAACTTCAGGGGAAAAACTGCGCACGATGAATGGCATTTCACCCACATTTCTCCGACGTTAACCGCCAGTTAACAGCCGTGTCGATATTTGACCACAGCCGAGGAATGAACATTATTTAGCCGTGCGATTGCAAATGATATTGATTCTTGTTTGGTTTCATCTAACATTTGTGCCCAGCTTGTTACCGAATCGTTTGGGACACTTTGGGAAATTGACCATGGAACTGAAAAAGACGCTGATCGCCACCGCCATCCTCTCCACCATGCTGACCGCTTGTGGAGGCGGTTCGGGCTCCTCCCCCGCTCCGAGCAACAGCGCCCCAACAGACATCACCCTTTCCAACACCCTCATTGATGAGAACAGTCAGGGCGCCACCATCGGCCAACTGAGTGCCACCGATGCCGACGCTGGCGATAGCTTCACCTTCAGCACCGACGATGAGCGCTTCGTTATCAACGGGGACACTCTGGCCCTGGCGGAAGGTGTGGCACTGAACTTTGAAGCGGCCAATACCGTCGACGTGGTGGTTTCCGTTACCGACAGCGCCGACAACCGCTTCAGCAAAACCCTCACCATTGACGTCAACGACCTGCTGGACACCTACACCTTCACCAGCCGTTTTGGTGATGGCTCCAGCGTCAGCTACAGCGGTCAGACCGCCCGCCACGTGCTGATTGCGGAACTGAACGACTACATCGGCAACCACCTCGAAGCCGATCTGGAAAATGGCACCCTCACCAGCAAAGCGGATGTGATCGCTAAGCTGAAAAGCTTCTATGTGATGACCGCTGAGGAGTATGACCTCACCGCCGAAAACATCATGGTGGACTTTATTGACGGTGCCGAGCAGGCCTCCCTTGCCGACATCTCCTCCTCCCACAAGGATCTGTCCGGCAAGATCGCCGGTAACGACCCGACGGGTCAGCATAAAGACTGGAACAACGGGGAGTTTGCCGGCTGGGGTACCAAGGGTTCCACCACCCCCGAGGCGCTGGTGTACACCTACTTCGACATGCTGGGTGACCACGCTCAGGCCTACCTGGACGGCGGCATCCGTCAGGACCTCAATGGCAACGACATCACCAGCATCTACCTGACCACCGACGGTCGTGACCTGAAGCAACTGATCCAGAAGTTCCTGCTGATGGCCGTTGCCTACTCTCAGGGTGCCGATGACTACCTCGACGCCGACCTGGATGGTAAGGGACTGAACTCCGACAACGTCGCCAACAAGGATGACAAGGGCTACACCAGCCTGGAACACACCTACGACGAGGGCTTTGGTTACTTCGGTGCCGCCCGGGATTACCTGGAATACAGCGTCGAGGAGTTGGCAGGTAAGGGTGGCCGAGACGATTGGCAGGGCAAGCACGATACCGATGGCAACGGCAAAATCGACCTGCTGAGCGAGTACAACTTCGGCCAGTCCATCAATGCCGCCAAGCGTGATTATGCCGCGACCGTTGCCACCAGCATGACCACCGACTCCATTACTGCCTTCCTGAACGGCCGCCAGATCATCGCCGATGCCGAAGGTGCCCTGACTACGGAGCAACTGGATGCCCTCAAAGCTCAGGTGAAGATCGCCGTAGACAGCTGGGAGATGGCCATCGTGGCCACCGTGGTGCACTACATCAACGACACCCACGCTGATCTGGCCAAGCTGGCCGATAACAGCGCCGAGTTCAGCTACAGCGACCTGGCTAAGCACTGGTCCGAAATGAAGGGCTTTGCCCTGGGCCTGCAGTTCAACCCCAACAAGGCGCTGTCCGACGCGCAGTTTGAGCAACTGCACACCCTGATGGGCGACCTGCCGGTGCTGACCGGTGACGTTGAAGGCTACCAGGCCAGCCTGCTGGAAGCCCGCGGCATCCTGGCTGAAGCCTACAGCATCAACGCGGACAACGCGGCCAACTGGTAAGGGTAACGGCCCTCCGATGAGTGAAAAAGCTTGGGTCTTCCGGACCCAGGCTTTTGTTGCAAGAAAAGGAATGTGAGCATGCACAACAACTCAAACCCCATCGGCGCGACCCCACTGCGTCTTGCGACCGCGCTGGCCGTCAGTCTGGCTCTGGCGGGTTGTGGTGAGAGCACCAGCGCCACCCCAGGCCCTGATTACGGCGGCGGCAGCGGTGGCGGTGAGCCGACCCTGCCGGACACCTTCGACCAGGCGGCCCTGGTGGCCAACCTGGCGGACAATGTCATCGCCCCCACCTACGCCGAATTTGCGGCTCAGGCCGGGCAACTGAACAACCAGATCGCAGCCTACTGTGACGCCCTGACGGCACAGCAGGAGCCCAACTCGGCACTGGAAACCGCGCGCACCGGCTGGCAAAACACCATGACCCGCTGGCAGTACGCCGAGGTGATGCAGATTGGGCCGCTGAAGCTGAATAACAGCAACCTGCGCAATAAGATCTACTCCTGGCCGGTAGTCAGCCGCTGTGCCGTAGATCAGGACGTGGCCTACTTTGAAGCGGGCAACGTCAATGGCACGCCCTACGACATCACCCTTCGCACCGAAACCCGCAAAGGGCTGGACGCGCTGGAGTACCTGCTGTTTAACGAAAACCTTGATCACAGCTGCTCTGGCACCACCGCACCGGCAGGCTGGAACGATCGACCCGAAGCGGAGCGAGCCCTGGCCCGTTGCCACTTTGCCGCAGAGGTAAGCGCCGATCTGTCCCGCAACGCTGACGCTCTGGTCAGCCAGTGGGCGGAGTATGCCCCGATCCTGAAAAATGCCGGCCAGCCCGGCAGTGACTTCGCCGACATTCATGATGCGGTAAACGACCTTTCCGACGCACTCTTCTACGTGGATTCCGTCACCAAAGACGGCAAGCTGGATACCCCGTATCAACAGTTTGCAGGCGCCTGTAACACTCCGGAGTGCGAAGCGGTACTGGAGTCACCGCTGAGCGCGCACTCCATCGCCAATATCGAAGCCAACCTGCGCGCCCTGAAGGCGATGTTCGCTGGCCAGTTAGGCGAGGAAGCGGGCACCGGTTTCGACGACTACCTGATTGAAGTGGGCAGCAGCGAGTTGGCGGGGCAGATGGCCGCCGACATCGATACGGCCATCGCCACCACCGCCGGTTACGAGCAGAGTCTGGCCCAAACCCTGACGGAACAGCCGGACCAGGTGCAACAGACCCACGCCGAAGTCAAAGCGATCACCGACAAGATGAAGGTGGATTTCATCAGTGCCCTGGCGCTGGAGCTGCCCTCAACCTCTGCCGGAGATAACGACTGATGCTGACCTTTAAACACCGCCAGCCCAGTCTGCTGGCCGCCAGCATCGCCCTGGCTCTGAGTGCGCCCGCCCTTGCCGCCGAGCCGGAGGAGAATCCGAGCCCGGTTCGCTATGACGAAACCCTTCAGATCATCGGTCACCAGGACCGGCTCCGTACCGAGGCCGGTTCCGCCACCCTGCTGGACGAGATGCAGCTGGAGAAGTTCAAGTACGACGACATCGAGCGGATCCTGGCGCAGGTGCCCGGCGTCAACATCCGCTCCGAGGATGGCTTTGGCCTGCGCCCCAATATCGGGTTTCGTGGCGTCACGCCGGAGCGGAGTAAGAAGATCACTCTGATGGAGGATGGGGTGTTGATCGCCCCCGCGCCCTACTCCGCCTCTGCGGCCTACTACTTCCCACTGATGGCCAAAATCACCTCTGTGGAGGTGTTTAAGGGTCCGGCCGCCATTCAGTACGGCCCCTATACGGTGGCCGGTGCGCTGAACATGACCACCCGGGCGGTGCCGGAGTTCCGCGAGGGTCAGATTGATCTGGCCGGGGGCAGCGATGGCTACCTCAAGGCCCACGGTTACTACGGTGACACCATTGGCGACATCGGCTTCCTGCTGGACGCCGTGCATGTACAGAGCGATGGCTTCAAGGAGTTGGATGGGGGCGGCGACACCGGCTTTGATAAGAACGAAGTGATGGCCAAGCTGCGCTACAACCTGGATACCGAGCGTTTCTCCCAGGTGTTTGAGCTGAAGATGGTGTACGCCAACGAGGACTCCAATGAGACCTACCTGGGCCTGACCGACGCCGACTTCGCCGAAAACCCCAACCGCCGTTACGCCGCCAGCGCCGACGACAAGATGACCTGGGACCACACCCAGTTCCAGTTCAACCACTTTATCGCCGGGGATAACTTCGATCTGACCACCCGGGTGTACCGCAATGACTTTGAGCGGGCCTGGCGCAAGCTCAATGGTTTTGCCAGTCAGAATAACCCGGCAACGGATCGGGATCTCTCCACCATCCTTCAGAACCCGGACGACGGCATCAACGCCATCTACTACGACGTTCTGACCGGCGCCAAGGACAGTGAGCAGGCGTTCGAAACCCTGGTATTGGGCACCAATGACCGGGAGTACTACGCCCAGGGGATCCAGACTGATCTGCGCTACGCCTTCGAGCTGTTCTCCCTGAACCACAACCTCCATGCCGGGGTGCGTTACCACGAGGACGAGATCCACCGTAATCACACCGAAGACCACGTACTGATGCAATCTGGTCAGTTGGTGGAAACCGGTGATCCCACGGTAACCGCAACCCTGAATACCGAGAAGACCGAAGCCTGGTCCCTCTATCTTCAGGACACCCTCGTTTGGGACAAGCTTGAAGTCACCCTGGGGGTGCGCGGCGAATTTCTGGACCAGTTCTACCAGAACGACAAGCCCGGCTCGGAAGGAGACTATCTGCGTAAGGAAACCAATATCTGGTTGCCCGGCGCCAGCGTGTTCTACCGCCTGAGTGACGACTGGGGCGTGTTCGCCGGTGTTCATGAGGGCTTTGTGCCCACCAGCCCTCAGCAGAACCCCGCCATTGAGAGCGAAACCAGCGTCAACTACGAGCTGGGAACCCGCTTCAGTAACGGCAACACCCAGCTGGAAACCGTGGCCTTCTTCAATGACTTCGACAACCTGAAAGAGAGCTGCACCTTCTCCGCTTCCGCCTCCTGTTCCGAAACCATCGATCAGGAGTACAACGGCGGTGAAGTCAACGTCTACGGGCTGGAGTTCAGCGCCTCCCACACCCTTCGGGGTGGCGGCTTCGACTGGCCCCTGACCCTGGTGTACACCTACACCGACTCCGAGTTCCAGAGCGACTTTGAGTCGGACTTCACCATGTGGGGCGACATCAGCAAAGGGGACAAACTGCCCTACCTGCCGGAGCATCAGGCCACTCTTGGTCTGGGCATCGCTGGCAATCAGTGGGAAGCCAATCTGCTGGTGCGCTACCAGAGTGAGATGCTGGAAGCCTCCGGGGAAGGGGTCACCCTCAGTGGCGTGAAAACCGAAGCCTTTACCACCCTCGATCTGGCCGCCAGCTATGACCTGGGTGATTGGGGTGAGGTGTATGGCAAGGTCGATAACCTGCTCGATGAGGAGGAGATCGTCAGCCGTCGTCCCTACGGCGCACGCCCCAATAAGCCGCAGCAGTTTGTGGTCGGCTACCGTCTGGGCTTCTGAGCCCTGCCAGGGGCGTCCAATCGGGCGCCCCGTTATCTCGACATCCGGAGACACCCATGACGTTCTGGGAAACCCTCACCGACAACCTGCTGACGCAAAACCTGATGGATCTGGCTGGCTACCTCACTGACGCCAATAAGCGGATCTACTGGGTCTATCTGCTGGGTGCACTGGGTCTGGCGCTGCCCGTATTCTGGACCAGTGGCGCCCGCAGAACTTTGGCAGGATTGGGGGCATTTCTGTTTCCCAAGGCGATCTACCGTCACCCCTCGGTGCGTCATGACCTGGGACTTTGGGTGATCAACCGGCTGATTCGGGTCGGCCTTCTGGCGCCAGCCATCCTCACCATGGTGCCGGTCGCACTGGGTACCACCGAGCTGTTGGAGTGGGCTTTTGGACCGCTCACTCACCTGGACCTTTCCGCAACGACGGTCGCCGCACTGTTCACCCTGATGCTGTTTCTGGTGGATGACTTCACCCGCTTCTTTCTGCACTGGCTGCTGCACCGGGTACCGTTGCTCTGGGATTTCCACAAGGTCCACCACAGCGCCGAAGTGCTGACGCCAATGACCATCTACCGCAGCCATCCGGTAGAGAGCTACCTCTATGCCTGCCGCATGGCGCTGACACAGGGGTTTGTGGTGGGGCTGGGCTATTACCTGTTTGGTCCGGTGCTGACCATGCAGGAGATCCTCGGCGCCAACGTCTTTGTGTTTCTCTTTAACGTCATGGGATCCAACCTGCGGCACAGCCACATCTGGGTCAGTTGGGGGGATAAGCTGGAAAACTGGTTTATCAGCCCGGCTCAGCATCAGGTGCACCACAGTGCCGAACGCCGCCACTGGGACACCAATATGGGTTCCGCCCTGGCGATCTGGGATCGGATGTGGGGCACACTGGTCAAAGCCTCTGATGCGGGTGAATTTTCTTTGGGGGCGGGTGGAGAGGTTCGTGGCCACGATACTTTGATCGGTCTCTATATCACCCCGTTTAAGGACGCGTTTTCTCGATTAAAGCCCCGTCGCCAGAAAGCCGAATCCAACTGAGTAGCAGCCCGAGGGCGCAATACTCGCAGGGATTGCGTGGGCCCGGAGGCAAAGGCTGGTATACTGCCGCCAGATTTTTTAGGAGCCATCCCATGTCTGACGCATTAACCCAAGAGCAGATCAACGCGTTTTACAGCCTCGACAGCCAGGGTCGTTACGACCATCTGGTTGAGGCCGCCAAGGCCAACCAAGCGCTGTACACTCTGGCCGACGATCAAGGCTGTGTCCTGATCAATACCGGCAAAGAGCAGTGTCTGCTGCTGTGGCACCACCCCATTCTGGTGGAGAACTGGATCAAAGACGATTACGCCAACTGCCACGCTATGACCATCAACCTGGCCGACTTTGTAGAGAAGTGGGCTCCGGGCATGACCAAAGACGGTTTCGAAGTGGGCGTCGCCCCCAGCCTGGCCGGTGAAGCCATCGTGGTCAGCGCCGAAGAGTTGGCTGCGGATCTGGCTTAACCAACCAGCCATTGTCCAAATCAAAAAAGCCCCGCCATCTGGCGGGGCTTTTTCTGTTTATCGAAGCTTAACGCTCCCAGTAGGCCTCTTCCAGGCTGTCTTCCCGCTCCGGCAAGGCACGGGACAGGCGGGGGCTGTGCTGAATCAGCACTTCGTAGCTCACCCGGTTGGCGTACTTGCAGATTTGGGAGAAGGAGGAGTAGCACAATGCCTCATAGGCGTGCTTGCTGGAGGCCGGCACATTAAGCCTGTGGTAACGGTTGGCCGCCATATCGTGCAGCAGCGCCGCCAGTGCGCCGTCACCCGCGCCATTGGTGTTGAGGATAGCCAGTGGCCCACCCAGATAGGGCGCGATGTGGGAGTAGATTTTGACCGGCTCAACACAATCTTCCCGGCGCATGGGGCGGGAGAACTCATACTGGTTAAAACCGGGGATACTGCCGTTCCGCAGTTCATACTCGGTTTCCCGCAGCTGAACTCGGTCACTGTAGCCAGCGGTGTAGAGTCCTTCGGGCCCTACGGTGCAGAGCACCAAATCGCACCACTCCAATGCGGCTTCGCAGGCTTTGATGGGGTCGCGCTCGCCGGTCAGGGCTTCCGCCTCCTCCTCATTCATTGCCAGCACGGTTACGTGCTCAGCAATAAACTCGCGCCAGAACTGCGGGTCCTGCTCAATCAGGAAGCGGGTACCCAGAGTCAGCACCACCGGCACCTTGTTGGCCTTGGCCTCCGCCATCGCCACCAGCGCCGCCTGATCGATGTTGTCCCCTTCGCCGGAACGCATCAGGTAGGAAGCGAACACCAGGGCACCCGCTTCACGGATCAGGTCCGGACGGATGGCACTGGGCTCCAGCTTGTCCATCGCGCCTTTGGAGATGGCAAAGCTGCGCTCCCCGCAGGGGGTGATCAGGGTAAAGCAGCGACCAATGGGGCCATCCACCGGTTGCAGGTAGCTGACGTCCACCTTGGAGGAGGTGTTGGCGAGGTATTTGTAGGCGTAGGAGCCGATCTCAATCTGACGCTCCATGACTGCAAACAGCACGGCACGCTCATTGGAGAGAGTGGCAAAGTTGTGCAGGGTGTTGCCGATGGTGCCGCCCGCGTGCTCCTCAACAATCAGGTCACGCTCTTTGAGCTCCCGATAGAGGGCATTGGCTGCATCGTCGTTGATCAGCACCGAGTTCCCTTTCACCAGACTGTGCCGGGTGATCAGTTCCTCATCAACCCGGGCTTCTATGTCCACCAGGGTCTGGGCGATGCCACAGATGTGCGTGCGCTTGGGCTGGATTTGGGGTTCCAGCGTTTCGGGGTCCCGGGCTTCCACCGGGAAATAGTGCTTTTGATTGCGTTGACCGGGAAATTTCATCTCAGGTTCCGCGTACCACGCCCTTCAGGCTTCATTATTGTCGCGCTGACAGGGCCCGCCACAGGTGGGGGCAAAAAACAGGCGGGCGAGTCTAACACCGGGACGACACCATTGCCACCGGGATCCACCCGAAAAAGAAACGGGAAGGGTCTCCCCTTCCCGTCTCCGGTACTGGTCAGGCGAATTAACGCTCCCAGTAGGCCTCTTCCAGGCTGTCTTCCCGCTCAGGCAGACCACGGGAGAGACGCGGGCTGTACTGCGCCAGCACCTCGTAGCTTACGCGGTTGGCGTACTTACAGATCTGGGCAAAAGAGGAGTAGCACAAGCCCGCGATGCGGTGCTTGCTGGACTGCGGCAGATTCAGCTTGTGGTACTCGTTCGCCGCCATATCGTGCAGCAGAGCCGACAGTGCGCCATCACCGGCACCGTTGGTGTTGCTGATCTTCTCCGGACCACCCATAAACGGCGCAATGTGGGAGTACACCTTCATCGGCTTCTCGCACTGGGCACGGGTCATCGGACGGGAGAACTCGTACTGGTTAAACTCCGGGATCGCACCGGGCAGCAGCATATGGCTGGTTTCCCGTTTGCTGTCCTCTTCAGTCCAACCCGCCATGTAGAGGCCGCTGGGGCCCGCGGTGCAGAGAATCAGCTCACACCACTCCAGGGCCTGGTCACAGGCCAGCAGCGGATCAGCATGACCGGTCAGGGCTTCCGCTTCCTCTTCGTTCATCGCCAGCACAGTCACGTGCTCGGCAATGAAATCACGCCAGAACTGCGGATCCTGCTCAATCAGGAAACGGGTACCCAGAGTCAGAACCACCGGCACGTCCGCTTCGTGGGCGTAGCGGATGGCGGTCATGGCCGCTTCGGTGATCGGGTCATCGCCAGCGCGCATCAGGTAGGCGGTCAGCACCAGAGCGGAACCGGTTTTCACCAGGTTCTCGTCGATATACTCCGGCGTCAGTTTGTCCATGCACCCTTTGGAGATGGCGAAGGTACGCTCTCCGCATTCGGTGACCAGGGTAAAGCAGCGACCGATTGCACCGTCCACCGGTTGCAGTTGGTTCAGGTCCACCCGGGAGGAGGTGTTGCACAGGTAACGGTAGGCGTAGGAACCGATCTGAATGTTGCGGCTCATCACACCAAACATCACGGAGCGGGAGTCCGCCAGAGTGGAGTAGTTGTGCAGGGTATTGCCGATGGTGCCGCCGGCAAACTCTTCGGTGATCAGCGCTTGCTCCTGCAGTTCCTCGTAGAGGGCGTGCGCGGCGGCGTCATCGATCAGCATGGAGTTGCCTTTTTTCAGGCCGTGACGAGCGATGAATTCCTCGTCCACGTGGGCTTCAATGTCCACCAGGGTCTGGTCGATGCCCGTGACGTGGGTGTGACGTGGTTGAATGACCGGGTTCAGCTCATTAGTGAGCGGATCCCGAGACTCGACGGGGAAATAGTGCTTGGATTTGCGTTGACCGGGGAATTTCATCGCTGGGATCACTTCAGCTTGGGTTACAACTTCCCTGCTATTGTAGCGCCACCACCCTATCAAGGGCACGCTTCCTGCGGTGGGCCAGTAAAGACCGGCCCTTAACACCCCGATTGGCCCAGGATGCTGGCGTGCCGGACGCCATTTGGCGCGCGATTCTACCACAAAGTCGCCAACCCGCCACCGCCGAACTGAAATCGCTGGTGGTTGTGAGTGTCCCCTCACATCGCCTGTTGCCCCGACATAGGGTAGAGTGAGCTAAGGTGTTCTTTCTTCAGGAGAGGATGGTGGCTAAGGACTCCCCCCGTTTTCAACTGCACTCACTGGGTGACAGCGCCCTGCTGATCACCGCCTTACCGACCGACGATGTGGATTGGGTTTTCCTCGGGGAGTGTTTGCGGGCCCGACCCGAGTACCTCGACGCCGTCCCCGCCTACCACAGCCTGACCCTTCACCTGGCCAGCGAAGTCACCGAGCCGGAAGCCACGGTAACCTCCGCTCTGGAACAGGCCCTCACCGCCCTGGATAAAAAAGAAAAGCGAGCCGAGCCAAACCGCTCTGCCCCGGTAGAACTGCCGGTCTGCTACCACCCCAGCCTGGCCCCGGACCTGGAAGCGGTGGCCCGCCACACCGGCCTCACCACCGAAGAAGTGATACGACGCCATACGGCGCCACTCTACCAGGTGCGCTTTCTGGGATTCGCCCCGGGTTTCCCATTCCTCACCGGACTCGACCCCAGCCTCGCCACCCCTCGACACCGTACTCCCCGTATTCAGGTGGAAGCTGGCTCGGTCGGGATTGCGGGTGAACAGACCGGGATCTACCCCAATGCCAGCCCCGGTGGCTGGCAGTTGATTGGGCGCTGCCCGCTGCCGTTGGTGGATTTTGATCAACGTCCGCCTACCCGCCTTCAGCCTGGTGACTCGCTGCGTTTTGTTCCCATCACGCTGGCACAGTTTGAGCAACTCGCCCGGGAGGCGCCATGACCGCTACCGTATTGAGCAGCGGCGTACTGACCACGGTGCAGGACCTTGGCCGAAGTGGCTACCGACACCTCGGCTTACCAGCGGCTGGAGCGGTGGACCCACTGGCAGCAGCCATTGCCAACCTGCTGTTGGCTCAACACACCAACAGCGCGGTGCTGGAGTACACCCTGGTGGGGCCGACGCTTCAGTTTGACTTTCCCACGGTGGTGGCACTGACCGGCGGAGTGGTCAATGCGCGCCTGGATGGCACCCCAGTGCCGATGCACCAGCCCGTAGCGATCCCCGCCCGCGCGAAGCTGGCGATAGGCCCGCTGCAATCCGGTTGTAGAGGGTATCTGGCCATTAAAGGGGGGTGGCAAGTCGCGCCACAGTTGGGCAGTGTCTCCACCCTTATCTGCGCCGGGCTGGGCGGCCTGCAGGGACGACGGATCAGACGCGGGGATGCCCTGCCCTACCCGCGCTTTCGAGGAGCCGTCCCCAAAGGAATCGCCGCCCGGGTGCCCCGCAACAACCGCTCCCGCACGGCGCCAGCCCCGATCAAGGTCATAGCCGGCCCGGAAGCGGACGGGTTTCGTGGTGGGCTCTCCGCCCTGTGCGAACGGGTTTATCGACTGAGTGCCGACTCTGATCGCATGGGATGCCGACTGGTGGGGCCGGCACTGGAACCGGTAAGCACCAGAGAGCCAATCACCGATGGCGTCGTGCCCGGCACCGTTCAAGTACCGCCGGATGGCCAACCCATCGTCTTGATGGCAGACAGCCAGCCGACGGGAGGCTACCCCAGGATGGCGGTGGTCGCTTCGGTGGATCTGCCCAAGCTGGCCCAGGCCCGACCCGGTGACCCCCTGAGCTTTGTCGAGGTCTCGCTTGAGTCGGCACGTCAGGAGAAACACCACCGTCAGATCGCCCTGAACCGGTTGGCCATCGCCTTCGCTCATCAGTGGCAGGAGCCTGTACCATGCGCATGGATCTGAACTGCGACCTGGGTGAGTTGACCGGACCGGCTAATCAGGACGCCGAGTTAATGCCACTGATCAGCTCCGCCAACATCGCTTGTGGCGCCCATGCGGGCGATGAGGACACCATGCGTCGTACCGTGGCACTGGCGCTGTCACATCAGGTCGCGATCGGAGCCCATCCCGGTTACGCCGATCCGGACCACTTCGGTCGCCGTCCCATGCAACTGTCGGACGACGAATTAGAAGCGCTGCTGCGCTCCCAACTGATACGACTGGATGCCATTACACGCGACTTGGGCGGCACCCTGCACCATGTCAAACCGCACGGTGCCCTCTACAATCAGGCCTCATCCGATCCAACACTCGCGACGCTCATCGCAGCAACGGTCAAGACCTTCAATCCCGTGCTGGTGTTGGTGGGGGCGGCCGGTGGCGCCCTGATCGATGCCGGTCAAAGGGCCGGGCTCGCCGTTGCCCGGGAGGGCTTTGCAGACCGCCGCTACCAGGCGGATGGCTTACTGGTGCCCCGCTCCCATCCCCACGCCGTACTGGAGAGTGACGAAGAAGCCCTGCAACAGGCGAAAGCGTTGGTGACCGGCCAATCGATTCAGAGTGTTGAGGGCCAGCCGATAACGCTAACGATCGACACTCTCTGTCTGCATGGCGACGGCCCCCACGCCCTCAGCTTTGCCCGCCGTATCCGAGCCTGGATGAACAGCCAGGGGATCGCGCCCACTCCACCGGCGCCGCACTCAGCCACAAAGTGATCGCTTACCCCCTTTCCCCCTTGGTAACCGGATAATCGCGCAACACGCCCGACGCCGTAACATTGCCGCTAACTTACGGAAATCTTTGGTGGAGAATTGTCCACTTGTGGTCAAATCGGTCCGGATCCGTCATTGCGAATTGGCCCTAACGCATTAAAATCTAGGGTTGGTCCTTTTCTTGTAAGATACGCCCGTGTCCAACAAACCCATTCTTTCCCTGTCCGGTATCGTTAAGCGGTTTGGTAACCAGACCGTGCTGAACGATTTCCAGTTGGAGATCGCCAACGGCGAGTTCTTCACCATCCTCGGTCCGTCTGGTTGCGGAAAAACCACGGTATTGCGTCTGATCGCCGGTTTCGAACTGCCGGACGAAGGTCGCATCGAACTGGATGGCACCGACATCGCGCAGGTCGCGCCTGAGCGTCGCCCGGTCAACACGGTCTTCCAGAGCTACGCCCTGTTCCCCCATATGTCGGTATTCGACAACGTCGCTTTTGGCCTCAACATGTCCAAGATCGACAAAGCGGAGATCGACACCCGGGTGCGGGACGCACTGGCGATGGTGCGTCTGGCCGACTATGCCGACCGCAAGCCGCACCAGCTTTCCGGTGGTCAGCGCCAGCGTGTGGCAATTGCCCGCGCCGTGGTCAACCGCCCCAAGGTACTGCTGCTGGACGAATCCCTCTCTGCCCTGGACGCCAAACTGCGCCAGCAGATGCAGGTGGAACTGAAGATGCTGCAGCGTCAGCTGGGGATCACCTTCATCTATGTGACCCACGACCAGGAGGAAGCGCTCTCCATGTCCGACCGCATCCTGGTGATGGATGGCGGCGTGGCACAGCAGGTTGGCACACCGCGTGAGATCTACGAATGCCCGCAAAACGTGTTTGTGGCTTCCTTTATCGGCGAGATCAATGCCATCGATGGAGTGATCACCGAACAGCTGGATGACCTGCGTTACATCGCCAAGATGGCGGACCACCATCGTGAGATCCGTACCGACAAGGTGTTCTCTGTGGGGGATCACATCAAGATCCTGCTGCGTCCGGAAGATCTGCGCATCGAATACATCGAGGACGCCCCCGACAAGCCGGGCTTTATCGGCCACGTGCGCGAGCGTAACTACAAGGGTAAGACCCTCGACTCCATCATCGAGCTCAATAACGGCATGCGTCTGCACGCCAGTGAATTCTTTGACGAGGACGATCCGGACTTTGACTACCGTCTGGGCCAGAAGGTCTGGGTAGACTGGGTGCACGGATGGGAGCACGTCATCAAATCGGAGTCCCAGCTCTGATGAGCCAATTTGTTCGTTTCCGTCCACTGGTGATCATCCTGACCCTGAGCTGGCTCGGGGTGTTCGTGCTGGCACCGCACCTGCTGGTGCTGGCAACCAGCTTTCTGACACCGAACCCTGAACACCTGGCGGTGTTCCCGGTTACCCTGGACAACCTGCGCAAGCTGTGGAACCCGCTCTACCTGGGCGTGCTGTGGGACAGTCTGGTGCTGTCGTTCTACGCCACCGTTCTGTGCCTTCTGATCGGCTACCCCTTTGGCTACATCGTGGCCAAACTGCCCCGTCCCCAGCGGATGCTGGTGCTGTTCCTGATGATCGTGCCGTTCTGGACCAACAGCCTGATCCGGACCTACGCCTTCAAGATCATTCTGGGCAACAAGGGGTTGGTGAACAGCTTCCTGGAGTTTATCGGCCTGATCGACAGCCCGTTGCCGCTGCTCTACACCCAGTTGGCGGTGATCCTTGGCCTGGTTTACATTCTGCTGCCCTTTATGATTCTGCCGCTGATCTCCAGCTTCGAGAATCTCGACCAGAGCCTGCTTGAAGCGGGCCGCGATCTGGGCGCAGGCCCGGTACGCCGCTTCTGGCACATCATTCTTCCGATGACCGCTCCGGGCATTGTCGCTGGCTCTCTGCTGGTGTTCCTGCCAGCAATGGGGATGTTCTACGTGGCGGACCTGCTTGGTGGCGCCACCAACCTGCTGCTGGGTAACGTCATCAAGAACCAGTTCCTGGTGCTGCGCGACTGGCCATTCGGAGCCACCATCAGCATCGCACTGATCCTGATGATGGGCGTCATGCTTGGAGCGTACTACTACGCCAACCGTCTGATTCAACGCCAGGGAGGTCTCGATGACTCGAATCTCTAAATGGCTGCTGATTGGCCTGGTGTTCTTCTACCTGTACCTGCCGATGGCGGTACTGGTGGTGAACTCCTTCAACAAATCCAAGTACGGCCACAAGTGGAACGGCTTCAGCCTGAAATGGTACGAGAAGCTGTTTAATAACGATGCTCTGATGCAGGCGTTTACCCACTCGCTGACGGTGGCGATTCTGGCCGCCACGGCGGCCACGGTGATCGGCACTCTGATGGCCCACGCCATCCATCGTTACCACTTCCGCCTCAAACCGGCGGCCAGTGGCATGCTGTTTGTTGTAATGATGTCCCCGGACATCGTGCTGGCCATCACCTTCCTGGTGATCTTTATGGCCATGGGGATCCAGCTGGGCTTCTGGAGTCTGCTGCTTTCCCACATCACTTTCTGTCTCCCCTTCGTGGTGATCACCGTGTATGCGGCACTCAAAGGGTTTGACAAAAACCTGGTGGACGCGGCCCGGGACCTGGGCGCCAGCGAAAGCCTGGTGTTTACCCGGATCATCATGCCGATGGCCAGCTCGGCCATCGCTGGCAGTTGGCTGTTGAGCTTCACGCTATCCTTGGATGACGTGATCATCAGCTCCTTCGTGACTGGACCCAGCTATGAAGTGCTGCCGATTCGGGTCTTTTCCATGGTGAAGGTCGGGGTCTCTCCGGAGGTGAACGCCATCGCCACCCTACTGTTGGGCATTTCGCTCATCATGACGTTGCTTATCTCGCTGTTGACGAGGAGAAAATATAATGAAAGCCGCTAAGCTGTTGTGCGCTGCCGGCCTGCTTGCCCTGACCGGTATGGCCCAGGCACAAGAGAAGGTCGTGGTTTATAACTGGACCGAGTACGTACCGGAAGGCGTTCTGGAACAGTTCACTGAGGAGACTGGCATCAAGGTGGAATACGCCACCTTCGACAGCAACGAAGTGATGTACTCCAAACTGAAGCTGCAGAAGGGCACCGGTTACGACGTGATCGTGCCTTCCGCTTACTTCATCTCCAAAATGGCCAAAGAGGGTCTGCTGCATGAGATCGACCACAGCAAGCTGACCAATCTGAAGCACCTGGACCCGGCGGTTCTGGACAAGGCGTACGACCCGAAGAACCAGTACTCCATCCCTTACGTGTGGGGCAGCACCGCCATTGGTGTGAACTCTGACGCAATCGATCCGGCCACCATCACCAGCTGGAAAGACCTGTGGGATCCCAAGTGGAAACGCAGCCTGCTGCTGACCAACGATGTGCGTGAAGTGTTCCATATGGCGCTGCGCATCAACGGCCACAGCGGTAACAGCACCAACCCGGAAGAGATCAAGCAGGCTTATGAGCTGCTGCGCAGCCTGATGCCGAATGTGCTGGTGTTCAACTCTGACGCCCCCCGTGAGCCCTTCCTGGCTGGCGACGTGAACCTGGGTATGTTGTGGAACGGTGAAGCCTTTATGGCTCAGCAGGAAGACGACGCGATTCAGTACGTCTATCCGAAAGAGGGTGCCGCCCTGTGGGTAGACAGCTTCGCCATCCCGGCCGGTGCCGCCAACGTCGAGAACGCTCATAAGTTCATCGACTTTATGATGCGTCCGGAAGTGGCGGTTCAGGTTGTGGAATACCTGGGCTACACCACCCCGAACAAGACCGCCATCGGCATGCTGGATCCGGAGTACTCCGAGAACGCCGCCATCTTCCCGCCCGCCGAGGTGGTTGAGCAGGGCGAGTTCCAGCAGGATGTCGGTGACGAGGCCCTGGCCATCTACATCGAGTACTGGGAAAAGCTGAAAACCGGTAACTGATACCGAGCCTGACCCGAAAGCCCGCCAATTGGCGGGCTTTTTCGTGTCTGATGGATCCCAAAATCATTGGCCTTAACCGGGATGCCGTTACCTTGCCCGCCCTTTTTCGCCATAATGGCGCCAGATTGGTAAGGAGCCACCATGCGCACTGACGACCTGAAACTCTTTATGACTGTGGTGGAACTGGGCAGTTTCTCTGCGGCAGCGGAAGCGATGGACCTGCCCCGCGCCAACGTCAGTCGCCGCATCAATGAGCTTGAGAAGCGCCTCGGCAGCACCCTCTTCACCCGCACCACCCGAAAGCTCAGCCTCACCCCCATCGGTCAGGAGTTGTATCAGCGTTTCGAGATCCTGATGCCGCAACTGGACGCCGCCCTGGACTCCGCTCGCAGCCAGAGCCTGCACCCCGTAGGCAAAGTGAAACTGGGACTGCTGCCGGAAGCGGAACTGATTCTCCACCCGTTGCTGCAACAGTTTATGACCCGCTATCCCAGAATCTCTCTGGAGGTGTACATCAGTACGCTGGGCTATCAGGACATCATCACCCAGGGGCTCGATCTGAGCCTTCACGCCGGTCAACTGGAAGACTCCAGCTTTGTTGCGCGCTCTATGGGCCGTTTTGGTCGTGCCCTGTATGCAAGCCCGGAGTATCTCAGCCAGAATGGCTGCCCTGAGAAACTGACCGACCTCGCCCACCACCGCTTGCTGGGATTTCGCTGGCCCGATGGCCGCACCGAGCGTCACTGGCACTTTGAGGACGCATCGGTTCCGGTAGAGGCCACGCTGATCAGCAACAGCATGACCTACCTACGGCGGGCGACGCTGGATGGTACCGGGATCTGCCACTTGCCGGAGCTTCAGGCATTTCAGCACGTCCAGAGCGGCGAACTGGTTCCCCTGCTGACCGACATCAAAAGCCCCCAGGAGGAGGTGTGGTTGGTCTACCGGGACCGGATGGGCCTAAGCCATGGCGCGCGTCTGCTGATGGAGTGGTTGTTAACGGAGGTACCCAAAATCACCGCATAACCCTGCATCGCCTCCTCTGCCGCGAGGCCAACGCCAATTGTCTCACTTTTCAAGACAGTGAAACTCGCGAAGGCCGGATTATTCTCGATATTCAAATCAATAAAATGCGCTCCATTATTCTGTTCTGGAGTGCTCCCCGTGAGAAAAACCCCTGCCCTATCGTTACTTATCGGTCTGACCCTGACCGGCTGCAGTCACAATGACACCCCTCCACCAAGTCATGCGCAACTTCGCCCAATCAATGTCATCAGCTTGACCGACCCGGCGGCATCCGCTCAGGTGCGCTTCAGTGGTGTTGTCGAAGCGCAACAACAGGCGCAGCTCAGCTTTAAGGTGCCGGGAAGAGTGGGAGCCTTGTCAGTCAAAGTGGGGGACTGGGTGGAAGCGGGACAACTCCTGGCGCGTCTTGAGGACCACGATTATGCCCTTACCGTGGCGGAACTCGAAGCCCGTTTGGCCGAAGCCAAAGCGGTTCAGGCGCTGGCTATCAGTGAACGGTCACGGGTGGAACAGGCGATTCGGGACAACGCCATGGCGGACGTCAATCTGGACCGCGCCCGCTCCGGTGCCGCCCGCGCCGACGCAGCCGTCGCGGTGCTCAAGGTCAATCTGGAGAAAGCGCGGGATGGCGTACGCTACACCGAGCTGCGGGCTCCCTTTTCCGGCCAGATTGGCCAACGATTTATCGAGCCCCACGAGCTGATTAGCGAAGGGCAACCCATCCTTTCCCTGCATACGCCCGACGCCCTTCAGGTGGTGGTGGACGTTCCCGAGAGCCGACTTGAGGCCTTTTCCAAGGGCCAGCAAGCCACCGTGCGCTGGCATAACAGTGCCCAATCCCTGAAAAGTGTCGCCACGGAGATCGCCAGCCAGCCCCACCCCCTGAAGCGCACCTACTCGGCCACCTTTGAACTTATCGACCGCGACGTCGACCTGCACCCGGGCAAAGCGGTGCAACTGCATTGGCAAGGCACCCACGAGCCCTCCAGCTTCTGTCTGCCGGAATCCGCAGTGATCTTTGAGCAGGGGCTGAACCAGGTGGTTCGCGTTTCCGTTGGAGAAGCGCAACGCATTCCGGTTTCCGTGGTTCGCCAGGAGCGCAACCACCTTTGCGTCCAGGGCACCCTGTTCTCGGGTGACCGCATTGTGGTCGCCGGTGCCCACTATCTGAATACCGGGGATGCCGTCGGCACCATCCGTGAGGTGGCACGATGAACCTGGCCACCTTCGCCATCCGCCAACGCACTTTTGTGCTGTTCTTTACGGTGCTGTGCGTCGTGGCGGGTGTTTACTCCTACTTCGATCTGGGCAAGCTGGAAGACCCGACCTTTACGGTGAAAAGTGCCGTTGTCGTGACTCTCTACCCCGGCGCCAGCGCCGAAGAGGTGGAGCAACTGGTTACCGATAAGGTGGAGTCACGGTTCCAGGAGATGGGCAACCTCTGGAAACTCCGCTCTCTCTCCCAACCCGGCATCTCCACCATTTTTGTCGACCTGAAAGAGTCGGTTCGCTCGGAACAGCTGCCCCAGGAGTGGGACCTGCTGCGACGCAAGGTCAACGACATCGCGCTTGAACTGCCCCCTCAAGCCCAGATCTCTGTGGTGATGGATGAGTTCTCCGAGGTCTACGGCATGCTGTTTGCGGTCTACAGCGATGACCTGAGCATGGCCGAACTCAAAACGCACGCCAAAACCCTTCAGCGTAAACTCAACACCGTTGACGGCATCAAGAAAGTGGCCCTGCACGGCGTGGTGGAGCAGGAGCTCAATCTGGTGATTCCGCCGGAGCGCCTCGCGGCTTCTGGCCTGACACTGGCCGGGGTGCTGAACCAGCTCAACAGCCACAACCTCAATGTGGACACCAGCGCTTTTGATATGGGGTCCCGTCGCGTTCGGGTTGCACAGAGCGGCCGATTTGAGTCGGTCGAAGAGATTGAGAACCTGATGCTCAAAGGCAGCCTGGGCGAGTTGAGCCACGGCCTGATTCGATTGGGCGACATTGCCCGCATCGAAATGAGCGAACAAACCCCCGCTCTGAACCTCAGCCGTTACAACGGTCATCCGGCAATCATCCTGGCGGTCAGCCCGGCTGAGGGCGTCAATGTCGTCAGCCTGGGTTCCGGCCTCAATCAGGTACTCGCCCAATTCGAAGCCAGTCTGCCCCTTGGGACCGAAGTCGGCGTAGTGGCGTTTCAGCCGGATGAGGTAGAGAAGTCGATCAACAACTTCGTCAGTAACCTGCTGCAAAGCCTCGCCATTGTGGTGGGTGTGCTGCTCATCTTTATGGGCTGGCGCTCTGCCACCATTGTGGGTGTCAGTTTGCTGCTCAGCATTCTGCTGACCCTGATCTTTATGAACCTGGCTGGCGTCGATTTGCAACGGGTGTCGCTGGGCGCGTTCATCCTGGCGCTGGGCATGCTGGTAGACAATGCCATTGTGATCACCGATCTGGTCCAGGCAAAACTGAAACAGGGTCTGGCCCGCCGCAACGCCGCGCAGGAAGCGGTAGCAGAGATGGGCTGGCCGCTGTTGGGTGCCACCGCGATTGCCATCCTTGGCACGACGCCAACCCTGTTCTCACAAACCGACGCGGCGGAGTTCTCTCTCTCCGTCGTGCAGGTGATCGCCAGCTCCCTGCTGCTCTCCTGGCTGGTGGCGATGACCATCACCCCGCTAATGTGCTGGGCCTTCCTGAAACCCGCGCAAGAAGCGGCCCAGGAGGGGCGGTTCTACCTCGGCTTCAAACGGGTGCTGCAATGGAGCGTGACAAACCCCAAAACCACCCTGGCCGGACTTCTGCCTTTGCTCGCACTGGCACTGTTCGCCCTGCCTTTTATCAAGGTGAACTTTATTCCCACCTCCGACCGTCCCATGGTGTTTCTGGATTACTGGGCACCCAATGGCGGTCGGATTGAACAAACCGCAGAGGATATTGAAGCGATTGAACGCTGGCTGGCGAAGCGCCCCGAAGTCACCAACTTCGCAAGCTTTGTCGGTGCTGGCGCCCCTCGCTTCTCCGTGACCGTTGAGCCGGAGGGGCTGGATGCGGCTTACGGTCAGATCCTGATCAACACCCGCGACTTTGAGGCCATCGCCACTCTGACCGCAGCGGGCGATGCCTGGCTGGCCGAGTCCTTTCCCAACGCCGAGCCTCGTTTCCGGGCATTGAAACTGGCGACCAAGGACAAGTTCAGCGTGGAGGCCCGCTTCTCCGGACCGGATCCTGAAGTGCTGCGCGACCTCTCGGCCCAGGCCGAAGCGATCATGAGCGCCCATCCCAATGCCCGCTACGTCCGTAACGACTGGCGTCAGGAAAGTCCGCTGATGGTGCCGGTACTGAACCAGGAGCAGGCGCGTCTGGCTGGCGTGACCCGTTTCGACGTCGCCCGCACATTGCAGTTGGCTTCAGACGGCCTGACCGTGGGCCAGTTACGCAACGGCAGTGATCTGGTGCCCATCAAACTGCGCAGCACCGATACGGATCTGAGCCAGCTCCATGATCTGCCGGTACGCGGCTTGCTGAGCCCGTTCAGCGTACCGATGGGCCAGGTGGTGGAACGCTTTGACGTGCAGGGTGAACAAAGCCTTATCTGGCGGCGGGATCGGGTACGCACCATCACCGCACAGGCAGGGGTGCTGGACGCCACTCCGGCTGAGTTGCGTAACGCCATTGCCGAACAGATAGAAGCGATCCCGCTGCCACCCGGTTACCGGTTTGAGTGGGGCGGAGAGTACTACGACGAGAAGCGTGCCGTAGACGACATCCTGCTCCAGACCCCAAAGGCCCTGTTGCTGATGTTTATCGTGTTGATGGCGATGTTCAGCGCCTACCGCCAGCCCTTCATCATCTTTGGCACCGTGCCTCTGGCGTTGATCGGCGTGATTGGTGGTCTCTGGCTGTTCGGCAAACCCTTCGGCTTTATGGCGATTGTCGGTGTCATCGCGCTGTCGGGCATGATCATCAAAAATGGCATCGTCCTGATGGACCAGATTGAACTGGAACGCCGACAGGGTAAGGCGCTGGACCTTGCGATCGTCGATGCCACGCTGAACCGCACCATGGCAATCTCCATGGCGGCATTGACCACCTCGCTGGGGATGATTCCGTTGCTGTCCGACCAACTGTTTGACCAGATGGCAGCCGCCATTATCGGCGGTCTGTGCGTGGCGTCTCTGCTGTCCCTGCTGATCATGCCGGCACTGTACCGGCTGCTGTTTCACGAACCGAAAATCCTGACCGAACTGGAGCCTGCCCATGCGTAAATTCTCTGTCCTGATTGCCGCCATGGCGCTGGCCGGTTGCAGTGTTACCCCTGATTACCAACCACCCCATGTCGAAGCGGATGAGCTCTACCTGTATCAGCACACTGAGGGGGTCAGTACCACGCCGGTCGAGCAGCCCTACTGGTGGACCCGCTTTAACGATCCTGAACTGGATGCTCTGGTGGCCACGGTACAGCAGCAGAACATCTCGCTGCAGGTGGCCCAGCTTAGGGTACAGAGTGCCCGCGCCTACCACACTGCCGTGGCCACCGCCAAGATCCCCACCATCAGCGTGGGCGGGGGGTATCAACACTACCGGCTGAGTGAATATGACCCTCTGGCCGGTGGTGCTCTAACCGCCACCATGCCTGACTTCGGACAACCCGGAGCGGGCCAGCCCCTGAACCTTCTGGATCGGGATAACGGTGCCTTTGCGGTGGGCGTTAATGTCAGTTGGGAGTTGGATCTGGCCGGACGCCTGGATGCCATGGATTCGCTCGCGGGGATCCGCCTTGAGCAGGCTGAAATCCTGCGTCAGGCGACGCTGCAGATGGTGACCGTAGAAGCGGTTCACAACTACCTGCAATACCGTGGTGCCCAGGCCCGCATTGCCATAGCGGAGCGCAATATTGCGCAGCAGACACAGACACTGGAACTGGTGGAACGTCTGGTGGACTCCGGTTATGGCTCGGAACTCGACCTGGCTCAGGCGCGGGCGTTGCTGGCCGCCACCCGCTCCACCCTGCCGATGCTGCACAGTGCGGAAAAGGCACACCTGCATCGGCTGGCCACCCTGCTCGGAGAGGGCGCGGCGGCGACAAGCCAGCGATTCGGTGACCGCCCCTTACCCGAAATCACGCAAACCGTGCCAGTGGGCCTGAAATCAGACCTGCTTCAAAGACGGCCCGATATCGCCCTGGCTGAGCGGGAGATGGCGGCCCTGAACCAGGAGGTGGGCATCGCCATTGCCGCCCGGTATCCCAAGGTGTACCTGACCGGTTCTCCGATGACGCTGGCCGAGAATTTCGGCGACCTGTTCGCTTCTGGCTCCGACGCCTGGCTCGCGAGCGTCGGCGTCAACTGGACCCTGTTTGACGGTGGCCGTGGCGAAGCGCTGGTGACCATGCAGGAAGCACGATTCCAACAGGCGGCTCTGGCCTATCAGCATCGGGTGAATGGCGCGTTTAACGAGGTGGAAACCGCCCTGATGGCCTACGGCAATCAACAGGCACACCGGGATCAGATAGAACAAGCCGCTGAACAGGCACGATTGGCGGCCAGCAAAGCGCGCTCCCTCTATCGGGCGGGTCTGGTGGACTATCTCACTGTCCTGGATGCCCAGCGCCAGGTCAATCTGATGGAGGACGCAGCGTTGATGGCCCAACTCAACACCGCGGAGCACCTGCTGTTTTTGCATAAAGCGCTGGGAGGCGACTGGCAGTTGCCCGAAGGCGAGGACGCCTGAACCAAAAAACCGGCCCTTGGGCCGGTTTTCTTTTTCGTTTGGGTTTACCAGCCCTGACTGTGCTGCTTTACCAGCTCAACCATCATGGCGATGTGGTCTTCCTGAGCATTGAGGCAGGGGATGAACTCGTAGCGCTCACCGCCCGCTTCCAGAAACTCGCTTTTACCTTCGATGGCCAGCTCTTCCAGGGTCTCAAGGCAATCCACTGAGAACGCCGGGGAGATAATGTCCACCGCCTTGACGCCCTGCTTCGGCAGCGCTTCCAGGGTCTCATCGGTATAGGGCTGCAACCACGGCTCCTTGCCAAAACGAGACTGGAAGCAGATCTGCCACTGGGATTCATTCAATTCCAGAGCTTCCGCCAGCTTGGCGGCGGTGCGCTCACAGTGCTCCCGGTAGAGATCTCCTTCGGTAATGAAGCGTTCCGGTACACCGTGGAAGGAGACCAACAGCTTGTCTCCGCGAGGGTGTTCCGCCCAGTGCGCTTTGACACTGTCCGCCAGCGCACGGATGTAGGCTGGGTGATCATGATAATCCCGCACAATGCGCAGTTCCGGCATGGAGCGCTTCAGCTTCACCGCGTTGCCAATGGCGTCCACCACAGCACCTGTGGTGGAGCAGGAGTACTGGGGAAACAGCGGCAGCACCACTACCTTGTCCACGCCCTTGGCTTCCAGCGCATCCAACCCTTCTCGAATGGAGGGACGGCAGTAGGTCATGCCCAGAGCCACCGGCACGCCCAACTGGGCTTCCAGCGCGTCTCGCTGCGCTTCGGAGATCACCTTGAGCGGTGAGCCGCCTTCACTCCAGATCGACTGGTAGGCCTTGGCGACGCGCTTGGGACGGGTGTTAAGAATGATGCCATTCAGAATGGGCCACCACTGCCAGCGGGGCAGATCCACCACCCGTTGGTCACTCAGAAACTGTTTCAGGAAACAGCGAACGCAGTGGGGGGTTGGTTTGCAGGGGGTGCCGAGGTTAACCAGCAGCACACCAAATTGGGATTGGTCCATGTCGTTATCTAAGCTGTTGTTTGTCCGTGAATACGCAGCAAGACTAGCATCAGATCACGCAACAAAACAGTGAGCCTCTCACGGATTTAACGGTTGACCCGATCACAAAAAAGGCTTCCCGAAGGAAGCCTTTTTCACACTGCTCAGAAATCAGCCCAGCAGTTTGCCGATCTGCTCAGATACCGCATCAACGGCCTGAGTACCATCCAGCTTGTGGTACTGGTTGGCACCACGCTCTGCAGCAGTGGAGTAGTAGTCCACCAGCGGCTTGGTCTGCTCGTGGTAAACCGCCAGACGCTTACGAACGGTGGTTTCTTCATCGTCGGCACGAATAACCAGTTCTTCACCGGTCACGTCGTCCTTGTCTTCCACCTTCGGCGGATTGAACACCACGTGGTAAACACGGCCGGAGCCCGGGTGTACGCGGCGACCGCTCATGCGCTTAACGATCTCTTCGTCCGGTACGTCGAACTCGATCACGTGGTCAACGTCGATGCCGTTTTCGGTCATCGCATCGGCTTGGGGAATGGTGCGCGGGAAACCGTCCAGCAGGAAACCGCCTTTGCAGTCTTCCTGGGCGATGCGCTCCTTAACCAGACCAATGATGATGTCGTCGGACACCAACTGGCCGGCATCCATCACTTTTTTGGCTTCCAGACCCATCGGGGATCCGGCTTTGATGGCGGCACGCAGCATGTCACCAGTGGAGATTTGCGGGATCCCGTATTTCTCCATGATGAACTGGGCCTGAGTGCCTTTACCGGCACCGGGGGCGCCCAACAGAATAATGCGCATGCGACTGTCCTCTGTGAAAATCGGTAGATTCGTGGAAATGACGGGATCTTGTCATACCCGGCCACCCATGTGAAGAGGCGGCCCGTTAGGCTTTGGTGGAAAATCCGACGATTACCTCGAATTTAGTAAAGAAGCCCATAGAATCGGCGTCGATAGCTGCTGGCAACCGGGTCCGCTGAGCCCAACGCATTGACGATATCGAGGAAGGTGGAGCGGGCATCACCATTGGCCGCATCCATCTGCTGGCGCAGCAAACCAAACAGGCTGTCCAGCGCCTCCTCATTACGACCCGCCTGGTGCAACTGCACCGCCAGCTCGACCACCAGCCCCTGGTTGTCCGGCTCCGCCTCCAACTGGGCCTGCAGTGCCCGAATCTCAGGCGTATCCGCCGACTCTTTTAGCAGTTGCAACTGGGCTTTCAGGCTCTGATAACGGCTGTCCTGATCCGCCAGCCCCACTTCCGCCAGCAGAGGCTCCACCTCCTCGGCACGCTTCAGTCCCAACAGAGCCTCCGCCAGTGCCAGCCGGGTGGCCGCATTGGCCTCCTCAGCCAGCGCGTCGCGCAGGATAGGCAACGCCTGGTCGTAGGCTTTGCTTTCCAGCAGCGGAGCCGCTTCCTGGAGTTTCAGTTCCCAGGCCGCAGGCAGGTGCTTCTGCAACACCTGGGCGATCATCTCCGGGGGCTGCGGGCCAGCAAACCCATCCACCGGCTGGCCTTTCACCAGGATCAGCACTGTCGGCAGCGCCTGAATGCGGAAATACTGGGCCAGATCCATCTCGGTATCGCAATTCACGTTACCTAATACAAACTGGCCAGCGCGACGCTGGGCTTCCCCGACCAGAACCTGGGAGACGCTCTGACACTCGGGTGCCTGAGGTGAGAAGAAGTTCAGCACCAACGGGCGGGTCATGGAGGCCTCAACCAGTTGCTGAATGTTCTGGGCGTTGACGTCAAAGATAAGTTCTTGCATGGCGTTCTCGTAAACAGACAGCCCCGCCAAAGCGGGGCTGGGGCGATATGGGTAGTTTAGCGGCTGAGTTCCAGCCAAAGGGCGTTAAGCTGGCTGACAAACTCGGACGGGTCTTCCAGACTGCCCCGCTCCGCCAGAGTGGCCTGAGAAAGGAGCAGCTGGGCCCAGCTGTCGAAACGCGCATCGTCCTGCTCATCCGCCAGCTTCATCACCAGCGGATGCTCCAGGTTCAGCTCAAATACCGGCTTCACTTCCGGTACCGGCTGGCCGGCCGCCTGCATCAGCTTGATCATCTGGCTGGACATATCGTGCTCGTCCGCCACGATGCAGGCCGGAGTGTCGGTAAGACGGTGGGACACCTTCACCGCTTTCACCTTCTCACCGAGGCTGGACTCAAAGCGCTCAAGCAGTGGCTTGGAGGCTTCTTCCTGCTTCTCCTGCTCCGCCTTCTCCTCATCGGAGAGGTCATCCAGACCCAGATCACCGCGGGTCACGGAGACCAGCGGCTTGCCGTCAAACTCGGTCAGATGGCTCATCAACCACTCGTCAATGCGCTCGGACAGCAGCAATACCTCAATGCCCTTTTTACGCAGCAGCTCCAGGTGAGGGCTGTTTTTCGCGGCGTTAAAGCTGTCGGCCACGATGTAGTAGATCTTGTCCTGACCGGCTTTCATCCGCTCAACATACTGCTCGAGGCTGACGGTGGCTGCCGCTTCATCAGTGTGGGTCGATGCAAAGCGCAGCAGTTTGGCAATGGCCTCTTTGTTCCCCATGTCCTCTGCAGGGCCCTCTTTGAGGACGGTGCCAAACTGGTTCCAGAAGGTTTGGTAGGCCTCCTCATCTTTGGCCAGCTTGCTCAGCATGCCCAAAGCCCGCTTGGTCAACGCGGTGCGCAGGGACTGGGTTACCTTGGAATCCTGCAGAATTTCGCGGGACACGTTCAGCGGCAAGTCGTTAGAGTCCACCAGGCCCTTCACAAAGCGCAGGTACTGAGGCAGGAACTGTTTGGCCTCATCCATGATGAACACGCGCTGCACATAGAGCTTCAGGCCGTGCTGGTTGTCTCGATTCCAGAGGTCAAACGGCGCACTGGAGGGGATGTAAAGCAGGCTGGTGTACTCCTGCTTGCCCTCGACCTTGTTGTGCGCCCAGATCAGCGGGTCGTCCCAATCATGCGCAACATGCTTGTAGAACGCCTTGTATTCGTCGTCAGAGATCTCGGACTTGGCCAGGGTCCACAGGGCGGTGGCTTTGTTGATGGCGTTCCACTGCCCTTCGGTGGCCGCAATGGTTTCCCCATCCTCTTCACGCTCAGGGGTACCCTCCTCCCACATCTCAACGGGGATGGAGATGTGATCGGAGTACTTGGTGATGATCTGCTTCAGGCGCCACTCATCCAGGAACTCGTTATCCTCGTCCCGCAGATGCAGAATGATCTCGGTGCCTCGCTGGGGCTTGTCGATATTGGTGACGGTGAAATCGCCTTCGCCAGCGGAGATCCACTCAACGCCCGCATCGGGGCCATGGCCAGCAGCCCGGCTGCGCACCGTCACACGGTCCGCAACGATAAAGGCGGAATAGAACCCCACCCCAAACTGACCAATCAGCTGAGAGTCTTTGGCTGCATCACCGGACAGCTGGGAAAAAAAGTCGGCAGTACCGGATTTGGCGATGGTACCCAGGTGCTCGATCACCTCGTCCCGGGTCATACCGATGCCGTTGTCGATCACGCTGAGGGTACCGGCATCCTTATCCACCACCAGGCGGACGCGCAACTGGCCGTCCCCCTCATACAGGTCAGCGTTTTCCAGAGCCTTGTAACGCAGCTTATCAGCGGCGTCCGCGGCGTTGGACACCAACTCCCTCAGAAAGATCTCCTTGTTGGAGTAAAGGGAGTGGGTCACCAGTTTCAGCAGTTGGGAAACTTCGGTTTGAAAGCCATGAGTCTCGGTCTGCGCGGACATGCATCTCTCCTGAAAATCACGAATTTACCTCGATGTCCTCAACATGGGGCCAACCATTCGCTTTTCAAGAGGGTGGGGGTAATTTCCGCTTTGGCTGGTTGTATTTGCCACAGAGCGGAACCGGACAGTACGCTGTCGGGAGTGGGGGTGATGGTGACCTGGTCCGGGCCGAGCGGAAGCCGACTGCCGAGACGATCAGGTAGGTTTCCCTGGCACGCCATGGCCTGTGTCCGCTCCAGCATTCTTTGCAACAACGGCTGACGCGCACCCAGGCGCCCTCGCTTGAAACGAAGGGGGGTGCGGGCATCACACAGGTAGTTTTCCATGGCGGCATTAGCATAAGCCAACGTGCCGTTGGCACGAACCACAGCCTGGGGCGTGCTTTGGCTGTTCAACTGACAGGCATCGAGGCGGGCACCGATGCGCTCATGGAGAAAGGGAGTCAGAGCCATGGCCTGACGAAGATGACGGGTGATCTGCTCTATCGCTAGAAGCTGCTGAGCACAGAAGTCGCTCTGACCCTGACACCGGTACAAGCCCAACAGATGATGGCCGTGATCCGTGCTCAGGATCGAACCGACGCTGTAATGACAATCCAGGACATGAAACAGCTCCGCCAGGGTGGATTCCTGACGATGGCGCCGAAGTTGCTCATCCAACTGCACCACCTGGTTCCGACAACGCCGGGCATGACGGTACCAGGGATCCGCGCCGCGCTGGCTCAGGTAAAACTGGACCCGATCCGTTGAGAGTCCCGGATCCCCACAAGCAATGGGCAGCGTACGATGCGCTGCCGAACGCCGGGGCAGCATCGCCAATACGGCCCCTGCCCCTCCCAGTGCACGCCGCAGGGTGTTGAGCCAGTCGTACCAGCCTCCCTCCACCGCCGCGTCGTACGCGCCTTCAATGATCTGCCCTAACCACTCGTCGCCCATCGCACGCTCCCTATTCTGGAAAGTGAAACAGCTTGACTCGGTTACTGCCGACACCGCCGAACCCGGTCTTTTTTTCGCCAAAGAGCGGTCACATTATCGCCATCGCCGAACAGCGACAATGGATAAGGCTGGGAATTATCTGTGGATAAGTTATGGAAAAGTAAAAAGGCACAGAAATGTGCCTTTTTTCATTCGCTTAGATATCGCGCCGACCACTGAATGAGAGCGCTAACGTGGTGCCATCCACGTAGCCCAGCTCCCCACCTACCGGCACGCCGTGGGCGATGCGGCTGACGCGGATGGCCCTTTGTCGGGCCATGTCGGCGATGTACTGAGCCGTGGCGTCCCCCTCGACGGTCGGGTTGGTGGCCAGGATAACCTCCTTCCACTCACCGTCTGCCAGCATCTGGTCGAGCACGTCCAGACCGATCTCATCCGGGCCGATGCCATCCAGCGGGGACAGGTGACCCATCAAAACGAAGTAGCGGCCATCAAACTGACCGGAGGACTCGATGGCCAGCAGATCAGCCGGGGACTCCACGATGCAGAGTTGCCCCTTTTCGGCACGACGGGGGTTGTCGCAGATGGGGCAGCGGGTCTGCTCGGTAAAGGTCCGGCAGTCCTGACAGTGCCCCACTTCGCTCATGGCCCGACTTAAGGCTTCGCCGAGACGGCTACCGGCAACCCGGTCCCGCTCAAGCAGTTGGAAGGTCATGCGCTGGGCGGAGCGAGGCCCCACCCCAGGCAGGCACTGCAGGGCCTTAATCAGTTCGTCAACGCGAGGGCTGAACTTCATTAGAAAGGCAGTTTCATACCCGGCGGCAACTGCATGCCACCAGTGACTTCAGCCATCTTGGCCTTCTGACCCTCTTCCACCCGGCGGGCAGCGTCGTTGATGGCGGCGGCAATGAGGTCTTCCAGCATCTCTTTGTCGTCTTCCATCAGGCTCTCGTCGATCTCCACACGACGCACATTGTGCGCACCGTTCATGGTGATCTTCACCATGCCAGCGCCGGCTTCGCCGGTCACTTCCATGGTTGCGATCTCTTCTTGTGCCTGCTGCATGCGCTCTTGCATCTTCTGCGCCTGCTTCATCAGGTTACCCATACCGCCTTTACCAAACATATCTCGGTCTCTCTCAACTGGATAAGTGTCACAAATGGCTGCACATGTTACCGCAACCGTGGTCCCGGACAAGGGCTTAGCCCGGGTTTTGATAACTGACCGACTCTTCGATCAAACGGGCATCAAATTCCGATTGTAGCCACTGCACCACCGGATCCTGCAGGAGATCGTCACGCGCCTGAACCAGTCGCTCCTGGTGCAGACGGCGTCGGATCTCCAGCGGCGTCTCGCGGCCCGGCAGTGGATCTTCCACAATTTTCAGCTCAATCGACTCACCCCAGGCCCGCTCCATGCTCTCCTTCAGTGGAGCGATCACCGACTCGCTGTTGAGGTGTCGCTGCTCACTGCGAAGGTGCAGTTGGACGGTGTTGCCATCCCGCTCCATAACGGAGTTGATGGCCAGTTGGCGTGGCCGGGCGCCGATGCCCAGTTGCGCCATGGTCTGGTACCAGAACGCGTCCGTTTCGTTGCTTGCCACGGCACGCTTCGGCGCCAACACAACGCCAGAGGCCTGCGACGCCGGTGCCGTAGCCGCCTGCATTTGCGGAACAGTAACTGGCTTAACGGCCTCAGCCACTGGCGCAGCAGCCGGCTTCATCACTTCGGCTACGGGCACTGCCGGAGCCGTCGGTTCAATCTCTGTCGGCTTCTGAGCCGGACCGCTGACCCGGGGAGCGTCGTCCACCACCCAGGGCGGCGGATCATCATCCACCTGAGGCTCAGCGACTGCCGGTGCGACGGCTGTCGTTTGCGCCGGTGAAGGCGGAGGCGTTTCCTGCTGCGGGGCCTCTGTCGCTGCCCCAGAAGACTCAGCTTGAGGTTGAGGGCGCTCCGTCGGCATCGCGGTGCCCTTCTGGGACACCGTTTCCGGCTTTGGGTCGACCTCCCCCTCCTGGGCTGCGTCCAGGCGTGTTTGCAGATTTCGATGGTTGGAGAGTGCCTGCTCCAGCAACCCCTGGATCCCGGCGTCCGCAACAAGCTGAGGCGATGGCTCACCCATTGGGGCGTGCTCGACGTCCGTTGCTCCCTCCGACTGCGCCGCAAACGCCGCGTAGGAGTCCATCATCGAGCGGTATTCGTCATCCTCATCTTCGACGGCTGACGCTGGGGTTTCCACGGCCTCATCACCACGCTGCGAATCGGCCTGAGCCAGAATCATCGCCTGCTCTGCCGCCATCGCTTGCGCGTCGGCTGAGGTATCCACTCTCGGGGCTGGTGCCGCTGCTGCCGATGTGTCACCAACACGGGCACCTTCGGCCTGGGCCAGAATCACGTTCTGTTCATCCGCCAGCGCCTGCTCGTCCTCGTCCGACTCGTCCACAGCGGAGGCATCAGCTGACACCGCCGGTTCAACGACCGCCTCGGGCTTGGTCACCTCTGGCTTGGTTGCCTCGGTCGGAGTGGCCACGCTGGCAGTTGGCGCAGGCTGAACTGGAGCCGCCTTCGGAGCCGATTCAGAAACGACGGTAGCCGGTGCGCTCACGGCGCCCAACTGAGGTTGAGGTGCCGCCATCGGTGGAGCGGGACTCAGCGGCGCAAACGCCAGGGCCCGCAGCAGCACCATCTCAAAGCCGCTTCTCGGGTCCGGTGCCAGCGCCAGGTCCTGACGCCCCTGAGTCAACATCTGGTACCAGAGCTGAACCTGTTCACGATCCAATGCCTGAGCCAGTGCCTGCACTTCACCGCCCTGATCGCTCAGGTCTGCGGCACGAACATTAAACTGGCACAGCGCCACCTGATGCAGCATGGCGGACATCTGCTTAAGCAGGTCATCGTGGTCCGGCGCAAACGCTTCCACTTCGTCCAGCACACCCATCAGCGCCTGGACCTCACCCTGAGACAGCCCTTTCAACAGGCGCAGGGCGTAGCTGTTGTCCAGTGTGCCCAGCATCGCCTGCACCGACGCCAGCCCAAGCTGGCCACCGCCATGGGCAATGGCCTGATCGGTCAGGCTCATGCCATCACGGACACTGCCATCCGCCGCCTGGGCCAACAGGTCCAGCGCAGCCGGCTCATAGGGCACCTGGTCCGCGTCCAGCACTTTGGCCAGGTGAGCGCTGATCCGCCCCACCGGCACACTTTTCAGGTTGAACTGAAGACAGCGGGACAACACGGTAACCGGCAACTTCTGCGGGTCCGTGGTGGCAAGCAGGAACTTCACATGCGGAGGCGGCTCCTCCAGCGTCTTCAACAGGGCGTTAAAGCTGTGGCGGGAAAGCATGTGCACTTCGTCGATCAGATAGACCTTAAAGCGCCCACGCACCGGCTGGTACTGGACGTTGTCCAGGATCTCCCGGGTGTCATCCACCTTGGTACGGGAGGCCGCGTCGATCTCAAGCAGATCCACAAACCGGCCTTCACTGATCTCTCGGCAGTTGTTGCACTGACCACAAGGGGTTGCGGTGATCCCGGTTTCGCAGTTCAGGCCCTTGGCCAGCAATCGGGCAATGGAGGTTTTCCCCACACCCCGGGTACCGGTAAACAGGTAGGCATGGTGCAGACGGTTCTGCTCCAGGGCGTGAGTGAGGGCCTTGAGCACATGCTCCTGACCGACCACTTGATCAAAACTGGCCGGGCGCCATTTTCGCGCCAGTACCTGATATGACATGGTGTTCCTTGAAAGCGGGACGACGAGGTTAAAAAACGATGCTAACACAGCCCCGTTAAAGAGCGAAAAGCCGGGCTTAAGCCCGGCTTTATTACTGCGCTGTTCGCGGAATTATTCGCCTTCGAACTCACACAGGGTGACGACATTCAGGCCGAGGGCCTTCAGACGGGCTTCACCGCCCAGATCCGGCAGGTTGATAACGAACGCCGCATCGGTGGCCTCGCCACCCAGGCGTCGAATCAGTTTGACGGTCGCGTCGATGGTGCCGCCGGTGGCCAGCAGGTCATCAATCACCAGGACTTTATCCCCGGGCACAATGGCGTCGATGTGAATCTCCAGTGTGTCCTGACCGTATTCCAGCTCATAGGACTCGGCAACGGTTTCGCGGGGCAGTTTGCCCGGCTTGCGCACCGGTACAAAACCCAGGCCCAGCTGATGAGCCAACGGCGCACCGAACAGGAAGCCCCGAGCTTCAGTGCCCACGATTTTGGTAAAGCCCTGGCCCTGGTAATGCTCAGCCAGCACATCGATGCACAGACGGAACGCTTCTGCGTCCTCCAGCAGGGAGGTCACATCGCGGAACAGGATACCCGGCTTCGGGTAATCGGGAATGGTTTTGATGCTGTCTTTGATCAGCGCCAGTGATGCTTGGTTCATTGCAGTTATCGGCTCTATTCGGTGGCCTGTGCCACGCCATAAAAAAGCCCAGTAGGCTTTCTGGCCTTCCTGGACTGCGCTCCCGGAGCGGTAATGGGGCCTAGCTTAAGCAGCTTGGCGGGTCGATGCAACCATACCCGGATGCCCCGACTTCTGACCATTGGGCCTGCACAGGCTCAATACGCTCCCAGGCGACATCGTCACAGGAGTGTAACCGAAATTGAAATGAGAAAGGGTTGCGATGGATCACAGGGCGGGGTCACCGGACCGGCTGCCGCCCTGCGACAACTCTGCGATTTACTGCGTCAGCAGTTTGAACCAGGTCAGCGTAGCGGGCAGCGTGGGGATCATCAGCACCGCCATCAGGCCGAGAAAGTGCAGCAGGTTGAAGGGTTCTTTAAAGTTATTATCAGCCACGACAAACATACTCCCAGGTTGATTGGCGCGGCCATTCTACCGTGACACAGCTCACACAAACACCCAGAAAAGATGCGGCTTATTTTTTGTACTGGCGCACAATCCCCCGCTCGGCCAGCTCCATCAGCACGCCGTTTACCCCATCCACCAGAACCTGATGTGCCAGCTGTGGCAGCAAAGGGACCAGCGCTTCGATCAACGCCGCTGGCGTCACACCAGGCTGCTCATCAATCAGCAGTAACAGCTGCATGGTCATGGGATTAAGCTGACTGAAGCTGATCGCCGATTCCCCCTCCCGGTACACCACCAGAAAGGTGGGTTGAGCTTCCGGCCAGGGCGCATCCGCTCGCACATGCTGGACCGGATAGTCGTAGGTGCCCAGCGCGCTGGCCCGATAACGGACAAGGGGGGTGTCTGAGGAGATGTCCGCCAGCACCGGTTGATCCGTAACCGGTTCCTGAGTGTCCACCCACAACTCAAGGTATTCGTACTGGGCCAGTTCTGACTCAAAAGGAAAGTCCGGACTGTCCAGCCCCTCCAGGTACTCCAGAAATGAGCGGGCAATATCCACAAAAAGGGGACTGTGGCAGTCATGGTGAGCAAAGAAGTCACGCAACCGTTCTGTCCAGCGTGTTTCGCTATGAAGGCTCTGCAGCACCGGGAAGGCGTTGCCGACAAACCCACTGACGTTGTTGAAAAACAGCTCCCGGTACACCGCCATATGACGCGCATCCGTACCCGGGGGTGGTTTACCCGGTGACGGAGAGCGAATGTAATCGATAAAGGTTTGCTGCAGTTGGGTGAAGTCGCTCATGCGCTGGCCCTCTGTTCGGTGGCCACCCTCTGGTGGGCCGCAATAATGTCGAGTTCACTGAGCAGTTCCGCCATGGGAGGCAGGTTAAAGTCCCGCTCCAGCAAGGTGGGATGAACGCCATGGGTACGATAGGCCTCTTCCAGCAGTTGCCAGACCGGATCAATCACTTCGGCGCCATGGGTGTCCACAATCAGGTCCGGCGCTTCCTGATAGTGCCCGGCAATATGGAGATACCGGATGCGCTTGGTAGGCAGGCCCCGAAGAAATTGCGTCGCGTCATACCGATGATTGACGCTGTTCACGTAGATGTTGTTCACATCCAGCAGCAGTTCACAGTCCGCCTCCTCCAGCACCGCATTGACAAAGGTCAGTTCGTCCATCTCGGATCCGGGCGCCGCATAGTAGGAGACATTTTCCAACACCAGGGGCCGCTCCAGAATCGACTGCACCACCTGCACCCGCTCTGCAACATGACGCACCGCCTCCTCGGTAAAGGGGATTGGCATCAGGTCATAGAGGTGGGCATTTCCAGAACAGTAGGAGAGGTGCTCGGAATAGATGCCGATCTGATGCTCATCAAGAAAGGTTTTCAGTTGGCGGACAAAATCGAGATCCAGCGGCGCTGGCGCACCTATGGACAGCGAGAGGCCATGACCGACGAAGGGGCACCGTTCCGTCAGCTCTCGAAACTGGCGCTTCAGTCGAGGGTTCACCCGCATCCAGTTTTCCGGTGCCACCTCCATAAAGTCGATGCCTTTGGGGATCCCCTCTTCACAAAAAGAGGTCACCATCTCTCGTCGCAATCCCAGCCCAACGCCCGATATCGCTTCCATTCCTATACCTCCTTGGAAACCATCAAAAAGGCTGGCCGAAGCCAGCCTTCCAAATACGACTCAGTGCAGGTTAGCTGTTACCGCCACACTTACCTTCACCGCACTTGCCCTCTTTCCCTTTGGCTTCGCCGCCGCATTTGCCTTCGCCGCACTTGCCTTCTTTCCCTTTGGCTTCACCACCGCACTTGCCTTCGCCGCACTTACCTTCGCCGCATTTGCCCTCTTTCCCTTTGGCTTCGCCGCCGCATTTGCCTTCGCCGCACTTGCCTTCCTTGCCTTTCCCTTCGCCACACTTACCTTCGCCGCACTTACCTTCAGTGCCTTTGTCGCCGGTAATCTGGTAACCCATGGCCAGATCATCAATACCAAAGGGGCTTGCCTGAGCGGTGCCCGCCGCCATCGCTCCACCTACAACCAGGGCGCCCAGTGCCGCAGCAACGGTAGTTTTCTTTACAGTCTTCATCGTAAGTTCCTTTAATTGGTTGAAACCATTACTCATTTCCAGCGGCCCTACGACCCTGGCTCAGCAAAGAAGACCCAGCAACTGGGATCTCGCTTTCACACAATAACAACATTTTTTTCACTCGCCACCGTTTTGGGCTTTTTTTCATCAGCAAACTGGTGTAGGGAAGCGGCGGGGAGTACACTTTCGCCCCCTAAACTGAACCGGAGCAACAGCACCTAATGAGAGTGATCCTGGCACCGATGGAGGGCGTGCTTGACCATCGGATGCGGCAGCTTCTGAGTGAGCTGAACCCTTATGACCTTTGCGTCACGGAGTTTGTCCGTGTCGTGAATCAACCTATCTCCGATAAGGTGTTCTACCGGCTGGCCCCCGAGCTCAAACAGGGCGGAAAAACCCGTAACGGTACGCCGGTGCGCGTCCAGTTATTAGGACAGGATCCCGATTGGCTTGGTCACAACGCCGCTCGCGCCATTGAGCTTGGCAGTCCCGGTGTCGACATCAATTTCGGTTGCCCGGCCAAAACCGTTAACCGCTCCAAGGGGGGCGCGGTGCTGCTTAAAGAGCCGGAGCTGATCCACCGCATCGTGTCAGCGATGCGACAAGCGGTACCGGCTGACCAGGTACTCAGTGCCAAGATCCGACTGGGGTGGGAGTGCAGCAGCCAGACGCTGGAGATCGCCCAGGCGATCGAATCCGCTGGCGCCAATGAGCTGGCCATCCATGCCCGGACCAAAGCGGACGGATACCGTGCAGAAGCGATTAAGTGGGACGCCATCGCACCGGTCGTCGACGCCCTGAACATTCCGGTCATTGCCAATGGCGAGATCAACAGTTTCGCGGATGGTCAGCGCTGTCAGCAGGCCTCAGGTTGTCGGGATCTGATGATTGGTCGCGGCGCCCTATCCCGCCCCAACCTAGCCGCCGTGGTTAAACACAATGCTGACCCGTTGAGCTGGGAAGCGATTCGTGACGTGTTAGCAGAGTATGTGACCCTGGAGATCAGCGGTGACAAGGAGCGTTACTTCCCCAACCGCATCAAGCAGTGGTTTGGCTATCTGCGACAGGCCTACCCGGAGGCCAATACGCTGTTCCGGGAACTGCGCCAGTTGCAGCGCAGTGATGAGATCATCGCACTGCTGAACGCCGCTTAAAAAAAACGCCCCGAGAGTCGGGGCGTTTTTCGTTACAAGTCCGTCATTACTGAGGCTGACGGGAGAACTCCATCAGCAGAGTATCCCCTTTCCACCACTGCAGTTTGCCGTCCTGTTCAACGGTACGGTCCGCTTCAGCAAAGTGGTTCATCATCTTCTGCTCCTGACGGGCCAAGTTATCCGGGCAAGCCACCAGAGTCATGCCCGCCTGCTGCAGCCACAGTGCATCGCCCGCCGGGGTCACGGACGCGAAGAATTGGTTGCAGCCGCTGTTACCGTTGGCGCGGCCCTCGTCCATATCCAGTACCAGGTATGGAGAACGACCATCGTACAAACCCTGGATGCTCTCAACACCCGCCAGTTTGTCCAGTGACCAGGTGCCACTCCAGGCGGCGTATTGATTGGCAGGAACCGCGCGGAAAGCTTCCAGCACCACATCATCGCCTGCCAGGATCTGCAGTCGACCATGCTCAATGCGATAGCCGTTGGCACCCGTCATCGCCTGGTTGTACTGCTGCTCCATCTCAGCAACCGGCGGCGGGCAGGCCATTCGGGTGCTCATCTGGGGACCGAAAGGTTCGCCCTCTTGCGGCCAGTTGCCGTTGATCTGGTTACAGCCAAAGTTGGTGTTCAGGCGCTCTTCCTGAATGGTCAGCATCGGTTTCGCCTGCTGCGGACCGGTCATCACCGCTTCGCCATTGATACGACCAATCTGCCACTGTCCCTCATAAGGGGACGGGCTCTTCTCGGTCGCGGCACAGCCGGCCAGCACCAGCGCCACGGAAGCCAGAGCAATGGGTTTCATAGAGTTTCCCCTGTCATTTGAGAAGGCTAAAGAAAATAGCCTAGCAGCTTCATGCCGCCAATAGATGCAGCTGACCGGTGAAACGGTGCAAAGATTGAGAGTTGGATCACACAGAGAGGCATAAAAAAAGCCCCGCCAGGGAGAGCGGGGCTTATTCAGACTGATTGGAGGTTACGGTTTAGAAGGACTGTTCAATCTTGAAGAACAGGGTACGACCCAGTACGTCGTACAGACCAGTATCTACGTCACGGTAAGCAACAAAGCCGTCGTAGATGCCAGGTGCTTCCTTATCAAACACGTTGTTCAGACCCAGGGTCACTTTGCCGTTCCAGTTGTGGGCATAGGAGACCTGTACGTTGTGCTTCACGTAGCTCGGAATATCGGCATAGTAAGTAACGCCGTACTCTTCGTTACCGGAATCCTGCGGGCCAGTGTAGTAGGTCGCCCAAGCAGCGCCCCAACCGTTGTAGGCCCAGTTCAGGTTCAGGTTACCCTTCAATTCCGGATAGCCCTGCAGACCCGCGTAATCGAAAGGATCTTCACCCTCTGCGGTCAGGTATACGAACTCGCGAACGTAGGACAGTTCACCGCTCAGACCAATGTCACCAAAGCCAGTTTCCAGCGCGTAGGACGCTTTGAAGTCAAAACCGGAAGTGTCCAGGCTTGCCATGTTCTGGTCAAAGCTGTAAATCACATCGATTTTGCCATCGGGTTTACGTACAACCAGGTCAGAACCGCCGTTATCCAACTCATCCTTCAGGATGCGCTCAATACTCAGAGAAGAGATACGGTTTTCCAGAGTGATGTCGTAGTAGGACGCTTCAAAGGCCAGAGAGTCAGTGATGTTCCAAACCAGACCAGCAGTCAGGGATTCACCCTCTTCCGGCTGCAGATCCGGGTTACCACCAAACCACGCTTTGTGCTGCTGTTCCGGACGGCAGTAGTTGTCGTCCAGGCCCGGGTTCTCTTCACACCAGCTGATGTCCAGTGCTTTCTCGAAGCTCAGAGATTGAGTAGAGAACATCTCGCCCATATTGGGCGCACGGAAGGACTGACCCCAGCTGGCACGCAGCAACAGCGGGTCAACCGGACGCCAGGCCAGGCCCACCATCGGGTTTACCTTGTCGAACTTACCACTTACTACATTGCCACCAACGTCACCGCTCTGATCGTACTCGTCGTAACGCAGTGCAGCATTCACATCCAGGTTAAAGGGCAGAGTGGCCTGCAGCTCCATGAATACGGAGGTACGGTCACGGTCAGCGTTTACGTCATCACCGCCGGAACCACCGGATACTTTACCGGAGGCGGACTGCGGATCGGACTTCTGAATGAACTCGATCATCTCGTACTCGGCACCCACAACACCGGCAACAGTTACACTGCCGTTGTCAAACAGAGTGGTGGAAACCAAGCCATCAAATTGAGTAGAGGTGAACTCACCCTGGTACAGACCGGTGTGAGCTGCCTGACCGTAGAAATCGGTCATCATGGCATCCCACTCAGCGCCACTCATGCCAGAAGTGTTGAAGATGTCGTAATCACCAGAATCGATCAGGCTTTGTACGATGTCGTCATTCACCAGGTTGTAGTTAAAGGAGTTGGTGGTGGAGGTGCTGTGCTGAGCATTAATTTCCCAGTCCAGACCATTGCCGATATCAACATAACCTACCAGTCCACCAAGGAAGTCAAAGCTGGAAACTTCAGTGCGGTTATCGCGATCACCGATCTGGACGGAGCGCATACGAACTTCTGCGATCTCCTGGCCAACCGGGTTCATCGGGTTGTCGGCAGACATGGTCGGTACGTTGGTGGATACCGGAGTACCTGCAAAACGGGAGTCCGTTTTACTGAATGCGGCACTTGCGCGACCACGGAACTGAATGTCGTCGGTGATCTCGTAGTTGAAGTTGGACAGGATGGAGTTCTGAGTCTTATCACCAAACAGCTTGGTTACTTCACCATAGCTGTAGAAACAGCGGTCAGCAGAGCCAGGCAGGGTGTTATCGATCTCACCACACAACTCAGCATTGGAGTACCAGGCGTAAACCGGGATGGGGTTGCCATCGGCATCCAGCTTCAGGCTGCCATCATCGTTCTTAACAAACTCACCGGTTTCATACTTGGCATTGGGAACGGCACTGTAAGACGAGTAATCGCCATAGGTCGGATCGTCGAGTTTCCACACGTCACGATCGAATACCGCTTTGCTGTCGTAGTACTCGTAGGTCAGGGTGATATTGCCCTTGTCGCTGGTGTAGCCAGAAGTCACGGTGAAACGGTTCAGTTCGCCGCCTTCTACATCAGGCTGTTCAGTGTCAAAGGTAAAGTTCAGACCTTCGTAGTCTTTCTTGGTGATGATGTTGATTACACCGGCTACTGCGTCAGAACCGTATACCGCTGAGGCACCGTCACGCAGGATCTCAATGCGCTCTACGATGGCCATGGGGATACGGGAAGTATCCGCAGAGGCGCCGGAGCTGGAGCTGGTGCCCGGCATACGACGACCATCCAGCAGTACCAGGGTGTAGTCGGAACCCAGACCACGCATGTTTACGCTGCTGGACGCTGAACCGCCGGAACCGTAACCGGACATACCACGCCAGGAACCGAAGCTGTTTACAGAGCTGTTGTTCAGTACGTCAGCAACAGTGGCCTCACCGGACAGCTGAATGTCAGCTGCGGTGATCACGGTCACCGGAGAGGAGGTTTCGATATCAACTTGCTTGATACGGGAACCGGTTACCGCAATGCGTTCAACATCGTCGTTCGCTTCTTCCGCAACAGCAACATTGGTACCAACCAGTGCGATAGAGCCCAGAGTAGTGGCGAGTAATCCCTGGCGTACTGCCTTGGATACAGATGATTCCATAGCCATTATAATATTCTCCCTTCGTGCCTGTATTACCCGGGGCTGGCATCCACAGACCGCAACCATTTATTTATTTTGTGCCCCATCAGCATCACAAAATGCTTACACACAGATACTCCCCCCCGCACCAAGGTTATGTCAACTAAGTTATTGTTTTTACGATGTTAAGTTTGTTTAATTATTGTTAACCTGATAGATATTCAAGGTGTCTATCGCTTTGTAAACTGGCGCCAATTCCCATATTGGCCGCTAATTTATCGACAGAATTTCATTAACACTATCGCAACACCACTTGCTTATTTTTTCTTCAAAAATACGGTTGGCGAAAAATTAAGGCAGTTCGGTTATAAATTGCGCCAATCCCGCGATCTCCCACCCCAGTTCAGCCCCAAAAAGAAGATCATTTTGAAGAAATAAAAAAAGGCAGCCGAAGCTGCCTTTTTTGCGGTTGGGATTTACTTAGAACTGATAGGTGAACTTGGTGTAAACGTAGCGACCCATCACGTCATAGACCTCAGGAGTGGTCCAGACGTCCTTGTAGCTCGGGTGGTATTTCGGGGTTTCATCAAACAGGTTGTTGATACCCAAAGTCAGGTTGAAACCTTCGCTAAAGCGGTACAGGTAGGACACGTTGTGGTACCAGGCGGCCGCCACTTCAAACTGCGGGTCCACCAGATCCACCATCTCGCCCACTTGGCGCAACTGGTAGTTGAAGGTCCAATCCTGGGCATTCACCATCAACTGAACATTCTGACGCCACTCAGCGTAACCACCGTTCATACCGCTGATGGTGCCGGTGTAGTCGATGCCATCCTGCTTGAAGTTCAACAGGCGAGTTACGTCCCAGTTCAGGGTCCAGTCGTGACCACCGTATTCCCACGCATAGCGGAAGTTGGCGTCTACCCCATCAGTTTCCTGGTAGCCGGCGTTCACCAGCGGTGCGTAGAAGGTCTCAATCTCACCGGTCACGCTGCTGCGGCTGATGTTCAGCGCTTCACACGCATTCATATCACCCTGCTTGTAACACGCATCCAGGTAAGCCTGACGATCGATACGGGTGATGGCGTTGGTGACCTCAAAGCGCCAGTAATCGACGGTCATGGAGAAACCATCAGCGTAGGCCGGGCTGTACACGAAGCCCGCTGTGAAGGTGTCCGCTTCCTCCGGCTTGAGATCCGGATCCGTGGTCCAGGTTACCTCCATCTGGGAGTCTTCCTGGGTGAACTCCTTGGCCTGGCTCGGGTCATCCCAGCCAATGGTGCGGCACTGGGTGGCCAGGGTGCTGTTACCGCTGTAGTCCACGCCGGAGCAAGGGTCAGTCAGGTAGTCGAAGGAGCCCACATTACCACCGTACAGCTCAGACACGCTGGGCGCACGGAACGCGGTAGAGGCCACACCACGCAGCATCAACTCGTCGTTGACGCGCCAGGTCAGACCCAGCTTCCAGGTGGTATCGGAACCGAAGGTGCTGTAATCGAACCAACGAACGGCAGCTTCCATGGTGACTTCGTCAGCGAAGCGCAGGCCAGACAGCAGCGGTACAGAGAATTCGGCGTACAGTTGAGTGGTGTCGTAGTCACCCTGAGTCGGGTCTTGCTGAGACTGGGAAGATTCACCGGCCTGGGTGATCGGGTCCGGAGTGAACCAGCCCTCTTCTTTGCGGTACTCAGCGCCGGTTGCAAAGGCAACGGAACCGGCCGGCAGCTCAAACAGCTCGCCAGAGAGGTTGGCAGCAAACACGTGCATCTCGTTACCGCCTTCGGAGCGGTCGTCATACATCACGTCGTTCAGGATATCCTGGCTCAGCGGCTCACCAGACAGCCAGGCTTCCGGGTTGTCGTAGATGGACTGCTCAACACGGGAGGTAATGGCCAGGTTACGGGCCCAGCTGGTGGCTTCGTTGCGACCGAAGGTGTAGGAGATGTCCCAATCGTAGCCATTGCCGATATCCAGGTAGCCTTCCAGACCCGCTACCACGCGGTAGGTATCGGTAGTCTGATCGAAAGTACGCGGGCCAGCTTCAGTCATACGGCGCTTGTAAACGGCGGTCTCAGCCCCATCCCACGGACCACTGCCCAGTTGAGCGGTATCCAGATAAAGGCCGGTGATCGGTGCCGGTGCCATCTGCTGATTGGAGTCACGACGGGTATACATCGCTTCCACAAACACATTGGTGTCAGTCAGCACTTCGTACTTGAAGTTACCGTTCAGGCTGTAACGCTCCATCGGCGTGGAGAGGTAGCTGTAGGGGACGTAGTTGAAGTACTCATCCTGCTTCGACCAGCTGCCATCAGCATTCGGCGTGTGGTAGCCATCACCCCAGTTGAGCGAGCCGCCAGGAATGGTGGAGCTCCAGCCGCCACAATCACCCCACGGGCCACAGTTGGACCAGAAACGGTCGTCCTGATAAACCTCGCCCCGGTTTACGTATGAGGCGCCGAGTACCAGGTTACCGCGATCGAAGTTGGTTCCCCACAGGGCGCTCAACTCACCGGTTTCACCGTCGCCCTTGTCGGACATGCCAAATTGACCATCCAATTGGAAGCCTTCAAAGTCGGTCTTGGTGATGATGTTGATCACACCGGCCACGGCATCGGAACCGTACACCGCAGACGCACCATCCTTCAGAACCTCAATGCGTTCGATGATGGATACCGGGATGGTGTTGAGATCCACAGAGGCATCGGCACCGGTGCCGGAAACCACCATCCGGCGACCATTCACCAGCACCAGGGTACGTTCAGCCCCCATGCCGCGCAGGTCAACACGAGCCGCACCACGACCACCGTTGTTGGTCGCAGAGCCAACCGCAGCGCCCGCGGAGGCGGTGCTTTCCTGCAGGATCTGTTCTACTGAAGTGTAAGAGCCCGCTTCGATGCGATCAGCGCCAATGACATTTACCGGAGAGGCCGTCTCCATGTCGGCGCGCTTAATGCGTGAACCGGTTACCGAAATACGCTCAACATTCTGAGCCGTATCGGTCTCTTCTGCGAAGGTGGGTGTGGCGATGGCGGCACCAGCGATGGTGCTTGTGATTAATGCAGCGCGAACAGAGCGCGCAACGGTAGATGGGTACTGCATCCTAACTCCCTCGAGACATTATTCTTATAGTCTTCCTCACCACCCCCCTAAGGCTCTGCTGGCCCATGATGTTGTGGGGGTGATACGGCTAGGATACTGAGTTATCGCCTTTTTATGGTCAATGGCTATACCTTTATAACCATGTTGCATATAGGTAGCCTGGATTAAATGGCGAGGTTACGGTCGCTTCCGATTCAATTCGAACTTGGTCCAAAACGAGGCTCACTGTTGGATCCCACTGGCTGTTAAGGAAAACTGCAGCACAAATCTCTGGCCTAAACCGTTAACAAATCCTCCGTCCCAATCCCCACTTTCGTGACCTGCATCACACTTTGTCCAAAATAAAGGGAGCCATCAGGCTCCCTTCGTCTTCTCTATCAGTGCCTTATGCTTGAGCGTCGATCCAGTGGCGGATCTTCTCCTGCAGCACCGCCATTGGCAGCGAACCTGAAGTCAGCACTTGATTGTGGAAGGCGCGCAAATCAAAACGCTCTCCCAGTGCCGCTTCCGCTTCTGCACGCAACGCCAGAATGGTGAGCTGACCAACTTTGTAGGACAGTGCCTGGCCGGGAATGGCCATATAGCGCTCGACTTCCGCAGTGACATCGGACTCCGCCATCGGACTGTTATCCAGCATGTACTGGATCGCCTGCTCACGAGTCCACCCCTTGGCATGCAGACCCGTATCGACCACCAGTCGCATTGCCCGAAGCATTTCGTCAGACAACTTACCAAAGTACTGATAGGGGTCGCTGAAGAGGCCCATCTCAATGCCCAGTTGTTCCGCGTACAGCGCCCACCCCTCCTCAAAGGCGGTGTAACCGCCGAAGCGCTGGAAGCTGGCAACCCCGTCAAGCTCCTGCTTGATGGCAATCTGGAAATGGTGGCCTGGCGCCGCTTCATGCAGGGAAAGGGTGGTCATCCCCCACTTCGGCTGCGCCTTGAGGTTATAGGTATTGATGTAAAACACCCCGGGGCGCGAACCATCCGGTGCAGGCGCGTCATAGCTGGCCCCCGCTGCGGATCGCTCACGGAACGGCTCTACCGCTTTCACCACGTAATCCGCCTTGGGCATCACATCGAAGTACTTGGGCAGTACCGCGTTGATCTCATCCTTCAGGCCCATATAGCCATCGATCAGACCCTGCTTATCGGTAAAGAAGAACTGCTCATCGCTGCCCAAATACTCAAAGAACGCAGCCAGGTCGCCCTTAAAACCCACCTGTTCCCGAACACCGTCCATCTCGTCCAGAATGCGGGCGACTTCGCTCAGGCCCAGTTGGTGGATCTCCTCAACCGGCATGGTGGTGGTGGTGTGCATATTGGCCAGGTGCTGATACCAGGCTTTTCCATTGGGCAGCGCACCCCAGCCATGTGTCCCCCGGGCTTTATTCAGATAGGTGTTCTGAAAATACCCATGAAGCTCAACCAGCGCAGGATAGAGGGTATCGGTCAAAGCCAGTTCGTAACGCTCTGTCAGCGCCTCCGCTTCAGTCTCTGAAAGACCTTCGGGCAACGTTGCTAGCGGTCCATAGAAGGGACTTTCTGCCAACGGTGTATCCAATTGCGCCTGAAGCTGGGGAATGATGCGCTGAACCAGTACTCGAGGCAGAACAACATTCGACTCACTGCCCTCTTCCATCCGGGCTATCGCACTGCTTATCCACCCAGCAAAATCGTTAATCCGGCCAATGAAGTTGTCATAATCCTCAACCGTGTTAAACGGCTGAGCACTCTCGCCGCTGCCCAGTTGAACAAAGCTGATAACACGGCTGTAGAACTGGTTCATCGGCAGGAAGCGGCTGGGATAAGTCTCGTCGACCAGAGCCATCTCCAGTTCATACCTGAGCACCTGCGCACTCAGGCGATCCTCATCATTCAATTGGTCCCAATCCAGGGCCATAAGACGCTTGAGATAACGGGTGTTCAGCTCATGACGCGCCTTGAGGTAATCGTCAGCCAGGTTATTGGCCAGCTGGTCGTTATATCGGTGTTCGCCAACGTAGGTCGCCATCACAGGATTCAGGGCGATGAGATCCTGAAAATACTGCTCAGCAAGCGCCTGGTACTGCTCAGAAACGCTCACCGCGGCGACCTGTGATTCACTGGGCTTGGTCTCTTCGCTTGGCGCTGATGCGGGGGAACAACCCACCAATCCCAGGGCAGTGACGACTGCCAGGGCGGAGAGTGTGGTTTTCATTCTTAGTCTCCTGGGTACAAAAAAGCCCCGACCAGCGGGGCTGTATCGGGGCTTTTATTTGGCTTACAGCTCGACTTTCTTCCGCTGGGCAGTTTCCTGAATGTAAGACACCCAACCCTTAGCGGTGTTAGCGGTCTTATCATCCTTGGAGGCCGCCTGGGCAGCGCGGTATGCCGGAGCATACTCTTCCAGATAGAAGTGAGCCTGAGCGAGCAGCATCTGAGCTTCACCGGCGCTCTTCAGACCCTCAGCATCCAGCGCTTTACGCGCTGCCACCTTGGCTTCTTTAAAGCGTTCGCTTTCCATCAACAGACCCGCCTGACGCATGTAGTAGCGCGACTTGTCAGTCATCGCTGCCACTTCGCCATAGTAGGTGATCGCTTTGTCGATCTCCTTGGCCTGGTGATAGGTGTTGGCGAGCATGGACAGAGAGGCTTCGTCCTTCTCCACAATACCTTCACTCAGATATTTTTCCTGAATTTGGGCAGAGCGGAACGGGATCTCATTCTGAGCGTAGAGCTGAGCCAGCATCTTGTACTCAGAAGGCTTCTCCAGGTAGCCATTACGATAAGCCACATCCATGGTGTACAGGGAGCGCTTGTAATCCTCACTCAACATGTACATCTGGGCCAGCTGAATCCACAGACGTTTGTCATCCGGGAACAGACGCACCATATCCTCTACAACCTTGGCAGCTTTCTTGTACTGCTTGGTTTCGTAGTAGGAGCCCATCTTAAGGGTGTAAGGACCCTTATTGGGAGTGCTCTGAGTCGCGATGGCCTTGTCAGCCAACGCCAGTACCTTATCGTGACGCTTCAACTCGAAGTTCGCGGTGGCCATACGCAGGTAGACGTTAGTGTCTTCCTTACAGGTAAAGGCCATCCACTGATCGTAGTACTTCAGAGACTGCTCGAACTTACGCTCCTGAATGCTCAGGTCAGCCATCAGTCGCAGAGCCGCGGCCTGGTCAGTACCACCAAGCTGGTCGATATCGATCGCCACCTTGAGGTGCTTCATGGCAGTTGCGGTCTGCCCATCTTTACCGGCATACAGGTTACCGATAAAGCGGGAAACGTAGGCCTTATCGAAGTCGTTGTTGGTACTGATTTCCAACAGTACCGCCAGCGCTTCGTCTACCTGATCAGTGCTGTACAGTTCGTACGCCTTCTGGATCTTCTTACCGACCCGCTCGGAGACCACACGGGTCTTACGAGTGTCGATGGCACACTTCTCAGCGGCCAGGGCCGGTGCTGGCGTGGTAATCACGCCAGCTGCAATGCTCAGCAATAAAGCAGGCAGCAATTTGCTATTTTTACGCATTTTGACCTCCTGCCTTAACCGTTGGCTTTATCCAGAGTGAAGTCCAATCGAACGGTCTGGCCAGGCTGTTTCACCGGCTTGCCGTCAACGATCTTCGGCTTGTACTTCCACTTGCGCAGGGCGCGGCGGGCTTCCTGGTCGAACAGGCGGCGAGGCTCAGCCTCTATTACCTGAACATCGTCCACTCCACCCATCTCGTTGATGGTAAAGCTCAGGATTACGTATCCCTCTTTGCCATCACGAGCGGCCTTAATGGGGTAGCGCGGCTCAATACGGACGATTGGCGTTGCGTCCCCGTCCCGGGCCATGGCTGCACTGGGGTCACCCAGACCTGCACTCATGTCACCCAGATCTACGCTCGGAACGTTAATGGACACGCTGTCAGAGACATCATTGGTGTCCGGTTGCATCTCCACCGGCTTCGGCGGCTGCTGAGGCGGCTTCGGCGGCTTCGGCTTAGGTCGGTCACGGTTCTGCGCTTTGGCATCCTGACGTTCCATAACGATCTCAATCGGCGGCGTTTTGAACTGGTTGTCGGCGCGTTTAGCCCCGCCGCCAACCAGAAATGCCATGAAAGAGAACAAGGCGAAGGTCACCGCAGCACCAATCAACAGGGCTAACAGTGCTCTCAACATATCAATCGTTCTCCGCGGACACCGAGATCTTATCAATACCGGCAGCCTTAACCTGATCCATCACCTTCACAACAATGCCGTGCTTAGCTTGCTGGTCAGCCTGAATCATAACCTGGGCTTCCGGAGACTCAGCCAACATACGCTCTACGTTGGCGCGTACACGTTGAATATCAACCTCACGCTTCTCCATGTAGACAATGCCAGCCTCGTTAATGGCGATAAAAATGTTCGCCGAGGGTTTTTTGCTCGCCTGCTGTGCCTTAGGACGGTTCACCTCGATGCCGGATTCCTTCACGAACGAGGTCGTTACGATGAAGAAAATCAACATGATGAACACGATGTCCAGCATCGGGGTCATATCGACCTGGGCTTCTTCAGCGGCGCTGTAATGCTTCTTACGTGCCATAGAAAACTCTCTTTAGTGATGAGGCAGACTATCTACCAATTGCTCCTGGGACATCTTCAGCTTCGCAGTTAGGCGAGTACTGAAGAATACGCCAGAGAGGGCCGCTACCATGCCCGACATGGTCGGGATGGTGGCCATGGAGATACCACCAGCCATCAAGCGGGGGTTACCGGTGCCCTGAACGGCCATTACCTCAAACACTGCGATCATGCCGGTAACGGTACCGAGCAGACCCAACATCGGGCAGATGGCGACCAGGGTGTTGATCAACCCCATACGCGCATTTAATTGTTCTTTGGCCTGGGAGATCCACGCTTCACGAATGCGATGGGCATACCAGGAGGTTGTGTCCTCGCGAGCGTCCCAGCGAGCGATGATCTCTTTGCGCATCTTCGGAAAAACGAAGCTGACAAAGAAGTAACGCTCAAGCATGAGTACCCACATCAGGAACAACGCACCCGCCACCAACCAGAGGACGTCGCCCCCGGTGGCCATGAAGTCCCTGACAGATTCCCAGAGTTCTACCAGGTAAAGCATAATTACTTGCCTCGCTGTTCAGCGTGAGTCGCAATGATGCCCGCACTTTGTTCTTCGATTACTTCAACCACAGACTTGGCGCGGCCAGCTACCAGAGCATGCATCAGCAGCAGAGGCAGAGCAGCAACCAGACCCAGTACAGTGGTTACAAGCGCCATGGAGATACCGCCAGCCATGATCTTCGGATCACCGGTTCCGAACAGGGTGATGTTCTGGAAGGTTTCGATCATACCGGTAACGGTACCCAACAGACCCAGCATCGGAGAGATAGCGGCCATCACCTTAATCATGTTAACGCCGGACTCAATGCGCGGAGTTTCCTTAAGGATGGCTTCGTCGATCTTGAGCTCAAGCGTCTCAACATCCACGTTCTTGTTTTCCTGATAGGTCTTCAGAATACGGCCCAGAGCGTTGTTACCCGGGTTGTCCACGTTCTTAACCTGAGCGCGGATCTTCGCAGACTCCAGAGTCAGAGTGATGATCTTGTAGAGGGAGATCAGAACACCCAGGCCCAGCAGACCGGCGATGATGTAACCCACGGTACCACCTTGGTGGAACTGCTCTTCCAGAGTCGCTTTCTGGGTGTAAACCGCCAGCAGAGCGCCACGGGACGGGTCGACGAACAGCGGAGTTTGACCGGCAGAAGAACCGGAGTACTGACCAACAGTGCGTACCTTGAAGCCTTCAGGCTGCTTGGCCAGACGCTGGATGGTGCCAGTCTCGGTGTTGTAGGTCAGGTACTCTTTGGCATCCAGCAGAGTGAAGTTACCAACACGGGTAACCGCCTGCTCAGATACGTTGCCATTCGGGTCGATAACTTCAGCGTTGAACTTAACCACCTTGCCGGACTGAGTCATTTCAGTCTGCAGGGCGATCCACAGCTCTTCCAGCTCCTTGATGGTCGGCAGCTCTTTGGCAGAGGCAAGCTCGGCCATAAAGTCGTCACGACCCGGGAACTGGGCGCTGACCAGAGACGCGTTCAGCTGACCGGACATGTCGCCGGACACCTGACGTACCACACCGAACATTTCACCCAGGTCACCGGTAGCGGTGGCCAGGTCACGGCTCAGGCGGTCGATCTCTTGGTCGTTGTTGGTAAAGCTGGTTGCCAGGTCTTCACCGCGCTGCTTTTCAGCAGCCAGTGCGGCCTTGGCGTCACGCAACAGTTTCTGTTTATCGGCACGCTCGGCAACAAACTCAGCTTCACGCTGCTTGTTGATGCGAGCTTCGGACTGACGAGACTGCTTGATCTGGTTCAGCAGCTGATCGAGAGTCTGTGCCGGAGTTTGCTCGGCGGCCATGGGGGCGGCTGAGAAAGTCAGTGCGGCTGCAACAAAGGCAGTAGAGATGATCTTTTTCATTATTCTGCACTCTCCGCGGCTTGAACAGGCAATTTCAGCAGGTCAGGGGCAGCCTGGCGGCGGGCCATCTTGATGGCGTTGGATACCGGACGCAGCATGTCATCGCTCAGAGCGTGCCATTCACGTGCATTGTTATCCCATGCCCAGGCGTTCTTCTGGTCCAGAGACTGAGCCACGAAGACCACACGGCCGAGGTGGAAGAAATCCACGGTCAGCTCTTTGCCGTCGATGTTCAGCTTACCTTCGTAAGCGTTCATCTTGTTGCCGTATTCGTTTTCGATCAGGTAGGCATCCAGCACCAGACGATATTTCTCAGCGGTGGATACGTTGGAATCACCCATTACCTCTTTCAGGCGTTCAACACGGGCCTGACGCTCTTCCAGCTGGAAAGGCACGTCCAGGGCCACGAACTGATCAAGGGTGTTGATCATGCGAGTCATCAGCGGCACAACGCCCTGTTTGGTGCGCTCAATGCCATTGATCTGCTGTTGCAGAGAGGCCATACGGGCTTCCTGGTCAGCAACCAGAGAAGCTACGTAATCGTTGTAGGACTTAAGGGTATCGGTTTCATCAACCACCAGACGGTACTCATAGAGATCGTCCTGAGCCTGGTCGTAGAGTTTGTTGATCTTCTGCTGAGACTTCGCAGCCTCATCCTGAATTTGCTTGTCAGCACTCTGGATCGCAGCCAGCGGATCCGCCGCCACAGCCATACCGCTAACTGCCAGTGTCATAGCACCGACCAACGCAGAGGCGAGTTTGGTTCTTTTCATCACGGACATAGTTCCCAACCAGTCTTGTTGTGAGTTTACGGCTTCAAACACTTTCCACTGTGTTCACCCAGCGTTGCGCTGAAGCCAGTTCCGTCTAATTAGTGTTGTTATCCATAGACCCCACCTATCCCCACGATAGGCGGGTGCATCCGCATCTTTCCACAGCGCCCGGAGTTGTGTCAACCTTGTTACCGCCCCGCTTCGAGGGCTTTGAACGCCATTACAATAGGACCACGTTCGAAGAACATTCACTTGCGAGAGCGTGACGGGAAGCACAAAACCCCTCAAGTTTGCGTTAGATACCAAAATCTCCGGGCCCTTACCCCCATTGACAACATATTTACCCAGAGACCGAGGAATGGGCAGAACAAAAACCCAACCCTTGACTTTGGCGTGGATAATGTTGGCGAACGACGAGGGCTATGAATGTTTGGTAATAGGTCTCACCTTGTAGATCCGTTCATTCCGGCTGGTAACCGCCTCAATCTCGCCATCACTGGGTCATTTGAAACAAGGTACGGCAACACCCACTCTCTGGATTGGATTCCGCTGTTAACGCCCAAGTCCGTTAAGCCCCTTGCAAGAGAACATAGGATATCAATTGGTGATTTTTTGCTCTGCTGTTGATATTTAGAAGCCAAAAAAAGGCGCCCTACCGAGCGCCTTTTGAATCGAGTGTTCAAGTTTAGAACGTCTGACTGATGCGAACGAAGTAGCTGCGACCAAACAAGCGGTAGGTACTTTCGTCAGTGTTACCGTTGAAGGCTGGCTCGATATAGGGAGGCAGTTCATCCGTAAGGTTGGTAATACCAACACTCAGCTTGGTTTGAGTCGCAAACTGATAGTTTGCAGTGATGTCATGGTAAACCACGGCATCCACTTCATACTGATGATTGCCTGCAGCGGGGTTCTTCTCGTCATATGGAGTCGTACCCCAATACAGCAAATCTTCGTAGGTCAAACCGGAGATATAGTTTGCGGCATACTGGACATTGAGGTCTTCCCAGCTGTAGCGAGCGATAAAGTTGATCTTGTCCTCTGCATAGCTGGTGTCTTCGTTAAACCGGCCAGTCACATCTTCCATCTCGAAAGTGAAAGTGGATTCGTCGTAGGTCTGGTTCTCCCGCTCAAGGAAGTGAGTCCACTGCAGATTAAACGCAAACTCGCCCTGCAGCGCTTCAAAGCGGTAATTCGCATCCAAGTCGATGCCCTTTGCCGTCATGCGAGAGAGGTTGACGGTACGTGCATCCACTCGAACAATTTCCCCAGCAGCATCGCGAAGCACGTTTTCGCATAACTCGGCCACACCGCCCTTATAGCACCCGTTCAAGCTTGACTTAGCACTGACCGAATCCAGTACGTCATCGATCTCTACAGACCAGTAATCAACGGTAAAGTCGAGACCTTCAACAAACTCCGGCGAATAAGCCACACCAATGGTCAACGTATCCCCTTGCTCTGGCTGCAGATCCGGGTTACCACCTGCGGCAGCCAGTTGTTGGCTGTCATTGTTATTGGTGCCACCAGACGGAACACCATCTGCCATACAGAAGCCTTGCTGCTCCGCATTCAGTTCAGCCCAGTTGGATGCACGGCAAGGATCTGTAGCTGACGGGAACGAGTCCACACCTGGGCCGTAAAGATTACGGATTGTAGGCGCGCGGAACACTGTACCGTAAGTACTGCGCAGCAGCAGACCGTAGCCAGCATTCCACTCGAAACCAGTTTGATAGGTGAAGGCACCACCAAAGGTGCTGTAATCATCGAAGCGCAAGCCAACGGGAATCTCTACACGTTCGGCAAACGGCAGGTCACTCAGCACCGGCACACGCATCTCAGCAAAGTACGAAGTGACCTCATATTCACCATTGGTACCCTTCGATTTGTTTCCGGTCACTTCCCCCATAAACTTGCTGGAATCCACCTGAGATTCCAGCGCTTCAGTCCTGTGCTCCAGACCGAATGCAGCGCTTACGGTCCCGGCGGGCAGGTCGACCAAATCACCAGTCATAAATGCAGTAAACTGCTGTAGCGTGTAATTGCTTGAATCAACCAAAGGCGCTGTCACATAGTCCAGCATCTCTTGAGTGACCGAACCTGCTCCACCGAACAGGTTCAAGGAAACACAATCAGCTATTGGGGCTTCGGGGGTGCCACAAACAATGTTGCCATCGTCGTCCATAAACGAGGGTCCCATGGCTTTCGCCAGATTAGGACCAAACAACTGACCAAAGTCGTTGTCAGTGCTCTGGCTATAGCCGTAGTTGTAACTCAGATCATAGGTCCAGGTTTCAAAGACCTCGCCTTTTATTCCCAGTACCTGTTGGAAACGCAGTATATCCTGCTCAAAGCTACGGCCCCCTTCCAACATACGGCGGCGGGAACGAACAACGTCTTCGCCAAACGGGTTGTAGTAGTTATCCTTTGAGATTCCATTAAAGGGGGTGCCATCAGGGAGTTGACCGGAGTAACCCGGATCATTGCGAGTATCATAAGGCACCGCTGCCAGTTCCTGGCGAGATTCCCGCTTATTGATACGTGTCTCACTGTAGATGGAGGTGGTGTCGTTTAGATCAAAGCCGCCTTCAAGGAATACATTCAGTTTTTGGTATGGGGTCTGAATATAGTTAACCGGCGCATAGTTGTAGGTATCATTATTCGCGCCGCCACCGACAAACGGACGCATATCACCGAGGGTAGCTATACCTCCGTTACAGGTATCATTGGTCCATTGGGAACCATCGGACAAATAGTAGTTACCGCAAGGCGTTGAGCCGGACCCAACTTCAATGACGTTAGCATTGTTGCCCTGGCCAATCAGGCCATTCTGCCAGAAGGACAGTTCCGCTTCCTTTCCCCAGACCTGCCAGGGGTACTGGAAGAAGTCCACCTTATCCACATCCCCCTGATAAACCGCACTCATGTCGACGTAATCAACACCAACCAGAAAGTTTCCGCTTTCGAATGCCTTACCTGCGACAATGCTGAAACTGGTTTCCTGATATTCACCTACATCAAAAGCACCTTTGTATTGAGCATTAATCTCTACGCCTTCGAAATCTTTACGAGTGATGATGTTAACCACCCCAGCAACAGCATCAGCACCATATACGGCAGAGGCGCCATCTTTCAGAATATCGATTCGTTCAATCATGGAAGCAGGAATACTTTGGAAGTCGCTGCTTACGGGTCTTCGGCCATTAACCAATACCAAAGTACGGGAGGAACCCAGGCCACGCAGTTCAATGAATGTCCCGCCATTCCCGCCATTGTTCGTTGTGGTCATAGCCGGAGAACCGGACATTACGACACTCTGTTGCAGAAACTGGCCAACGTCCTGAATGCCTTGAACATTGATATCTTCCGCCGTAATGGTGGTAATCGGTGCGGCAGTTTCCAGGTCAGTCCGTGTAATGCGGGAACCGGTTACCGCAATCCGCTCTACCTCATCCCCTTCCGCCGCTTGGGCGATCGGCATATTCCAAGCGGCTGCAGTCGCACCGGCAATCAGCGCAAAACGAACCGCTTTTGAAATCACATTACTGTTGTGCATCGTATTCTCCCTGAATACTTGTTTTTGATTCTTTTCAGTCTTCCCGACCACAATCCTGAGAAGGAGACTCGATTGAATGGAACCAATCGACGATTAACGATGCAATCAAAAGCAACCTCACCATTCAACATTGCCCAGGGAGTAGGAAACAATGCCGATACAATTAGGCGAGATATCGAATCAAATCCATTCAAGACAAAGAGGGTGATTAGCGGTAAGGTTCAAAGTCAACAATATTTAATTCAATGTAATATTAATTAACCAAACATTAGATTTATTGTTCGTGGCGAATGGTTCGCCTGGCCTTCACCCTCGCTTTAATGCAATGAATGTTTCATCAATGCTCCCGGAATTAATACCAAAAACAGCACCGCCACAAAATTTAACAAAACACTTCCCCTTCCGGATGCATCGTATCGTTGATGAAGTTGTTGTTATCAATCCTTATCTACATTTAGCATATGGGCTGGATACCAAGTCAAAAACACTCTGACCTTTCCTATAAGAGCGCTTATATAAAACAAGCAATAAAAAAAGACGCCCGAAGGCGTCTTTTTATTAGGTGCTTTTAACTGCAGTTATCAGAACTTCTGAGTCAGACGAACAAAGTAGCTGCGGCCGAACAGGCGGTAGGTACTCTCGTCGGTGTTACCGTTGAATGCCGGCTCGATGTAAGGAGGCAGTTCATCAGTAAAGTTGGTGATACCAACACTCAGTTTGGTTTGAGTCGGGAACATGTAGTTTGCAGTGATATCGTGGTAAATCACGGAATCCACTTTGTACTGGTGGTTACCGGCATCCGGGTTGTTCGGATCATTCGGAGTAGTACCCCAGTACAGCAGATCCTCGTAAGTCAGACCGGAGATGTAGTTCGCTGCATACTGAATGTTGAGGTCTTCCCAGCTGTAGCGAGCGATAAAGTTGATCTTATCTTCCGCATAGCTGGTGTCGTTGTCGAATCGACCAGTAACGTCTTCCATTTCGAAGGTAAACGTACCGTCGTTATAGGTCTGATTCTCACGCTCGAGGAAGTGAGTCCACTGCAGGTTGAAGGAGAATTCGCCCTGCAATGCTTCGAAGCGGTAGTTTGCATCGAAGTCGATACCCTTCGCAGTCATGCGAGACAGGTTGGTCAGACGCTCATCAACACGAGTGATTTCACCGGCATCGTCACGAGCTACGTTTCGACACAGCTCACCTACACCACCCAGGTAACAACCGTTCAGGCTGTCCTTGGCGTCGATGGAGGAGATAACGCCGTCAATTTCAACAGCCCAGTAGTCAACGGTAAAGTCCAGACCTTCAGCAAACTCCGGAGAGTATGCAACACCGATGGTGAAGGTATCACCCTCTTCAGGCTGCAGATCCGGGTTACCACCAGCGGAAGCCAGCTGCTGAGAATCGTTGTTGTTGGTACCGCCAGTCGGTACGCCATCGGCCATACAGAAGCCTTGCTGCTCTGCAGTCAGAGCGGCCCAGTTGGACGCACGGCACGGATCAGTTGCAGACGGGAAGGAGTCAACACCCGGACCATACAGAGAGCCGATGCCAGGGGCGCGGAATACGGTGCCGTAGGTGCTACGCAGCAACAGACCGTAACCGGCGTTCCACTCCAGACCAGCCTGGTAGGTGAACTCGCCACCGAAGGTGCTGTAATCGTCGTAACGCAGACCTACCGGTACTTCTACGCGCTCAGCAAACGGCAGGTCAGCCAGCAGCGGAACACGGAATTCAGCAAAGTAGGAGGTTACGTCGTACTCACCGTTGGTGCCCTTGGACTTGTTACCGGTTACTTCACCCATGAACTTACCGGAATCAACCTGGGCTTCCGCTTCCTCTTTACGGTATTCGATACCGAAGGAGGAGCCTACAACACCAGCAGGCAGTTCAAACAGGTCGCCGGAAACGTAGCCGGTGATCTGCTGCAGGGTGTAGTTGCTGGAATCAACCAGAGGTGCAGTGATGTAGTCCAGCATCTCCTTGGTCACGGAGCCAGCGCCACCGAACAGGTTCAGGGACACACAGTCAGCGATGGGGGCATCCGGAGTGCCACAAACTACGTTGCCGGCATCATCCATAAAGGAGGGACCCATGGCCTTGGCCAGGTTCGGACCATACAGCTGACCGAAGTCGTTCTCAGTGATCTGGCTGTAGCCGTAGTTGTAGCTCAGGTCATAAGTCCAGCTTTCGGAGATCTCACCGGTGATACCCAGAACCTGTTGGAAACGCAGTACATCCTGCTCGAAGCTACGACCGCCTTCCAGCATACGACGGCGAGAACGCACGATGTCTTCACCGAACGGGTTGTAGTAGTTATCAGCGGAGATGCCGTTAAACGGAGTGCCGTCAGGCAGCAGACCGGAGTAACCGGGATCGAAGCGAGTATCGTAAGGTACGGCAGCCAGTTCCTGACGAGATTCACGCTTGTTGATGCGAGTCTCGGTGTACATGGAAGTGGTGTCGTTCAGATCGAAACGACCCTCAACGAATACGTTGAGCTTCTGGTACGGAGTCTGGATGTAGTTTACCGGAGCGTAGTTGTAGGTGTCGTTGTTCGGACCACCGCCAACAAACGGACGCATATCACCGATGTCCGCAATGCCACCGTCACAGGTGTCGTTGGTCCACTGGGAACCGTCAGCCAGGTAGTAGTTACCACACGGAGTAGAGCCAGAGCCTACTTCGATAACGTTGGCATTGTCGCCGGTACCGATCAGGCCATTCTTCCAGAAGGACTCTTCAGCAGCGGTACCCCAAACCTGCCAGGGGTACTGGAAGAAGTCGACTTTGTCGACATCGCCCTGATACACAGGCTCCATGTCTACGTAGTCAACACCTACTACGATGTTACCGCTCTCGAAAGCCTTACCGGCTACGATGCTCAAGCTGGTTTCCTGGTACTCACTAACGTCGAAAGCGCCTTTGTACTGAGCGTTGATCTCAACACCTTCGAAGTCTTTACGAGTGATGATGTTCACTACACCAGCAACGGCGTCAGCACCGTAGGTGGCGGAGGCACCATCTTTCAGGATGTCGATGCGCTCAATCATAGAGGCGGGGATAGTCTGGAAATCAGAGCTAACCGGACGACGGCCGTTAACCAGAACCAGAGTACGGGAAGAACCCAGGCCACGCAGTTCGATGAAGGTTCCGCCGTTACCACCGTTGTTGGTGGTGGTCATAGCCGGAGAGCCGGACATTACCGCGCTCTGTTGCAGGAACTGGCCTACATCCTGAATACCTTGGACATTGATGTCCTCGGCAGTGATGGTGGTGATCGGTGACGCGGTTTCGAGATCGGTACGGGTAATACGAGAACCGGTAACTTCAATACGTTCTACTTCATCACCTTCTGCGGCAACCGCTACCGGAGCAGTCCAAGCTGCAGTGGTAGCGCCAGCAATCAGTGCAAAGCGAACAGCTTTAGACACAACGCTGTTGTTATGCATGTGTTTTCTCCCTGGACACATCAGTGTGTTTATTGTTTTTCCTGCCTCCCCGACTGCTTCCCTGAGAAGGAGGTGATAGCGGGCTCAGCCCAATCTGTCAGCACTGATGTAATCAGAATAAAAACACCTAATCAACCCTTTATTTACATTAAGGTCACATCAAATCGGAACTTTTGTATACAAATGGGGTCCCCCACAACGCATCAGTCCTACCGTCTCGCAACGATAGGGAAGATGATTGTTTGGCCCAAACGAGAGATGGCAGTACTAGAAGAAGAATCTTGCTCCGATTCCGTACAGATCCTCTTCACCCAAAGCGTCGAAACCAAACTCACTGTCATCCAGCTTGGCTTCGAAGTAGAGTCTCAACTGGGTGCCCCACTCGTAATGGGCGCCCAGTACATAGAGGCGTTTCCGATACATTCCGTTAACTTCTTCGTAGCTTGAATCATCCGACTCAAGCCAGTTCAGCCCCGAAACCAGAGTGAGATTGTTGGCGAAGGTCCAGTTCAGCATCACCTCGTAGCCCCTGGCGTTGAATACCCGGTTACGGTTGTCCACCTCGTGATTTTCCGTTTCCGCATAGTTGGCTGCCAGGTATAGCCCCGGCTGGTAGAGCGTTCCGTAACTGGCTCCCAGGATAAGGGCCTCATCTTTGAGCTTCGCAACCCTCTCCCGCCGGAACGTCGAGTCGAAGTCGCCCCGGTTATACCCCACGCCCACCATCAGTTCTTGCCATCGGTAGCGAAGCGACGCGCCGTAGCTGTCGTCATACTCAATATCGACATCGTCAAATACGGCGCACTCCGGTGGCGGGTCATCAACGATGCACTCTTCCGGCGGAACGATCCCCACCTCACCCTTGGTACGGGCCTGGTACTGAAGGCCCAGAGACAATCCACCAAACTCATTGCGGTACTGCAGTGCACTGTCCGCTCGCCCGGTGCCAGATAGCCCCCCATCCGAGCCAAAGTTGTAGGTGCCCGATGCCAGGCCCCCAGTCATGATGAAGTTATCGGTAATCGAGGCGACATCGTAGTAAACGGACCACTGCTTGCCAGCTGAAAAACGGCCGTAGGTGTCGTGTTCAAAGGCCAGAAAACCCAGGCGGTTAAAGAGAAAGTCTCCCTCCCGGGCTGCCTGTAACGAGTCACCGTTCAGCGTCAGTTGACTGCCGGAATCCATCGCGTTGAATCCCCACTCCATCAAGGCTTCGGCGTTCCACTCCCGGGAAATCGAGCGCTCATAGAGAAAGCGGATGCGTGTGGAGGAGTCGAGCAGTTCGGTATCCCCATTGACCTGGACCAGATTGAAACCGAGGTGGCCGCCAACAGAGAAGCGATTGAGGTTGTCATCGTAGAGAGAGATGGCAGAAGCGGGTGCCGCTGCAGCCAAGCCAATCATGAGAAAAATCTGACGCATATCTTTCCCCTGAGGGTTGAGAAGGAGATGCACCAGAGTCTAGTTCACCACAAGAGCGAACGGGCGAGGGGAAGCAAAAACAAAAAAGCCACCGCAGAGGCGGTGGCTTTCTTCAGGAGGCGCGTCCTATTACAGGAAGATACGCAGACCTACAGCGAACGCGTTGTCGGTGTCCTTGATGTCGGAACCGTGGTCCACTTTGTAAGCACCGTATACAACGGTGTTGGAGGTCAGTTTGTACTCAGCACCGAAGTTGGTGTACTCCTGAATGGTCAGGTCGTTGGTGGTGTCTTCAACACCCTGGTACAGAACGTACAGGTTCAGACCATTGTTCAGGCCGTAGGCAGCCAGAGCTTCGTAGCCATCCGCTTCTTCAGCGATGATACCGTTACCAGCCAGCTCGGACTGCTGCAGGTTTTCGGACATGGCGTAAGCACCGGCCAGGTACAGGCCTTTGCCGTAGGTACCGTAGGCAGCAGAGAACGCGTGTACGTTGGCGTCCTGAACACCTTGACCCAAGTTGGTGTAGTCAACGTCACCGCCGCTGTAGGCGTAGCCCAGCTTGATGCCAGCAACCGCGTAGGTAGCAGACGCGGAGATACGATCATCGTATTCGCCGCTGGTGCCCTGCCACTGAACACCGAAGTTCAGGTCGCCAGCGTTGCCCAGGGAAACACCGTTGCGGTACTGAACGGATTGGTCAGCACGGCCCAGGCCCAGTTTGCCACCGTCAGTGCCGTTGGCGTAGGAGAACAGGGAGTCGGAACCCCAAGCGATCGGCATATCGGTCGCAGAGGTTACATCGTAGTATACGGACCACTGCTTACCAGCAGACAGACGACCGTAGTCATCGTGGCCAACACCGATGTAGCCCAGACGAGTGGAGAAGCTGTTACCGCCGGTCACGAAGTTGCTCATGCCCATTTCGATGCGGCTGTCCAGCTTGAAACCTTCGCCCAGGTCGCGGTTGAAGGAGAAGTTGATGCGCGGGGAGTTCGCATCCAACTTGGTGTCACCACTCTTGTCGGTCAGTTCTACAGTGAGGTGACCGCCCATAGATACGGAGTTTACGCCGTCGTTATACAGTTCAACAGCGGAAGCGCCGTTGGCGAACATCAGTGCTGGGATAGCAGCAGCAAGCAGAGTCTTTTTCATGGATTTGCCTAACCAATCAAGCGTCATTCATTCGTTTGGTGTCCCCCATATATTCCATGGGAACTTTTTAGTTCGTCCGCTGACGGGCTAGGACAGTATCAAAGGGCAGGTGGGGCCAAAAGAGATTAAGATCACACTTTTCGCGAAGTGAGCAATATTACTGACCATTACTTACGAGTTATCACAATTTTTCCTTCCGAAACCCCTCATTTTTGGCATACTTTTCACCATTTTTTAACATTCAAAACAATCCAAGCTGATCCCCATCCAACTCCGCAAAGGTTCGCCCCAACAGAGTGAGAACCGGTTCCGCCACAGGCTTTAACTGCTTCTCCACATAGTGCTCATAATCGATGGCGGATTGACCAAGGCCAGCAGGGAAAGGTCCACCCTGGCCGATAAAATAGCGAATTCGACTGCCTTTTCGGTATACCTTGTCACTTTGTAACTGGTTTGCGAGTCGGGCCGCCTGAACGTGAGGCGCATTCGCCTGATATCCATCCAGATCTCGGCGCAACCGTTTGCTGTAGATCAGTTCACTATCCCGCTCTCCGGAACGGGTCTCCTCAATCCAGCGGCGGATTAAACCGGTCACCGGCTTCCCCTGAAACCAACTGAGATAGAGCTCCTTTTGAAAAGCCCGCGCCAGCGGCGTCCAGTCACTGCGGACGGTTTCCATCCCCTTAAAGGTCAAATCCAGCCCTTCCGGCCCTTCCACTGCGCCGACATACCGCTTTTTAGATCCTTCGCTGGAACCCCGAATGGTGGGCATGAAAAAGTGGTGAAAGTGGGTCTCAAACTCCAGCTCCAATGCGCTGTCGAGTCCCTGCTCCGCCAACTGCTCATGCCAACGGCGGTTGACCATCGCCACCAGCGCCTTACCGATGCGCTCGGCCTCCTCCGAATCCCGATGGTCACCGATATGCACAAAGGTAGAATCCGTGTCGCCGTAGATCACCCGGTACCCCTCCGATTCAATCCAGCTTCGGGTGGTTTTCATGATCTCATGGCCCCGTAAGGTGATTGAGGAGGCCAGGCGCGGGTCATGGAAACGACAGCCGGCGGCCCCCAGGACACCGTAAAACGAGTTCATCAGGATCTTGATCGCCTGAGACAGCGGCGCATTGCCTTCACGTTTGGCGGTTTCCCGCTGCTGCGCCAACTCCGCAATGATGGCTGGCAAACGGTGATGGGTTCGATGAAACATCGCACCACGGAACCCCTCAACCACCTGAGTCGGATCTGTCTCTGCCATTCCGGTAACCATTCCCATCGGGTCGATTAGGAATGAGCGAATGATGGAGGGGTAAAGACTCTTAAAATCCAGCACCAGCACATTGCGGTACTTGCCCGGTATCGAGTCCATCACGTAGCCCCCCGGACTGGGTGGGATGGAGTGGGTGTCCAGATTGGGGGCCACGAACCCAGCCCGATGCAGAAGAGGCAGGTAACGGTGCGTGAATGCCGCGACGGAGCCACCGGTCCGGTCCAGCTCCAAACCGGTCATCTGGCTGCGGGCAAGGGCAAAGGGCAACAGTTGGGTCTTCTCGAAGATGCGCCAGACCAGCTCACAATCCTTCAGGTTGTAGTGAGCCAGAGCGGGCTTGTCATGCCGGAAGTTATGCTCAATCTCCGCCAGCCGCCCTTTGACATCGTCGCAGGCCTTGCCCTCTCCCAGCAGCGACTGGGCAACCGCATCCAGGGCATAACTGTCAAAGTGGTAAAAGGCCGCTTTGAGCCACTCAATGCCATCCAGCACTGCACGTCCGGCAATAGCGCAATCTCGCCCAGGCCCCGCCTGCTCGTGCCAGCGCGGCTCACTGCCATCCCGACCCAGACTGAACTTAATGCCGTGATGCTGGGCACGCTTGTGCAACAACGCGAGATCGAAACCGATCACCGACCAGCCGATGATCACGTCTGGGTCATCCTGTTCGAACCAGTGCAGCAGCGCCCGAAGCAGTTCCGCTTCATCCGCCACGTACTGCAGATACTCCGGTCCGCCCTGATCCGGCCCCACCATCAACACCCGCCGGGTGTCCTGACCATACAGGCCAACGGAGTAAAGCTCGCCGTGGCGACTGCACTCAATGTCCAGAGAAACCAAACTGGGCGCGTGCTCAGGATGCGCGGGGCGTGCAGCAACCATCTGGTTATCGCTTACCTTGGCTTCCAGCGCACCACAGAGATAGCGCTCCATCAGGTAACGATCACAGGGACGGATGTCCGACTCCAGCAGGGTCCAGCCCCGGTTTTTCGCCTCGGACTTCACCGATTGCCACAGGCGCTGGTCGGAGAGATAGAGGGCGCTGACCGGATTCAGGGAAAAATCCCGTGCATCCGTGGGCGCGATCCGCCAGCCCGAACGCCGTCCCAACCAACTTTCCCACTGGGCTTGTTCCGATTGACGAATGATTCCCAGGTAGGGCTGGTCCGGCACCACCAGACAGCGGGGGCCGGAATCCGTAGAGAGCCAGTAGACCAGTTCAGCGCCGCCGGAGCCTGGGCGATATTCCCGGCTTAACAACCAGCCGCGAACGATTTGAGGTGTTGTCATAGCGACATTGTCATGCACCCCTCGACTCGAGTACAGCCCCACAGAAAAACTCTCGATTGCCCGGGATTTGGCCTTGCCCTGGCAATCACCACTCAGTAGAATGCGCGTCCGACTTGAGCCCTGCTCAGTCACTTTTGAACAAGCCGTCACCAAGGATTGTGAACGACCCTAAGGACCGGACCAGCTCACCGTTAGTGCTTGTTAAAAAGGTGATGCTTACATGCAAGTTGGAACCCCTTCCAAACCCGTCCTGGCAGAGGACACCCTGAGACCCGGCGATCATCGCCCCCCTACTCTCTTCCGCTTTAGCGCGAACTCCCTTTCTCTCTAAACTCTCTGCTGGACAAATTAATGACTCTTTTGACTGGATTGGCCGGTATGGCCGCCCTGCTCGCCTGCGCCTGGGCGCTGTCTGAAAACCGCCGTGCCATCAACTGGCGAACCGTTTTGGGTGCCCTCGCACTGCAATCGGGTTTTGCCGCCCTGGTGCTCTACTCTTCCGTCGGCCAAAATCTGCTGGGCAGCGTCAGTAATGGCGTAGCCGGACTGCTGAGTTTCGCCGATGTCGGCATCGGCTTCCTGTTTGGTGACCTCGCCAGCAACGGCTTTATCTTCGCCGTTCGTGTCCTGCCACTGGTGATCTTCGTCAGCGCCCTGATCTCCCTGCTCTACTACCTCGGCGTGATGCAGTGGGTAATCAAGGTGATTGGCGGCGCGATTCAACGACTGCTTGGCACCAGCAAGGCAGAATCCCTGGTGGCCACCTCAAACATCTTCCTCTCCCAGGGGGAATCCCCGCTGCTGGTAAAGCCCTTTTTGCCCCACATGACCCGCTCAGAGCTGTTTGCGGTGATGACCGGCGGCATGGCCTCTGTGGCGGGCAGTGTTCTGGGTGGTTACGTCGGCCTGGGGGTAGAACTGAAGTACCTGATCGCCGCCAGCTTTATGGCCGCCCCCGGCGGCCTGATGATGGCCAAACTTCTGGTGCCCGAGCAGGAGCAGCAGGCGGACCAGGAATCGATCGAACTGGGGGAAAGTGAGCAGTCCAACGCCATCGATGCCCTGGCAACCGGCGCCATGAACGGCACCAAAGTGGCGGTCGCCATCGGTACCATGCTGATCGCCTTTGTCAGTGTGATCGCCATGGCCAATGCGGGCCTGACCCTGCTGGGCGATCTGGTGGGTATTGAAGAGCTGACTTTCCAGGTGGTACTTGGCTACCTGTTTGCCCCCTTCGCTCTGGCGATTGGCGTCCCGGCCAACGAGATGGTGGAAGCGGGCAGTTACATCGGCCAGAAGCTGGTGCTGAACGAGTTTGTCGCCTTTATGGAGTTTGCCAAAGCCAAAGCAGCACTCTCTGAGCACACTCAGGTGATCGTGACCTTTGCCCTGTGTGGGTTCGCCAACATCGGCTCCATCGCCATTCAGTTGGGTTCCATCGGCGTGATGGCCCCAGAGCGTCGCAAAGACGTGGCGGATCTGGGCGTTAAAGCGGTACTGGCCGCCACTCTGGCCAACCTGATGAGCGCCTGTCTGGCGGGGATCTTCATCTCCCTGTAAGACCTTGCGGGCCGACCCGGGTCGGCCCGCTCTCTTCCTTTGCGACTTTCTGAGCGCACTCCTCAAAAAACACTGGTATTCTATACAGCCATTTTCTCGGTTAGGGATCCCGCCCTCCAATGCTCAGCGACAAAGTCAAAAAAGCCACCCGTACGGCTTACAACAATCTGGCCGAGGCGATCCCCAATTTTGTCCGACGGAAAGAGCAGAACTATCTGGTGGCGGAGATCGCCAAAACCCTGTCAGGCAGCTACCAGAAAGACCGACGCATCATTGTCGTCCAGGCGGGCACCGGCACCGGTAAGTCGCTGGCGTACGCCCTAGGCGCCCTGCCATTGGCACTGGCCCAGGGCAAAAAACTCTGTATCTCCACCGCCACCGTTGCTCTTCAGGAGCAGCTGGTGAATAAGGACTTACCCCTGCTGCAGCGCCACAGCGGCCTCAACTTCCGCTTTGGCCTGGCCAAAGGGCGCCAGCGTTACGTCTGCTTGTCCAAACTGGAACTGCTCGCAGGTGAAGTGCCTGATGCCCAGGAGGCACTGTGGGAGACCAAACCCGCCGATGGCGATGTGGCACTGCTGAAGCGTCTGCATCAGGCCTATCACGAGGGCAAATGGGACGGTGAGCTGGATTCCGTACCGGAGCCGGTATCGGACTTTCTGTGGTCGCAAATTGCTTCCGATAAGCACAGTTGCAACCGGCAACTGACCGCACACAGAGACTGCCCCTTCCACAAAAGCCGGGAAAAGATGGACAGTTGGGATGTGCTGATCATCAACCACAGTCTACTGCTGGCCGATCTGGAACTGGGCGGTGGCAAAATTCTGCCGGACCCGGACAGCATGTATTACGTGCTCGACGAAGCCCATCACCTGCCTCAGGTGGCCCGAGACTTTTCCGCCGCCAGCGCCACGGTAAAGGGCTCCATCGATGCGTTGGGCAAGCTGGAAAAGCTGGCGCACAAACTCGCCCGTGAGCTGGCCAGCGACAAAGCCGCCATTACCGCTTCCGAGCTGTCCGAAGATGTCGGTGTACTCAGTGAGCAGTTGGGACAGTTGCAGGCGTTCTGCGACAACAACCCCTTCCTGTTTGACAATGAAGAGCGCCGCCATCGCTTTGCCGGTGGCGTTCTGCCGCCGGTGCTGGTCACTCTGGCAGAGAGCCTCGGTGGGGCCAGCCGCGGCGCCATCAAGCGGCTGAACAAGCTGCAGCAGATGCTGATGGAAGCGATCAAAGATGGGGAGATCAAAGGCCATAAGGCCGAGCCCTTAGTGGCGGATCTCGGCTTCGCCATGCAGCGACTCGAGAACCAGGACAACCTCTGGCAGATGCTGGCCAAGCCAGTGCCGGAGAAAGGGGCTCCCCAGGCCCGCTGGATCGACAAGTTAGACGGCAATCGGGACGACCACCTGTTCAGCGCCTCCCCTATCGAGATCGGCTTTATGCTCGAGGAGATGCTGTGGAGCAAGGCTGCCGGTGTCGCCCTGCTGTCTGCCACCCTGATGGCGCTTGGCAACTTCGACCACTATCGGCACCAGGTGGGGCTGCGGGCGGACGATGGCACTCGCTACATCAACCTGCCCTCCCCCTTCAATTATCAGGACAACGCCACGCTGTTCCTGCCCAAGGTGGAGGTGGAACCGAACCATGACCGCTTCTCGGAAGTGCTTAACAAGCTGATCCCCACCCTGCTGGAGGAGGAATCCGCCAGCCTCGTGCTGTTCACCTCCTACCGCCAGATGGAGTCGGTGGCCGATGCGCTGCGCCGGTTTAAGCGATTACCGATCCTGGTGCAGGGGGAGTCGCCGAGACAGGACCTGATCCGGGAGCACAAAGCCCGCATCGACGCTGGCAAACCCTCTATTTTGTTCGGTACCGGCAGCTTCTCAGAGGGTCTGGATCTGCCGGGAGATTACCTGACCAACCTGATCATCACCCGGGTACCGTTTGCCGTCCCCACTTCGCCGGTTGACCAGGCCCACGCTGAGTACATCAAGGCCAAAGGCGGTAACCCTTTCCTGCAGTTGGCGGTCCCGGACGCGGCCAAAAAGCTGGTGCAGGCCTGCGGACGTTTGCTGCGCAATGAGCAGGATTATGGCAGGATCACCATCCTCGACCGACGACTTGTCAGCAAGCAGTACGGCACGTCCCTGCTGAATTCGCTGCCCCCCTATCGCCGCCATATCGAATACTGAGGCGGACTTAAGGAGAACCCTGCTTGGAGCTGGCTCTGGATCTTAACCTGATGGCCATGTTGGCCGCCGTTGCTTTTGTCGCTGGCTTTGTCGACGCCATCGCCGGAGGCGGTGGCCTGCTGACCATCCCCGCGCTGCTGACGGCTGGCCTGCCGCCACATCTGGCACTGGGCACCAATAAGCTGGCCGCCACCTTTGGCTCCGCCACCGCCAGTTGGACCTTCTACCGGAAGAAGCTGTTCGATCCCCGATTTTGGCAGCGCGCCTTTTGGGGCACCTTTATTGGTGCCGCCGTTGGCACCCTGGCAGTCGATGCCATCAGCGTAAGCTGGCTGGAACGGGCACTGCCCCTGCTGATCCTGGCCATCGCCGTTCATTCACTGCTGAGCAAGCCTCCTAAAGAGGAGCAGCACCAGTTGCCGGAACCGACCCCCTCGATTCACCGCCGACAGTGGAGTCAGGGCTTGACCATCGGCTTCTACGATGGCTTTGCCGGGCCGGGCACAGGCGCATTCTGGACCGCCTCCTCCATGGTGTTGTACAAGATGAATATCCTGCTCTCCTCCGGCCTGGCCAGAAGCATGAACTTCGTCAGCAACGCCACCTCCCTGGGATTTTTTATCGGTCTGGGACACGTGCAGTTCGGCATCGGCATCGCCATGGGGCTGTCCCTGATGGCGGGAGCCTGGATTGGCGCTCACTCCGCCATCCGCTTTGGCGGCCGGTTTATTCGCCCGGTGTTCATCACCATGGTGATGGTCATTGCCGCGAACCTTGCCTGGAAGGCCTGGCTATGAGCAGCCCACTGTTTCAGCGACTTGAAGCGCAGTTGGCCCGCCTGGAAGCGCAGGTACGTGAGCATGACGCCTCTCTGACCGCCGCCGACAAGAAGTGGCTGGCCAACCAGAGCGCCTTCCATGACCAGCTGTTTGAGCATCAGGGAGCCAGCCTGAGTGGCTGCTTAAGTGTGCTGAGAAAAGACCTCGATCAGATCGCCCAACTTGAGCAGTTGGGCGCCCGCCCGGAAGCGGTTGAGCTGGTTTGTCAGCGCTTTGCCAACCGATTTTCGGCTCTGGCTCAGGCCCTGGCCAACACCGCCGTAATGAGACGGGGCCACCAGACCAGCGCTTTGGCCGGAGCCCGGCGCCGCAGCAGCAAGACAGAGAACGAATATCACTGGATTGCCCGCTCCGTTATGCGCTCGAGCCATCAGTTGTATGACGAGCTTCGCAAGCACCAGAACTGGGCAATGCGACTGGAGCAAAAAATCCGTGAACTGGGGCAGAAACTGGACTTGCATCAGGGCGCGGAGAAAATCACACTGCAGAATGAGATCCTGGCTACCCAGAAACGACTGGGCCGTTGTCATCAGGCAATGACCTTTATCGAGCAGCGCATCGCGCAACTGGAAAAGCCCGGACGCCGATCGTTCTAAAGGAGAACCCAATGAAAAAGGCTATGGCATTGAGCCTTGCCCTGCTGGCAGCCCCTGTTACCTGGGCGGAAAGCCTGACCATTCCCATGGAGTTTCAGTTTGTGGCCCTGGATGGCACCAAGGTGTCCACTTCTCTGTTCAGCCACAAGGATGAATTGGACCTCACCCCGGGACAGCGCAAGATTGCCCTGCAGTACAAAGATCTGGTTCCGGAGAGCGTGGGTGACGGACACCGCCGAATCTCCTCCTCCCCGTTTGTGATCACCCTGCAGGTGGAGCAAGGGGTGGACTATGTCCTCAAAGCGGATCGCCGCATCGTGGACATCAGCACCGCTGAAGCCTACGCCGAGGCCCCTAAGGTCGTGATCACCGCCAACAATGGTGCAGCCGCGCAGTTCTCACTGCAGCAAACCCAGTCTGATGAAGCCAGTTTCGTCGACAAACTGCTGGGTGAAGAGCCCAAGGCGCCCAGCCCCGAAGAAGCCGCTCTGGCCGCTACCGCCAGCGCCTCTGCCGCCGCTGCCGTCAGCAGCGCACCCAAGGAGATCAAGCCGGCTCCGGCTCAGGGTGACGATCGCGCAGAAGAGATGCTCAAGTACTGGTGGGAACAGGCGGACGACGCCACCCGCAAGGCCTTTATGAGCTGGGCCGTCCAGCAGCTGTAAACCGTTCCGGGCCGCCCCAAAGGCGGCCCGAATTTATGCTACAAGCCGTCTATCACCCCATCTATTCGGCACTGCCTCTGCCGGATAACCATCGCTTCCCTATCCACAAGTATCGGCTGCTCTATGAGCACCTGCTGCGTGAAGGCGTTTTGCACCCCGACGCCATCCATCAGCCCGAGCCTCTGACTCTGGATCAGGTTGCCCAGGTGCACTGCCCGGATTACGTGCGCCGGTTTGCAGAAGGCACGCTGGATCCAAAGGCACAGCGACGGCTGGGCTTTCCCTGGAGTGCTCCGCTGGTGCAGCGCACACTGACCGCCTGTGGCGGCACGGTGCGCACCGCAGAGTTGGCGCTGGAGCACGGCGTGGCTTGCCATCTTTCCGGGGGCTACCATCACGCCCACCGCGACTTTGGCAGTGGCTTCTGTGTCTTTAACGATCTGGTTCTCGCTGCCCGTCTGATGATGGCTCAGCAGCAACTCAGCCGAATACTGATCCTGGATTGCGATGTGCATCAGGGCGACGGTACGGCAACACTGTGTCAGGATGATCCGGAAATCATCACCTGTTCGCTCCATTGCGAACGCAACTTCCCCGCTCGGAAAGCCCACTCCCACATCGACATCCCGCTCGACAACGGCGTAGATGACGTGCAATACCTGGCCACACTCAACGAGTTGTTGCCCTGGCTGCTTAACCTCTACCAACCAGACCTGATTCTGTATGACGCTGGCGTGGATGTTCACCGCGACGATGCACTGGGCTATCTCGAGCTGAGCGATGCGGGACTGTTTCAACGGGATCATGCGGTTATGAGTGCCGCCATGGACAGAGGGATCCCGGTGGCGGCAGTGATTGGCGGAGGGTATGCTAAATGTCACGGGGATCTTATCCCGCGCCATCAACAGCTGTTCTTAGCCGCATCGGAGTTTATCTAGCCAGGGGGGCGCCATGGAACTGGACATTCGAAACTACAACGAAACCCTTATCCGTCAGGCCATTCTCGAGAAGGACCTGCACCTCGAGCTCAGTGAAGACCAACTGACTGACCTCACCTGCTTGGCCCTCAACCAACTTCCGGCACGTTACATCCGATACCCGGTGGACATGGCGGGCTACACCTCCAGTGCCGAGTTGGAAGCGATGATCCAGGACGCCAGGGAGGCGCTCAACAACGCGCTGAGTCACCTGAAACTCCACCCCCGCTCCGACTAAATTCCTTGGCGAACGCGCTCAGTGACAGTAGTCTTATGGCCCGCCATTTGGAGCCCCTGATGACCCGAGCCCTGTTGTTACTGTCCCTGCTGCCCGCTTTAGCCATCGCTTCGCCGGTGCCTTTTGAAGCCCGTTACCAGGCTTACACCACCGGTCTGCCCTGTGGAAAGGGGAAGTTGCGCCTTGAAGCCGAGCCGGACGGCGAATACCGCTACCAGGCCAGTGGCAAAATCTGCGTGATCGGTCAGCATATTGACCACGAAAGCCGTTTTGGCATGCAGGACGACACGCTGGTTCCCGGCCCCTATCAAACCGAATTTGATGGCTGGTTTTCTCACCGGTTCCTTGATGGCGGCCTGAACTCAAGCGGACGCTATACCGTCACGCTCAACGGCGAAACCCTGCCGGATACCGAGGAGTTCCCGCGAGCTCAGTGGGAGCCCGCGCAGATGCTCCGGATCCTGAGTCAGGCCCGGGAGGACGTTCAACTCTCCTACACCTGGGGCGATGAGACCCGGGAATACCTGTTCGAATACCAGGGCACGGAAACCCTCGATACTAAACTGGGCCCGCTACTGACCCACAAGTTCGTTCAGGACCACCCCAATGAAGCCCGGGTGGCCACCTTCTGGTTTGCGCCTGAACTGGATGGCCTGATGGTGCAGCTTGAAGCCACCCGCCTTGGGGTACACTGGCTGACGGTGAAAGTGCGAGCTTATCAACCGCTGGGTTGAAAACCGGCTTCCGCCCCCCCATCTGGTTAGCATCCCCTTATTAACGAGAGCAAACCATGGGCCAGTACACCTTCGACGATTTTGACCGCTATGGTCTGCTCAAGCCCGGCCCCTGGCTGATACTGGTGCTCCTGTTCTGTGCCAAAACCTGGCTGTTGTTTCTGCTCAGCGCCGCCAGTCGTCAACATGGCGCTGACCTGATGGGGCTGTTCTACCCCGACCGTCAGGATTTCTATCTTGGTCTGCTGCTGGGGCTGCCCGCCCTGGCACTTTTGTGGGCACAAAGTCAGCGTCACAAAGGCGGCGCCGCAGCCCGGCTGTGGCAGTGGGGACGCCCCCTGCTGCTGGCTAGCTGGAGTGCCCATCTCGTATTGCAGATCAAAGCAATCTACCTCAGCCATGGCGCTTTCCACTGGGCCCCTGCCCTGATGCTGATGCTGAGTTTCTGGACCGGCCTCTACCTGCTGAAAAGTCACCACTGCAGAACCGTGTTTGAACCGGTCACAGACAGTCCGGAACACCCATAAAAAAACGCCCCGTTTCGGGGCGTTTTTTCTGCCGTCAGGGCATTAGCGCGACTGACGGATAAAGTTCAGGATCCAGCTCAGGAACCGGTCAGAATCCACCGGGTGATCAAATCCGGCGATCGCCTGCTGATACACAGCCTCGCCGATCTGCTCCCGTCGCTTCTCCGCCAGAGCCCGGTTGTATCCAATCAGAAACTCCGGATGCCCCTGAACGGTAAAGACCCGATCCCCAATCGCAAAACTGTAGTTGGGGCAGAAGGCGCTGGTGGCCAGCAGTTCCGCATCGGGAGGCAAAACCATCACCTGGTCCTGGTGCGAGGAGAGCAGACGCAGTGTCGGCTCCGCCCCCTGCATCCAGGGCGCCTGAAGCACCACTTCCGTATCGTAGGGGCCCATACCCCAACCCTGTTCCGCTTTCCGTACCTCGCCGCCCAAGGCTTGGGCCAGCAACTGGTGACCAAAGCAGATCCCCGCCACGGGAACCTGGGCGGCAAACGCCACTCGGGTCCACTCACCCAGACGCTCGATCCAATCCAGCGGCTCATAGGCGCTGTGGCGACTGCCTGAGATCACCCAGCCATCGCACTCATCGACCGACGGCAGTGAATCCGCCTGGGCGTCATAGATGCGGCACTGGGTACCGGGACTGACCCGGTTAAACCCTGCCTCAAACATGTCGCCATACTGGCCGTAATCCACTGCCAGCGCTGGATCCACCTTGTCGCAATCCAGGATCCCTATCACCATCCTTGTCACCCTTACTTCATGGTGGGCATCACAAACTCTGCCCCTTCCGTCTTCGGCCAGCGGGCGGTGATGGTCTTCATCTTGGTGTAGAAGCGCACCCCATCCGGGCCATGCATGTTCAGAGGACCAAACACCGAGCGTTTCCAGCCACCGAAGCTGTGGAACGCCATCGGAACGGGGATCGGCACATTCACGCCCACCATTCCGACCTGAACCCGGTGACCAAAGTCCCGGGCAATCTCACCGCTCTGGGTGAAGATCGCCGTTCCGTTACCATACTCATGGTCGTTGATAAGCTTCAAGCCGGTTTCATAATCCGGCACACGCACCACCGCCAGCACCGGTCCAAAAATCTCCTCGCGGTAGATGCGCATCTCAGGGGTTACTTTGTCGAACAGAGTGCCCCCCAGGAAGTAGCCTGGCCCCTGGCCTGCCAGAGTGCGGCCATCCACCACCAGTTCGGCGCCAGCTTCCACGCCGCTGTCGATGTAGCCGATGATGCTGTCGCGATGCACCTTGCTGATCACCGGGCCCATCTCGTTCTCCGGCCCCTGACCTTCCAGTGCCGCCAGTCCCGGCCCCACACGCAGCGCCTCAACCCGGGGCTTCAGTGACGCCACCAGACGGTCTGCCGCTTCATCGCCTACCACGACGGCAACGGAGATCGCCATGCAGCGCTCACCCGCCGCACCGTAGGCGGCGCCCATCAGGGCACCGGATACGCCTTCCAGGTCGGCATCGGGCATCACCAGCAGGTGGTTCTTGGCCCCACCCAGTGCCTGCACCCGCTTGCCGTGGGCGTTGGCGGTACTGTAGATGTATTCGGCGATGGGGGTGGAGCCCACAAAGCTGACTGCCGCCACATCGGAATGGGTGATCAGCGCGTCTACCGACTCCTTGTCGCCCTGAACCACGTTAAAGACGCCATCCGGCAGTCCCGCTTCCTTGAGCAGTTCCGCCATACGCAGGGAGAGGCTCGGATCTTTCTCAGAGGGCTTCAGGATAAAGCTGTTGCCGCACGCCAGTGCGATGGGGAACATCCACAACGCCACCATGGCGGGGAAGTTAAAGGGAGTAATGCCCGCGCACACGCCAACCGGCTGCATCACGGAGAAGCTGTCCACCGCGGTGCCCAGGTTCTGGCTGTGCTCACCCTTAATCAGATGCGGGATCCCACAGGCGAATTCCACCACCTCCAGGCCCCGGATCAGCTCACCATGAGCGTCGGAGTAGATTTTGCCGTGTTCGGTGGTGATCAGTGCTGCCAGTTCATCTTTATGCTGGTCCATCAGCGCTTTGAAGCGGAACAGAACCCGGGCCCGGTTCAACGGCGTAACCGCCGCCCAATCCGCCTGCGCCGCCTTAGCAACGGCTACCACATCGTTCACCTCAGCAGTGGTGGAAAGCCCCACTTCGGCGATCGCTTCGCCGGTTGCCGGGTTATGAACGGTGGCAAATCGCCCGCTGGCACTGGCGGCCAATTTGCCTGCAACAAAATTATCGATCCTTTGCACGTTACTGCTCCTGTTATTGGGTGGCACTGATGGCGTCCGCCACAATGCGAATAAGCTGGTCAATCTGTTCCCGCTCAATGATGAGCGGTGGAGAGAGGGCAATGACATCGCCGGTCACACGGACAAGGGCGCCCATCTCGAAGGCCTTGGTAAACACCTCAAACGCGCGACTGCCGGGGGCACCGTCACGGGAGCTCAGCTCAATCGCCCCGACCAGGCCGTAGTTACGGATGTCGATGACGTTATTGAGTACCTTAAGGCTGTGCAGCGACTCCTCCCAGTAACCCGCCAGTTCGGAGGCACGGGTCAGCAATCCTTCAGATTGATAAACGTCCAGGGTGGCGAGGCCCGCCGCTGCCGCGACCGGGTGACCCGAGTAGGTGTAGCCGTGGAACAGTTCAATGGCCGGACCGCCGGACTCCATAAACTGGTCATAGATGGCGTTCTGAACAAACACGGCGCCCATCGGGATGGCACCGTTGGTCAGGCCCTTGGCGCTGGTCAGGATATCCGGAACCACGTCAAACTCCTGGGCGGCAAACGGGCTGCCCAGACGACCAAAGCCGGTGATCACTTCATCAAAGATCAGCAGGATGCCGTGGCGGGTACAGATCTCCCGCAGGCGCTTCAGATAGCCCTTAGGCGGAAGAATGACGCCAGCACTGCCTGCCATCGGCTCCACGATCACCGCGGCGATGGTGTCCGCGCCGTGCAGAGCCACCAGTTCCTCCAGACGATCTGCCAGACTCATGTCCGGCTCAGGGAGGCCACGGGTAAAGGCGTTGCGCTCAATGTTCAGGGTGTGCGGCAGGTGGTCAACGCCGGTCAACAGAGGGCCAAACCCTTTACGGTTGTTGCCCAAACCGCCGACGGAGATGCCGCCAAAGCCCACACCGTGATACCCCTTTTCCCGGCCGATAAAGCGGGTGCGCTGCCCCTCTCCACGCATACGATGGTATTGCAGGGCGATTTTCAGCGCGGTGTCTGCGGACTCGGAGCCAGAGTTGGTGAAGAACACCCGGTCCAGACCATCCGGCGTCAGCTCCGCCAGGCGACGGGCAAACTCGAACGGCAGAGGGTGGCCCATCTGAAAGGTCGGGGCGAAGTCCAGTTCCTCAATCTGATGACGAACCGCTTCAGTAATCTTGCTGCGACCATGACCCGCGTTGCAGCACCACAGGCCTGCCGTGCCATCCAGGATGGGACGGTCATCCACACTCTGGTAGTACATCCCCTTTGCTGACTTCAGCAAACGGGGGCTGGCCTTAAACTGCTTATTCGCGGTAAAGGGCATCCAAAACGGGGCCAACGCACCCGGATCGGTTCCCTGTCGTTGAGTGTCCTGTGCCATGGCTCCTCCTGAGACGTTTAACTTACTGACATTGGTTAGCAAAATACTAAACACCTGTGACCAATAAAAAGACGCGTCCGGCGTCTTGGTCTGAGCGGTTTTCATTATCCGCCGCTCGTTATATGATACTTAACAAATCGCAGGATAATACTAAACACTTTCGTCTGCCAAGGGCGAATTTTAACCAGGAGGCAACACACTGACGATGGACATCGGAAATCGGTTACGGCAATTGCGCACTCAGGCCGGGCTGTCCCAGCGAGAGCTGGCTAAACGAACCGGCGTGACCAACGGGTTCATCTCCCAGGTCGAAAAAAACAGTGTCAGTCCTTCTGTGGCCTCACTAAAGAAGATCCTGGAAGGCATCCCAATCTCCCTCACCAACTTTTTTGATAACGAAGAGCGGCAACCCACTCAGGTGGTGTTTCGCGCTGAAGATATGCCCAACATCGGCTCCGGCCCAATCCAGTACAAGCTGGTAGGCCATTCGATTCGGGAGCGCGCTATCGGTATGCTGCACGAAACCATGCCCCCTGGCAGCGACACCGGTGAAGAGATGCTGACCCACGATGGCGAAGAGTGTGGTGTGGTGATCTCGGGCCTGCTGGAACTCACCGTCGGCGAGGAGATCAGCGAGTTGGGCCCGGGCGATGGCTACTATTTCTCAAGCCAGCGACCCCACCGATTTCGTGTGATTGGCGATGTTCCTGTGGTGCTGGTTTCCGCCAATACGCCAGCGACATTCTGACTTCGCGTTTATTTTATTATTCACATCCGTTGATTAGGGGCTCAATGTTTAATATGTTTAAACTTTCAGCCCGCAGGCATGGAGCCCCTAATCATGACGGACGCTACACACTGGCACGACCGTGCCCAGTCCCTATCCCTGGTCACCCAGGCCTTTATTGATGGCCGCTTTGTCGACGCCCAGAGCGGCGACACCTTCGATACCATCAATCCCGCCACCGGTGAAGTGCTGGCCAAAGTGGCCAGTTGCGACAAGGCGGATGCTGACCTGGCGGTCGCCGCCGCACGCACGGCATTCAATGACCGCCGCTGGGCGGGTCAGGCACCGGCCCAACGCAAAGCGGTGCTGTTGCGCTTCGCGGAACTGATCGCCGAGCACCGGGATGAACTGGCACTGCTGGAGTCCTTGGACATGGGCAAGCCGATTGGCGATGCCCTGGGTTACGATGCCCCCGCCACCGCCCGGGCCATCTCCTGGCATGCCGAAGCGATCGACAAGCTTTATGACGAAGTGGCGCCGGTGGGTGACGGTGCACTGGCGTTGATCACCCGCGAGCCATTGGGTGTGGTCGCGGCCGTGGTGCCTTGGAACTTCCCACTGGTGATGGCCGCCTGGAAACTGGGCCCGGCCCTGGCTACCGGTAACTCCATCATTCTCAAGCCGTCTGAAAAGTCGCCGCTGTCCGCTCTGAAACTGGCGGAACTGGCCAAACAGGCCGGGCTACCCGATGGTGTGCTGAATGTGCTGCCCGGTTACGGCCACACCGTTGGGGAAGCGCTGGCGATGCATATGGACATCGACTGCATCACCTTCACCGGCTCCACTGCCGTCGGCAAACATCTGTTGGAGTGTGCCGGTAAGAGCAATATGAAGCGCGCCTTTATGGAGTGCGGTGGCAAGAGCGCTCACATCGTGTGCGCCGACTGTGACGACCTGGATAAAGCAGCGGCTACTGCGGCTGCGGCCATCTGCTACAACCAGGGCGAAGTCTGCACAGCGGGCTCCCGCCTGCTGGTGGACAACGCCATCAAAGACCAATTCCTGCCCAAGCTGGTCGCAGAGCTGAACAAGTGGCAGCCAGCCGATCCTCTCGATCCGAGTACTCCCATGGGCGCCATGGTGGACCAGTTGCAGTTTGACCGGGTCTGCAAATACATCGATTTGGGCCTGTCAGAGGGCGCGACCCTGCTGGCCGGTGGTGTGCCGAAGCAGGAAGGTCCCGGGTTGTTTATCCCGCCCACCATCCTGGCGGACATGACCCCGGAGCACACCCTGGCCCGCGAAGAGATCTTCGGTCCGGTGCTTTCCGTGATCGGGTTTGATGGTCTGGATGAAGCGATCCAGATTGCCAACGACAGTGAGTACGGTCTGGCGGCGGGTCTGTGGACCAGCAGCATCAAGAATGCCATCAGAGGCAGCCGCGCATTGCGTGCCGGCACCGTGTTCGTCAACAACTGGGACGGCGGCGACATGACCATGCCGTTCGGTGGCTACAAGCAATCCGGTAATGGCCGTGACAAATCCCTTCACGCCATGGAGAAGTACACGGAACTCAAGAGCACCTGGATTGAGCTCTAACCTTTTTCATCACGTGTCTATGTCGTAGTTCGCCCGCCTTTATGGCGGGCTTTTTTGTACCCAAAAAAATGCCCCGGACAATCCGGGGCATTGATGGCCTATCGCTTGGTGGGCGTTCAGCCCTTTTTAAAGTTTCGCCACAGGCGGTTTCGGTCACGGGTCTGAGATACGCCCAACGCCTTGGCTGCAAACAGCCGCTCCATCAGTGCCTCAGGAGGATAAATCCCGGGGTCGTTCAGGATTTGCGGGTCAACGTGGACCCGGGCCGCGCGGTTGCCGTTGGCGAAGTACATGCTGTTGGTGATGTCCGCGATCACCTGGGGCTTCAGGATGTAGTCGATAAAGCGGTGTGCCAACTCCGGGTGGGTTGCATCTTTGGGGATCACCATGGAGTCAAACCAGATTACCGAGCCCTGGCGCGGCACTTCGAAAACCACTTCCACCCCTTTTCCCACCTCCTCGGCCCGTACCGAGGCCAGCGCGGCTTCTCCGCTCCAGGTCAACGCCAGACAAATATTGCCATTGGCCAAATCATCGATGATCTGGCCGGTACTCATATGAGTGATATAGGGGCGTATCGCCATCAGGGTTGCTTCGGCCCGCTTGAGGACCGCCGGGTCGTCAGTGTAAGGGTCTTCCCCCAGGTAGTTGAGGACAATCCCCAGCACCTCCTCCGGGGCGTCGATGATGGCGATACCGCACTCCGCCAACACGCTGGCGTATTGTGGATCCAACAACAGTGCCAGGTCGTCGGTTGCCACCTCGGGCAGACGGGACGCCAACGCAGAGCGTTCATAGGCCAGACCCGTAGTGCCCCAGGTATAGGGGACGCCATAGCGGTTGGCCGGATCGTGCGCCGACAGGGCTGACAGGATCTGCGGGTCGAGGTTGGCATAGTTGCCAAGGCGCTCCCGCTGGATGGGCGCCAGGGCACCGGTGGGATACACCTTTTCCAGATTGCCCCCGGCCAGCATCACCAGGTCGTACCCGGATTGGCCGGTCAGCAGCTTGGTTTCAACCAGCTCCATGGAATCAAACGTGGTGTAATTGACCCGGATCCCCGTCTCTTTCTCAAAATTGGCGATGGTATCGGGCGCAATGTACTCAAACCAGTTGTACACATTGAGGACCGGGCCATCCGCCCCCTGCAGTGGAAGCGCCAGGGAAGCCAGCAGGCCGAGGGTGGCTAACCGATAGTTGGATTTCATCACTGCGCTCCCTTTCCGTGGTGAGGGACCCGACCGTCCAGGGTCGCCAACGCCTCGTAGAGGTCCGGGCGGCGATCCCGAAACAGGCCCCACTCGGCCCGGTAGGCGGCGATGGCGTCCAGATCAAAAGTGTGGGTCAGCAGTTGAGACTCGGTTCGATTCGCTTCCTGAACCTTGGCGCCGGTGTGATCAGCGATAAAGCTGCTGCCATAGAAGGTCATGTCCATCTCACTCTCGGTGGCCACCTCGTGGCCGATGCGGTTGGATGCCACCACGGGAATGACGTTGGCCGCCGCGTGCCCCTGCATGGTGCGCTGCCAATGGGGCATCGAGTCGATGCTGGGGTCATTGGGCTCGGAGCCAATCGCCGTGGGATACAGCAGCAGTTCTGCCCCCATCAGGGTCATCGCCCGCGCCGCCTCCGGGAACCACTGGTCCCAGCAGATCCCCACACCAATCCGGGCGTACGCGGTGTCCCAGACTTTGAAGCCGGTATCGCCGGGGCTGAAGTAGGTCTTCTCCTGATAGCCGATGGCATTGGGGATGTGGGATTTGCGGTAAACCCCAAGCACGCTCCCATCGGCGTCAATCATCGCCAACGAATTGAAAAACGCCTGTCCGGCCCGCTCAAACCAGCTAATGGGCAACACCACGGACAGCTCACGCGCCAGCTCGGCAAAGCGCCCGATCAGCGGACTGCTTTCTGCGCTGGACGCCAGATCAAAGTGTTTGGCTGATTGCTCAATACAGAAATAGGGGGTCTCAAACAGCTCCTGCAGCAAGATGATCTGCGCGCCCTCGGCGGCGGCCTGACGGACCAGCGTTTCAGCGCGATCCAGATTGCTGGGCAGGTCCCAGTCGCAGGCCATCTGGGTGGCGGCAACGGTGACAAGTTTCATGAGCGCTCCTTGTTAAGGGGTTGGGGTTGCTGCTGAGTGATGCAATGGATGTTGCCGCCACCATGAAGGATGGCCAGGCTCGGCACCCCCACGACGTCCAGGTGGGGAAACTGCGTTTCGAACACTGAGCGAGCCCGGGCGTCGTAATCGGGATCGCCAAACTGTGGGATCACCAGGCCGCCGTTGGCCCGATAGAAGTTGATGTAGGAGAGGCCCAGACGGGTTCCATCGGCCATATAACGTGCTGGGGGCTGCTCCACTTCGATAACGGTGAGAACACGCCCCTTGGCATCCCTGGACTCTTTGAGCGTGGCCAGGTTGGCAGCCAGCGCCGGGTAGTTCTCATCGGTCGGGTCACGACTGACCAGGGCCATCACAATGCCCGGCGCCAGGAAGCAGGCCAGCATATCCACATGCCCGTCGGTGGGGTCGTCCTTTAATCCCTGATCCAACCAAAGCACCTTCTGCACATTGAGGTAACCCTTGAGGTTCGCCTCAATGGTCTCCTGACTGAGGCCGGGATTACGGTTCGGGTTCAGCAGGCATTGGCGTGTCACCATCGCCGTCCCTTCACCATCAACATGAAAGGAGCCGCCCTCCAGCACCTGGGGACCGACAAAGCGGGTCATCGACAGGTCCGCCAACAGTTGGCGGGCCACCAGACGGTCTCTGGAATAGGCATAGTCCTCTCCCCAACCGTTGAACTCCCAGTCCACTGCGGCGCATCGGCCATCGGGGTGCAACAGGAAAGTGGGGCCATTGTCCCGAAACCAACTGTCATCCAGAGCCATCCGCTTGAACTCGATGCCGCTACCACACAGGGCTCGGGCCTCGGCTTCGTCTTCGGGGCGAACCAGCATGATCACTGGCTCAAATCGGGCGATGGCCCGGGCCACGGCGGCATACTCCCGCCGTGCCGCCTCAAATTGGCCGTTGAACACCGGGGGATTACAGGGCCAGGCCATCCAACAGGCCTGATGGGGGTGCCACTCGGCTGGCATAAAGAACCCCTGCTGGGTTGGCGTTTCCATGACGTTCCTTGTTGTGGTGAATGTATGACCAACCTAGGGTTTACCAAATCATGTTTGAAGTGCATTGTTTACATAGCGACATGAACCATATGGATAACTTGATAACGACAAGGGGGCCCGATGCTCAAGCAGATGGATCTGAACCTGCTCAAGGTGTTTGACGCTCTGATGGAGCACCAACACCTGACCCGGGCCGCCGAGTCGATTCACCTCAGCCAGTCGGCCATGAGCCATGCCCTGGCCAGACTGCGCAGTCAGTTGGACGACACGCTCTTCGTCCGTGCCCAGACCGGCATGAAACCCACGGCGCGAGCCCAGCAGTTGGCACCAGTAATTCGCCACGCCCTGAGAAGCCTGGAGGTGGGTCTGCAGCCGCCAGAGCCCTTCGACCCGAGCAGCAGCGATCGCACTTTCCGTCTGAGCGCGATCGATTACTTCGAGTTTCTGCTTTTGCCAGAGCTGGCCGGGCATCTGCAGCAGTGTGCCCCGCAGGTGCGGGTGCAGGTGGACCTGCTGCCAGCCTGGGTACCGGAAGACGCGTTGGAGAGTGGGGAGATTGACGCTGTAGTGTCGGTCAGGGGGCATCAGAACGTCAGCGGACGCCTTACCCGAACTCCCTGGCTGCAGGAGCGGCTGGTGGGCCTGACCAGTCTGGAGAGCGCCATCCCCCAGGAGCTGACTCTGGCCGAGTTTGCCAGGGTGCCCCAGGTACAGATTGATGTTTTCAGCAGCGGCTTCGGTGGCCTGGATGCCTGGCTGGAGGCGGAAGGGATTCAGCGCAATCTGGTGATGACCGCCCTGAGCTATTCCGTGGCGGCCCGGGTGGTGGAGAAGACCGGCTATCTGCTCTGCGTGCCGGAGCGGATCGGTCGCATCCTGGTGCAGATGCTGGCGCTTCGCCAGGTACGCCTGCCCTCAGCCTTGCCACAATTCGACATCGAGCTCATCACCCATCCCCGGTTCGCCGCCACACCAGCCCACCGCTGGTTTATCGAGGCACTCAGGCGGGTGGGGAATCAACTGGATGAGCGGGGCCACAACCACTCGGGTACCGCCTGACCCAGGGAGGGTGGCGCAGCGGCGTACTCGACCGGCGTTCGGGAAAGCTTAATGGGATTGCCGGGCAGTAAGACTTCAGCGCCATTGGCGTGGTTCAGGGCAATCACCATCTCCCGGCCCTGGATCTGGGGATCCGCGAACACTTCCTGTACCGAATTGATGGGACCCGCCGGAATGCCCGCCTGTTCCAACTGTGTCAGCCAGTGGTCACGACCCGCTCCGAGAAACGCCCGGGCCAGTGCCGGCACCAACTCCGAACGATGCGCGACCCGTGCCGCATTGGTGGCATAGCGCGGGTCGGTCGCCCACTCTGCCATCCCAAGCAGCTCACAGAGGCGGCCAAACTGAAAGTCATTGCCCACCGCCAGTACCAGTTCCCCGTCAGCACAAACGAAGCTTTGGTAAGGCACGATATTGGGGTGTGCGTTGCCCAGCCTTCCCGGATTCAACCCGCCCACCAGCGCATTGGTGGCCTGATTCGCCAATGTCGCCGCCGTGACGTCGAGCAGCGCCAGGTCGATGTGCTGGCCCAAACCGGAGCGCTGGCGCTCATTCACGGCCGCCAGAATGCCCACAGTGGCATAAAGCCCCGTCATGATGTCGGTCAGCGCCACCCCCACTTTCTGAGGTTCACCATCAGGTTCTCCGGTGATGCTCATCAGGCCCCCCATCGCCTGTACCAGCAGGTCATAACCGGGACGGTGGCGATAGGGGCCGGTCTGTCCAAATCCGGTAATGCTGCAATAGATAAGACCCGGATTGTCGGCAGACAGAGTGGGGTAATCCAGACCACGCCGGGCGGCATCCCCCACCTTAAAGTTCTCGATCACCACGTCACACTGCTGGGCCAACTCACGGCAACGCTGCTGATCCTCCGGCGACGACAGATCCAGGCAAACCGAGCGCTTACCCCGGTTAGCGCAAAGGAAGTAGGCGGACTCCGGTGGCCCGTCCGGGCCCTCAAGAAACGGGGGGCCCCAGTGGCGGGTGTCGTCTCCCCGCCCAGGCCGCTCCACTTTAATCACTTCTGCCCCCAGGTCCGCCAGCAGTTGACCCGCCCAGGGTCCCGCCAGAACCCGGGAGAGATCCAACACCCGCAATCCGCTTAATGCCCCCATCGCCAGGCCCTTAAAACGCCGCGATGCCGGTCTGGGCCCGACCGAGGATCAGGCCGTGGATGTCGTAGGTGCCCTCGTAAGTGTTCACCACCTCCAGATTGCAGAGATGGCGCATCACCGGGTATTCATCGGAGATGCCATTGCCCCCGAGCATATCCCGGGCGACACGGGCAATCTCCAGCGCCTTGCCACAGTTGTTGCGCTTAATCAGGGAGATCAGGTCGGGAGAGAGGCTTTGTTGGTCAAACAGTTGGCCCGCTCTGAGCGCGCCCTGCAATCCCAAACCGATCTCGGTCTGCATATTGGCCAGTTTGGTCTGCACCAGTTGAGTGGCCGCCAGAGGACGGCCAAACTGGGTCCGCTCCATCACGTAATCCCGAGCCGTATGCCAACAGGCTTCCGCCGCCCCCATCGCGCCCCAGGCAATGCCGTAGCGGGCGTTGTTAAGGCAGCTGAAAGGCCCCTTCAGACCCGCCACCCCAGGCAGCATCTGAGCCTCATTGACGACCACCTCATCCATCACGATCTCGCCGGTGATGGAGGTTCTCAACGCCAACTTGCCTTCGATCTTCGGAGCCGACAGGCCCGGCATCCCCTTATCCAGAATAAACCCACGGATCTGCTCATCGTCAGTTTTGGCCCACACCACAAACACATCCGCCAGCGGACTGTTGGTGATCCAGGTTTTGCTGCCGCTGATCACGTACTCGTCACCAACCCGCTTGGCCCGGGTGAGCATCCCGCCGGGATCAGAGCCGTGGTTGGGTTCGGTCAGGCCAAAGGCCCCTATCGACTCCCCGCTCGCCAGAGCCGGTAGATAGCGTGCCTTTTGCGCCTCACTGCCGAAAGCGTGGATGGGGTACATCACCAACGAAGACTGCACGCTCATCATTGAGCGAAAACCGGAATCCACCCGCTCGATCTCACGGGCGATCAAGCCATAGCTGACGTAGTCCACTCCCGCACCATAGTCCGACAATGTCGCCCCCAGCAGGCCCAACTCGCCCATCTCCCGAAAGATGGCCGGATCCGTATACTCGTCCCGATACGCCTCGCGAACCCGAGGGGCCAGGCGCTCCTGGGCATAGGCCTGTGCGGTATCGCGTACCAGTCGCTGTTCGTCATTTAACTGCTGCTCAAGCAGGAAGGGGTCCTGCCACACCATTTTGCTCCAGGCCATAGCCGCTCTCTTATCTGGTCGGTATTGAGTTCTAGCTTAGTGAGGGCGAATTAATATATAAAACATATGTTAACTATCTTTTTCATATCTCTTTCATATGGACATAAGAAAGCTCGAGATCTTTGCCGCCGTCGCCCACCTCGGCAGCATCACTGCCGCCTCCCGCCAGTTGCATATGGCGCAACCGGCGGTCTCCATCGCCATCCAGAAACTGGAGCATCAACTGGGTTGTGCCCTGCTCTATCGGGATAGAAAAGGGGTGCGGTTAACCGGCGAGGGGCAGTTGGCCCTGGCTCAGGCAGAGCGGGTGCTGGCTGAGATGGGCGAGTTCAATAATCTGATGAGTCAGGCCAATGCGCTGATGACGGGCACCCTGACCCTGACCTGCCCAGCCATGTTGGCCAATTACGTGTTGCCGGAGTTGCTGGCGCCTTTTCTGGCGGCTCACCCCGGCCTGACCGCCTCGGTTCAACAGGCGGGTACCGGCGCCATTGCCGAGGGATTACAAAGCGGGGAGATCGAGTTGGGCGTTATCAGTGGACCGCCAACCGCTGAACTGGACAGTTTGCCCCTGCTCCACACCGAGATGGTGCTGCTGGTTCCGGAGCATCACCCACTGGCTCAGCAGGGCGCCATCTCCATCAACGCCCTTCAGGGGCAACCCATGGTGGTGTACCAACGGGAGTATCACCTTCGTCAGCGTCTGGAGCGGCTGTGCCGCAGCCATCAGGTGACACCGGACATCAAGCTGGAAACCAACTTTTTGCCGCTGATCGCCAGAATGGTTCGGGAGGGCGTTGGATTGGGTGTGGGTCTGGCCTCTATGGCCAATCAGGAGCCGGGAATAAAAGGGGTCTCCCTATTAGAGGAGACCCCGTTTTCGTTGTCACTGGCCTGGCTGTCCCGTCGGCCACTGAGTCGCGCCAACCAGGCCTTTGTACATTACCTGCAGCAGACTTAGGCTTGCACCTGAAGCCGCTGTTCAGCCTGACGCCGTTTCTCCTGGCGCGCCATCAGGTACCAGCCGATAAAGGCCGCCACCGCCACCACCCCGATGATCAGCGTCGCCAGGGCATTCACCTTGGGGCTTACCCCAAGTCGCACCGACGAGAACACCACCATCGGCAATGTCGACGCGCTGGGCCCGGAGACAAAGCTGGCGATCACCAGGTCGTCCAGGGAGAGGGTGAAGGCCAGCAACCAGCCCGCCAGCAGCGCCGGGACAATCGAGGGCAGAGTGATCAGGAAAAACACTTTGAGCGGCGGTGCCCCCAGATCCAGAGCCGCCTCCTCAACGGAGCGGTCCAGCTCTCTCAGACGGGATGCCACGACCACCGCCACATAAGCGGAACAGAAGGTGGTGTGGGCGATCCAGATGGTCATAAAGCCCCGTTGCGTCGGCCAGCCCAATGATTGGGCCATCGCCACGAACAGCAGCAGCAACGACAGACCGGTGATCACCTCTGGCATCACCAGCGGCGCGGTGATCATAAAGGCAAACGGCGTCTCTCCGCGGAACCGCCCCATTCGGGTCATCACGAAAGCCGCAATGGTGCCCAGCACCACCGCCGCACAGGCAGCCATAAAGGCAATGGAAAGACTGAGGATCACCCCGTTCATCATCAGCGAATCCTGGAACAGCTCTCCGTACCATTTAGTGGAGAAACCCGCCCACACCGTCACCAGCCGGGAGCTGTTGAAGGAGTAGATCACCAGAATCAGAATCGGGCCGTAAAGAAACAGCATTGCTAGGGCCAGCACCATAGTGCGGAAGGGGGAACGACTGGCCGGAATAGGCGTACTCATGCTTGTCCCTCCAACTCTTTGGTCTGGTAACGATGGAACCAGAGGATCGGCACCATCAACAGCAACAACATCACCATCGCAACCGCCGAGGCCACCGGCCAATCACGGTTATTAAAGAACTCTTGCCACAGCACCCGGCCAATCAGCAGAGAGTCTGGGCCACCCAGCAGCTCAGGGATCACAAACTCCCCAACCGCCGGAATGAACACCAGCATGGCGCCCGCAATCACGCCGCCCTTGATGGAGGGCAGAATCACGTTGAAGAAGATGGTCACCTGACGGGCCCCCAGATCCTGAGCGGCTTCCACCAGGGAGTAATCCAGTCGCATCAATGCCGAGTAGAGCGGCAGGATCATAAAGGGCAGATAGGCGTAAACGATGCCGATATACACCGCCCAGGGGGTGTGCAGGATCTGCAGTGGCTGATCTATCACCCCCAGCCAGAGCAACAGGTTGTTCATCAATCCGTTGTTCTTGAGGATGCCGATCCAGGCGTAGATGCGGATAAGGAAGGAGGTCCAGCTCGGCAGGATGATCAGCATCAGCAGCAGATTCCGGCTGGAGGGAGTCGAGTGCACAATGGCCCAGGCGATGGGCAGTCCCATCAGCAAGCAGAACAGCGTTGAATGCGCGGCGATCTTAAGCGACTGCAGGTAGCTGTCGACGTAGAGATCGTCCTCCAACAGGTAGTAATAGTTGCTGATGTTCAGCACCATCTGAAGCTTGTCATCGACAAAGGTCACCAGGTCGCTGTAAGGCGGAATGGCGATCTGTGCTTCTGACAGGGAGATCTTAAAAACGATGGCAAAGGGCACCAGGAAAAACAGGGCCAGCCAGCCGTATGGCAGGCTGATCACCAGCGAGCGGCCCAACCGGCGTTTACGCCATGAGCCCTTGAGTTTGGTCATCAGGCTCATACGGTCAGTACCACACCAGCGTCTGACTGCCAGCTGAGCCAGACGGTTTCTTCCCATACCGGCTGGCCATTGCGCAGACGGTCCACGTTGGGGCGGGTCGCGATCACCTTAATGCCGGAGGGAAGCCGGACATGATAGATGGATTGGCCGCCCAGATAAGCGATGTCTTCCACCACACCCTGGCACGCGTTGTCGGCATTCGAGGGCGCCTGACGGGTCAGGGCGATCTTTTCAGGGCGTACCGCAACCATCAGCGCCATGCCCGCATTGGCTGACACCGGGTGTTCCACCTGAATGGGTGTCGGCAAGGCATCGCACTGAATGGTGGTGCCCTCCTTCTCCATCAGGTTGCCCTCGAAGATGTTCACGGAACCAATAAACTCCGCACTCATCCGGCAGTTCGGAGACTCATAGATCTCTTTGGGTTTGCCCACCTGAACCAGACGTCCGCGATCCATAATGGCCAGTCGCCAGGCCATGGTCATCGCTTCCTCCTGATCGTGGGTCACCATCACGCAGGTCACACCGACCCGCTCAAGGATATCCACCACTTCCAGCTGCATCTGCTCACGGAGTTTTTTATCCAGTGCGCCCATGGGCTCATCAAGCAGAAGCAACTTGGGGCGCTTGGCCAGGCTTCGAGCCAGAGCCACACGCTGACGCTGACCGCCGGAAAGCTGATGGGGTTTACGACGGGCGTATTCCGTCATATGGACGATCTCCAGCATCTCTTTAACGCGCTGGTTGATCTCATTCTTCGGCAGTTTGTCCTGCTTGAGGCCAAACGCAATGTTGTCCCACACCGTCATATGGGGAAACAGCGCATAGGACTGGAACATCATGTTCACAGGCCGCTCATAAGGCGGCACCGTCGCCAAATCTTCCCCATCCAGAAGGATCTGCCCGGCACTGGGCGATTCAAATCCCGCCAGCATCCTCAGCAGAGTGGACTTTCCACAGCCGGATGCGCCCAGCAGTGCAAAGATTTCGCCTTCATAGATGGTCAGATCAACGTCATCTACGGCGGCCACGCCGTCAAAAGACTTGCTGATCCCTTTGATCTGAAGAAGCGGTTTTGGTGGTTTGATTGAGGCGGTTGCCGTTTCCGTTGCCTGTTCCATCGCGGCCATGGATCTACTCCCTGTTATTGTTATGTCGAGGGGGAGGCCAGGACCCTGACGGATCTTACGATCCGACCGCAGCAGGGACACCGACCTGGGACGTTCTGTTGAGGGTCCCAGTAAGAAAGGCGGGCAGCGGGGAAGACTAAACCCCCCCAGGTCCAAAACGTCGACCCGCTGCCCTACTACACTTCTCTAACTAACATTCCTTTGCTATCAGGGCGTTACAATCCCTTTTTGATGCGGTTCCAAGAGGAAGTCAAGGCCCGGTTCATCTTCGGCGGGGTGATCTTGGCGCCCCACAGTTTGGCTTGCACCTCTGCCGGCGGATAGATACCCGGGTGACCGGTCACCTCTTCGTCGATCGCTTCCTTAGAGGAGGGGATCGCGTTGGCATACCAGACGTAGTTGGAGATCTCTGCCATCACGTCAGGACGCATCAGGTAGTTGATGAACTGGTGGGCGGCATCCACGTTGCGAGCATCGCGGGGAATCGCCATCAGATCGAACCACACCAGGGTGCCCTCTTGCGGGATCACGTACTCAATGGTGATGCCGTTGTCGGCTTCATCGGCACGATCAGCAGCCTGCAGAATGTCACCAGACCAGCCTACCGCCAGACAGATGTCGCCGTTGGCCAGGTCGTTGATGAACTGGGAAGAGTGGAAGTACGTGATGTACGGACGCACCTTCAACAGCAGCTCTTCCGCAGGCTCCACATCCTTGGGATTGGTGGAGTTGGGATCCATACCCAGATAGTGCATGGCCGCCGGAATGATCTCAGACGGCGCATTGAGGAACGCCACACCACAATCGATCTTGGAGATCATCTCAGGATTGAACACCAGGTCCCAGCTGTTCACTTCAAAGTCTTCGCCAAAGATTTTGGCCATGGCATCGACGTTGTAGCCCAGACCGGTGGTGCCCCACAGATAGGGAACCGCGTACTTGTTGCCCGGGTCCTTATCCTCGAGGATCTGCATCAACTTGGGATCCAGATTGCTGTAGTTGGGCAGTTTGCTGCGGTCCAGAGCCTGGAATGCCCCAGCCTGTGCCTGACGACCCAGGAAGTCGCTGGAGGGGACCACCAGATCGAAGCCGCTGTTGCCAGTCAGCAACTTGGCTTCCAATACCTCATTGGAATCGAATACGTCGTACACCACTTCGATGCCGGTCTCTTTTTCAAAGTTGGCAATGGTGTCTTCTGCAATGTAATCAGACCAGTTGTAGACATGGAGCTTGTTGTCCGCCGCTGCGACAGACGCACTCATGGTTGCCGCAACGGTTGCACTGGCCAGCAGGCGCAGGGTGTGGTTCATCGTTTCTCTCCTAGTTGTGGTCAAACTTCCACAAGGCTCAACCTGTTAGCTTCTGCCAAGTCAGGTCAAGACTGCGCCTTGCCCGAGCTACAAGCTCGTCAATCTCGGCCTCGGTGATCACCAGCGGCGGGGAGATGATCATGGTGTCTCCCACCGCCCGCATCACCAGGCCACTTTCGATGCACTGATCCCGGCAGACGGTTCCCGCGCCTACCTTCTCATCGAATCGTTCACCGGTTTCCTTATCCGCCACCAGCTCCAGTGCGGCAACCATGCCCAGGCCCCGGGCCTGGCCGACCAGCGGATGATCCGCCAGCTCCGCCCAGCGCTTCTGCAGGTAGGGACTGATCCGGGTCTGAATTCTATCCAGGATCTCCTCCTGCTCCATCAGCTCCAGGTTGGCACTGGCCACAGCACACGCCACCGGGTGACCGGAATAGGTAAACCCATGATTAAACTCACCACCGTTTTCAAGCAACCCTTTTGCAACACGGTCACCAACCGCAACCGCACCCAGGGGCACGTAACCGGAGGTGATGCCCTTGGCCATACAGACCAGGTCAGGCTTCACACCAAAGTGTTCACAACCCAGCCAGTGGCCGAGGCGGCCAAAGCCACAGATCACTTCATCGCTCACCAGCAAAATGTCGTACTCACGGCAGATGCGCTGGATTTCAGGCCAGTAGCTGTCCGGCGGAATGATCACGCCGCCAGCGCCCTGAACCGGCTCACCAATAAAGGCCGCCACATTCTCCGGGCCCAGCTCCAGAATCTTGGCTTCCAACTGACGGGCGCGTTCCAGACCAAACTCATTCGGGTCCATGCCCTGCCCCTCACCAAAGTGATAGGGCTGGTCGATATGGTGGATATCCGGGATCGGCAAGCCACCCTGGGCATGCATCGGCTTCATTCCGCCGAGACTGGCACCGGCCATGGTGGAACCGTGATACGCGTTGTGACGGCTGATGATCGCCTTACGGCTCGGCTGCCCCTGGGAAGCCCAGTAGTGGCGTACCATGCGGATCACGGTGTCGTTACACTCTGAGCCGGAACCGGTAAAGAACACGCGGTTCAGGTGGTCAGGCAGCAGTGAGGTCAGCCGTGCCGCCAGCTCGGTGGCCGGCGGATGGGTGCACTGGAAAAACAGGTTGTAGTAAGGCAGCGTTTTCATCTGCTCAGTGGCCGCGTCCACTAACTCCTGGCGGCCGTAGCCCATGTTCACACACCACAGGCCCGCCATGCCGTCGAGGATGGCATCCCCATCCGGACCATAAACGTAGATGCCATCAGCGTGGGTGATCACGCGGCTGCCTTTGGCATTGAGCGCGCCATTGTCGGTAAAAGGGTGCAGGTGATGGGCTGCATCCAGTTGTTGCCAGGCCTGAGTCTGCTGGCCGAGATTCTGAGTCATAGCCTTATCCTTATTCATCGCTGACGCTTATACGTTGAGCAGGAGGAACTCCCGCTCCCAGGAGCTGATCACCTTGGAGTAGGTCTCATACTCCTTGCGCTTAACTGCCACGAAGGCTTCAACAAAACGCTTACCCAGTACTTCCGCCAGGTCTTTGTCCTGCTCCAGAGCCTGCAGGCTCTCCTCAAGGGTGCGAGTCAGCCCGAACGGCTGGTCGTAAGCTGAGGTGGTCAGGGGGTCAGTGCACTCGTAGCCTTTCATCATGCCGATGTAGCCACACGCCAGGGTGACCGCCATGGCCAGATAGGGGTTGGCGTCCGCACCGGCAAAGCGGTTCTCTACCCGGGTGTTGGCAGCATCACAGTGCGGCACACGCAAACCCACAGTGCGGTTGTCGACACCCCAATGCATAGAGGTAGGTGCGCTGTCACCAAAGGCCAGACGGCGATAGGAGTTCACGTTCGGAGCCTGGAACGCCAGGGCCGCCTTGGTGTGTTTCTGGATGCCGCCGATATAGCGCTTGAATGCGGTACTGAAGCCGCCGTTCTGACCAGCAAAGATATTGTTGCCTTCACGGTCGAGCACGCTCTGGTGGATGTGCATGGAGCTGCCGGGCTCCTCCTCCATCGGCTTGGCCATAAAGGTGGCGTATACGTCATGACGCAGTGCCGCCTCACGCATGGTGCGCTTAAAGAGGAAGACCTGATCCGCCAAATCCATGGCATCGCCATGCAGGAAATTCAGCTCCATCTGGGCTGCGCCTTGCTCATGCACCAGGGTGTCCACTTCCAGGCCCTGAGCCTCACAGAAGTCGTACATCTCTTCGAAGATGGGGTCGAACTCGTTCACCGCATCAATAGAGAAGGACTGACGCGCGGTCTCCGGTCGGCCGTTACGGCCGATGGGCGGCTCAAGGGGATAGTCCCAGTCCACGTTCTTCTGAACCAGGAAAAACTCCAGTTCAGGGGCGACGACCGGGGTCCAGCCCTGCTCTTTATATAGGTCGAGTACTCGACGCAATACGCTGCGGGGGGCAATGTCCACCAGCGAGCCATCGGGGTTGTAGCAGTCGTGGATCACCTGGCCGGTAGGCTCTGCAGCCCAAGGGACAAACCGCAGTGTGTTGGCATCAGGCACCAGCACCATGTCCCGCTCAATGGGATCCACCATGTCGTCATCGTCCGGCCAGTCGCCGGTGACGGTCTGGATAAAGATATTCTCCGGGAGACGCATGCCGCGATCTCTCAGGAATTTTTCAGCAGGGAGAATCTTCCCACGAGCGTTGCCTGTGAAGTCGGGGATAAGACACTCCACCTCAGTGATCCTGTTCTCGCCCATCCAGGCGCGGATCCTTTCCATACTCACCTCAGTCCCGGTGCGGCCCGGGCTCCCTTTTATAGTTCGCTGAATGTTTATTTTATTAAATGAAACAGCTGATCAACGGATGATCAACATTGGCTCAACTTTGCATGCACTCAGTTTCTTGTCAACCACGCGGCGTTTATTAAATTTTAATGCAGAGACAAAAATTGGGGTTTTTCGTGCCATCAATCACCACAGTGTTGCATATTACTAAACGCCATGGTCTACTTTTCGAACACCATAAAAGAGAAAGTCCAGGAAGGATCCGTACTGTATGGTTAAACATCTGAACCTGGTTACCAGCCAGGGTGAGGGGGTAACCCCAGCACAATTTATTGAAGCAAACCCGGATTTGGCGTCGATTGACCTTCTTCTGCCTGATATCAACGGGGTTTTCCGCGGAAAACGCATGCAACCGGAACAGCTGGCGAAAGTGGTCAAGGATGGCGTTTGCCTGCCCGCTTCCGTGTTCGGTCTCGACATTACTGGCGAAACGTCGGAAAGCACCGGACTGGGATTTTCCACCGGTGATGCAGACCGTCGTTGCGCCATGCTGACGCATACCCTGGCGCCCGCGCCCTGGCATGCCAAACCGATGGCCCAGGCGATGATCACCATGCTGGATGACGACGGGAACCCCTTCCCGGCCGAGCCCCGGAATGTTCTGGCGAACCAAGTGGGCCGTCTGGCCGAGCTGGGCCTGACCGCTTGTGTGGCGGTGGAGCTTGAGTTCTATCTGGTAGACCCAAAGCACGATCAGGACGGCATGGCACAGGTGCCAATGAGCCCCGATGGCGAGCACCGGGTCACTGCAACGCAATGTTATTCAGTGGATGACCTTGATCAGTACAGTGAGTTTCTCGATGAGGTGAATGCCATCTGCCGGATTCAGCAGATCCCGGCCAGCAACGCCGTTGCCGAGTACGCTCCCGGACAGTTTGAGATCAACCTGAATCATCTGCCGGACCCGGTAACCGCCTGTGATCAGGCGATGCTGCTTAAGCGGGTCATCAAGGCGGTGGCACATAAACATGGCCACAGAGCCACCTTTATGGCCAAGCCCCATCAGGATCAATGTGGCTCCGGCATGCATATCCACCTTAGTCTGCTCGATGCTAACGGTCAGAACCGCTTTGCCCAGGATGAGACTTTGCTGAAGCAAGCGGTGGCTGGTCTGTTGGAGATGATGCCCTCGAGCCAGCTGTTGTTTGCACCCCATGCCAACAGCTACCGCCGACTGCAGCCCGATATGTTTGTCCCCATCACTCCCTGTTGGGGCTATGACAACCGCACGGTGGCACTGCGTATTCCGAACGGACCTGCCAGTGATACCCGAATCGAACACCGGGTTGCTGGCGCAGACGCCAACCCCTATCTGGTGACCGCCGCCATTCTGGCCGGCGCCATTCACGGTATCGAAGGCAAATTGGTGCCCCCTGCCCCGGTAGAGGGTAACGCGTACGAGCAGGACCTCCCTGCGCTGCCTCATCGCTGGGCAGATGCCCTTGAGGTGTTCCGCAGTCCCTCTCTGATACGTGATGCGCTGGGTGACACTTTCACCGACATCTACGCCAGTGTGAAAGAGGCCGAAATCCAGCGTTTCGACCAACAGATCACCCCCCTTGAGATGCAGTGGTATCAGGACACCATCTAGGATCTTTTATGACTCAACAACACCCCGATTCCTATTACGCCGCCAGTGCCAATCAGCGTCCGGAACATCCTGCGCTGAAAGGGCAGATTGAAGCCGATGTCTGCGTCGTCGGCAGTGGCATCACCGGCGCGTCAGCGGCCCTTGAACTGGCCAAGCGTGGATACAAAGTTGTCGTATTGGAGGGCGCCAAGGTTGGCTGGGGCGCCTCAGGCCGCAGCGGTGGCCAGATGATTTTCGGCTACGCCGCTGAACAGGCCAAGCTGGCCAAGCTGGTGGGTAAAGACGATGCGCACAAACTCTGGGACATCGCCGACGAAGCGGTTTCACTGACCAAACAGCGGATCGCGGATTACAACATCCAGTGCGATCTCGCCCCGGGCCACCTGCACGCAGCCATCAAGCCCCGCCATATGAGTGAGCTGAAGGGCTGGTACGACGAACTGGTGGATGAATATGGCTACCGCAGCGTCGAGATGTGGAACAAAGCTCAGCTTCAGGAACAGATGCAGACCGACCGTTACCTTGGCGGTCTGTTTGATGCCAACTCCGGCCACCTGCATCCATTGAACTACACCCTGGGCCTGGCTCGGGCAGCAAGTGAAGCGGGTGCCATCTTTTATGAGCAGAGCCCGGTTATCCGTATCGATCAGGGTGATACCGTCACGCTGCACACCGACCAGGGGCAGGTTCGCGCCAAGTTCGTGGTGATGTGCTGTAACGCCTATATGGAGGGCCTGGCCCCCAAGATCGAAACCAAGATCATGCCGGTGGGCACTTACATCACCGCCACCGAGCCGCTGGGTGAAGAACGTGCCCGGGAGCTTATCCGCAACAACATGGCGGTAGCCGACATCAACTTTGTTCTGGATTACTTCCGCCTTTCCGGTGACCACCGCATGCTGTTCGGCGGACGGGTCAGTTACTCCACACTGGATCCCATCAATCTGGCGGGCTCCATGGCGGCCCGGATGCACACGGTGTTCCCCCAGCTCAAGGGCGTAAAGCAGGAGTACACCTGGGGCGGCTACGTAGGGATCACCGTCAATCGTGCCCCCCACTTTGGCCGACTGGCGAATAACATCTTCTTTGCCCAGGGCTTCTCGGGACATGGCATCGCTCTGACCGGTATGGCGGGCAGCCTGATGGCCGAAGCGGTGGCGGGCACCGCAGAGCGTTTTGACCTGGTTTCCCAGATCCCCCATATGGATTTTCCTGGCGGTCGACTGTTCCGCACACCTGCCCTGGTTCTGGCCATGGCCTGGTATCGGATGCGGGACATGCTCTAATCCCCACCTCACTCGGAAAGCCCGCCATTTATGGTGGGCTTTTTTGTTTGCCCCGCTTAATTCAACCGTCTGTTTTATAGGCATTTTTGAAGATATGTTGGTTCTCCGAATCGAAAGTCCGAATGTATAATCCGCCGATTACTCGAATAAGTGCCAGCAAGGATGGAGGCGTACGGAGCGATGGTCGAACTGACACACACCAAAGATGGCGCCGATCCCGTCACTGAGGCTTTCTCTACTACCTCGCTCAACCCCGGTCTCAGCGTGGATGTGGAGATCGAATCTCAGATCAAACCCCAGTTGCGCTGCCGTACCTCTCTGGTGGGCTGGCGCAAAGACAAGTACCTGGTGCTGCGCCCCAGTGACAGTCAGTACCACCTGTTCTCCAGCGAAAGCTACGTCATTCTTCGCTATCTGGTTGAAGGGCAGATCTACGCCTTTAAAACCCGCATCCTGGCGACAACCGCCAACCCAGAGCGCCTGATCTTCTGTTACTACCCGCAGCAGGTAACCAACCTGAGGCTGAGGCAGCACACCCGTTATGCCACTCGCCTGTTCGCCCAGCTTGAAGTGGACAACAACAGTGCCGAAGGGCTGATTCTGGACATCTCCGCCAGCGGCTGTCAGTTTCTGCCCCGCAGCGCCCGACCCGACGATCTCTCAGGCTCCTCGGTCAACGTGGTATTCCCCTTTCTTCGTCAGGGCCGGGACATACTGAAAATACCTGCGGTGATCCGTAACCAACGCCTGTTGGATAACGGTGTCGGTCTGGGCATTCAATTTACCGGTTCCGTTGAAGCGGTAATGAAGCTACTGATGCTGGATACGCCAGCCAGCGACGTGACCACCGATTAATCAAGAACAATCTACATTAGTATTATTTAATTTAATTGATTGTCGGGCTATGCTGGTGACTCTGGCTAAAGGAATTTGCCGATGCGTATCTTCACCCTAACCCTTCTCTTACTGAGCGGCGTGGCCCATGCCAACGAAACGGGACAGACCCTGCTCGCCCCTTTCAAACAGGAGTTGAAGCAGGCCCTGATGGCGGGATTGGAGCAAGGCCCGCAAGCTGCACTCACTGTCTGCCAGCAGCAGGCTCCCGAGATTGCCCAGCGCCATTCCGTTAATGGCGTTTTGATGGGTCGCAGCAGCGACAAGCTGCGTAATCCCAATAATCAGCCTCCTGACTGGGTGGCGCCCATTCTGAAACAGTTCCAGTCCGGAGACCTGAGCGTCGTTACCGTCGCTCTGGATCCCCAGACTCAAGGTTACGTCGAGCCCATTATGATTGGCCCGCCCTGCCTGACATGCCATGGAGAGAACATCGCGCCGGAGATTCAGCAATCCCTGGCGGAGTACTACCCCAGCGATCAGGCCACCGGCTATCAACTGGGCCAATGGCGGGGGGCGTTCTGGGTCAGCTACCCCACCGAGTGAACCAGAAAAAAAGGCCGGCAAATGCCGGCCTTTCTCGTTCTGTTACAGCGCCTGGTGGGGACCAAACAGCTCGTAGTGAATTTGGGTATCACCGATACCCAGTGCCCGAAGCTGCTCGACAATTGAGGCCATAAAGGGCTGGGGACCACACAGGTAGTATTCCCCCTCTGCGGGCAGCTGCTCAGCCACGTCAGAGAGTGTCATCAGCCCCGTGTTATGGTAATCCTCTGCGGGACGATCACTGGCCAGCGGAGAGCGATACCAGATCTGAGCACTCAGCCCGGATGATTCAGCCAGATGACCCTGCAGCGCCCCCTTCAACGCATGATGTTCGCCGTTGTCACAAGCGTGCAGCCACAGAGTAGTGGCACTCGCCTCGGCCAGGCGGGCCTCCAGCATCGCCCACATCGGCGTCAGGCCGACGCCTGCCGAGATCAGTACAACCGGCGACTCGGACGGCGCGGACAACACAAAGTCCCCCGCCGGCGGGATCACCTCCAGCACATCCCCCTCCTCGAACCGATCATGCAGCAACGCCGACACCTGGCCATCCCGCTTAACCGTAATGCGCAGGCGCTCACCGTTAGCCTGTTCGGACAGGGAGTATTGACGGATCTCGGTGTGGGTCAGCTCGGGGTGAGTGACTTTCAGGCTCAGGTACTGGCCGGGTTGGTAAAGCGCAACGGCGCCACCATCCACCGGCACCAGTTCAAAGCTGGTGATCAGAGCAGACTCCGCCACTTTGCGCTGGATCCGGAACGGCCGGGTTCCCTGCCAGCCACCCTGCTGCTCTGCAGCCTGTTGATACAGAGCGGCTTCACGGTCGATAAACACCTGCGCCAATACACCGTACGCTTTAGCCCAGGCATCGATCACTTCGTCGGTCACCGCGTCGCCGCCCAGCTCCCGCAGGGTTGCCAGAAGATGCTCACCAACGATGGCGTATTGCGCCGGTTCAATCAGAAAGCCGGTGTGTTTGTGAGCAATACGCTCGACGGCACTCTGCAGGACGGAAAGATCCTCCAGATGGGTACCATAAGCGGCGATCGCCTCAAACAGCGCCGCGGGCTGTCGACCGCTGTGCTGATGGCTGAGGTTAAACACCTCCTTCAGTTCCGGGTTATGACGAAACATGCGCTGATAGAAGTGGGCCGTCAGGGCCGGTCCCGCTTCCGCCAGCAAAGGTAAGGTGCTCTTAACAATCTCAATTGTACGCCGATCCAACATGGCAAACTCCTTTGTTGCATTTATTCTGCATGTTTTATTTCAGCCTAAAGACGCTTTTGATTTAGATCAATAAACCACTCTGAAGCGAAGCCGTAAACGAGACTTGGATCACAGCCACCCAGCGGCTTAGGGAACGACAGGTTTTCCTCAAATCGATGCCGTTAGACACCCATTTCAGGCAAAAAGCAACACATTGACAGAACATGGGGTTTTTCGACCCGAAGACAAAAAAGGCCGCCCCAAAGGGCGGCCAAACTCCCACGACCAAGGGAATTAACTGTTGAGACGGCGTCGCAGCGGCAACAGCGCCAACAACATCAGAGCAAAATAGCCCAGAGAACCGCTGTCTCTCTTCGGCGCTTCCGGCTCAGGTTCTGGCTCCGGTGTCGGTGCCGACTCACCATCAGAGATCACCTCCAGCATAAAGCTGGCACTGGCGCTGTCTGACGGATTGCTGGCATCCGCGACGGTGATGGTGACCTCGGTGGTGCCGAACCAGTGAGTGTCCGGAGTGATGTCTACCAAAGAACCACTGGTGTGGCCATGGACGGTAGCGCTGATGTAATCGCCATTCACACTGATCACCTTGTCCGATTGGGTGGCCGCGTCGAAGATCACCGCAACGCTCTTCAGGCTGCTGTTTTCCTCGATGGTGGCATCCGCAAAATGACCCAGCTTGATGGTGCCATTGCTGCCCAGAGTGTGGTGGGTTTTCAGCGTCCCGCCACCGTCGTACTGGCTGCTGGCTTCAACCACCATCTCGGCAGCAGCACGCGCGACGTAGGCAGAGAAACGCAGACGCACTTCACTCTCCTCCGGGCCACTGTAATTGCCACATACGGCGACGTTCGGCTGGACGGTACGGGTGATGTCATTAAAGGCATGGGTATCGCTTTCCCAGCCGTTATTGGGCGCCCAGGGATTACGGAAACCGTAGTAACCCCGGGTACCAACGGTGCCCTCATCATGCTCAAGTCGCTTGTAGGAGAAGATCAACTCATGCACACCGGGGGCAAAGCTGTTCTTCGCATTCATGATCAACTGGAAGCTGTTGTGGCCCGCAGTGACCTGATCACACCAGCCAAACGCATTGCAGTCCCATTCACGCGCCTGAACATTGTCCCACTGGATAATGAGGCCGGTGGTGAGAGCCGCGACCGTCACCCCCTGTACTTCAAAGTTGGGCATGTAGCCGGGCTCAACCAGACCATTGGCCATCCACAGCGGCGCCACCATGGTGTCCGGGAACTCGATCTTATCCATCGGAGCCTGGCCAAAGCTCATGTAGAACGGATCGTTACCAACCGTGATGTAACCCGCCGGGCTGATGCCGATGGTTTGATTCCACTTTTGGCCGTAGAGCTCGAAGCTCGGATGGCCGAAGGCCCAGGGCGAGATCCGGTAGAGATCCCACGCGCCACCAGCAATGGTGCTTGGCATCACGTAATAGTTGAGATCAAACCAGTTATCGTCATAGCCGGAATCGCTGAACGGCACACGGCAGCTCGCATCCTCGTCACTGGTGGTGAACTGGTAGGTTCGGGGCAAGTTGGCGGTGGAAGGCTGGATACCACTGAAGTTCAGCGTATTGCCTTCGATGCTCACCTCCCCCTCCATCGCACTTTGCACCTGCACACTGGAGGTACTGAGATTCAGCCCCTCCGGCAACGTCGCCGTCAGTGTCAGCGCACGATCGCTGTGAGTCAGGTTCGGCTTGGCGACCAATTCAAACTCCACCACATCACCCAGCTTGGCGTTGTTTTGAGAGGCATTGAGGCGCAGATCCGGTTCGCTGTAGGCCAGACGCAATCCCATGGTGCCCAGGTCACCAGAGGCGTGCTCACCCATTTCGACCGCACCGTAGTAGATGTCGCCTTGCGCCAGCTCAGGCAGGTCCCAGTTCAGTTCAACCTGATAGGGGTCAATACCGTTGCTGCTGCCGATCACCGCCGTCGATAAGTCACCACTGTCCCCTTCGGTAATGATCGCCAGACGAACATCGAACTCCATCGGCGTCTTACCCGGATTCTCCAGATGGTCAGGGGTGTTGGGGTCATAAATGGAGTAGTTGCCCACCAGCATCCAGTAACGGCCCGGAGTGGGGTTATTGATGGCGCAGAAATCCCTGGTGTAGCTGAAGGAGTAGCACAGGGCTTCCTCTGTCCACTGAATGCGACCATCACCGTTCAGATCCATGCCGATATCGATGGCAGTGTCATTGGACGCGGTGGCATTCAGCGTCGTGGCTTCGAGCACCAGACGTTTTGTCCCTTCCGGTACGTCGAAGAACTGGAAGTGCATCCCGGGATCATTCTCAATGTTATCCGGGTCGCCAATGCCACTGGACAGTTGATCCCAGGCAGGCAAAGTCAGGTAGATCGGTTCCACCTTCACCAGACCATTGACCGCCATCTGGTTTACCGGACGGGTCATCAACACTTCGGTCGGCTGACTGCCCTGGCTACGGTGGATTTCATAGGCCCCCTCCGGCGGGAACCCTGTCGCTTGGTAGCTGACACGCATCGGCAACACCTGGGTAGGCTTGCTGCTGTCTAACGGGATGATCTGAGCCTGCCCTTCAATGGTGAGATCCGACAAGCTGACACCCAGAGCCGAGAGGTCACTGGCTTGCGCCGTAAACTGAACGGTTTGCATCTGGCCCGCTTCGATACTGAACTGCTCAGGGAAGGCTTTAAGCGTCAGCATCGGCATGCCGTCGCCGACCTGCTCCTCCATCGCCACCGTCCAGGTACCGGATTCGGTTGCGCGAAAGGTACGGGTCCAGGTGCAGGTGTAGGCGCAATCGACGTTAAACAGGTAGGGCAGATTCAGCCTTGAAACGTCTCCCCCTTCCGCCGGGTTGGCAGCACGGTAGTTATCACCGGTTTCATCCAGCACCAGAGTGGCAGCGGTCGCCCTGGCAACATCCACCACACCCGCCCCCATATCGTTGAGCGGTGTCGGTACCGTGACCAGATTCCAGCTGCCGTCATACCCGGTCACCATCGGACGGTGGGCCGTAGTCATCATCGCCGATTGCAACTCTGCCGGGGTCCAGTCCGGGTGCTGCTGAGCCAGCAATGTCATGGCGCCAGCCACATGGGGAGCCGCCATTGAGGTGCCGCTCATGGTGCCGAAATTCTTGCTGAAGGGATAACGGGTGAAGGCCTGGTCATTGGCATAGGCCGCAAAGATATCAACACCGGGAGCGCCGATGTTGGGCACCATGACATTCGGCGTGGTCCGACTCGGACCGCGGGAGGAGAACTCCGCCACCTGATCGGCCGTACCGTTGTTGTCGGCAAAGATCATCCCGGCCCCCAGAGTCGCGCTGTGGTCCGCGCCCCCGTCGTTCAGCCAGTTGACCAATGCACTGCCGTCGTAGCTTTGGATCATGGCAAAGGGGATATCAAAGCCGAAGTGGTTCATGCTCTGGTCCTGAGCCATGTCATACCAGGGGTCACCATAGCTGGGGTTGTACACCACAATCGCACCACCACCAGCGGCCTGTACCGCTGCCACTTTTTCCGCAAAGGTGATGTCCCCCCGCTTACAGACCACAATCTGGTCGGCGCTAAAGGTGTCCGGGGCCCAGGCATTCTCGTAACAGAGCTCATTGCCACTGTTGGCGGAAAGCACCATCGCGCCACTGAAGTCGCTGGGCCAATAACCCCAGGCTTGCAGTTGGTCACTCCAATGCGTCCAGCCGTTGCCACCGGAGAAGCCGTTCAGATAGTGCTCTGTCACATCAATTCGACGATCCAGGGTGGTCGCCGCAACCGAGGTCAGCCAGGGACTGACGTGGTCAATGTAGTGGTAAGCCGAGTTGCCCGCAGAAGCCGATACGTGGATGCCCGCTTCCCGTGCAGCCAGAAACGCCAGCTCGAAGGGGGCGTACCAGGGCAGGCTTTCACTGCCGCCGATGGAGAAGTTGATGACGTCCACGCCATCAGCAATGGCGTCTTCGATGGCACTGATCAGCACATTGCCGGGACAGCCAACAAAGTTCGCGGCATTGGGGTCACCCTGCGGGTCATTGTATGAGCCATCACCGGGGAAACAGGCCTGATAGGAGATGATATTGGCACGGGGGGCCACACCGGAGATCCGGGGAAACACCAGGTTGGTGTCACGGCCATTGGAAACCTCCTGCTGCACTCCCAACTGGAAAGGCACATCAAAGAGGACGTTACCGGCCGTTGTGGAGGCGGTGTGGGAGCCGTGACTGTTGTAGTCCTCCCCATTGGGGGGGCGCTTGTAATCCACCTCCTCAAAGTAGAAGCGATCCTGAAATACCGGGTGCTTGTAGCTGTCGGTGATGGTGGGGTAGGAGTAAACCCCGATCAGCTTGTCGTTACACAGGCTGATGAACGCCTCATTGGTGCAGTCGCCCTTATAGACACCCGTACCCAAGGGGTTGGTGTGCTGGTAGCCATCGGCAGCTTTGGCGGCAAATGAGGGGTGGTCGGTGTTGATGCCGGTATCGATGATCCCGACCAGCATCCCCTCACCCATCGTGGTGCTGGCATTGGCCGAGGGCAGGCTCCAGACCTTATCGGCTCCAATATGGCCGGGACCACTGTCCGTCAACAGCTCATAGTTACGGGATCGCGTAACGGAGCGAACGCCCGGCAATGACGCAATTTGGGCAGCTTGCTGCTGGCTCATTGGCGCCGCGACGCCGTTAAGCGCCAATTGGTAACGGTTGCTGACTTGCACCTCTCCGGCGACACTGCGAATGGCACTTAAGTGCGCATCCTGACGCTGACCGAGAAACTGCTGATACGCCTTAACTTCTGCACTGTGCAGATTCACCTTTCCCTGAGCTGGGGAGGCAATCCCAAGCGGAAGGCGGGTCCGGCTGCGTGGTGATGTCGCCTCAAAGCCGGATACGCCACCCTGATAAAGGGCTACCGGCTGCTCATCAAACTGAATGATGTAAGTGTGCTCACCGGCAAGATCGCTCTCCCACTGGAAAGGCACTTTGCGTGCCCCGGCTCGATGAACATTGGTCTGTCCCGCCTGATTGCCCTCGGTAATTTCGCTGGGGTTAAGCCGGTTGACCCGCTTACGGGGGGCCTTCGCGGCTTCCCAGGCCTCGGCGCTCAGTTCGACGGCTGTGAGGCCCTCTGGCAGGGACATCGTCGATGACGCCTGACCAGTGCTGGCTGTGACGCCACCGGCATAGAATGCCGCCAGTGTCATCAGAGTCGCTTTTTTCATTCTCATTATGAATACCCTCTGTCACCTAAACAGATGACTCCCTGGTTTAGAGTCGCTCGGGGCACTCCCGCAGTTGGGTGTGCCTTGCCAACTGGCGAACAAAAACGCCGCCGGTATTCATCCTGTTGCGGCCCTGTTATGCATTCAAATGCCTTTTCTTCCACGCACCCTTACGCAAAACGCATAGCCGCCTTGCAGTCTCCATCGATTGCTTTTAAGTCAATGAAATGTTGGGTGAATATCTTTACCGCCTTAGCAGCAAGCACACTCAGGGGTGCAGTTCTGGAGGAAATTCAGTCCATTTTTGACGCCGGTTTCGGCCCTTGACCGGCCAAGGAGGTTCAGGACTGGAGAAACAAATAGGGTGTGGTGGGACTGGCCAACGAACAAAGCGCCGTCCGCCAGGCCAGTGTATGGGGAGTCGCTCAATTCAGTTTAAGCAGTTGCTGATGACTGGCTTTCAACACCGCCTCAATCTCTTCCATCACAGGGTGGCGATACCAGCTGCGGTGGAACACAAACCCATACTCAAATTCGACTCGCTGAGCATCGACCCTGGAGAGCGGCCGCCACAGCAGACGGTCACCAACAAGATCGCCGTAGATTTTTGGTGAGAGCACGCCAAAGTTAAACTGCTCAGCACAGGCCAGCGCGGAGTAGATGGACATCACCGACAAGCCATATGCCGCGCTCAGTCGCGCATACTGCGAGGTCGACTGCTGCTCAACAATGTCGCCGAGATATTGCCGAACCAATGTGAGCTGCTTCAGATCGTCCAGTTTGAGACTTCGTTGGCGGGCCAATGGATGATCTGGCCGGAGATAGACGCCGAGGGCAACCGCCCCCAGACGGCGCTGAACCAGATCCCGGCCAAGCTCGATAGGAAATTTGTTGATGCCGATCGCCAGCGTGCCGGCCTCCAGTTTGGGGAGCCCATCACTGGGCCAGGCACGGCAATCCAACTTGAGTGCGCTGCCTCTCTGAGCCAGGTTGTTCAGCAACAAAGGCGGGAGCACCTCGCCCACATTGACCGGCACATATACGCGCAGCTGGCCCTTATAGCATCGAAAATCAAACTGGTTCCGGTGAAGCAGCTTGGATTCCAGTTCCTCCATGGTTGGCAGCAGGTTACTGATCACCTGCTGGCCAAAAACGGTGGGCTGATAGCGGCCGCTGCTGAGCTGAAACAACTCATCGCCAAAATGCTCCCGTAGCTGATTCAGACCCCGATTCAAGGTGGAGCGACTGATCCCAAGGTGCTGGCTGACGGTTTGTGGCTTTTGATACTTGGCCAACGCTGCGGCATAACGAATCAGATTAAGATCCAGCTGTGTGCTCATCCGCGTTCCCATTCCCCTCTCTCAAATTGGCCGACATGGCGCCGTACATAACCCGGACTTAGTACCCCGTCTGACTTTTCAAATTTGAGATTGCTGCTGCTCAACAATGACCATCCCGGCTGGTCATAAGGAAAAAAAAACGCTGTGGAGAGGGAGGTTGAAGCGCCTGGCCCGAAACCGCCAGCGCTTGCTCGAGCGGCGCAAACGCAGGGACAGGGGGCGCACAACATCGCCCCCTTCGCATCGCAATAGGGTTCGTTACGCCCTACTCCACCTTTCGTGCCTGTTCATGCAGCCAGAGCTCAAGCACCGTATAACCGGAATCGGTGACCGCGTTGTAGTCTTCGGGAAGGGTCAGCGTGTGCCGGTTTTCCTCCACTTTGGGCCAACCGCCAGCGTTGATGTCACAAGGGATGTGGATGCGGAATCGGGCGTCGGTTCCAGGAACCGTTTGCCATGAGTCCACCAGGTTCAGGGTCAGCGTGTTCCCGCTGCAGCTTTGGCTTTTCACCTCCCGCTTCTGCCCTGCCCCGGTGCCCTCGTAGATCTCAACGGTCCGCCCTACATAGGCGGTTTTGCTGCTGTCGCAGTCAGGAATGCCACCTCTGACCTGACTCTCAGAAGCGCTGGAAACCTGAGCGGTAGGATAGAGAATGGTTTCGGAGCCGACGCAATTGATGATGCGTCCGCTGCGGTTAATCACTTCTGCCACAATGCGGGCGTCCACCTCATCACGTTGTGCCGGCCAGGCACCGGCATTGGCCAGCACGTAGTCCAGAGTCTGGCTGGCAGGCAGCACGGTCAGGCCCTCCAGCCACAGAGGCGGTTCATCAACACGGAATCCCATCCCCTCATTGGTATCCACCCGAACGCAGGGCCAGTCAGGATTTTTCCAGCCATCGCACAGGTTGTCCTCGATGTAGAGCCTGGAGCCTTCGCGCCTTTCCCCCACCACCACCCAGGCAGAATCCCGTCGCGTCTCGGAATTGGGGCCTGTCAGCCGCACATTGCCAGCCACCGTTGTGGTGCGGACTTTGCCATCGTGCGCCGAGTTATTGGAGAGCGGCGACAACCGCATCCCCACCTGGCGGGTATTGTAAGTGACGTTGTTAACCGTGATGGCCGCTGGCGTCGTTTCAAGGGGCGCCCGGTCGTCGTGGTGGGCAATCAGATTGCCTTTTATCAGCATGTTCTCAGCGGAGATCATCAACCCTTTGGAGTGTCCCCCCTTGGGATGCATGTTGTACCACAGCCCCTCACTGATGATGCTGTCGAGGATGGTGACGTTGCGGGCGGTGTCCTTAACGGTAAAGGTCTCATCCAGACCCCAACTGACGGAGATATGGTCAAAAATCACATTGATGGGCTGACGATCCGGATTGTCGGACTTTCCGATCACGTAGATGCCATCGCGGTCACCCGGTGTTCGCCCCTCAATGGCGTCGCCGGTGCGCACTTTGATGTGTTGGATCAGCACATCGTTGGCCTCGACCCGAAGAGAGACGCCTCTGAGCGTCACGCCGGGACTGGGCGCCGTCTGGCCTGCGATGGTGAGATATTCGTTATCGATGGAATAGGTGCCAAGACTGGTCATGTCGATGGTGCCACTGACCTCGAACACACAGACCCGGGGCCCGCTGGCATCGGTACATTGCTTCAGGCTCCCCTCACCGCTGGGATTCAGATTGGTGACCTTATACACCGTGGTTTCCGGCACCTCCAGGTTACGCCCGCTCCCTGCAGGGGTTCCCATGCCAAATCCCACAGCACAGGGCACGATGGGTAAGGTGCCATCGGGCATAGGGCCGCAATCGGGGTCAGGGTCTGGGTCTGGATCGGGGTCCGGGTCCGGGTCAGGATCGGGACCCGGATCAGGTTCAGGATCAGGATCAGGATCGGGTGGCGCCTCACTGCTGGACCGCTCACTGCAGGCGGTCACCGTCACTCCGCTGGCCAGGGTCAGCAACAACAGCAGCCACGATAAACTGGCGCGAATACCAGGAAGCAGCGAACGCCCACCCATACAACCTCCTCGGCACCGGCCTGTTGGGTCAAAAGGGCCATCTCCAGCACTAGGTATAGCAAACCCGTTTCCCAACTCTGAGGCACTGTGTTGGTCTGGCCCTTCTGGCGTCCCCGCTCAGATGAGGTGACGCTCATCACAAACTTCAAGTAAATCGCTCAAAAAACTCTCGCACCATTGCATTTGATACACAGTGTTGTATTTTACCCCAACAACACTACACCATGTAGTATTTTGTCACCTTCAATATGCGACACAACAAGGGGCGTACAACCCTAAAACACCCTGAGAGCCACAGTATGCAAACCCAGAGATACCTTACTGAAAAGCCAATCCGGAATGGTCGGATAATCCTTTTCCTGCTGGGCTCAGCCGGCGTCATGGCCGGCTGCACCACAACCCCTTACGCCCACTGCCAGAACGACAATATCGAAACCGTCCAGGATCTCGCCGACCGGGACCAGTGCATTGAGCGAACCAGGACAACCGGACACATCCTGTTCGGTGTACTCGACATTCTGGCTGGTGACTATGACTGAACCGATGGGTCGGAGTCGCCCGCTCACCTTGCTCCGATAACGGAACCAGAATCGGAGCTTCTGCCCCCTTATCGGGACAGGAGTCACAACGGCAGGGAAGCAAAATGGACCGACCAAAGACGGACACACAACCATGAAAAAAATACTGACCGCCTTCGTATTCGCCATCCTGATCACCGGCTGTTCCGATAACGATTCGCCCCCGTTGGCAGGAACTCCTGAGCAACCGATACTTCCTGGCATCAGCCACCCCATCATCCCGGATGCCCCCAATGGAGGGTGTGAGTTTGGCCCCCAGGCAGTGTGTGACTGGGCCGAACGACACGGCGTGCCGGACACTGTGCTGGCTCGAGCGTGCAGTTCAAAGGTGAACCAACCCACGATCGACTGCACCGCCATAGAGGAAGACGACACGCTGGTTGTTTCGCAGGGGCCCCGGACTATGACAGCCGGTACTTACACCCTCTCTGCACAATTCACGGTGCATAACATGACGCTCATCCAAAACTGGAGGCCAAGAGGCCAGGAAGAACAGATCCCCTGTGCCTCCATCAACGACGCCAGAACGGTGGTGAAGGTCGTCGGTCGCGTACCGTTGCGCCTGCACCGCGATGATTTAGGCGAATGTGCCGACCACGATTTAGGTGGGCTGTACTTCGTAGACCGCAACGCCCAAACCTGGCTCCCCGGCCTGCGTCCGGAGCAAATTGACCGACTGGACGGTGTCCATTGGGTGATTGATTCTGTTGGAGGCTCCTACAGCAGAACCGCCGACAACCGCGAGTTATACAAACGCATCAAGCCTCTGTCTGAGTGGCTGTTCCCTCACTGAGAGGGGACAAACGCCCTTATCCTCCCGAGGGAGTGCTGCCGATACCATGAGTCACAGAACCGATGCCTCGGACGCCCAGGGATGGGTCCTCTCTGAGGCTTTGTGTAAAATGCTCGGCTAATCGTTCACTGGGAACCAGGCTGATGAGTAACAAACGAGGCAGACCGCCGACCTATGGCGACACCGAAGCCGCTCAATTGATTCGCATGATCCGGGAAGCTGGCGAACTGGACTCGAACACCCTGGCCGACCTTATGATGACCACCCCGGAAAGTGTCCGGCGCTGGCAGCGTGGGCAGGTTAACGCCAAAGGCACCCAACTCGCCGCCCTTCGGGCAATCGCATCCGGGATAAAGCAGGATTGGCACAACGTCCGTTTGCTGGCCGAATTCAACAAGGCGCACCCCGAGCCAATGGCCGGTGAAGAGGCGATCGAAGCGATAAACGCCCACATCGAACGCCTTCGGAAATAGCGATTCGCTAGTCTCTCGACCTTTTCGAGAGAGGGCCGCTCACTCCCCTATCGAAAACTCATAGCGGTGCAGCCCCACCGACGCTTCAAGCAGCAACCCGCCCCGCAGTTGGCTGAATACGGCCACGTCGGGGTTGTAACCGGGATTGGTTGCACCGCCTGCAGTGATCAGTGCCGCATGGGCCTGACCCGCAAACTCATTACTTGCCCGCCCCATCGCTTCAAAGGCAGCATCGGTTTTGAAAAACAGGATCTGTCGGTACCGCTGTCCACCCACGTTGGCACCAACGCTGACCTGCCACATCCGTGCCACCCCCACGGCCCGGTTATCCCGATAGATGGTGCCCAACGCGTAACCTCCGCCAAAGCCCATGCCCGCTCGCCAGGCGCTGGGAAACACCACCACCACACTGGCTTCATCGAAAAAGCGGTTCAGTCGCTCTTCGGTCTGGAATCTGTCCAGTGCCGTCTGGCTGTCCACCAAGGCAGCGGCATCAGGAGTTGGACTCAAACTGCAGCCGCCGAGCGCCAGCAGCAACAAAATGGGGATCAGAGTTTGCATTCTACGTGTCCTGTCAGCACGTCTGAGCCGCCAGACACGTTGCCGAGGATGTCAGCATTGGCGAAGATCCCAGAACGGTGAACGATGGTGAGGCCGATGTAGCAGTCCTCGCTGCCAAGGTTGCCCAGCAGCAGGTTAGTGGGGAAATCGACGGTGGCTTCCAGGTAGTTGAGGAAATGGGCGGTATCCCGGCCCCTTTTGGCCTGCTTCACCTGTTCAACGATGGGCACCTTATCGGCGTAGGAGAAACCAAAGCCGAAGCCATAGCGGAACCACTCCTGTTCGCTCCAGGGGCTGTAGCCGGTTCCCATCAACATGACGTACGCCACGTACTCGAAAAAGTCGTCCTGATAGTCGTTCTCCAACCGGCGGTTAAGAGAGAACCGGCCCCAGGCATCAAGCTTCTCACCATCATCCAGCAGCCGGGACACCGTCAGCCCCACCAGGTAAGTTTCCACATCCTCGCTGGCCGCAATGGCGCCCCGGTGAACCTTATGGAAGGTCTCCTCGGCGGTGTACCCCCCGGTGACACGCAAACTCCACTCCCCACTGCGCTCCGACCCCACCTGACTTTGCTGAAGATCCCCAAAGTAGTAGGTGGCGCCCACCAGTCCGGTGAGCAGGTGGTCACGCTCCACCATGGGGCTCGCCTGGGCCGCATCCGGCACCGTTTCCCAGGCCAGGTTGGCATAGAGGTGCCAGCCAGCGCTGAGTTGGAAGCTGCTGTTAACCCCAACACGCCAGAAGTCATCACCACTGGTCACGGTGTACTCGGGGAAAGGAGGCAATCCGGGTTCGATAGGGGGCGTCGGGATCTCACTGGGTACCGAGTAGTAGTAATTCAGCAGGTCTTCGGTTTGATAGAGGTAGCTGACGTAGGGCGTAATGCGCCACCGACCGGGATCGAATTGATAGAGGTAAGTGGCCTCAAACTCTCCGCCCTGATGACGGTCGAGCAGATCCCACAGCGCCCCAAGCCTGAGATGGCCAAAACCGCTTTTTATCGTGGCTTCCAGGCCGCCATCCACGGACTGACGACGGGGCTCAAGGCCCAGATAGGCGGGATCAGCCTCCGGCTCCAATCGGTCAAAACGATAGCGGCCAATAAGGTCCAGCTTCAGCCAGTCATGGTTAATCAGGTGGATGCCGGCAGAGGTGCCGTGGGCAAAGAGGTACTTTCCTTCGTAGAGGTAGAGGGGGATGAGATCGGTGCCGTTGTCGTTATTGACGCTGGCGACATTGTCGATGCCCTGATAGGGGGACTCGCCAAATCGAAATCCAAACCCGAGCCCCACTGTGCCCGGCGGTGCCTCCGCCATCGGGGTTTCCGTTACCAGGGAAGCCGCCGAGACAAGCGGCGCCGATACCCCAAACAACAGCCCCGCTCCGATCCGTCGCACTCTGTCCATACCCGCCCCGAAATGGCTCGCATCTGGCTGTAATTATGGACAGAAATCGGGAAAGTGCCGGACAAAGGGTAGGCTCACAGACGGCCTGGCAAGGCCAGCCCCAGCCTAGCCATTACCGTCCTCAGCGTTTATGGCAGCTTCACAGGCAGTATCGAGGGTCGGTCTCCATCCCAAATGAGGATTTTACTAGCGGTCAGCCATGCGATGCTGAATGAGAACAGCATGATGGCCTCACCCCAAAACACCGTGGTGTTGCCAACCAGCTTAACTCCGACAACCTCCAGGCCGATAAAAGCGGCCCCGACAACGATTCCCAGCATGCATATCTCATAGATATGGGCCCGGACTCGCGCAGTGAGATAGTGATCCCGATGATACTTATCAAAAGCCCGACGTCTGAAAATCAGGCATAGCCCAAAAAGACAGGCGAACACGATACCAGAAGCCAGGAGGTGAAAAGGCCGATTGGCATCAGAACAGGCAACATCCACCAAACAGGAAATGGTCGGCTCACCAATTTTTGAGCAAGATGTCGGAACAAAGGCAACCACAATGGCTGACACGCCACCGATTTTGGATAGCCAAAACTCTACGGCGTCCTCTCCCGATTTCCCTTGATAGGGAATCATCAGCAACCCGACGGACGCAAGACCGGCAACAAACACATCCCGGGATGCGGTGTGGTATGACGCGCTTATCGAGGTCAGGTCGTCGCAACCAATAGTCATGACTAATACGGGCAGAGCGAAGGCGACGACACCTATCATCAATCGCTGCAGTTGATAATTGAACGCATGTGGGCGAACGACTGTTGGGTTTGGCATAGCTCCCCCTTTCCATGTTGTGCCCAACACCGCTTGGACCCCAATGATTAACACCCGTCAAAGTTCGCTAAACGTAGCAATCAAATCCCTGGCTATCAAAGCATTAGGTATGGAGAGTCATCCTGAATACCCCTCACTTCCCCCTACACCTCAGAGCCTTACAATAAGACTCCCTTTTGGAGATGTTAAGTCCAGCTAGGGTAGGTTCTCCTGCCCCCATTCAAAACACTCCAATTCCGTTTTTCTGGTCAATCAACGATTCCCCAGGCTCAGCCCGCCAGCTTAACAATCACGAAATCTGCACGGGGCCAACATCATCCAAGTCGATTTTCGATTTGCAGCCAGTCTCTATTAGGGATTAACCAAGTCGTTTTTGGCGACCATAATCCTCCCCGAATTTACGAAATCGTTCGTGAAACCTGGAGGAAATGACCATGAAAAAAGCACGCTCTCTTAGTGTTCTGGGCACTGCTGTATCGCTGACTTTGGGCCTTGGTATTGCCGCTGGCGCAGTCGCAGACACCGCCAAGCCGGTGACCGTCGAGAACTTCACTGAGGTGGAGATGGATGCCCGTATCCATCGCTTCCTTGAAGCAGGCGGCATGAATCAGGGCCTGGTCTACGACGTGCCCACGCCCACCGACAACCAGCCGGTGCCGCGGATGAACCGCGATACCCTGTACGCTGGCATTCCGGTGGACACCAGTGAAGGCTTCACCATCACCATCCCGCAGCATTCAGAAGACCGCTATGTCTCGGTCTATCTGCTGGATAACAATCACAAAACCATCGGGATCCTGAAAGGCTCTGGCACCACCCACACCTTTGCCGAGCAGGCCGATACCCGCTGGATCGTGGCAATCCCTCGCATTCAGCTCTTCGACGCCAATAGCGAAGAAGATATTGCGATTGCCCGCGAAGTGCTTAGCGGCGTGAAGGTGGAATCCGGCAGTCAGGAGCCCAAGCCCATGGTGGATTGGGACTGGCAGGGCATGCTCGAGTTGCGCTCGGGCTATGAACAGGCGATGCGCGACACCATTACTCAGTACCCGAACGACTGGCAGGGTGCCCGCGGCGAAGTGGACCGCTACAAGGGCCACAACATGGCCGTTGCCACCTCCTGGGGCCTGTTCCCCAGTTCAGAGACGGTGTACATCGCTCAAGCCCCGGGCCTGAGTGCCGACCAGTGCTACAGCGCTCAGTATCAGGTACCTGAGCACGGCGCCTTCTGGTCCATCACCGTCTACAACGACCAGGGCTACATGTTCTCTGACAGCAACAACATCAACAGCGCCAGTGCCAAGATGGATGACGACGCCTCCTTCACCATGCACTACGGCAGCGTTGAGGCCTGTGGTGACGTCGAAAACCGCCTGGATACCACCGAAGGCTGGAACCTGTTGATGCGCGTTTACGAGCCAGCCCAATCCGTCATTGATGGCAAGTACAAGATGCCAACTCTCGGTTGAAGGTAAAGGTGGCAGCCACAAGCGGGGGGGAGCACTCCTCCCGCTTCTTTCACCCTTTATCCCTGGCGGCCTGACCATCGCTCGCCACTCTATTGCGACCGCAAATACGCCAATAACCTAATTGAGTCCGCCCGGCCAGGACGGACGATGAAACACTTGGAGAAACATTGTGAAAGTTCATAGTGACATCGACCTGGGCTGGGATCAGGTACCGGCTGTCCTGCCTATTTTGGATGCCAACGAGTTCATGTGGGTTCTGATCGCCGTCAGTGTCGGCATCCTTGGCTACGTTGCAGCCAAGCTTTGGAAACTGCACAGCCTGCCCAAGATGATCGCCAAAGAGCGCGGCATCAGCCAGGCCAAACTGGTGTTCTGGATGTGCATCTTTGGTTTGTTTTACAAGCCCCTGTGGATCGCCGCTGTGCTCTGTCTGGTCACCGACTGGACGGCGGTGCGTCATTGGTTAGGCCTGCCTCAACAAGCCGAAATCCCCCAGCCCCAAGAGGAGGCATAAAAATGAAAGAGCTGCTGATCCCCTACATTCTATTGTGCTGGCTGATGTTCAAATTTGGCATTGTGGCACGACGGCCCCGCAACTATTTCATTGCCACTCTGGGCGGCGTATTGCTGACAGCGGCACTGTTTTTTGGTCACCGACTCTGGTCACCGTCCGATCTGACGGACTCTACCCAGATCAAGGCCCCCCACTCGGTGCTGTCGCCGGCCATCGGACATCAGATCCAAAAGATCCATGTGGGCCACAACCAGGAGGTTAAAAAGGGCGAGATCCTTTATACCCTCGATGACACCGCGTCACAGGGACGGGTGGCCACCGCCGAGGCCAAACTGGCGGCCGCCAAGGCCTCCGTTGAGGCACGCACTGTGTCCAGAGATCAGGCACAGCGCCGGTTATCCGAACTGTTGTCGATGGAGCATCACGTCAGTCGAGGGGAGCTGCGCGACGCTCGCGAGCAATTCGCCATAGCCATCGCCGAACTGGCCGGGGCAGAGACCCAGGTCGCACACGCTGATGCCGAGCTTAGCGTCGCCCGCTTTGAACTGGAACAACTGACCATTCGCGCCCCGCACGACGGGATGATAACCCACGTGTATATCGCCGAGGGCTCACGTATTGGTGCGTTGCACCTTTGGGATACCTCGCGAAAGTTCGTGGAGATGCGCGTTCCGGATCAGGCTTACCGCAACCTCAGGCCCGGCCAATTTGCGGAGTTTTACGTCGACGCTTACCCCGGTGAAGTGTTCCGCGCCCGTGTGCATAGCATTGTTAAGGCCACGGGTGAGTCTCAAGGCAGCCTGCTACCTCAGGAGCAAGCAGTCCGGAATCACATCGCTCTGGGTTCGTTGGCGGTGGGTCGAACCGTCATTCTGGAGTTTGAAGCGCCGGAGGGCTACGACATGCCGATCGGTGCGACCGGTGGCGGCTGGATCAGCGCTGACAAGCCCCACAGTATTCTGGGCTTTATTGACATCATTGGTGGTGCAACGGTGCGGCTTCAAAGCATCAAAAGTTACCTCGGGGCGCTGTAAGCAGCACCTCTTGGGCCTTACCTGTGAACACAGTTGAGGCGCAACTGAATGCCCCCCTGGCACTGATACCGGGTTGGGGTGTTCCGGGCAGCTAAGCGGGTTCAAGACGATGAATGGGCCGCAGGTTGCACACGCTTACCCGGTTATGGAATGTTTGCTATTCTGGCCCCTACGAGGTCGCCCCCCCAAGGTCGGCCTCAAGCCCCAGGAGAGCCAGAACCGGATGGACAATTTAGACTTTCGCTCAATTAAGGTGTTGCTGAACCTCTACAAGACTCGCAACACCTATGTCACCGCCGAGCAGTTGGATTTGTCGCAATCCGCCGTTGCCCGCATCCTGGCGAAATGCCGTCAGTCCTTTAATGAGCCGCTGTTCATTCGTACCGGCAACCAGCTTAGCCCCACGGCATTTACCGACGCCCTGGTGGAGATGTTGCCGGAGTTGCTCAATGGCATTGAAGAAGTTGTCGCGACCCGCAGCGAGTTTGATCCAAAGAAACTCTCAGGCCACTACCAGATATACCTAAATCGGCAAACCCAGCTGATCTATGGTGAGCGACTGTTCAAGATCCTGTCCCGTGAAGCGCCCAATGCTTCTTGGTATATCAAAGGCTGGGATCACACCTCCGTAGAGCAAATGCTGGATGACAGAGCGGTTATTGGGGTCAATTACTTCAGCCCTGCGCTGCCAAATTCGATCATTCAGGAAACACTGACTGATGACGAGTTGTGCATTCTGGCCCACGAAGATCATCCACTGCATGATTTGGAGCAGGTCAGCATTGACGACCTGCAACAGTACGAATTTGTCTCCTTAGCCATACCCTATATCGACGAAAGAAACCTCTACACCGATGCAATGCTTCAAGAGCTTGGTGTAAAGGCCAGAATTCAGCTTCAGACAGACAGCATTATGCTGGGTATTCAGGTCGCAGAGAACGACGGCTTACTCCTGCTCACTTCGGTACACGTCGCACGCTACCCCCACACGCACCTAAAGCCAATCAACTTCACTATTGACCCAAAATCCGCTCCGGATTCGAGAGTGGTGCTGTCTTATGCCCGTAAAAATCGCGACAAACCGCTGATCCGTTGGTTTAAAAAAGCGATCGCTGAAACCGCCTCTGACGCTTTCAAAATTAATTTCAAATGAGCTGAGCCGTCTGACCGGCCATGTCACCATGCCATGGGCTGCTGGGCTGTCCACCCGAGTCTGATGCCTGCCTCCTGTCTGGTGCTGTAAAGCATTGTCCGGGGCGGCTCCCCAATATCGGGCAATCACAGCGCTTCGCCAGGCTCTGCTGTTGAAGCTTCGGCGTACGCCTTATCGCTCTGGTTGCCACGCTGTTCAATACCAACAGCGGCTTGGCGCAACATCTCCCTTTCTTTTCTATTGGCCGCACCGCTGATGGTTTCGCCGCTTGCACCAAGAAATCGCTTCTAAATCCGCCTCGTAGCGGTATCGATTGATCCATCGGCAACCAAGTCGAATATAGACTTGGAGCTAGTCGATACAGTCCATTTCTCAAGTCGCCTTTCGAGTCAATAATGCTCCCGAATTCAGGAGATGACTCCCTAACTTTTTAAAGGTGAAATGATGAAAAAGTCCAATGTACTTGCTGCTCTGGGTATCGCTTCCACTCTGTTTGTCGGCGTTTCTTCCGCAGTCGTAGCCGAAGAGGTACACGATGCGGATCCCCGTAACACCGCCTGGCGTGGTGGTATTGCAACTGACCACCGCGGTGAAATCAAAGTGGTGGCCGGTGGCGGTTTTAACAACCTCTACGGCAACGGTGAATACGACACTCAAACCATCTTAATCGCCGAGTATTTTACCCAGTCCGAGGACTTCCGCTTCCGCCTGGCAAACTTTGACGAGCGCTTTGGTGGTGTTTATGCCGATGTGAACCTGACTGAGGTAATGGACTTCTACACCGCGGGTTACATGTTGCCACTGACGGCCACCAATGGGACTACCCTGTTCTTCCCCTCGGTGAACTATTCCTACGTAGACATCGATACCAACAAGATTTCAGGCATCATCAATAACCAGGTCCATGGTCAGATGGGCGATTACGCCACCGGAACCGGCCATAACGAGATGTCCATCAATGGCGGTACCGTTAAGCAGATGCTGGGGGGAGACTATGCACACATGGCATCCGTTAACTTGTACGGTCTGCATCCGTGGAATGATACCCACTACACCGTGTTTCAGGCCTTTGGTGGCTCCAGCTACGGCGGCGCGGATCTGTCCATGGTCGACTTGGTGCTGTTGCAGGGGACTCGCACCCAGATCGGCGATGCGGTGTTCAACATCTACCTTGAAGCCAAGTACACCAACCTGAAGGTGGATAACGTCAGTGACCTGCAAGGCAATATGGGCCACGTGCGCAGTGAAGACACCAAGATCTCCGTTGGCTTCGACTGGCGCTTCTGATCACCTGACCCCCATCAATGGCCAGCAAACGCTGGCCATTTTCTCATCCTGCCCAGGTCGAAGGGCACTTCGTAGCCTTTGGTCAACGGCAGGGGTGATAAACCGACAGGATTAAGAAACATGCAAAACTTGGATCTGCGTGCCATGAAGGTGCTGCTCAGCCTCTTTCAGACACGAAATACCTACAACACCGCCACACAGTTGAGTTTGTCGCAGTCAGCCGTCGCTCGAATATTAGCTAAGTGCCGAAATACCATGGACGATCCTCTGTTTGTGCGTCAGGCGAACACGTTGATGCCAACGCCCGTTATGCTGACTTTGGCGACGGAATTGCCGGCACTCATCGATCGATTTCAATACATCTTGGCCAGCCAAGAAGAGTTCAAACCGGCTAACCTGAACGGCAGCCTTTGCCTGTATATGAACAGTCAAATAGGCCTCGCCTTTGGTGAGCCACTGCTTGAAACCCTCTCCTCCCGCGCTCCTAAAGTGACCTGGGAACTGAAAGAGTGGGACGGACAAGCCATCGACAATCTGCTTGATGGCAGAGTGGTGATGGGCGTGCACTACTACCAGCCGGATCTACCGGCAGTAATCGCCCAAACGCGCCTGTTTCAGGATGAACTGGTGGTATTGGCAAACCGTTCGCATTACCTGCATGAGCAACAGCCCGTTGGTATCGAGCAGTTGGAGAGATCTGAATTTGTCGCTCTCTCCTCCCCCTGGCAAGGGCCAGAAACCCCTTTCTTCTGGTCGGGTTTCAGCCCACGAATTCGAATGAAGACGGACAGCATCACCCTGGCAATGCAGGTGGCCACGACCCAGCCACTGTTGCTGGCCAGTTCCGCAAAACTGATCGGCAACAGGCCCGAGGGCCTATCGCCCCTTAGCCTCGATCTGGCTGATGAACCACTTCCCATACTGGATGTTGTGTGCGCCAATCCCGCCGAGCAAGCAGAACATCCTCTGGTAATGTGGCTCAAATCCACCCTTTATGAGGTGGTGCAAGCACCCGAGCGCCGCCAGGCACCCGGCTTGAACAGAGTCATCCATGATACCTTTGGATGAGTTGGCCTGGTTTGAAACTTGTCGACGGTGTTGATTCGAAGCTCGAACTGCAGCACGCAGAATCCAGATTGACATCAATCCGTAAGTCCAAGCCGCACTCGTTTGCGGCTTTGGATCGTTATCGTGGTCAATTAATGAATCGGACACCCGTTCAGACCGGTTTGTCGCCTCAAGCTTTCATCCACAACGGGCACACGGACCACATTTCTCCACACCGCCCAGATTGAACACCATCCCGAAAAGTTTAAATAGACACCTAGTTTAAATGGACACCCACTTTATGAACTGCCCAAGATTCAAGTGGCTTAAGCCAGCGCTCTATCTTCAGTTGGTTAGTTGCGGGGGCCGGTTATCGAGGTGGTGTCCTGATTTAGGGACCAACCTTTCACATTTTCCTTCGAAAAGACAGCGCTAAGCCTGCATGGGCATGCTGTATTGCTCTTATTGGTGTGGGTCGTTGCTGTTAGGCGGCGAATAGACGGCGGGCGTTGGTCGAGCCTCGAATTCGAACGGCGTCCTGACTGCCGTGACAGTGCTGCAGGCTGGTCAACGTACCCGCCCGGCAGCCAAACTGGTACTCAAAGCCTTGAGTGAGCGTTATCCAATTGGGGAGGATAATACCGAGTCGGGTAAGGAGTTCAGGCGCAGAGTCTGCGATATGACCAGGTTTGTCGAGGCGCTGTGCCCGGCCGGTAAACTCGATAAGCTCCAGGTAGTCGTTTAAATGGCAAGGCAGGGCGTTCGCTGTGGGTTGTGACTGGGTACTAAAGCGCTTCAGCTCTACAGGTTGCTCACCTTTGAGTGCCGCCTGTATCCGCATCCGTATGCTGGTGTGGTGTGAGCCTTCCGGAGTCTTGGCGATATTGGCGCGGATTGGGTTGAGGTCCACATAGGCCATGCAACTGAGTAACGCTTGTTCATCCAATAACGCCTGAGATTTGAATCTCCCTTCCCAGAAACGCCCCGTGCAGCCATCTTCACGATTTGCCATGCGAGCTATCGGCTCGTTTAACGCCCGCATAAACCAACTGATGTCCATCAAGCGTTCGAGATATTGCTCTGCCAGGTCCTCGACGACATTCAACTCGGCTTCCGCCATCTGTTGGCGTTCCTCTTCCTGACAATACCGCTGCGTCAGCGCTGTGCCACCATACAGTCGGTGCCAGCGTTGAATTACTTCTGTGGTATCCCACTCTTCAACTTGCTCTGGCTCAATACACAGCACCACATGAGTGTGATTACTCATTACCGCAAAGGCGCACACGCTGATGGCAAACACCTCTGCCAGTTGCAGCAAGCGGTCTTCAACCCACTGGCGACGATGCTCGTAACTCTTGCCACTGTAGGGGTCTTGCCCACATAGAAAGCTACGCCTGACGCAGCGACTGACGCAGTGGTAGTAGCATGTGTCCTGCAAACTGACCTGCTGGCTTCTGGCCTTAGGCATCTCCCTGTCCTCAAGCACGACCCCTGTGCAGTAAGCCTAAGAGCCATAGCAATTAGCCGCTGTTAAATTTCCTAAAACCAACTAAATCATGGGTGTCTTATTAGTTTATCACCAAGGGCCAACCCACCGCGGTATAGGCGAAGCGATTGCTTCCATCTTCCGCATCTTCGGTTGACAGCAACCAACCCTGTGATGAGTAGGTACGGCTCATGGTCAGTCCGCCCACCTGGATCTCCGTTGTCAGTCCTTGGTAGCTGTACTCAGAAGTCAGCCCCCAGGGGGTGGTTCGGCTGGCCGGTCGACCCAGAGCATCAAACCCTGCCCATTGCATCGCCCCGTTATCTTCTCCGGGATAGTAAGGCTCAGACTCTGAGATCACCAAGCCTCGGGCGTTGTAGGCCTTATCCTGGTAGATGGGTGTACCATCGAACCCGACGGTGACGCTGCGCAAGGGACGTCCTAATACATCAAAGAAGGCTTTGGTGCTGGGTATCCCGGCCTGCCAGGTCTGCTGTGAATAGAGGGCGTGGGCAGGTGCATCGGGATCGCTACTAGCCAAGCGATAGCGGGTGTATTGAGCCGGTATGCCCGGTGCATCGAACTCGAGTGACGATTCAACCGTCAACACGTGGTTCATTTAGGAACTGACGAAGCGAAAGAGATGTTTGACCCGAGAATGGCCGAGATTGCGTCGATACATCTGCTGACGCCTTCAATGTAGGATTACTACACCAAAAAGTCGTCTATGCAGACTTATGGGTAAAACGACAGAGTTACATGGGGAGTTGGGTGGCACCCCAGCCGCATCCCGGCACATGCGTCCACCACCTTGGCTGCTCCCTTCCGGGCCTGACCAGATCGACGATTTAGCATTGCGAGAGGACCGGGGCACCATAGACAGGTGCGTCCGAAAACGCAGGGGCATTATCCCCATACGTTAGGGAGCATGCAAGGGAAGGCCGCCATAAAGGCGGCCTTAAGCGATCATTCGCACACTTTGTGTCCGATTACCAAAGCCACTGGCTCAGGGCAAACAGGACAACCACGCAGATCAGGTTCACCACCACACCGGTGCGCATCATGTCGCTCTGCTTGATGTGGCCAGAACCGTACATGATGGCGTTCGGCGGCGTCGCCACCGGCAGCATAAAGGCACAGGATGCGGAGATACCAATCAGTACCGCCAGAATCACCGGCGAAACGCCCAGCACTTCGGCGATGGAGGCAAACACCGGCACCAGCAGTGCGGCACTGGCGGTGTTGCTGGCGAACTCGGTCAGCATCACCACGAACAGAATGATCACCAGGGTAAGCAGCGCCATATGAGTGCTGCCAAAGATGTCGAAGATCTGGTTGGCCAGGAATACGCTGGTTCCGGTGGTTTTCAGCACGCCGGAGAGGGTCAGGCCGCCACCGAACAGCAACAGCACGCCCCAGTCGGTCTGACGTTCAATCTGGCTCCACTTGACCAGCCGCAGTGCGCCCAGTGCCACCACTGCGGAGAGGGCAACAAAGGTGTCAAATTTGGCGATGCCACCCAGTGCGGCAGAGAGCGGTTTGGAGAAGATCCAGCACGCAACGGTGACCAGGAATACCAGAAGCGTCATCTTGGCCTTGCCGGAAAGCTCAGGCTGTTCGGCATGGAACTCAAAGCGGTGGGACAGATCCGGCTTAATCAGCATGTGCATCGCCAGAATCACCAGAGGCCAGAGGATCGCCATGGCCACCAGGCCAAACTCCATCCACCCGGCAAAATCCAGCCCCACTTCTGCGGCGGCGATGGCATTCGGCGGGCTACCAACCAGCGTACCGATACCGCCGATGTTGGCGCTGTACGCACATCCCAGCAGCACATACACGTAGGTTCGGCGGTGTTCCTTGGGATCAAGCTGGCTCAGCATGCCCAGTGCCAGCGGCAGCATCATTGCTGCGGTGGCAGTGTTGCTGATCCACATGGAGAGCAGGCCGGTCACACCAAACAGCATCAGAGAGGCGTTAGCGAGTTTGCCGCCGGACAGGTTGATAACCTTGGAGGCCAACCGCTTATCGATGCCCTGTACGTGGAGCGCTGCCGCCATGGCAAAGCCACCAAAGAACAGAAAGATGATCGGGTTAGCAAAGTTGGACAGCGCCTTGGCGGTGTCGGTCAGGCCAAGGAAGATCGCCAGAACCGGCACCAGAATGGCGGTGATGGTGATGTGGATCGCCTGGGTCAACCACAGCACGGCGGTAAAGACCAGCAGGGCAAGCCCTTTGTTCACTTGCGGATCAAACGGCAAAAACTGAATCAATGCGATAAACAGCAGGATATCAGCGATAACCAGTATCGCCTTTGTATCCCACTTGGTACCACCTAAATTGGCGGCAGCCCCAAGAGTGGGCGTGCTGGGCTTTTGCATTGTCCTTCCCTCTAAATAGTTCTTTATTAGTCCTTTTTCTTTACTCGGCACGGAGTCCAAGCCGCGCCATTAAACCACACGGAATTCGGGGGTATAACTCTCCACCCCCTAGACTTTGGGCTAATGGACAACCCCCCGACTCCCGCCAAGTTACGGAATCTGAACTAGGATTGAGTCACGGCCATGAGGCCGTAAAAGCCGCAACGCTTCAGGATTAACAAGAACAACAAGGAGGTTATATGTGGAAAGCGTTGATTGTTGCCATCGCCTTTCTGATGGTCCCAACGGTTGCGTTGGCGGAGGAGGCAGTTTCCGAAGTTGAGATCGCCGTCACAGTCGACATCAACAACGCAGACGCCGAAACCCTGGCTGACGCTTTGGTAGGAGTTGGGCTGAAGAAGGCTCAAGCCATCATCTCCTACCGGGAGGAACATGGCCCATTTAGTACAAAGGAGGAACTCCTCAAGGTTCGTGGCATTGGAGAAGAGCTTCTCGCCAGGAACCAGGATCGCATTAAGTTGTAACGGTTCACTTGGGGTGAGTCTTTGCTCACCCCAAGCCAGTGGATGGCGTGTTCACTAAGGGACTCTAATAACCCCGATTGCAGACAGTCTAATCTGCACTGGAGACGTCGAATGAAGCCGCTCGTCCAGAAAGCCGTAATCCCTGTTGCCGGTCTCGGCACCCGAATGCTCCCTGCCACCAAAGCCATTCCCAAAGAGATGCTCCCCGTTGTTGATAAGCCCCTGATTCAGTATGTGGTTAACGAAACCATTGCAGCGGGCATCAAGGAAATTGTGCTGGTCACCCACGCCAGTAAAAACTCGATAGAGAACCACTTCGATACCTCGTTTGAGCTGGAAGCCACCCTTGAAAAGCGGGTGAAGCGGCAACTTCTGGAAGAGGTAAAGTCGATCTGCCCCAAAGACGTTACGGTGATGAGCGTGCGGCAACCTGAAGCCAGGGGGCTAGGCCATGCCATTCTCTGCGCCCGTCCACTGGTCGGCGATTCACCCTTTGCGGTGGTGCTGCCCGACGTGTTGCTGGATGACGCCAGTTGCGATCTGAGCCATGACAATCTGGCTGCCATGGTGAAGCAGTATGAGCGCACCAATGCCAGCCAGATCATGGTCGAGCCCGTACCGATGGAGCGCATCAGCAGTTATGGGGTCGTGGACATCAATGGCCACGGGATTGGTCCCGGTGACAGTGCGCCGATTCAAAGGATGGTAGAGAAGCCGGCGCCAGATGAAGCTCCCTCCAACCTCGCGGTGGTGGGCCGTTACATCCTTAGCAACGCCATCTGGCCGCTACTGGAACAAACGCTGCCGGGCGCCGGTGGGGAGATCCAACTGACCGACGCCATTGAGGCGCTGCTGATAACGGAATCGGTGCACGCTTTCGCCATGCAGGGCCGAAGCCACGATTGCGGCTGCAAGCTGGGTTACCTGCAAGCCAACATCGAATACGCGCTGCGCCACCCGGAACTGGGTGGTCCGTTACAAACCCACCTGAATCAACTGCTCAGCTGAACTTTCCAAAGCGCAAAATGGGGATCTGAATCATGATTTTGGTTCGGATCCCCACTCAAAATGCAGTAAAGTTGACTGACCTTGCGGTCGCCCTATTAAGGTAACGGTGGCATACCCCACCCGACTCCCCCAGGGCTAAGGCCAATTCATCGACTTACTACACAGACTGACCACTATGTTCGGAAAAAAAACGAAAACAAGCGGCTCCGGCCTGACCTACATCTCTGCGGATTGCCGACTGAAGGGCGACCTGGTTCTGGAGAGTGACTGCATGGTCGACGGTACTATCGAAGGCACCGTCACCGCCAAAGGCAGCGTGATCATTGAACAGCAGGGCCGTGTTGAGGGTGAGCTGGAAGCCACCGAAGTACGAGTGTCCGGCCACTTTAAGGGCAAACTGAAGTGCAGCAAGCTTTCCATTACCGCCAACGGCATGGTGGATGGCGAAGTTCTGTCTGAGAAGATTGAGATTTTCGAAGGCGGCCAGTTTATCGGTACCCGCCTGAAGGAAGAGGTTCTGCGCCTGGACAAGCCCAAAGCGGATGAAGTGAAAGCGGATGAGCCGAAACTCACTGAAGTGAAAAGCGCTTAATCAGCTACGCTGATCACATGGATGTGATCACCATTGCCCCCATCTCCCGCCGAAACCGCCTGACCCTTTCTCTGCTGTCAGGGGGGCTGGCCCTGATCTTTCTGATCGCCCTGTCCAAAGGGCTCTCTCTTATCTGGCTGCTGCCTTTGGCCCTGCTGACGGTGTTCACCACGGTACTGGCCATCGGCAAGCGGATTGAACCCGCCATTACCCTGCGACTGGATAGCCAAGGGCTGAACTACCATCATCGACGCGGTCACTATGAGGTGGACTGGGAGCAGATGCTCCGAATCGACCAGCCCCGCGTACCGGAGCACCCCGGTCAACCTCTGGATTACGTGGGCATCCGGCTGCGTGACCCAGCCCGCTTCTACCAGGCGATTGCCCCCAGGCTGGCACTGTCCCTGCTTCGCGAACAGCGCCCGTTAACAAGGTTGGCTCAACCCGAATGCAATAGTGGCCAGTGCGCGGATTTGCTGCCGGATGAGACCGCTCTACCAGAGAGCGGACTGACCGGCATCCGGGCCGCTTACGCCACCCATCAGATGATGCTGCGCCAGCAGCTGGGGTATGACCTCTACCTTCACCACAGCTGCCTGGATCGCAGTCCTCAGGAATTTATCGTTCTGGTTCGGGATTACCAGATGCGACAGCTGGGTCCTTCGGCGGGCTCCACCACAGCGACAACAGAATGATGCCGCCGCCCAGAGCGAGACGGACCAGATCAGCATCGCGCTGCCAAAGCAGCAGATTGACCAGTATCCCAGCAGGGATAAGCACATTGTTCATCACCGCCAGCCGCGCCGCAGAGACCCGGGTTGCCCCGAGGTTCCAGAGGAAATACCCCAACCCTGACGCCCCAAGTCCGAGCCACACCAGCACGCCCCATTGAAGTTGGGTTTGTGGCAAGCGCTCATGATTGCCGAACAGGGCCATCGCCACACTGGCCAGCAGCAGTGCACCCACGAAGAACCAACCAAACGCCTGATGCCGTGGCACGTCATGAGCCAGATTTCGATAGGCCACCTGACCGAAAGCGAAACAGAGATTGGCCCCCTGAACCAGCGCGAACCCCTGCCATAGCCCGGTTTCAAGGGGTTGATAGCGGATTACCGCCGCCCCCGCTACGGCGGCCAACGCCGGCCACAGGGCACGGGGACGAAAGCGCCCTGCCCTGGCGTCCTCCAGCACCAACACCCAGATGGGCGTCATGATGGTAAAGAGCAGCACCTCCGGCACTGAGAGGTAGGCAAACGCGTGGTAAAGCAGGGTAAACATCAGCCCCAACTGAACCGCTCCTATCGCCATCAGACGCAGCGCCAGTGAAGCGGAGACCCGCCGGGATAGGAAGGGAAGGAACAGCAGCGTGGCCAGCAGCATTCGCGACCACACCGCGAAGTACGCGTCCACCTTTCCAGCGATATAGACATCAATCAGGGAGAAGGAGAACGCCCAGATCAGCGTGACAATCCACAACAGTGGCATAAAAAGACTCTCAGGATTTGATCGCCAGCCAGAGCTGGCCAAGGTATTCGTGCAACGCCCGCTGACTGACCCACAAATTGCGGGCACTGAAGTACCAGGGGCGGGTGGGCTGAGCCATAAAGTCGGTAGGCGCCGGAGTGACATTCATCCCCTGTCTCTGGTAAAGCAGGAGCGCCCGATCCATATGACTGGCCGACGTAACCAGCACCGCAGGTGCCTGCCCCACCAGAGCCCCACTGAAACGAGCTTCCTGTTCCGTATCCCGAGCTTCGGGAAAGGTGTGGATACGCTCAGCGGGAACCCCAAGTTCCATCGCTGCCAACCGCATCATCTCGGCATGGGGAGCTGGATCCGCACCGCGAGAACCGGACACCACCAGAGTCGCTTCCGGGTTGTGTCGCCACACCCTCACCCCTTCAAGCAATCGAGCCAGCGCTGTGCCGGACAACTGTGCCGTCGCCGGACGTTCCGGATGGGAGGTGTGCGCGTTCCCCAGCACCAGTACAAACTCGACGGGTGCGCCGGGCTGCCAACTGGAATGGTGCGCCTCAAGAGCATTGGCCAACCCGGTACTGACTGGTGAGAAGGACAACAGCAGCAGATAAGCGGGACCCGCCACCATCAGCCCCAACGCCAGACGCGGCGCTCGTCGGCGCAGCATTACGCCAGCAAGCACCAACAAACAGGCCAAAGGCACTGGCAGAATCATTGCAGTTATGGCTTTTTTCAGCCAGAACCCCATCAGCGGCCCCACAACCAGGCGGCACCGCGAACGCCGGACGCGTCACCATGGTGATGCTTAAGAATCGGCGTAGCGCATTCGCCCCCAACGGTGTAACCGGGCAGGCGCTTCGGCAGCAGCTCATAGAGCCGTTCCACATTCGACAGCCCGCCACCCAGCACAATGCAATCCGGATCGAGCAGGTTGATCACATGAGCCAGAGCCCTTGTCAGTTGGCTCAGAAATGCCTCAAACACCTGTTCAGCCGAGGCTTCACCGGCATCCACCCGCTCCAGGATCTGGGCGCCCGCCAACGTCAAACCGGTATGTTCACGATACTGTCGGGCCAGATTGGTGCCGGAGATAAAGGTTTCGATGCAGCCACGACGACCACAGAAACAGTCCGGGCCAGGGAACTCCGCTTCCGTCATCCAGGGCAGTGGATTGTGCCCCCATTCGCCCGCGATGCCGTTGGGCCCCTCATGCACACGGCCATCGACGGCGATGCCTGCCCCACAACCGGTTCCGAGGATGATGCCGAAAACGGTGCGATAACCGACCGCCGCCCCATCTGTCGCTTCGGAGATGGCAAAGCAGTTGGCGTCATTAGCGGTACGAATGGGACGCCCCAGCAGCGCCCCCAAATCCTGCTCCAGCGGCTGGCCGTTCAGACATACCGAGTTGGCCCCTTTCACCCGCTGCGTCTGACGGGACACCACACCGGGGATCCCAACCCCAACGGTGCCCGACTCCCCCAGCTCGCTTTCGCAGCGCTGCACCAACCCGGCAATCGCCTCAATGGTGGCCCGGTAGCTGCCTGACGGCGTGGGAATGCGTTGCTGCCAGCGCACCTGGCCCTGGGGGTTCAGTGCAATCAGTTCAATCTTGGTGCCACCCAGGTCTACGCCCAGACGCAGCGGCGGCAGTGGAGTGCCAGTCATCAGAAGGCTTCCATTCTTATATTCGGTTTCCAATGAGCGAACCACATCCCGCTCAAAACGGCAAAAGGCCCGCACCGGGCGGGCCTTGTCATTATGGAACGCTTAGCGGGCGTCAGCAGCCTGCACGGCGTCCGCGATGCGTTGCGCCAGCGCGTCCACATCCAGGCTGCTGTCGCCTTCCACCATAACGCGGATCAGCGGCTCGGTACCGGACTTACGCAGCAGTACCCGGCCCTTGTCGCCCATCTCTGCTTCAACGGCCGCCACCGCATCCAGCACGCTGGCGTCTTCCAGAGGAGCACCCTGGCCACTAAAGCGCACATTCACCAGAACTTGCGGCAGCTTGGTCATGCCGGAGCGGGCCTCGGCCAGAGTCTGGTCCAGGTGCTTCAACGCGTTCAGCACCTGCAGCGCCGCGATGATGCCATCACCGGTGGTGTGGTGCTTGAGGCTCAGGATGTGGCCGGAGTTCTCACCGCCCAGCTTCCAGCCTTTCTCTTTCAGCAGTTCCACCACGTAGCGGTCACCCACTTTGGAGCGGGCGAAGGGGATCGCCAGCGCTTTCAGCGCCAGCTCGAGGCCTAGATTGGCCATCTGAGTACCCACGACACCGCCGTCCATCTGTCCGGTCGCATGCCAGTGCTTGGCGATGATGTAGAGAATTTCGTCACCATCCACCACGGCACCGGTGTGGTCCACCATCATCACCCGGTCACCGTCACCGTCCAGGGCAATGCCCATGTTCGCACCGGTTTCCAGCACCTTGGCCACCAGCGCATCCAGGTGGGTGGCGCCGCAGTGGTCGTTGATGTTGGTGCCGTTGGGCTTGTCGCCGATAACGGTCAGTTCCGCGCCCAGTTCGCGGAATACGGACGGGGCGATGTGGTAAGTGGCACCGTGCGCGCAGTCCAGCACGATGTGCAGACCTTCCAGGCTTGCCTGGTGGGAAAAAGTGCCCTTACAAAACTCGATGTAACGTCCGGCAGCGTCCTCAATACGACGCACTTTGCCCAGACGGGCGGATTCAACACACCCCATCGGGGCATCCAGGGCCGCTTCGATCGCCATCTCAATCTCATCCGTCAGCTTGGTGCCACTGTTGGAGAAGAACTTGATGCCGTTGTCATGATAGGGGTTGTGAGATGCGCTGATCACCACACCGGCATCGGCGCGGAAAGTCTGTGCCAGGTAGGCGATGGCAGGCGTCGGCAGCGGGCCGGTCAGGGCCACGTTCACGCCCGCTGCAATCAGGCCGGACTCCATGGCGGATTCCAGCAGGTAACCGGAGATACGGGTGTCTTTACCGATGATCACTTCCCGGGTGCCTTCAGCGGCCATCACCTGGCCAGCGGCGTAGCCCAGCTTCAGGGCAAAGTCGGGAGTAATGGGGAATTGACCGACCAGGCCACGCACCCCGTCGGTACCAAAATATTTTCGAGACATAACACAATCGGCGAGCCCGCTCAGGCCCGCGTCCATAGCTGCGGGATTTCGGCCCTAATCAGGGCAACTTGGTGCCATATTTTGCCACTAATCAGGGAGTGGAACAAAGCATCAAACCCGAATCCGGATCTGACGCTTCAGCCAATCTTAGTTGCGTCATTCTGATGGCAATGCTGAAACATCCGGCCGATTCAAAAAGGCCGGGCGAGTGCCCGGCCTGAAAAGGGTTAAGCGTGGTCGCGGAACCAGGCCGCGGCGCCCATCAGCGCAGTATCGCTTTTGAGCGCCAATTCGACCGGTACCGGCTCCAGATAGCCGGTCATGATCCCCTTGTGACCAAACGCCTGGGTAAAGTCACTGTGCTGCAGAAACTCCGCAATGCGGGGCAGAATGCCGCCACCCAGACAGGCGCCGCCGCGGGCCCCCTGCGCCAGAACAAAGTCAGCGGTCACGCTGCCCAGCCAGCGGCAGAACTCCGCCAGAGTTTCCCGGGCCAGCAGGTCTTCGCCCTCCTGCGCCGCACCGGTGATCTCCGCCGGAGTACTCAAGGGAGTCGGCAGCTTCATCAGTTGCCCCATCGCCTGGTAAAGGTTCACCAGGCCGCGCCCGCAGAGGATGGTTTCCACGGAAACGTGAGGGAAGCGACGACGCAGGATCTCAACCAGTGCCGCCTGCCGCTCGTTGGTGGCCGCCAGGCTGATGTGGCCCCCTTCACAGGGGATCGCCAGCCAGCCGCGCTCGGTGGGCACCAGCGAGGCCACACCAAATCCGGTACCCGGCCCCAGCACCACACGGGGGGCGCCCTTCATCGGCTCACCGGGTTTCACAGTCTGACGCTGATGTTCCGGCAGCTGCGGAATGCTGTAGGCGTACGCCACAAAATCGTTGATCACCGCCAGACGCGGCAACTCCAGAGTGCGCTTCAGTTCGCTGACGTTGGCGTACCAGCCCAGGTTGGTCAGCGCGATTCGCTCATCCGCCACCGGTCCTGCCACCGCCAGACAGGCGCCATCCAGCACCACTTCGCCCTCAAGGGTGGCGATGTAGTGCCGCACAACGGTTTCCAGAGAGGGGAAGTCGGCACTCGGAAAGTGGCGAGCCTGCTCGACCTGAATCCCCGCATCCGTGCAGCGGGCAAGGGCAAATCGGGCGTTGGTGCCACCAATATCAGCCACCAGCAGGGTTAGATTGTTCTTTTCCATTGTTCGTTCTCAGCTGAATGGGCCGGTTTCCCGGCAATGTTCACACCCGTTCGCTTGGGGTATAGTGCGTCGGGTACGGTCTTCGCTTGGATAACCATAAAAATCGTCATGAAAGGCAAAGCGACCTCCTTCGACATCGCTCACCTGGCTGGGGTCTCCCAGTCCACGGTCTCCCGGGCCCTGCGCAACAGTCCGCTGGTTAAGCCGGAAACCATTGAAAAGGTGCAGCGCATTGCCCGTGAGCTCAACTACAAGGTGGACAAGCACGCCAGCAGCCTACGCTCTCAACAGAGCGCCACGCTGGCCCTGCTGCTGTTCGAGGACCCAACCACCGATGACTCACTGATCAATCCGTTTTTCCTGTCGATGCTCGGCTCCATCACCCGGGCCTGTGCCCGACAGGGTTTTGACCTGCTGGTGTCGTTCCAGCAGTTGTCCGATGACTGGCATGCAGACTACGAAGACAGCCATAAAGCGGATGGCATCATCCTATTGGGCTATGGCGACGATGTCGACTACCAGCCGAAGCTGCAACAACTGGACCGACAAGGCACCCGCTACGTGCGCTGGGGCCCGCTTTCCGAAGGCTCAGGGCTGTCGGTTGGCTGCGACAACCGGCAGGGTGGGCAGGATGCCACCGAGCATCTGATCCGCCTGAACCGCCGCCGCATCGCCTTTATTGGCAACGCCTCCCACCACTACCCGGAGTTCTTTGCCCGTTACCAGGGTTACGTCCGGGCTTTGATGGAAGCGGGACTCAGTGTTGAACCGGCCCTTCAGCAGGACGCCATCACCACAGAGCAGGCGGGGTACGACGCGGTTGAGGCTCTGCTGCAGCGAGGCACCCGGTTCGACGCCCTGTTTGCCGCCAGCGACCTTATCGCTGTCGGTGCCATGCAGGCGCTGCAGGCTCATGGCCTGCGGGTGCCTGAGGATGTGGCGGTCATGGGATTTGATGACATTCCGGTGGCGCGCTTTGCCTCCCCGCCGCTCTCCACCGTGCGTCAGGACACCAAGCTGGCCGGTGAGCAACTGGTGGAGAGTCTGGTCCGCCAGATCCGCGGCGAGCCAGTCCGCTCCACCACCATCCCTACCCGGCTGATTGCCCGCAAAAGTTGCGGAGAGGGCTAAGCGCCCTACTCCGCCACCAGGGTGCTCAGGGCGGCCTGCAACTCGTCACCCACAATGGCGCCGTCTCGCAGGAACACTCTGACGCCATGGGCGGGCACATCGGCTACCAGTGCCTCGCCCTCGCTCAGCATTACGGTCTCTTCGCTCATGGCATCCCGCCACTGGCCGGGCTGAGCATAGCGCCCCTCCTCCATCCGAACCGGGGTGTCGCCTTTGTTCAGCATCACCAGCGCCGTCTGAGCCTCTCCCTCACGCTGATAGACCCGGTAGAACAGGGCGAGATCGCCCTCCAGCGTCAGGTTAAGTTGCAGACCTCGCTGCAACGCAACGGATTGCTGCCGCACCTTGGCGATTCGGCTCAGGTGGTGGCGGATAGGGTGTTCACGGGCCGCCGCCAGGTTGGCGGTACCAAAATAGTTTCGGTTGCCCGCGTGTTCCGCTTTGCCCCGCTCAAAACCCATCTCGGAGCCGTAGTAGATCACCGGAATGCCCCGGGCGGTAAACAGCCAGTTATGGGCATCGATAAAGCCCTCATCCGTGGCGTTGATGCGGGGCATATCGTGGTTGTCGTAGAAGGTGGTCAGCTCGTAGGGGTTGGCATAGCTGCCGCCGTTCAGATGGAGAGTGGGCGCTAACACCTCGAACCCCGCACCCTGTTCGAAGATCTCACCCAGCGCCGCCTTCATCGGGAAGTCCAGCACGCTCATGCCACCGTTCTCTTCCCGGGTATATTGGCCAATCACTTCGGCGTCGTAGTCATACACCTCGCCAAACATAAACAGGTCCGGGTATTGAGCACGAATGCGACGGCTGAACTCCGCCCAGGCGGGTTTGGGTACGTGTTTGACGGTATCGATGCGAAACGCCGCGGCCCCCTGCTCCAGCCACTGCAGGTAAGCGCCGACAAAGTAGTCCATCACTTCCGGGCGCTCGACATTCATGTCGGCCAACTGCGCCAGATCCGGTTCCGTGTTGAAAAAGCGGTGAAGCGGCTCGTTGACGGGGTCCAGCTCCGACGGGGGCAGATTCTGGTGATCGGCCACCAGGTTACCGTCCCGGTCGTAGAGCTTGCCGAATTCGGGCTGAGGAGCGGGCATGGTGTAGGCGGGCGAGCCGTGATTGATCACCACGTCCAGCACGGTTTTCAGCCCTTTCACCTTCATTGCGGCGGTAAAGGCTGCGTAATCCAGCCCTTCGGAGGGGAGGTGCTTGTCCAGTTGATAGAAGTTCACGCCCCAGTAGCCGTGATACCCCGCCTTGCCCCGATCCATCGCGAACCCTTCCCGACGGATCGGATGCCCTCCGGTAAACGCTTCGGCAGGATTCTGCACAATCGGCGTCATCCAGACAGCGGTAAAGCCCATCTCGGTCACGTAGTCGGCGTTATCCAACAGGCCCTTAAAGTCACCGCCCTGGTATCCCACATTGGCAACATCACCATTGTCCCAGATCAGGGGCTGATCCCAGCCGCTGTCTTTGGGGTAGTTGTTGCCGGGGTCGCCATCCACAAAGCGATCGGTAATCACAAAGTAGATCGCTTCGCTGGCAAACGGATGGGCCGTACCGTAGTACTCCGGTGCGGATTCAGAATTGGCGGCACAACCGCCGAGAGCCACGGCCATCGCCACCGCCACCGCCAGAGGCGTCATAGGTTTCATCATCGCCTCCTCAGGATACGCTGGGGCTTTGGGCCAGAGCGGCGCCGTTCTGGTTGACCCGCAAGGCAGCCACACCGGCAATCACCAGGCTTACGGCACCGATGGCCAGAGCGTAGATGGGCTGGTTATCAAAACCCATACGCAGGATCAGCCCCAGCACACTGGCCGCCAGCAGCTGTGGAATCACGATAAAGAAGTTAAAGATCCCCATATAGACCCCCATCTTGGCCGCCGGCAGACAGCCCGCCAGCATGGCGTAGGGCAGGGACAGAATGGAGGCCCAGGCAAAACCGACGCCAACCATCGCCACCAGCAGCAGCGTTGGGTCGGAGATCACCAGGAATGAGGCCAGACCCGCAGCACCCAGCAGCAGGTTGATCAGGTGTGCCATGCGCAAGCCAAGCTGACGAACCATCACCGGAATCACGATGGCGGCAATGGCGGAGAAACCGTTGTAGGCCGCAAACAGCACCCCCACCCAGTTGGCGCCCTCGTTAAACGCCGCCGAGCTGGGGTCGCTGCTGCCAAAATGCACGCTGGTGACCGCCGCAGTGGTGTAGATCCACATGGCAAACAGGGCAAACCAGGAGAAGAACTGAACCACCGCCAGCTGTTTCATCGGGGTGGGCATGGCAAACAGGTCATCCATTACCGTAGAGAGGCCGTTGTCCGCTTTGCCACTGGCGCGGCCACGGGACACCCACAGCTGGATAAGACCAAACACCGTTAACGCCACGCTGAGGATATAAAGTTGCGGATCCCAGCCCCACAGGTAGATGGCGCCGCTGGCCAGCAAGCCGGGGCTCAGCCAGGCAAAGGCACTGCGACGATAGGCTGCGGCCTCGCGGCGCTCACTGTGGTGACGCTCGCCGGACTCCTGAGCCTCAAACTCCGCCAGTTGCTCCGGCGAATACTCCCGGCTGCGATAGACGGTCCAGCCAACAGCGGCAAACAGCACCACCGCACCGGCATAGAAAGCGTAGCGGACCGTATCGGGGATCATCCCCTCAGGGGCTTCATTGCTGACGCCGAACTTGGCAAGGATCCAGGGCAACATGGACGCCACGACAGCGCCAACGCCGATAAAGAAGCTCTGCATGGCGTAGCCCTTGGCCTGCTGGCGCTTGGGCAGATTATCGCCGACAAAGGCGCGGAAGGGTTCCATCGACACATTGATGGCGGCATCCATGATCCAGAGCATCCCCGCCGCCACCCACAGCACACCGGCATTGGGCATGGCGATCAATGCCAGACTGGTGACCATGGCACCATAGAGGAAATAGGGACGGCGACGACCCAGGCGGGTCCAGGTTTTGTCACTGAAGTGACCGACAATGGGTTGGACGATAAGACCGGTTACCGGGCCGGCGATCCACAACAGCGGGATGGTATCCATCTCGGCGCCGAGGGTTTGAAAGATGCGACTGACGTTGGCGTTTTGAAGTGCAAAACCAAACTGAATGCCGAGAAAGCCAAAGCACATGTTCCAGATCTGCCAAAAGCTCAGATCGGGTTTCTCCTTCACCATCCCAGGTTCCTCTTATTGTTATCGTGGGCTTACCTGCCGGGCTTATCCTAGCCCACTTCGAGACAAGTTCGAACCGCGGCGTTACACCGCCGAGCCCATTGTTACGGGCATGTTCAGGGATGGTAATCAGAGCGCCCCTATGGCAACAATGTCTTGCATACGTATTCATCCTTTCGCCTGCCCTGAAAAGGGGCAGTTGGGCATCGGGGAAAAACCGGTTATCTTCGCCATCTCGCTCCGGGGCGAGGATTGAGGCCCGGCTTGAAGTACAGACTCAGAAACTCAGGAGAAGAGGTGGGAAAAAACGCGCTCAGGGCTCTGCCCCTTGCCCTGTTTTGGGGCACTCTGCCCGCCCATGGCCAGAGCTTCCCCGGACTGGAACAGGCGGTCCGGCAGCAACTTAACGAAGTATTCAGCACCGCTGCGCTGCTGAGTAACACCGAAGCCCTGACTCTGGGCTTTGTGAACTTCGATCCCAATGAGTTCCTGCCCATCGACGACCCGGACTTTGGAGACGAAAACTCCATTGAGCTGCGCAATGACCTGGAGGTATACACCCTGCCCTGGAGCTGGTCTCTGACGCAGTTGGGAGAGGGCGAACTGGGGCTGACTGCACGGGTGAGCTATATCCACTCCAAGCAGGAGCTGTCGCTGTTTCCGCTGGAGGATGCCACGGTCGACATCAATGACGACAAGATCTACACCCTGTTCCTTCAGCCCACGTTCTCCTACCCGCTTGGCAAGCGCTGGCAGTTTCAATTCGGGCTGGGCGCCCACCTGATGCGCTACGACAACGACTTCAGCTTTCGCAATCCCATCACCCGACAGCTGCAACCAGAGATCGATAACCAGCTGACCAACATCACCGTTGATGCCTGGATGCTGCAACCGGAACTGCGGGCGGATTACCGTTTTGTGCGCGGACGCGGCTATTGGCATTATCGCTCTGCCCTGGCCTACAGCTGGGGCCGAACTTTTAACGAACCGGGGCCGATAGTTCAGGGGGATCCGGAAGCCTGGCGATGGCTCAATGGTGTCTCCATACGCCGTCCCTTCCCTGCGGTAATGCCGGCTCAGGACTACCGGGTCACCTTCAACCGCATCGACATCCGGGGAGACACGGAGCGTCCGTTTGATACCAACCACTACTACGAATTCAGCGCAGAGTGGCTGCTCAACACCAAGGGGAAAGTGCCACTTCTGGACGACGTCGGCGTCGGATTGCTGGTCAATTATGGCTCCGCATTGAAGGGCGCCAGCCTGATCCTGGTCTACAACGTGGACTGAATCCGGCGGCCCAGACAAAGCCTAGTTACAAATTCCATCCCCAACCCTCCCTGCCTGACAAGGGACTGATCCTCAACCCCACTTAAGGCCAATCCCTTCTGTGACGCGGCTTACAGCGAAGTCCAAAAACTTGTCACCTCGCCAATCTGGACTAGGCTCAAATCGCTTCGAACCGTTATTCGACACCGGATTTCGGGCCTGATTCGAAGCGGACCGGCCAGCAAAAAGGCCGGCCATGGAAGCTGGAAACAAAGGAGAGGATGATGATGTTACGTAAAACACTGACACTGAGTGTCCTGCTGGCCCTGGCCAGCGCTCCGGCACTGGCGAAAGACGAAGGTTTCTACGTGGGCGCCAGCCTGGGTAGTGCCTCCATTCAGCAGAAAGGCATCGACGACATCGATTTCCCCGAATTCGATGAAAGCGATTTCGCCTGGAAGCTATTCGTTGGTTACCAGTTCGGACCGGTCTTTGCCGTTGAAGGCAGCTACCGGGATCTGGGTTCCCCCACCGCTGGCGCAGCCAAAGTTGACCCCTATGGCCTTGACGTGTTCGCCGTCGCGGGTATCCCGTTAGGGCCCATCCGTGGTTTCGGTAAGCTGGGCGGGATCTACTGGGATTCGGACACCAAGTTTGAAGGCCAGAAATCCAGTGACGACGGCTTTGACTTAGCCGCTGGCGTTGGCCTGGAGTTTGAACTGGGCAGCTTCGCCATCCGCGGTGAAGTGGAGTACCTGGATATCCTGGACGAAACCTGGATGTACACCATCGGGGCCACCATTACCTTCTGAGTAACACCCCAAAAGTAAGCCGCCCCGATGGGCGGCTTATTTGGTTCATCGGATAACCAACTGATGATGTCGTTGCTGCCAGTTTATCGGAACGGTAAGGTGTCCGTCCTGCCATTCAAATTTCACCGTTTTACCATCCAGGCTGACGCGTTCCGGTGCGTGGGAGAGGTGATGCACCTCCAGGCTCAGCGCACGTTGGGCCGGACGACCGGGGTAGTCGCCGTCTGAGGTCAAATCGATGACCAGCGCCTCGCCGTTGCGGCTTGCTTCAAAGCTCAACAACTCATAGGCGTTCTCTGCCAGCGCGTTGGGGTTGCGGCCATCGTCCTCGTACATCTGGCCCTTTGCCTCCGTCACACTGTCATCGTGGTAGTAATGCAGGCTCAACTCAGCACTGCTGTACTCCGCCGTCGAGCGCATGGCGTCCACCATGGGAACAAAGCTGCCCGCCCGTACCAACACCGGCAGGGTATCCAGGGTGACCGGCACAGAGACCGCTTTGCCGCCTTCGTGTCGTTCGCCACGGAAGTAATCGAACCAGACGCCTTCAGGCAGGGTAACCGATACGGCAGTGACGCCGGGATGCACCACCGGCGCCACCAGGAAGGCATCGCCCCAGAGGTAGGCGTCTTTGTTGTCGAACGCACTCAGGTCGCTCTCATTCTCAAACATCAGGGGACGCATCAGCGGCAGGCCGGTGGCGCTGTTCTGGTAAGCCAGGGTGTAGTTATAGGGCAGCATGCGATAGCGCAGCTTCACCCAGTCCCTCAGAGTGTCGCGGGTCGCTTTGTCGTGAAACACCGGCTCCGGCGCGATGTTCTCCTGAGCGTGGGGGCGATACACCGGCTGGAACACGCCGTACTGCATCCAGCGGATGTACATCTCGGCGTCAAACGCCTCGCCACCGGCAAAGCCCCCAAGATCGGAGTGGGTGTAGCCCAAACCCAGCACCCCCATCTGCAGTGACAGCTCAACCTGGGGCTGCAAGCCGCCCCAGCTTCGGCTGACGTCGCCGGTCCAGGGGATCATCCCGTAACGCTGAGAGCCGACAAAGCCGGAGCGCATCATGATCATCGGGCGCTGGTCCGGCTGTGCCTTACGCAGCCCCTCATACACCATCCTGGCCCACTGGTGGCCGTAGGCGTTATGGATCTCATCCGCCGTACCGATGGCGTGGACGGTGTCGTGGGGGTGCACTTCCGGCTCACCCAGATCGCCCCACCAGCCGCTAACGCCCTGCTCCATCAACCCCTGATAGATCCCCCAGAACCAACCTTGCCCCTTATCTGAAAACACATCGATAAGGCCGGTGTTGCCGAAGTAGAAGTCAAAAGTCTTGGGTTGGCCCGCCAGGTTTTGCGCCAGTGCACCCGCCTCCACCGCTTCCTCCCAGCGTTTGGAGGTGGTCAGCACAAAGGGCTCGGTGATCAGGATGGTGTTCACCCCGTCCGCCTGGAAATCGGCGATCATCTTCTCCGGAGTGGGAAACGCCTCGTAGTCCCAGGCCAGGTTGCCCATATGGCCCTGCACATCCTTACCGAACCAGTAGAGATCCAGCACGATGGCGTCCAGCGGGTAATCCTCTTCCCGGAACCGGGCGACGGTGTCCCGGGCTTCCTGCTCAGTGTGGTAGCCAAAACGGGAGGCGAAGTTGCCCAGCGCCCAACGCGGCGGTAACGGCTGACGCCCGGTGGCGGCGGTCAGGTTCTCAATCACTTCGGGGTAGTGTTCCCCCGCAGCCACCAGATAGGCGGTACGCCCGCCTACCGCTTCGAACTGCAGCACATCGGATTCGGTTTTGCCCATGTCCATCCAGCCGGTGGCGGAGTTGTCGAACACCAGGGCGTATTTGTTGGAGGAGAGCACCGCGGGCAGACCGTAGTACATCTGCTCAGCATGGGTGGTGTAACCGTAGGAAGCCTTGTTGTAGAGCGGCAGGCGATGGCCACGGCGGTTCATGCCATTGGCACTCTCCTGACCCAGCACCCGCTGGCCGCCGCCAATCAGCTTCTCCTCCTCACTCAGGGCAAAACGGAAGCCACGCAGGTTATCGTGGAGAAACAGGCCGCTCTCCTCCGCCAGCACCACCTCACCGTTATGCATAAAGCTGAGTTTGAAGGGGCTGGTTTCAATGACGGCGGTCAGTTCTGGCAGTTGATAGTGCCACTGGCCGTCATGTCGGGTCAGCGTGCCCTTTACCACCGGGGCCTGCTCATCAATGGCAAAGGCTGGCAGCTGTTTTACGCCGGGCTGCTCGTAGTGCACCGCCAGCGCGCCCTCGCCGTAGCCACTGAGGGTGACGGTGCCTTCGTCGGTGATCAGCACCAGATTGCCCTGGTCAAAGTGGTGGCCGGTAAGGGTGGCCGCCAGGGTCGGGGCGCTCAACAGCAGCGCCAGACTGGCGGCAAAGGGGGTCAGGATCCGATTCATGGTTTGCCTCTTGTTCTTATTATTTCAGTTCCAGGATCCGGGACTGCAGGGGCGCCAGCGTCAGGGCCACCTGCCCTTCGCCATTCTCCACCTGCAGCATCAAAGTGTCGCCGCTCAGTTGGTCAGTCAGGGGGTGCTGCCCGTCTGCCAACTGCCACTGGCGGATCCGCTCAGCCGGGATACGCAGCGTCAGCTCACTGCCCTGCTGCTGATCAAAATTGGCGGCGATAACCAGCTTCTGCGCATCGCTCCAGCGCAGATAGCTGTAGAGGCGGCTGCTGTAGCCCGGCGTCCGGGCGTTGGCGCTGTGGATCTCCGCATACTCACCCATCAGTGCCGGGCTGCTCACCACAAACTGCATCAGGCGGATGTAGTAATCCCGCAGCGCTTGCTCGTCGGCACTCAGGGCACCGCCATCAAAGGCGCCATCGTTCATCCAGCGCTGATGGGCCGGTACGCCCCAGTAGTCGAAGATGGTGGTACGGGTGGCTTTACCAAACCCGGCATCCCCCTCGCCCGGTTCTCCCACATCCTGCCCGAAATAGAGCATGGTGGGGGAGGTGCTCAGGGTGGCGGAGAGCACCATGGCCGGCAGGGCGTTTTCGGCCTTACCGGCGAAGTCCGGGCTGGCGATGCGCTGCTCATCGTGGTTTTCCAGGAAGTGCAGCATATGGTGCTCGATGTCCGCTTTGGCGGCCTGAATCGGCACGATGGCGTCGGTGCTTTCCCGCCCCTGGATGATCGCCTTCAGGCTGTCGTAGAGATCCACCTTGTCGTAGAGGTAATCCATCTTGCCCAAGTGCAGGTAGTCCCGGTAGAGGTGGGGCTGGTACACCTCCGCCAGCAGGAAGGCATCCGGGTTCACCTGTTTGATGTGGCTGTTGAGGTAGCTCCAGAACGCCACCGGCACCATCTCTGCCATGTCATAGCGGAAGCCATCGATGCCGAACTCGGTCCAGAACAGCACGATGTCCCGGAACTTCTCCCAGGAATCCGGCACATCCTTGCCCTGCCAGAACTGGTAGTGCTCAGTCACATCCAGCGTGGCGTACTCTGCGGGCAGTTCAGGGAAATCATGGGAGCCATCGGGGCGGACGCCGTAATTCACTTTGACGGTTTCGTACCAGTCGTGGAAATGGGGCTGGGCAGAGCGGGCGCCATTGCCGGTCCACTTGGCGGGGTTTTCGGCAAACTCGCCGTCCGCCAGCGGATGCGGTTCACCGCCGATGGGCTGATACCCATCGAGCCACTGCGGCACTTTAAAGGGCTGACCCACCACGTAGTAAAAGTTGTTGTCCCGGGCATACTCAACGCCGGTGTCATCACTGGCGCCGAAATCCTCTACCCCTTCCGGTTTGCCCAGAGAGTGGTAGTCCCGGGCGATGTGGTTCGGCACGATGTCGATGATCACCTTCAGGCCATGCTGATGGCTGCGCTCCACCAGCGCCTTGAACTCCGCCATCCGGTTGGCCGGGTCCTTCGCCATGTCCGGGTTGACGCTGTAGTAATCCTTTACTGCATAGGGGGAGCCAGCACGGCCCTTAATCACGTCCGGATCGTCATTGCTGATCCCATACCCGGTGTAATCCCCCACCAGGGCATGATGCAGAACGCCGGTGTACCAGACGTGGCTGACCCCCAACTCCTTAATTCCTTCCAACGCCTCATCGGTGATGTCGTTGAACTTGCCGACGCCGTTCTGCTCCTTGGTGCCCCAGGGAATGTTGGCGGTTTCGGTGTTGCCAAACAGACGGGTGAACATCTGGTACACCACAGCCTTGTTTGGCTGAACACGCTGCCCGGCGGTTTCGCTCTGAGCTGGCGTTTGACTGCAGGCCGCCAATCCAAGCGTGGAGGCCAGTGCGATCGCAAGGGGACGAAGGGCGAATCGAATCATGTGGGGGTCTCTCATTGTTGTTATTGCTTTGGTCTATCCGGTCAGTTTGTGCCGGGGCTGGCAGGGCAGTATTGGGACAAAAACGCCCGGTGCTCCGGCAAGCGCGCCACAGTATGGTCAATGATGGCGCTCAGGTTGTTCAGATAATCACTCAGTTGAGCTTCGGAGAGCCCGTCGGCCATCGGGTGCCAGGCGTTGGGCGTCACCCTCTGCCCCAGCATCACCTGCTGCCAGGCGGCTTCGGTAAAGAGCTCATCCTGCTGCCGCACAATGCGGCCACTTTCACGAAACAGCGCCAGTTTCCGACTCAGGGACTCCGGCAGCGCCATGGTGCGGCAATGCCGCCACAGTGGCGTCTCACCCCGTTGGTTAAGGTGGTAATGGAGAATGATAAAGTCGCGGATCTGCTCAAACTCCAACTTCGACTGGTGGTTGTACTCCTGCCGCAGCGCATCCATCGACGTTCCCACCTGGGGAAACAGTTTGACCAGGCGCATGATGGCACTCTGGATCAGGTGAATGCTGGTGGACTCCAGTGGCTCCAGAAATCCGCTGGAGAGACCGATGGCGATGCAGTTGCGCTGCCACTGCCGCAACCGACGGCCAACCCGGAATCGAATCAGCCGGGGTTCCGCCAGCGGCTCACTCTCAAGATTGGCAAGCAGCAACTCCCGGGCTTCGGACTCACCAAGGTAACGGCTGGCAAACACCAGACCGTTGCCGGTTCGATGCTGCAGGGGGATCTGCCACTGCCATCCTGCCTCATGGGCAATAGAGCGGGTATAGGGGCGCAGCGTCTCACCATTGGCCGTGGGCACCGCCCAGGCACGATCGCAGGGTAACCAGTGGGACCAGTCCTCGAAGCCGCTGTTGAGGGCTTGCTCAATCAACCGGGCACTCAGACCGGAGCAGTCGATAAAGAGGTCGCCTTCGACGCGCTGCCCATCCGCCAGAATCAGCGCCTGAATGTCACCATTGGGATGTTGCTCAACCTGTTCCACCAACCCTTCAACACGTTGCACACCACGCTGCTCACTCAGTTGGCGCAGGTAGGCGGCATAGAGCCCGGCGTCAAAATGGTAGGCGTGAGTCAGGCCAGCCAGGGGGGTGCCTTCGATGCGCTCCAGTGGCGAAAAGCGGTTGGCAGCGGCCGCCTGGTGGTTAAGGGAGTAGCGCCAGAGGTCGGCGATGTTAGAAGGGTTGCCCCCCTGGCTGCGGAGCCACAAATGATAGAAAGGCGCCAGGCCCAGATCCCGCCCTATCGGCCCAAAAGCGTGCTGATAGTGCTCACCGGGCTTACCCCAGTGCTCAAACTGGATACCGAGTTTGATGGTGCCCTGGGTCGCGGCCATAAACGCCGCTTCATCGATGCCCAGAGCCCGATTGAACAGCGTCAGCGGTGGGATGGAAGCTTCGCCGACACCCACAGTGCCAATCTGCTCCGACTCCACCAGAGTCAGAGTGATGCCATGACCCATCACCTTTGACAGCATCGCGGCGGTCATCCAGCCTGCGCTGCCGCCACCAAGGATCACCACCTGTTGTTGCTGCATGCCAACTCCTTGCGCCGTTACCCTGTTCCATTGAACGCGTCAGCAGGGTGAGGGCCGATCCAATCGGCATTGCGAACCGTCCGGCCCGCTCCGTTTTACCCTGTGGCGAACCCACTGTGACAGCGGGCTTGCCAGAGGGCAAAAAAAGCCCCTGCAACTTGCATTACAGGGGCCCTTGTTCAGGCGAGTGGCAGTACCTTAGAAGGTGTAGCTGCCGCCGACCATGATGGTACGACCGTAGCTCTGGTAGTCACGCACCAGACGCTTGTCGCCGTTCTCGTAGGTCTTGAAGGGCTCGTCGGTCAGGTTCAGGCCCTGAACCAGCAGCGTCAAACCTTCCAGCGAAGCGATGCCGGAGTGAGAGAAGTCGTAGCCGATCTGCGCGTCAACGATGGTTTCGCTGTCCACGTAGCGCTTGTCACGGGCCAGACTCAGGCCGCTCACTTCACCCAGGAACTCGGAGCGATAACGGGCGCTGACACGGAACTGGAAGCCGTAGTCCTCGTAGTAAACGCTGGAGTTCACCACGTCTTTGGACAGGCCCGGCAGTTCCAGCGGCTCGCTGTCGCTGGTTTCCTTCACTTCACTGTCGGTGTAGGAGTAGTTCACGGAGGCACCGAAGCCGGAGAGGGCATCGTGCAGCAGGTCACCGGTCAGGGAGAGCGTCACTTCACCACCCCAGATGTAACCGCCCTGACCGTTCTGCCAGATACTGACGTAGCCTTCACGCAGCGCCGGCTCTTCGCCCGCAACCGGGATGCCGGTGAAATCACCGATGGTCTGCTGCTGGAAGATGTAGTTTTCCAGATCCTTGTAGTAGACCGCCGCAGCGAAGTAGCTGGTGCCGGAGAAGTAGTTCTCGTAGCTCAGGTCATACTGCCAGGCCATCCACGGCTCCAGCTCCGGGTTGCCGCCGCTGCCGCCCCAGGGGGAGTCATCGATGTCGATGGAATCCACCTTGTCGGCGTTGTAGGACAGTTCCAGGCTGGCGTTCATCTGGTCCATACGGGCACGAGCCAGGGTGCGGGCGATGCCCAGACGCACGTACTGGTCGTTGGCCACTTCCAGGCTCAGGTTGAGACTGGGCAGGAACTCCCAGTAATCGCTGCCGCCGGTCAGGGGTACGACCTGAATGTCACCGTTCTCATCCACCAGAGTGCCGAAGCCGTCAGAGCTCTGGTCGGTGTACACCGCCTGCAGACCAACATTACCGCGCAGAGGCATGTGGCCCAGCTCAGTCAGGATGTCCGCTTTCACGTAGGAGGTCATCACCTCCTCCTGCACGCCCCAGGACTTGGTCTTACGCCAGGCGTCCAGTTGCAGCGCATCGAACTCGTTGTAGAAGTCGCCGCTGTTGTAGAGCGCACGAGAGTCGAAGCTGAGCAGATTGCCAATGCCGATAAAGCCCAGGTTCACCGGAGAAAGCAGGTACTGGGACGGTACCGGCGTCGCGGCATCGCCTTTCAGCTGCAGATAAGCGGCCTGGTAGTCCTTGTTCTTCTCGCGGTTGGTGTAGTTCACGCCGAACTCCACCTGGGAGATGGCGCCGGACTCGATGATGCGAGCCGCGCTCAGACGAACGGCAGACAGCTCATCTTCCAGATCGATGTCGTTGATGAAGCCGTCCTGGATGCCGTTGGCAAAGCCCCACCCCTGCGGGTTACCCAGCTGCACCAGCGCCGGGTCGGCGTAGTTGGTGTCGGTGTTGAAGATGGCACCTGCGTTGGTCATCACAAAACCGAACTCATCCTTCAGCCCCTCGTCGTAGCCACGGCCGATACCGGAGTAGCTTTCCAGGGAGAAGGTGCGGCTGTTGGCCTTGGAGTAGGAGAAGTCTGCCTCTGCGCTCCAGAGATCATTCAGCAGGTAGCTGATGTTCCAGCCCACGGCGGCCAGATCGGCGTCGCGGTCTTCGAAGTCGTTACGGATCAGCGGCTTGACGCCGCTGAAGGTGCCTTCGGTTACCAGGCCGTTCTCTACAACTGCACTGTTGGGGTCCAGCTGAGCGGCACTCCAGGCCAGCGGGATTTCCGCACCGCGCAGGCTGTAGTTGTCCTGAAAGTCGGTGTAGAACACGTCCAGGGTGGAGTGCAGGCGGTCGTTGGGGGCGTACTCAATCACCGCCATTACGCCGTCACGCTCCAGCTCGGAGGATTGAACGTAAGGCTTGTAGCCACCCATCACCAGCGGGCTGCCCTCAACCGCATCGGTGTTGGGGTAACCCCAAACATGGGTGCGCTCAAACTGGCTCGGGCTGGACATGGAGGAGAGGCCGATGGCCACACCCAAAGTGTCATCAAAGAACTGGTCGATGTAGGAGAAGCTGAAGCGGTAACCGGTGTTGTCCACATCCGGGTTCAGCTGGTCCATATCGTTCTCTTCGTAACGACCGTTGACCACGATGGTCTGCTCGCCATAAGCCAGCGGACGCACAGTCTGCAGATCCACGGTACCGCCGATGGCCTGCGCCATTACGGTGGCATCCGGTGTCTTGTAGACCACAGCGGAGTTGATCAGCTCAGAGGGGTATTGGTCGAACTCGACACCACGGTTCTCGTTTACGGTGACCTGCTCGCGGCCATTGAGAGTGGCGGTGGTGAAATCGGGAGCCAGACCGCGGATGGACACCACGTTGGCGCGGCCATTAAGGCGCTGAGTAGTCAGACCCGGCAAACGGGCAAGGGATTCGGCAATACTGTTATCAGGCAGCTTACCGATGTCTTCCGCCGAAATGGCTTCGACGATTGAGGTGTTGTCCATCTTCTCGGCCTGGGCAGCGGCCAGAGAGCGGCGGATGCCGCGGACTTCAATGACTTCTACAGCTTGCGCTTCATCCTGCTGCGGCGCTACCTCTTCCGCCGCATAGGCAACAGCACTCATACCAGCAGCAACCAGAGCCAGCGTAAGCACACTCGGCTTAAACGGTGACATGTTCTCTTCCCCCTTGAGGTGTTTTATTTTCGTCCTTGGTTTGTCGTCAGCGACACCGCGTCGTGTACTGCTCTGGCGCCATCGCCTCAGGCAAGCCCGCTGTGACTTGTTGTTGGCAGATGGTAATCAGGGGGTTAATTGGCAAACAATCTTATGCATACGTATTCATGGATTTTTCGTCACCCGGATGACACCGTCTTCGCCCCAAAAAAGGGCAGCTAAATCCCCAACCCCAAAGGGTTACACGGACGTGACGGCATCGGTAAAAAAACGCAGTCTGCCGGTTACCAGCCATCGCCTCAAGCCGATTCTGCCCCAAATTGGTGCGAAAGATGTTTCCCAATGGCGCAGGGTTTCGCCACTCAGACCTCTTGACTTGCCTCATCGAATCAATGAGGGCGAAATTTGGCCGGTCATCACCGCCCTCCTCCCGACTTCAGCAACCCGTTTCCGCGAGTCTCCCACCCACAGCCGACTGAACCGCGAAGTGTGCCACCAACCGAAAATGTTATGCATACGTATGCAGGATGACTCCCAAACAACAAGGCTTTAACGTATGCCATCACAACGATAAGAACGGGCTGCAATAGTCCGATGGCCGCGCATCACTGCAAGGGGTCTACGCGGTAACAGGCAACAACGAGGTATGGCAATGACAACACAAGACTGGTGGCGAGGCGCCGTGATCTATCAGGTCTATCCGCGCAGCTACGCCGACACCAATGGCGACGGCGTGGGGGACCTGCCCGGAATCATCGCTAAATTGGACCACATCGCCAGCCTTGGGGTGGACGCCATCTGGATCTCCCCCTTCTTTAAATCCCCGATGGACGATTTCGGTTACGACATCAGTGATTACCGGGATGTGGACCCGCTGTTTGGCTCCCTGGCCGATTTCGACATCCTGCTGGCCCGTGCCCATGAGCTTGGCCTGAAGGTGATGATCGATCAGGTGCTCAGCCACACCTCCGCGCAACACGACTGGTTCCTGCAGAGCCGTGAAAGCCGCACCAACGACAAATCCGACTGGTATGTCTGGGCTGACGCCAACCAGGACGGTACCCCGCCGAACAACTGGCTCTCCATCTTCGGGGGCGGCGCCTGGCAGTGGGAACCCCGCCGCCAGCAGTACTACCTGCACAACTTCCTCGCCAGCCAGCCGGATCTGAACTTCCATAACCCGGACGTTCAGCAGGCGGTGCTGGACAACGTGGAGTTCTGGCTGGCCAAAGGGGTGGATGGTCTGCGCCTGGACGCCATCAACTTCTGCTTCCACGATGCCCAGTTGCGTGACAACCCGGCCAAACCGGTGGAAGCGCGTCAGGGCCGGGGGTTCTCTGAGGACAACCCCTACGCCTTCCAGTACCACTACTACAACAACACCCAGCCGGAGAACCTGCCGTTCCTCGAGCGTCTGCGTGCGCTGATGGACCGCTACCCGGGAACCGCTGCGCTGGGTGAGATCTCCTCTGAAGACTCCCTGGCCACCATGGCGGAGTACACCCAGGAGGGGCGGCTGCACATGGGGTACAGCTTTGAACTGCTGACCAACGACTACAGCGCCGGCTACATCCGCAGCACCGTGGAGACGCTGGAAGCCCGGGTGTCTGAGGGCTGGCCCTGCTGGTCCGTCAGCAACCACGACGTGGTTCGTGTTGCCACCCGCTGGGCCCAGGGCGAACCCAGTGACGCCCAGTGCAAGATGCTCACCGCCATGGTGTGCAGCCTGCGGGGCAGCGTCTGTCTCTATCAGGGTGAAGAGTTGGGCCTGCCGGAAGCGGAGATCCCGTTTGAACAGTTGCAGGACCCCTACGGCATCGCCTTCTGGCCCAACTTCAAAGGTCGCGATGGCTGCCGCACGCCGATGCCTTGGCAGAGTGAGGGGGAGCACGCGGGCTTCTCCGACGCCTCGCCCTGGCTGCCCATACCTGAGAGCCACCGCGCCCGCGCCGTATCCCAGCAGGATCGCGCTGCCGACTCGGTGCTCAACAGCTTCCGCCAGTTTATGAACTGGCGTAAGACCCAGCCGACTCTGATGGGAGGCAGCATTCAGTTTCTGGATGCCCCTGAGCCGGTGTTGCTGTTTGTCCGCGAGCAGGGGGACGAACGTCTCCTGTGCGGATTTAACCTGGGCGATAAGCCCGTCTCCCTCAACATTGAGCAACTCGGTTCTGCTCATACCGTACTGTCGGATCACGGTCTCCGTGAGGCTCAACGCGAAGGCAACGTGCTCGCCTTCCCGCCGTACGGGATTTTCTTTGCTCGCTTGGCTTAAGCCACTTTATGGCCCGCATGATGCGGGCCTTTTTTTGGCTCATCGCAGACCTTCGGAGGAATGCAGCTTTAAGGTTCCGGTATCCGTTTTTCGCGCTTTATGCCCCGTTTTGGAAAGGGTCTCGCACATTCGTAGCGTGGGCTTTGAGCCCACGGTTATGGTGCCTCGAATCTGACGCAGCCCGTGGGCTGTAAGCCCACGCTACAAGAAAGCAACGTGCTCGCCTTCCCGCCGTACGGAATTTTCTTTGCTCGCTTGGCTTAAGCCACTTTATGGCCGGTTTGGAAATGGTGTCGCACTCTCGCAGCATGGGCTTTGAGCCCACGGTTATGGTGCCTCGAATCTGACGCAGCCCGTGGGCTGTAAGCCCACGCACGGGGAGAGGTGAGGAAGCGTCGGATTTTTGGTCGCTTTTTCGGCCCTTTTCTATTCTTATGGAGTTAGCCCTGAGTCACAGGACCTCGGGGCCACACTTTGGGGGAGTGGTGTGACTGGCCGTATTACCTGCATGCTGCTTGTGCCTGCGCTGTTAAGTGCACCGGTACAGGCTGATCTGCCTGACACGGATCCGCTGATTGAAACCTGCGGGCTGGACCCCCAGTACCAGTTCATCAGTCACAATGTGTTTGACCCCACCCTGCCCGGCTACACCTGGGTACACCGCTTTGCCAACCAACTGCATATCACCACCCGTCCGGTCACTCTGGAGAACGAAGTTGTCGGTTTTACTCCCTGCGAAGAGGATGTGGACGACCTGTACGAACTGGAGCGCTACCTCCGCAGCCGCCCTTACCTCAGGGACGCCAGCGTCAAAGAGCGGATCGACAAGGAGGGTGAGCGCACCATTGAGGTGGAAACCTGGGATACCTGGTCGCTGTTGCCCACCATCAGTTTCTCCCGCGAAGGGGGCGAGAATTCAGGCTCCTTCGGCATCAAGGACAGCAACTTTCTCGGACTGGGCATCGATACCGAGTTGCTCTACTTCAGCAACTACGAACGCACCGGCTACGTGCTGGACCTGAAAACGCCCCTGTTTCTGAAGCAGAACCTCAAGCTGGCAATGACACTGGCGGACACCGATGATGGCCGTCAGGTGGCCTTTGCGCTGTCCCGCCCCTTTGTGTCGCAGGACACCCGGCACGCCTGGGGGGTGTCGTTCAATGACCAGAAGCGGGAGGAGAGCATCCGCCAGGGCAACGGTCAGGTGAACGAGTTCGCCCGCGATGCTTTGCAGTATCAGGCCTGGTTTGGCTGGTCAGCGGGAGAGCAGGACAACACCGTCTGGCGCTATCAGGTTGGCTTTACCCGCGATGAGTCCCTATTCAGCCCCATTGAGGAGACGGTGCTGCTTCCGGAGGACCGGGACCAGCTCTCCGGCTGGTTTCGCCTGAGCCTGCATCAGGACCAGTTCACCAAGCGCACCAACGTGTTTCTGATCAACAGCTTTGAAGACATCAATCTTGGGCTGGATGCCGCCCTGAGGATGGGCTGGGATACTCAGGTTGGCGGCTTCACCAGTGATGGGCACCTGGCCTTTGGTTCTGAACTTCACGACTCTCTGCTCTGGCTTAGCCATATGGGGGGCGAACTGGAAGAGCGGGAGGACGGTGATGTGCGGATAAGAGGGCATTGGCGCAATGAGTTGTTCTTCCGTCTTACCGAACCGGTGCGGCTCTATGCCAAGGCGGAGGTGAGCGGGGCGGAGAACGAGTATGTCGATAACCCTGTCACTCTGGGGGGCGACACCGGATTGCGTGGCTACCCACTGCAGTACCAACACGGAAGCTGGAACTGGCTGACCAGCATTGAAACCCGCTACTACCCCGATGTCACCGTGTTTCAACTGGCCGAGTTAGGTGGCGCCCTGTTCTACGATGTGGGTCGCAGCTATGGCGACAGCCCCTATCCCGGCAACCCTCAGGGTGCATTGCAGAGTGTGGGCATCGGCATGCGTTTCTACCTGTCCCACACCGGAAGTCGCAATGTGGTGCATGTGGACTTTGCCCGCCCCATTACCGATGACCGGGAGGTGAATCGGTGGGAATGGCGGGTGGACGTAAAACAGCATTTCTAAACGCACCCAGCTTCCAGAGGCCCCACAAAAAAAAGCCCCGCAGAGCGGGGCAAAACAAGGTTAGGGAAGGGAAGCAGAAAACGGATCAGGCGACCTCACGAACGCCGCTGAGTACCTGATGCCACGCATTCAGGTAGAGGTCGGTGGATTGCTGGGACAGGCGGGCAATGCGCTTCTGCTCCAGCTCGGTAAGGGGTTGCTCCTTGGCACGACGCTCCAGGTTCTGGATCTGCTCATAGATGTCGTGCTCAGCGCCGTTCTTGATCGCCGCGATGGGGGCCAGGTGGATCTGCACTTCGGCCACCATATCGCTTTGCGGCAGGCGCACCAGCAGGTTGAGGTCACGGTAGCCATTGGCCTTGGGCTGCTTAAAGCGGTTCTTTACCGCTACCACTTCCACCCGGGACTCCAGCTGCTCATAGGCGGTAACCAGAGAGCCGATGTCCTCTGCCACCAGGCTGGTGCGGGCCAGGTCGGTCAGACGGCTTACATCACCATCCAGTTCACCCTCCAGCTTGGCTTCGGCGCGATTGCGGCTTTTGATGCCAGGTAACACCGCTTCGGTGTCACTGATAAACGCCACATGGCGGGTCAACTGCACCAGTTCAAACTGGGCCGCATTGGCTTGACGGTAGAGGTCATCAAAATCGGTGTGGGGTTGGAGAGCCCGGTCGGTACGCTTGGGGGAGATGGCGAACAGATCTTTCAGGTCGCGGTAGAAGCGCTGGCTATTGGACTGAACATAGGCCGTGGTGGACAGGTTGGTCACGGCGCCCGTCTGGGGCATTGCCATGGCACCTGGGGCCCGGCTGACCATAAAGAGCACCAGGGCCGTTTGCAGAAGCTTGAACATTCAGACTCCTTGTTGATCGTGCCACCCGAGGTGGCTTGGGTTTCAGCCGCCCTCAATGGCGACCTAACCCGATGGAGTCTCAGCTTACGTGTACGGTTCCGGTAAGGCTGCTAAAACCGTCACGAACATCAGATTGCGTACAGGTTTGTGATGGCAGGACGGCATTATTGGCCCACAGAGTGAAGCTCGTCACATTTCAATCGTGTCGTAGCGTGGGCTGCTAGCCCACGTGCCTGACGGCTTTCGGGGCGTAAGCCGTGCGATGTAACCATACGACATTCGGGGGTGCCTTCCGTGGGCAGAATGCCCACGCTACGAAGACGCGGCCACACTCAATTTGGGGCGCACTTGCCGTGGGCAATGCCCACGCTACGACGATGCGGCCACACTCAACTTGGCGCGCTATCGCAGTGAAATGTAGCGTGGGCTTATAGCCCACGGTTCGCACTGAAAGCCCACGCCACGAAGACGCCCCAAAGGGCGTCTTCGCTTTCAGTCCCTGGAGCGATGGACGTTGTATCCCGATACGATGGCGTCCACGGAGTTCTGCTTAAAGCGAATGCCGCTCCACACCGCCATATAGACGTGAATGACCACAAAGATCATAAAGGCCCAGGTCAGGATATGGTGCCACTCCCGAACCGGCGCCATGCCGCCCATGATGCCGACAAACCATTCGGCAAACGGGTAGAGCGCTCCGCCCAGGCCGTCGTGGTAGACATGGGCATGCATCGCCAGACCGGACAGGCACATAAACACGATCACCAGCGTCAGGCCCAGGTAGGTCACGTACTGCAGGGGGCCATAGACGCCCGCCTTGTCCAGCTTCCCCTTCCAGAAGTAGGAGCGCAGCTGCCGTTTCCAGCTGTCCAGACTGACCACGTCACGGAAGGAGCGTCGCTCAATGTCGCTGCGGCTGAAGAAGTACAGGTACGCCCGGGCCACCGTAATGCCGACCAGCACAAAGCCGAACAGCAGATGCCCGGCCCGGACCCAACCCTGCTGCAGGTTGTCCGTGCCGCCATAGGGGGTGAGGAAAGGCCAGGCGATGTAGAACCCGGTGATCACCAAAACCACGATGGACAGTGCCCGCAGCCAGTGCATGATCCGAATCGCCGGACTGAACACATAGTCACGGGTGTACAGCGTCTTGGTTGTCATAGCCCCTCCTTAGGCGCCTTTCGGCCCAACCTGAAACTGGCCCAGATCCGCGCCCTTGAAGTCCATGACGTGTACGGAACACGCCATGCAGGGGTCAAAGGAGTGGATCACCCGGATCACCTCCAGCGGCTGCGTCGGGTCATCCAGCTTCAAGCCAATCAGTGAAGCTTCAAACGGGCCGATCTTGCCATTGGCGTCCACCGGGCCAGCATTCCAGGTGGTCGGCACCACCGCCTGATAGTTCTCGACCTTACCGCCCTTGATGCGAACCCAATGGCTCAGGGTGCCACGGGGCGCCTCAATGATGGCATGACCCTGATACTCCTTGTCCGGGTCCATCTCCGGTTGGGTAAAGGTGCTCTTGTCCACTGCCAGATTGCTGACCAGCGCCTCGAAGGTTTCCATACCGGCTTTGGAGATCAACATATTCTGGATCAAACGGCCCGCAGTGCGCCCCAGCGTGGTAAACAGCGCCTCAACCGGAAGGCCGGTGTCGCTCAGGAAACTGTCCACCGCCTCCACCACGCGGGGGTTGCCCTGGGCGTAGTTCACCAGCAGACAGGCCAGCGGCCCCACTTCAATCGGCTCGCCGTCGTAACGGGGAGACTTCACCCAAGAGTACTTGCCGTTAACGTCCAGGGTCGGCAGCTCTCCATGCAGGGTCTGTGCGGTTTTGAAGCCGGTGTAGTTGGGCTCGGTGCGGCCCTCGTAGGGGTGCAGAGCCGGGCCGTCCTGGTACCAGGAGTGGGTGACGTCCTCTTTGATCAGGCTGGGGTCCAGCGGCTTCACATTGCTGAGATCGCCATTCAGAATCACACCATCCTGGAACAGGTACTCGCCATTGCCCAGCGGGAAGTCACGGCAGGTCAGGAAGCTGGTAACTCCCACGCCGCCCAGTACCGTCGGCTCTGAGCGGTAGGCATCCGCCGCCATCTTGATGTCCGGCAGGTAGGCGCGCTCGATAAAGTCATGCACCTGGGCGTGTTTGGTTTTCCACTCCTGCAGACGGGCCGGATTGAGCAGATCACGTACGGAGGTCACCCCCCCCACCACGATGGACTGAGGGTGCGGTGACTTGCCGCCGAAGATCGCCATCATCTCTGCCGCTACCCGCTGGATCTCCAGCGCTTTCAGGTAGTGGGAGACCGCAATCAGATTCTGCTCCGGCGTCAGCTTGTAAGTGGGGTTGCCCCAGTAGCCGTTGGCGAACGGGCCCAGCTTGCCGGTTGCCACCAGCTTGGCCACCCGCTCCTGCACCGCGCGCAGGTCCCCTGCCCCAGCCGCAATCGGTTTGTCGGTCCAGCGCAACGCCTCCTCGGCGGCCGCTTCCGGATCCGCCGACAGCGCCGAGACGATGTCCACCCAGTCCAGGGCATGCAGATGGTAGAAGTGCACCAGGTGATCGTGCAGGAACAGCGCCACCTGGATCAGGGTGCGAACGTACTGGGCGTTGGGCGGGATCTTCACCCCCAACGCGTTCTCCACCGCCTCGGTACCGCAGCGGTAATGGGAGGAGGTGCAGACACCACAGATGCGCTGAACCAACAGGCCTGCGTCCATGGGGCTGCGCCCTTTCATGATCACCTCAATGCCCCGCCACAGAGTGGAGGAGGACCAGGCCTGAGTGATCACATTATTCTCATCCACCTCGACCTCAACCCGCAGGTGACCTTCGATGCGGGTAATGGGATCGACAACAACACGCTTACTCATCGCCCTGCTCCTTCTCGTCCTTGGCAAATACGCTGGCAACGGCATGGGCGCCGATGCCGGCCACGGTCAGCCCCAATACGGTGCCACCAATGAAATCCACGGTTTTATCCAGGCTGTGCAACTCCCGGCGACCCAGGGGTTTTTCAAAGTCCGCCATGGTGTCCCAGAAGTTGGGCTCGGAGCAGCCGATGCAGCCGTGCCCGGCCAGAACCGGCCAACTGGTGTGGTGGTTAAATCGCTCGGTGGGGCAGTTGTTGTAGGTGTAGGGCCCTTTGCAGCCCATTTTGTAGAGACAGTAGCCGTCCTCGGCGCCCTCATCCCCGAAGGTTTCCACAAACTCACCGGCATCAAAGTGGCCGCGACGTTCGCAGTTGTCGTGCACCCGGGCGCCATAGGCCCACTTGGGACGGTTAAACATATCCAGCGGCGGCAGCTTGCCGAACATGATGAAGTACATCAGGGTGCCCACGATGTTCTTCTCGCTGGGCGGGCAACCCGCCAGGTTGACCACCGGCTGATGAATCACCTTATCCACCCCCTTGGCACCGGTCGGGTTCGGTGCCGCCGCCTGCACGCCGCCGAAGGAGGCGCAGGTGCCGACCGCAACGATGGCCGCAGCGTTTTGCGCAGTCTCATGCACCATCTCCAGGCCGGTGTGGCCGTGAGGGCCGATGGTCAGGAAGTGGCCGCCATTGGCGGTTGGGATCGCACCCTCCACCGCCAGCAGATACTGGCCTGCGTAGGTCTCTTTGGCCTCTTTCAGCCGCGCTTCCGCCTGCCAGCCGGACCCGGCCATCAGGGTTTCGTGATACTCCAGCGAGATGTAATCGAAAATCAGAGTATCCACCGTCGGGGTATCACCCCGGATCAGCGACTCCGAACAGCCGGTACACTCCGCCATATGCAGCCAGATAAGCGGAACCCGGTCAGCCACTTCCGCGGCTTTGGCCACCATGGGGGCAAACTGCATCGGCAGTGCCAGGGTGCTGGCCGTCACGGCAGACCACTTCATAAAGTCACGGCGGCTGATCCCGGCCGCGTCCAGCTTTTCGTTCAGCGGTGTTTCTTTTACCGCAGCCTGTCTGGCCAGGCTCTCAAGACGCGACTCGCACCGCGCCATCAATGCTTGATAATCGGACATGGCATCCTCCTTGATGTGCGTCAGCGGGAACTCAACGACGCTTAAATCGTTGCCAGCCAATCACCAGGGCTACGGCAACCAGCAGCATCAGCATCACGTCCCAGGCGTGATGGAACAGACCCAGCCCACCATGCCCCGGATGGGCATAGGCCAGAGACGGGAGCAAGCCCAAAAGCAGTGCGATGCGGTTTTTCATTGTTCTCTCCTTGAGCATCGAAACATCCACAGGGCACCAGTGAACGTCGGCTCGGAAGCGATTGGCGAAGGAGGAAGAGGGGCTGGATAGGAATTGGGAGACAGCGTCGCCAGGGTCAAAGCGCGCGTCTCAAACAGGATGCCCTTCCCTGGCTAACCGTCCACTGAGTACGTTGACTGGTGTCACAAAGCGGCGAGCCTAAAAGAGTCAAAAGGTGACTTCAATCACCCATCGGAGCATTTATTGATCTGAATCACCCTCATGTTAAAAAGAGTGTGTTAGGGATAGAGCATCAGTGGCTAATTAATTGTTTTAGTTGAACTTTAAAGCAAACCCGCTAACGAAAGTCGTATTGATTTCACCAGTCAAATGACACTAAAGGCCAGGTATCACCTATCGGCCCCCTTATCCGGGCAAAGCTCCGTTCAGGTACCATCAGCGGCTAATTCTGACATCTCCATCGGCAACTGCCGGTTTTCATGGGGCAAGCTCAAGGCGATTCAATTCTTTTTACTCAACCCCCGACCAAGCAATTCTTGTCTACACTTCATTACCTAGTCTGCAAGGATGTTGTGCAGTGGCAGGGTGCCGACCAAAGTCGTTTGATGATGACAGACGAATCGTGGGTATCCGACTGCATAACACGCTATCTCTCTGATCCCCTTCGCTTCGTTTAAGCCGCCCGGTTTTTCATAGGGAGGCACCATCATCGCCATCACGTATTTCTCATTCTGCCGAGGTAGAGAAAATGGCGACTGGACGAGCAGTGATAGTAACGATCGTGATGACATTCAGCCTGTGCCTTGCAGCACAGGAAAATCGCGACACTTTCTGGTTTTCCCCACTGGCACCGAGTTTTGGGACGATTGAGCTGGGCATTCTGGCGGATGATAACGATGAGTTTGTGCCGCTTGAGGCAGTGACACCGTTCTGGTTGCGGCATCGACATCCGCATAAACGCCAGCAAAGCAACGCCTTCGCCCCCCATATTGAGCAAGCCGTACGCATACTGACCGCAGTCCAGGCCGCCGGCAACCCGGCATCTTCGCCTCTGGTCAGTTCCGACGACATCATCATTATCCGGCCCTCGCCCATCACCGATGAGCCACTCCCCCCTGCCACAAACCCAGAGAGCCCGATTCAATACGGTGGCGTCGCAAACTGGACCTTTAAACCCATTGAGGTTCGTCATCACCGTCCAAGTCCTCAATATGCCGCCCGCTTTCTCCAGCAAGCCACCTTTGGCGCCCGTCCTGGAGATATCGAACGGGTACAGGAGATGGGAATAAAAGAGTGGTTACGCTGGCAACGCGATCTGGCGCCAAGTGAGCACCTGCCACTAATGCTTCAATGGCAACAGCCGGGAAGTTCTCCATTCCAACGCCAGGTGGATCGGGCCGATGTCTGGTGGCATCACGCCCTATATGGAGAGGATCAACTCAGACAGAGGATGGCGTTCGCCTTAAGTCAGATATTGGTAGTCTCCAGGTACCATGGAACACTTGGCAACTCACCAAATGTTATGGGGCAATATTATGACCTGCTCTCTCACCACGCCCTAGGCAACTATCGGGATCTGCTTAAAGCCGTCACCCTCAGCCCCGCCATGGGCACTTACCTTTCGATGATGGGCAACCAAAAGGCCGACCCAACAAAGAACCGCTTTCCCGATGAGAACTACGCCCGAGAAGTGATGCAGTTGTTCAGTATCGGCTTGCACCAACTGCATGCCGATGGCACACCACAGCGCGATGCCAACGGCAATCTAATCCCCACTTACCGCCAAACGGATATTGAAGCCTTGGCCCGGGTCTTTACCGGCTGGTATGTCCCCGGACTCTGTGTTGCGAGCGCCTGCGACACCAATCCTGACTGGTTTGTCCCGATGCAACTGGATGAAACCCGTCATGACAGCGATGAAAAATGGATACTGGGAGAGTATTTCCCCGCCGGGCAGGACGCTGAACAGGATCTTGAGCAAGCGATCGACCTGCTGTTTAACCACCCCAACACCCCCGCCTTTATCAGTCATCAGCTGATACAGCGACTGACCCATTCCAATCCCAGCCCTCGATATGTCGAGCGGGTGGCCAACCGGTTCCGCGATAATGGCAAAGGCGTCAGAGGCGACCTGTTTGCCGTCGTGCAGGCAATACTGCTGGATAAGGAAAATGTCTTTAAATTGACCGGCGAACCCCGCAAAGTGCGTGAACCGCTGGTGGCCATGGCCTCACTGGCCCGGGCCCTGGATATGACGGTGAGTGGAGAGCGGATGCTGGACTATTTCAAGAGCTATTCCGCCTATGGTCAGGCCCCCTTGGCAGCCCCTTCGGTATTTAACTTTTTCCGACCGGACTACAGTCAGGGCAACGTAGAGGCAAACGGCCAGGTTGCCCCAGAGCTGGAGATCATCACCTGGAATACATTTGTTGAGTTTAATAATCGACTTTGGAAGGTAGTCCGAAGCCATGGCAACGCTCCGGTAGGCGCCCTATTTTACGCCAGCAATGATATGGCATCCCTTCTGGCGGATCCGGACGCCTATCTAGACTGGATAGATACCTATCTGTTTGCTTACAGAATGCCGATGGCTTTGCGTGGCACCATTCTTGACCACCTCAATGCCATTCCTGCCAGCCAACTGAATCGACGCATTCAGGAACCTCTCTATCTGGCGGTCTCTTCTCCCGAATTCTTGTTGCAGGAGTAAGCTATGGAGCGCAGAGAACTGTTGAAAGCGATGCTGGCGGGTGCTGGCGCAGCGATGCTGCCCCGCTACGCAATGAGTGCCGGTGGCAGTGATTATCGTGCCCTTGTCGGCATATTCCTGTTGGGAGGGAATGACGCCTACAACACGGTGATCCCTTCCGGCGTTAACGGCTACAGCGAGTACAGGGCGGCCCGCACCGATATGGCGCTGGCACAGTCCAGCTTGCTGACGCCGGGACTGACGACCCCCTCAGTGGGTGAACTGGGTCTGCACCCGGGACTGAGTGAGTTGGCCTCGCTCTTTGAGATGGGCGATGCTGCGGCGCTGCTGAACACCGGTACCCTGATGGCGCCAGTGACCAAGGCGCAGATCAGTGATGGCAGTGCGGAGCTGCCCGAGTTTCTGTTCTCCCACAACAGCCAACAGAACCTGGCGGAAAGCGGTACTGCCCTGCCCCGGAACCTGCACGGTTGGGGGGGACGCCTGATGGCTTCATTAGAACAGGGCCAAAGCGATGTCGCTCCCCTGTACTCATTCAACGGCAACCGCAAATGGCTGCGTGGCGAGCTTGGCAACAACCTGCTAAATGCGGGCAATATCCCGAAACTCTGGGCTCTCACTAACCAGGAGCGACTCAAAGGTTACGAAAACGTGCAGTCGATTAAACGAGGCGCCCCGATGGCAATGGAGCTGCGCACCATTATGCACCGGGCACTCAACAACAGCACCGTACTGAGCGATGTACTGAGCCGTTTTCCGGCCATGGGCAGCTACCCCGAGGGCAATCGCCTCGCCAACCAATTAAAAACCGTCGAGTCCCTGATACAGGCAAATGCCGAACTGGGACAAGGCCGACAAGTGTTTCTTGTAGCGCTGGGTGGCTTTGACACCCACGCGAACCTGCTGAGTAAACATGACGAACTGATGAGAACCTTCAGCCAGGCCGTTGGGGCATTCCAGAGGGCGATAAACCAACTTGGGCTGGGACAGAATGTCACCACCTTTACCATGTCGGACTTTGGAAGACGCCTGACCAGCAATGGCAGTGGCACGGATCACGGCTGGGGTGGGCATCAACTGGTGTTTGGGGGAGCGGTACGGGGTGGAATCTACGGTGCCTGGCCCTCACTGGCACCGGACAGCAGTGATCACTACAGCCTGGGGCGGGTTATCCCAACGACCGCGACAGATCAGGTTTCTGCGACTTTGTGTCAATGGATGGGGTTGGAGGAGAGCGCGTTGTTCCCGCTGTTCCCGAACCTGTCAGCCTTCAGCCAGCCAACTCTCGGGTTTATGGCTTAATCCCCCAAAAGAAATTTCAGATTTCAGGCGCCGGAACCGCGCCTGAAATCTGTATTTCGGCTCAGTCGTTGCCAAACAGGTCGCGGGTGTAGACCTTATCTGCGACATCCTGGATATCGTCGGTGAGTCGGTTGGCCACGATCACGTCGGAAACCCGTTTGAACTCCTCCAGATCACGAATGACGCGTGAGTTGAAGAAGTGCTCTTCTTCCATAACCGGCTCGTACACCACCACCTCAATGCCCTTCGCCTTAATCCGCTTCATCACCCCCTGGATTGAGGAGGCACGGAAGTTGTCGGAGCCGGCCTTCATGATCAAGCGGTGCACACCCACCACTTTCGGCTTTTTGGCGATGATGGCGTCGGCGACGAAATCTTTGCGGGTGCGGTTGGCATCAACAATGGCGGAGATGATGTTGTTGGGCACATTCTCGTAGTTGGCGCGCAACTGCTTGGTGTCCTTGGGCAGACAGTAGCCGCCGTAACCAAAGCTGGGGTTGTTGTAGTGATTACCGATACGTGGGTCGAGGCACACGCCTTCGATGATCTGGCGGGTATTCAGGCCCTGCGCTTCGGCGTAGGAGTCCAGTTCATTGAAGAAGGCGACACGCAGCGCCAGGTAGGTGTTGGAAAACAGCTTAACCGCTTCCGCTTCAGTGGAATCGGTAAAGAGTACCGGGATGTCCTGCTTCTCTGCGCCTTCGACCAGCAACCGGGCAAAGGTTTCCGCCCGCTCGGAGCGTTCTCCCACGATGATTCTCGACGGGTAGAGGTTGTCGTACAGGGCCTTGCCCTCACGAAGAAACTCAGGAGAGAAGATCAGGTTGTCACAGCCCAGACGCTGCTTAATATCCCGGGTATAGCCTACCGGCACCGTGGATTTGATCACCATCACCGCTTCTGGGTTGATGGCCAACACATCCTGAATTACGGCTTCAACGGTGCGGGTATTAAAGTAGTTGGTTTGAGGATCGTAATCCGTGGGGGTAGCAATCACGACAAACTGCGCGCCTTCGTAAGCCTCCTGCTTATTCAGGGTGGCTCGCAGGTTCAGCGGACGGTTTGCCAGGTAGTCTTCGATTTCAGCATCGGCAATGGGCGACCGTTTCTCGTTGAGGCACTTCACTTTCTCGGCAACAACATCCAGCGCCACCACTTCGTTGTGCTGAGCCAGCAGCACCGCATTGGACAGGCCGACATAGCCAGTACCAGCAATCGCAATTTTCATCTAACGACTTCCAACTTTAAACGCTAAAACCGGGACAAGCCCGGTCTATCAACATGGCAACCATCTTACCAACGGCCGCATCCCGTCAACAAACTTAAACGGCAGTTTGAGTCCTCATAATGACAGGACGATCAATTATGCCGCTCGTAGATTGCGTCGCGTGGGCTTGTAGCCCACGGGCCATATCTCATTCAGTGCACGCCAGCCATGGGCTGAAAGCCCACGCTACGATTGGGTGGCATACGTCATTGGGCGCGCGCCATCCTGGAGCCCGATACGTGGGTAAGGGGCAATAAAAAAGCGCCTCTTGGGCGCTTTTTTCTGTTCAACGACTTGGCGGTTACGCCAGTGTCTTCAGGTGTGCTCGCATCGCTTCACCCATCTCCGGGTGGCGCAGTGCGTACTCCACATTGGCTTTCATATAGCCCAGCTTGTCACCACAGTCGTGGGAGCCACCGGTCATATGGAACGCCTCAACCACCTGATCATCCATCAACATGGCGATGGCGTCGGTCAGTTGAATCTCATCACCGGCCCCGGCAGGAGTGCGTGCCAAAAGCGGCCAAATCTGTTCGGACAGCACATAGCGTCCCACTACCGCCAGATTAGAGGGCGCTTCCTCAATAGCAGGCTTCTCCACCACCTGGGTCATTGGTGCCGCTTCGCCCGGCGCCAGTTCTACGCCCTGACAGTCTGCAACACCATACTTGCTGACTTCCGACATCGGTACCGGCTCTACCATCACCTGACTTCTTCGGGTCTCGATAAAGCGATGCTTCATCGCCGCGAGATTCTCAGAAGACTGATCCGCAGTGAATTCATCCAGAATCACGTCCGGTAATACCACGGCAAAGGGGTTCGGCCCAACCAGAGGTTGCGCGCAAAGAATGGCGTGACCCAGACCCTTTGCGATGCCCTGACGCACATGCATGATGGTAACGTCTTTAGGGCAGATGCTTTGCACCTCATCCAGCAGCTGACGTTTTACCCGCTTTTCCAGCGTGGCTTCCAGTTCGAAGCTGGTATCAAAGTGGTTTTCGATGGCATTTTTGGAGGCATGAGTCACCAGAATGATCTCTTTGAAGCCCGCCGCCACACACTCATTCACGATGTACTGGATAAGGGGTTTATCCACCAAGGGCAGCATCTCTTTTGGAATCGCCTTGGTAGCAGGCAGCATACGGGTTCCCAGACCCGCTACTGGAATCACGACTTTTTGCAAGCTCATGAATATGGATACCTATGTTGCTGTTGCCGACAAACTGTCAGCTTAAATTGTTCGTTACTTTCTAGACCGGCTGACACCGGGGCTCAAAATACCGCAAAGCGAATGGCAATATGCTAACCGCTGTCCGCCTTAATGTCAGAGGTTTCATCCCAAAAAATCATACCAACCGTCGTATGCGCACCACATTGGTGAGCAAGTCGGTGCATCATCAGACAGACTTTTCTTACAAAGTGGCCACTGAGGATGATTCAACCAAAATTCCAGCTAACGCACTGAGCTGAATTAACTTTCTTTGTCACATTACGACACTATCAGCTTGCAGCACCCGCAATGTTTCGTTACGGTTAACCCGGGTATTATCTGGCGTTACTCACTTAGGCACATAATGTGCCAAAACGACAATAAATCGGTTTTTGCCCGATAACTTAGTGGAGCGCAGCGATGAGCGAATGGTTAGAGATAATCATCATCGTCTCGGCCACACTAATCCCTCTGGTGATTAAGTTGGTTCGAGCGCCGTCCCATTGGGACTGAAGCACTCCAGGGATGAACATCCATTATTTCGAAACGCGAGGAAGGGAGTTCCCGCTATTCGACACAGACGCAGAAAGTAAAAAGCCACCTACATCAAGGTGGCTTTTCTCTGTTATCGACGCTTAAAACCGATAACGAAGCAGGGTCGAGCCCCAACCAAACTTATCGCGCTTGAAGGGTACGGCTTCATTAATGCTGGTGTCGGTGCCCACGTAGTTCAACTCAACGCTCAGGGCCCAGTTTGGGCTGAGCTGGTATTCCGCTCCTGCACCCAGACCATACCCGTAAGCGGAGGTCTCCCGGTAGTAGCGAGCCGCACCACCATAAAAACCCAGCGCCCATCGGTCACTCACCTGGTATTTGAACTCACCGATCCGCCACATCAGCAGATTCCCGGAGTTACCCCAACTGGTGAGATCATCTGCCACCAACTCCAGGCCGGTTCCCAGACTCCAGCGCTCGTTGATCGGGCGCTCCACACCCACCTGCAGGTTGGGGCGGAAACTGGTGTCCGTATACTCCTCAGACTGGCTTCCGCCAGAGTTGGAGTGGTAGAAAACACTGCCGCCAACGCCAAGGTTGAAGTTCCAGGCTTGCTCAGCCATTACCGGGGCAGTGCCCAGCACCGCGAGCAGCGCAACCGCTGCACTGCGAATTACCATTGCCATATCAACTCACCCCGGAAAAAGCCTTCGTCATACACGTTTTTGCCACCATACAGGCGATAACCCCAGTCGTGTCCCCACGCTTTACCGAAGTAACGAACGTCCAGCTCACGACCAGTGCTGTAGGCCATTCTGCCGTAGTCTTCGTTCTCGATCTGGCGATAGGTGAACTCATACCGGGTTCCAAAACCACGCTGCCAGCCGAGTTTGACGACCTGAGCGCGCCCGCCGACACCATCACCAAACACACGGTCATTCGCGCCCCAGTGGCCCATACCGATGCCGTCATTGGTGTAGCCGTTCTTATAGATGTGGTGGGTGTACCAGGCGTTCTGCCACTCATTAAACTCGTAGAGGAAAGACCAATCTGCACCGCCTGCCCACTCCGGAAGGAAAGGAATATGGAGACCCGCTGACATCGCCAGGTTGCCCAAGCGCAGGTTGGAGTGGCCCGCGGTATCTTCACCGGCGTACTCCATCAAAATGGCGAAAGGCACTTCCCCACCAAAGTTCATCCGGCTGCTGATGGAAGCAATCTGGTTGCCGAATTCACAGGTGTCTGGCGGTCCATCGCAATCTATAGCTCCCGAGTTATCACTGCTGACCGGATCCCAGAAGGCATCCCAGATCGATCTCAGGTCAACCTCACGGGAGCCGCCACCAAACTGCATGGTGCGGTTGGCCGCCAGGGTCCAACCTTCGATGGGTTCTATGCTTAACTGAAATCCCAATAGGGCGGGACGTCCGGACTCCAGTTCATTGCCGTAAACGATGTTGTCAGTGTACTCGAGTCGGGAAACATAGACTTCATAGTGAAGGTTCCAGAGACTTTCAAATGCAACCGGGTTGCTGAACCCTACGGAGAAGGAGGGGCGGGCATTGGTGGACACCAGCATGGCGGACTCACTGAAGGGAGAGAGCCAGTGCTCACGATAGCCAATATCCACCTGAAAACTGTCCCAGCCCAGAGACAGGTAGGATCCCACCGGAATGATGTCACTGTCGGTGTCTGCCTGGGTTTGACCTGCCGCAGAATCCAGCGCCAGTCCGCCAACCGAAGCCACCAGCCAATCGTCATAACGATACTGGGCATTGATGGCAACGCGGTAGTTGGAGTCCAGACGCTCTCCCCGGGCATTTGGCATGACTTTACCGTTATCCGGATTGTCGGCCGCTGCCACGCCGACTTCGGCGTAGGTGATGCCCAGATCGGTTTCATAGCTCTCCAGGCCCTTGTCGATTTCGGCATATAGCGCAGGCCAGAGCTCTTTTACCTGCTCCAGGTGTTGGCGCACCTGGGTGACGTTATAGGGCTTGCGCATGGTCGGCAGGTTAGCCACCACCACCAATTGATCGATGCGTCCATTCAGGTAGCTGTCCTGCAACGACACGTAAGGCGAAGCCGCCTGGCCGGGTGTCGACAACAGCACCAATAAAACAGCGCTGGTAAGAATTAAACGTCTCAAGGTCAAATCCCCAAAACAAGTTCGGCGCGACTCTTCAGCCGCGCCAGCTCGTTGTCTTTAAGTACGTTACTACGTTTAATACCCATTTGGATTGTTCGATTGCCAGTTCCAACTGTCTCTGGCCATCTCCTCAACACCAAATCGGGCTTCCCATCCCAACTCATCCCGGGCTTTAGACGGATCGGCATAACAGGCGGCAATGTCACCAGGACGACGGGGCGCCACCACGTAAGGCACAGCCTTGCCACACGCAGCCTCGAAGGCCTTAACCATATCGAGAACGGAGTAGCCGCACCCGGTACCCAGGTTGTACGTCACCACACCTGGAGACTGGGTGAGTCTCTCCAGCGCCTTGAGGTGGCCTTGGGCCAGATCGACTACATGGATGTAATCACGAACTCCGGTTCCATCATGGGTATCGTAGTCGTTGCCAAACACCGACAGCGCTTCCCGCTTCCCCACAGCCACCTGACTGATAAAGGGCATCAGGTTATTGGGGATGCCGTTGGGGTCTTCACCAATCAACCCACTCGGGTGGGCACCAACCGGGTTGAAGTAGCGCAGAATGGCAACATTCCAGCGAGGCTCAGATACCGCCAGATCAACGAGAACCCGCTCCACCATATACTTGGAGGTGCCGTAAGGGTTGGTCGTGCCACCGATTGGCATCTCTTCTGAAATCGGCAAGGAGGCCGGGTCGCCGTAAACCGTCGCCGACGAAGAGAACACCAGATTAAACACGCCAGCTCGTGCCATCGCTTCGCACAGAACCAGTGTTCCGTTGACGTTGTTGTCATAGTAACGAAGGGGCTGAGCCACCGACTCACCCACCGCTTTCAAGCCCGCGAAATGGATCGCTGCATCAATGGGGTGCGCCTGGAAAATGGCATCCAGCAACGAGGCATCACGAATGTCACCCTGGTAGAAACGCACCGATTTTCCGGTAATCCGTTCAACACGCTTCAGGGCTTCTTCGGAGCTGTTACAGAGGTTATCGATAACCACCACCTCTGCGCCGCTCTCCAGCAGTTCGACAACGGTATGAGAACCAATATATCCGGCACCGCCGGTGACAAGGATCGCCATAATTTCAACTTCTTAGTATGTTTCAATTCGCCCAATGGGCAGACCACTCAAAGCCGCTACTGGTAGCGCTTTGACAGAATATGAATAAAGGATTCAAGCATCTCAGCAGGCAACTGGTTAATGCCTGCGGCACCTTTACGGCCGCCACCCGTCGGGAACGCTGAGCAGACTTCGTCGGCGCCATCCTTGTTGTTCAGCGGCGCACGCACACTGACCAGGTAGCTGCCATCGTCGTTCAGGGTCAGCACTGCGTGGGCCCGTTCCGGAGAACGGTTAGCCAACTCATTGCCAAATACGCCGCTGACTCGGCGACACCAGGCTTCCGCGCCCAAAAAGTACACCGCAGATTGCGCATCGCTGGCCAGAATTTCGCTGGCCTCCGCTTGCGCCATATCCGCTTCATAGGCCGCTTTCAGACGATGGTAGGGGGAGTCGCTGTCCGCAATCGCATCGAAGGGGTTTTCATAGGCCAACAACGCCTGGAACAACGCGTCGGGCGCATAGTGCAGGTCCGACACTTCGGCACCATAGCCGTTGTAGTTCAGCAGGATGCCGAACTCTTTGAGCAGTAACGACTGTTCTTCAGTCAAACCAGCCTCTTCGGCCAACCGGTCAGCGGTCGCGATCATGTTATCGCCATACGCCGCCGTAATGGCCCACAGGCGATACTGCCCCCCAAGATAGGCATCCACCAGCAGGGCGGTGCAGGTGTTAGGGTCCATATCGATGGTGGCTTGCAACCCATCATGCTGCGGGATGTCACCGGGGCGATGGTGGTCAAAGTAGGCTACCGTCGCGCCCGCTGCCAGAATCTGCTCCAGCGGGGCGATGTTCTTCTCCATCGACACATCCAGCACCGTTACCGAGTCACCGGCTTTTGCGTCCACCCGCTTGAGCAGAGCGATGTCCCGTTTTACACCGGTCACCAAAGTGCTGGCTTTGGGCTCGGCCAGGCGCAGTTGCAGCAGCGCAATGACGCCGTCGGCATCGCCGTTAAATACGTCAAAATGCATCGGTTACGCAGCCTTCTTCACCAGGCCCTGAGCCACCAGATAGGCCACAACCTGACGGGCACACTCCTCAATGGAGGCTTCCGCGGTTTTCAGGTGCACTTCCGGCTTCAGCGGCGCTTCATAGTCTGAGTCGATGCCGGTAAAGTTGCGGATCTCGCCATTACGGGCCTTTTTGTAGAGGCCTTTGGGATCCCGGCTTTCGCAAACGTCGAGCGGCGTGTCCACAAACACTTCAATAAACTGTCCTTCGCCGCACATCTCCCGCACCATTTTACGGTCCGCCTGGAACGGAGAGATAAAGGCGGTGGAAACCACCAGGCCCGCGTCAATAAAGAGCTTGGCCACTTCACCGATGCGACGGATATTCTCGACCCGGTCCTTATCGGAGAACCCCAGGTCACCATTCAGCCCATGGCGAACATTGTCACCATCCAGCAAGTAGGTGTGGCACCCCATCTCGTGCAGCAGCGCGTCTACCGCGTTAGCGATGGTGGACTTTCCTGAACCGCTCAGGCCGGTATACCAGAGTACCGCAGGCTGGTGGCCCATCAGGGCAACGCGTTCTTCATGGCCAACCGAGTGGTTATGCCACTTCACGTTTGTGCTTTTTTGTTCCATTAGATTCTCATCCTTAAGCTTACCCAAAGGGGTAAACCACGGGTAACAGGGTCAGTACAACGAGCGCGTACAGCAGGGATATCGGCAAGCCGATCCGAATAAAATCGGAGAAACGGTACTGCCCGGCATTGAACACCATCAAATTGGTCTGGTAGCCGTATGGGCTGACAAAGCTGGCACTCGCGCCAAACGCCACGGCCATAACAAAGGGCATGGGATTAACGCCCAGGCCCGAGGCGACACTGTACGCAATGGGAAACACCAGGGCGGCGGCGGCGTTGTTGGTGACCAGTTCGGTCAGCAGCACCGTCATAAAGAACACCAGGGCGAGCAGCGCAAACAGGTGTTCCTCCGACAAGGCGCCGTCAATCTTGGTCGAAAGCGACTGAACCAGCCCCGAGTCGATCAGCGCAAAAGACATCATCAGCGCCGTCGAAACGATCAGCCAGATCTCCATCGGGAAGCGCCGGCGAATGTCGTTGGCGCTGACGGTTCCGGTTAATACCTGAATCCCCAGCAGCACCGCCAGTCCGACCAGCAGTTCAATGACGCCAAAAGCGGACAGGCCGATGGTCAAAACAAATCCCGCAACGGCGAACCACTCACGCCAGCCACTCAAGCGACTGTCCGGCTCAACACCGCTGAGCTGAATAAAGTTTTTGTCCAGGTTATGACGGCTGCTGTAATCCTGGCCCACGGCCAGAACCAGAAAATCCCCGGCCTTGAGCACCACTTCACCCAACTTGCCGGAAACCCGCTCACCATCACGACGAATCGCTACTACCGCCGCATCAAACAGTGCCCGGAAGCCAGCCTTTTTCAGGGTTTGACCAACCAGAACACTGTCGGGACGGATCACCACCTCGGACAGGTTGGTCCCCAGCAGCCCATTGGCATCGGCAAACAGCGTCAGCCCATGGAACTGATTCAACTGCATCACTTTGCTGACGTCACCGCTGAAGATCAGCCGATCCCCGGCCTGAATGCGCTCACTGGGCGCCACAGGACTGATCAACTGCCCTGCCCTGACCACTTCGACCAGGAACAGGGATTCGAGGTGGCGTAACCCCGCCTCCTCAATGGAGCGCCCAATCAAGCGGGAATCCGCGTCCACTTCCGCATCAACAAAGTAGTCATGGAAGTTGTCACCGCGCAGGTCGGTTTTGGGCAGCCAGCGACTTAATACGAAGAGTAATCCGCCGCAGCACACCACCAGGGCAGCACCAATGATGGTGAAGTCGAAGAAGTTCAGCCCCTCGCCAGTCGTATCCCTCAACAAACTGTCCACCACCAGGTTGGTGGAGGTGCCCACCAGAGTCAGCGTACCGCCCAGGATGGCCGCATAGGACAGTGGCAGCAGCAAACGACCGGCCGGATGGTAGGGGTTGTTGCGAACAGGATTGAGCATGGTTGCCACCACCGCCGTGTTGTTCAGCAGGGCGGAGGAGAGAGAGATGGATCCGAACAACCGGAACCAGGTCGAGGTGTAGCCGGGACGGATCACACGACTGGCGATCATCCGGAGCAATCGGGTTTTCTCCAGCGCAACCGAACAGAGCATCAGCAGTACCAGGGTGATTAAGCCCGGATTGGCGATGCTTGCCAGCAACTGTTTTTGATCCACTTGCCCGCTCAAAAGCAAAAATACCAGTACAACCCCAAAAACCCGTGCCGGGGAAGACTGGTATTTCAGCAGCGCGGCAATGGTGGCGACAAACGTCGCCACCACCAACCAGGAAGAGGGCCCCATATTACTTGAGGAACTCTCTCAGGTCCTTGGCTTCCCAGTGCGGGAAGTGTTTGCGGATAAGCGCGTTCAGCTCGAGTTCGAACTCGCTGATTTGCGGACCCGTGGTCTTCGCGTCTTTCTGCCCTTTTGCCACGATCATGCCTGCGCCAACGGTGTTGTTGGTGAGGCGGTCGATGATGATAAAGGAACCGGTGCCACGAGCTTTGTCGTAGGCGTCAAACGCGATGCTCTGGCTCAGTTGAATCTGACAGCGCGCGATCTCGTTCAGGTTGAGGCGAACCGCTTCCTGCTGCTCCAGAGTGTTCACATCAATGCGGTAATCGATGTTGCTGATGGAACCGGAAGTCTGACGGGAAGCCAGCTTAAAGTCGTACTGCTTGTTCGGCAGCATCGGCTCTTCCGCCATCCAGACGATGGTTGCCTCAACCGCATCAGCCACTTCAGTCTGGTTGTTGCTGTGCATCAGCACATCACCGCGGCTGATGTCGATCTCATCTTCCAGAGTCAGGGTCACGGCCATCGGCGCAAACGCTTCGTCCAGTTCGCCTTCAAAAGTCACAATCTGCTTCACTTTGGAAGACTTACCGGAAGGCAGCACGGTGATCTCATCGCCCTTACGTACCACACCACTGGTGATGGTGCCGCAGAAGCCACGGAAATCAAGGTTCGGACGGTTAACGTACTGAACCGGCATGCGGAAATCGTCGAAGTTCTGGGTCTTGGACAGTTCGGCAGACTCCAGCATCTCCATCAGGGTTTCGCCGTGATACCAGGGAGAGCGTTGGCTGCGATCGACGACGTTATCGCCTTTCAGCGCGGAGATCGGCACAAAGTGGATGGTGTCGATATTCAGCTTTTTGGAGAAATCCAGGTACTCAGCCTTGATCTCGTTGAACACCTTCTCGTCGAAGTCCACCAGGTCCATCTTGTTGATCGCCACGATCACCTGCTTGATGCCAAGCAGTGACACGATGAAGCTGTGACGACGGGTCTGCACCTGCACACCGTGACGAGCATCGATCATCACGATAGCCAGGTCACAGTTGGATGCACCGGTCGCCATGTTACGGGTGTACTGCTCGTGTCCGGGGGTGTCGGCGATGATGAACTTGCGCTTCTCAGTGGAGAAGTAGCGGTACGCCACATCGATGGTGATGCCCTGCTCACGCTCGGACTGCAGACCGTCCACCAGAAGTGCCAGGTCAAACTCTTCATCGGTGGTGTTGAACTTCTTGGAGTCGTTCTTGATAGCAGCCAGTTGATCTTCAAAGATCATCTTGGAATCGTGCAGCAGACGGCCAATCAGGGTGCTCTTACCGTCGTCCACGCTTCCGCAGGTCAGAAAGCGCAGCAGTTGCTTGTTTTCATGCTGATGCAGGTACTTCTCGATGTCAGACGCAATCAGCTCAGAGCTGTGGCTCATGATATTTCCTCTCTCCTGCCCGGCCCCTCAGGGCCAGGGACTGTAATTCGTTAAGATGTGTCTCGGTACCAGGTAAGAAGGGTTAGAAGTAACCTTCCATCTTCTTCTTCTCCATGGAGCCGGCGGAGTCATGGTCAATGACTCGTCCCTGACGCTCGGAGGTTTTGGTCAACAACATCTCTTGAATGATCTCGGGCAGGGTCTGCGCGTTGGACTCTACGGCGCCAGTCAGCGGGTAGCAGCCCAGGGTGCGGAAACGCACCATCTTGTTTTCAACCTTGTCGCTCTCATCCAGCGGCATGCGCTCGTCGTCCACCATGATCAGCGTGCCATCACGCTCAACAACGGGACGCTCCTTGGCAAAGTAGAGCTCCGGAATCTCAATATTTTCCAGGTAGATGTACTGCCAGATATCCAGCTCGGTCCAGTTGGACAGCGGGAACACACGAATGCTCTCGCCTTTGTCCACTTTGCTGTTGTATACGTTCCACAGCTCAGGACGCTGGTTCTTCGGATCCCAACGGTGGTTCTTATCACGGAAGGAGTAGACGCGCTCTTTGGCACGGGATTTCTCCTCGTCGCGACGGGCGCCGCCAAAAGCCGCATCAAAGCGATACTTGTCCAGAGCCTGCTTCAGGCCCTGAGTCTTCATTACGTCGGTGTGCTTGGCGCTGCCGAAGGTAAAGGGGTTCATCCCCATAGCCATCCCTTCGGGGTTCTTGTGCACCAGCAACTCGAAACCGTGCTTTTCAGCCATGCGGTCACGGAACTGGATCATCTCCTTGAACTTCCAGTCGGTGTCCACGTGCATCAGCGGGAAGGGGATCTTACCCGGAGCGAAGGCCTTACGGGCAAGGTGCAGCAATACGGAGGAGTCTTTACCCACGGAGTAAAGCATTACAGGGTTATCAAACTCCGCCGCCACTTCACGCATGATATGGATACTCTCAGCTTCCAACGCTTTGAGGTGCGTTAAATTATAAGCGCTCATCAACCTTCTCTAATTTTCCAATGCTTAAAAGGGTCCAACCACAGCGACTGGCGCTACTGGGTGGTTATGGTACCGGCTCGGGCAAGCCGGCATCAAGGAATCAATTAGCCTAACTTATTGTCTTTAATGACAAGTTAAACCCTTTATAAATTATATGGTTATCTAAGCTTGCCAGTTCGACCGCATAGGCCGTGGCCCGCTCCTAACATCATGAACTTCAGGCGGCTTACCCGTGGTTTTTCCAACAGGCCATTAAGCAGAAACCGGATAGGCAAGGCAACCAATTGCCTTACTTTCCAATATGTTGGTACATAGCTTCTGCGGCTCAGCAACAATACATTTCGAAACTGGTAATAGAGCCGAACCGGAGCGCCAACCCGATACTTCAATCCTGCCACCGCCCGACGCCGCTCTCCCAGGCGGTGCACCATCTCGACGGACTTCGCCAGGGCAACCTGATAACCATGAGCACGGGCACGCCAGCACCACTCATGGTCTACACCATCGATAAACAGGGATTCATCCTTCAAACCAACATCAGTCAGCACGGAAAGATCTATCATCATGCCGGATGCGATCAGCTGTGGCATGCCGATAAGCTCTTCGGTTTCGAAAAGCGGTTTTTGAATCCTCGGCTTCAACAACTCCCCACTGTAAGCACAGCGAACCTGAGGTCCAACTGCTAACAGTGGACCGCCTGAAACGTCTGCTTTTGCCAACAGATGAGCCAGCCGATCTACGAGCTCTGCGGAGATTTCACTGTCTTGGTCCAGCAAGAGGCCAAAATCACAGCCCGAAGCCAATAGACTCTCAAGCCCACGGTTGTGTGCTGCCGCAATACCAATATTGTCAGGGTAGTGGAGGTATTCGAAGACACTAGGCAGGGTATTCAGATCCAATGTTTCGGGACTGTTGTCGACCAACACCACCTGAGAAACCACACCACCAAGCGCGTCAAGCAATCCTCGAAGCAAGCCCCCGTTCGGATGGTAGAGCACGATTACGGCACCAACTCTCGGCGGATTGTCCAGACAGTAAGCAGAGCCGTCCCCGGTCTTCAGTGCATCACTCTTGTCGCTCGGTACAGATTGGGTGTTCATTTCTTGCTCAAGGAATACTTCAGCCACATACGATCAAGTCGATAGGCCAGCTTGAGAACCGCAGCCGGCATAAAGCGGACCGTGAGTACGCCCAATGCGTAAACCAGGTTTCCAAGGCTGTAGCGTTTCAGTGAACGCATGGCGTGCAATCGTGCATGAAACTCGCTGAAAGCCTTACTGGCTCCACGGCGGTTGAAAAAACCATGGGTGCAGCGAAAGTGCAGCAGGGTCTTGTTGATATTGGCAAAGTGGAAACCCGCCACCGCCAGATCAATCCAGAGGTGATAATCCTCATTGTTGCAGTTGTCCGTGCCATACCGATGTCCGGATTGCCACACCCTATAGCGGATCGCCACGCTGGGGTGGTTGAGAGAGCAGCGTTTGGGCATAAAACGCATGATCTGGTGGTGTTCCGTGGGCAAGTTCCGTTGCCCTACGACGTTGCCCTCTTCATCGATCTCATCAACAAAGGAACCTAAAACGTCCACCTTCGGGTTCGCTTCCAGAAACGCTATTTGGCTCTCGAATCGCTCGGGGGCTGAAATGTCATCTGAATCCATCCGGAAGAAGTAGTCAGGCTGAAGCGGCAGAGTCAACTCAATGATGCGATTCATGCTGGCAGCCAGACCGACGTTCTGTGGATTCTCTACCAGTTTAATGCTGCTGTGCTGCAGCTCTGCCTTAGCAAGAAACTCTCTGGTTGAGGCGCAGATCGGCCCGTCGATAACGATGACAAAAAGGTCAGCTGGCCGGCTTTGGCCCAGGATGCTGGCAACGGCAGTTTCGACCCACTCAAGGCGGTCTCCCTCGTATACCGACATCGCACAGACCACTTCTACTGTACCCGGGGAGCGATGGCTAAACTGCCCCGTGGGCGAATGGTTTTTATTCATGAATACTGCAAATAGCGGCCGGGATGCCCGGCACTTTTAATACGAAATTTTCGCTGCGCAGAGTCAGATTGGGGTTGTAGGCCGGGTCATGCTCAATGACCGCCTTCCAATCCTGCTGCAAGTGAGCCACCTCACTGGCAAAGCGCGCCATTTTCTCCGGCGTATCCTCATGCCCTCTCGACACTGACTCGTGGTGGTACAGCAACGCTTCGGCACAGTAGAGATTCCGCACCCCCAGGTCCAATACTCTCAAACACAGATCCACATCGTTAAATGCGACCGCGAACTTCTGCTCGTTGAATCCACCCACCTGCTCATAATGACGCTTTTTTATCAGCAGACAGGCTGCAGTCACTGCACTGAAGTTGTGGCTGGCAACCAGACGCTTCAGGTAGCCGGAATGGTCTGATGGGAAGTGCTTATGGGCATGTCCCGCACCGCCGCCATACCCCATGACCACACCAGCATGCTGGATGCGGCCATCGGGATAGAGCAACTTGGCCCCGACGCAGCCGATGTCATCCCTTAAGACATGACCCACCATCTGCTCCAGCCAATCCGGGGCAATCACTTCGATGTCGTTGTTGACCAGCCCAAGAATCTCTCCTTGAGCCTGACGCGCAGCGAAATTATTGATGGCCGAGTAATTGAACGGATGTGGGTAGTGCAATAGCCGAACTTTCGGATGCTGGGCAATCTCGTCAAAGTACACCAGACTTTCTGGCTCGTTGGAGTTGTTATCGACCAGCAGAATCTCGAAATTCTGATAGGTGCTTTTCTGCAGAATGGACTCGATGCAGGTTTGCACCAATGCCTTGCCGTTGAAGGTTGGAATGATCAGCGATACCAGAGGCCGAACATCATGCTGCCATCCAAGAGTCAGACTTTCCGCAGCATCGTTAAGCGCAACATGCGCCCTCCCACTAAGCTTAGGCCTCAACGCCTTCTGCCAGCAGGACATGGAGAAATCATTGTCAGCCGACCGATGCACAAGGACTTGTGGTAGGTGGCCCACCTGTCTCAGTTTGCCCTGAATAAACCCCTCAGCCAACCAGGCAGCAAGCCCCACAGGAGTAAGCGACAGAGAGAATTCCCCATCGAATAACCACTCAGGATGACGTACCCACACGCCAGTAGCTACATAGGCGGTAGAAAGGTGAAGATCAGGATTCCAATCTGGCAGAAAGGCTGGTTTCTGACGTTCGCCTGTCTCGGTAAGGCGATCCAGATCGGTGTAGCCGACCTTCGCATTGCTCTTGTTAAAAGCGAACAACGCCGAACCAGCGCGGGCCGCAGGCCGATCTCCCTGATACAGCACAAACCAAGGGTACTCACCATCCTGATGCGCTTTCAGCTCAATAGGGGAGCTACAACAGTGCACAATGGCGTCGGTTTCACGGCCAGCCAACCAGTTCTCGCAGGTCTGACGCTCTTGAGCCTCACACCACAACACCACCCGGGAAAAACTTCCCCTTGCGGCATCCAGTGTTTTTCCCAGTTCGGCAGCATTAAACTTCGGCACCAGAACCAGCAGAACGCACTCCGCCGTTTCCACGCTTGCCTCCAGAGCACTCTCCACCGTTTCAATATAGTTTCGGTAGGTCTTAGGCTGATCTGTGGCGGTCTCTGGTTTAACCCAGAGCTCATAGCGATAGAGCCAAAAACGATTGAGGGAGAACAGCAACCGGTTTCGGCGCAGCACCTCCAACCAGGGTTCGGGCATCTTCCGAACTCCAGCCTTAATCAGGCGAACCACCGGTTTAAAGGATAACCCCCGCATTAACGCTCAACCTGGTCCAGTTTCTTGGCCAGTTGCTCCAGTTTGTTGCGGATCATCAGCCCCGTGGGCCGCAGTTTCTGTGCCCGACTCATCAGGCAGTAAGCCATCTCAATCTGGTTGTTGCGCTCAGCAAAAAGAGCCAGTTCTCGCAGCACAATGCCGTCAGAGACCTCGTTGCCCAGCTTCAGTTTGTCTCTCAGTTCCCCCATACCGGTGAGATCCAGTCGAGGGTTGTCTTGCGATTTGTTTTTACCCAGCAATGCTCGGATTTTTTCTTTAAGCATTTCAGTTACTACATCAGTTCGGGACGGCAGAGCCTTAGTGGCGGGGTAGGCCTCTGTAAAAACCTTGCGCAATTCAGAGTGGTAAGACTCTAGATAGCTGTGTTGATGGATATGGGAACACAGCTGTTTGTACAGTCTGCCGTCTTCGGAGCGGATGAACCCAACTAATGCAGACATCTGCTCCGGTGACAGCTGTTGAGTCATATACGGCTTCTGAGGCTTCTCCTCGACGCTCTTGATCAGCACCTCTGCCCCTTCGATCTCAATAGCACCATCCATATCACGCAGCACTTCTGCCGCTTGCTGGCGATACTGCTCAAAGGTGGCATTAGGAATGCAGGAGTAGCGGGTAATCTCACCCTGAAAGCTTTGCAACAAGCCATCAACCGAGTTGTTAAGGTGCTGAAGCTCAAACTTATTTAACCAGCGTTTTAACTCCAGGGCTTCCAAACTGTAGGAGGGGTTGACGACGTTGGGACTTGCTACATATCCCTCGTAGCCAATGGCCAGGAGGAAGTCAGCGCAGATGTCCCCTTCTGGAAACCGCTCTGCAGAATATGCTCTGAGCATGAATCGTGCCTTGCCTACTGCCTCAACATCGGCAATAAGCAACTGCAGCGGCCGCATCGGCAGCTTTTTCGGCAAGAATATCGGCTTTGCATTATTGTGGCGCTTTACCGACTGGTTGTAGTGGGACTCCAACGACTCCAACGGGTTACGAACGTAACCGATAAAGTGGGCCTGCGGAAAAACCTGCGCCAGTTCAGCCAGACGGGAGGCAAAAAACTCCGAACTCAACACCAGGGTGTGAGCCTTACTGGCCTCAAATCCAGCCACTAGCGTCTTAACCCTGCGCTCATTAAGCGTCAGCTCCGAGTCCCCCTGGCGATCATAGATCGCGAGCAGATTGCCGGAACTGACCCCGTTACGATCCACTTTATGTTCGGGGTAAAGAATGCCCTGCTCTAACAGGTTTTTGCGGTTGTTCTGCATCCATTTCTGGATGGCAGAAGTGCCGGTTTTCGGTGGCCCGAAATGAATAAAAATACGCTTACGCAAGGAACTTATGCCTTCCATTTACCACTGCCATAGGTTTCGCTTGATTGGGTTCCTGACACCAGCGTTTCACTGGGATTTGAGCAAGGAGAATCCCTGGTTCTAAACTGGCGCAACATGTGTTCAGAAAGGGAACTCGCAGGCTATTGGATCCGAAAAAATTTGACGCTTTACCATAACCCTGAAAGCCCGCCTTCACAGTTGTCAAAAGGCCTCTGGCTCTCTACACAATCATTTGAAATAGAGGAAAGCAAAATCACGACGAGCTTGGCCCCAATCAAAAGTCCAAAGCGGATCAGGTTTGCGCCAGCTAGGCCCATAGTTCAGTACCAACAGGGGCTCCGGGTCATTGGGCAGCACCAACTCAACCCCGTTGGTTTGAACTGTCTTTAAAGGCAACACGGCTTCCACCTGCACCTGCTTGCGACCGATAGGGTTCATGCTGCAGTAGCCATCCTCAATAAAACCCGTAAAGATATCGAGACTGACACCGCCAGGCGTTGTACACCAGTAGTGTGCACTATCAGAGGGGGTAATCCGGCAACCTTTCTCCGTCAGGAACTTCACCAGGCGCTGACGCTCTTCGACAATACCCTGCTCCGTAGATTCTTTGCTGATGTAGCAGATATCGACATCGTCGTCATGACCGATAAATTTACCGTCCCGGACAATGCCCAGCAGGGTACCGGAGGAGATAAACGCTGGGGTACCAAACTCCTCATTAACCCACTTCAGCAACTGAGCCAACTCGCGATAGGTTTTCTGTTTTTTCGCTTCCGAGCTCAGATCAAAGGTTTGGGTAAAACCATGCGGCCCTAGTGCCAATCCTCGTTCACTGACCAGTTCATTGACGTACTGGTGGAACTTCAGGGCCTGCTCATGGCGACCCTCCTTACGCAGGTTGGTTATTAGATTGTGCGCAGGCCCAGAATCCAGCACCCCAGCATGGAGTAATGCCACCTCCTCTATGCCCAACTCTCCGTCATCAAAAGCATTCAGACAGGCCCAGTTATCATGGATTAACTCCCACTTGGTCAGATCCCGGCTGGATTCGATCTTCAGGCTCAGTGCGCGGGTGTAGTACTGCCCTTCGCGGTTATACACCACGATTTCGTCCAGATTGCGGACCGTGCCCAGATCCACAATCAGCCAGGGTGCCTGCTCACGCTTGGTATGGAAGCCACAACCGCCATTCTTCTTGCCTTCAAGCGCACCACGGCCGTCGTACTTCTCTTCATCGTTATAGACGGAGCTGATAATCGTGCGTTTTCCTGGCGCAATATTGCGGCCATCCTTGTTAAAAATCTCGATGGTATCCAGATGGAAAGAGGACTCGGCCTGCAGGCTGAAGCGGACAAAGCGCCCCTTATTGTCGGTTTTTACTCGCAGTGGAGACTCACTAATCGCGCCTTTAAAATGGATAACTGGACGATGCTGCAGGTGCTTTTTAATCTTTTGGCTCACCTCCGACAAGTCAACATCCACAGTAGAAAGGTTAGGAGAAATTTTGGAGCGAATGTACGAAATCATGTGGAATCTTTACCTATCTAAATAATAGTCCGAGCCAAATGCGTAACCTTGGCGCGACATCTCGATGCCGCAGATCTGCTTGATAAGGGCTTTTTCATCATCAGACCAAGGCATCTCCTCGAGAGATTTGACGGATTTTTGCGTGTTGGTTTGCTCGGGAGAGTGGTGATTTAGGTAGCCGACCATCAGCTGCTGCTGCGCTTCACTGAAACCAAGGAAGCGGGCAATTCTTGCCACTTCCTTCTCCATGCCGTCCTGCAACTCTTTCTGTTCAATCATCAAAAACCAGTTGCGACGGCCTACGATCTGATGGACATGTTCCCGGGAAGAGTACCATTGATGAAAGGTATTTCGCCATTGCTTACAGTGTTCTTCAAATGTCAGCCCTGGAAACTTTTTTAACCGTGAGGCAACATTTTCAAGTGCACGTCGGCGGCAAAACACCACTTTTGCCTGGGGATACAGTTGATATAGGAGGGGAAGTGCCCGAATCATCGGGATTCCCGGAGTTTTATCGATAATGATCTGCGAACCGTAATAGACCCGATGTAACTGCCTTAACGAATCCAGCAGCAACGCCTTCATTTCCAGCGGCGTTACGGCATTGGCCAAGGTACCACTGTTGCGGGCTGCCGATGAGGCCGTCACAAAATTGATGGAATGCTCAACAAGCGACTGATACAGCTCCGCCAAATGTGACTCTCCATGGCTTTCGACCTGCAGCGCGGCCTGAATGCCATTGCCCACGGCGGTGGTGCCGCTACGAGGCGAGCCCACTACGAAGGTCACCGCCGGTATGTTTGCGACCTCAGTCAGCACAATCCCGACTGCCCGTTTTTTCCTCCCATCGGCACCCACCAGCAGCACCTCAACGAAGTAACGCCCGGAGTGCGCTCCCTGATTGAGCAGATGAGTGGGGAGCGCCACCTTCAACTCCCCTTTCCCATTCCAGTCCAGATCAGAAACCCGGTGCTGACCATTGTGTCGCACCGCAATACGGGCACCGACAATCTGGCCAGCCTCAGAGTCGACTTTGGCAGAGAGCGTAAAGCTGTCCAGCGTTTCAACATGGCCAGACAATGGCGCCACAACAGAAAGCGCCGGTTTACCGGCGCCCAGATACTCGACAAAGTAGTGAAACATAAAGCTCAATCGTTCTGTCAGGAATAGATGGCCAGATGCGCGTCGGCACAGGCTGCAATAGTCATCGGCGGTTGGATGCCGGCAACCAATCTGGGATGGATAGACTTATCTTCCAACACCTTGGTCATCACCGCCGCCAACGATGCCGCTTTACCCGCTCGGAAGTGCAGACCGTTAACCCCATGCTCAACTTTCTCCGCCATGCCGCCGATGTCACTGACGATCAGCGGCGTACTGTTGTTCAATGCTTCCTGAATAACAATAGGCGAATTTTCCCACCACACTGAAGGAACAATCACCCAGTCAGATTCCATCAACAACGCTGGCATCTCATGACCTTCGTATCCGCCATGCATGCGGACGCCGCTGCCTGCCAATTCAATCAGGTTTTTGACGTGTTGCTGAAATTCTCCACTCTGATGTTCAAAGCTGGCGCCATGGATATCTACCGAGATCTGACGACGAACTGACTTAGGCAGTAACAGGTAAGCCTCAAGCAGCACATCTATTCCCTTATAGGGGTTTACCTGCCCAAAGAAGGCAAAGCGCACTTTCGCGTCCGGCGAGTCCACCCCCTCCACAAAGGGCAAAGGCAGGCCATTCTCAATCACATCGATACTGGATTCAGCGAGGCCCCACTCGACGTAGCGCTGCTTCAGAAAATGTGACGGTGAGACAAAGTGATCGACACTCGCAAAGATGCGCTTGATGTACTGCTCGCGCAGGAAAAAGTCGCCGGGTTGACGGTCTGAAAAACAACCATGGCAATCACGAGGGTTGGCCTTGTAGCACAACTTATTGTTGGTCTTATACATCAGACCATTGCGATGACAAATGGCCATAAACTCGTGTAGGGTCAGGATGATACGGCAATCCGGTAATGTTTGGCGTATCTCCTCTATCATCTCGATACCAAGCAGGAAATAGTGATGCAGATGCACCACATCCGGCTTAATCAAAAGCAGCAGATCCCGGAACTCCTGCCACATATGGCGGGTTTTAATATTGGAGTGCAGAAACCAATCATCATGGGTGGTGTGAAACAGTATTTCCCGAGCGTCATTCCGAGCCGAAAATGCTGCGCCACCATGAGGTTGAAGACCGGAACGAGCGAGGAAATAGGCGTCGATACCTCGAGAGCGGTATTCGTTATAGAGGTTGTAAGCTGCAATCTCTGCGCCGCCCTTATTATGGTCAGGATGGCCATGTGCCACGATTAGGATGCGTTGTTTACTGTCCATCACGCGTCACCATCTCTTCAATTTTGTTTTTCCACTTTTTCAGTTGATACGCCCCATTCACCATGGTCAGCTTGAACTTCCAGTCACCCGGATCGACCAGATTCTGGGACAAGCGCTCCAAGTGATACAGCACAACCGAGCCACTCAGGTAAATGCCCAGTCCCTTATCACGCACCTTGAGACATAGATCGGAGTCTTCGAAGTCGCCCAAAACGTAAAGGGTGTCGAAGCCCTCCACCTCCTGATAAACCGAACGTTTCATCAACATGCAGGCACCGGTGACCATTTGCGAAGGACAAACCCCTGGATGCTCTGCGAGCTTGAGCGGAACGCCCTTAAGCGGATGATGGTTCACCCACAACCCGGGCAGGGTGCTGTCCTGACGAAACTCCATACCGGCATGTTGAATCGTGTCATCTTCATACACCAGGGTTGCCCCCAAAATGCCGCAATCCTCCGTACTGGCAAACTGCTCCAGATAGGTATCGATCCAGCCCTTATCACGCGGAATGATGTCCGAGTTCAGCAACAAAAGCATCTCAGAGCGCGCGAAGCTGACCCCAAGGTTGTTGGCACCAGAGAATCCAAGATTACGCTCTGACAAGACTACCTTGAAAGGGTGTCGGAAGGTTTCGAACAGTCCAAATGAGGTCACCTTGACCTCGTGAATCAACGACGGGTCATCCAGCACATAGATAAGCTCAACATCCTTAAAAGAGGGATCAGACGAGAACTGAGCAAGCTGGTGCTGCATAAAATCATAGCGGCCATAGATGGGCACAACAATGGACAGTCGCGGTGACTCGACTTCTGCGCCAAACGTCAGTAACTGAGCATCGTTGCGCGCACTCTGCCGGGCTTTCCAAATCTTATGGATACCAGGCAACAACGCTTGCGCTTCCTCGATAAAGCCTTCTTGATGGACTTTAAGTTGTTGGAGTTGAGCCTTGATGGCCTCAACGTCCTTATCCAACTTACGAGCCGGAATGATTAGAGATCCATTAGACTTTACGTCCCCAAGTTCCTTTTCCAGGAAAGCCTTAACCGCCTCACCACCATTGCCAGCCTGCTTCAGCACCTGCCCCAGACTAGTCAGATAGGCAAAAGAGCGCTTCTTAAGAGCAATCAGAGCACCAGGCAAACCGACCATCAATGCTTTGGGATCGTGGGCTCCCGGAATGAAAGTAACGAATCCCGCTGCTCTATCTGCACTAAGCCCCAGATGCTGACATACATCTGCTCGAGGGTAGTGGACAAAAAAGGCACGCTGAACATTCCTTGCGCCGACCTTATACTCCAGATGCTCGGGCAATACGCTCTCTTTTGACGCGACCCACCCTACCAACACGATTCCTTTTGCATCTTGATAGACAAAGTCGATGTAGGTGATCTTGGTTAAGTTTCGATACTTAGCCAAGATTCCTTTAAGCCTTGCTTTAATCGTCATACTAAAAAATATGTCCTAGACGCGTATGAAAAATCTAAACTAGATCTACGTTTCGTACTTCTATCGCCGATTTGCCAAAATTAAATAAATGTAGCCAATTTAACTATAGGTGAGCATCAAACATAATTAAACGACTTAATTGTTAAGGGCGACATATGAATAACTACTGACTATGTACTGGCCGCAATGATGGAAGCGAAAAATTAGCTAAAGGGTCAAGCTAGGCTCCGATATAGAAGCCCCAAAAATGCAAATGATTTCTATATAACAAACTAATCATCTAGCTATGGAGTGGTAATACAACGCCAACGTCAAATCCATATGCACAGAACGATTATAATAGCCTGACCACTGTCTATTACCAATAGCTAAACTAAATAGTTAACGGTCGCTACTGTTTTCTACGATCGAGACAAGTGCAGAAAGTTCACTGCCCACATCCACACTGTAGAAATCGGTCTTTTCAATGTCTTCGGAAACACATTCAAAGGGAGAAAAACTTGAGCCAGCTAGGCTATATAGCAAGTTGTTCTCTGATGCAAAACCTTCACAAAACTCTTTGGACTCGAAAGAGTTTAACATTGACAGCTTGCCATCACCTCGGAATGTCAAAGATAACAGATCAGATACTTTTCGATGTATTTCTGAGCTAGTATCAATAGATCGGTTAAATGATAACATTTCTGAAGCGGCTCGCCCGCTTAAGCTCAAGTTGGCATTGATAGAACAGTAACCATCAGGAGCGGATTTATTGAAAATCCCTAGGAAATGCGTAACGACATCAGTTCCAATGGCCCTCAATGAATCAAAATTGCATATATGATATGTTGCATTCGGAAAAGCTTTCTTCCAACGCTTTAAGGCAGAGCCATAGTTGCACAAAAATCGATATTTTTTTAAGAAATCTTCGATATCCATCTTACACTTATGGTTTTTAATCAGCTCACCATACCAAGATGAAATAAATAGATCCTGACGTCGGAGGTAACACACGACAGAAACGTCAAAATTTCTCAGCTTATTCGCAATATACTGTACCTTATCAGCATTCAACCCCGAGAGCATATTTTCATAGCTAACTACGAAGGTATCCAGCTCACTAGAGTCGATTTCAGCAGTCAACTCATCCCATAAACAAGTGTCCGACTTGGTTCTATGCATGAGGTGATAGTGACGAACACCAATATGTGGTTCACTATACGCCAATCCGGTTTGGCAATAATGAATCCCTTGTGAAGCAAGGAATTCATTATTTTCAAAAAGAAAGGTTTGAATTGACGAAGAGCCAGTTTTGTACTGCCCAATATGCAGAACTAGCTTTTTCCTCATCAGCCGTTCCCCTCAGATGAAGAGATAACCTCAATCAACTGTGTTGTTGATACAGAAGGAGTGCGTGGCAAGTAAATAACGTCACATATATCTTTAAACTCGTCAAACTTACCGGCCCAATCATCTCCCATCACCAATACGTCTGCATTGTATCTAAGTATATATTCCCTTTTCAATTCAAGGGATTCCTCTTCAAAGCAAAAGTTGACATAACGAAGTCCATTAATAATCCTCATCCTGTCATTTTGATTATAGATTGGATATCTATTCTTCTTTGAAAAGTTTAATGCATCGGTCGACACACCAACAATGAGTTGATCTCCGCAAGCTGCCGCTCTTTGGAGAAGATTTACATGTCCCACATGAAAAACATCAAATGTACCAAAAGTAATTACGCGCTTCATTCCAGCCATCTCTAATAAATTAACAGGCATAACAAGACCAAACACAAACCATTACAGGTTTAAAAGTCACAGCTCACCCACAATATAAAACCAACAACCATATGCAATAAACACACAGACACTACCAATGCTGCAAGAATACACCAAGCATCAAAAGTAGAGCTTTAAGTGCCCAATAGCACATTCTTTAATAGAAATGGGCTTGCTGATACTTGAGACAACAGATTTCCATTTATTTTCTGAAGAAGCAGCTTCTTCAATTGCTTGACTTAGTGAAATTGGGTTTCTGGCTCTAAAGCTCAACCCCGCTCCAGTCTGAATGATTTTCTCAGCCATCCCACCAATGTCACTGCCAATCATAGGAACACCATGGTTAAACGCCTCCTGGATCACCATTGGTGAGTTTTCCCACCAAGAGGACGGGATAATAGCCCAGTCAGTCTGAGAAAGGAGAGTCCCCATCTCATGTGATTCGTAAGGTCCATGTAAAGTAACCAGATCACTGAGCTCATCAAGCAGGTCATTTACCTTATCCTGAAACTCTTGAGTCTGATGCTCCAAATTCGCACCATGTATGTCGAGATGAACCTGTTGCTTAACCTTTTCCGGAAGCAGTTTAAACGCTTCGAGCATCACATCGACGCCCTTATAGGGATTAATCTGACCAAAAAAGGCAAACCGACCGCGTACTTCGCCGTCAGCTAACACTCTCGCCGGTGGTGCATCAACTTCAGGCTGGCCATTCTCGATCATTACCATCTTCTCTTTGGGTATGCCCCAAGCGCTGTAACGCTCTATCAAGAAGTGGCTGGGAGAGACGAAAGTGTCCACCAGCTCAAAGATGGATTTAATGTACTTTTCACGCAAAAAGAAATCTGACGCCGAGCGCTCTGGAAAACAACGAGCGCAGTCCGCAGGGGAGGACTTGTAACAGAGTTTCATTTGTTTACCAGGCTTTACCATCTGCCCATTGTTGGCGCAAATAGCCAGGTATTCGTGTAAAGTCACTACGATACGGGCATCAGGGAGGGTGTTCTTAACTTCCCGAATCATCTCTAAGCCCATATGGATATAGTGATGAAAATGCACGACCGTTGGCCGATAGCGTTTCAGCAATCCACGAAAATCTTTCCAGATATGTTGCTTGTATCCCGACTGAAAAAGAAAAAAGTCACCCATATGGGTATGAAACATAATCTCTTTATCCGAGTTACAGGTTGAGAAGACAGATCCACCATGTGAGGACTCACCTGTACGAGCTAAAAATACACAGTCCAAACCCTGAGACTGATATTCTTCGAAGAGATTATACGCTGCAACCTCTGCACCACCTTTACTCATATCTGGGTGCCCGTGAGAAATTAAGAGAATTCGTTGCTCGTTCATTATCAATTATCCCTCCAATCCTTCGATGGTGTTATCCCACATCTGAGTATGCTGCCAGGCGTTATATAGTGTGAGCTTAAATTTCCAATCACCACTATCTACAAGCGACTGTGATTGACGCTCAAGATGGTACAGCTTTTCAGTACCGAGAAGATAATTTTGATAACCTGCATCGATCAGCTTTAAACATAGGTCGGAGTCTTCAAAATCACCCAAAATATAATCAGTACTAAAACCACCGACCTGGTTGAACTTTGCCTTTTGAACCATAAGGCAGGCAGCAGTAACCGTTGAAATGGCTTGGCAACCGATTTGAGGCATAGCCCATTCAGGAAGTCCTTTACCGGGATGTTCATTTAACCAAATATCTTTGTATTCAGAGCTTTTGGTGAAAGACATCCCATTATGCTGGATAGAGCCATCCTCAAAAATGAGCTTGACACCCATGGCTCCGGCGTGGTCACAGTTACCATAAGCTTCGAGCATTCTACCCAACCACCCGGCTTCGGTAGGCAACACATCGGAATTTAACAGTAATAGCGTTTCTGCTTTTGCGAAACGCGCGCCAAGATTGTTAGCACCAGCATACCCAAGGTTTGAACCGCAGTTAACCAACTTAAAGCTAATTGGAAAAAGCTGCTCAACATCGTGGCACAGTTTCAGAAGAGGGGCTTCTAATGTTGGATCATCCAATACATAAATCAGTTCAACATCATCGAAATCACTGTCGCTAACAAACTGGGCGATTTGATGAAGGACAAAGTCATAGCGACCATAAAGTGGCACGATTACTGAGCAACGTGGATTCGAAATTGGCTTGCCAAATTCTGTGACCCTTACGGTATCAACTTCAGGCTGTGAGAGACGTTGCTGCCATACACGCTGCAATGCGGGATGAATATGTCTTTCAAAGACTTTTCCGAGCGAAGGGTCACTAGGCTCAACATGGCTAAGTATAATCTTTGTTGCCTCTATCTCTCGACCCGAATAACACTTAGGAGAGGCTTTGACTTTAGCTACCTTACCATATCGGTCAAATACCAATAGTGAGAGATCTTTCGCTTCTATTTCCAACTCCATAAAGCTACAGAATCCTGCAAGATAGTTATCAGGCATATGAGGGAATGCCTTGTTAACATCCGCACGTTTAAAGTAGCAAAGGTCATGGAGCAAGTTATTACTTAATCTACTTCCACCGCAAAGGTGAATCGCAGATATCTCTCCGTTAATATCATCTATCCAGCCACTGACGAAGCAGCCTTTTTCAAAACCTATGGCGATATCAACATGAACTTTAACATTCAATTCTGAGATGTTTTTTAGACGAGTACTAAGCTCTTCAAAATAGCTATTCCCTAACTTTTTGCAAAGTTTTGCCTTAGTCTCGGACACATTATTCTCACTGGCCTCTGCCAAAGAATAAGTTAACTCTTCAAAGTTGGTTTTTTTTGAAATAAAGGGCAGAGTAAGTTGTTTCTGACCAGAGTTCAACCTAATTTCAAGATTTTCGTTTGAATCTGAGTCCAGTTCACATAACAGAACAAACCCAAGATATTCTGTATCATCAGAGAATTTCAAGCTTTTTAATACATCATGTCTTTCGACCCTGTCAAACTCTAGCACCCTCATACTCGCGCCATTTACGCGATTAACACTTACTTCAACAGAAGACTTGTTTTCTAAGTCCGCTGCCCACCCTCTAAGAATACAAAAACGCTCTTTGTAGATTCCGCAAAGTTCTACCCAATAACCAAATTCAGTTGACACCGGCCAAACGGGCCTATTCGTAACAGAGGAAGAACTTGAATCTTTGCTTTCAGCTTGTAAGCTTGAAAGCAAAGATTCAACTACAGGTTTATCTATTGCATCTCTGCACAAAGGAATACGTTGTTCGTTGGAACCTGAAGAAAAATGAATAAAAAGCGGTTTATCATCCACCAGTTCCAAGTCACAGGTGATAACAAAACCAATATCGGTCATTTCCTCACTGACAGACATAAAGGCTTTAACATCAGGTCGCGCAGAGCGACGCTCCGCAAGCGTATGCACTAGAGTACCGTTACTTTGTACCACCGATATACTGACGTCGCCAGAGCCGTCAGTTTGAAACACCCAACCGCTTACAATCAGCTTATTTTCAGAGTACTCACCGCTATAATCAATGCAATATTGAAATACCGAACGCTTAGAAACCTCTCCTTCCCTGGAGATAATACGGTTTTTTATTTTTCGAAGGACCATAACGCTGCCCAAAATCCTTTACTTAATCCAATGCCAAACACTTTGAAAATCAATTCAAATAATGAATATAGAAATCAGTGTCTAATAAAATAGCTTACTCTTCAGGTTTCCCGTACTGCTGAGTTAGCCAGTTCAGATAACTGCCATCCATTACTGCTTTCCACCAAGTATCATTGCTGAGATACCATTCGATGGTCTTCGCAATACCGGATTCAAATGACTCGTAAGGCTTATAACCCAGTTCAGCATTAGTCTTGCGGGCGTCTATTGCATACCGACGATCGTGGCCAGCACGATCAGCCACATAAGTGATCAATGACTCAGCTTTACCAGCAGTTGCTGCCTTGGCTTCCGGATATTTTTCGGCCAGTACCGGGCGAGTGGCAAAAGCCTTATTCATCAGACGGCAGATTTCATTGACGATGTCGATATTGGCCCACTCATTGTGCCCACCAATATTGTAGTTTTCGCCTACCTGACCCTTTTCCAGCACCAACTCGATACCGCGGGCATGATCTTCTACGTACAACCAATCCCGAATCTGCTGACCATCGCCGTAAATGGGCAATGCCTTGTCATGCAGAATATTGGTTAACACTAGCGGGATAAGCTTTTCGGGAAAGTGGTACGGGCCGTAATTGTTCGAGCAATTACTGGTGGTAATATTCAAACCATAAGTATGATGGTAAGCGCGTACCAAGTGGTCCGAAGCGGCTTTGCTCGCTGAATAGGGTGAGTTGGGCGCGTATGCCGTATCTTCGGTAAAGGCAGGGTCTTTGGGTCCCAGGGTGCCATACACTTCGTCAGTGGAGACATGGTGGAAACGGTGGCCTTCCTTGTTCAGGCCCTCATCAATCCATACTTTCTTCGCAGCCTTCAGCAGGCTGTAAGTACCGATAATGTTGGTTTCGATAAAGGCATCCGGGCCGGTGATTGAGCGGTCCACGTGAGACTCGGCAGCAAAATGCACCAGCGTATCAACGCTCTCCTCGCGGAGTAGAGACTCAACCAGCACAGTATCGCAGATATCGCCGTGTACAAAGCGGAAGTTAGCGTTGTCGGCAACGGCGTCCAGATTTGCACGGTTGCCCGCATATGTAAGCGCATCCAGTACGATTACTTTGTCATTAGCGTGGTTGCGCATCCAGTAATGAACGAAGTTCGCACCGATAAATCCGGCGCCACCAGTAACCAAAAGGGTTTTGTTTTTCATTGAATGTTTCTATAACTGATTTGAAGAAGAAAGTATCGGCTACAGTCTGGATTACGCTTAGTGTGCGTTAACTTCGTCCAGCATTTGTGACAACTGCTTACGCCAATGGACGGTCTCCATTCCGGAGATAGACTCTGCCAAGGACTTATCAATGACACTAAAGGAGGGGCGAGTTGCCGGTGTTGGGTAAGCAGAGGCCGGAATCGGGCGTACTGGTATCGCCTTGCTCAGCATCCCCTTTTCTATAGCCAACTCTTGAATCGCAATCGCAAAATCATACCAGGAGGCCACGCCAGCATCTGTCCAGTGCAGGGTCATGCACTCGCCTTTGCCTTCTACCTGAGTATTAAGCCCACCGTTGAGCAACTTTTCAGACAGGTTCCAGCACAAAAGAGCCAGTCCTCGAGCCCAGGTCGGGGTACCTACCTGATCATAAATAATGCCAAGCTGCTCTTTCTCAGCCATCAACCGCAGCATGGTTTTGACGAAGTTATTGCCAAACGTCGAATAGACCCAGGCGGTACGGATGATCACCGCATCGGGACCAAGCACTTCTGCAATCTTTTTGTCGCCTGCTAGCTTGGAGGCTCCGTAGACATTCAATGGGTTGGGTTTGTCGTCCGGTTGATAGGGCGTATTTCTACTGCCGTCAAAAACGAAGTCAGTAGACACATGCACCAATTTCGCCCCAACCTCGCGACAGGCCAGAGCCAGATGTTCACTGCCCGCCTCATTCACCGCATAGGCCAGTTCGACTTCCTCTTCGGCCCGATCAACCGCAGTGTAGGCCGCAGCGTTAATCACGGCATCAGGACGTTCCTTTTGAATCCGAGCCATTACCGCTTCCTTGTCGGTAATATCCAGCTCTTTGGCCGAAAGGCAGAGCAACTCAATGTTTTCAGGACAAGTCTGTGCCAGTTCCCATGCCAACTGACCACCACTTCCTGTTACCAATACCCTTGTCACCATATCCATCCCTGTTAAAACTTAGGTGCGTCGTCAAAGCAAAAGCCCTGAGCATCTTTCTCGGAAAGAGAGGGCTCATAGCTTTCTTCAATAGGCCAATTGATGTTGACCTTAGGGTCATCCCAGCGCAGTGAGGCTTCGGCATTCGGGTTGTAAACGTCAGTGCACTTGTAGACAAACTCTGCTTCTTCCGACATCACATAGAAGCCATGAGCAAACCCTTCCGGCACCCACAGTTGACGCTTGTTATGTTCGGAAAGTTCGACCCCGACCCATTTGCCGAAAGTGGGAGAATCACGGCGCATATCCACAGCAACATCAAACACCGATCCACGGACAACTCGAACCAGCTTTCCCTGAGTGTTTTCAGTTTGGTAGTGTAAGCCCCGCAGTACACCTTTGGCAGACTTACTGTGGTTCTCCTGAACAAACTCTCGCGGTGCACAGTGCTCGTTAAACAGCTCAGTGCGAAAAGTTTCCATAAAGAAGCCCCGCTCATCACCAAATACTTTGGGTTCAATGATGACGACGTCTTCGATATCTGTTTTTATAAATTTCATAGATTCTTTTCGACAGCGATTAAAGTTAAAAGACTTTGTTATTCAATACTTCCATCAGATATTGTCCATACCCACTTTTAACCAGCGGTCCGGCCAGGTCTCGCAACTGCTCTTTGGAAATAAAACCCATACGGAAAGCCACCTCTTCAGGGCAGCACACTTTCAAGCCCTGACGTTTTTCGATGGTCTCAATAAATTCCGCCGCCTGCAGTAAGCTGTCATGTGTGCCGGTATCCAGCCAGGCGGTTCCACGACCCATCACCTCGACGTCCAACTCATTTCGGTTGAGGTACGCGTCAATCACATCAGTGATCTCGAGCTCGCCACGTGCAGAGGGTTTTACCTGCTTAGCAAACTCCACCACCCGATTGTCGAAGAAATAGAGCCCCGGAACCGCATAGTTAGATTTGGGCTGCTGAGGTTTTTCTTCAATGGATACGGCACGGCGCTCATCGTCAAACTCGACCACACCATAGGCTTTCGGGTCAGCGACATGGTAGCCAAAGATTGTGGCGCCTTCCTGCTTGCTCGCTGCACGCCGCAAGGAGGCAGACAGGTCATGGCCATAGAACAGGTTGTCACCAAGAATCAGCGCAACCTCATCGTCACCGATAAACTCTTCAGCCAGCAAGAATGCCTGTGCCAGACCATCGGGAGAGGGTTGTTCAATGTACTCAAACTGAACCCCCCAGTCGGAGCCATCTCCAAGCAGTTCGCGAAAACGCGGGAGTTCCTCAGGGGTAGAGATAATGGCGATCTCCCGGATGCCGGCTACCATCAGCGTAGAGATGGGATAATAGATCATCGGCTTATCGTAAACCGCCATCAGCTGCTTGCTAACCACTTTGGTCAAGGGGTAAAGACGAGTACCAGAACCACCAGCCAATACAATTCCTTTGCGTTTGGCTTCGTAGGGAGTCATTTTATTCATAAATTACTCTATTTCTTTATTTCAATTCTTTCACGGTTGCCAGAATAATTCTGCCAATGCCAAACAGCATCATCAGGACAACAGAAAACAGCAAGATATTATAAGTGCTTTGCGGATATTGATTATCTTCAGGCAGAGTTGAAGACTCCACCGTCATTAAATATTTGAGCTTGCGATACGCTTCCACTCGAGACTTTTCCAACGAAACCTCTGAAGCGGTGTAGGCTTGCAGCGCCAGTTCAAGCTCAATCTTCAATGAAGCATATTTCGCTAAAACTTCACTCACCGAATAACCGGTATCCCCAGGTATCGCAAGATGGCTATCGCCACCATTCCCCTGTTGCAAGGACAAGCGTCCACGCTCAACTTCTAGCTGTGCCTCCAACGCTCGTATCTGACTCTGAATAACCAGTACTTGAGGCGCATCAGTGCTCATGATTGAGAGCAGGGATTTCAGTTCTGCTTTCTTAGTGGCTAGCTGAGCTTCCAGACCATAAGTGATCTGCTGAAGTGCCATCCCTTCAGCTTCTGGGTCGAGTAGATTAAACTGCTGTTGGAAACCCAGCAACTCGCGCTTGGCTTTTTCGAGACGTTGCTCAACTAAACGATGTTCACCTTTTATGAACTCCAGTTGCGCCTCAGCCAGTTGGTGTCCCAGAGAGTTGATATACCACTCAGCGCGTTCAACTATTGCCTGACTCAGGTGTTTGGCAAACTCTGCGTCAAAGCCCTGAGTTTTTACCGTAATGACGTTAGACTTTTCATCAATCTCCACCACGGTGTGGTTCTGGTAAAAACGCAGAAAATCTTCCTGGGTGGACCATCCATTCAATCGGGTAAACATATCCACAGTGCTTTGTGAGTAATGGTCCCGAAGCGAAAGCTTGTCATCCAGATACTTCAGCATATCTTCAGAGGCAATGAAGGCTTTGACCAGTTGCGAGTCTGAAGTAGCGGGGGTGCTCACGCCGAAGCCACTCAGCAAGGCCATCGACATATCCATTGTCGCCATGCCATCCGGCTGCTGAACAATCAATTGAGCTCGGCTTTCATAACGGGGGCTGGCCCAAACCAACTGGTAAAATGCGAACACCAAAATGGGCAGAATTAGTCCAAGGAACCAGGGCGTTTTTGCCTTAGCCATTTTGGGGTGTTCCAGGGCCTTCTGTAGCCGCTGATTCAATACCACCACCCGGCCTGGTCTCCTTTCGCTTGAGCGACTGATGTCGGCTGCAGGTTGTTGTTGCTGCACCAAGCGATTAAGACGCGTTAATTCCGACAGGACTTTAGGGTTGTCCGGCTCCAGGTTTTTAGCGCGCTGTGCAAGCCGGCGGGCAAGAGGCGCATCCTGGTTCTCCAGAGACTTCGCTTTTGCCAGCAGCTTAGCGACAGAGTTCCACTCCTGGGCGCTCATCACTTCCCGGAGTTGGACGAAGCGCTGCTCTACATTTTTGATTGCAGTCTGAGTCATGGTTATAAAGTCTGATAATGGGCAATGCCCTGTTCTAAATCCTGATAAAACGTCAGTTCGCCCTGATGTAGTACCAGAGCACTGTCACAGAACTCGCGCAACTCGCTCATTTCGTGACTGACCATGATCACGTTTGAGTCACGACTCTTCTGGAGTAATGCCTCTTTGGCTTTCTTGCGAAACCTGGCATCACCAACCGACGTCACTTCATCAATCAGGTAGACATCAAAGTCGATGGCGATGGAACAGGCAAAGGCCAGACGTGGCCGCATACCACTCGAGTAGGTACTGACCGGCAGATCGTATTTTTTCCCCAGTTCAGCGAAATCCTGGACTTTCTCCTCATAGAGGTCGAGATCCGCGACACCGTTGACCATTCCGATAAACCGGGTATTTTCCCGCCCCGTCATCTTGGGGTGGATACCGGTGGCCAGCGCAACAGGCCAGGACAGGTTGAGATCGGTCACTACCCGACCGTGGTTGGGGTACTCACTACCGGCAAGTAAACGAAACAGTGTGGATTTACCCGCTCCATTTGAGCCCAGGATGGCAATATTGTGATCCGAAGGGATCTCAAAACTCAGATTCTTAAAAATATACTGATTGCCAAGTCGGGAGGGGTAATACTTTGTCAGGCATTCAAGTTTTATCATCGGCTAATCGCCTGTTTCCAGCTTGAGAAATACCAACTCAATGCAATGGTCAATACCACCAATGTAAAGCCAAGATAATACTCGTAGCTAACCCCTACCGCACCATAACTGCTATAGACCGCCTGGCGGGATAGTTCGATACCATGAAGTATCGGATTCCAATCAAGGTAGTGCCAATATTCCTTGGAGATGTCCTGCAAGGAGAAAAACACACCTGAAATAAAGAAGAGGGGCCTTGTCAGTAACTGCTGTACTTTACCGATTTCACTGATATAGCACTGCGCCATGGCAAACATCAGCCCAAGGGACATTGCCAGAATTGCCATAACGAAAAAGTTGAGTATCAACAGCAGTGCGTTGTCCAACCGGATTTCGTAATTAAGAAAGTACATCACGCACCAAATCAGAACGATGACTGCCATCTTAATTAGAGTTTCAAACAGAGCTGCGGCAAATATGGCACTGATAGGCTGAACCTGCCGAAAGGCAAACAGTGCCTTGTTCTTCTTGATGGCCGAGGAGCAACTTTGCAGCATGGTGAGAAACAGCTGAATCATCAGCATGCCATACACCATAAACACGAAGGTGGGCATGGTGTGGGTCTCACCACCGTCCATCCGGCCACGAATAAAGGACAAGATAAAGATGAACGCAAGCGGGCTGATGACAGCCCAGCCTAAACCGAGCTTGTCACTGAACCCTGTCCTGATCTCCCGGATAAACAGGGCAAAGATGACATCTTTCCACACCACCCAATTACTGCGCTTTACAACGGTAGCCATAACACGCTCAGTTGATGGCGACATTCGCAGCGATAGCGATCTGGTAGATGATTTGGGTGATGTCTTTCACCGTCTGCATCACCTTCACATCGACTCGAGGTAACACCAGGATTTGATCTCCTGGTTGCAGTGGCCCCTTAGCATTAGTGTCGACCATGCCGTTGGGATGAATCACCATAATCTGCTCGTAATTGGCACGCTCAGTGTATCCGCCAGCCCAGGCCACATAGTCCTCAATGGTTGCCTCGGGGTTGGCAACCACGGCCTGCGGCATCATAACCTCGCCCCCAATATGAATCAGGTCGGTTTTGGAGGGGATCCACACCACATCGCCCTGCTCCAGCAGGATGTTGGCCACATTACCCTGATCCGCCACCACGACACGGCCCAGAGGTTCAATCAAGCGAGCCCGCTTGGTGAACTCCAGCACCATGCTGGCCTCTTCAGCGCGGATACGTGCCTCACCATCGGAGGAAACCGGTGCCGTAAAGACACTACGTTCCAGACGTTGAAGGGATTGTTCAATCATCTCCTTTTGCTTTTCCGCAACGCTTTTACGTTGAATGTAGACGTTGCTGAAATCCGCCAGATTCGGGTCAACCTCAATGTGCGCCAACAAGTCGTGCAATCGCGTATTGCGTTTAACGGCGAAGTAGGAGGGGCCAAGATAGCTGCCCTGGATCTGAACGTCGAAGACCTGGGCGTGAAGATCGTCATTGAACAGAAGGCGGTCGCCATCACGCAGTTGGTAGTTTTCAAAATCTTTGTAGGGCAGATAGACGGAGAAGGGGCCGTCTTTGCGTGCACCGGCAATGCCAACGTGGCTGACTTTGGCTAAAGGACGGGCATAGTGCGCCAGTTCAGTACCGGAGGCACTGTCATCCTTAAACTCGAAACGGAAGGGGTAGCGCACGGCTCCGGAAACAACAACTGTCGCTTTTTGGCGCTTAACCAGAATGACGTCATTGTCTTTGAAGTTAACCTTGGGCAATACGCCATTCAGCAGGAACTCATACAGGTCAAACTCGGCGATCACCTTGCCACCACGCAGCACCTCGATGCTGCGGTAACTGCCCCGCTCAGAGTCAATGCCTCCTGCCCGCTTCAGGAAAAACAGGGGGCTGTCAGATGCCATACCGGCGTACTGTCCGGGGCGCACCACATTGCCGGTGACGTAAATCGCAACCGGGGTAGCATTGAGCAGGTTAACGTAGATATTGACGTCCCGTTTGTAGACTCGGGAGATCTGCTCGGTAACGTACCGGTTGATTTGGGACGCTTTGACGTTCGCCACCTTCACCGGGCCGATGTTCTGGATAAAGATGTTACCCTGGTTATCCACAGTAACCACTTCACCCTGGTTCACCGCCCCCCAGATCCAGATGCTGATCTTGTCACCCGGCGCAATCAGGTAGTCGTCGTTCAATCCATCAAATCGCTCAGTCTCGTAGCCACCCGCAAACAGGTTCGCGCCATACGGCGGCGGCAACCCCTCTTCCGGTACGGGCAACAACTGGTTTACCCCTGTTTCACCGGGAAGCAGGATCCCGTCGCGAGGCTGCTGCGTGTATTGCTGCGCCTGAGAAGGATTGACCACGTTCGGTTGTGTTAGCGGCATTTGGCTAGTCGGCGGCATCATGCCGGAGGCGTTCATCGCTTCCAACTGCTGAGGCGTGGCCGCCTGAACAATGCCGGTGAAAAATAACAAGGCGACAGAGGCCTTAGCCAGCCATAGTTTTAGTCTCGTCATATCAGTTCGACGCCTCAAAGAATGCTTCAGAGTCCGTCTGATCGGAAATCTCTGGCATCAGCCACCATTGCTGCTGCGACTCACAGACAATGCGCGCCTGCGGTGCCTCGTTCAATTCAGTGTCCACTACATTAACCGCACGACAGGTATCGCCCAATGCAGAGACATAATCTCTGCCCAACAGAATCTGATAGTGCTTGTAGAGGATGGATTGACCGCTATAGGTGCGGCTCAACTGGTCGCTTAACTCGGCAGGCAAAGCTTGGCCGATAACGGCGGCCGCACCACTGCTGACCAGTGGGCGGGATGCACTGACCTGAGGAACCGAAGAGGCACATCCAGTAACGAGAAAGCCCAACCATAAGGCTGGGCCAATTTTTTTCAAAGATTTCAGAATCATCTGACGAGGCTTATTCTGCTTTAAAGTTCAATTGATGCCGACCTGGCGTCGGTACCAAGTCAGGATCTGCCACACATGCTGAATCACCCAGCAGTAGGCAGAAAAAACGGCAAGGAAGGCCAAAAGCATTATGGCTTCAGTAACCTGATAAATTTCGCCCGCCACCCCTATCGCCGCCATAATCAATGAGCCGAGTGAGATGGCAAAGAGCGCTTGCTTAGGCGAGAAACCCATGCGCAGGAAGATGTGATGCAGGTGCTGTCGATCCGCCATAAACGGGCTCTTACCCTGTCGCACCCTGCGGTACATGATGGAAGCCATATCCATCAGCGGAAACGCGATGATCCAGAGCGCCGTCACCGGACGGAAACTGATGTCACTCCCCTGACTACCACACACCAACAACCAGACGATGGTAAATCCAATCACCATCGCGCCCGCATCCCCCATAAAGATTTTCTTGAGGCGACGGTTGGGCCAGCCATTATTAAACATCAGGTAAGCGGCAATGCCCCCGATATAAATAAGCGCCATCAGTTCCCAAGGGTTGCTGTTAAGGTGCATCAACAACGCGATCGTGCCGAGAGAAATGATGCTCAGGCAACCCGCCAGGCCATCAATGCCATCCACCATATTGAACGCATTGATGGCGCCAATCACGGCAATCATGGTGAGGACCGGGCCAAACCAGCCGGTGCTGACCTCTCCCAGTGCGGCCAGGTTACCGACGCTGCTGATGTAGATCTCCGCGCCAAACACCATCATTGCTGAAGCCAGTGCCTGACTGAACAGGCGGTGGGATACCCGCAGGTTGTAGCGATCATCCAGTACCCCGATAAAGAGCATGGTAATCGAAGCCATCAGGTACAGGCGAAGTTGGGTGCTGGCTGGCGCAAACAACAGCAACGACGACATTGCCGACAGAAAGATCGCAATGCCGCCAATCAGAGGGACTTCCCCCTGATGCTCTTTACGGCCACCAGGAGAGTCGACAAGGCCGACACGGATCGCTATCGGCTTACAGGCCCGAATAAACAGGTAGCTGGTTAGAAATGAAAAGGTCATTGGTACGAGACCAAAGCCAGCAAACTCAACCATTCATCACATCCTTGTAACCCCAGTTGCAGTGATGCAAAGGCTTCTCCTCCGTCCCAGACCTAACCGATGTTAAGGCGTTCATCATCATTACTTACACGGTCCGGGGCCTTGCCCAACTGCGGACTGTTTGCGGGTTGTGGTTCAATTTACAGTAGCCAACCAATCTGGATATGCAAGCATTCACTAACTCACAAAGCCATGATTAATAAAGACTGTGGATTTTATGGTAACTGGATTTTGGCACGCTGCCGCCCTTGGGTGTGCTCCCAAAGTGCGAACAGTGGCGTTTTTTCGCCACCCAATACTCCAGATTGACGCTGGGCAGTACTCGGCCCGGCATTCCCCTGCCTCTATCTCAGTTGCTGTCGCTATAGGCGACGGATAGAGAGGTTACCAAGAGCAATATGTTGCTGATTACCCAAAATATTGAGTAGAAGTCGACTTCGCGTGGCGCCATCCGGTTCGCAAAAAACCGCATTAAGGCTGGCGAATGGTCCGTCCAGGATCTCGACTTTATCGCCTGCCTGCGGCAGCTCAGAGATGGTACAGGGCGACTGAGACAGGCGCTGTCTCAACCCGACAACGAGAGAGGTATCCACGGGAACCATCTGGCCATCGGTCCGAACCACAGACGACACACCGGGAACTGAGAGTACAGTCCGGATGGGCGTCTGAAAGGGGTCAAACCGAACAAAGAGATAGTTCGGGAAAAGTGGCACCATCTCCTTGGTGCGCTTGCCTCGTTTGATGCATTCCACCTCCGCTTCCGGGAGGAAGCAGCCTAAATTTCGCTGCTCCAGATGTGCTCGGGCTGTGGCTTCCTTCTTTCCTTTGCAGTAAAGCAAGTACCAACCCAGCATTTAAGCCCACCTTCAAAATCTACAGCATCAAATCCAAACGGTGTTCCATACCGAAGAAGCATAATACCAAGCTGAGTAATGGTCGCAAGCAACGTCCTACTCAAGCGGGCAGATTCTGCGTTCATTTGAATGAATTGTTCTTCAGGTAGTACAGATTCAACACAACTGGGTGAGAGATCTCTTACATCCCCTCAGAATGCCCCGCTTTACGCCTAATTTTCGAACATCCTGGTGATGAAATTGACATCGGATCCACATCGGGATAGAACTTGTGGGTTCACATTCCCCTGTCGGGCATCTGATTCGGTTGTGACGGCAATGCAGTTGGCCTGCGCACTACAGTCCCAACTGCCTTGCCAGATGACGTGTCAATTCCGGATCCGCGCGGCAGAGGGCCATAATAACGACGCAAGGTAATCTACATTCATGAGCGCAAGCAAGCCGGACACCGGTACCTTTCTAGGTCACCCCAAGGGCCTGTTCCTGCTGTTCACCACAGAACTCTGGGAACGATTCAGTTACTACGCCATGCGCGCCATTCTGGTGCTCTATCTGGTTGACCGTGTAAGCACCGAAGGGGGCGGCGGCCTGGGTTGGACCCAAGCAGACGCCCTCTCTTTGTATGGCACCTTTACCGGCCTGGTTTACCTCACTCCGCTGATTGGTGGTTGGCTGGCTGACAACGTATTGGGTCAGCGTAAAGCCATCATGATCGGTGGTGCCATGATGGCCATCGGTCAGTTCCTTTTGGGTACGCCCCATACCTGGATCCCAGGCATGGAAACCACCGTGTTCTACCTCGGTCTGGGTGTGCTGATTCTGGGTAACGGTCTGTTCAAGCCGAACATCTCCACCATGGTGGGTGACCTGTACCAGGAAGGCGACCACCGCCGTGACGGTGCATTCACCATCTTCTACATGGGCATCAACGTGGGTGCCGCTCTGTCCGGCTTCCTGGTGGCCTGGGCCTACAAGGCCTTTGGTAGCACTCAGATCATCGACGGCGCTGAAGTGTTCGTGAATGACTGGCAGGCCGGTTTCATTCTGGCCGGTATCGGTATGCTGATCTCCCTGGTTATCCAGGCCGTCTGGGCTCAGCGTCTGCTGGGTGACATCGGTACAGTTCCGGCTGCCAAGCAGGATCTGGCCAACAAGCAGAGCGCCAAGAAAGAGCCGCTGACCGCGCAAGAGCGTGACCGCATCAAAGTGATCATGGTGATGGGTCTGTTCACCATCATCTTCTGGGCTGGCTTCGAGCAAGCTGGTGGTCTGATGAACCTGTTCACCAACGAGTTTACCGACCGCTCTCTGGGCGGCTGGGAAGTTCCGACCACCTGGTTCCAGTCTCTGAACGCCATCTTCATCGTAATCTTCGCGCCGGTAATCGCCTCCCTGTGGGTACGCATGGGCGACCGTGAGCCGAACTCCCCGGTGAAGTTTGCTCTGGGTCTGTTCCTGCTGGCCGTGGGCTTCGTATTTATGATCGGTGCCGTGGTTGAGATGGGTGGTGACCCGACTGCCAAGTCCTCCATGTGGTGGCTGGTGGGTGCCTACTTCTTCCACACCATGGGTGAGCTGTGTCTGTCTCCGATTGGTCTGTCCATGGTGACCAAGCTGGCTCCGCTGCGCATCGCCTCCCTGATGATGGGTGCCTGGTTCCTGTTCATTGCTGCTGCGAACAAGATCGCCGGTGTTGTTGGCTCCTTTATCGGCCACGGTGGTGAGAAGGAAGAGCAGCTGGCGAACGCCCTGTCCATCTTCGGTGGCATCGCGATTACCGCTGCCATCTCCGGTGTGATCCTGTACTTCATGGCCGACAAGCTGGTTGATTGGATGCACGGTGCCGAAGGCCCGCACACCAAGACCGAAGAGCAAGCGCTGGAAGAGGAAGTGGCCGTCACTGCCGACCACGAAGCCATGCCGCGCTCCTAATCGAACGCCATAATAAAAGCCCGGGCCAGTACCCGGGCTTTTTTGTGTCTGCAGAGAATGAACGTAGCGTGGGCTTCGAGCCCACGGGCCATTGGATATCCAATGCACCTATGCCGTGGTTCGCCGTGGGCTATAAGCCCACGGGCCCTTGGATATTCAATGCACCAAAGCCATAGCGCGCCGTGGGCTGAAAGCCCACGCTACAAGAGCACGGGCCATTGGAAGTTCAGAGCACCAATACCGTACCAACCGTAGCGTGGGCTTCTAGCCCACGGGCTAATGGGATTTCAGGGTACCTATGCCGTGGGCTAGAAGCCCACGCTACAAGAGCACGGGCCGATGGATATTCAATGCGCAAATGCCGTGGGCTGAAAGCCCACGCTACCCATCCACGCAATGGAGCGTCGTTGATTACCTAGGCGGGACTATCCGGCGGAGCTTTTCAGTTGCAGGCAGGCGCCGCCAGCGGTGTCTTCCTGCAATCCTCCGAACTGCTCGGCCATTACGGTTTCCCGTGCAATCGGCGCGCCTTCCAGCAGCACCAGCGCTTGCCCCTCATCCAGATCACGGTAGTGACAGATAGGCTGGCTCCAGCTGCTTTGTCCCACGGGGGGGCTTTCCGGCAAGGCCAATGGGGAGAGCAGATCACCGGCTCGAAGATAGACTTTCACCTGGCTGCCAGCGCGCCCAATCGCGACCCGGCGGCTGTGGCGGTCCAGCACCAGATAGGTGATGTCCAGGGTGCATCCCAGCCCCGACTTAACCAGTTGCTCGTTGAGATAACTCAGCATGGTAAAGGGTTCGAGGATCGCTTCACTGCCGCCCTGGCGGTAACGCTTAAGCTTCTGGTTGAAGAAACTGCGGATGATGACACTGACAAAGGCACTCAGGTTGCCACTGGGCTGAACCCGTGCAAGGTAGGCGCAGTAGAAACGGTCTCCGCACTCAAAGCCGTCACAGAGTCGGTCACTCACCGGCTGATTACGGAACAGGTTATAGCCGAACTCATAACCCTGGCGGCGCTGGCTGAATTCCGGAAACAGCTGGGCCTGGATCAGGGAAGCGGTTTGGGTGTCATGCTTGATGGCGTCAAAGTTATCCGCCATTTCGATGGATTGACCGGGGTCTTCCCAACCGGGAATTTCAGGTTCTTCCGGTACCGCAACATCGCCGGTTTCACGCAAGCAATCGATGATGGCTTGCTTGAGCACGGCCAGATCGGTCAGGGGTTTCATCAGGTAATCCCAGGCACCGAGTCGCAATGCGTCCACCACGTCCGACATCGCTTTGTTGCCGGTGATGACGATGCTCGGCACCTCCGGCGCAATTCGGGAGATCGCTTTGAGCAGCTCCAGTCCACCCATCCGTGGCATACAGAGGTCAACCAGAACCAGGTCCGGCTCGATGTCGTGGAAACGCTCCAGCGCTTCCTGGCCATCTTCAGCCCCGGTAACGGCCAGTCCCAACTGCGTACAGTAATCACTTACTAATTGACGGAATACCGGGTCGTCCTCGACCACAAGCACCGTAAGCCCATCCAACTGCATCGCTTTGTCGCCTCAAATCATGTTGTTATCGTTATGATTGTCAGTCGATCTCGTCGAGATACTCTTCCAGCAAATCGTCCTCTTCCTCCTTCTCGGGGAGATTGCCGTCATACAGCTGATATTCGACATACTGGAAATACGCTTCCTTAGTAAATACGTAAGGATCCAATGCGTTATCCAGTAGCGCCTCCTGATCGATCAATTTACTGCGAACCGAAAGCCCGTCCAAAGCCCACAACCCGGCTCGCTGCCAAAAATTAAATAAACTGTGGGGGAAGTATAGTTTATCGATGAAATCGCCCACTTCGTCCCTGACTGAACTGGGACCAAGCACAGGCAACATCAGATAGGGACCATTGGGAACGCCCCAATAACCCAGCACTTCGCCAAACTCATCCTGCTTTCTTGGTAGCCCCATGTGATTGGCCACATCGAAGAGCCCGACCACACCAAAGGTGCTGTTGATCAGGAAGCGGGCTGTGGCATTGGCCGCCCAATCCGGTTTGGCCTGAAGCAGATTGTTTACCGCACTGAAGGGTTCATCAAGGTTGCGCACCACATTCTCGACGCTGTCCCGGGCAGGTTCGGGCACGTAATCGGCGTAGGCGTGAACCACCGGACGGAACAGGTATCGGTCCAGGAAGAGATAGTTAAAATCCCACATCAGGCGGTTGAAGGGCTCGATAGGATCCCGGGGGTCCTTATAGTTGACCTCCAGGTCCAACTCCTCCGTTTGCTCGGCATATGCTCCGGTGGCACCCGTCACCAGCACCGCCATCAGGCACGCCGCCAAAATCCCTCTGTTCACCCAAGCATCCTCAAGAATCCATACTCCTTCGCCGATATGCTGTTATAGCGTCACTGCATCAACGGTAGGCTCAGCGAATAATCGTAAGCTTATCATTTGCATGACGTGAAAAAAGCATCGCCGCAACACAGTGTAGACAGAACATCATGATTCCGATCTCTGGTTCAGCTTCGGTTCATCCCCAGGCCGTAACTCCTCAGGTGGCTCAACTGATTGCCACGACATCCGTGCGACTTGCCGGCACCACCCTGCTGATCCAGACCGCCCATCGGACACTACAGTTTCAAGCGCCTGCCCAGCCATTGCCGCCTTCCGTAGCGCTGCAATCCCAAGCGGGTCAGTGGATCGCGCGCCCTCTGCTTGCTCATGGCAGCCCTCAGCCAACAAGCCAGTTTCCGGCCCCCCTGCAGCAAGCGCTGTCACTGCCCGGCCAAACCCTGGTGCCAATCCGCCTTGTCGCAGGGCAGCCCACGGTGACCCTCCCCACTGGCTCATTTACGCTCCCGATCCCATTGCCACCGGGCAGCGACTGGTGGCTGCGCATCTCCGATCCCCGCCAATGGCAGTTGGTGCGTCCCGGTCCCGGCCAGATTCTGACCCCACTGTCTGAGCGTGGTCCTGCGCCATCTCCACCGGTCACCTCGGCGCAAGGGCAGCCTCGTCCCTTTGAGGGAGCGGGCGATCCCGGCTGGCAGGCGCTGACGCGGATGCTGGGGCAGCAATTCGGCCAGAGTCAGCTCAGCCAGCTTCCCCTGCCCTCGTTGGCGCAATTGGCTCACCCTGCCCTGCTGGCCGCCCTATTTGCCCAGATTGGTCAGTTTCCTTATGGGGGCCGACTGGCTGCCCCTCTGGGGCCGCTGGCAACGCTCTGGCAGCGTTTGCTGGTTCCCCGGGCACGGGCAGAGCGCTCAGAGCTTGGGCGCGCTGTGGAGTCGCTCAGCGACGCTCAGCGCAAGGCGGCGCTCGCCTCGCTGACGCCAATGATTGATGACCTGGCTCAGTTTCAGCAGCAGAGCCAGTCAGACTCCGACCACCCGGCCCTGTATCTGGCGCTGCCCTATGGTCAGGAGCGTGAGCAGCGACAACTACAGCTGGCGCTGCAGCGCTACCGGGCCAACCCGGAAGATCAGGAGCCCAGTTGGCTGCTCTCACTGCGGTTTGAACTCAGCAATGGTGACCTTCTTCTGAAGGCGCGATACCGGGCCGAAACCCTCAGTCTGGATGCCGTTGCCAGCACCGCAATTTTGAGTGAAACGGTGAGCGGTCAGTTTGACGCTCTGCGTCAACGGTTCCAGGAGGCGGGATTGGCGGTGGGGGGATTGCGCTGCCGTCAGGGTGACGTGCCCAAGCGTCTGGGACAGAGCAGCACCACGCTCACTTATGGAGGCAGCTATGGAGCCTGATAAGGCGGTCGCGCTTCAGTACGACGGCAAAACCGTCCCCAAAGTGGTGGCAACCGGCGAAGGAGAGCTGGCCCAGCGGATCCGGGAGGCTGCCGAAGAGGCGGGTGTGCTGGTACATCAGGATGCCCAGCTGGCGCACTTGCTCAGCCAGCTGGAGTTGGGCGCGTCGATTCCGCCCGCCCTTTACGTGGTAATAGCGGAGCTGATCGCCTACGCCTATCTGGTTGAGGGACGCTTTCCGGAACAGTGGAACAATATCCATCAGCGCATTGACCATAAGGCGTGATAGCCACTTCCGCGAACCGTAGCGTGGACCTCTGGCCCACGGGCCCCGCAGCAACCGTAGCGTGAGCTTCTAGCCCACGGGCCCCGCAGCAACCGTAGCGTGGGCTTCTAGCCCACGGGCCTTTGGATAGTCAGAGCGCCTATGCCGTGGGCTGAAAGCCCACGCTACAAGCCCACGCTACAATCCATGGAAAACAAAAACGCCCCGGCTGATGGCCGGGGCGTATTTAATCAGGTTGCGGTTACTCGCCGCGCTGATGCAGCGTAACGAGCAACTGCGCTTCTGCCCGGGGAAGCTCACACTCGCGCATGATCTCCTCAACGTCGGCCCCCAGCTCCACCATCTTCATGGCACGGCTGTAGAGTCGGGCTTCCGGGTCCTGTTGAACCACTTCGTCCTGACGGGCCTGCAGAAGCGAGATGGACTGCTCCAGCTCCTTTACGCGCTTACCGACACCCAGCGCTCCTGAGCGCAGCTCCGCCAGTTCCCGCTTGAGGGATTCACTCTGCTTTTGCGACGCTTTATGCAGGGTCTTAAGCGCGTCGTACTTGCGTAAAAACTCCCCTTCACGCTTACGTACCCAGCTAAACAGCGCCAGGTTGCCAAGCACCAGCCCGACGAGTGCGATGAACCATGCCCAGTCCAAACCGCTCACAGCGATGCCAGCTCCTGCCACTCCTGATCACTCAGGAGCTTCTCCAGGTCAACCAGGATCAGCAGCTTGTCGTCACGGTGACAAACGCCCTGGATGAATTTGGCGCTCTCCTCATTGCCCACGTTGGGCGCGGAGTCCACTTCGGAGCTGTTGAGGTACACCACCTCAGCCACGCTGTCGACCAGGATACCAACCACCTGATCTTCGGCCTCGATGATCACGATGCGGGTGTGGTCGGTGATCGGTGCCTCAGCCAGTCCAAAGCGCGCGCGGGTGTCGATGACGGTGACCACGTTACCACGCAGGTTGATGATGCCCAGCACATAGCTCGGTGCGCCCGGCACCGGAGCGATGTCGGAGTAGCGCAGCACTTCGCGTACCTGCATCACGTTGATGCCGTAGGTTTCATGTTCCAGATGGAAGGTCACCCACTGCAGAACCTCATCACTACGCTCTGCGGCTTCTGCGGTATTTTGTTGAATGTTCATCCCTCAGGACTCCTTTACGCTGATATCCTTGCCCGCTTCCAGCAGGGAAATGGTTGCCGGGACATCCAGCACCACACACATCCGCTCCCGCACGATCCCGGCGAGATAACGCTTGTCGGCACTGGGCTGTCGCCATTGAACTTGCGCCTTGTCGAGCGGCTCGGCATTGACCAGCGTGTCGCAGGCCAGTGCCCAGGGACTGCCGCCCAACTGCACCATATATCGATAATTCGGTTCGGTTTTCGCCCGCTCAGGCATCAGCCAGCGGGCGCTGTCCACCACCTGAAGGCTGGCGCCATTTTCCGTCTGAACGCCCATCATCCAGGGCGCAGACCCGGGAAGCTGGCTCAGTTGGCCAACCCGTTTAATCCCCCCCAGCAGTTGCAGGGGCACCGCCACGGTCAGGCCTCCAACTTTGAAGTAGAGGCACTGAAATCGCTCTTCCAGACTTTCCTGCCAATCCACGTCAGATGATGACTTGGGCGCTTCGGCAATTTGCGGGGCAGCCGCCAGTACCGGTTCTGCCACTTTGGGCGCGGCAACCATAACCGGTTCGGCCTTCACCGGCTCTGGCGTGGGTTCCGGGGCTTCTGCCTCGTGCGCCTGGGAGCGGGCCAGCAGGGCGTTCAGCCCGGCGGTCTGGACCGGATCCGGATCGCTGAGGAGTACATCAAAATAGTCACTGACCGCTTGCTGTGCGACGCGCGACATGGTGCCCTCCCCGGCTCAGTAGTTCATCAAGTAAGTCATTGTATGCCTTCACGCCGCGGCAATCACTCGCGTACTGCGGTGCAGGCAGATGAGCGAGACTGGCGTCACGAAAACGGGTATCTACCGGGATAACCGAGTGCCACAACGTGTTCGGGTGACTGCGAACCAGCTCCGACAACGCCAGCAGCGAAGCCCGGGTCCGGCGGTCAAACATGGTGGGCACAATGATGTGCGGTGGCACGCGCCGTCCGCCGTGACCCAACTTTTGCAGGGTCTGAATCATCCGGTCCAACCCCTTCAGGGCGAGAAATTCGGTCTGTACTGGCACGATGATCTGCTCACAAGCCGCCAACGCATTCACCATCAACACCCCCAGCACCGGTGGGCAGTCGATCAGGACCGCATCGTAGCGGTGGCTGAGACGGTTGAGGATCGACTTCAGAATCAACCCCATCCCCGCCAGGCTGCCGAGGCTTCGATCCAGGGTGGCCAGCGCGGTGGCGGCTGGCAACAGCTCCAAACCGGTGACGTTGGTGGGGACAATTACCGATTCGATCTGAGCCTGACTCAAATCCTGATGGTGATAGAACAGGTCAAACAGCGAACCGGGCATCTCCTCGGGGTCGAGCCCAAGGTAGTAGCCCAGTGAGGCGTGGGGATCCGTGTCCACCATCAGCACTCGCTGGCCGCGCTGCACCAACAGGCCCGCCAGTGTCACCACCGTGGTGGTTTTACCGACGCCGCCCTTCTGGTTAACGATGGTCCAGATCCGCACCCTGTCTCCTATTGCCCGGTGTAACGAACCCCACCATGGGGTTCCTGCATTACCCGAACGCCGTTGGGCTGCACTTCAACCAACTGGGGCTCACCGGTCTGGGCCGCGGTCGCTCGCAGTGCATCGCGACGCTGATACTCCGCCAGGCGGCTGTTCAGCTCCCGGTTCTGGGCCATCAGCTGAGCCATCTTCTCATGCTCACGAGTGGCCTGACCGTGCACTTCAGCCAACTGCTGATGCAGCTCCTTGGCGTAGAAGTGCTTATCGACGGCCCAAACCAGGCTGATCACGGCACACAGGCTGCTGGCGTAGGCCAGCACCATGTAGATCCGCAATGTCCAATCAGTGGCGGTGTGTTTCACGAAGAATCGCCTCAGCCATCTGGTTCAAGGGAATGGAGTGGGTGGCGATCCCTTCCGCTGCCACCGCTTGCGGCATGCCGTAGACCACGCAACTGGCGGCATCCTGAGCCCAGATGGTCGCCCCCAACTTCTTCAGCATACGGGCACCTTCCCGGCCATCTGCACCCATGCCGGTCAGAATCACGCCAAGCGCGTCGCCACCGAATGCCCGGGTGGCGCTGCCAAAGGTGATGTCGACCGAAGGCTTGTAGTTGATCTGCTCGTCCCCCTCGCGGATGACAATGCGGGCGTTGGCACCACTGCCTTCCACCAGCATCTGCTTGCCACCCGGTGCCAGATAGGCAGTTCCGGGCTGCAGACGGTCACCATGCTGAGCTTCCTTTACCGAGATATTGCACAGGCTGTCCAGGCGCTGGGCAAACGCCGGGGTAAAGGCCGCAGGCATGTGCTGCACCAGCAGGATCGGGTGAGGATAGTCTGCCGGGAAGCGGGTCAGAATAGTTTGCAGCGCTACCGGACCACCGGTGGAGGTGCCGATCAGCAAGGCGCGGTAACGCTTACCGGAAGCGCGTCCCGGCAAGTTGGCCTCGCCCACAGCAGAGCGGGCAGCCGGGCGCACGGGCGCAGCGGCACTGCCTACCGGAGTACCGATCCGGCTTTGTACCGGTCGGCTGGGGGCCGCAGGCGTGCTGAGGCGTACCCGTTTATGGGCAATTGCCTTAACCCGTTGCTGCAGAAGCCGGCTCGCTTCCTGGCGATCGTTGGCGATCTCCTCGAAGCGTTTGGGCAGGAAATCCGCCGCACCGGCATCCAGCGCTTCCAGAGTGGAACGGGCGCCATCATAAGTCAGGGAGGAGAACATCAGTACCGGGATCGGGTGCTCCCGCATCAGAGTGCGTACGGCAGTAATGCCATCCATCACCGGCATCTCAATGTCCATGGTGACCACATCGGGACGCAGGCGACGTACTTTTTCCACCGCGTCCTGGCCATTAATGGCGGTGTCGATCACTTCCAGTTCCGGGTCCGCACCGAGGATCTCTGCCACCCGGCGTCGGAAAAAGCTGGAATCATCGACCACCAATACCTTTATGGTCATGCTTATCCTTTCGTTCTAACCGCCCCGCCGCCTTACCGGCGACGGGCGTAATGTTTGAGCATCCCGGGCACATCCAGGATCAGGGCGATACCCCCGTTGGAGGTGATGGTGGCGCCCGCCACGCCGGGGGTGCCATGCAGCAGGGAGCCGAGGGGTTTGATCACCACCTCTTCCTGGCCAATCAGGGCATCCACGACGAAACCCACAACGGTGTTGCCGATATGGACGATCACCACATGCCCCTGCCCTTCCCGCTCCGCGCGGCCTGCGGCTTTGACCAGCCACTTGTCCAGGTAGAACAGGGGGATCGCACGCTCGCGGATGGTGATGGAGAGTTGGCCATCCACCACGTTGGTCTGAGCCAGGTCCATATGGAAGATTTCGTTCACACAGGCCAGCGGCAACGCAAACACCTGACCCGCCACTTCCACCATCAGGGTGGGCATGATGGCCAGTGTCAGGGGCACCTTGATCTGGATGACCGTGCCTTCGCCCGGCGAGGAGTCGATGCTGACCGAGCCATTCAACTGGGCAATACGGGTTTTCACCACATCCATGCCAACGCCGCGACCGGAGATGTCGGAGATCTCGGTCTTGGTGGAGAAGCCCGGCGCAAAGATCAGGTTATAGGCGTCCACATCGGACATTCTTGAGGCGGCGTCCGCATCAATCACACCCCGATCGATGGCGATCTGCTTCAGCTTCTCGGCATTCATGCCGCCGCCATCGTCGCGGATCTCCAGCTGGATATGGTCGCCCTCCTGGGCCGCACTCAGGACGATAGTGCCCTGACGGGTTTTGCCGATGGACTCTCGCACATCCGGCATCTCAATACCGTGGTCTACGGAGTTGCGAACCAGGTGCACCAGCGGATCCGCCAGCGCCTCCACCAGGTTCTTGTCCAGATCGGTTTCCTCACCAATCAGCTGCAGCTGGATCTCTTTATTCAGGCTGCGGGCCAAATCACGAACCACGCGCGGGAAGCGACCAAACACTTTTTTGATCGGTTGCATGCGGGTTTTCATCACCCCGCCCTGCAGATCGGAAGTGACGATGTCGAGACTGGCCAGTGCCTTGGCCATCTCTTCGTCATCCCGCTCCAGGCCGAGCGTCACCAGGCGGTTACGCACCAGTACCAGCTCTCCCACCATATTCATGATGTCGTCGAGCCGACGGGTATCCACCCGAACGGTCGTATCGCCCTGGGGCTGCACCTGCGCCTTCTTTGCCGCAGGGGCGGCAGCCACGTCCGGCTTGGCTTGCGCTGGCTCAGCCTGAACCGCAGCAGCGGGCGCCGGAGTCGAAGCGGCAGCACCCGGAGCGGTCCCCTTGCCGTGCAGTTGGTCCAGCAGGGCTTCAAATTCGTCGTCGTTGATCAACTCGTCAGCACTGGCCGGTGCCTCGGAGGACGCGGATACCGGCTCGCTTGCTGGTGGCTGAGTGGCGCCAACATCGGCCACTTCGCCAAAACGGCCCGAGCCATGAAGTTGATCCAGTAGGGCCTCAAACTCGTCGTCGCTGATATCGTCGGTCTCAGGCGTCTCGGATTCGGTCTCTTCTACACGGACGGAGAACTGGCCCTTACCGTGAAGTTGGTCCAGCAGGGATTCGAACTCGTCATCGCTGATGTCGTCATCGCTGCCCGCTTCGGTCGTGGCACCAGAACCCTCCAGTGCGGAGAGGTAAGACTGATACTCGCCTTGAGTCAGGGCGTCGATGCCCTCACCAGCGGACTCTGCGGGAGCTTTCGGCAGCTCAGGCACCAACTCGGAAACCGGTACCGGGTCTACCGCTGCCACGGCGGGAGCCGGGGCAGGAGCCGGGGCGATCTCCTCACCACTGCACAACCGCTCCAGCTGCGCCAGCAGTGCCGGTTCGGCCGGAGTCAGCTCGACACCGCTTTGCAGTTCACCAAACATGGCATTTACCGTGTCCAGTGCATTGAGCACCACGTCCATCAGACTGGCGCTGACATTGAGTTTGTCGTTGCGCAGCAGGTCAAAGACGTTTTCCGCACCATGACACACGTCCACCATGGCGTTCAGCGAGAGGAAGCCAGCGCCGCCCTTTACGGTATGGAAACCGCGGAAAATGGCGTTGAGCAGCTCCCGGTCTGTCGGATTCTGCTCCAGGTCTACCAGTTGTGCCTGCAGTTGCTCGAGGATCTCTGCCGCCTCGATCAGAAAGTCCTGCAGAATGTCGTCGTCAAGATCGAATCCCATCGGTTAACTCCTAGAAACCGAGACTGGACAGCAGGTCGTCGACCTCGTCCTGACCGCTCACCACGTCGTCACGCTGTTCGGCGTTCATCGCCGGGCCTTCGGCCTCAAGCGTGTCGCGCTCCTTGGTCTGGTAAGGGCGTTCGCCAAACACGGTCAACAGCTCAACCAGGCTGAACTCCACTTCCTGAACCAGCTCAATCACTTTGCGGATCACCTGGCCGGTCAGGTCCTGGTAGTCCTGAGCCATCAGGATCTGGTTCAGCAGGTCACGAAGCCGTTCGACGTCGTTGCCGGTGTGGTGCAGTAAGCCATCCACGTCATGACACAGCACCTTGAAATCATCCAGGGCCAGTTCACGGCGCATCAGCTGCTCCCAGCGGGGCTGCACTTCAACCAGTTTGTCTTTGAGGGCGTCGGCGAGGGGCAGGCTCTCCTCTACCGCATCCATGGTGCGGTTGGCGGCCTGTTCGGTCATGCCGATCACGTAGTTGAGACGCTCTTTGGCGTCGGGGATCTCTTGATTGGCCAACTCGCTGATGCGGTCATCCACCTGGAAATCACGCAGCGCGTCGTGCAGTTGGCGGGTCAGTTTACCGACCTCATCAAAGAGTTGTTGAGTCAGGGGGGCGCTAAATTGTCGAACCAGCTGGTTGGCCTGACCAACCTCTCCCTGTTCGAGCAGTGAAACCAGTTCCTGGGCCTGCTGGAGGGAGATCAGCGCTTGTTCTTCGCTCATGATCACATCCTTGTGATGTTAGTTCAGACGCTCGAAGATCTTATCCAGCTTCTCTTTCAGGGTCGCGGCCGTGAAGGGCTTGACGATGTAGCCGTTCACCCCGGCCTGGGCAGCAGTCACGATCTGCTCTCGCTTGGCTTCCGCCGTCACCATCAACACTGGCAGGTGCTTCAGGTTGTCATCAGCGCGGATGGCACGCAGCAGGTCGATGCCCTGCATGCCCGGCATGTTCCAGTCGGTCACCACGAAGTCGAAATCGCCATTTTGCAGCATCGGCAGGGCGGTAGAGCCGTCGTCGGCTTCTTGAGTGTTATTGAACCCCAGATCCCGCAACAGGTTCTTGATGATTCGACGCATCGTTGAGAAGTCGTCAACGATGAGGATCTTCATGTTCTTGTCCAAGTGTTCCTCCGGCACATTAAACGCGGATGGGCAGGGTCACTCCCGCCAGGCTCGCAATTTGGTTTTCAATCGGACCATGGCCTGACTGTGGATCTGGCTGACGCGAGATTCACTGACGCCAAGTACCTGGCCAATCTCTTTTAAATTCAATTCTTCGTCGTAGTAAAGCGACAGGACCAGGGCTTCCCTTTCCGGCAAGGTTTTGATCGCCTCTACCAGAGAAGACTGGAAACGCTGGTCGGCAAGGTCGGAGAAATTGCTGGGGCTGTCATCGCCAGGACCGATGGCATCTTCCGACACCCCAAGGTCCTCCAGACCAACCAATTTTCCGGCGCTGACATCGTGCAGGATATGATGATACTCATCCAGAGAGAGTTCAAGATAATCAGCGACTTCCGTGCTGGTTGGGTCACGTCCGAGTTGCTTTTCCAGCTGTTCCATCGCTTCGGTCACACGCCGGTTGTTGCGATGCACGGATCGAGGGGTCCAATCGCCACGCCGGATCTCATCCAGCATGGCGCCGCGGATGCGGATCCCCGCGAAGGTTTCAAAGCTCGCGCCTTTGCTCCCATCGAAGTTCCGCGCCGCTTCCAGCAAGCCCACCATGCCAGCCTGCAGCAGGTCATCCAGCTGCACACTGGCAGGCAGGCGCGCCAGCAGATGGTGAGCAATGCGCTTCACCAGCGGCGTGTGCCGCTCCACCAGCGCCGCCCGGTTATCAAACTGGGCGTAGGCCGCCGCCTTATTCACCCGAGGCCTCGGCGTACATATTGCGACGCACCAGACGCTCTACGAAGAACTCCAGATGACCGCTGGGGTTTTGCGGAGTCGGCCAGGTCTGGATCTTGTTGGCCAGCCCCTGATAAGCGATGGCGGCAGGAGTACGCGGGAAGGCGTCCACAACCACTTTCTGCTGACGCACCGCTTTGCGAACATTCTCGTCGTAGGGGATGGTGGCCACCAGTTCCAGCGCCACGTCCAGGAAGCGGTCGGTCACCTTGGAGAGCTTGGCGTACAGCTCCATCCCTTCACGCAGGCTGCGTACCATGTTGGCCACGATGCGGAAGCGGAACACGCCGTGCTCCCGGGACAGCAGCTTGATCAGGGCATAGGCGTCGGTAATGGAGGTGGGCTCATCGCACACCACAACCATCACCTCCTGCGAGGCCCGAGCAAAGCTCAGCACCATGTCGGAGATGCCCGCTGCGGTATCCACAATCAGGACGTCAAACTGGTTTTCCAGTGCAGAGAAGGACTGGATCAGAGCGGCATGCTGAGACGGGCTCAACTCCACCATATTCTGAGTTCCGGACGCGGCGGGGACGATGTAGATCCCCTGAGGGCCTTTCACCAGCACCTCTTCCAGGGTGCACTCACCGGCCAGAACGTGGGACAGGTTCCGCTGGACCCGAAGCCCGAGCAGAACGTCCACGTTAGCCAGACCCAAATCCGCATCCAGCACCAGCACCTTCTGCCCCTGAGCCGCCAGGGCGGTGGCGGTGTTGATGGAGACGTTGGTTTTCCCTACGCCCCCCTTGCCGCCGGTGACCGCAATCACCTTGACCATTTTTTCTTTGTTTTGTGCCATTTTTCTCAGCCCACTTGCTTGATCCTGGAGAAACCACTTACTCATACAGACCTGCCATATTCTGTCGTTGCGTAGACATAGGGCTGGCCTGCACGCCCCCCTCTTCCGCCAGCGCCCGCTGGGCCAGATAGCGTGGGTCAGCGGTACGGAGATCCTCCGGTACCCGTTGGCCATCTGTCAGGTAGCACACCGGCAGTCGATTCTGGATCAGCACGCTCAGTGCCTCTCCGATGTTATGGGCTTCATCCAACTTGGTCAGGATGCATCCGGCCAGATCGATCTGGCGGAAACGCTCCACGGTCTCTTTCAATACCCGGTACTGCGCCGTTGCCGAGAGCACCAGATAGGGTTTAATCGGGAGTCGGGTGGAGCGGGTCAGCTGATCCAGCTGCTCCACCAGACGCATATCTCGCTGGCCCATGCCTGCCGTGTCGATCAGGATCAGGCGGCGGCTGCGAAGTTGGTAAATGACGTTTTCCAGCTCTTCCACACTGGCGGCGCTGCGCACCGGGCACCCCATGATCTTGCCGAAGGTGGTCAACTGCTCCTGAGCGCCGATGCGGTAGTTGTCGGTGGTCACCAGCGCCACCTGGTTGATGCCGTAGCGCGCCACGAATCGGGCGGCCAGTTTGGCAATGGTGGTGGTTTTGCCGACGCCGGTTGGGCCGACCAGAGCGATCACACCGCCCTCGTTCAGCATGCTTTCGTTGCCGCACACCAGGGAGCGGGCTACCAGTTCCGGCAGGTACTCGATGGCATCGTGGATCTCCGCTTCTGCGGGCACCATCTGAGCGAAGTGCTCAGCCATCTCCTTATGGAAACCCAGTTCGCGGAGCTGCTCAGTGAGCATCGCCCGTACCGGCTCTGTGCGCGCCAAATCCTGCTGCATCAGGCTGGAGACCTGGTGTTGGAGCAGCTGACGGATGGACGCCATCTCCGCCTTCATGGCGGTCAGTTCGTCACTGTTTTGGGTGGCGTTACGGGAAACCGGTTGTTGGGCCGGGGTGGATGGACGAGCGGTGGAGGCTTCCGCTTTGGGCGCATCAAACGCCCGTTGAGCCCACTTGGGCAGCGCCTGCTCCTGCTTGGAGAGCATGGCCCGGGCTTCTTTCTGCTGCCGACGCTCCTGCTGGCGCTCCAGCAGCGCCCGCAGACTGTCACTGTCCGGCGCCATCGGCGTATCGGTGGCCGGTTTGGGTGCGGCACCCGCGGACAGGCTGACCTTATCCTCGTTCAGAGCTCGCTCACCCAGAGCGGTGAAGCGATCCGGCTCCTGCGGCGTCGGTTTTTCGGCGCTGGGGCTGTTGCCACGCTGATCGAAGTCTACTGCCGCCACGATCTCGACGCCCCCGGTCACCCGCTTGTTGGACATGATTACCGCGTCCGGCCCCAAGGTTTCTTTGACCTCAGTCAGGGCCGCTCGCATGTCCTTGGCAAAAAACCGTTTTATTTTCAAGGCTCTATCCTTTAACTACCGGCTACTGGCCGACGGATTGAACAATTCGTATCTGTTTGTCGTCCGGGATCTCCTGGTACGACAGCACCCGCAGGGCCGGGATGGTGTGCTTCACAAAGCGGGACAGGGTTGTCCGCAGCAAGCCGGAGGTCAGCAGAACCGCCGGTTCCCCCACCATCTCCTGTTTCTGCGCCGCCTCGCTCAATGAGCGCTGCAGTCGCTCGGCCAATCCGGGCTCCAATCCACTGTTTTCGCCGTTACTGGCCTGCAGGGATTGATGCAATATCTGTTCCAGCTCAGGGGAGAGGGTCACCACCGGGATCTCCCGCTCAGGCCCATTAATCTCCTGAACGATCAATCGCTTCATCGCGATGCGGCAGGCGGCCGTCAGCACGTCTGGGTCCTGACTCTTGGGCCCATACTCCACCAGCGTCTGGATCAGGGTGCGGGTATCGCGGATCGGCACCCCTTCATTGAGCAGGTTCTGCATCACCTTGACGATCACCCCGAGGCTGAGGATATCCGGCACCAGCCCTTCCACCAGCTTGGGCGACTGTTTGCCCAGCAGTTCCAGCAGCTGTTGCACCTCTTCATAGCCGAGCAGCTGAGCCGCATTGTTGCTGAGCAACTGCGACAAGTGGGTGGCCACAACGGTTGAGGCATCTACGACGGTGTAACCCAGCGTCTGGGCGTAATCGCGCTGCTCCGAGCTGACCCAGACCGCTTCGAGCCCGAAGGCGGGGTCCTTGGTGGGCTGCCCTTCAAGCTTGCCAAACACCTGGCCGGGGTTGATGGCAAGTTCGCCGTCGTGGCGGATCTCCGCCTCACCGACCACCACGCCCATCAGGCTGATGCGATAGTGATTGGGGGGCAGATCCAGGTTGTCACGGATATGCACCGGCGGGATAAGGAAGCCGAACTCCTGCGAGAGCTTCTTGCGCACCCCTTTGATGCGGGACAGCAACTCACCGTTTTGAGCCTTGTCCACCAGCGGGATCAGGCGGTAGCCCACCTCCAGGCCGATGATGTCGACATGATTTACGTCGTCCCAGCCCAGCTCTTTCGGTTCACTCTCAAGCCGCTCGGTATTGCCCTTGGCTTCCTCCAGCTCCGCGACCTCCTGCTCTTTCTCACGCTTGCGCTTGAGGTACCAGGTCAGGCCCGCCAGGCTGAGACCGAGGGAGAGGAACGCCATGTGCGGCATGCCGGGCACCAGGCCCATGATGATCAGCACACCGGCGCAGATCACCAGCACCTTGGGATTGTCAAACATCTGACGCATCACTTCGTCGCCCATCTGCTGGGATTCGTTCTGACGGGTGATGATGATGGCGGCGCCGATGGAGAGCAGCAGACCGGGGATCTGGGCGACCAGACCGTCGCCGATGGTCAGCAGGGTGTAGATCTCAATCGCTTCACCGAAGCCCAGCCCATGCTGTGCCATACCGATGATGAAGCCACCGAGAATGTTGATAAACAGAATCAGGATGCCAGCAATGGCATCCCCTTTTACGAACTTTGAGGCACCGTCCATGGAGCCGTAAAAGTCGGCTTCCTTGGCCACTTCCGCGCGTCTGTCCCGGGCCTGTTCCTGGTTGAGAATGCCGGCATTGAGGTCTGCGTCGATCGCCATCTGCTTGCCGGGCATGGCATCAAGGGTAAAGCGGGCGCTCACTTCCGAAATCCGTCCGGCGCCCTTGGTCACCACCACAAAGTTGATGATCACCAGGATAAGGAACACCACCAGACCCACGGCGTAGTTGCCGCCAATCACCACGGAACCGAACGCCTCAATCACCTTGCCGGCGGCATCGGGGCCGTTGTGACCCTCAAGCAGCACCACCCGGGTGGACGCCACGTTGAGCGCCAGTCGCAACAGCGTCGCCACCAGCAGTACCGTGGGGAAGGCGGCAAAATCCAGCGGTCGCAGGGTGTAGATCGCCACCAGCAGCACCACGAGCGCCAGCGCGATATTGAAGGTGAACAGCATGTCCAGCAGCAGCGGCGGCATCGGCAACGTCACCATCGCCAGCGCAGCAAGAACCAGCAACGGCGTGCCGATCCCCTGCAGATGCAGACGATGACGTTGAGAGAGGGATGGGATAAGTGCTTTCAGATCCATGCTGCGACTGTTGATTGACGTCTCGAGCGGGGCTGCAATTACTGCGCCATGAGTTCAGATGGTCCGGCTTATTCCTGCTGATCGGCCCGGAGGTCTTCCGGGATGGGCAGCTCTGAAGGTAACGGAATCGGGCGGCGGCCTCGTCCGGATTGGAACTGCTTCAGCTGATAGACGTAAGCCAGTATCTGCGCCACGGCGGTAAAGAGCCCTTCCGGGATCGGCGTATCCAGTTTTGTGGAGTAGTAAACCGCCCGTGCCAAGGCTGGAGAGGATACCACGGGTACCTCATGCTCGCGCGCAATTTCTCTAATTTTCAATGCGATCTCGTCGGTTCCCTTGGCCACAACCAGGGGCGCATTGTTGACGCTCTTGTCGTAACGTACCGCCACGGAATAGTGGGTCGGGTTGACCACCACCACGTCCGCCTTGGGCACCTCCGCCATCATCCGGCGCTGGGCCATCTCCCGCTGAAGCTGACGGATCTTGCCCTTCACCTCCGGCTTACCCTCGGTCTGCTTGTACTCGTCCTTGACCTCCTGCTTGGTCATCTTCAGCTGCTTGTTGTGATTCCACAGTTGATAGGGGGCGTCGATAACCACGATCAGCAGCAGTGAGGCGCAGAGCAGCACAAACAGTTTCAGCAGCAGGGCCAGGGCGTCCCGCACCGCCCCCTCCGGGTTGCCGGTGGAGAGTTTGAGGATATCGTCGAAGTTGATGCTGAGCAGCGCCCAGGCCACCAGGGCAATCACCGCGAACTTGGCGATGGACTTGACCAGTTCCACCAGCGCCTGAAGGCCAAACATACGCCTAAAGCCGGAGAGTGGACTCATCTTGGAGGCTTTGGGCGCTGCCGCCTGCCAGCTGAAACTCATCCCGCCCAGACCGATGTTGCCGAGAAACGCCGCCACAAACAGCACCAGAACAAACCCCAGCACCGGCACCGTCAACTCCGAAAGAATGCGGCCAAACAGCAGGCTGATCTCACCCAGGTCATACACCTCGGCCCGACTCAGTTCGAACTGGCGTTTGGCTACTGTCAGCAACGCTTCGCCAATCTGCCCGCCCATCATCAGCATGGCTGCCGCCGCAGCCACCAGCACGGCGGCCGTGCCCAGCTCTTTCGAGCGGGGAACCTGACCCTTCTCCCGGGCCTGCTGGCGCCTTCGGGGTGTCGCCTCCTCTGTGCGATCCTGACTGCTGTCGTTCTCCGCCATCAGGGCACCTCACAGTTGAGTTTCAGCAGGTCGCAAATCAACACCTGGCCCGCGTCCCAGACGCTGTAGAAGTGGGTCAGCACCCCACCAAGGGTGAGCCACAGAATCAGCAGGCCAGAGAGCATGGTGATGGGGAAGCCGATGGCAAAGATGTTGAGCTGGGGCGCCGCCCGGGTCATCACGCCGAAGGAGAAATTGATCAACAGCAGTGCGGTGGCGGCGGAGAGAGCCAGGGTCAGGGCGCTGGCAAACATCAGCCCGCCGAACTTGACGATGGCGTCCAGGCTCTCGGGCGAAAGGCCCTCACCGATGGGCAGCGTTTCAAAGCTGGCCACCAACATTCGGATCATCAGCAGGTGGCCATCGACACCGAAAAACAGCAGTGTGCTGAGCAACAGATAGAACTGGCCCACCAGCGGCACCTGCTGGCCGTTGCTGGGGTCCACCATGGAGGCAAAACCGAGGGAGGTTTGCATACCGATGATCTGGCCTGCCAGCACAAAGGTGTTGAGCACCAGTACTGAAACAAAGCCGATGGCGATGCCGATCACCACCTGCTGGGCCGAGATCAGAAACCCCTGCGCACTGAGCAGGTCGACCTGAGGCGGGGGAGGAAGAATGGGCGCCACCGCAGCGGTGATCATCACCGACAGCAACAGGCGAACCCGGGCGGGCACCGAGCTGCCGCCGATGGTCACCATCACCATGATCATGGCGCTGATGCGAAACAGCGGCCACAGCACACTGCGCAGCCAGTCAAAGACGATGGGGAGCGGATACTCCATCGCGCCGCCCTACCCCACCATCTGGGGGATCAGCGCCACCATGTCGTACATCAGTTCCATCAGGGTGCGCACCAGCCAGTGGCCCAGAAACATCATGGTGACCAGGGTGACCAGCAGACGAGGCAGGAAAGAGAGCGTCTGTTCGTTAATGGAGGTGGCAGCCTGGAACACCGCCACAATCAGACCCACCACCAGGCCAGGCACGATGATGGCGCTGACCATAATGACGATCACCTGAAGAGCGTGACGAAAGATGTCGACAAAGGCCTCGGGGGTCATGGGCCCCCCAGACCAAAGCTGGTGGCCAGGGTGCCCATCACCAGGTTCCAGCCATCCACCAGCACAAACAGCATGATTTTAAACGGCAGGGAAACGATCATTGGCGACAGCATCATCATACCCATCGCCATCAGCACTGAGGCCACCACCAGGTCGATCACCAGGAAGGGCACAAACAGCATAAAGCCGATCTGGAAAGCGGTCTTCAGTTCTGAGGTGACAAAGGCGGGGATCAGCACCGTCATCGGCACCTCATCCACTGAAGCGATATCAGTTCGGCCGCTGATCTCGATAAAGGTGTTGATGTCGGTGATGCGGGTCTGGGAGAGCATAAAGTCTTTAACCGGGGCCTTGGCCCGGTCCAGCGCCTCCAGCGCCCCAATCTGCTCGCCCATATAGGGCACCAGGGCATCCTCATACACCCGGTCCAGCACCGGCGTCATGATAAACAGGGACAGAAACAGCGCCATCCCCAGCAACACCTGGTTGGAGGGGGTTTGCTGCAGGCCGAGCGCCTGACGCAGAATCGCCAGCACCACGATGATGCGGGTGAAGCTGGTCATCAGGATCACCATCGCAGGCAGGAAGGTGAGCAGGGTCATCAGCCCGAGGATCTGCAGGCTGACGCTGTACTGCTGAGAGCCGTCCGGACCCGTGGTCAGGGTGATCGCCGGGATGCCGGGGTCCGCCAAAGCCAGGCTGGGCGCCAGTGCCGCAACCAGGGCCAAAAGGGGCAGGAGAATGCGGCGCACGTCAGGACTCCCGCTTCTTGTTGAACTTGGCCAGTACCGAGGCAAACTGCGGAGCCTGAGCGGTCTCCAGCGGCTGCTCCAGCTTATCGAGCAGCGTGACATTCTGAGCGGTGATGCCCACCAGATACTGCTGCTCTCCCACCTGGATCACCGCCACCCGCTCCTTGGTGCCCACCGGCATCATCGCTACGGTTTTGAGCGGGCCGCCAACGGTATTCGGCAGATTAAAGCGCCGCGCCAGTACTGCCAGAATGATGATCAGCGCCACCACACCCAGCAGACTGGCGACCATGGTCGCCATCTGGTCGTTGGCACCAGCCGGAGCCGCTTCCGCCGCCTGGGCGACAGAGGATACGGCGACCTGAGACAGGGCAATCAAAGACGCCACAATGGAGGTTCGGGCGCTCATCGCAGCTTCTTGATGCGTTCGGTCTGGCTGATCACGTCGGTCAGACGGATACCAAACTTGTCGTTCACCACCACCACCTCGCCGTGGGCCACCAGCGTGCCGTTAACCATCACGTCAAGGGGTTCGCCCGCCACACGATCCAGCTCCACCACGGAGCCCTGGTTGAGTTGCAGCAGGTTACGGATGCTGATCTGACTGCGTCCCACCTCCATGGAGATGGTCACCGGAATGTCGAGAATGGCGTCCAGTTTGCGCTGTTGATCCGCATCCTTACCCACCGGAGCATCAAACTGCTCGAATTCGACGGTTTCGGCCTGCTCTTCCAGAGCCGCCGCCCAGTCGTCCGCCAGCAGATCCTGGTCATTCGGGTCGTGATCGTCGGTCATCGTTCACCTTCTTGTACGGAGTTATCTTCCAGCCCATCGATGGTGATCGAGGGCTCCAGCGCCACGGCGCCATGTCGGTTGATCAATTGCAATTCGTTCTTGTAGGACTTGGGTCTGGGGATGCGCTCTTCAATCCGCACCGCCACGTTATCGCCCTTGCGCCCCAATTTGCCCCGGAACGTGGGCAGGTCTTCAATGCGCACCAGCATATGCTCCGGCATCTCAACCGGGATGATGTCCCCCGCCTTCATCTCCATGATGTCGCGCAGGGTCAGCTCCTGTTCCAGCAGCATGGTGGAGAGGTCCACCGGCACGTCCATGATCTCGTCCTGAAGCGCTTTGGCCCAGCGCATGTCGGTGTCCTGTTTATCACTTTGAACACCGGCGTCGAGCAGCTCACGGATAGGCTCAATCATTGAGTAGGGCAAGGTGATGTGGAAGTCACCGCCGCCCCCATCCAGCTCAATATGGAAGGAGGAGACCACCACCACTTCGGTGGGGCTGACGATGTTAGCCATCGCCGGGTTCACTTCGGAATCCAGGTACTCGAACTCGACATCCATTACCGGTGCCCAGGACTCTTTGTAATCCTCGAACACCGTCTTAAGCAGCAATTGGATAATGCGTCGCTCGGTGGGGGTAAACTCCCGGCCCTCAATCTTGGCCTGGAACCGCCCATCCCCTCCGAAGAAGTTGTCCACCAGGATAAACACCAGACGGGCTTCCATGGTGATAAGGCCCGTGCCTTTCAGCGGACGGAAGCGCACCATATTCAGGCTGGTGGGGACAAACAGGGTATGAACGTACTCGCCAAACTTGACCATCTGAACGCCGTTGATCGACACCTCGGCGTTGCGGCGCATCATGTTGAACAAGCTGATCCGCAGGTGGCGGGCAAAACGCTCGTTAACCAGCTCCAGGGTCGGCATCCGACCACGGACAATCCGATCCTGGGAGGTAAAGTCATAGATGGTGGCGCCTTCGCGGTCGTCGAGAAGGTCATCCTCCTCAACCTCATCGACACCATGAAGCAGCGCATCGATCTCGTCCTGACTCAGCAGATCGCTCATCGCTTCTCCCTATTGCATCACGAAACCGGTAAAGAGCACCCGCTCAACCTGGGGCTTACCGGTAATGGATTGCAGTGCATTCTGAACATTGAGCAGGGCCTGAGTACGCAACTCATCCTTGCCCTCTTTGCGCCGGATCTGGGCCGCATCTGACGCACTGAAGGTGGTCAGAAGGGTGTCTTCAATCAGGGGAATGTGCTTGCGGGCCGCGCTCTGCGCATCGGTGCCACGTACCTGAAGCTGCACCTTAATCTGCACCAGATGGGTTCGGTCCGGCCCCGGAAGATTGAACAGGAATGGCCGGGGCATCGGAACGTAGAGCGCCCCGTCCTGCGCCAGGCCGGGCTTAATCTGATTGCTGGACAGAGCTTGAGTCGGGTCGCTGACCTCATCGCTGCCACCCAGCATCGACACCACGCCGAATACGGCGGCAATCAGCAACAGTACGCCTGCGCCAATCGCAATCATCCACTGAAGCCGGCGTTTGCCCGGCGCGGTTCCTACATCCACTTGTAGTGTGTCGTCTGCCATTTTCTGCCCAAAAATACGCGTGTTACTGTCAAATCGGCGGCTAGGTTAGCACAGGGGATCTCAGGCGTAGAAATCAATGCCGCCTTCTGCATTCCGGTTGCTTATCTGGTGGGCAACCAACTCCTCCTGAGAGGCCGATTCTCCACCAGTCCCAGCCGAACCACCCCGGGATTCTGATTGTCCTCCGGACTGCTGCTGAGAGACATTGGCGTCCGCCAATTGAATCCCCTGCCCCTGCAACATCTCCCTCAGCCGCGGCAGTGCCTGTTCAAGCAGGTCGCGGGCCTGAGCGTTCTGAGTCTGTATCTGTACCTGAGCCTGGTCACCGTTCATCTGGATCCGCACCTGAAGCGCCCCCAGTTCCGGCGGGTCCAGGCGCAGTTCCGCAGTGAGCCGCTCACTGTTGATCATCACTGCAAGCCGCTCGCGCAGCTCCGGGGCGAGGCGCTCCGCCGCCACCGGTTGTCGCATCAGGGCAGATTCGGCTCCCACCGGGGCGCGAGTGCTCTGCCGCTGTGCGGATTCCGTGTTCAGAATGCGGTGATGGTCGCCGTCCGGGCCATCACCCAGATCCAGCGAGAGATCCGATCCGGTGTCCGCGCTGGCCGCCGTCCCCTCAGGCGTGTTCATGGCCCCTTGTGCGGCCATTGCAATCGCTGCTGACTGGCCACTTGCCGTCAGGCCACCACCCGCGCTAGAGGGGGAGGTCGCACTGCTGAGGCTGACGCCTTCAGCACCTACCAGCTTGCTCTCCACTCCGGAGTCTGCGGACAGTTCGCTACCGAGATTGCCAACCGGGATGCCTGAGTTGAGGTTCGATTGCCCCAAAGAAGCGGCCATTGGCTCCGCCCTGTGTCCTGTTGGCTGCGCCACAGCATCCAGAGTCTTGCCAGCTGCGGCAACAACGGACGGCACCCCATCAGCCGAGCCCGGTTTCGCTTCCGTCGCCGCTTGGCCTGATTCCAGACCATCCGGCTTTAATGCAGCATCATCCTTGGTCATCGTGTCCAGCGGTGCCGATGCGGTCAGTGACTCCGCAGCCAGCTTACCGACCGGTTCTACAGTGGGTTCAATAGCGGGTTCAGCGCCATCCATTTGACGCTTGGCTTTGTCCAGTGCTGCCAACTGCGACAGCAACTCATCGCTATCAACGGTACTCTCCAGCACGTCACCCTCAACCCGGGAAGACGGCATCAACGCGTCCGGGGTCTCCTCCAGCAGCACTTCACTGCCACCCAGCCCTGTCGGGGTGGCAACAGCTTGCCGCTTCTCCCCGGCCTCGGACAATTCGCTGCCAGAGTCGGCGCCAGTGTCCTCACCTGATATTGCCTGCTCGCCCGGTAACGCCTTCACCTGCTCAACCAGAGAGGCGCGCTCCTTTTCAGAGGGGATCTTATCGGCGCTGTCATCGCTGCCAGACTGCGTCTGCTCTGCGTCCGCCACCAAAGAGGCAAAAAGGGAGCTTTCTGCTTGCTCTCCCTCTTCGGCACGCTGATTAAGCGCACCGCCCGTGGCTGGGACGGCAGAGATCGGCGGCGCGATCAGATTGGACATGCTGTGGGATCCTGACACTGTCGATGAATGGCCAGGTTTAATGCAATAACCAGGCCATTACAAAGGTCGCTGAGTTGACGAGGCTTTAGCGCTGGCGACGGACAAACTGTTGCAGGGCAAACTCATCCAGCTCCCGCTGGCCTCGTTTCTCCGCCAGCGTCCGCGCCCGGGCATCCGCCTTGTTGATCAACAGGGCGATCGCCTGTTGCCTCTGGTGCGCCTGTTGCCATAAACCCTGACGCTGCTCCGCCGCGGCTTCCGCCTGACGCAGGCGCGCCATATGCTGAGTGATCGCCGCATCCAGTTTGGCGATAAAGTGGTGGTACTGCTGGTAGTGGGAGGCGTGCAGCGTGGTGCCCGCCTGCTGCTGGGCCTGTTTGACATAGTCCCAACGGTAGTTTTGCAGCTGAGTCAGCTGTTGCTTAAGGGCCTGGACGGCGGAGTTGGCACTGCGAAGATCCAGCGCCGCCTTCTCCAGCGCTTTATCGGCCATCGCCAGCACTTGGGCCAGCTGTTTCGGATCGCTCATGAGGCGCTACTCAACCCCGGCACTGGGCCGCCAGACGGGCCAGTTGGGTCAGACTCTGCTCGTAATCCACCGGAGACTTCATCGCCTGACGGAGGAAAGAGTTGAACGCGGGCTGCATGGCGATCGCCTTATCTACCTGGGGATCGGAGCCGGCACTGTAGGCACCGATGGCGATCAGGTCCTGGTTTTGCCGGAAGGCCGACCACAGCTGTTTGATCAACTGCGCCGCTTCAAGGTGCAGCGGTTCGGTCACCATCGGCATCACCCGGCTGATGGACGCCTCAATGTCGATGGCAGGATAGTGCCCGCTCTCCGCCAAAGCGCGGGAGAGTACGATGTGGCCATCCAGAATGGCGCGGGCCGCATCGGCGATGGGGTCCTGCTGATCATCCCCTTCGGTCAGCACCGTATAGAAGGCGGTAATGCTGCCCTGGCCTGGCCCACCGTTACCTGCCCGCTCCACCAGTTGGGGCAGACGGGCAAATACCGACGGCGGGTAACCCTTGGTGGCCGGCGGCTCGCCAATGGCCAGGGCGATCTCACGCTGCGCCTGAGCGTAACGGGTCAGGGAGTCCATCAGCAGCAGGACGTTGTGGCCCTGATCGCGGAAGTGCTCGGCAATTCGGGTGGCGGTTTCGCAGGCGCGCAAGCGCATCAGGGGGCTGGTGTCCGCCGGTGCGGCCACCACCACGGCGCGGGCCCGCCCTTCCGGCCCGAGGATCTCCTCAATGAACTCTTTGACCTCCCGGCCACGCTCACCCACCAGGCCCACCACGATCACATCCGCATTGGTGCCCCGGGTCATCATCCCCAACAGTACGGATTTGCCCACGCCCGAGCCCGCAAACAGGCCCATCCGCTGCCCCTGCCCCACCGTGAGCATGGCGTTGATGGTTCTGACGCCAACGTCGATGGGTTGATGGATGGGACGGCGAGCCATGGGGTTGAGCAGGGTGGCGTGATGGGGGGCGCGATCCCGGGTGGCAATGGGCCCCATGCCGTCCAGCGGCTCGCCATTGCCATCCAGCACCCGACCCAGCAGTTCCGGGCCGACAGGCAACCCCTGACGTTGCCCCATCGGTGTCACCCGGGCGCCGGGAAGCACCCCTTTGAGTTCCTCCACCGGCATCAGGTAGAGCACCTGGTCGTCAAAGCCGACCACCTCGGCGGTCAGTTGACCACTGAGGGTTTCGATTTGGCACAGGGAGCCGACGGGTGCACGGCAACCGACCGCTTCAAGGGTCAATCCCACCACCCGCAACAGTTGGCCGGAGGCGACCGGCGCCAGGCTCTGGACATTGTTGTGCCAGGCCTGGACCCGCCGACGCAAACGCTCACTGCGCAGGGTCATGGGAGGGCTCTTCGGGGCTGGGCTCAGAGGGCGTTGTGGCCGCGTCACTTTCCTCAGCAGCGGGCTCAGCTGCCGCTTCGGCACGGGCGGACGCGGGGTTGGGATAAGGGGGTTCTTCAACCGGATCACGAGGGCGTTGAGCGAAGGTTTCCAGCACCTTACGCAGGCGGTCATCCCCCAGCATCGGCACTTCGCTGCGCTCGGTGTTCAGCACCAGAGAACCGGGGTTCAGGGTGGGCTCAAGCACCAGTTGCCACTGGCGCTGGGCCAACGCCTCTTCACCAAAGGTGTTGGCGATCAGCGTTTTATCCCCTTCGCTCGCCTGAATGGCGACGCTCTGACGTTGAGAGGGCAGCGCATTAATGCCCAGACGCAGGGCTTCCAGAACCGCCTCCGGCGAGGTTTTCAGCTCCACCTGAACCACCGCCTGAGCCAGCCTCATCGCCAGGGTTACCAGCTCGCGCTCCACCTGTTCATCCACCGCTTCCAGCGGGGAAATCAGTTCACCCAGCAGTTGGTCCCACTGGGCGGCACGGGCATCAATTTCGGCACGACCCGCTTCGAGGCCCTGCTCCAGTCCCTGCTGATAACCCTCAGTATGGCCCTGCTCCGCCCCTTTGAGGCGCCCCTCCTCCAGGCCCTTGGCCTCACCCGCCGCTTTGCCTTCGGCAAAACCGTCCTGGTAGGCGTCCTCACGGATCGACTCAATCTCTTCCAGCGTCGGAGGGGGCGGCAGTGCCTCCTCCTCTTCCACCTCTACCGGGGCAGAGAGGGTACGATGCAGCGCACTCTCAGCGGGTTGAGCATCAGGGTCCGCCATATCCGGCAGCGCCCAGTCCCGGGTTTCCACCAGGCCGGCTCGCAGAATGCGGGGGTTGAGGGTGTCGCTCATCGATTACAAGAACTCTTCGCCGCCACCGCCACCGAGCATCACCTCGCCAGCGTCGGCCAGTTTGCGGGCGATGGCCAGGATCTCCTTCTGCGCCGCTTCCACTTCGGACAGACGGATCGGACCCATCGCTTCCAGATCGTCCCGCACCAGTTCCGCCTGGCGCTTGGACATGTTGCCCAGAATCTTCTCTCGCAGGGTGTCGTCGGCGCCCTTGAGAGCGCGGATAAGCACGTCCTGCTGTACTTCGCGGAGGATGGTCTGGATGCCGCGGTCGTCCACATCGGAGAGGTTTTCGAACACGAACATCAGGTCCTGGATCTGCTGGCCCAACTCTTCGTCGGTTTCGCGGATCGACTCCATCAGCATGCTTTCGACGCCGGTATCCATGTAGTTCATGATGTTGGCCGCCGCCTTCAGGCCGCCCATCTTGGCCGCCTGGGCACCGGACTGACCGGCGAACTGCTTCTCCATGATGTCGTTCAGTTCCTGCAGCGCCGCCGGTTGCACCTCTTCCAGGTTGGCAATTCGCAGCATCAGGTCGAGACGCACTCGCTCGGTAAACTGACTGAGGATCTGGGCAGCCTGATCCGGCTCCAGATAGGAGAGCACGATGGTCTGGATCTGGGGGTGCTCGTTGCGGATGATGTTGGCCACCTGACGGGCATCCATCCACTTGAGTGAATCGAGCCCTTTGGCACCGTGCCCCATGACAATCTGTTCAATCAGGTTGCCCGCCTTATCCTCACCCAAAGCGTGGGTTAGGGCCTTACGGACGAAGTCTTCACTGTTCAGACCGATGGAGGAGAACTGCTTGATCTGCTCCAGAAACAGCCGATGCACGGCCGTCACTTTTTCCTGACTGAAATCGCGCATCCCCGCCATCGCCATGCCCACTTTCTGGACCTGCTTAGGCTCCAGATTTTTCAGGATCTGGGCGGCATCTGACTCACTCAGGGAGAGCAGCAAAATGGCGGTTTTTTCGATGCCGTTCAGCTTGGCCACATCAAAACTGTTGCCCGCTGCCGGCGTTTTAGAAAGCGCTTGCTCAGCCATCTTCGTTCAACCAACTCTTGATCACTTGGGTGGACAGGTCTGGCTCATTGGCCACCAGGGCACGAATGGCCCGCAACATGTCATCGTCCTTATGAAGATCGGGCAACAGAATCGACCCATCTTCGGCGTAGGAGTAATCGCCATCCGACTGGCTCAACAAGCCAAGGGTCTCCGCCGCGTACTGGTCTTCCAGTTCGGCCAGCGCACCCAAACCGTTAGCGCCCGCCTCCTCTTCCTTCGCCTGCTGCGGATTGATCAGGCGTTTGATCATCGGTCGCACCACGACCATCAGCAGTACGAACAGTCCCAGTGCGCCCAAGGCGTATTTCACGGCACGCCAGAACCAGGCCTGCTCATAGATCGGTACATTAATCGGGGCCAGCGCCAGGTCTTCCGCAAAGGGAACGGAAACCACTTCCAGCACGTCGCCACGGGCCGCATTGAAGCCGACACTGCCCATCAGCAGTCGACGGATGTTCGCCAGTTCGTTGTCAGCCAGCGGCTGCATGGTGTCGACGCCATCAGCACCGGGCACAGACTTGTAGTCCACCGCAACGGAGAGAGTAACCCGACGCACGGTGCCCACCTGTTGCCGGGTGTGGCTGATGGTGGAATCGAGCTCATAGTTACGGGTCACTTCACTGCGGTTGCGGCCCTGGGCCAGTCGTTCATCCTGCCCCTGCCCTCCCACTTCCTGCGGAATGTCGGACGCGATGGGGGGCTGATTGGTCAGAGCGCCGGGGATCCCAACCGGGCCGGAGCCGTTCTGGTTATCCTCTATCAGCATCTCGCTGCGCACCGCAGGCAGGTCCGGGTTGTAGCGGCGGGAGGTCTCCTCCACCGCTGAGAAATCCATGGTGACGTCCACCTGGGCGCTGTATTTGCCCAGCCCCAGCACCGGAATCAGTATGCTGTCGATCTTCTCGCGGTAGAGTTGCTCCTGCTGAACCCGCAGCTCCAACTCCCGGCGCCCCTGGGCGGAGATGCCATCCTGGCTACCGGAGTTGAGCAGGCGGCCATGCTGGTCGGTCACGGTCACGCGGGCAGGCTTCAGCCCATGTACGGCGGAGGCCACGATGTCGACTATGGCGTCCACCTCAGACTGGCGCAGTTCACTGCCCCGGTTCAGGGTCACTACCACGGTGGCCGAGGGCTCACGCTGTTGGCGGGCAAACACGTTTTGCTGCGGCAACGCCAGAATCACACGGGCGCGCTGGACACTGCGCAACTCCTCAACGGCGGAGGCCAGGGTCTGTTCCTGGCTGTGTTTTAGACGCGCCTGCTCCATCCGCTGGCTGACACCAAACCCACTGTCCTGATTGAGGAAATCCTGCTGCTGACGAGCCGGGCCCAGACCGTTACGGGTGAGCATCAGACGGATATCGGAAAAGCGGTCTTCGGGAACAGAAAGGGTGTTGCCCTCAAGCTTGTAGGGCAGTTTCTGCTGATCCAGGAAATCCAGGGTATCGATTAACTCCTGAGTCTCCATCTGACCCAGCGGCCGATAGGCCGGCTCCTGGGCCCAGATCATCAGGAACACCGCAATGGCAAGGCTGATCGCCAGCGCCAGGATAAGGCTGATTTGACGAAGGACGTCGGTATTGCCAAGTGAAGAGAGGGGACTGACCTTATTCTCCTCAATTTCCGCACCGGCACCTGCATTGCCACCGCCGGTGACAGCGGCCGGCATGGTGTTGCCGCTGTCATTGATCATCAATTCGGTTGACGTATTCGCCTCAGCCACCGCATTACCTCAGGCCGGTTACACCGGCATATTCATGATTTCCTTGTACGCTTCGACCAGCTTATTGCGCACCTGTACCGTGGCTTCAAACGCCACGCCTGCCTTTTCTTTTGCGATCATGGTGTCAGACAGTGACACCCGGGTATCGCCCAGCTCGAGCCGGGTCGCCAGATCACTGGCGTTCATCTGAAGACCATTGACATGATCAATGGCATCGGTGAGGAAGGCGGAGAAGTCCTGCTGTGGCTTTACTGGCGCCAGTTCTGCACTGCTTCCAGCCTCACGGGCCAGGCTCTGCATCTCCACCAGTAAGGGATTGTTCCCGATCTCCATTCCCATAATCCTTGTATCAGTCAAACCATTGACGAGCCAAATTGCACCGCATTGTAATGCAAGGGACTTGCCAGTTCAGCATATTTACTGGCAAAGCCGTCACTTAGGGGAGAGCAATCCCCGCCTCGCGCATTTTGGCCAACTTGTAACGTAAAGTCCGTGGGCTGAGTCCCAAACGCTCCGCCACCGCTTTACGGCTGCCCTGACAGGCCGCCAGAGCATCCAGAATGATCTGGAACTCCTGATGCTTCAGTTCGCTGCCCAGATCCTCGGCAACCGGCTGAGGTGCCCGAGGGGTAGCCAGGGGGGTACTCACTACCGGTATGCCGCTCTGGCCATCGAGGAAGAGGTCCGCTTCGGTCAGGGTCTCGCCCTGGCACAGGATCAACGCTCGCTGGATAACATTGTCCAGTTCACGGACATTACCGGGCCAGGGGTGGCCAAGCAGTTTGCTGCGCGCCTCCGCCGCCAGAGTCGGTACGGCACGGCCGCTGCGACTGGCGTGACGGGCGATCAAATGTTCTGCCAACGGCAGAATGTCCCCAGGCCGCTGGGCCAGTGGAAGCCAGGTCAGGGGGAAGACATTCAGCCGGTAATAGAGGTCTTCGCGGAAACGTCCTTCCTCCACAGCAAGGCGAAGATCCCGGTTGGAGGTGGCCAGCACCCGCACATCCAGAGACAGGGTTTTGCGACCACCAAGACGCTCCACTTCACGCTCCTGCAGGACCCGCAGCAGTTTGGCCTGAAGGTTAAGATCCATCTCGGTGATCTCGTCCAGCAAAATGGTGCCGCCCTGCGCCTGCTCGAACTTACCGGGGCAGGCCTGAACCGCACCGGTAAACGCCCCCTTTTCATATCCGAACAGGGTCGCCTCCAGCATGTTTTCCGGAATGGCAGCGCAGTTCAGGGCGACAAAAGGACGATCACAACGGGCGGATTGGGTATGGATAAAGCGCGCCAGCACCTCTTTGCCGGAGCCACTGGGCCCGAGCACCATCACCGAGGCATCGGATTGGGCGACACGGGCAGCCAGGTCCAGCATCTGCTGGCTCTGAGGGTCACCAACCACCGGGCTGTCCGCAGATTGGGGTACCGACACCAGGTAGCGGCTGATCTGGTCCAGCAGCACCTGGGGCGCAAACGGCTTGGCCAGATAATCGTTGGCACCATAGCGCATCGCTTCAACCGCCGCGTCGATGCTGCCGTAGGCGGTCATCAACAGAATCGGCAACCGACTGTTCTGGGCCCGCACGGTTTTCAGCAGGGTCATCCCATCCATGCCTGCCATCTGCACATCGGAGATCATCAGGGCAATCGGGTGCTGCTTCAGTTGCACCAACGCCTCGTCACCATTGCCCGCTTCGACACAGCGGTAACCACCCAGCATCAGCGTGTCCACCAGCGCCTCTCGCAGGCCGAGATCGTCTTCGACGACCAGGATGAGGGGGTTAGTCATGGTTCGTATCCTTCTCGTGCTCCCCGGGCAGGAGCAGCGTAAATCCGCTTCCCTGTCCCGGAACCGATTGCAGTTCCAGCCGACCGCCATGCGCGCGGCAAACCGACTGCACTACGGCCAACCCAAGGCCGGTACCGTTGGCCTTGGTAGTAAAAAAGGGGGTCATCACCCGGGCTTGTTCCTGAGCGCTCATGCCCTTGCCGTTATCCAATACCGTCAGGGCGACAAACGCGCCCTGTTGGCTGGCCTGAAGACGCAAAGCCGTAGCCCCCGCTTCCAGGGCGTTGTTGACCAGATTCTGCATCGCGCTGACCAGCGCATCCGGGTTCGCCTGCAGCCAGATGGGCTGAGGACAGTGCCAGTCCAGAGTGGACTGACGCCGCTCCAGCACAGCTTCACAACTGGCGTTGAGGCGCTCGAACAGCTGCTGTGCAGACACCCGCTCCTGAGCCTGGGTGTGCCCGCCTCGGGCGAACAGAAGCAGGTCATTGACCCGCTGCTCCAACTCGCCGAGCCGCGCCATCAGTTTGTCCTGAAAGCGGCTTCGCCCGGCCTCATCGAGGTTGCGGTTGCCCAGATTGGCGGCGTACAGGAGTGCAGCGGAAAGCGGGGTACGGATCTGATGCGCCAGTGAAGCGGCCATCTTTCCCAACGCCGACAGCCGCTGCATGTGCGAAAGGTTCTGTTGGAGTTGGCGGGTTTCGGTCAGGTCGGTCAGCATCAGCAACTGGCCCGGCTCCGGGTCCAGCGCCCGGGTCGCCAGACGGACCCGCCGACCATTTTTCAGAGAGATTTCGTGGCCATCATCGGCCTGAGGGGCGAACGCCCGGCTGATGACGGCTCGCCAGGGCTGTCCCAGCAGTGGACCATCAAGCAACTCAATGGCCTGGGGGTTGGCTTCCACCACAACGCCCGCCTCATCCAGCACCACCAGGCCCGCTGGCAGCAGTTGCATCAGGTGGTTCAGGCGACTTGCCGCGCGCTGGGCATCATCAAGTTGTGGCTCCGCAAGGGCTTGCGACATACCGCTATCCGTCAAAAAAACGCTGTTAATCCTTTGGTTCTGCAGGGATATGCAGATTCTGTACCAGAAAAGGGTTGGAGCTGAGAGGGAGAGGGGGGTAAGCCGGTCGGCTTACCCCTCTTTGGAAAGGCCGTATTTGCGCATCTTCTCTACCAGGGTGGTACGGCGCATCCCCAGCAGTTCTGCAGCGCGTGCCACGACGCCGCTGCCCTGGTCGAGAGCCTGGCGGATCATATCGACCTCAAGCTCTGCCAGCATATCTTTCAGGTTAACGCCGTCCTCGGGCAGTTCATTGTTGAAGCGCTGTTCGGGGATCTCGACCGGCTCTTCACCACTGAACAGAGCCGCCAGCGCGTCCCGCTCCTGCATCTCTTCAGGGTACTCCGGGGTAAACTCCGGCACTTCAACATGACGATACTTGGTAGGCAGGTCGTTGACGTCCACCAAACCGCCCGGGAACAGAATCACCATCCGTTCAACCAGGTTGGAAAGTTCACGGACGTTACCGGACCAGGGATGCTCAACCAGAGAGTCTATGGCCCGCTTGGTAAAGCGTACCGTGCCTTTGCCCTCCCCTTCGATGCGGCTGACCAGTTCATTGAGCAGCAGCGGAATGTCCTCAGCGCGATCGCGCAACGAGGGCATCTCGATGGGGAACACATTGAGGCGGTAGTAGAGATCCTCACGGAACTCGCCATCAGCGATCATCTTCTCCAGATCGCGGTGGGTGGCAGCGACGATCCGGACATTGGACTGAATCGACTTGTTGCCGCCAACCCGCTCGAAGCAACGCTCCTGCAGAACCCGCAGGATCTTCACCTGCATATGGGGCGGCATGTCGCCAATCTCATCCAGAAACAGGGTACCGCCCTCGGCCAACTCAAAGCGCCCCTTTCGGGTCGCGACGGCTCCGGTAAAGGCGCCCTTCTCATGCCCGAACAGCTCACTTTCCAGCAGGTCTGGCGGAATCGCGCCACAGTTCACCGGAATAAAGGGGCCGTCACGATGAGACGAGAGATAGTGAATGTTGCGGGCAACCACCTCTTTGCCGGTACCGGACTCACCGGTCACCAGCACGCTGGCGTCGGTCTGCGCGACCTGTGCCAATAGGTGACGAACCTGGGAGATCGCTTCACTTCGTCCCACCAGGGAACGAAACAATTTGGTCTGATTCGGACTGGTGGGCGCGACTTCGTAACGCACCCGTTGGTAGACCTGACAATAATGGAGCAGTTCGGTGATCTGACCGTAAGCGAACGGTTCATCCAGATGCCCAACCAGATTGGGTTGTGTCAGGAATGGGGAACCCAGTGTCAGAAAAGGCTGGCGAGAATGGCGCTTTAGCAGCGGCTCCAGTTCGAGATCACCTTGAGGGGTTCCGCCGATGATCACGGATCGAAAGCGCTCCGTGGCGAGACGATTCGCCAACGCCGAAAAGTCGGCATGCTCGACTGGCTCTCCGAGAAACTCCAGCAGGTAGCTGAGTTTCTGGCGGCGAGCATCGTCGCTGTCTACAAGCAATATGCGCTGATCAATCTGCATGGTTATGCTTACCGGGGTAGATTCCCTTCGCCCTGGCCAGTTCTCTTTATTGTAGATAAGTGAGTATCGGACGGGTTTCTCCCGCCTTCGAATGCGAGTTAGCTGGGCTCATTGTAACGAGCCAATCCGTCTTAGCAAGCCGAGAAGACACTGCCGATTACTTTTCAACCCACAGAAAAATCGGACCTTCCTGACGGGAGTCGACCAAGGCACTGTAAAACTGAAACCATGAGGTCAGATGACCAGAGTGAAACGGTCATCTGACAATTTGTATCCCGGTTGTTTACGCCGGCTTTTTCAGATTGTGTTGTTCAACGGGAATGGCGTCCCAGCCGGACTTCACTGTGCGCAGCAGGTCAACTACCTCAAGCAACGCCTCAACGTCACTGTTCTGATTCGCGACCACCAGACGGCGCATCATATAGTCATACATGGCAGACAGGTTCTGAGCGATTTCCCCACCCTGCTCAAAATCCAGAGCCGCCTGAAGATGCGCGATGATCTCCATGGTACGGCTGATGAGCTCACCTTTTTTGCCCTGCTCTCCCTGCTCTGTTGCTAATTTGGCCTGCAGCAGCTTGTCGATGCTGCCACCCAGCAGCAGTTGCACCACCTTATGGGGGCTGGCCTCGGCGGCCTGACTGCTGATGTTGACCTTGTTGTATGCCTTCAGTGAGCCTCGCATTAGCCTCTTCCTGCTTCTATTTGCTGATAGGTTTGGACCTGTTTACGGCCCTTTCGATAGCCGCCCAGCCGCATGCGCTGGTCGGCCAGGTGTTGGTTGGCCTGAATGGTCAGGAACTGAGTCAGCTTTAGCTGTTCCTGAAGCCATTCCGGGTTTTGTCCGAGCTCGGTGGTCATCAGGCCCTTCAGAGCCACTTCCCGGGCATCCAATTCATCGGTTAGCTGCGCCAGCAGTAACTCTCGCTGTTCATCATTGGCCTCAGCCAGCCCCTTGAGGGCTGACTCGATCCGTTGATTCAGTTCAGCCAGTGTCTGTTCGGTCGCCATCATCATTTCGTTTTCACCAGGCCTGGCAAGCTGCTAAGTCGATCGGTCAGCATCGCCGCCTGAGAATTCAGCTGGTACACCACGGCATCCATGGCATTGAACTGTTTGAACAGACGCGCTTCGTACGCCGCCATTTGACGACCCAACTGCTCACGATCGCTTTCAATACGGTCAAGTTGACTCTTCAGGGTGTCATCCCGGCTGGAGAGCAGGCCGCCGGTCTGGGTGTAAACGTCGATGGTGCTGTCGAGGCGATACGCCAAGCCGGTATCTTCGGCGGCGAACAACTGAGCCAGGCTGGACATGTCGTTTTCCAGCGCCTCTTTAAACTTGTCGTCGTCGATCTCAAGCTTGCCATAACGGTCAAAGCTGACGCCGAATTGGGAGAGCGCGCCTTTCTCTCCATTACCCAGGTCAAAGCTGCTGCTCATCACATTCCGCATCTGGCTGGTGATGGATCGGGGCAGGCTGTCCCCCTGTAGCGGACCGGCAGCTTCGGTTTCCGGGTCATAAGCGGTCAGGGCGCCGATGGACTCCTGCAGCTTGTTGTACGCCTCAACAAACTCCTCTACCGCCCCCTTGGCGCCCGAGGCATCCTTGGTAACGGTGACCTTGGTGGTCTTACTGAGATCCGCATCTTTGAGGTTGAGTGTGACGCCCTGAATCGCCCCTTTAACCTCATTGCTCTGTGAGGTCACGTCCAGGCCATCGATGGTCAGGGTCGCATTAGCTGCTGCGACCAACTCCTCCATCGCCCCGAAGGTATCGGTCAGTCCGGTGCCGGTGGTATCGGTGGCGGTGACGGAGATCTGATTATCAGTACCGGTTTTATCCGAGCTCATCACCAGGCGGGGACCGTTGTCTCCGGTAATGATGGTAGCGGTAACCCCCGGATTGTCTTCAGAGCTGTTGATCTTGGCGGCGATGTCCGCAAGGGTGTCATCCGCTTCCACTGCCAGGGTCATGGACAACGGATTACCATCGTCATCCACGCCAGCAGTGATGGTCAGTGAACCTTCGCCAATGGGGGCGTCCGGATCAGACACGGTGGCAGAGCCTACTTTGTGGCTCTCTGCCAGAGACTTCACCACGACATTGTAGGTACCCGGCGTCGCCGTGCTGCTGGCACTGGCGCTCAGGTAATCGCTCAGGTTGGTTGAGGCCTTCCGCTTGTCGAAGGTTTCCAGGTCCTGAAGTTTCTCCAGTTTGTCCTGAAATTCACTCATCGCGGACTTGAGGGTGCCGATGGCAGAGATCTCTGTTTGTACCGTTGCCTCGCGCTTGTCCAGCGTGACCTGGCGTGGCACAAAGCTGGCATCCACCAAGGCGGAAACGATGCCATTAATGTCCAGTCCGGAACCAATACCTGCGGCCGTTAAGCCCATATCAACATCCTTAGGCGCACACGCCTCTGGCCCTTATCAGGCCTCGGTTTCAACCAACATGCCGGTGAGATCCGACAAACGGGCGGCAAGTTCCAACACCTCTTCGGCAGGAATTTGCCGGATCACCTCGTCGCTGGCGATGTCTTTTACCACCACCACATCCCGACCGGTATCCTCGTCAACGTGGAAAGAGAGACCTCGTTGGATCCCGCCTACAAAATGCTCCAACTCCTCGGCAATGCGGCTGAGCTGGTCTCTGTCCATGCCAGCGCCCTGAGACTCGGTATTTTGCGCTGCAGCGCTGACCGCCCCCGGTGTCGCGTTAGAGACCGGCTGGGCAGCACCACTGACGCCAGCGTTTTGCGTGCTCGCTGCCGCCGCTGTGGTTTTAAAAGCAGGATCCGTACCAGAAAGACCCAGCGAATCGATGCCATTCATCTTTTATGGACTCCTTGTGGTGTGCCGAACGTCCCGTTCCGGCCGTCGCTATCCATACCGTTTGGGTATAAAAAAACGGTAGGGGCGTGCCCCTACCGTCCTTATCGGCCGTCAGTGGCGATCCTTTAGAGCAGGGACAGAGCCAGCTGCGGGATCTGGTTGGCCTGAGCCAGCATTGCGGAGCCGGATTGCTGCAGAACCTGCTGCTTGGTCATCTCAGCGGTCTCTTTGGCGAAGTCCACGTCCTGAATACGGCTGCGGGCGTCGGCCACGTTGGTCTGGATGTTGCCCAGGTTGTTGATGGTATGGCTCAGACGGTTCTGCACCGCACCCAGGTCTGCACGCTGGTTGTCGATCATGGAGATCGCGCCGTCGATGATGTCGATGGCAGATTGCGCGCCGTCAGCGGTGGAGATGTCGATGCCAGCAACGGTGCTCAGAGTGGACTGAGTACCAGTAGTCGCTTCAGCACCACCAGCAATGGTGAAGGCGGAGTTGGAGGAGAAGCTCAGTACGCCGTTGGCGGTACCAGAAGCGGTCGCGTCATAGGCAGTACCCACAGCAGCACCATCAACCACGGCTTTTACGCCAATGGCTTCAGAGCCACCACCACCGGTGAAGGTGGCTGCACCAAAGTCCATGTCGGCACCAGAGTCGCTGGTGATCTGGACCTTACCTTCCACAATGCTGGCGCTCACGCCGGTGGTGGAGGATTGGGCGTTGATCTGATCAACCAGGTCCTGCTCGCTGGCTGCGCCGGCAACGGTTGCGCCACCGATGGCCCAGTCCATGGTGCCGCCGTCAAAGTTCAGGCCGTCCAGCTCAATGGTGTTAGAGGCGGTGGCGGATACGCCAGTGGTGCCGCTAACGTCGTTGATCTTCTTCGCCAGGGTGGCAGCGTCATCAGTCGCTTCAACAGCGATGTCGGCGGTGTTGCCGCTGGTGCTGTTGGTGATGGTCATGGTGCCAGCGGTGTACGCGGCAGTGCCATCATCCACTACGCCTGCAACGGTGCCAACGGTCTGGCCAATCTGGCTGGAACCAATGGAACCGGAGTCGGTGCTACGCAGCGCAATGTTGATGGTTTCGTTGGCGTTGGAACCCACCTGGAAGCTCTGGCTACCGTAGGTACCGTCCAGCAGTTTCTGACCACCGAAAGAGGTGGTGTCAGCAATACGGTTCAGCTCGGTCTGCAGGGCAGAGATCTCTTTCTGCATCGCAGCGCGGTCATCGCTGGAGTTGGAGCCGTTAGCAGACTGCAGGGACAGGTCACGCATACGCTGCAGGATGTTGGTGGACTCCTGCATGGCGCCTTCGGCAGTCTGGGCGATGGAGATGCCGTCGTTGGCGTTACGCATCGCCACATCCAGACCGCGAACCTGAGAGGTCAGACGGTTGGAGATCTGCAGGCCTGCCGCATCGTCTTTGGCAGAGTTGATGCGCAAACCGGAGGAGAGACGCTCCATGGAGGTTTGCATGCTGGAACTGGCGCTGTTCAGATTGCGCTGTGCCGTCATGGAAGTGACGTTAGTGTTTACTGTGATTGCCATGGATGGTCTTCCTCAGTACAGATTCAACGATGTAACTCATCGATTTTCAGTGCTTTACCGCACCGCTTTCCCTTACACCCGCTGTTTCGGCCCGAGGAATAGGCCCTTAAGGAAAAAACCTTAAAAAATCGCCACTTTTACCTTTGCTTAACCACCCAAAAACCAACAAAAAACCAAACCATATTCAGCGCTACGATTTTTACCAACACGCAACAGAAAAACGAAAGGCAATCGCCTTCCGTTTTTTGGCATCGACCGAAGTCGACTTCTCACCCAGTTCACACGGCCAGCTGTAAGGGAAAGCGGTGTGCTCTGTCTGAGGAGAGAGGGGGCTGCGCCCCCAATCCGTTTTACAGCAGGGACAGGGCCAGCTGCGGGATCTGGTTGGCCTGCGCCAGCATGGCGGAACCAGATTGCTGCAGCACCTGCTGCTTGGTCATCTCTGCGGTCTCCTTGGCGAAGTCCACATCCTGGATACGACCGCGGGCGTCAGCCACGTTGGTCTGAATGTTACCCAGATTGTTGATGGTGTGGCTCAGACGGTTCTGCACCGCACCCAGGTCAGCACGCTGGGAATCGATACCACCGATGGCCGCATCGATTACGGCGATGGCGTTCTGGGCGCCAGCAGCACTGGAGATGTCGATGGAGGCCACGTCATCCAGGTTGGAGGTCGCGCCGCTGGTGATCTCACCCTGCAGAGTACCGCCCAGAGTGAAGGACTCAGCGGAGGTCAGAGTGATGCTGGCGTTCACTTCGGAATCCGCACCAGCAGCCACGTTGGCACCATTGAAGTCAACAGAACCGGCGGTACCGCCGCTCACACCCACACCGTCCACGTTGTTCGCGGTCAGGCTGATGGAGTCAGTCGCGCTGTCGTAAACCGCATCGTAACCGGCTTTGGCAAGGTCTTCAGCCAGGAACTTGGTGGAACCGGCGTAGTTGGCCAGGTCAAAGGTATCGGTGCCGACAGTCAGAGTAGCGTCAGAATCGGCGGTCAGGTTCGCGATGGTGGTGCTGACGGAAGCTTCCGCCTTCACACCGGTACCTGCCGCATTGATGGCATCAGCCACAACAGTAGCGGTGTCACCAGCGGTCAGGGCGATGTCCGCTTTACCGTTGGAACCGTTAACAATCAGGTTGCCGTTGGCAGACACACCGGCAAAGGCACCCGCAGTAGTAGCAGTACCGAAGACGGTACCGGCACCGGAGATGGTGTTGGCGCCGATGGCATTGGCGGATACGTCGCCCAAAGTGATGCCAATGGTTTCGTTGGCGTTGGCACCCACCTGGAAGTTCTGGCTACCGTAGCTGCCGTTCAGCAGGTTCTGGCCACCGAAGGAGGTGGTTTCGGCGATACGGGTCAGCTCAGTCTGCAGAGCGGTGATCTCTTTCTGCATGGCTGCACGGTCATCGGCGGAGTTGGAGCCGTTGGCGGACTGCAGGGAGAGGTCACGCATACGCTGCAGGATGTTGGTGGATTCCTGCATGGCGCCTTCAGCAGTCTGGGCAATGGAGATGCCGTCGTTGGCGTTACGCATTGCCACGTCCAGGCCTCGTACCTGGGAGGTCAAACGGTTGGAGATCTGCAGGCCCGCAGCGTCATCCTTGGCGGAGTTAATACGCAGACCTGAAGAGAGACGCTCCATGGATTGCTGCATATTGGCGCTGGAAGCGTTCAGGTTACGTTGAGCCGTCATGGAAGTGACGTTGGTATTTACGGTGATGGCCATAACTTAAGGTCCTCTTTCGCTGTTCGGCCTTCCCTTGTGCGGTGCCGGCCATATCAAACACTCAACCTGTTTATCGCCCACCCCAAACTTTGCTTTAACGCTTTTTTGATCTTTTTAACAACCTGCTGATCCAAAAGCATTTTTATTGATCCGTCAGCAACCTTTTGAACACAAAAAAAGCCAGCGCGGTGCGCTGGCTTTAACAAGGGCGATACAGCTCAGAGGCGAATGCCGCCATCCACCTCCACCACCCGACCACTGAAGTAGTCGTTGGCCAAAATGAACTCCACGGCGTGCGCCACCTCATCCGGCTGGCCAAGGCGCCCTACCGGAACCATCTTCTCAAGGCGTTCCAGCGCTTCCGGTTTCATGGCCGCGGTCATGTCGGTGGCAATGACACCAGGCGCAACGGCGCCGGTCCGAATGCCAAAGCGGGCCAGTTCTTTCGCCCAGGAAACGGTCATCGCCACCACACCCGCCTTGGAGGCGGAGTAGTTGGTCTGCCCCATATTGCCGGAGCGTGCCAGAGAGGAGATGTTGATGATCACCCCGGCATGGCCGGACTCAATCATCAGGGCGGCCGCCTCCCGACCACAGAGGAAAGTGCCGGTCAGGTTCACATCGATCACTGACTGGAACTGAGCCAGGGACATCTTGTCGCTGACCTTGCCCTCTTTCGCTTTGATCAACAGGCCATCCCGCAACAGACCGGCGTTATTAATCAGCACATCCAGAGCGCCAAAATCCCGGCGGATGGCATCAAAGGCCCCTTCCACCTGAGACTCGCTGGTGATGTCCAGGGTGTAGCAGCGGGCTTCAATGCCTTCAGCGGCCAGGGTGCTAACCGCACTTTCCAGCTGTTCGCCATTGATGTCCAGCAGCGCCAGACGCGCCCCCTGGCGACCCAGTCGCTGTGCCATCGCCAGTCCCAAACCCTGGGCTCCGCCGGTGATGGCGACGATCTTATTGGTAAGTTCCATATCCGTTACCTCGCCTGAGATCAGGCGTCCTTTTCAAACTGTTCGAAGATGCTGGAGAAATCCCGCTTGCCGTTACCCGCCGCCGCGTGCATCCGATACAGGCTGGTAGCCAGCGCCCCCATTGGTGTGGCGCTGCCACTTTGAGTCGCGGTCTCCATCGCCAGGCCGAGATCCTTGGCCATCAGGTCCACCATAAAGCCTCCCTGGTAGCCATTGCTGGCCGGAGTCGCTTCCATCACCCCCGGGCAGGGGTTGTACTTCTCCAGGGTCCAGTTACCACCGGAGCTGACCTTCATGATTTCCGAGAGCACCTTGGGATCCAGACCATGATGACGACCCAGTTGCAACGCTTCACTGGTGCCCACCATCAGTACGGAGAGCAGCATGTTGTTGCAGATCTTCGCGACCTGGCCCGCCCCCGGTCCGCCAGCATGAAAGATGTTGGCGCCCATCTGTTCCAGCACCGGCTTTGCCGCTTCATATCCGGCATCGCTGCCGCCGCAGATAAAGGTCAGTGTTCCCGCTGCCGCACCGGCGGTACCACCGGAAACCGGCGCATCCACGAACTCCAGCCCTTTGGCCGCTGCCGCTTCTGCGACCGTCACGGCACTGGCCGCATCGATGGTTGAGCAGTCGATCAACAAGGTGTCGCTGGCGACGGTATTGATGATCCCCTCCTCACCGAGGTAGAGGCTGCGCACATGCTTGCCCGCCGGCAACATGGTGATCACCACGTCCGCTCCGGCCACGGCGCCACAGACGCTGTGACAGGCGAAGGCGCCCGCTTCCGCCAGCGCGTGTACCGCTTCCTGGTTCAGGTCAAATACGCGAACGCTGCGACCGGCTTTTACCAAGTTGCGAGCCATCGGCCCGCCCATATTTCCCAAACCGATAAAGGCGATGGTGGTCATGATTGGGTCTCCGTCAGGTCGGCCAGGGGATGGGTATCCCATGGGCTGGTTAACATCTGGGCCATCAGTGAGGCAGGTACCGACGCAATGTCGTGATAGCGCCACTGGGGTTGCCCATCCTTGTCGATCAGGAGAGCCCGAACGCCCTCCACAAAATCCCCCAGTTCCGCACAGCGCACAGACCAGATCAGCTCCCGCTGGAATACGGTTTCCAGCGGCAGATCTCCGCAACAAGTGAGCTGGTGCCAAACCAGATGCGCGGTAATGGGGCTGCCCGCCAGGAAGCTCTTACGGGCACGCGCCAACCACTTATCTTCCGTATCCAGAGCCGCCATTCGCTCCGCGATCAACTCCAGGCTGCTGCCCGCCATCAGTTCATCGATCAGGGCCTGGGATTCGTGCAGTGTGCTGTGCGGCATCTGTGGCAGGTCCTGCTCCTCAATGCCACGCAGGTAACCGCTGAGCAGGTCATGGTTGGCGCGGGGATCCTCCTGCCAACCCAGGGTCAGTAGGGATTGCAGCAGGTTGTCCCGGCGCTCGCTGGAGACCAGATGATCCGCCAGCCCAACGTAGCGGACATCGGCGCCGTTCATGCTGTAGCCGGTCAACCCCAGGAAGCGACCACAGTGGCCCGGCATGCGGTTGAGGAACCAGGTGCCCCCCACATCCGGATAGAGTCCGATGGTGATCTCCGGCATGGCGATGCGGGAGGTTTCGGTCACCAACCGGTGGCTGGCACCCGCCATCAGGCCCAGACCGCCCCCCATCACAATGCCGCTGCCCCAGACGATAACAGGCTTGGCATAGCGATGGATCAGGTAGTCCAGGCGGTATTCCCGGGTAAAGAACGCCTCCACTTCCGGAGTCTGCTCACCGGGATGCTCCGATGCGGCTTGGTGCATGGCGCGAATGTCGCCGCCCGCACAGAACGCCTTCTCACCGGCACCCTGCAGCCAGACGCAGACGATGGCCTCATCCTCCTGCCAGCTCTGCAGTTGAGCCTGAAGTTGGTCCACCATCTCCAGAGAGAGGGCATTCAGCGACTTCTCGCTGTTCAGGGTGGCCACACCAATCTGGCGTCCGTTATCCGCAGTCAGAACGGAAAAAAGCACTGGCGCTGTCATCGTGGTGGTCTCTCCTATCGGTTCTTCCATTCGGCACGGCGCTTCTCCAGAAACGCCTGTACCCCTTCTTTTTGATCTTCGCTGTCGAACAGGTCCACAAACAGCTCCCGCTCGATGCCCAGTGCCTGACCGCGAGGCATCTCGCGACCGGCCTGAATCAAGGTTTTGCAGGCAGCGACCGCCACCGGGCTTTGCTTGCCCACCTTTTCCGCCAGGGCCAGGGCCACCTCCACGGCGGTGCCAGTGCCGACCACCTGCTCAACCAAGCCGATCTTCTCGGCCTGTGCCGCATCCACACGCTCACCACAGAGGATCATCCGCTTGGCCCAGCCCTCACCCACCAGCGCGGTCAGGTTCTGGGTGCCACCAGCACAGGGCAGCAGGCCAACGGTGGCTTCCGGCAACGCCATCTGCGCCTGGCTCTCCGCGATGCGGATATCACAAGCCAGCGCCACTTCCAGCCCACCCCCCATGGCGTAGCCGTTGATGGCGGCAATGGAAACGCCCCGGAAGGCGGAAAGGGCTTCAAAGGCCTGGCCAAATCGACGAGCCATGGTTACGGCAACGGCTTTATCGCCCTCGGCGAACAGTTTGAGGTCCGCCCCGGCGGAGAAGAATTTCTCCCCCTCTCCGGTGAGCACCAGCGCGTAGATTTCCCGGTTGGCGTTCAGTTCCTCCACCAGGGTTTTCAGTTCACCCAGGCTCTGCTCGGTCCAGGTGTTGGCGGGCGGGTTGTTGATGGTGACCAGCGCGGTGTGGCCACGCTGCTCCAGCTTGATAAATTCCATCTCAAAAGCTTCCTGTTGTATTGCAGCGGGGCCGATAACGGCCCCGTTCAATGAACTCAGAGGATCTCGCCGGCGTGCTCATCCAGCAGACGGCGGGCCACGATCAGACGCATGATCTCGTTGGTGCCCTCCAGGATCTGATGCACCCGAACATCACGAACATGGCGCTCAAGCGGGTACTCCCGGATGTAACCGTAACCGCCATGGATCTGCAGCGCTTCGTTACAGACGGTGAAGCCCACGTCAGTGGCAAAGCGCTTGGCCATGGCGCAGTAGGCGGTTTTCTCCGGGTCATTGCTGTCCAGCTTGAATGCCGCCAGACGGACCATCTGCCGCGCTGCCACCAGTTCCGTGGCCATGTCCGCCAGCTTGAACTGCAGTGCCTGGAACGCCGCCAACGGCTTACCAAACTGCTTGCGCTCCGTCATGTACTGCTGCGCACGCTCCAGGGCCGCCTGTGCGGTACCCAGTGAACAGGCGGCAATATTGATGCGACCGCCATCCAGACCCTTCATGGCGAAAGTGAAGCCCTGTCCCTCTTCACCCAGCAGGTTGGTTACCGGCACCCGCACATTCTCAAAGGTCACCAGGCGGGTTGGCTGGGCATTCCAGCCCATCTTGTCCTCTGGCTTACCGTAGCTGATCCCCTGTGCATCGGCGGGCACCGCAATGGCGGAGATCCCTTTCGGGCCATCCTCGCCGGTGCGGCACATCACCACCATCAGTTCAGTGGCGCCCGCACCGGAGATGAACATCTTGCTGCCGTTGATGACGTACTCGTCCCCTTCCCGAACCGCCTTGGTACGCAGGCTCGCGGCGTCAGAACCGGCGCCCGGTTCAGTCAGACAGTAGGAAGCCAGTTTTTCGCCGGTCACCAGCTCCGGACACCACTCAGACTTGAGTTGTTCCGTGCCCCAGCTGGCCACCATCCAGGTGGCCATATTGTGGATGGTGATCATCGCCGTGGTGGCGGTACAGCCCTTGGCCAGTTCCTCGAAGATCAGTGCGCTGTCGAGGCGGGGCAGGCCCAGGCCACCGGCATCTTCCGGGGTATAGAGGCTGCAGAAGCCCAGCTCACCAGCACGCTGAATCACGTCCTTCGGGAAGTGGTGCTTCTCATCCCACTCTGCGGCAAAGGGGGCCAGCTCCGCTTCGGCAAACTGGCGCGCGGCGTCGATAAAGGCCTGTTGGTCTTCAGTCAGGTTAAAGTTCATGCCGCTCTCCTTACTTCAGGGCGATGGTCAGGTTCTGACCTTCCACAATCCCGGATTCCGGCCAGCGGGCCGTTACCGTCTTGGTCTCGGTGTAGAAGCGCACCGCCTGCTTGCCGTAGGCGTGCAGGTCGCCATAGAAGGAGTTCTTCCAGCCGGTAAAGGAGAAGAAGGGCAGCGGCACCGGAATCGGGATGTTGATCCCAACCTGGCCCACTTCAATCTCATGCTGGTACTTGCGGGCCGCAGCCCCGGAGTTGGTAAAGATGGAGGTGCCGTTACCGAAGGGGTTGGCGTTCACCAGCGCGATGGCGTCAGCGAGGGTGTCCACCTCGGTGCAGGAGAGTACCGGGCCGAAGATCTCCTCTTTATAGATGCGCATCTCAGGGGTCACACCGGAGAACACGGTCGGGCCAACCCAGTTGCCAGACTCATGGCCCGGAACGGTGAAGTCGGAACCGTCCACCAGGCAGTTGGCGCCCTCATCCTTGCCGGACTGGATCAGCTCCAGCACCCGGGCTTTGGCTGCCGGGTTGATCAGCGGGCCGTAACCGGCATCCGGATCATCCCACAGGCCGGGACGCACCTTGGCAACCGCCTCGGCCACTTCCGGGACCCACTCTTTGGTGTTGCCCACAAAGACCGCCACAGAGATCGCCATGCAGCGCTGACCGGCAGCGCCCACAGAGGCACCCACCAGTTGGTTGATCACCGTCTGCTTGTCTGCGTCAGGCATGATCACCATGTGGTTCTTGGCACCGGCGAACGCCTGTACCCGCTTCATGTTCTCGGTGCCGGTCTTGTAGATGTACTGACCGACAGGCACCGAGCCCACAAAGGAGATCGCCTTAACGTCCTGATGGGTCAACAGTTGATCCACCGCATCCTTGGTGCCGTGAACCACATTGAGCAGCCCCTTGGGCGCGCCGGCCTGTTCAAACAGTTCCGCCAGACGCATCGGGGTCATCGGGTCCTGCTCGGAGGGCTTGAGCACAAAGCCGTTACCGCAGGCGATCGCCATCGGGAACATCCACAGGGGGATCATGGCGGGGAAGTTAAACGGGGTGATGCCCACACACACGCCCAGCGGCTGAATGTAGCTGTAGCTGTCGATGCCGCGAGCCACGTTTTCCACCGTCTCGCCCATCATCATGCTGGCAATATTGGCGGCCTGTTCCACCACCTCAATGCCCCGCCACACATCGCCCTTGGCATCCTCAAAGGTTTTGCCGGTCTCCTTGGCCAGAATGGTGGCCAACTCATCATGATGGGTCTTGAGCAGGTGCTGGTAACGCAGCATCACGCGAGCGCGCTCGGAAACCGCCACCTCTTTCCACTCACGCTGAGCGGCCTTGGCAGCAGCCACCGCCTGATTGACCTCGGCAGCAGTAGCCACGTTGAGTTGAGCGATCGGCTGGTTGTTGGCGGGGTTGGTGACGTTAATGGTGTCAGTGCCCTGACCGGTCAGATATTCGCCGCCGATCAGATGATGTACTTGTTCTGTCATGGTGTTGCTTCTCCCAGATAAAACCAAGCCGCCGACCAGAGTTGTTGTTATTGGGTCGGCGGCAGTGTCAGTTGATTAAGGCAGTTCCACCGCCAGTGCGGTCGCTTCGCCGCCGCCAATACAGAGGCTGGCAACACCGCGTTTCAGGCCACGGGCCTTGAGGGCGTGGATCAGGGTGACGATCACCCGGGCACCGGAGCAGCCAATCGGATGACCCAATGCACAGGCGCCTCCGTTGACGTTCACTTTGCCGTGGTCGAGGCCAAGTTCCTGAATCGCCAGCATGGTGACCATGGCAAACGCCTCGTTGATCTCCCACAGGTCCACATCGTTGCTGGTCCACTCCAGCTTGTTCAGCAGCTTAGTGACGGCGCCAATGGGCGCGATGGTGAACTCGCCGGGCTCCTGAGCATGGGTGCTGTGACCCACGATACGGGCCAGAACCGGCAGGCCATTGGCCTCGGCATAGGCTTCAGAGGTCACCACCAGGGCAGCGGCGCCGTCGGAGATGGAGCTGGAGTTGGCGGCCGTAATGGTGCCCTCTTTGGCAAAGGCGGGACGCAGTGACGGGATCTTCTCGGGGCGGGCGTTACCGGGCTGCTCATCCACGCTGATGGTCAACTCTCCCTTGCGGGTTTGCAGGGTCACCGGGGTGATCTCCGCCGTAAAGGCGCCGGATTCAATCGCGGCGTTGGCGCGGGAAAGGCTTTCCAGCGCGTAGTTGTCCATCTGCTCGCGGGTCAGGCCGTAGCTGTCGGCGGTTGCCTGGGCAAATGTGCCCATCGCTTTACCGGTGTAGGCGTCTTCCAGGCCATCCAGGAACATGTGATCCAGCACCTTGCCGTGACCCATGCGGTAACCGGCGCGGGCCTTGTCCAGCATATAAGGGGCAAGGGACATGCTTTCCATACCGCCAGCCAGCACCACTTCGGCGCTTTGCGCTTTGATCAGGTCATGGGCCATCATCACGGTCTTCATGCCGGAGCCACACACCTTGTTGACGGTGGTGGCACCGACCGCCAAAGGCAGTTCCGCCTTAAGGGTGGCCTGTCGGGCCGGGGCCTGGCCCTGACCGGCAGGCAGCACACAACCCATCAGCACTTCATCCACCTGCTCACCGGCCAGACCGGCCTGCGCCAGGGCGGCCTTGATGGCGGTGGCAGCCAGGTCGGATGCGGGGACGCTGCTCAAGCTGCCCTGAAAGCCTCCCATGGGGGTGCGGGTGGCGGCGGCAATCACGATCGCCTGTTCCTTAGCCATATTTACTCTCCAATGTCATGCGACTGTTACAAAGATTACTGTAGTTTTGACGTTTACGGCAACGTAAAGTTTCTGGCCAAACATCCACGTCAAAAGCCTCGAGCCAAAAGGTGGAAAAACCACACCAACGCCCCTGGGAGCGGGCTTGGTGGGCCCACCGTCACCCACTTTCCCGCCGACAAATGACAGGACCATGGCAAAGTGCCACTCCTCCTACCAGATCGGCGAAGTTGGGGAAAAGAACCGCCCCCAACGGCGGATGCCTCTTCAATTAAGTGGCGGATCCCCGATTTCTCAAGGTGATAGGACCAGCTGATAACCATTGGCTATGGCGCCATCGCAATGCATCACCAATTGGGGATTGTCGGCTTTGGCGGAACCCCCGGCGGTATGACACGGCTTAACGGCGGAATGCGCCGGAAAATCTACACTCAAGGAATATCCCGTTAAGAGAAACAGAAGCATGGAGTCGATTTCCGTCCTGGCGATCTGCGGCAGCTTGCGCCGCGATTCGCTCAACCGGCAGTTGATGCTTAACGCGCTGGATCTTGCCCCTGACCATCTGGAGTTTCGGGTTGCGGAGATCAGCGGCCTTCCCCTCTATAACGCCGACATTGAGAGCGTCGGCTTTCCCGATGCAGCCACCAACCTGCATCAGCAACTGTGTGCCAGCGACGCGGTGCTGATCATCACCCCGGAGTACAACTACTCCATCCCCGCTCCCCTGAAGAACGCCATCGATTGGCTCTCCCGCTTCAACCAACAGGGGTTCAATAACAAGCCGGTCGCCATCATGGGGGCCAGTCCAGGCCGACTGGGTACCGCCCGCTGTCAGTACCATCTGCGCCAGGTGTTGGTGTGCTTAAACGCCTGGGTGCTGAATCGGCCCGAGATCATGATCAGCGGTGCCCACCTTGCCTTTGACGAACAGGGAAAGCTGAAAGAGCGCGCGACCCAGGATCGCATCCGCGAGCAGCTGATTGCCCTGGCGGCCATGGTTCACTGACGCCACGTTACTTACACACGCCTTACCAGACAGCCCTCCTGCGCCATTGCCCCTTCAAAGTTCAACGGGATAGGTTGAAATCGCCGGGCGTACTGCCCCGCCATTACATCCAGTGCCTCCCAGCGGTATTCGGGAAAAGCGGCATCACAACCCTACTTCACAAGGAAGCGACTATGACGAAACCGCTGCAGTGCACGGCATTGGCCGTGGCTATCTCTGCCCCCCTCTCCGCAACGCCAACGACGGTATGGGCCGAAGAAGACAATCGTGTCGAACGGATCGCCGTGGTCGGCACCCGGGCCATGCCCCGCTCCGTGGACGACTCTCCGGTACCGGTCGATATCATCGGCGAGGAGGAGTTTGAACGTCAGGGGGCAACCGATATGGATGACCTGCTGACCAAAGTGGTCCCCTCCTATAACGTCAACGCCCAGCCCATCTCCGACGCCGCCACACTGGTGCGCCCCGCTAACCTGAGGGGGCTGTCACCGGACAGCACCCTGGTACTGGTGAACGGAAAACGACGTCACCGCTCGGCGGTCATCACTTTTCTCGGTGGCGGGATCTCCGACGGCTCCCAGGCCACGGATGTGTCGGTTATCCCCTCGATTGCGCTGAAACAGGTGGAGGTGTTGCGGGACGGTGCTGCCGCCCAGTATGGCTCTGACGCCATTGCTGGCGTGATCAACTTTGTGCTCAAGGACAGCGACCAGGGCGGCACGGTGCAGGCCCGATACGGTAAATACTACGAGGGGGATGGGGATACCCTGAACCTGGCAGGCAATCTGGGTTTGCCGCTGACGGATCAGGGCTTTATCAATGTCAGTGCCGAATACAAAACCGCCAAGCCCACCAGCCGCTCGGTGCAGCGTGACGATGCCGCTGCATTGATCGCAACAGGCAACAGTGCCGTTGCCAACCCGGCACAGGTGTGGGGCTCACCGGAGATTGACCGGGACTTCAAACTGTTCCTGAATGCCGGCCTTGCTCTCAGCGACAGCAGCGATGCCTACCTGTTTGGCAACTGGGCGGAGCGCACCGCCACCGGCGGCTTCTACTTCCGTAATCCCAACACCCGTGGTGGCGTCTTCTCCGCTGATGGCGGCGAAACCCTGCTGGTGGGGGATCTCACCGGCGGGGCATCGGGCCACTGTCCTGTGGTGCCCATCATCAACGATGTGCCCGACCCGGACGCGCTGGCTCAGCTTATCGCTGACCCCGACTGTTTCAGCTTCTATGAGCGGTTCCCCGGCGGGTTTACCCCAAGTTTTGGCGGCGACATGCTGGACCTCTCCCTGACCGCCGGGGTCAAGGGCGAGTGGGCTTCCGGTCTGCTTTACGACTTCAGCGCCGGAGTGGGCCGCAATGAAGTGGACTTCTTTATCAACAACACGGTGAACGCTTCAATGGGGCCGAACTCCCCCACCCGCTTTAATCCAGGCCGCTATGTGCAGATTGAGAATGGCGTTAACGCCGACTTCTCCTACCCCATGGATACCTGGGTGCTCTCATTCGGTGGGGAGTACCGTAAGGAGACCTTTGAAATCTACGCCGGTGACCCGGCCTCCTGGACCATCGGTCCCCTGGCGTCACAAGGATTCAGCATCGGTTCAAACGGCTTCCCTGGCATCCAGCCCCGTGACCAGGGCTCACACAGCCGGGAGAACATCGCCCTCTATACCGATATCGAGAAAAGCATCGGCGACAGCCTGTTGCTCGCCGCGGCACTGCGTTACGAGAACTACCAGAGCTTTGGTGACACCACCAACGGCAAGCTCTCCGCCCTGTGGGATCTGACCGATGAATTCAAGCTGCGTGGCAGCGTCAATACGGGTTTCCGTGCCCCCACCGTGGGCCAGGAAAATGTCCGCAATGTCACTACTCAGTTCTCCGCCATCGGCCTGCAGGACCAGGCCACTCTGCCTCCGACCAACCCGATTTCGGTGCAGAAAGGGGGTAAACCACTGGAGCCTGAGGAATCGTTCAGCTACACCCTGGGCACTGTAGCCACCCTGGGTGACCTGTATGTCACCCTGGATTACTACCATATCGAGGTGCAGGACCGGATCAGCCAAACCTCGCCGCTGACACTGAGCGAGGCTGAGATCCAGGCACTGCTCGACCAGGGCATCCTGGACGCCAGCAGCTTCAACAGCGTGCGTTACTTTACCAACGACTTCGACACCACCACCCAGGGGGTTGATCTGGTGGCGAACTACCGGCTGAGCAGCGATTGGGGCGACACCGGCTTCGCCCTCGCCTACAACTGGAACCAGACCGAGGTGACCGATTTCAACCCGGAGAACATCAGCGTCACCAAGGTGCGTCTGCTGGAGGAAAACCTGCCACAACACAAAGGCAGCCTGTCGGTAAACCACAAGGTCGCCAAGTGGGATGGGGTGGTGCGTCTGAACTACTTCGGCGCCTACTTTGAGGATCATCTCGACTCGGAGATCTTCCCGATTGAAGGCAGCGACGCTTGGACTGTGGATGCGGAGGTGAGCTATCCGATCGCTGATCAAATCGTCGCTTCCGTGGGCGCACAGAACCTGCTGGATCAACGGGCTGATGAACACCCCTGGCAGGGCGTCGCGGGCGCACGCTATCCCGCTACGGCCCCGGTTGGGCTCAATGGCGGCTTTTACTATCTGAAGCTCTCCTACGATTTCTGAGCCCCATACTCTTCCAATCAATGGCGGCCTTTACGGTCGCCATTTTTTTCACCGGCATGATCTGGATTAAACAAGGCATCGCCCACGCTTGCCGAAAAAAAAGCCATTTGATAGAAGGAGATAACACCTAATATGGGGGAGGTGCCGATGCTGTTCTGGCGCGTGATGATTGCCCTGGTGGCGGCCGTGATGGGCAGCCAGTTGCTGGTTTGGCTGTTTACCGGGGGGCTGACCATGTTGCAGTGGCTGGTCGTCTGGTGTGGAGGCTTGCTGTTACTGCCCGCCTTCGGTTTCGCCTATCACTATCCGATTGTGCCGCGCTGGTTTGCCATTGGCTGCGCCGCCCTATTGTTCGTTACTTGCCAGTTTTCTCTGGTGATGGGCTTTATGGTGTGGCTCGACAATCCGGATCCCGTTGCCCTTCTGCCACTGTTGGTGCATTTCGGTGTGGTGCTGGTGCTGCTCTATCCGGTGTGGCAGTACGCCATCGCCGACAAGCGGTTCTGGCATCTGCCGAAGGGGACCACCCGAATGCCCTTCTGATCACTCCCAGGGAGTCATCCCCTCCATGTCGGAGAGATCGAACGGCGTCTGCTGGTAGACGTAGTAGTTAAGCCAGTTACTGAACAGCAGGGCACCGTGGGAGTGCCAGCTTGCGTGCGGCTTACGGGTGGGGTCATCTTCCGGATAGTAGTTATCAGGTACCTTGGGGGTCAGGCCCGCCGCCAGATCCCGGCGATACTCATCCTGCAAGGTCGTGCGCGTGTACTCCGGATGGCCAGTCACAAACAGGTTGCGGTTGTTTCGGTCCACCACCAGGTAAGCCCCCGCCACATCGGATTCTGCCAGTACTATCAGCTGGGGATGGGCCTTAAGCTGATCCATCGAGACCTGGGCATAGCGGGAGTGCGGTACCCAGAACTCGTCGTCAAAACCGCGAAGGAGCGGCACGTGCTCATGAACGCGGCGGTGCTCAAACACCCCGGAGATCTTGGTATCCCGCAGATAGCGCTTGATGCCGTAGAGGTGATAAAACGCCGCATGTGCGGCCCAGCACAGGAACAGCACCGAGGTGGCGTGCTGCTGTGACCAATCGATGATGGCTCGGATCTCGTCCCAGTAAGCCACCTCTTCAAACTCCAGATCCCCCAGCGGGGCCCCGGTGATGATAAGGCCGTCGTAGTTGTTGCCCTTTACCTCGTCAAAATCGCGGTAGAAGGCGTTCATATGGTCGCAAGGCGTGTGCTTTGAGGGGCGGTTGTGGATACGGAGCAGTTCCACATCCACCTGCAGCGGGCTGTTGCCCAACAGGCGCAGCAGTTGGGTCTCGGTCTCAATCTTGTTGGGCATCAGGTTGAGGATAAGCAGCTTCAATGGCCGGATGTTCTGCGCTTCCGCCCGGGATTCGGACATCACAAAGATGTTTTCTCCGCGCAAAATGGCTGACGCGGGCAGACTGTCTGGCACCTTGACCGGCATGGGCTCTTCTCCTTAAGCGTACCTGGCCAGTTATATCAGGACATCCGGACGTCCACAAGTCCGGACAGCTTCACTAAAGTGTCGACTCTGTCCTTGTGAGCCTCCTTCGGCCTCTCTAGAATCGAGCGATACCCCTAAAGAGTTTCTTTTTTTATGAGTCAACTAAGCGCCATTCTTATCGGTGCCAACTCCGGTCTGTCCCACGCTCTGGCTCTCGAGCTGGCGAAAGACAATGTTCGCCTGGGGCTGATGGCCGCCGATATCGAGGCTCTCGCCCCACTGGCGGAGCAACTGGGTCCGCAAACCGAACTGGTGGCCATCGACATCACCAACCCCGACGCCTCCCGAGCGGCATTTGATGCCTTATGGGAAAAGCTGGATGGCGCCGCACTGGTGGTGATCAACACCGCCGCCAGCGGGCTGGACCTGCAGTTACCTTGGCAGTTGGACAAAACCATCGTCGACATCAATGTCACCGGCTTTACTGCCCTGGCCAATGCCGCCTTCAATAAGATGGTGGCGCAGAAGTACGGTCAACTGGCGGCGCTGACCTCCATCGCCGGTGAGCGTGGCGGACCGCAAGTGGCGTTCCACGCCTCCAAGTCGTATCAGCAGAACTATCTGCAAGGGCTGCGTCTGCACGCTCAACGACTGAAGCTGCCGGTAACCATCACCGACCTGCGCATGGGTTACCTGGACAAAATGCAGGGACGCGGCAGCAAGCACTGGAGCGCCTCTCTGCCCAAGATCGCCGGCCAGTGCGTGCGGGCAATGAAGAAGGCCAAGCATACGGTTTATGTTACCCGCCGCTGGCGTGTGATCAGCTGGCTGACCGCGATGTTGCCGGAATTCATCTACAACAAGCGCAAGTACAAGGGCTGAATACCGTCCAACAAAAAGCCACCCCGGAGGGTGGCTTTTTTGTGTCTAAGGCTGGCCTTAGAAGGTGTAACCCACGGATACCATGTAAACCCACGGGTCGATGTCGGTCTTGATGGATGTCTGGTCGCCGCCAAGCTTAAAGTTCACGTCGGTGCCGATATCGATATACCAGACGGAGGCATTCACCAGCCACTGGTCGTTCAGCTTGTAATCGATACCCACCTGACCGGCCAGACCAAAGGAGGTATCCACATCCAGGTCGCTCACTGCGCCACCCAGGTCATCGGTGAACTTCTCATCGAAGAACACGGTCATGTTCACACCGGCACCGATGTAGGGGCGCAGGTTGCCGGAGCCGAAGTAGTACTGAGCCATCAGGGTCGGCGGCAGGTGCTTCACCTTGGCCAGCTTATTGATGCCAGCTTCCGGCAGAGTCACTTCGTGGCTGAACGGGGTGGCCGCCAGCAGTTCCACACCGAAGTTGTTGGTCACCATATAGGTGAAGTTCAGACCCAGCTGGGTGTTGTCATCGACCGCGAACTCGCCCAGAGTAGCAACATCCTCAGAGCTTTCATTCGGAGCAACCGTTGCCGCGCCAACACGAACAATAAAATCGCCGGCATCGTGGGCCAAGGCAGGGGCAGACAGTGCGGAAAGCAGGGCGAGAGACAGCAGTTTGGTTTTCATCTTATTCACTCCATTGCGTGAGATGGGGTTGGTTCCCGTAACCTTCTGGCGCCAACCCTATCGATCTTGACCAACACCAACTTTGATCTCGCTCAACCTCTCTGAAACAATTAAGTAACCACGGCGACGATCATGATCTGCCTCACGTTTTAATGTTGTTTTTAGACTTGAACAGGACGTTGTTATGCCACTGACTCCCCTCCACCCCGATGGCCCGCACCTGTCCCGCTTTATTGCCGGTTACTGGCGATTGCTGGACTGGAAAATGACCCCGCAGCAACGCCTGGACTTTCTTAAGGCCCACCTGGCGTTAGGGATCTCCAGCTGTGATCACGCTGACATCTACGGCGACTACCAGTGCGAAGCCGCCTTCGGTGAAGCACTGGCGCTGGAGCCGGCCATTCGCCATGAGATACAGATTGTCTCCAAATGCGGGATCTGCCTGCCGGGTCAGAAGGGCTATGACCTGCCCCACTACAACACCAGCGTGGGCCATATTCTGACTCAGGTGGACACCAGCCTGAGTCATCTGGGCACCGATTACCTGGATCTGCTGCTGATCCATCGGCCCGATCCGCTGATGCAGGCGGATGAGGTCGCAGAAGCCTTTACCCAACTTCGTCGCGCGGGCAAAGTCCGGCACTTTGGCGTTTCCAATTTCACGCCATCCCAGTTTGAGCTGCTCCAGTCCCGGCTGCCCTTCCCACTGGTCACCAACCAGGTGGAGATCTCGCCTCTTCAGCTCACCGCCCTGCACGACGGTACCCTGGACCACCTCCAGCAACATCGGATCCGCCCCATGGCCTGGTCCTGCCTGGGGGGAGGACGGCTGTTCAGCCCCACTGACCCTCAGGCGCGTAGCGTCCGACTGGAGCTATCCAAAGTGGGCGAAGAGGTGGGCGCTCAGGGGGTGGATCAGGTTGCCCTGGCCTGGCTGCTGGCGCTGCCCTGCAGCCCCCTTCCCATTCTGGGTAGTGGCCGGATTGAGCGATTGCGTCAGGCCGTGGATGCCAGCCGCCTGACACTGACCCGGGAGCAGTGGTTCCGGATCTGGCGTGCCTCCACCGGCCACGACGTGCCCTGAACTCACTGAAAAGCCGACTTTTTGTCCTGCCCCATCTTGTCCATCAAGGTGGGGCTTTTTGTCGAAACGCGAGACATTCTGTCCAAACCAACTCGGACATTAGCCCCCTAAAGTCAGAACAGGGGATTTGTGGTTGATCCACCTCTGAATTCTTTCGAGGCGACGTTGCGGGCGGGTAACCGGCTTCAACAAAATACCGCCGATTATTTCGAGGATTTTCAGAATGTTGAAATTTGGACTCAACCCCATTCTGCTGGCCATGGCACTGCCCCTTCCCGCCCTGGCCGTTTCCACCGGCGGCATCGACGAGGTGGTGGTGGTGCACGGTGAGCAACCGACCGCGCAGCGCGAAGCCGCAACCCAGTACACCCTGAGCCGTTCCGACATTGAGCTCTCCGGTGCCCAAAGCCTGGAGCAGGTGCTTCAGGAGGTGCCCGGCCTGCATATCCGTGTGGCCAACAAGGGGCCCGCCCGCATCGAAAGCCGTGGCTTCAAGACCCGTCACATCACCTTCCTGATCAACGGCGTGCCCTACAACAACGGTAGCGACGGCGAGTTTGACCCGGCGACCCTGCCGGTCAATCTGATCGAGCGGGTTGAAGTGGTCACCGGCGGCGCTTCCCTGCTGTATGGACCCGGTGGTGCCGGCGGCGTGATCAACATCATTACCCGCAAAGGGTTTGACGGACATGGCCTCAGCGTCAATGCCGGTGGCGGCAATGATGGCGCCTGGCAGGCCGGTGCCGGTGTTGCCCTGGGTGATGAGACCCGCTCCGGTCTGTTGCAGTACCAGGGCTATGGCCGCGACGGTTTCCGTCTGCCTTCCGATTTCGAAGCAGACAAGCAGGAAGATGGCGGCACCCGTAACAACAGTGATTTCGAGCAGCACAGCCTGTTGGGCGAGTTTGACTGGCAAGTCAGCGAAGACACCCAACTGGGCCTGACCGCGAACTGGGGCACGCTGGAGAAGGGCAACCCGATTCAAGTGGACCACAAGAAGAGTGAAGTGGAACGCATCGAGGATCAGGAGCGCTTTGGCCTGCAAGCCCGTGGCAGCCACCGTCTGACCGAGAATCACGAGCTGCGTGGTTACCTTTACTACCACGATCAGGATGAGCAGCGTCTCAAGTACAGCGACGATACCCTGGCCCAGGCTCTGGAACAGAACGACATCCATCTGGCCAACCAGGGGATGAACCTGCAGTGGCTGTGGAAGCAGGATGCCCACCTTCTGACCACCGCCTACCTGCTGGAGCAACAGCGCTGGCGCGCGGAGCAACAAGATCTGAACCCGGCCTCTGCGCTGGCGGGCGGCACGGGTGGTGGCACGAGTGGTGGCACGGGTGGTGGCACGGGCGGTGGCACGGGCGGCGGTTCCGGTGGCGGTACAGGTGGCGGCACTGGCGGCGGTTCCGGTGGCGGCACCGGCGGTGCATCCGATCCCCTACAAAAGCGCGAACAGATGACCCAGTCCCTGCTGGTGGAATACCAGTGGCAGCCCAGCCAACAGGGTGGCCTGACCCTCAGTGGCGGCATTCACGATAACGATCTGGATGACCAGCTGCGCCACAGTCTGCTGGGCTCCGGTTACTACTACGTCACCGACAGCACCAAGCTGAGTGTCAGCGGCGCCCGCAAGATCCGTTATCCGACCCTGGAGAACCAGTACGAGGCCGCAGACGGTATCGAGCTGGAGCCGGAAACCACGGAACACTACGAGTTGGGGCTGACCCAGTTCCTGGGGGCCATGAACCGCCTTGAGATCAGCGCCTACTACAGCGACGTGAACAACTACATCGAGAAGGATGACGACGGCGTATTGCGCAACTACGCGCACTACCGTTTTACCGGTGTGGACACCAGCTGGCACAACCAGGCGTTTGAATCCGTTAACTGGATGCTGGGCTACAGCTACCTGGACGCACAAAACCGTGGTGAGGACGATCAGAACCGTACCACCCTGCAGTACCGCCCAAAACACACGGTGAAGGCCAACGTCACCGCCTATCTGCCCTGGCAGCTGGTCGGCCGGGTCGATACCCAGTACGTGATGGATCAGGTGTACTACCAGGATGGCGTGCAGTTTGATGTTGACGACTACCTGCTGGTGGACCTGAGCGTCAGCCAACCCCTGCCCTGGGGCGGTCTGAGCTGGCAGTTCACGGTCACCAACCTATTCGACGAGCTGTACGAAACCAGCCGTGCCCTGCCCCAACCGGGCCGCCAGTGGCTGATGCAGTTGAAGGGTCAGTGGTAATTCGTGCTGCACCTTGACCAGCTGCAATTGAGCCGGGGCAACCCGGCTCTGTCGATCTCACTCCATCTTGAGGCTGGAGAGGTACTGCTCCTCTCTGGCCCGACCGGATCGGGAAAAAGCACCCTGCTGCTGCAGATCGCCGGGTTGCTGGAGAGCCCTTCAGGCACGATTCAGCGCCCGGAGCGGATCGGCCTGGTGATGCAGGATCCCGCCCTGCAGCTGATGCGAGAGCGGGTTGGGCCCGAGGTCGCCCTCTGGCTCGAACATCTGGGCGTTGCGCCACCACAGATGCGTTCTCAGATTGAGGCCGCTCTGGAGCAGGTGGGCCTGCCTATTCCCCTGGATACCCCTGTGGCTCACCTTTCTCAGGGACAGAAATACCGCTTGCTGCTGGCGGCTCAACTGGTGTCTCAGCCCCGTTTGCTGCTGCTGGACGAGCCCTGGGCACAACTGGATCCGTCCGCACTCGACAGCGTGTTGGCTACGCTCAAAGCCCTTAAAGCGCAGGGAACGACCATAGTGATTGCCGAACACCATGGTGAAGCGTTCGCCGAGCTGGCACCACATACCTTCTCCCTGGGCCAAACCCAACCGGTCGCCCTTCCCCCCTGGCCTCCCCTTCCTCTCGGCAGCAGTGTGGTTGAGATGGAGGAGGCGTTGCTGAGGGTCGAGGAGACGCCGCTGCTGGTGCTGCCCGAGCTGACTCTGCGGGCGGGGCAGTGCGTGACCCTGAGCGGCGACAACGGCAGTGGCAAAAGCTCCCTGCTGCTGGCGCTGGCGGGGCTGGAACATCGCCTGGAAGGCAAGGTCTCCCTGCTTGGCAAAGCGGTGGGGCGCAGCCGGGGCCGGGTCGGCTGTCTGTTACAGCGTCCGGACCGTCAGCTGTTTGCGGCCACCGTGGCCGAGGAGGTTGCCTTTAGTCTTTCCCGCTCCGGCCAGACCGCCAGCGACCTGCCGCGCTGGCTGGCCTGCCTGGGGCTGGAAGCGCTGGCAGACCGTTCTCCCCTTCATCTCTCTTATGGCCAGCAACACCTGCTGGCGCTGTTGGCGCAGGTGGTGGCCCGCCCCGACCTGCTGCTGCTGGACGACCCGCTGGCAGGGCTGGATTCCGAAGCGCAACAGCGGCTCTGGCACCTGCTGATGGAACAGTGTCAGCAGGGCATGGCGATCATCATCGCCAGCCATCGTCCCCTGCCGGATACCGGCCTGGCCTGGGAGATTGCCCATGGAGGTGTGCATGTGGCGGCCTGATCCGGTTCGACTGACCCAAGCCAAACTGCTGGCGGTGCCGTTGCTGACTCTACTGGGGCTCTCTGGCCCGACGGATCTCCTCGCTCCGCTGGGTCTGGCCTGGCTGTTGCTGCTGTGGCACACCCCTAAGGGGCCGCGTCAACTGCGTCGGACCCTGCTGTTTATGCTGCCCAACTGGCTGCTTATCTCAGCGGTATACGCCATCAAGTTCGGCTCTGCCGGCCTGACGGAAGCGGCACTGGTCAGTGTCCGCATCCTGCTTGGGATTCTGCCGGGGCTCTGGTTTTACCTGTCCACTCCGGGCCAGACCCTTATCCGGGCACTGGACCCCTGGCTCTCCCGCCGCAATGCCACCGTGCTTCAGGCGGCACTCGCACTGCTGCCCACCATGGTGAATGAAACCCGCTTGCTGTTCCGGCTGGCCCGCCTGCGCGGAGCTCACCTCAGTGCCAGGGACTTTCTGCGTCCCCGGGGCTATGCGGAGCTGGGGCAAACCGTATTGCTGCCGCTGCTGGTTCAGATGATGCGGTTTACCGAACAACAGGCCCTGGCGCTGCGCAGCCGTGGCTACCAGGAGGACCGCCCGATGACTCGATTTGAGGAGATTCTATGAATTCGCGCTCACTGAACGATGCCCTGCTGCTGGGCTCCCTGGCACTGATCTTTGTCGCGGTGAAATCCGTGTTCCGTTTCAAGCTTGGTCTGACCGGCCACTCCATGTTCTTTCTGATGACCACCCTGCTGCTGGCACGCGGTCTGGTACCCGTGCGCGGCTCAGTATTCTATTGCGGGCTGATCGCCGGTTTGCTGGCGATGGTGCTGGGCGTTGGCAAGGGCGGCCCGCTGGTGTTGCTGAAGTTTATGATGCCCGCCATCGCGGTAGAGCTGGCCCTGACCGCTCTCCCCTTCGCCCCCTGGTACCGGCTTCAGGCGATGGTGGTGGCCTTTGCTGGCGTGCTGGCCTGGACCGCCAAAGGCGCGATGGAACTGATGCTGGCCAGCGCCGCCTATGAAGTGATTGTGATTCAGGTAGGCTGGAAGCTGCTGGGTGGTTGCGTCTTTGCCGCCCTGGCCTGCCTGATGGTCCCCACCCTGCTGCGTCACCTGGCACATCACCAACTGATCCCCCCCAGCCGACTGCCCGGCAAGGAGCTTTGCCAATGAAACTGTACCTCTGCATCGACGACACCGACGAGATCGGCACCAAGGGCACCGGAGAGCTGGCCCAGGAGCTGATTGACCAGATCCATGAGCAGGATTTGGGCCACTGCTCCAGCATCACCCGGCATCAGCTGTACGTCCACCCGGACATCCCCTACACCTCTCACAACAGCGCTATGTGCTTCGAGCTGATGACGCGCCCTGAGCACTACGGCAGCCTCACCGCCATGGCGCAGCAGTTTCTGCTGAATCACTCTGCTGCGGGCTCCGATCCCGGCCTCTGCATTGCACCGCTGGAACGCATTGACCAGGCCCGGCTTATCGCGTTTGGCCAGGCCGCCAAGCGTCAGGTACTGAGCAAAGCGGAAGCCTACCAACTCGCCTTTGAGATGGGGATCCACCTCAGTGAACATGGCGGGCGAGGTGACGGAGTGATCGGTGCACTGGCGGGCGTTGGCTTACGATTAAGTGGCAGGGATGGCCGCTGCAAAGGGAAGCTTGCGGTACAGGGTGACCGACTCACTGTGGCAGAACTGCTGCGCCACCCGGAGATCGACGCCATCTCAACCCCCAGCGGCGAACGGCTGCCAGCCGACACACCCATTGAGCTGCTGGATAAGGTGAAAACCGTTTGGTGGAACCACTGCAATACCCTGCTGGTGGTGGCAGATGGTGCCCGCTGGATCAACGCTCAGAAACCCCATTTGCGAGACTACTGATGAACTGCCCAAAAGGATTTTCCGCTTACCATGAGGTTCGGGTGATTGCCCGCGCCTGTGAACAGTTTGGCCCGGATGATGAAGATGAGCATACCGATATGGTGCTGGTCAGCTGCTATAACTGCCGTTACCGACGCTGGCTCACCGACGGATTTGAATGTCTTAAGCCTCGGCCCTGATACAACAACGCCCCGCATTGCGGGGCGTTTTCTTAGCGGGCGTTTTCCCGGATGGGCTGCAACATCACTTCGGCGCTGAAAGCCTTGTTGTTGATCACCGGATAGAGGTCATAGGTCTGCAGAACCGGTCGACCATTGACCCGAACCGCGGCCCAGATGACGTACTCCGCCTTCTTGTCGAGTATGTCCTTCGGCACAGAGAAGAAGAAGGGCACCGGCAGCTTGCCGACATCAAACTCCTTCTGAGTGAGGATCACCCCCGGCGTTTTGGCGTCGATGATCGCCACCACCACCCGGGACCCCTCAGGCAACAGTGTGGCCTCCTTAAAGGTGATCACACCGCTGACCCGGACAGGCTCCGGCTCCGCATCCGTGACAGTCACACACCCGGCCAGGCCGAGCATAAACAGCAGGCAAAGCAGTCGTTTCAACATTGCCATGGGCTCCAAATTGCGCATAGCCCCAGTGTAATCAAGCGCTTTGCCTGCCTCAAGTCAGGCCAGCTGAGGATCCGCCGCTTTGTGAGTCCGGGCAGCAAGATAAGCCCGGGTGTCCGCCAGGATCTCCTTGCGCAGCAGCAACAGGGCGATCAGGTTGGGGATCGCCATCAGACCATTGACCACGTCCGCCAGCAGCCAGATCAGCTCCAGGTGCAGCAGACCCCCCACCGCGACCAGGGCAACAAACACCACCCGATAGGGGTAGCGACCACGCTCCCCCGCCAGGAACAGCACCGCCCGCTCACCGTAATAACACCAGCCCAGAATGGTGGTGAAGGCGAAGAACAGCAGCGCCAGGGTGATGATCTTGGTGCCGATAAAGGAGGAGAGCGCGGTGTTGAACGCCTCCGAAGTCATCGCAGCACCGGCGGCATCGCCCTGCCAAGCGCCGCTCATCACCAGCGCCAGACCGGTCAGAGTACAGATGATCAGCGTATCGAACAGTGGGCCGGTCATCGACACCAGCCCCTGCTCCACCGGGGAGTCGGTCTTGGCCGCCGCTGCCGCCATCGGCGCACTGCCCAAACCCGCTTCATTGGAGAACACCCCACGGGCGATACCAAACTGGATCGCCATCATCACGGTAGCACCGGCAAAGCCACCACCGGCCGCAACCGGGTTAAAGGCGGACTCAAAGATCAGGGCAAACGCGTCAGGAACCGCCTGCCAATTCAGCATCAGCAGAGCACTGCAGGCCACGACATAGCCCAGCGCCATGGTGGGCACCAGAGCGGTCGCGACGGTGGCGATGCGCTTGATGCCCCCCAGTACCACAGCGGCCACCAGGGCGGTCAGCGCCACCATGGTTAGGGTATCGGGAATCGCAAAGGCGATGGCCGCCCCGTCAACGATCGCATTGACCTGGGGGAAGGTGCCGATGCCGAAAAAGGCCACCAGCAGGGTAAAAAGTGCGAACAGTTTGGCCAGCCAGTTGAGACCAGTGCCCTTGGCGATGTAGTACATCGGGCCACCCACCTGCTCACCCTGCTCGTCAGTTTGACGGTACTTTACCGCCAGCATGCACTCGGCGTACTTGGTTGCCATGCCCAGCAGACCTGCCAGCCACATCCAGAACAGCGCCCCGGGGCCCCCCAGTTTCACCGCAGTCGCAACGCCGACGATGTTGCCGGTACCGATGGTGGCCGCCAACGCGGTGCAGAGTGCACTGAAACGACTGACGTCCCCGGCGCTGCTGCTCTTCTTGAACATCAGCCTGAGCGCCATCGGCAGGCCGCGCAGCTGCAGCAACCCCAGACGCAGGGTGAAATAGAGACCGGTTCCCAGCAGCAGGATCAGCAACGGCGGACCCCATACCCAGGAAGAGAGTGTGGCTAGTGCATTTTCGAGTGAGTTCATGGGCGTTTTTCCTCCTGTGTGACGACTCACTACACAAAGAGGAGAAACCATGATGGACCGGGCCAGGAGCCCGAGATACAGCGGCAGTGCAGGCCGCCATCAAGGGATTGATGGCGGTATTCAGCACCTCTGTCCTTTTGCCTGAGCGTTTCACGGCATAGCCGCTTGCGCCTTCGGCGTCCAAATCAATGGATCTCTCCAGAGGCTCGTCCAGTACCAGTCCTCATCGGGATTTCCCGACGCCTGAAAGATTTACTTCTTCGGCGGGCGGCCTGGGCCACCACTCTCCTGATACCTTCATCCGAGTTCCCCGCTTGTGAAGGGCGGGGAGAAGCAATGTAACAAAAAAACGCCGTGTCGCAATGAGACACGGCAGTGACGGGCTTCACACTTTCGGTATTTTTTCCTGCTGGCGCATCAGCCCCTCCTGCATCGCACTGGCGATCAGCTCCCCCTTCTGGTTGAAAAACTGCCCCCGGACCAGACCCCGGCTGTTGGTGGCATTGGGGCTGTCGATGGCATAAAGCACCCACTCATCAAAGCGGAAGGGGCGGTGATACCACATGGCGTGGTCGATGGTGGCCACCTTCAAACGGGGATCCAGCCAGGACAGCGCATGGGGCTGCAGCGCGGTCACCAGGAAATTGAAATCCGACGCATAGGCCAGCAGATAGCGGTGCAGACGGGGATCGTCCGGCAGCTTGCCCTGAGTTCGCATCCAGACGTAGCGCTTGGGCTCTGTGGCTTTGGGACGGAAGGGATCGATCTGCTCTACCAGGCGCATCTCGATGGCGGCGTTATCCAGATAACGCTCCATCAAGGTCTTGGGCAGTTTATCCGCCAGCAGTTTGGCCAGGTCATGCTGATTGGGCAGCCCTTCGGGGCCCGGTACATCGGGCATCGGGTCCTGATGCTCCAATCCCGGTTCCTCACCCTGGAAGGAGGCGGTCATGTAGAAGATGGGACGACCATGCTGGATGGCACTGACCCGACGGGCGCTGAAACTGCCTCCATCCCGAAGGTTTTCCACCTCGTAGACCACTGGACGTGAGAGGTCACCAGGACGCAAAAAGTAGGAGTGAAAAGAGTGAACTGAGCGCTCTGAAGCCACGGTCTCTTTGGCGGCACTCAGCGCCTGGCCGAGAACCTGCCCACCAAACAGATGGCCAAAGCCCAGGTCCAGGCTTTGACCACGGTAGAGGCCATCTTCCAACTGCTCAAGGGAGAGGATCCCCAGCAGACGATTGAGGGTATCTGACATTGCGTATCCCACATTCGAAATTCGTAAGTGGCAATACGCTACTGACTAACTCCCCGAATTGCTACCGCCCGTCAATGACACTGCGCATGGTGCGGGCCAGACGCTGGGCAAAACTGTCGTAGCTTTGGTTCTTGGGGCTGCTCTTAAGGTTGGGCCAAAGGCTCGCCAGGGTTTCCGGTCGGCGCTCTGCTGGCTCCAGTCGCAATCCGACCCCCTCCTGCACCCCAGCCAAGGCATAGTGGCCGCCTCCAGCGGTGATCACCTCGCCATTGGGCGCCTGATTCGACATCAGCCACAACATGGCGGGCACCACAGTATCGGGCGTCATCTCTTCCGCCTGCTCCGGCAATACCCACCGTTTGGAGAGGCGGCTGTAGCAGGCCGGACAGAGTGCGTTGACCCGAATGCCCGCTGACTCACCGAGTGGGGCCAGACTGCGCATCAGTGCCAGATTTGCGGCATTGGAAGCGGCATAGCCCGCCATCCGGTCATCACCGTACATGGCGGAGAATCCGGAAGTGATGAGGATGCGACCATAGCCCTGCTCAGCCATGATGGGCCACACGGCCTGAATGCTGGCCACGGTAGCAAAGTGATTGCTTTCCATCTGACGCCGGTACAAGCCGAGATCCGTCCCCAACTCCTCCTGGCAGATCAGAACACCAGCGTTACAGACCAGGCCGTCAATTCGGCCAAATCGTTTCAGGGTATCGGCGATAACCTCATGCAGAGCGTTTTCATCCCTCACGTCGACGCAATGACCAATCACCTTGGCCCCCATGTCGTGAGCCAGGTCCACCACATCGTCCAGGTATCCCGGATCCCGCCCTTCACCGTCTGCGTCACAACCCAGATCCAGCGCCACAACATGGGCACCGCGCTCTGCCAGGGCCAGTGTGTAAGCACGACCTAACCCCCGGGCGGCACCGGTGACCAGAATCACTTGGTCATCGAATTGAATCACGTTTGGCTGCCTTTTCCTGTGTCTTCATTTTGTCACTGTGGCCCAAGGCCGACGAAATTTCTGTGATCCCCCGGGCAAAGGCCATTTCTTATGCACCAATCCTCCGTGAAGCGGATCCGGGTCTTTTCACGTCGAACAGGTTACACTCCGCATACCTAAATTTTTTCTACTGCGTTATCAATGCATTTCCAATACTGGCTGATGGCGATCCGCCCCCGCACCCTGCCTGCGGCCATCAGTCCCCTGCTTCTGGGGAACGTACTGGCCTGGTACCAGGGTCAGTTTTCCTGGCTGGTTGCCGCCTCCGCCATGCTGTGCGGACTGTTGCTGCAGATTGGTGTCAACCTGGCCAATGACTACTTCGACTACAAAAGCGGTGTCGATACCGAACAGCGACTGGGCCCTACCCGTGTCACTCAGGCTGGCCTGCTGGCCCCCACTGCGGTCCGCAATGCCATGGTCCTTAGCCTGGTGTTGGCGGTGGCTGTTGGTCTCTACCTGATCTACGTCGGCGGTTGGCCCATCGCCGTGCTCGCGGCGCTTGCGGTAGCCGGTGCGCTTGGCTATTCCGGCGGCCCCTATCCGCTGGCCTCTCTGGGGTTGGGCGAGGTGGCGGCTTTTGTCTATTTCGGTCTGGTGGCCGTCGTCGGCGTTTACTACATCCAGACCGGTCACACCGACCTGTCCGCCTGGATTCTCGCCGCCACCCTGGGCCTCTATAACGCCGCGATCATGCTGGTCAATAACACCCGGGACATTGCCACCGACACCCAGGCGGGCAAACGGACACTGGCGGTTCGTATTGGCCAGCACAGCGCCCGTATGCTCTACCGCGCTCTGGTGCTGCTGCCCTTCCTGGTGATCACCCTCACCTGGCTGCTGGGCGCCCTGCCCGGTCAGGCGGTACTGCTGGCAGCGATTGCCGCACCGATGGCGGTGAAGTTGGCCGCTGCCTTCGAAGAAACCGAAGGTGCCGCCCTCAACCCGCTGTTGGGGCGCACCGCACAACTGACGCTGGTGTACAGCGTCACCACCAGTCTGGGACTGATCCTGGCCCGACTGATGGCCTGAATAGAACAAGCCCCCGAATCGGGGGCTTGTTTTTTATGGTCCGCTTTTGCAGATTCAGGCGGTAACCCGTCCTTTGCCATAGCCCAAACGCACCAAGGTGTTGTGCACCAGGTCCAGTGCCGCCGGGTCTTCAATGGTGGCAGGCACTACGTAGTCCTGATTATCCGCAATCTTACGCATGGTGCCCCGCAGGATCTTGCCGGAGCGGGTTTTCGGCAGCTTGTTGATCACACTCACCAACTTAAACGCCGCCACCGGACCAATCTCCTTACGCACCAGGGCAATCAGCTCCTCATAAAGCTGCGACTCCGACAGGGTGACCCCGGCCTTCAGCACCACCAGCCCCAGGGGCAACTGGCCTTTGAGCTTGTCCGCCACGCCGATCACCGCCACTTCCGCCACCGCGGGATGCTGGGCCAGTACCTCCTCAAAGCGACCAGTGGAGAGACGGTGGCCCGCCACGTTAATGATGTCGTCGATGCGACTCATGATGTAGAGGTAGCCCTCTTCATCCTGGTAGCCCGCATCGCCCGTCAGGTAGTAGCCGGGGTAGCGACTGAGATAGCTGTCGATGTAGCGCTGATCATCCCCCCACAACGTGGGTAGGGTGCCTGGTGGCAATGGCAGGCGGATGGCGATGGCCCCGCTCTGGCCCGGAGGCACCGCTTCCCCCTCCTCATCCAGCACGTCGACCTGGTAGCCCGGCACCGCCAGTGAGGGCGAACCCGCCTTGATGGGCAGCGGCTCAATACCCAGCGGATTGGCGCAGATCGCCCAGCCGGTTTCGGTTTGCCACCAGTGATCCACCACTGGCACCTTAAGCGTGTCCATCGCCCAATTCAGGGTATCCGGGTCGCACCGCTCACCCGCCAGGTAGAGGGCGTTAAGACAGCCAAGGTTGTAGCGTGCCAGATACTCCGTATCCGGATCCTCCCGCTTGATGGCCCGGATGGCGGTGGGGGCGGTAAAGAAACTCTTCACCTGGTACTGCTCGATCACCCGCCAGAAAGCACCGGGGTCCGGTGTGCCTACCGGCTTCCCTTCATACAGCACCGTGGTGGCACGGGCCAGCAGCGGCCCATAGACAATGTAGGAGTGGCCCACCACCCAGCCTACATCGGAGGCCGCCCAGAAGGTGTCGCCCGCCTCAATGTTGTAGATCGCCTTCATCGACCAGTGCAGTGCTACTGCATGGCCGCCGTTATCCCGCACCACCCCTTTAGGGGTTCCGGTGGTGCCGGAGGTGTAGAGAATATAGAGGGGGTCCGTGGCCGCCACCGGCACACACTCTGCGGGCTCCACCCCCTGCTGAGCCTCATGCCAGTCCCGATCCCGCCCCGCCAGCAACGTGGCTTCACACTGGGGACGCTGCAGTATCAGGCAGCGGGCTACCGGATGATTCGTCAGTTCCAGGGCGCGATCCAGCAGGGGCTTATAGGGCACCACTCCGGAGGGTTCAATGCCGCAGGAGGCGGAGAGCACCAACCTGGGCTTGGCGTCGTCGATACGGGTAGCCAGCTCCGCAGCGGCAAAACCACCGAACACCACGGAGTGGATGGCCCCCAATCGGGCGCAAGCCAGCATGGCGTAGACGGTTTCCGGGACCATCGGCATGTAGATCACCACCCGATCCCCCTTGCCGACCCCCTCCGCTTTCAGGGCTCCGGCCAGTCTTGCCACCTGGACCTGCAACTCCGCATAGGTGATGGGGTAAGCGGTATCGGTGACGGGGCTGTCATAGTGGATCGCCACCTGCTCGCCAAAACCCGCCTCGACATGGCGGTCTACTGCGTTGTAGCAGGTATTGAGTTCTGCCCCGGAAAACCAGCGATAGAGCGGCGCGTTACTGGTGTCCAACACCCGGTCCCAGGAACGATGCCACGAAATGCCTGCGGCGGCCTCGGTCCAAAACCCTTTAGGATCCCCCTCTGCACGCTGCTGCATTACCCGTATCGATGTCATCTCTGCCTCCATTCACCGAATCACTGCGTGTTCCGGTTTTAGCAGGGGGAGAGCAAAAGCCCCATTAGACCTATGGCTACCGGCATTCCCGGCGTCAACTTTACCTTTACGTAAACTTCATATAAGGTGACGAAAAATGTCATCCGTACGGGAGCACCATGACCAAAGGTTCACAAGCCACCTACTCCATCAGCGAGTTGGCGCGGGAATTTGATATCACCACCCGCAGCATTCGCTTCTACGAAGATCAGGGCCTGCTTAAGCCAAAACGCCGGGGGCAAACCCGGATCTACAGCCTGCAGGACCGGGTACGCCTGAAGCTGATTCTGCGCGGTAAGCGATTGGGCTTTTCCCTGGCGGAGACCGGGCGGCTGTTTGAACTGTATGACGCCGATCGGAGCAGCCAGACTCAGTTGCTCACCATGCTCGACCTGATTGAAGAGAAAAAGCGGGATCTTCAACTTCAGATGGATGACATCAAGGTGATCATGATGGAGCTCACCTCCGCAGAAAACCAATGCCGCCAGGCCCTGGAAGCGATTAAACAATAATAATCATCGCTCAAAGGCCAGGCGGGCCGATTCGCACAAGGGGAGAAGCGAATGTATCTAGGACGATTCAACTTCGGTCTCGGTGAGACCGTGGACATGCTGCGCGATGCGGTCAGAGAGTTTGCCCAGGGGGAGATTGCTCCCCGGGCGGCCGACATCGACCGGGAAAACACCTTTCCCAACGAACTGTGGCCGCAGCTGGGCGAGATGGGGTTGCTGGGGATCACCGCACCCGAGCAGTTTGGTGGTGCCGATATGGGCTACCTGGCGCATGTTGTGGCAATGGAGGAGATCTCCCGAGCCAGCGCCTCGGTGGGCCTCTCCTACGGCGCCCACTCCAACCTCTGCGTTAATCAGATCGTGAAAAACGGCAATGACGCACAGAAGGCCCGCTATCTGCCTAAACTGGTCACCGGTGAGCACATCGGTGCGCTGGCGATGAGTGAGCCCGGCGCCGGCTCCGATGTGGTGTCGATGAAACTCACCGCCCGCAAGAACGGCGACCACTATATTCTCAACGGCAACAAGATGTGGATCACCAACGGTCCCGATGCCCACACCTACGTGATCTACGCCAAGACCGACCCGGACGCTGGCTCCAAAGGGATCACCGCCTTTATCGTCGAGCGCGACTTTCCCGGCTTCACCCAGGCTCAGAAGCTCGACAAACTCGGTATGCGTGGATCAAACACCTGTGAACTGGTGTTCGAGAACTGCGAAGTACCCGCCGAAAACATCCTGGGTGGCGAGGGCAATGGCGTTAAGGTGCTGATGAGCGGCCTGGACTACGAGCGCGTGGTGCTTTCCGGTGGACCGCTGGGGATCATGGCCGCCGCCATGGACGCCGTGATGGATTACGTTGGTCAACGCGAACAGTTTGGTCAGCCCATCGGCAACTTCCAGCTGGTACAGGGCAAGATGGCCGACATGTACACCCGCGCCAACGCCGCACGCAGCTACGTCTATACCGTAGCCGCCGCCTGTGACCGGGGCGAAACCACCCGCAAGGACGCCGCGGGTGCCATCCTTTACAGCGCCGAAATGGCCACTCAGATCAGCCTCGATGCCATTCAGCTGCTGGGCGGCAACGGCTACATCAATGAATACCCCACCGGCCGCCTGCTGCGTGATGCCAAGCTGTACGAAATTGGTGCCGGCACCTCGGAGATCCGCCGCTGGCTGATTGGCCGGGAATTGATGAACGAGATCCGCTGATCCGTACCGGGTCGGCCCCGGGGGCCGGCCCTGCCAGTCGTTAAAGACAGGGAACCAGACCGTGACCCAACTGCATTCCACCATCAATGTTCATGACGGTGCCTTCCGGCTGCGCCACGATGCGATGGCCGAGCTGGTGACTGACCTCCAGTCCAAGCTGGCCAGCATCCTGCCCGGCGGCTCCGAGGTCGCCCGCGAGCGCCATACCAGTCGGGGCAAGCTGCTGCCCCGTGAACGCGTCGAGCAACTGCTGGATGTCGGCGCCCCCTTCCTAGAGATTGGCCAGATGGCCGCTTACCAATGCTATGAGGATGACGTGCCCGCCGCGGGTGTGATCGCCGGCATTGGCCGGGTCAGCGGCGTTGAGTGCATGATCATCGCCAACGACGCCACCGTGAAGGGCGGCACCTACTACCCGCTGACGGTGAAAAAGCACCTGCGGGCTCAGGAGATCGCCCGACGTTGCCACCTGCCCTGCATCTACCTGGTAGATTCCGGCGGCGCCTTCCTGCCCCGTCAGGATGAGGTGTTTCCGGACCGGGACCACTTCGGCCGCATCTTCTTTAACCAGGCCCAGATGTCTGCCGAAGGGATCCCGCAGATTGCCGTGGTGATGGGACTCTGCACCGCCGGTGGCGCCTACGTTCCGGCGATGGCGGATGAGTCGATCATGGTGAAAGAGCAGGCCAGCATCTTCCTGGCCGGTCCGCCGCTGGTCAAAGCGGCCACCGGGGAGGAGATCAGCGCCGAGGATCTCGGAGGTGGTCGGGTCCATACCGAAATTTCCGGCGTGGCGGACCACCTGGCGGACAACGATCAGCACGCTCTGCAACTGGCCCGTCAGGCGGTATCCCGACTGAACCACCAGAAGGCATCCCCCCTGACTCCGGCACCGGTCAAGCCGCCCCGGTTCGACGCCCGGGAGCTTTACGGCATCGTGGGCACCAATCTGAAGCAGCCGTTTGAGGTGCGAGAGGTGATCGCCCGCATCGTCGACGATTCCGACTTTGATGAGTTCAAAGCCCGCTTTGGCAGTACCCTGGTGTGCGGCTTTGCCCGCCTTCATGGCTACCCCATTGGCATCCTCGCCAATAACGGCATCCTCTTCTCTGAGTCCGCCCAGAAAGGCGCCCACTTTATTGAGCTGTGCTGTCAGCGCGGCATTCCCCTGCTGTTCCTGCAGAACATCACCGGCTTTATGGTGGGGCAGAAATATGAGCATGAGGGGATCGCCAAGCACGGCGCCAAGCTGGTGACCGCCGTCTCCTGCGCCACCGTGCCCAAATTCACCGTGGTGATTGGTGGCAGTTACGGCGCCGGAAACTACGGCATGTGTGGCCGCGCTTTTGACCCCACCATGATGTGGAGCTGGCCCAACACCCGCATCTCAGTGATGGGCGGCGAACAGGCAGGAAACGTGCTGGCTCAGGTGAAAGCAGACCAACTGGCCAAGAAAGGGATCGAATGGCCCCAGGCGGAACAAGAGGCGTTTAAGGCGCCGATTGTCGAGCAGTATGAGCATCAGGGGCATCCCTATTACGCCAGTGCCCGCCTCTGGGACGACGGCATTATTGATCCGGCCCAGACCCGCGAGGTGGTGGGTATCGCCCTCTCTGCGGCGATGAACGCCCCCGTCAAGCCCACCCGCTTCGGCGTCTTCAGGATGTAAGCCATGGCCTATCAATACATTGAATTGACCCTGGACGGGCGTCTGGCTCGTTTGACCCTGAATCGGCCGGACAAGCACAACGCGTTTAACGCCGAGACCATTGCCGAGCTCAATGACGCTTTGAGCCGGGTGGCCGCCAACGAGGCCCTGAGCCTGTTGGTGCTGGACGCCAATGGCAAGCACTTCTGTGCCGGTGCCGATCTGGGCTGGATGAAGGCTCAGGCCGCCATGGACACAGATGCCAATCTGGCGGATGCCCGCGAACTGGCCCAACTGATGCAGCGACTGGATCGGCTGCCGATCCCCGTTGTCGCCCTGGTGCAAGGCGCGGCCTTTGGCGGGGCACTTGGCCTGATCGCCTGCGCCGATATCGTGGTGGCCCAACCCAACAGCCAGTTCTGCCTCTCCGAGGTGAAACTGGGCCTGATCCCCTCCGCCATCAGCCCCTACGTCAGCCGGGCCATCGGTGTGCGTCAGATGCGGCGCTACGCCCTGACGGCTGAGCGGTTCAGCGGCACTCAGGCTCAGGTCCTTGGCCTGGTTCATGAGGTGTCCGAGCACCCTGCCGAGGCTGCGGAACCCCTTATCCAAGCCTTGTTATCCAATGGCCCGCAGGCGCTCAGAGCCTGTAAGTCTCTTCTTGCACTGGTGGGCGATGCCCCCATCACCGAAGCGCTGGTGGAGGAGACCGCCCGGCGTATCGCCGAGATCCGGGTCAGCCCCGAAGGGCAGGAGGGGCTGCAGGCGTTTTTCGACAAGCGCGCCCCAGACTGGCAGACGCCAGGAAACACTCAGCGGCAGGAGGCCCAATGAACATCAAGAAAGTGCTGATCGCCAACCGCGGCGAGATCGCCTGCCGGGTGATTGAAACCTGTCGGCGTCTGGGTATCGCCACCGTGGCGGTCTACTCCGATGCTGACCGTCACGCCCGCCATGTGGCAATGGCGGATGAGGCGTTCCGTCTCGGCCCCGCCGAAGCGCGCCTCTCCTATCTCAATACCGAGTTGCTGCTGGAAGTGGCCAAAAGCGCCGGCAGCGACGCGATCCACCCGGGATACGGCTTCCTGTCGGAGAACCCGGAATTTGCCCTGGCCTGTGAACAGGCGGGCATCACCTTTATCGGCCCCCGGGCAGACGCCATCGCTAAGATGGGCTCCAAAAGCGCCGCCAAGGCGATCATGGAGAACGCCGGGGTGCCCATGCTTCCGGGTTACCACGGTGACGACCAGAGCGATGCGCGTCTGACCGAGGAAGCCACCAAAATTGGTTTCCCGCTGCTGGTCAAAGCCGCCTTTGGTGGCGGTGGTAAGGGGATGCGTGTGGTGGAGAAAGCGGAGGAGTTGGCAGCGGCGCTGGCCACCGCCCGCCGGGAGGCGCAAAGCGCCTTCGGCAATGACCAACTGCTGCTGGAGCGCTACCTGACCGCGCCCCGCCACGTAGAGGTGCAGGTGTTTGCCGATCAGCACGGCAACGCCGTTTACCTCTCCGACCGGGACTGCTCCATTCAGCGACGCCACCAGAAGGTGGTGGAGGAAGCGCCCGCGCCGGGTCTGTCTGAGGCCCTTCGGGCCGAGATGGGGGAAGCCTCCGTCAAGGCCGCCAAAGCGATCGATTACCTGGGTGCCGGCACCGTTGAGTACCTGGTGGATGAGCAGGGTCGCTTCTACTTTATGGAGATGAACACCCGCCTTCAGGTGGAGCATCCGGTCACCGAGTTGGTCACCGGGCAGGATCTGGTGGCGTGGCAGCTCAAGGTAGCTGCGGGCGAACCGTTGCCCCTGACCCAGGCGCAGATCACCATCTCCGGCCACGCCGTTGAGGTGCGTCTCTATGCGGAAGATCCCCAGCGGGATTTTCTGCCCGCCACCGGCACCCTGGCCCGCCTGCGCTGGCCCGAGGGAGAGGGGGTTCGCGTTGATACCGGCGTGGTGGAGGGGGATGCCATCACCGCCTACTACGACCCGATGATCGCCAAGTTGATCTGCTACGGCGATGACCGCCTGATGGCGATCCGCCGCATGGTACAAGCCCTGGGACAGTGCGAACTGGCGGGGGTCACCACCAATCTGCCCTTCCTTCATCGCATTACGGATCACCCCGCTTTTGCGGCGGCAGACCTTCATACCGGCTTTATTCAGGCCCACAGTGAGGCTCTATTTGCCCCCATCATGGATGCCTGGCCGGCAGCCTGGGCAGTGGCATTGAGCCTGCTTGAGCCTGCCAGCACCACGGCGGTACCACTGGGCTGGCGTCTGAACGCCCCCGCCCGGGCCCAACTGCTGCTGGAGGATGAACACGGTGACCGCTACCCCATCGTACTGACCGCCAGCGAGCATGGCTGGCGCACGGAACTGAACGGCATCGACGCCCAGATTGCGCTGGTGGAGAGCGGCGACCGGCTGCGCCTGGAGCTGAACGGCCACCTCAAATCCTGGCCCTGCCATCGGGATGAACAGGGCGTCACCGTACTGCTGCCCGGCGGGCCACTGCGTTTCGCCCAGGTGACTCATCAGGGTGAACAGAGTCAGGGGGACGCAGACAAAGCGCTGCAAGCCCCCATGAACGGCACTCTGGTGGCCAATCTGGTGGCGGTGGGGGACAAGGTGGCTACCGGTCAGGCGCTGGTGGTGATGGAAGCGATGAAGATGGAGTACACCATCAGTGCACCCTTTGACGGCACCGTTACCGCCTTGCCCTTTGCCGAAGGTGCGCAAGTGGCGGATGGTACCGCTCTGATTGCGCTGGAAGAGGAGGTGGTTGAATGAGGCCGAGAGAGGTCAGGATCGTCGAAGTCGGCCCCCGTGACGGACTGCAAAATGAAGCGGCCGTTACCCTCGATGACCGTATTGAACTGGTCAACGCGCTCTCCCGCACCGGATTGCGCCATATCGAAGCGGGCAGCTTTGTCTCCCCCAAGTGGGTGCCCCAGATGGCAGACGCTGACCAGCTGTTTGCCCGCATCGACAAGCAGCCGGGGATCACCTACTCGGCGCTGACCCCAAACCTGCGCGGGTTTGAAGCCGCCCAGGCGGCGGGGGTTCAGGAGGTCGCGGTCTTTGGTGCGGCATCGGAGGCGTTCAGTCAGAAGAACATCAACTGCTCCGTGGCGGAATCCCTTGCCCGGTTTGAACCGGTGATGGTGGCCGCTGAAGAGGCGGACATTCGGGTTCGAGGCTACGTTTCCTGCGTACTGGGTTGCCCTTATGAGGGCGCCGTTGCCCCGGCCAAAGTGGCTGAGGTGGCTCACGCCCTGTACGCCATGGGGTGCCATGAGGTCTCTCTGGGGGACACCATCGGCATCGGCACGCCGGATAAGGCGGTGGCGATGCTGGAGGCGGTAGCGGCGAGAGTGCCGATGAACGCCCTGGCCCTGCATTTTCATGACACCTACGGGCAGGCGCTAGCTAATGTACTGGCCTGCCTAGACCTGGGCGTCAGCACCATCGACAGCGCGGTAGCTGGCCTGGGGGGCTGCCCCTATGCCACGGGTGCCAGTGGCAACCTGGCCACCGAAGATCTGGTTTACCTGCTCAATGGGCTGGGGATCCGCCACGGCGTGGATCTCGATGCCCTGGTGGCGGCAGGCGGCCGGATCAGTCAGCGGCTGGGCCGCAACAATGGTTCCAAAGTGGCACAGGCCCTGGCAGGCCGGTGCAACCTTCAGTCAGGAAGCGGAGAGTAAGGATGTCTGGATTCGACAAAGTGGTCGGCAGTTACGAGGAGGCCCTGGATGGGCTGACCGATGGCATGACCATCATCGCCGGGGGCTTCGGTCTGTGCGGCATTCCCGAAGGGCTGATCGCCCAGATTAAAACCATGGGTACCCGGGGACTGACCGTGGTCTCCAATAACGCCGGTGTCGACGGCTTCGGCCTGGGCCTGCTGTTGGAGGATCGTCAGATTAAGAAGATGATCGCCTCCTACGTGGGGGAAAATGCCCTGTTTGAACAGCAGTTGCTCTCCGGCGAACTGGAGGTGGAACTGACCCCCCAGGGCACCCTGGCGGAGAAGATGCGAGCCGGTGGCGCAGGCATCCCCGCCTTCTTTACCGCCACCGGCTACGGTACGCCGGTGGGTGACGGCAAAGAGGTGCGCGAGTTTAACGGCCGCCCCTATATCCTGGAGGAGTCGATCACCGGTGACTTCGCCATCGTCAAAGGCTGGAAAGCAGACCGGTTCGGTAACGTGATCTACCGTCATACCGCCCAGAACTTCAATCCGATGGCCGCCACCGCCGGTAAGATCACCGTGGTTGAGGTGGAGGAGATCGTCGAGCCGGGCGAACTGGACCCGAGCCAGATCCACACCCCAGGCATCTACGTAAACCGGGTGATCCAGGGCCGCTTTGAAAAGCGCATCGAACAGCGCACCGTACGACAGGGATAAGGAGACCAACATGGCACTCAGTCGCGAACAACTGGCCATGCGGGTGGCCCAGGAACTGCAGGACGGCTACTACGTGAACCTGGGGATCGGCATCCCCACACTGGTGGCCAACTACGTCCCGGCGGGGATGCAGGTGATGCTGCAATCGGAGAACGGTCTGCTCGGCATGGGGCCCTTCCCCACCGAAGAGCAGGTGGACGCCGATATGATCAACGCGGGCAAACAAACCGTTACCGCCATCACCGGCGCCTCCATTTTCAACTCGGCGGAATCCTTCGCCATGATCCGGGGCGGCCATGTCGACCTGACGGTGCTGGGCGCGTTTGAAGTGGACGTGCACGGCAACATCGCCTCCTGGATGATTCCGGGCAAACTGGTTAAGGGGATGGGCGGTGCCATGGACCTGGTGGCCGGCGCGGACAACATCATCGTCACCATGACCCACGCCGACAAGCACGGTAACTCCAAGCTGCTGCCCGAGTGCACTCTGCCGCTGACCGGCGCCGGCTGCATCAACAAGGTGGTGACCGATCTGGCCTACATCGAGATCCACGACGGCAAGTTCCACCTGGTGGAGCGCGCCCCCGGCGTCAGCGTCGAGGAGATCGTCGCCAAGACAGCCGGTGAACTGGTGGTGCCGGAGCGGGTTCCGGAGATGCAGTTCCCCAATGCCTGAATATCGAGATGGCACCTGTGGGTGCCTCTTTTTTCCCCTGATCCTGCCGCCCATTTGGGTGGCATTTTTGTGATCCATACCCCCTAAGCCATCCGGCAAGCTCCCCATAATGGTCGTTTCCCCTGTCGATTCGAGGCCCTCATGAACCGCTTGCTTGACCGCTTCCTCCGCTACGTCACCTTTGATACTCAGTCGGACGCCAACAGCAGCAGCTGCCCCAGCACCCCCGGTCAGCTGACTCTGGCCAAAGCACTCCATGAGGAGCTCATCACTATGGGGCTGGAAGGCGTACACCTGGACGAGCGCGGCTATCTGATGGCGACCCTCCCCGCCAACACCGACAAGCCGGTGCCTGCCATTGGCTTTATCGCCCATCTGGACACCGCCCCGGACGCCAGTGGCCTGGACGTGCGCCCGCAGGTGATCACCGACTATGACGGGCAAGCGGTGGCGCTGGGCGCGAATGGTGACCAACTCAGCCCGGAACAGTACCCCGCCCTGCGTGACCTTAAGGGGCAAACCCTGATCACCACCGATGGCCGTACCCTGCTGGGTGCCGACAATAAAGCCGGTGTGGCGGAGATCCTGACCGCCATCGCCACCCTGCAAGCCAACCCGGAGATCCAGCACGGGCCGATCCGCATCGGCTTCACCCCTGATGAGGAGATTGGCCGGGGTGCCGACCACTTTGACCTGGCACGCTTTGACGCCGAGTGGGCCTATACGGTGGACGGAGGCCCAGTGGGCGAACTGGAGTATGAGAACTTCAACGCCGCCAGCGCCCGAGTCGTGATCACCGGCAACTCGGTACACCCGGGCAGCGCCAAGGATAAGCTGGTCAACGCCCTGACCCTCGCCACCCGCTTCCATGCCCTGATGCCACAGGATCAGACCCCGGAAACCACCGAGGGCTACGAAGGCTTCTTCCACCTGACCAACATTCAGGGAGGCACCGCCGAAGCCACTCTGAGCTACATCGTCCGGGACTTTGAGGATGTAGGGTTGGCCAAACGCCGCGAACATCTTGAGGCCCTGGCGGCCCGTTTCTGTGCCGATGGCCACCCCTGTCGCCTTGAGTGGGAAGCGGGCTACCGCAATATGAAAACCCAGGTGGCGCCACACACCCATATCATCGAACTGGCCCGACAAGCCATGGTCGATTGCGATGTGCAGCCCATCATCAAGCCGATCCGCGGCGGTACCGACGGTGCCGTGCTGTCCCATAAGGGCCTGCCCTGCCCCAACATCTTTACCGGTGGCGACAACTTCCACGGCAAGCATGAGTACATCACCCTGGAGGGGATGGAAAAAGCGGTGAAGGTGATTGTTCGACTCAGCCAACTGACGGCGGAGCGATACGGCGCCTGAATCCTCTCCACTGACAACGCCCCGATCACCGGGGCGTTTCTGTTTCTGTCTGTCCCCACCCCACGCAACACAGTGTCGGTCTCTTTTTCTCCCCCGTATGCCCAAAAGCGGTTTCATCCCCGACGGTTTTGCTCTTTTCTGGTCGCCCTGTATCTGTAGGTCAAACCGGGTGCCACAACGGCGCCAGCGTCGCTCAGCAAGGAGAGGAAGATGTGGCGATTTGGATGGATGATGGTATGCGGTCTTGCTCTGACCGGATGTGCCACCACCGTCTCGTTTACCCCACAACACTTCCGCATGGATCGACCCGAAGTGGACGCCCGCCCGTTACGCCCCAGTATCGGCCTGGGCCAGGTAAACCAGCGGGAGGTACCGCTTCAGAACGAGGTGGTCGTTAAGGAGAGGGAGAGCGACCTGCTTGGCCGGGTCGGGCTCAGCTTGGGTCACGGAGTGGAATTTGGGGTGGCGGCCGCAGGGCAGGCAACCCGGTACAGCATCAAGTACCAGTTTGCGGGTCAGTATGCGGAGTTCTCAGATGTGGGGAACTGGTCCCAGGCGATCAGTCTGGCTACGGAGCGTTTCGACAGCGACGAGTCAGCGCAGTGCGCCTTCTGCAATGAGGGAGAGTATGACCTCTGGAACGCCGAACTGGCGCTTTATGATCTGGCCTGGATCCTGGGTTACCGCCCCCGCGCCGGCTGGTTGATCTATGGAGGGCCCTACTACCGCTTTGGCGAGGCCCGAGGGCTTTGGCAGGGCTATCCTGACAACCCGGAAAGTCTGAATACGATGAAGGCCGATGGCCAGATCTGGGGCGCAAATCTGGCAACAGAGTACCGCTTCCAGGCCGGGCTCGGCTTTACTCTGGAGATGGTTTACGCCAACACCCGGTTTGATGGTCAGGTACCCGCTCAGTCCAGCCCAAACCACAGTGAGACCTTCCTCAATATGGTGGTGGATTTCCGCTACTGAGCAAATACCCGCATAAAAAAACCGCCCAATCAGGGGCGGTTTTTCATCAGCGAGGGAATCGTCACTCCCACACCAACTGACGGAAGTGGGTGCGGCACATGGAGACATAGCTGTCATTACCGCCAATCTGCACCTGGTCACCATCGCGCACCGGGTTGCCGTTCTCATCCATGCGCACCACCATGTTGGCTTTGCGGCCACAGTGGCAGATGGTTTTCAGCTCCACCAGCTTGTCTGCCCAGGCCAGCAGGTACTGTGCCCCTTCAAACAGCTCCCCCTGAAAGTCGGTACGCAAGCCGTAGCAGAGCACCGGAATATCAAGGGTATCGACGACGTGGGTCAGTTGCTGCACCTGCAGCTTGGTCAGGAACTGGCTCTCATCCACCAGGATGCAGTGCACAGCACCTTTAGCCAGTTCGGTGTTGATCAGCTCAATCAGGTTGTCTTCAGTGCGATAGATCAGCGCTTCTGACTCCAGACCGATGCGGGAGGTGATCTTACCCACGCCGTAACGGTCGTCCAATCCGGCAGTCAGCACCAGCGGGACCATGCCACGCTCGCGATAGTTGTAGGCAGACTGCAGCAGAGAGGTGGATTTACCGGCGTTCATCGCCGAGTAGTAGAAGTAGAGCTGTGCCAAGTGAAGACCCCCCAAAAATCGTTCGCGCCAGTTTATAGAAAACCGGCGGTGGGAACCACCGCCGGTTGTTCCAAACCCTTAGGCCTGTGACGCACTCGGCATCGCAATGGAGCGGTCACAGTAGGCGCGCATCACCAGCACCCAGGCCACCAGAGCCACTGCGCTGACCATAAAGCCAGCCAGAGCAGAGTGGGTGATGCCGATGGCCAGGTAACCCAGACCCGCAATGACTGCAGCGGAGATCGCGTAAGGCAGTTGGGTGGCCACGTGGTCAATATGGTGACAGCCGGCACCGGTACCGGACAGCACGGTGGTGTCAGAGATGGGGGAGCAGTGATCACCGAATACGGCCCCGGCCAGCACCGCCGCCATCAGCGGCAGCAGCATCGCCATTTCACTGGCGATCGCAATGTCCGCAGCGATGGGCAGCATGATGGCGAAGGTGCCCCAGCTGGTGCCGGTGGCAAACGCGGTCACTCCCGCCAGCAGGAAGATCAGAACCGGGAGACACCACATCGGCATATTGCTCTGCACCATGGAGGCCAGGTAGGTACCGGTCTCCAGGTCACGGATAACGCCGGCAATGGTCCAGGCGAACAACAGAATGTAGACCGCAGGCAGCATCGACTTGGCGCCGCTGACCAGCGCCTTGGCGATCATGCCGCCAGAAAGGCGTTGATACAGCGCAGTGCCCAAAGCCACCACCAGACTCACCAGCGAGGCGTAAAACAGGGCGATGGTGGTGTCGGTATTCTCCAGGGCACCCATCACGGAGAAGGGCTCATCACCCATATTGGCAGCACCGGTCGCGAGCATGAAGTACACGGAAGCCAGCACCAGAGCCAGGATCGGCAGCAGCAGACCCCAAACGGAGCCGTTGTCTGCTTCCGGCAGGTCCAGGTCAGCACCCGGCGGCAGCCCTTTGCTGTCATCCCACAGCTGGCCGGTTTCGGTGGCGCGCTGGGCGGCCTTGGCCATCGGGCCGATCTGCAGGTTGAAGATGATGACACAGGCCAGCAGCGCCAGGGCAGTCAGCGCGTACAGGTTCATCGGGATCATCTGCAGGAAGGCGTTCAGTGCGCTGAACTCCGTGATTTCGCGGGCAGCAAACACGGTGCCGATCAAACCCACGATGTAGGCGCCCCAGGAGGAGATGGGTGCCATCACGCATACCGGCGCAGCAGTGGAGTCGACGCCGTAAGCCAGTTCCTCGCGGGAGATCTTATGGTCGTCGGCTACCGGCTTGGCGACAGAGCCAACGGCCAGGGTGTTGAAATAGTCGTCGATGAAGATCACGAAGCCAAGCATCATGGTCATCAGACGGGCGTCACGACGGGTTTTGACGCGCTTACGGGCCCAGTGGGCGAAGGCCTTGGCAGCGCCGGTCACGTTGATCACGGCGATGGTCATGCCCAGCACGAACAGGAAGCCGATCAGCGGCATGTTCCAGGACTCGATAGCACCATCGTCGATAAACAGACCCACCACCCGATCAGCAAGGTCAGAGAGGGTAGCCAACGGGGCAAAGCCGTTGTGCATCAGGGCACCCAGCAGGATACCCACACCCAGGGAAAGCAGAACTCGGCGGGTAAGCACCGCCATCAGAATGGCCACTACCGGCGGCAGCAGCGCGAACGCCGTATTGGCGAATTGCATGGAAACCATCTTTTATAGTCGTCGTTATGAGATGGAGGCAACTGACACGGCAATACACCGCGGGGGGATATGAGAAGTGATCCACCGTCCTTTCAGTAGCGCTCCATAGTAAACCCACTGCTGTCGTCCTGACAGAGATTACTATGGCAGTGTCGTACCTGTTCGATACGACCCCAGCACGGCGGGATGACGCCCGTCGCACTTCGGCACCGACTCCTTTGGTCCGGACTCAACGGGAATCACCCTACTCCGGATTACTGATAGGCGGTGCGCCTCTACCTTTCTTAGGCAGTTGCATTACCTCGAATGGGCAATACAACGGCGGCATTCTAACCACATTGGCGATAGGGTTCGCCAGAAAATGCCGCCGTTTTGTGATGCCGCTCACAGAGCGGCCAATTTGAATGGCTTAGGAAAGCTGCTCGGTCAGCTTCGGCAGGATCTCGAACAGATCCCCCTCGATGCCGTAATCCGCCACCTGGAAGATGGGCGCTTCAGGGTCCTTGTTGATCGCCACGATCACTTTGGAGTCCTTCATGCCTGCCAGGTGCTGAATGGCACCGGAGATCCCGACCGCAATGTACAGCTCCGGCGCCACGATCTTACCGGTCTGTCCAACCTGGTAGTCATTGGGCACGTAACCGGCATCCACCGCAGCTCGGGAAGCGCCGACAGCCCCACCCAGCGCATCGGCCAAGGCATCCACAAGGGCGAAGTTCTCACCGCTGCCCAGACCCCGTCCACCGGATACGACTACCCGTGCCGCGCCCAGTTCCGGACGCTCAGACTCGATGCGCTCAAGCGCCACGAATTGGCTCAGGCCGGTATCTGCACCACCACTGGCCGCAACAACAGCGGCAGGAGCCTGCTCGCTCACTGCATCGAACGCCGAGGTACGAACGGTCAGCACCTTGATCGGGTCGAGAGACTGTACGGTCGCCATCCCGTTACCCGCATAGATGGGACGGACAAAGGTGTCATCCGATTCCACGCTGACGACATCGGAGAGCATGGAGACATCAAGCAGGGCTGCCACGCGGGGAAGCAGGTCTTTACCCTGAGCGGACGCGGCCGCCAGAATGTGGCTGTACTCGCGACCCAGTGTGACCACCAGGTCGGCCAGGTTTTCCGCCAGGCCATGTTCGAAACGGGCGTCATCGGCTACCAGCACCTGGGTTACGCCGTCCAGAGCTGCGCCCGCCTGTGCGGCGGCCTCAACCTGATGCCCGGCGACCAACAGATGCACATCACCACCGAGGGCTTTGGCTGCACTCACCACCTTGGCGGTGTCCGCTTTCAGCTGGGTATCCAGCTCTGCAATTACCAGAATCGCCATCACACCACCTTCGCTTCGTTTTTCAGCTTGTCCACCAACTCCTCAACGGAGCCCACCATAACGCCAGCCTTACGCTCACTCGGTGCCGACACCTTCAGCACTTTCTGGTGCTGACCGAGGGTCACACCGAGGGCCTCAACACTCAGAGTGTCCAGAGGCTTGCGCTTGGCTTTCATGATGTTGGGCAGGGAAGCGTAGCGGGGCTCATTCAGGCGCAGATCCGCGGTAATCACGGCAGGCAGCTTGACCTGTACGGTCTGCAGGCCGCCATCGATTTCGCGCACCACCTGCACACCGCCGTCACTCACCTCCAGCTTGGAAGCGAAAGTGGCCTGGGCCGCCCCCATCAGAGCCGCCAGCATCTGGCCGGTCTGGTTGTTGTCACCGTCAATGGATTGTTTGCCGAGCAGCACCAACTCCGGTTGCTCCTTTTGCACAACAGCGTTGAGCAGCTTTGCAATGGAGAGCGGCACCAACTCCTCATCGGTTTCCACATGGATGGCCCGATCGGCCCCCAGCGCCATCGCGGTGCGCAGTTGTTCCTGCGCGGCTTTGGGGCCGATGGTGACCACCACCACTTCGGTGGCCTTACCTTGCTCCTTCAAGCGAACCGCTTCTTCAACCGCGATTTCACAGAAGGGGTTGAGGGCCATTTTCAGGTTGGCCAGCTCGACAGCGGACTCATCCGCTTTGACGCGCACTTTTACATTGGCGTCTACCACCCGTTTGACGGGAACGAGAATCTTCATTGTCAGTCCTTATTGCGTACCGGCACAGTGCCGCAATCCTGGCCTCACTCTACTTTCTGTTAACGTAAACGTCAACATGGTGCTGAAGGGCGCTTGGCAGCGGGGTTATTGAAGATTAATAGAGATTATTCACTCACCAAAAACCAACGATATTCACTAATCCAAAACGAAGGTGAACCGAGACTGAATAAGAAATACGCCGGGATTAGGATAATTTGGAAAGGATTTAGGACAAAATGAACACAAAAAATACGCTTTCAATTTGAAATGACACTATTATAATCAGGTAGTAGTTTTATTAGACCCCTCCAAGTGTTCAGAAAAGGTTTAAGCAACATGGTAGATTTTCTTGAGATCTTGACTCACGGTCGTCGCCTGAAAGCCCAATTAAAAGGTTTGACTCTGGATGAGTTGAACGAAGTAATCGCTAAAATGCAGAAGATTGCAGAAGAGCGTGAAGAAGAACTGGCCGCTGAAAGTGCTGCCAATGCAGAGCGTCTGGCCAAAATTGAAGCCATCCGCAAACAGCTGGCTGAAGATGGCATCAGCCTGGAAGAACTGAATATTATGGCCGAAGCCGCTCCTCGCAAGAAGCGCGCTCCGCGTCCGCCTAAGTACGAAATCGTTGTTGATGGCGAGCACATCACCTGGACCGGCCAGGGTCGTACTCCCAAGGCCATCAAAGAGAAGTTGGACGCTGGCCACTCTCTGGATGAGTTCCTGATTAAGTAATTGGCATCATTGCTTGATGAAACGGTCGCTTAGGCGGCCGTTTTTTGTTTCATCCCTCGTTACATTTTCCGTGACTGAGATGTAACCCCAAGGTTGCCAAGCCTGTGGCCCACACCAGATAATGCCCTCCCCACTCAGCAATAATTAGAACAGGGAGTGCCACATGGTTGTGGAACGACAAAGGGTATTAGGCGTCCTGGCCGGACTCAGCCTAATCAGTCAGCCAGGATTGGCAAATCAAATCCAGCCAGAATTAGGTATCCGGGATAAAACCCCCAGCCTCACAGCACTGACCCATGCACGAATAGTGACACAACCGGGAAAGGTGCTTGAGAACGCCACAATCATCATTGATAACGGCATTATCCGTACGGTTTCTGAGCACAGTGAGATTCCCAAAGGGGCATTTGAAGTCGATTTGACCGGCTATACCCTGTATCCGGGATTTATTGATCCCTATTCTCAATATGGACTGAGCTGGGAATATCCCGAAGCCCCAGAAGAAGCCCCGGTTTACCAAATATCTCCGGTCGGTGCTCGTCACCATAACAGCGCAGTACACAGTGAAATGCGCTGGGCGGAACATTTTCATCCTGACGACTCCGCAGAGAACTGGTTGAACAACGGATTTACCAGTGTTCATTCCGCCTATCAGGATGGGGTATTTCAGGGACGAGGAGTGACGGTTTCCCTTGGACAGGGCAACAGTCATGAATTGATCTATCAAACCGACGGTGCCCATCAACTCAGTTTTGATCGTGGCAGCGCCTACCAGGAATATCCCGCGTCCATCATGGGGGCGATGGCGCTGATCCGTCAGACGCTGTCAGACGCCCGCTGGTATCAGGAGCAGGGAGATAAATCGCTGGTCAGTGAGTTGGAGCGTCAGCTCAGCCTTGAGGCGCTGCGTGACCTGCCCAGTCAATCGGTGATCTTCGCCAGCCACCATCCGGACGATTCCCTTCGTGCCCTGCGCCTGCTCAACGAGTTTCAGGTCAAGCCGACCGTGGTGGGCACCGGGCTTGAGTTTGAACGTCTTCAGGACCTGACCCAGTGGCAGGCCACTCTGATTCTGCCTCTGAAGCAGGCCGCCAAGCCCAGCCTGGAAAGCGTGAACGACGCGCTGGATATCAGCCTTCAGCAGCTGCGTCACTGGGAGCGCTCACCGGGCAACCCCGCTGCGGTTGCCGAGGCTGGCCTGCCCTTTGCGCTGACCCAGCATGGCATTGAGGGGGACCAGTTCTGGCCCCGACTGCGCACCGCTCTCGACCACGGCCTGAGCCAGGATGAAGCCCTGGCCGCGCTGACCACCGTCCCCGCCCGGATCGCCGGTGTTGAGGATCAGGCAGGAAAAATTGCCCCCGGCTATCGCGCCGACCTGGTCGTTGCCCGAGGCGACCTGTTCAAGGATGGCACCATCGAAGCGCTCTATCTTCGCGGTCAGCACCATCCCATCAACCTGGATCATACGGCGCCCTATCTGGGTGAATATGAGCTGACCCTGGGGGATAACCCCTTGCTGCTCACGATGGACAATCCGGACTCACTCAGCGGCACCCTGTCCATGGGCGAAGCCACCATCGACCTGTTTGACCTCACCGTCACGCCTCAGCACCTCAGCGCCAAAGCGCGCCTGGATGCGCTTGGTATCCCGGGCATCTCCGTTTTTACCTTTGTCGCCGATGGCAAGGGGATGCGAGGCTCCCTGCTGCAGCCCGGTGGCGAGATGGAGGCACTGACTCTGTCTGCATTGAACATTGAGCAGGAGGAAGCCGCGACGGCCCAGAAGAGCGCCGTTGACGCTTACGTCAGCCGACTCACCCACCCCAACCGTGCCTTTGGTCTGAGCGCCCTGCCGGAAGCGGAGTCCCTGCACATTCAGAACGCCACGGTGTGGACCTCCTCCAAGGCCGGTGTACTCACCAACACCGACGTTCTCGTACACAACGGCAAAATCCGCGCCATTGGCCAGGATCTGAAGACCCCGCGTGGCTACCGAATCATTGATGCCACCGGCAAACACCTCAGTGCCGGGATCATCGACGAGCACTCCCACATTGCGCTGTATGGCGGCACCAACGAAGGGTCGGACGCCATCACCTCTGAAGTGCGGATTGGCGACGTTCTGGACCCTAACGATATCCATATCTACCGCGCTCTGGCCGGAGGCGTAACCACCGCCCAACTGCTGCACGGCAGCGCCAACCCCATTGGCGGTCAGGCGCAGACCATTCAGCTGCGCTGGGGTGAAGGCGCGGAGGGGCTCAAATTCAGCGCCGCCCCAGCCAGCATCAAGTTTGCCCTGGGAGAGAACGTCAAGCAGTCCAACTGGGGGGATGACTATGTCTCCCGCTACCCGCAGTCCCGGATGGGCGTCGAGGCACTATACCGTGACGCGTTCCAGGCTGCGCGGGAGTACCGTACTGCTCAGGCGGAATACCAGGATATGAGCCGCAGCACTCAACGCCGCACTCTGGCACCGCGTCCTGACTACCGTCTGGAAGCACTGGCCGAGATCCTGGAGGAGCAGCGCCACATCCACGTTCACTCATACGTTCAGTCGGAGATCATCGCCCTGCTGGATCTGGCGCAGGAGATGGACTTTAAGGTTCAGACCTTCACCCACATTCTTGAAGGGTACAAGGTGGCCCGGGAGATGGCTGCCGCCGGCACCACCGCTTCCACCTTTTCTGACTGGTGGGCCTACAAGTTCGAGGTGTATGACGCCATTCCCCAGAACGCCTGCCTGATGACCGAGCAGGGGGTGAACACCAGCATCAACTCCGACAGCCGGGACCTGATCCGCAAACTCAATCAGGAAGCGGCCAAGTCGGTGATGTATTGCGACATGAGCCCCGAGGAAGCCTGGAAGATGATCACCATCAACCCGGCACAGCAGCTGAAGATTGACCATCTGGTGGGTTCCATTGAAGAGGGCAAACAGGCGGATCTGGTGCTGTGGAGTGACAATCCGCTGTCGGTCTACGCCCGGGCAGAAACCACCTGGATTGCCGGTCAGGCCTACTTTGACCGGAGTCGGGACCAGGCGGAGCGACAGCGCATCGCCGAGGAGCGTCAGGCCCTGCTGCAGAAGCTGCTTGAAGACGATGCTCCGGCAGGCAGTGGTGACAGCGATGTGACTCCGGAAGAGACACCGGAATGGCACTGCGACTCCATCAGCCACTTTGTGAATGGCCGTCTGGTCATGCATCACCACTAAGGAATCCAAAGCATGCGATTGTTGACTCTTACTTTGGCCCTGGTGGCCAGCCTGGTGCCAGTTCAGGCCCATGACCTCTTGCCCGGCAAGGCGCAAGGTCCGGTGCTGCTTAAAGGCGCGACCATTCACACCGTCGCTCAGGGCGAGCTGCCTGAAGCGGACCTACTGATGGCGGATGGCAAGATTCTGGCCATCGGCACTGAACTGAGCGTTCCCGCTGATGCCGAGGTCCGCGACCTCACCGGCTACCACCTCTACCCCACCATGGTGGCGCTGGACAGCCAGTTAGGCCTGCGGGAGATCGGTATGGTCCGCAGCACCGTGGACAGCTACGAAGTGACCGACCACAACCCCCAGCTTCGCGCCAGTGTGGCCTTTAACCCGGACTCCGAGGTGATCCCCACGGTACGCCGCAACGGCATTGGCTACGCCCAACTGGTACCGGAGGGAGACCTGCTTGCCGGCCGCTCCGCTCTGGTATCGCTGGACGGCTGGAACCTGCGGGACAGTCTGGTACAGCAGGATACCGGCCTGCACCTTTACTGGCCCCGTGCGGATCTGCCCCAGGGGGACAGCGACGCGCGTCAGCAGACCCAGAAGCAGCGTCAAAACCGCCTTGAGGAGGTATACCAGACCTTTGAAGCGGCCCAGCGCTATCATCTGGCCCAGGATGGCTCCCTGCCTCTGGATACCCGGTGGGAAGCGATGCGACCCTTGTTTGAGGGCAAGCTGACCCTGTTTATTCATGCGGACGATGCCCGTCAGATCAACCAGGCTCTGGACCTGGTCGAGCAATACGGTTTCAAGGCGGTCATTGTGGGCGGGTACGACGCGGTCCGGGTGGCAGAGCGACTGGTGGCCATGGCGATCCCGGTGATCTACACCCACGCCAATGGGCTGCCGCGCCGTGTTGACGAGCCCTACGACTTTGCCTTCTCCCTGCCGTCACTGATGCACGACAGTGGCATCACCCTGGCACTGGCATGGACCGGCAGCTGGGACAGCCGAAACCTGGCCTTCGCGGCCGGTCAGGCCGTCGCCTATGGTCTGCCCCGTGACGTGGCTCTGGCGGCAATCACCTCGGTCCCCGCTCAACTGCTGGGTGCTGAAGGGCTGGGTGACCTGGCCGTTGGCCAGCGCGCCAGTCTGGTGATCACACAGGGCGACCTGCTGGATATGGCCCAGGGCAACGTCGTCGGTCTCTACCTGGATGGCCGTTTGGTGGACCTGGACAACCGCCACGAGCGGCTCTACCAAAAGTACCGCCAGCGCTGATAAATCCTTGATACAATCGGGGCATACTCTGATCACTCTGATGAGCTTATGCCCCGTCTTCTCTCCCTTCTGCCGCTGTGCGGCCTCGCCCTGACCGGTTGTGCCGGTGACTACGCCATCGACTCCAACCTGGATCGCTCCGAATTCGAGCAGTACTTCGCCCCCAGCCAGGTTCAACTGCTGAGCCCGGAGACGCCCATTGGCAACGCTGAGGTACTGGGTCTGGTGGAAGGGATCAGCTGTCAGCAACGTCCTCAGGATGTACCAGCCAATGATGCGGACGCGCGCACCGAGATGCGGCTGGAAGCGGGCAAACTCGGAGCCAACGCGGTGCGCCTGCATCAATGCATCCCTCTCGAGGAGCAGCCGGGCTGCACCAGCGCTCGCGCCTGCTATGGCAAAGCGCTGAAGCTGGAGTCTCAGGATGACTGAGCACCTGCTGACACCGGTGGCCCTGTGCCAATCCCCCTATCGTCAGAAGTTTGCCATCCCACGTCAGCCCAACCTGGTGCCCGCCGCCATTGGGCGACTGCTGTTGCAGGGTGAGTGCAATCGCCCGGAGATCCTGAAGGGGCTGGAGCAGTTCTCCCACCTCTGGCTGATCTGGGGCTTCCATGAGAACCAGGCACAGGGCTGGAAACCCACGGTGCGCCCTCCCCGTCTGGGCGGCAATGTGCGGCTCGGCGTCTTTGCTACCCGCTCCACCTTCCGTCCCAACGGCCTGGGCCTATCCGTGGTGCGACTGCACGGCATCGGTCAGCAGGGCAAACAGCACTACCTGGAGGTGGAAGGGATCGACCTGTTGGATGGCACGCCCATCTACGACATCAAACCCTATATTCCCTACTCCGATGCCCACCCGGACGCCCTGGGGGGCTACGCTCACGACGCGCCTGAGCAGATGCCGATGAGCGTGCAGCCTCAGGCGGAAGCCCAACTGGCCGCCGCTGAGAAGGCCCAGCCCGGCTTTATCGAACTGGCCCGCCAGGTGCTGGCTCAGGACCCCCGCCCCGCCTATCAGCAAGCAGAGCCGGAGCGGGTCTACGGCGTGCAGCTCTATGACTGGGATCTGCGCTGGCAGGTGATCGACGGCGTCAACGCTGTGTGCGAAGTGGTGCGGGTGTGACGGCTCTGACCCCGGAAGCGTACCGCGCTCAGCATCAACGTCGACTCGCCTGGATGCCCTGGCTCTATTATCGTCTCAAGCCCAAACACCGAGCCTGGGCGGAGCCCTGGCAGGCGGAGATCCAGTCGCGGCTGGCCGCCCTGGAAACCGTGACCATTGGCGAGGCGTGTTTCCTGGCCCCGGATCTGGCGCTGTTTGCGGAGCCGGGCCGTCCGGTCCATATCGGGCCCCGTACCATGATTGCCGCCAACTGTTTCCTCCATGGCCCCATCCACATCGAAGGGGAAGTGAGCATTAACCACGGCTGCAGCCTGGATGGCGGAAGGGCCGGGATCCGAATTGGCAACCAGACCCGGATTGCCCACGGCGTCTCCATCTACGCCTTCAACCACGGCATGGCGCTGGACCGGCCGCTCTACCAGCAGCCGGTCACCTCACAAGGGGTGGTGATAGGCAAGGATGTGTGGATTGGCGCCCGGGCGGGCATCGTCGATGGCGTAACCATCGGTGATCACGCGGTGATCGGCATGGGCGCCGTGGTGACCCGGGATGTGCCCCCCTACGCCAAAGTGGCAGGCAGCCCGGCCCGAATTATCGGGGACCGCCGGGACGATTAATCGGCGCGCTCCGGCGCCAGTTGCAGCGTCACCTTTCCCCCGTAGCAGACCACCCGATTGCGCCCCTCAGACTTAGCCCGATAGAGGGCCTGATCCGCCAGATCGACCAGGTTTTCCGGCGTCTGGTCCACGGCAGGAACCAGTGTGGCCACCCCGATGCTGACCGTCACCACACCAGTCAGGCCACCGTGTTCATGGCGGATCCCCAACCGGGCGATAGCGTCGCACAGGGCCTGAGCCAGCAACGGCACGTTATCGGCAGTTTCCGGCAGCAGCAAGGCAAACTCCTCACCGCCGTAGCGGGCCACCAAGTCCCGGGGGCGGTGCAGGCCGGTTTTGAAGGTGGTGGCAATCTGTCGCAGCGCCTTATCTCCGGCCCGGTGCCCATAGTTGTCGTTGTAAGCTTTGAAAAAGTCGACGTCCGCCAGCATCAGGGTCAAGGGCCGGCCGCTGCGCCGCCCGGCGTCCCACTCCGCTCCCAACCACTGATCAAACTGGCGCCGGTTACCCACATCGGTCAGGCTGTCAGTCAGGGTCAGCTGAATCAGCTTACGGTTCGCCTCATCCAACTCCTCGGTGCGTTGCTCCACCAGTGCGGCGATGGCCCGGTTACGTTGAGTCAGTTGATACACCATGCTGGCCAGGATCAGCACCAGCAGTGGCCCGCCAACGGCGATAACCCAGGGCATCAGTGTCCGCTGCTCCCTGAAAAACCCAACCTGAGGACGCGCCTGCAGCCGCCACTGGCGACCCGCCACATCCTTGAGCGGCATATCATGCGTCCAGGTGGTCATCGCCTCATCAAAATCACCCACCGTCACCAGCACCTCGCCATCCGCACTGTCATCCAGCAAGCGGAAATCGATGCGGCTGTGCGCGCGATTGAAAAACAGGATCTGCGCCAACGATTCTATCTGGAAGGCCCCCAGCACATACCCCATCAAGGCATCACGACGACTGGACAGGGTACCGGGCATCCCCCGATACACCGGCAGCATCACCAGGACCGATTGCGTCACCTGACCATCCTGAACCAGTTGAATGGCGCCGGTGGCCCGCATCTCGCCCTGATCCCTGGCCTCCTGCAGCGTCTTTAATCGCACCGGCTCAGAGCCGAGATCAAACCCGAATGCGCGTTCATTGCCTGCCAGAGGCTCAACGTAGTAAACCGGAAAGTAGGTCTGGCGGGGACGTGCTTCCACCATCACACCGTTGACCAGTTCGCTGAAAGTAAAACCGGGGTAGCGGAGCCGCCAGGCCGATTCCATCTCGGCCCGCTGCGGGTGGTTGACCACCGGCACCCACTCCAGCGCTTTGATCTCCCGGTGGCGGCTGATCATCCCTTCCGCCACGACGGCAAACTCCTCGGGACTCACATTTTCTGAGCCCTGAAACAGCACGCCTAGATTGGTAAGGGTGTCAAAGGCGGACCCCAGATGCCAACTCACCATCTGGGCCTGAATTTCGGCGCTGTGCCGGAACTCCTCTTCGAGCAGCGATTGTTCCGCTTGTGCGATACGGTATGCCACGCCGAAGGAGAACGCGCAGCCCAGCAGTGAGATGGTCAGCAGGAAGAGAGAGCGATGCACCTTTATCCTTTGCCTCGTAACGTCCTTGTCGTTGTCCCCAGAGTAGGAGATTGCGGCGCTCACTGCCACCGGAAACCGCACGAATTGGGGACTCAGGGCGATAGACTTGTCTCAATGAATTGATAAAATACTCGGCTACTTTTCTGCAGTTGGATTCCACAACCATGCGTACCAGCCAAACCCTGATCTCCACCATGAAGGAGACTCCCTCCGACGCGGAAATCGTCAGCCATCAGCTGATGATGCGCGCCGGCATGATCCGTAAGCTTGCTGCCGGTCTGTACACCTGGCTGCCAAGCGGCCTGCGTGTCCTGCGCAAGGTGGAAAATATCGTTCGCGAAGAGATGAACCGGGCGGGTGCCGTGGAAACTCTGATGCCAGTGGTTCAGCCGGCTGACCTGTGGCAGGAAACCGGTCGTTGGGATGACATGGGTGCCGAAATGGCTCGCCTCAAGGATCGCCACGATCGTGACTTCGTTCTGGGCCCGACCCACGAAGAGGTGATCACTGACCTGGTTCGCAACGAGATCAAGTCCTACAAGCAGCTGCCGATCAACCTGTACCAGATCCAGACCAAGTTCCGCGATGAGCGCCGTCCCCGCTTTGGCGTGATGCGTGCCCGTGAGTTCCTGATGAAGGACGCCTACTCCTTCCACCTCGACCAGGAAACCATGGATGAAACCTATCAGGCGATGTACGACGCCTACTGCCGCATCCTGAAGCGTATGGGCCTGGCCTACCGCCCGGTGTTGGCCGACACCGGTGCCATCGGTGGCAGCCACAGCCACGAGTTCCAGGTACTGGCTCAGAGCGGTGAAGACGCCATCGCCTACAGCACCGAGAGCGACTACGCCGCCAACATCGAGAAGGCGGAAGCGGTTGCCCTGGGTGAGCGCGGTGAAGCCACCCAGGAGATGACTCTGGTGGACACCCCGAACGCCAAGACCATCGCCGAACTGGTGGCGCAGTTTGACCTGGCCATCGAGAAAACCGTCAAGACCCTGATCGTGAAGGCCCCCGAAGGCGCCGAGCACGAACTGGTGGCCCTGATGGTACGTGGCGATCACGAGTTGAACGAAGTGAAAGCGGAAAAACTGCCTGAAGTGGCTGCTCCGCTGACCTTCGCCACCGAAGAAGAGATCCGCGCGGCCATCGGTGCCGGCCCGGGCTCCCTGGGTCCGGTAAACCTGCCGATCCCGGTTATCGTGGACCGCTCCGTCGCCACGCTGAACGACTTCGGCGCTGGCGCCAACATCGAAGGCAAGCACCACTTCGGCATCAACTGGGAGCGCGACGTTGCCCTGCCTAAGGTGGCGGACCTGCGTAACGTCGTTGAGGGTGACGCCAGCCCCTGTGGCCAGGGCACTCTGATGATCGCCCGTGGTATCGAAGTGGGTCACATCTTCCAGTTGGGGACCAAGTACTCCGAGTCCATGAACGCCACCGTTCTGGATCCGAACGGCAAAGCCACACCGCTGATCATGGGTTGCTACGGCGTTGGTGTATCCCGCATCGTTGCCGCAGCCATCGAGCAGAACCACGACGACCGCGGCATCATCTGGCCGGATGCCATCGCCCCCTACCAGGTGGCCATCCTGCCGATGAACATGCACAAATCCCATCGCGTTGAGGAGCTGGCAGAGAAGCTGTACGCCGAACTGACCGCTGCGGGCATTGAAGTGCTGTTCGACGACCGTAAAGAGCGTCCCGGCGTGATGTTTGCTGATCACGAGCTGATCGGCATTCCGCACACCATCGTGATTGGTGACCGCGGCATCGACGAAGGCAAAGTGGAATACAAGGTGCGCAAGGGCAGCGAAAAGTCCGAACTGGCCATCGATGACGTGGTGTCCTTCTTCAAGGCCAAGTTTGCCTGAACACACCGCTAACGAAGAACCAGGGCTCCGGCCCTGGTTTTTTTTGCCTTTTCGACCTGGGGGAAACCTGACTAAAATCAATCCATAAGCAGGCCTTCAGGGGAAAGCATGGACGGGGCGCACAGTGAGTACGGATTGCAACTCAGTGGGGGCGGTGGGCGCGCAGCCTATCAGGTGGGAGTGCTCAAGGCGATCGCCAGCTTCTATCCCCGCAACCACGGCCTGCCCTTCCCTATCCTCTGCGGCACCTCCGCCGGTGCCATCAATGTCACCACCCTGGCCTGCTTCGCCAGCTGTTTCCATCTTGGGGTTCGTAAGCTGGAGTGGGTCTGGCAGAACTTCTCCACCCAACAGGTCTACCGCGCAGATGCCGGTGGCATGCTCTCCCACTTCGGCCACCTGGCACTGGGGCGAAGGCTGGCGGGGCGCCCGCCCAGCCTGCTGGATAACCGGCCACTAAGGGGGTTGCTGGAGCAGGTGTTGCCGCTGGAGCGACTGGACCGCCATATCGATCAGGGCTACCTGCGGGCCGTTACCCTCTCCGTCAGCCGCTACCACCAACCCTGCTCAGTGAACTTCTACCAGGGCAACGACAGCCTGCTGCCCTGGCAACGATTTCGCCGTCGGGGTGAGCCCGCCCGATTGACCATTGATCATCTGCTGGCCTCCAGCGCCATTCCGCTGATCTTCCCCTCCGTGCGTCTGGGGGACGACCACTATGGCGACGGTTCGGTGTTGCAACTCTCCCCACTCAGTCCCCCAATCCATCTGGGCGCCTCACGACTGCTGGTGGTGAACCTGGACAGCCCCCATCGCACTCAGCCCGTGGCCACCCGCCATAAGGCCCCGGCCACCAGCGACATCGCTGGCCACCTGCTGGACACCGTGTTCTCCGACACCCTTAACTCGGATCTGGAGCGACTGGAGCGGATCAACCGCTCACTGGCCCTGATCCCACTCCCGGAGCGCGACAACCAGCCTCTGAGAACCATTGAGACCCTGGTGCTTAAGCCCTCTCAGGACCTAGATGAGATTGCCCGGCGGCACTACCACCGGCTGCCCCTTGCCGTGCGCCTGCTTCTGCGCACCATCGGCGTTCGCAAGGACAGCGAATCGAGTCTGATGAGTTACCTGATGTTTGAAGCGCCCTACTGCCGGGAATTGATTGAGCTGGGCTATCAGGACGCGCTGGCCCGCAAGGGCGAGCTGAAGCACTTCTTCCGGCTGTAGTCTCAGTACCCGTCCAGCAGACGGCGTTCGGCGCGATCCAGCTTATTGGAAGCCCCCATCAACAGCAGGGTATCCCCGGGGCGCAGCACCAGGTCATCCCGAGGCTCTAAGCGATCATGCTCCCGTTGGACTCCCTCGATGCTGACCTTCCAGTGGTTCAGTGAGACCTTGGAGAGGGAGCGGCCAACGGCCCAGGCCCCCTCCGGCAGCGTCACCCCATGGAGCAGTTCACTGCCCCGCCCTTCGCCTGAGAAGAAACCGTGCAGCGTGCGGTAGTGGCGACGCCGCTCCCGTTCCAGCCGCTTGAGGATCACCGGTAACGGCACCCCCAGTTGGTAAAGCACCTGGGACACCAGCATCAGACTGCCTTCGAGGCTCTCAGGGATCACCTGGTCGGCCCCTGCCTGCTCCAGCGCCATCAGGGTATCGTCATCCCGGGTGCGAACCAGGATCCGGCAATCCGGTGCCAGTTCCCGGATGCAGTCGAGCAGATTGAAGATCTCACGTCGGTTGTCGAAGGTGATCACCACCAGTTTTGCCTGCTCGATGCCCGCCTGCTTGAGGATCTCCCCCCGGCGGCCATCCCCGAACAGGACCGGTTCACCGCCCCGGCGGGACTCTCGTACCCGGATAGGGTCCAGGTCCAGCGCGGTATAGGGGATCCCCTCTTTACGCAGGAATCGGGCGATGGTTTGCCCCACCCGGCCATACCCCAGCAGCAGCGCATGGTCCTCCTGCGGCAGATGGATCTGCTCCTGTTGCTCGCTGGTCCACTGGTGCCCCTGCCCAATCAGGCGCTTGGCCAGATCCAGACAGTGGTTGATAAAAGCGGGCGCCAACGCCATGGAGATGACACCGGTAACCACCAGCAGGTTGGCCAGAGTGGGGTCAATCACCTGCCAGGTCAGGGCCAGACCGATCAGAACAAAACTGAACTCGCCGATCTGAGCCAGACACAGCCCGGTGGCCAGCGCGTCTTTCTGTTTCTCCCCACTGGCCACCGCCAGCCCCATCACGACGGCACTCTTGCCAACCACCACCGACAGCACCAGTCCCATCAGCAGAAGGGCGTGGTCCATCACCAGGCTGAGATCCAGCAGCATGCCCACCGAAACAAAGAACAGGCCCATCAGGAGATCGCGGAAGGGGCGGATGTCCGCTTCCAGCTGCTGTCGATACTGGCTCTCACCCAGCAGCATACCGGCCAGGAAGGCCCCCAGCGCCATGGAGAGGCCCAGCCATAAGGTGACAAAACCGGTGGCCAACGCCACCACCAGGGTGGTCAGCACAAAGAGTTCTTCGGAGCGGGAGCGGGCCACCTCATCAAACAGGCGAGGCAGCAGATAGCCGCCAGCCCAGAGCAGAATGGCAAAGGCCGCCAGCCCCTTCAACAGCGCCCAGCCCAGCTCGACGAGCAACGCGGTACCGGCGCTGTCGGAGCCCAGCATGGGGATGATGATCAGCAGGGGGATAACCGCCAAGTCCTGAAACAGAAGGATGCTGACCGACAACTCGCCATGACGGCGGTTGAGCCAGCCCTGCTCATCAAGTTGTTTCAACACAATGGCGGTGGAAGAGAGGGCGATGGCCGCCCCCACCACCAGTGCGGAACGGAGGTCGATCCCCAGTGCCAGCGCAATCAGCCAGGCCAATCCACCGGTCACCAGCACCTGGAGGGAGCCAAGGCCAAATACCCGGCTTCTCATCGCCCACAATCGGGGCAGCGAGAACTCCAGCCCAAGGGAAAACATCAGGAAGACGATGCCCAGCTCCGCCACAAGGTGGATCTCATCCGGGGCCAGCCAGTTCAGTCCCTGTGGACCCGCCAGCAACCCCAGCCCCAACCAGGCCAGAATCACCGGCAACCCCAAACGGCGACACAACCACAACGCCAATACGGCCATGGCTGCCATCGCCAATCCTGTTTCGAGCCAGCCGTGATCCATCCTTAGTACTTCTCCGTCGTTACTGTTCTGTCTTTTGTGCTACCGGCTGCCAGCCCTGCCCCGTTTGGCACAGTGCGTGGCTCTCTATCCAATGGCCCAGCGCCGCCACTACCTCACCATCGTAACAGAGCATCGCCACGCGACCACGTTGCCAGGGAGGCACGCCATACTCCTGCCAGAGTTTCTTAAGGGGGCGGGAGCCAGATCGGCCCGCCGGTTTCAGTCGCAAGGTGCCGGGCAGACCGTAGCGAACCGTAACCCGCTGTCCGCATCCCGGGCCAAGGAGTCTCGGCCCCTCTTCAGCCAACTCAAAGTTCCAACGCTCACCATTGGCCAGCGTCAGCGGCGCTTCAAGATTGATGTTCTCTTCATTCGGCATCGTTGCCGTCTGCTGGGCCAACAGGTAGATGCCATCCTGAAAGCGCCTTAAGGTGTGGGTACCCCAATCCAGCTGAGGTTGCGCGTCCTCCCTGGCCAGCCAGAGCGCTTTCATCGCGCCCATCTGCACCTGGCTGGGCAACCGGGCCCCCTGCTCCCTGAGCCAGTAGCGGACCAGATTGTTGCGGCGGGCATCGGACAACACCAGCAAAGCGGATGCGCTCAGCGCACCGTCCTCCCGGCGGTATCGATGAAGATCCTGCTCCGCCAGTTCATCGCACAACTGCTGTTGCTCAGCGCACAGTATGGCACTGCGCGCCACCGCCTGACTGAATCCGGGCCAGCGCTCATTGAGCATGGGCAACACGTCCAGACGCAGGAAGTTGCGATCAAAGCGGGGATCCCGATTACTGTCGTCCTCAATATGGCTGAGGGAAAGGGTGGCGGCCGCCGCTTCAATCTCGCGGCGTCGGATTCCCAGCCAGGGTCGGATCTGCAGCCCGCCAGCAAACGGCTGGATCGGGGCCATGCCCGATAACCCCAGTGGACCGCTGCCCCGCTTCAGTGCCAGCAAGAATGACTCCGCCTGGTCATCCAGGTGGTGCGCCGTCAGCAGCAGGTCTCCGGCTTTCATCCGCTCGGCAAACGCCCGATAGCGTGCCTCACGGGCACTGGCTTCCACACTGACACGCGGCCCCTGCTTCAGACTGACATGAAGCACCTCCAGCGGCAGCGCGTGTTGCTGCGCCTGGGCACGGCAGTGCGCGGCCCACTGATCAGCGTACGCTGACAGGCCGTGATGAACATGGATAAGGGAGATGCCGTGTGAGGGGTGGTGCTTTGCCCAGCGGGCCAGGCAAAGCGCCATCAATTCAGAATCCACCCCGCCACTGTAAGCCAGCCAGATGTGGCCACCAGTGTCGAGGTGGGGCCGAAGGGCTTCGGCCAGCGCGGCGTCAAGCCGCGCCAGGGCGTCGTTTAGCGACAATAACCGTACCCCATCAGACGCTCATAGCGCTGAGACAGCAGGGTATCCAGGTCCAGACCCTGCAGTACCGCCAGGTCCTCTTCCAGACGAGCGCGCAGGGCGTCCGCCATCATCGCCACATCCCGGTGGGCACCGCCCATCGGCTCGCGGATCACGTTGTCCACCAGGCCCAGTTCATGCAGGCGGTCTGCGGTGATTCCCATCGCTTCTGCGGCCAGAGAGGCCTTACCGGCATCCTTCCACAGAATGGAGGCACAGCCCTCCGGGGAGATAACGGAGTAGGTGGAGTACTGCAGCATGTTGACGCGGTCACCCACACCGATGGCCAAAGCGCCACCGGAGCCACCTTCACCCACTACGGTGCAGATGGTCGGCACTTTCAGGCCAGCCATCACCTTCAGGTTGCGGGCGATCGCTTCAGACTGGCCACGCTCCTCGGCACCCACACCCGGGTAGGCGCCAGGGGTGTCGATAAAGGTGATGATCGGCATGCGGAAACGCTCTGCCATCTCCATCAGGCGCAGGGCCTTGCGATAACCCTCCGGACGAGGCATGCCGAAGTTGCGGCGGATCTTCTCTTTGGTGTCGCGGCCTTTCTGGTGGCCAATCACCATCACCGGCTGACCATTAAAGCGGGCAGTACCACCGATGATCGCCTCATCGTTGGCAAACGCGCGGTCACCACAGAGTTCGTCGAACTCGGTAAACATCGCGTCGATGTAATCCCGGGTATAGGGACGGAGCGGATGGCGGGCCATCTGGGCCACCTGCCACGGCTCCAGAGAGGCGAAGATTTTGCGGGTCAGCCCTTCGCGCTTCTCCTCCAGCTGAGAGATCTCCTTTTGCAGATCCAGGTCCAGATCGCCATTTTGGGAGACGTTTTTCAGCTCTTCGATCTTGGCTTGCAGTTCCGCGATCGGTTGTTCAAATTCCAGAAATTCCAGGCTCATACCAATACTCTTTTCGGGGGGGCGCCGCCCCAGCCGTTAAAATGCCACAGTTACCTTGTCCGACCCAAATAGCTTTTTCAGCCCTTCCAGCAACTCATCGGTGGGCACCACCCGGTAGGCGTCGCCCAGCTCAAAGACGCCATGAGCGTCGGGTCGCTGATATTGGATCTGCACCGGGCAACCACCGGCGCCATGTTCATTCAACAGGGTCTTCAGGGAGTCCAGTCGGGCCGCATCGGCCTCCTGCTGGTCCACATTCAGAACCAACGCCCGCGCGTAGCGTTCACGCGCCTGGCCAATATCCAGCACTTCTTTGGCGGACAGTTTATTGCCACCGCTGAACTGATCAAAGCTGACCTCTCCCTCAACCACCAAAACCCGGTCGGTGGTCAACAGATCCTGATACTTCTCAACCCCTTCGGCAAACAGCATCACCTCAAGGCGACCGGATTTGTCGTCGAGGGTAAAAATCCCCATTTTGCTGCCACGCTTGGTGACCATAATGCGGGCCGCAATCACCAGGCCGGCGGCCCGGGTGGTCTTGCCACGGCCGGTGGGGGAGACATCCTTCAGTCGTCCGGCGGTGAACTTCTTCAGCTCTTTTAGATACTGATTGATCGGGTGTCCGGTCAGATACAGACCCAGAGTTTCCCGCTCGCCGTCCAGCCACTCTTTGTCGGTCCAGGGGGCCACTTTGACAAAAGAGTGGTGGGCCTGCTCCGGCTCCGGCGTCAGGGTGCCGAACAGATCATCCATGCCCTGGGCGACGTTGCGGGCGTTTTGGGCGGCGGACTTCATCGCCTCCGCCAGTGTCGCCATCAGGCTGGCACGGTGCGGGGCACCGTCCGGTAGGCGTGGCCCAAGGTTATCCATGGCGCCAGCCAGAATCAGTTTTTCAATGGTGCGGCGGTTGACCTTCTTCAGGTCCACCCGGTTGCAGAAATCAAACAGATCAAGGAAGTTGCCGCCCCGTTCACGGGCCGCCAGGATTTCGTCTACCGGGCCTTCACCCACGCCCTTGATGGCACCGATGCCGTAGACGATCTCCTCTTTCTCGTTGACGTTGAACTTGTACAGCCCCTGGTTCACATCCGGCGGCAGCACCGGCAGACCCATGCGGTTGCACTCATCCACCAGCGTCACCACCTTATCGGTGTTGTCCATATCCGCCGACATCACCGCCGCCATAAAGTAGGACGGGTAGTGGGTCTTCATCCACAGGGTCTGGTAGGACACCAGAGCGTAAGCGGCGGAGTGGGATTTGTTGAAGCCGTAACCGGCGAACTTCTCCACAAGGTCGAAGATCTTCATCGCCAGTTCGCCGTCAACGCCGTTGTTGACCGCGCCCTCTTCGAAGGTGGCCCGCTGTTTAGCCATCTCCTCCGGTTTTTTCTTACCCATGGCCCGGCGCAACATGTCCGCGCCACCCAGGGTATAGCCGGACAGCACCTGGGCGATCTGCATCACCTGCTCCTGGTACAGGATGATGCCGTAGGTGGGCTCAAGGATCGGCTTTAGGCTCTCGTGCTGCCAGGTTTCATCCGGGTAGGAGATCGCCTCACGACCGTGCTTACGGTCGATAAAGTTGTCCACCATGCCCGATTGCAGCGGCCCCGGTCGGAACAGGGCCACCAGTGCGATCATATCTTCGAAGCAGTCCGGCTTAAGGCGGCTAATCAACTCCTTCATGCCGCGGGATTCCAGCTGGAATACGGCGGTGGTTTCGGAGCGTTGCAGCAGTTCGAAGCTTCTGGGGTCATCCAGTGGGATCGACTCGATCCGCACCGGCGCTTTGCCTTTGGCTTCCAGCGCCGGATTCAGCATATCCAGCGCCCACTGGATAATGGTCAGGGTCCGCAGACCCAGGAAGTCGAACTTCACCAGACCGGCGGTTTCCACGTCGTTCTTATCGAACTGGGTAACCGGGTGCTTCCCTTCATCGTCGCAGTAAAGCGGCGCGAAATCGGTGATCTTGGTGGGCGCGATAACCACGCCCCCGGCGTGTTTACCGGCGTTACGGGTGGTGCCCTCGAGCTTGCGGGCGATGTCGATCAGGGTGCGAACCTCTTCGTCACCGTCGTACACCTCCTGCAACTGCGGCTCCACCTCAAAGGCTTTGCTCAGGGTCATCCCCGGGTCGCCTGGGATCAGCTTGGAGATGCGATCAACAAAACCGAAGGGGTGGCCCAATACGCGGCCCACATCCCGCACCACCGCCTTGGCGGCCATGGTACCGAAGGTGATGATCTGAGATACCGCGTCACGGCCATACAGCTCGGCGGTGTGTTCAATCACTTCGTCCCGTCGATCCATACAGAAGTCGACGTCGAAATCGGGCATGGAGACCCGTTCCGGGTTAAGGAAGCGTTCGAACAGCAGGTCAAATTCCAGCGGATCGAGGTCGGTAATTTTAAGGGCGTAGGCCACCAGAGAGCCCGCACCGGAGCCCCGTCCGGGGCCCACCGGAATGTTGTTGTCCTTGGACCACTGGATAAACTCCATCACGATGAGGAAGTAACCCGGGAAGCCCATGTTGTTGATCACCTCAAGTTCAATCTTGAGACGCTCATCGTACTCGCCACGCTTGGCCGCCCGCTCCTCCGGATCCGGGAACAGAAACTCAAGGCGCTCCTCAAGTCCCTCTTCGGACACCTTAACCAGGAAATCCTCAATCTTCAGATCGCCTGTTGGGAAATCCGGCAGGAAGTATTCACCGAGTCGCACCGTGACGTTACAGCGCTTGGCGATCTCGACCGTGTTTTCCAGTGCCTCCGGGATGTCGGCAAACAGTTCACACATCTCCTCCTCGGAGCGCAGATACTGCTGATCGGAGTAGAGGCGCGGTCGACGGGCATCGTCCAGCGGGTAGCCATCGTGAATACAGACACGGATCTCGTGAAATTCGAAATCGTCCTGGTTCAGGAACACCACTTCGTTGGTGGCCACCAGCGGCAGGCCCTGCTCATCGGCAAAGGCCACGGCATTGTGCACGTAGCTCTCATCGTCGGCACGGCCGGTGCGATGCAATTCAACGTAGTAACGGTCCGGGAAGTGGGTCTGATAAAACTCGGCAATCTCCCTGGCCATCGGCAGGTTGCCCTTAACCAGGGCTTTACCCAGTTCGCCGTCTTTGGCGCCGGAGAGCAGAATAAGTCCTTCGCCCAGTTCCTCGAGCCAGGCCCGGTCGATCACCGGACGATGATCCACGTGGCCCCGCAGGTAAGCCTTGGAGATAAGCTCGGTCAGGTTGGCGTAGCCGGTGTTGTTCATCGCCAACACCACGATGCGGGACTGCTCCTCACCCTGCAACGGGCTGAGCATCCAGAAATCGGCACCGATGATCGGCTTGATGCCGCTACCGTGAGCGCCACCGTAGAACTTCACCAGACCGCAAAGGTTGGTCTGGTCGGTCAGCGCCACTGCGGGCATGCCAAGCTCGGCCACCCGCTTCAGCAGGGGGCCAACTTTGGCCAGGCCATCGACCATGGAGAAGTCGGAATGGACCCGCAGGTGGATAAATTTGGGTTCGCTCATGGCGTGTGTCGTTACTCCAGGCCCAGCGCTCGCCGGACCGGTTTAAAACTGGTGCGATGTTCAGGCAGAGCACCATGCTCCGCCAGGGCAGTCAGGTGGACCGCCGTCGGATACCCTTTGTGGGCCGCAAATCCGTACTGAGGATAACGCTGATCCAGCGCTTTCATCTCCTCGTCCCGGGTCACTTTCGCCAAGATGGAGGCGGCACTGATCGCCGGTTCCTTATCATCACCCTTGACCAGGGCTTCTGCCGCCAGGCCACCGAAATCGGGACAGCGGTTGCCGTCCACCCGGATCAGCCCGGGCGTCACGGGCAGGCCCGCCACGGCACGCTGCATGGCGAGCATGGTGGCGTGGAGAATATTCAGTTGATCGATCTCCGCCACGCTGGCCCGCGCTACGCACCAGGCCAAGGCTTTTTCACGGATCTCATCGTAAAGGGCCGCTCGCCGTTTTTCACTGAGTTTCTTGGAGTCTCGCAGCCCCTCAATGGGGTTGTTGGGGTCAAGAATCACGGCGGCAGTGACCACGTCACCCACCAGTGGGCCACGGCCCACTTCATCCACACCGGCGATCAACAGGGTCATTGGGCGGCCTCCCCGGCCAGACGTTGAGGTTGCCCAGGCACCAGCGCCAGCACGGCGTCAGCAGCCCGCTCTGAGGCATCCAGGCGGATCTGCTTGTGCAGTTCGGTGAAGCGCGCCAACAGCGGCGCGGGATCCATCGCCAGCTTGGCTTCCACTTCGGCCACCAGGTTGTCCACGGTGCAATCGTGCTGGATCAACTCCGGCACCAGGTCCTTCTCCCCGGAGAGCAGATTGGGCAGGCTGAACCGGTCGATCAACATCAGTCGTTTGGCCAATTGGTAGGAGAGTGGCGCCACTTTGTACGCCACCACCATGGGACGCTTAACCAGCATCGCTTCCAGTGTTGCGGTGCCCGAGGCCAGCAGGATGACGTCACTGGCGGCCATCACGGTGCGCGACTGGCCATCCACCAGAGTCAATTCCGGCGGCTCAGGGCAGTTCGCCAGCAACTGATCAAACTGAGCCCGACGATGCTCATTGGCCAGCGGCACTACGATGGTCAGCTCAGGCTGACGACGCTTCAGCTCGGCGGCGGTCTGAATGAAGTCCGGGCCAAGCCGGCTCATCTCGCCTCCGCGACTGCCCGGAAGCAGCGCCAGCACCTTGCCGGATTGGGGCAGGCCCAGCGCTTCTCGCGCTTCACCCTGATCGCTCTCCAGCGGGATCTCATCCGCCAGTGTGTGACCAACAAACTCGCAGCTGACGTTGTACTGGTCATAGAACGCCTTTTCAAAAGGCAACAGAGCCAGTACCTGATCGGTGGCGGCGTCGATTTTGAAGATCCGCTTGGGTCGCCAGGCCCACACTGACGGACTGACATAGTGCACCGTAGGGATACCGCGATCCTTCAGGATCTTCTCAATCCGCAGGTTGAAGTCGGGAGCATCGATCCCCACAAACACGTCGGGTTTCAGCTCAGACAGATGCGCCACTAACTCCCGCTTAATCTTCAGCAGGCGGGGCAAGCTGCCGAGAACCTCGAACAGCCCCATCACCGCCAGATCTTCCATCGGGAAGAGGCTCTCCATGCCCAGTTCGAGCATGCGGGGGCCGCCAATACCAACAAAGCGCGCGTCAGGATGACGCGCGCGAATCGCTTGGATAAGACCAGCACCTAAAATATCGCCGGAGAGTTCTCCGGCGACGATTCCGATGGTTAATGGACGCAAGCGTCTCTCCTCATCGTTAGCGCACGATACCGCGGCTGGAGTTCTCCACGAAGTCGGCCATGATGGCGACCTCGGGATGCTCTTCGGCCAGTTCCCGGATTTGGGGCAGCGCTTCGGCCGTGGTCAAGCCGCTGCGATAGAGCAGCTTGTAGGCACGACGGATCGCCAGCACCGCTTCCTTGGAGAAGTTGCGACGCTTCAGACCTTCGCTGTTAGTGGCGCGGGGTACCGCACTCTGACCGGACACCATCACATAGGGCGGCACATCCTGCAGTACCAGAGAGCAGCCTGCGGTGAAGGCGTGAGCCCCGATGTGAACAAACTGGTGCACGCCGGTCATGCCGCCCAGGATCGCCCAGTCGTCCACTTTAACGTGGCCGGCGATGGAGGCATTGTTGGCCAGAATCACATGGTTACCGACGACGCAATCGTGGGCCACGTGGGTGTAGGCCATAAACAGGTTGTCAGAGCCGATCTTGGTCAGCCCCTCATCCTGTACGGTGCCACGGTGCACGGTGCAGCACTCGCGGAATACGTTGTTGTCGCCAATCTCAACACGAGTCGGCTCACCCATGTATTTCTTGTCCTGGCACTCTTCACCAATGGAGGAGAACTGGAAGAACTTGTTGCCCTTTCCAATGGTCGCCGGGCCTTTGATTACCACGTGGCTGCTTAGCCAGGTGTCGTCGCCAATGATCACGTCCGGGCCGACGTAACAGAACGGCCCGATAGTCACGTTATTTCCGATTTTCGCGTCCGGATGAACGACGGCAGTAGCATCAATCACGTCTTAGATCTCGCGTTTGGCACACATCAGGTCTGCGCTGCAGACCACCTTGCCATCAACCAGGGCACGGGCAGCGTAAAAGGCAATGCCACGGCGTTCCTTGATGAATTCCACTTCCAGTGTGAGGCAGTCTCCGGGGACAACAGGCTGCTTAAAGCGGGCGTTGTCGATGCCGGCGAACAGGTACAGGGCGTTGTCCTGCTTACCATGGGTTTTGAACGCCAGAATGGCGGACGCCTGAGCCAGAGCTTCGAGAATCAGTACCCCGGGCATGATCGCCATATTGGGGAAGTGACCCGGAAAGAAGGGCTCATTAAAGGTGACGTTCTTGCGAGCCACCAGGCGCTCGCCAGGTACGATATCCAGCACGCGGTCCACCAGGACGAAGGGGTGGCGATGCGGCAAATAGTCCAGGATCTCCTGGATATCCATGGTGTTCAGTTGCTCTGACAAAGCACTGTCCTCAAGAAAAAATTAGTTGTCGTCAGTGGCCAGTTGGGCCATCTGCTTTTCCAGATCGCGCAGGCGGCGGTACATCTCGTCCAGCTGTCGCATACGCACGCTATTTTTCCGCCATTGTTTTGCTTCCTGCAGCGGCGGGGGCGAGGCGTACAGCCCTTTTTCCTTGATGCTCCCGGTCACCCCGGTCATGCCGGAGATGTGGGTGCCATCGGCGATGGTCAGATGGCCAGCAATGGCGCTGTTGCCACCAATGATGCAGTACTTGCCGATGGAGGTACTGCCTGCCACAACGGTCGCGCCAGCGATTGCGGTATGCGCGCCAATCACGTCGTTATGGGCAATCTGAACCAGATTATCGAGGATCACGCCCTCTTCGATGATGGTGTCATCCAGCGCCCCCCGGTCGATGCAGGCATTAGCGCCAATCTCAACCCGGTCGCCAATACGAACCGAGCCCAACTGCGGGATCTTAACCCACTGGCCCTTCTCATTGGCATAACCGAAACCGTCGGAGCCGATGACAGCACCGCTGTGCACAATGCACTCCGCGCCCAGCACTACGCTGTGGTACAGGGTCACATTGGCCCACAGTTTGGTGCCAGCACCGACCTGAGCGCCACGTCCGATGACGCAGCCGGGGCCGATCTGGGTATTATCACCGATAACGGCGCCCGCTTCGATCACCGCGTTCGCGCCAACACTCACATTGTCGCCCAGGGTTGCTTCCGGATGCACTACCGCCGTCGGGTGAACCCCTTCCGCAGAATCCGGTGTCGTGTCCAGCAACTGCGCGACTTGAGCGTATCCCAGATAGGGATTGGCCATGATCAGCGCGTTGCCGGTGAAATGTTCGGCATCCGCTTCAGACAAAATCACCGCCCCGGCGGCGGTGCTGTCCAGCTGACTGCGATATTTACTGTTGGCCAGGAAGGCGATCTGCGAGGCGTTGGCATTGCTCAACGTAGCGACACCCTCAATGAGGGTGTCGCCATTACCCTGCAGACGAGCCCCTAGGGCGCTCGCCAACTGCGCCAGGGTCATTGTCGTCATGGATCAGTTGCCCTTGGAGATGGTTTCCACAACCTTAGCAGAGATGTCGATCTGCTCTTTGGCATAGAGCGCTGCGCGGGCTTCCAGAACAATGTCATAGCCTTCAGCAGCGGCAACGGAATCGATGGCACGCTTCACGTCCATCAGGATCTTCTGCTGCTCCTGAGCCTGACGCTTCTGCATGTCCTCTTCCAGCGCCTGACCCTTCAGCTGCAGGTCGGCCTGAATGGACTGAGCCTGGCGCTCCAGCTCAGTTTTCTGCTGGTCAGACATCAGAGCACCGTCACGCTGGCTCTTCTCAGCCAGACCGCGCAGTTCCTCTTGCAGCTTGCGCACTTCTGCCATGCGCTCACCGAAGTCCTTTTCCATCTGCTGGCCGATGGCTTCACGCTGCGGGTGCTGAGCAACAACCGCGCCCATATCAACGATGGCGATCTTCTGCTCGGCCATAGCGGCCGGAGCCAGGGTCGCCAGCATCAAGGCGGCGGTAGCAATCACTTTTTTCAAAACACTCACTCCTTCAAAAAGAATCTCAAACCCACGTCGTGTTAGAACGTGCGGCCAATGTTAAACGAGAAGACTTCCGTTCTGTCTCCCTCGTATTCCTTGATGGGCCAGGCCAGGCTGAACACCATCGGCCCCATCGGGGAAACCCACTGCACGGAAAGACCGTAGGAGGCCCGGATCCGACCGGGGTCAGAGAAGTCCTGCAACTTATCAAACTCCGACTGCGGCAGGAAGCGGTAGCTGTCGTAATCAAACTCCGTATCCCACACGTTACCGGCATCAACGAACAACGAGGTCCGTACGGTGTTGCGATAAGCTTCGTCCAGGAACGGCGTCGGAACGATCAGCTCGGCACTCAGGGTGGCAATGGCATTACCGCCCACGGAGCGGCCGCTATCCACCGAAATGGTATCCGGGCTACCCGGCAGACTGCAGCCCGGGAAACCTGACGGGTCCGGGATACAGGGGGTGCCATCACCGGTCAGGTAGAAAGCACGCGGACCCACGGAGTTGGTTTCGAAGCCGCGCAGAATGGTGCTGCCCCCGGCGTAGAAGTTCTCCCAGAACGGCAGGATCTGGTCGTGCTCCACGCCACCGTTGTCGAAGGTGCCGTAGCCATTACCGTAGCCCACCCGTCCCCGGGTCAGGAACACCCACTCATGGGTCCGGTTCAGCGGGACGTAGAAGCTGGTGTCAAAGTTCAGTTTAAAGTACTGGTTGTCACTGCCCGGAACCGTCATTTTACCGGTAAAACGCTGGTTGTTACCGGCTGTGGGGAACATGCCGCGGTTCAGCGTGCTTCGGGTCCAGTTGCCATTAAACTCAAAGTTGTCGAACGCCAGCGTGGTGGTCGGGTTATTCACATCCGCGTAGATGTTGTAGAACTTCAACACCTGCTGATAGGGCGACACTTCGGACAGTTCGTTGTGGCGATAGCCGATACCCACACCCAGACGGTTGTATTCGTTCACCGGCCAGGAGAGATCAAAGCCCAGGCCGTAAGAGTCGTTCTTATAGGACTCCAAGTAGAACTGGTCAGCGTCAAAGGCGGACCAATAGATGTTCCCCCCTGCACTTACGCCGTCCTTGGTGAAATAAGGATCGCGATAGGAGAGGTTCACACTCTTGGAGTAGCTGTTGGTGTTGACGTTGATGCCAACGCTGTTACCGGAGCCCATAAAGTTGCTCTGGGACAGGCCCAACTGCAGACTCAGCTTACTCTCGGTACCGTAGCCCACGCCAAAGGTAAAGGAGCCGGAGGGCTGCTCTTTGACGTTGTAGGTGACATCTACCAGGTCATCGGAACCGGGAACCGGCGTGGTCGTGGACTCAACGGTTTCAAAGAAGCCGAGACGGTTCAGACGCTCTTTGGAGAGTTCGACATTACGGCTATTCAGCCAGGCCCCCTCCATCTGACGCATCTCGCGGCGCAGCACCTCGTCCTTGGTCACCTGGTTACCGGTGAACTCTACATTGCGGACATAGACGCGTTTGCCTGGATTGATGTTGATGTTGAGGGTGACTTCCTGAGTCTCATCATCAATTTCAGGGTAGGTACTCACTTCCGGGTAGGCATAACCGTAGCGGCCCAGGAACTTACTGATCAGCTCCTCGGTGAAGGTCACTTCGGCACCGTTATAGGTGCTGCCCGTTTGCAGCGGAACCAGACGCTCCAGCAGCTCACGCTTATCCAGAAGCTCACCGGTCAGGTTGATCTCCTTAACGGTGTATTTCTCGCCTTCATCCACGTTGATGGTGACGTAGAGCGCCTTCTTATCCGGGGTCATCGCCACCTGGGTGGAGTCGACACGGAAGCGGATATAGCCACGATCCTGGTAATAGGAGGTGAGGGTTTCCAGATCGCCTTCCAGCTTCTGCTTCTGGTAGCGGCGATCGCCGAAGAAGTCCCACCAGGCGACATAGTCGGTCAGCTCCAGTTGGCTGATCAATTCGTCGTCCGCAAAGATGGTGTTACCGACCACGTTGATCTGGTGGATCTCAGCGGCATCACCCTCTTTAAACTGGAACTTCAGCTCAACCCGGTTACGGGGCAGATTGACCACCTGAGCTTCCACGCGGGCGTTGTACTTACCCACGCTGAAGTAGAAGTCCTGCAGGCCTTTCTCAATCTCGGTGAGAATGGTGCGGTCGAGAGGCTCGCCGACTTTTACGCCGGAGCTGTCGAGGCTTTCCTGCAACTGCTCATCCTTGATGTCTTTGTTGCCATCAAGAACGATGCTGGAGATGGTGGGACGTTCGGTCACTTTGACCACCAGGGTGTTCCCATCTCGGGACACCTGAACGTCTTCAAAGTTGGAAGAGGCGTAAAGCGCACGGATCGACTGCTGCAGCAGCAATGGGTCCAGCTCATCCCCGACTTTGATAGGTAAGTTAAGCAGTGCCGCCCCAAGGGCAACACGCTGCAATCCTTCAACTTTAATGTCGTCAACGACAAATGGCTCGAATCCGGCAGCCTGAGCATGACCCGTGTAGGTCACCCCGACCAGCAGCATCGACGCCATGATTTTATTCAGTCTCATAGACGCGTTTCTTGTTATTCCCTTAGTCCCTAAAGTCGGGCGACATCGTTGACAATGGCAATGGACATCAACAACAGAAGTAGCGCCGAGCCGATTCGGAAACCGATCTCCTGTACCCGCTCCGGCACCGGACGACCCGTTAAAAGTTCAATAAAGTAATAAAGTAAGTGGCCACCATCAAGCACAGGCAGAGGCAACAGGTTGATGATTCCAAGGTTCACACTGATCAGTGCCAGGAAGCCAAGGAAATAAACCAGCCCAAATCCCGCCGTTGCACCCGCTCCCTGAGCAATGGAGATGGGGCCGCTCAGACTCTTCACGGAGACATCACCGGTAAACAGTTTACCGATCATCTTGAAGGTCAGTGAGGTCAATTCCCAGGTTCGGGAGGCCGCTTTGCTCAGGGCTTCAATCACGCCGTACTTAAGGTCGATGCGATACGCTTCGGGCCAGGCATCCCGACCGGGGGCCACACCAATCTTGCCAACCAGCTGCCCATTCTCAAGCTGCCCCTTGGGCACCATGGTGTAGTTCAGACGCTCGCCTTCACGGGCCACTTCGATGGTCAGAGGCGTATCCGCGTGGGACTCAACCATGCCAACCAACTGTTCCCAGCCCTCGTAGGGCTGGCCACCCAGAGCAATCAGACGGTCACCCTGACGAACACCAGCGGCGTAAGCCGCGCCTTGTTCATCCACAAACGCCAGCGTGTCGGTGGCCTTAGGAGACCAGGGTACCAACCCCAGGCTGGTCAGAAGCGATTCGTTTTCGGGGTTGACCTGCCAGTTCTGGGTATCCAGAACCACGTCACGCTGGCCGCCGCCGGGCGCCTCAACGGTCAGGGGGATGCGTTGATTGCCGAGTTGGCCAAGCAGTGCCAGATTCACCGCTTCCCAATCCAGTACTGGCTGTCCCGCCACTGAGGTGATCAGGCTTTTTTCTTCAAGCTGAGCGCTGGCCGCAATAGAGCCTTCTGCCGGACGGTCCAGCACCGGCTTAACTGCCGGCACGCCAACCAGGAACATCAGGTAGAGCGCAAACAGGGCAAAGAGGAAGTTGGCCAGAGGGCCAGCAGCAACAATGGCGATACGCTGCCATACGGATTTGCGGTCAAACGCCTGGGATTCCAGTTCGGCAGGCAGATTGTCCACCCGCCCATCCAGCATTTTGACATAACCGCCCAGGGGAATAGCCGCCACCACATACTCGGTACCATCCGCACCGGTGCGACGCCAAATCGCCTTGCCAAAGCCGATGGAGAAGCGTTCCACCTTTACACCACAGCGTCTGGCTACCCAGAAGTGGCCAAACTCGTGAACGGTTACCAGGATCCCCAGCGCGACAATAAAAGCGCCCAGGTTCCACAAAAATGCCAGCATCAGTGTCCTCTACTCAGCCAGTCCCGCGCCAAAGCCCGGGCCTGGGTATCCAGTTGTGCCAAGCCTTCCAGCGTCCCCAAAGGCGCCAACTCAGCCTGCTCCAGACAGTACCCATTTACCCGGGCAATGTCACTAAAGCGGATCTGGCCATCAAGAAAGGCGGCAACCGCCACTTCATTGGCCGCGTTGAGCACGGTGGTCGCTTCCTGCCCATGATTACAGGCCTCAATGGCCAGCTTCAGGCAAGGGTAGCGGGAAAAATCCGGTTGCTCGAAGGTCAATTGTCCGACCCGGAAAAAGTCCAATGGTTCCACACCGGCCCGGATCCGATCAGGATAGGCCATGGAGTGGGCAATGGGCGTCCGCATATCCGGTTGCCCCATCTGGGCCAGTACCGAGCCATCTTTGTACTGCACCATGGAGTGGATAACGCTCTGGGGATGAATCACCACCTGGATCTGCTCAGCCGAAGCGTTGAACAGCCAGCGGGCCTCCACGTACTCCAACCCTTTATTCATCATGGTGGCGGAGTCGACAGAGATCTTACGGCCCATGCTCCAGTTGGGATGGGCGCAAGCTTCTGCAGGCGTGATGGCGTCGAACGTGGTGAGGTCACGGGTGCGGAACGGCCCGCCGGATCCGGTCAGCAGCAAATGAGAGATGCCGTTACCCGCCAGATCGCAGTGGCCGAGGCGGGTCTGAACGCTTTCAGGCAAGCTCTGGAAGATGGCGTTGTGCTCAGAGTCCACCGGGAGCAGTGTGGCACCGCTTTGGGCCACGGCGTCCATAAACAGGCGACCGGACACTACCAGGGCCTCCTTGTTGGCCAGCAGCACGCGTTTGCCCTGCTCAACCGCCTTCAGGGTTGAATGCAAACCTGCCGCCCCAACGATGGCTGCCATAACGGTATCCACCTCAGGCAGTCCCGCCACCTCGATCAGGGCCTCTTCCCCGGCCAGAACCTGAGTCGCTACCTTTCCGGCCAGCGCCTGCTCAAGACGTTTGGCGGCCTCAGGCTCCACCATCACGGCGTAAGCGGGTTCCAACTCCCGACATAAGGTTGCCATCGCTTCGGCGCTGCTGTGCGCGCACAGGGCGTAAGCTCGATACTTATCAGGATGACGACGGATCACATCCAGGGTGCTGGTTCCGATGGAACCGGTAGCCCCCATTACCGCCAGATTTTGCATGAAATCAGATCCCAAAATAGAGATAGAGCAGAGCGAACACCGGCATGGCGGCAGTCACGCTATCGATGCGATCCAGCACACCACCGTGCCCGGGCAACAGTCGACCACTGTCTTTGATATCAGCGGCACGTTTGAACATGCTTTCGGTAAGGTCACCCAGAGCAGACGCCAGACCGGTGATAAGCGCCAGAGTCAGCGCGGTGATGAGGTTCAGTTCCGGCACCAGGTAGGCGCCCAGTGCGCCCAGCAGGGCACAGACGGCCATGCCGCCAAACAGGCCTTCGCGGGTTTTTCCTGGGCTGACCCGGGGAATCAATTTGTTCTTTCCAATCGCCTTGCCAACAAAGTAAGCGCCGGTATCCGCCCCCCAGACCAGCAGCAATACTGCCAGCACCAGATAGGCGCCGCCCATGCCGTTCAGACCGGGCCAGCTTTTCAGGACGACCAGGGCCACAAAGCAAGGCAGCAGGGTCAATTGACCAAACAGAGATTTGAGCCAGGCAGAGCGATGCCACCAGCGGGCACTGCGCGGATAGGTCAACACCAGCGCCAGCGCAGCCAGCCACCAGAGTGCCCCGGCCAGGAGTACGCCATGGGCCAAGGGGTGGAGTTGATGGCCGCTCCAGAGCAGCTCATCGGGCACCAGCACCATCAGCGCCGCCAGCAACACGGCTACGGCCACGGCGTAGGCACCCTTAATCATTTGGTCACCGGGTCGGATCAGGGCACCCCACTCACGGGCCGCCAGAACGATAACGGCCGCCACCGCCAGCGCAAAAGCGGGCACAGGCAGCATGAAGATCCCGGCCAGGGCCAAAGGCAGCAGACACAGGGCGGTCAGGACACGTTGCTTAAGCAAAAAAACCTCTTTTTTTCTTTTTTAGTTATCGCCTGAGCGAAGTGTAGAGGGCGCAGGCACCCTTTACTCAACGGTTGCCACTTGGGCGCTGGTGAGACCGAAGCGCCGTTGACGGCTTGCAAAGGAGTCCAATGCCTCCTGCAGTGCGGTTTCACCAAAATCTGGCCAAAGGGCATCGGAGAAAAACAGTTCGCTGTAAGCGCACTGCCAGAGCAGAAAATTGCTGATCCGCTGCTCACCTCCGGTACGGATCAGCAGATCCACCTCGGGTTGGTCAGAGAGCGACGTAAAGCGGTCAAACAGCACTTCGTCGATGTCACTCGGCACAATCTCCCCCTGCACCGCGAGATCAGCCAGTTTGCGCGCGGCGTTCACCACGTCCCACCGACCACCGTAATTGGCTGCGATGTTCAGCACCATGCCCTGGCAGTGGGCTGTGTCCGCTTCCGCCTGGCGAATACGGACCTGGAGCTTTTGATCAAAACCACTGACGTCGCCAATGATTTTCAACCGGACGTCGTTGCGCTTCAGCAGCTTCGCTTCCCGACGCAGCACAACAGAAAACAGGCGCATCAGCAGCTTCACTTCCCCTTCCGGTCGACGCCAGTTTTCACTGGAGAAGGCGAACAGGGTCAAGGATTCCACCTGATGCTGACGGCAAAGGGCGACGACATCGCGCACCGACTTAACGCCGGCACGATGCCCCATGACTCTGGGCTGCCCCTGTGCTTCAGCCCAACGACCATTGCCATCCATGATGATGGCGATGTGTTTAGGCGTGGGAACGACGTTCGCCTGCTGGTCGGGTTGGGTCATTCAGTGGAACTTCCTGATAGGGTTAAAAACACAAACGCCGCGTAGTATACCCCTACACGGCGTTTTATCTCTAGGGAGGATAGAAGGGCTTAGACTTCCATCAACTCTTTTTCTTTGTCAGCCAGGATGGCGTCGATCTCTTTAACGTACTGATCGGTCAGCTTCTGGATGTCGTCTTCACCACGGCGAGCGTCATCTTCACTGATCTCTTTGTCCTTCTCCAGCGCCTTGATGTCGCTGTTGGCGTCACGACGGATGTTGCGAATGGCAACACGGCCGTGCTCGGCTTCAGCGCGAACCACTTTAACCAGGTCACGACGACGCTCTTCGGTCAGCGGCGGCAGCGGGATGCGGATCATGGTACCGGCAGAGTTCGGGTTCAGACCCAGATCAGAGGCCATGATTGCCTTCTCAACCGCTTGGATCATGCTCTTATCGAACACGGTCACAGCCAGGGTACGAGAATCTTCAGTGGTAACGTTACCCACCTGCTTCAGGGGGGTATCAACGCCGTAATAGGACACCATGATGCTGTCCAGCAGGCTGGGGTGGGCTCGACCGGTGCGCACCTTGCTCATTTGAGTTTGGGTGGCTTCCACACTCTTAACCATACGGTCTTTGGCGTCTTTCTTGATGTCGTTAATCACGTTGTACGTCCTATTTGAAGCAGATTAATCCAGATCGCAGATCACGGTGCCGATGCTGTCGCCCATTACTACGCTACGCAGAGCGCCAGGCTCGTTCATATTAAACACCATGATCGGCAAGTGGTGATCCCGGGCCAGAGTAAAGGCAGACAGGTCCATCACTTTTAATTCTTTTTCCAGAACTTCCTGGTAGCTGAGCTTATCATACTTTGTCGCATCGGGGTTTTTCACCGGGTCATCGGTATAAACGCCATCCACCTTGGTGCCCTTGAGGACCACATCGGCTTCAATCTCGATGCCACGCAGACAGGCTGCAGAATCGGTGGTGAAGAAGGGGTTGCCGGTCCCGGCACTGAAAATCACCACTCGGCCGGACTTGAGCAGGCTGATCGCCTCCGCCCAGCTGTAGTTGTCGCACACACCGTTGAGCGGAATGGCGGACATCAGACGAGCATTCACATAAGCACGGTGCAGGGCATCGCGCATGGCCAGACCGTTCATCACGGTGGCCAACATACCCATGTGATCGCCCACCACGCGGTTCATGCCGGCGCTCGCCAGACCTTCACCACGGAACAGGTTACCGCCCCCGATCACCAAGCCCACTTGCACGCCGAGCTCAACCAGCTCTTTGATCTCCTGGGCCATGCGGTCCAGTACCTTGGGATCGATGCCGAACCCTTCTTCGCCCATCAGGGCTTCACCACTGAGTTTCAGCAGAATACGACGGTATGCAGGTTTTGGATTGGTGCTCATTGACTGATTTCCTGATGCTAAAAGACCGCAGCGGCTGCTGCGGTCTGATCTTGGTTAAGAAGTGTGTCCTTAGGACTTGGCAGCGGCAACCTGAGCGGCTACTTCTGCAGCGAAATCCACTTCTTCTTTCTCGATGCCTTCACCCACTTCCAGGCGAACGAAGTTGATCACTTTGGCACCTTTCTGCTCCAGCAGTTTGCCAACGGTGATGGACGGATCCTTAACGAAAGCCTGACCGGTCAGAGAAACCTCACCGGTGAACTTGCGCATACGGCCTTCAACCATCTTCTCAGCGATCTCTTTCGGCTTGCCAGAGTTCATGGCCAGTTCAACCTGGATCTCACGCTCTTTGGCAACCACTTCTTCGGATACGTCTTCCGGAGTAACGAACTGCGGGCTGCAAGCCGCAACGTGCATAGCAACGTCTTTGGCCAGCTCTTCGTCGCCACCTTCCAGAACCGCTACAACACCGATCTTACGACCGTGGATGTAGGCACCCAGGTTAGAACCTTCAACGATTTCAACACGACGAACCGCCATGTTTTCACCGATCTTGGCAACCAGTTCTGCACGAACGGTGTCAACGTCGGAATCGTTCATCGGAGCAGCACGCAGCGCGTCGATGTCGGTGATCTTGCCAGCCAGAGCGATGTCAGCAACGCCGTTGGCCAGAGCCTGGAAAGACTTGTCCATGGCAACGAAGTCAGTTTCACAGTTGACTTCAACCATTGCAGCAACACCGTTCTCTTGCTTGATTACGATGGTACCTTCGGCGGCAACACGACCGGCTTTCTTAGCGGCTTTGGCCAGACCGGACTTACGCATGTTCTCGATGGCCAGCTCGATATCGCCGTTGGTTTCTACCAGGGCTTTCTTACAATCCATCATGCCAGCGCCGGTACGCTCGCGCAGCTCTTTTACCAGGGAAGCAGTAACTGCCATTGTCCTATTCCTCTCGAGAATCGTCGGATTTAAAAAACAGGGGCCATAGGGCCCCCGTTAAACCAATCATTCAGCTTGGTCTTTGGGAGATTGCAAGCAATCCGCCCTATTACTCGGCTTCAACGAAACCGTCTTGCTCAGCTTGAACAGCCAGATCCTGAGAACGGCCTTCTTTAACAGCTTGAGCAACAGCGCCGGTGTACAGCTGGATGGCGCGGATCGCGTCGTCGTTACCCGGTACGATGTAGTCAACGCCATCCGGGTTGGTGTTGGTATCAACGATAGCCACTACCGGGATGCCCAGGTTGTTGGCTTCTTTGATAGCAATGTGCTCGTGCTCAGCGTCGATCACGAACAGCGCGTCCGGCAGACCGCCCATGTCCTTGATACCACCCAGAGACTTCTCCAGCTTGGCCATTTCACGAGAACGCATCAGCGCTTCTTTCTTGGTCAGCTTTTCGAAGGTGCCGTCTTGAGACTGAGCTTCCAGGTCTTTCAGGCGCTTGATGGATTGACGTACGGTCTTCCAGTTGGTCAGCATGCCGCCCAGCCAGCGGTTGTCGACGTAGTACTGGTCACAGCTTTGAGCCGCTTCGCGAACAGCTTGGCCAGCAGCGCGCTTGGTACCTACGAACAGTACTTTACCGTTCTTGGAAGCAACGCCACCCAGGAAAGCCAGGGCTTCGTTCATCATCGGAACAGTGTGTTCCAGGTTGATGATGTGAACCTTGTTACGAGCACCGAAGATGAACGGCTTCATCTTGGGGTTCCAGTAACGGGTTTGGTGACCGAAGTGCACACCGGCCTTCAGCATGTCGCGCATGGATACAGTAGCCATGATATTCCTCAAAATTTAAGTTGGGGTTAAGCCTCCACGTACCCCATGTTCCGACCCTTTCGGGCACCCCGGAGCATGTGCCGGTACGTGTGTGGTTTATAAAGTCACTTTACAGATATAATGACGCCCATTGAGCCCGATCCGCAGTTGCCCATAGGGCCCCTCCCGTCACAGTCTCGCCAGAGTCGGCGCGCTTTATACCATAACGCGCCCTCAGGCTCAAATTTGACGGGTATTTTTTGCGGGCAGAAACCGACTAAAGAGTAGACTAATGAGCATTGTCATCAAGACCCCTGAAGAGATCGAAAAAATGCGCGTGGCTGGCCGTCTGGCCGCTCAGGTGCTGGAGATGATTGAACCCCACGTCAAAGCAGGGATCAGCACCGACGAACTGAACCAGATCTGCCATAACTTCATCGTGAACGAGCAGAAGGCAATTCCGGCACCGCTCAACTACCACGGTTTTCCCAAGTCCACCTGCATCTCCATCAACGAGGTGGTGTGCCACGGCATCCCCAGCCACAAGAAGCTCAAAGAGGGCGACATCGTCAACATCGACATCACGGTGATCAAAGACGGCTACCACGGCGACACCTCCCGCATGTTCATCGTTGGTAACACCGCCCCGCGCAACCGCAAACTCTGCGAAGTCACTCAAGAGTGTCTCTATGAGTCGATCAAGATCATCAAGCCCGGCGCCTGCATCAGTGATATCGGTGCCGTGATTCAGCCCATCGCTGAGCGCGCCGGTTTCTCAGTGGTCCGCGATTTCTGCGGTCACGGTATCGGTGCAACCTTCCACGAAGAGCCCCAAATCGTTCACTACCGCAACCGCGGCAAGCTGGAACTGAAGGCTGGCATGTGCTTCACCATCGAACCGATGATCAACGCCGGCGACTACCGCTGCAAAGTGAGCAAGAAGGACGGTTGGACTGCCACCACCAAAGATGGCCAGCCCTCCGCTCAGTACGAGCACACCCTGCTGGTGACTGAGAATGGCTGCGAAGTGTTGACCCTGCGCGCCGACGAAGAGGGGATCCTGCCCCGCGTCATCGAACACGCCTGAGCCAGCCATGACGGACAAGGACGCCATCACCCAGTGCCGGGACAGCTTGCGGGCACAGGCCGAGTCGGCCAGACAGAAGTTCATCGACGGCGAGGCGATCGGCGTCCTGCTGGCCGAACGGGCCTACGAGATGGATCAGAACCTGATCCAGCTCTGGCACCACTTCGAGCTGGACAGCGAGCCTGCGGCGCTTATCGCCGTAGGTGGCTATGGCCGGGGTGAGTTACACCCCCATTCCGACGTTGACCTGCTGGTTCTGACCGGCCCGGTGCCCTCCCCGGAGCTGGAGCAGAAGCTGACCACCCTGCTCCAGGCCCTGTGGGATGCCCGCCTTGAAGTCGGCCACTCGGTCCGCTCCGTCGCAGAAACCCTGAGTCAGGCCAGCGCCGACATCACCATCGCCACCAACCTGCTCGAATCCCGCTATCTGGTGGGGGATAACACCCTCTATGTCGAGCTGCAACAGGCGATCAGCGCCGACGACTTCTGGCCCAGCCCCCCCTTTTTTGAAGCCAAGCTGACCGAGCAGCAAGCCCGACACCAGCGCGCCACCGCTTTTGACCTGGAACCCAACCTCAAGTCCTGCCCCGGCGGCCTTCGGGATATTCAGACCATCAGCTGGGTGGCGATGCGCCACTTCAACGCCTCCTGCCTGGCGGAGCTGGTCAGCCACGGATTCCTTGAGCCTGAGGAGTTGGAGGAGCTCAACGCCTGCCGAGACCACCTCTGGCGCCTCCGCTTTGCGCTGCACTGCGTCGCAGGCCGCGCCGAGGACCGCCTGCTGTTCGACCATCAGCGTGCGGTTGCCAGCCTGATGGGATATCGGGACGAAACTCAGCTTGCGGTAGAGCAGATGATGAAGCGCTACTACCGCACCGTCCGGGCGGTCCGCGAACTGAACCAGATGCTACTGTGGCTGTTCCGCTCTACCTTCCGCACCCGGGCACTGCCTGATCCTGTCCCCCTTGAGGGGCCCTTCGTCCGTCGTGGCCGTCTGATTGAAGCCGCCCACGATCAGGTGTTTGAGGACCCGGCACAGATCCTGGCACTGTTTGTCCAGGCCGCCCGCCAGCGTGAGGTGGACACGGTTTCAACTGCTACTCTCAGGCTGCTTCGAAAAGCCCGTCGCAAACAGAAACAGCCGCTCTCAGAGCTGCCGGAGTGCCGGGCACAGTTTATGGCGATACTGCGCCATCCGGACGGCATTAAAGCGCTCTCGCTGATGCACCGTCACGGCATTCTGTCCACCTATCTCAAACCCTGGCAGCGCATCGTCGGACAGATGCAGTTCGACCTGTTCCACGCCTTTACCGTCGATGAGCATACCCACCGGTTGCTGCAGTTCATTGAGCGCTTTGCGGACCCGGAACACAAAGAGATCTTCCCACTGGGCAGTGTGTTGATCGATCAACTGCCGAAAAAAGGATTGCTGGTTCTGGCGGCCCTGTTCCATGACATTGGCAAAGGCCGTGGAGGGGACCACAGTGAGATTGGTGCCGAGGAAGCGCGCCAGTTCTGTCAGCAGCATGCCCTGAACGAGCACGATGGGCGCCTGGTGGCCTGGTTGGTGGAACATCACCTGTTGATGTCTGTGACGGCCCAGCGCCGGGACATTACTGACCCTGAGGTGATTGAGGCCTTTGCCGAGCAGGTGCAGGATGCGGACCGCCTCTCCTACCTCTACTGCCTGACCGTGGCAGACATCTGCGCCACCAACGACAAGCTCTGGAATAACTGGAAAGGTTCACTGCTGCGTGAGCTTTACCACGCCACCCGGGACCGCCTGAACGCCGGTATGGCGAAGCCCGTAGACAGCCGCGCCCGGATTCGTGAACACAAGGGCAAGGCCCGGAATCAATTGATTCGCCAGGGCTTCGATCCGGAGGCGATCGACGCGTTCTGGCAACGCCTCTCCGCCGACTACTTTTTGCGATACAGTCCAGCCCAGATCCTATGGCACTCGGAGATGTTGCTGGAGCAGGATCTGAGCGCCTACCAAGTGCACCTCTCCACTCATGTGACCCGAGGCGGCACTGAGCTTCTGGTATACGGCCCTGACCGACCGGGCCTGTTTGCCATGGTGATGGCTCAGTTGGACGCCAAGCGCGTCTCAGTGCATGACGCCCAGATCTTCACCACTCGGGACGGATACGCACTGGACAGTTTCGTAATCCTTGAGCATGATGGCCATCCGATCCAGGATCCTTCGCGGATCAATCGGCTCCGCCACAGTCTCATCACCGCACTGACCAAGGGGACCTTAAGCAACAGGTCACTTCGTCCGCTGTCTCGTAAACTGCGTTCATTCCGGGTGCCAACCCGGGTGCAGTTTCTTTCCAGTCAGCGTAAAAATTGCACCATGATGGAACTGGTGACCCTGGACCGACCGGGCCTGCTGGCCCAGATTGCTCAGGTGTTCGACCGCTGTGGACTCTCGATCCAGGCGGCAAAAATCACCACCGTTGGGGAGAAAGCGGAAGACTTCTTTATGCTCTGCACCCCAGATGGCCAGGCCTTAAGCCCGGCCGAACAGGATACCCTCAGTCGCGCCCTGGTCGGCGCGCTTGAGCAAGACCAACCCTAGGAGTACGGAATGACCGAACTGCAACAACGCATCGAAGCGGCCTTCGAAGACCGCGCCAACATCACCCCCGCTAACGCTGACGCTGCCCTGGTGGCAGACGTAAAATCCGTTCTGGCCATGCTGGACAGCGGTGAAGCCCGTGTTGCCGAGAAACAGGGCGACAAATGGGTGGTGAATGAGTGGCTGAAGAAGGCGGTGCTGTTGTCGTTCCGACTGTTCGACAACCAGGTGATGGACGGCGCTGAAACCCGTTACTTCGATAAAGTACCGATGAAGTTTGCTGGCTACGATGAAGCCCGTTTCCGCGCTGAAGGGATGCGTGTTGTGCCGCCGGCGACCGTTCGCCAGGGCGCCTTTATTGCCAAGAACACCGTGCTGATGCCCTCCTACGTCAATATCGGCGCCTATGTGGACGAAGGCACCATGGTCGACACCTGGGCCACCGTAGGCTCCTGTGCCCAGATCGGCAAGAATGTTCACCTCTCCGGTGGCGTTGGCATCGGTGGCGTACTTGAGCCGCTGCAAGCCAGCCCGACCATCATCGAAGACAACTGCTTTATCGGCGCGCGTTCCGAGGTGGTTGAAGGGGTGATCGTCGAGGAGGGTTCCGTGATCTCCATGGGCGTTTACATCGGCCAGAGCACCCGCATCTATGATCGCGAAACCGGCGAGATCCACTACGGTCGCGTTCCTGCGGGCTCCGTAGTGGTATCAGGCACCCTGCCCTCCAAGTGCGGTACCTGTGACCTGTACGCTGCCATCATCGTGAAGAAGGTGGATGCCAAGACCCGTGGCAAAGTGGGCATCAATGAGCTGCTGCGCAGCGCCGAATAACGCCATGACTGCGCCTTTCTGTCGTTAAAAGTGTAACGATGGGTAAGGAAGGTAAGCAAAGGTAAAAAAGGTGTCTGGAGGGGGCCATTTGTCTCCACAGACACCTTTTTTTTCATCTTCACACAAAGCGCTCCCAACTCGGCCTGAAACGATCCCAACAACCCCTGTACCGCAATATTGTTGTAACCAGCCATTTAGCGGATTCCGACTTTAGGTCAATACGTTACGCCATCAAACACGCCCTTTTCCGCCACAGCAAAACTCAGCAACACCCCGACATAGGAAAGAACCGCCTTTGGCTCCCATCTTTATTAGGCGTTAAACATACGCTACGCAGGAGCCAAACCATGAAAACACGCTACATGATTGCCGCTACCCTGACCGCAGGTTTACTGGCCTCCGGAGTCAGTCAGGCAGCCCCTTATACCGGATGGATGGAGCAGTCTTTGGTGGCCGTATGCAAGGCCAGCCTGACCAACCGCCCCGTAACCTTCAATCAGACCATGAAGACCTACCGCATCAATGGCTATAACGTGTTGCCCAATCTGATGTGCAACGGCGAGGATATTCACACATTTGCATTGAGCCGCGGCAATGATCGTACCGCTGCTCGCATTGAGCGCTTCATCCCGGGTACCGTTACCATTCAGGATCTGTCCATGAATCAACCGGTCCATGTCTGGTTTGAGGAGTAAAGATTACGATTGAGCAAGGGCACCTTGTAGCGCCGCTTTCAATCCTTCTGCCCGGGGTCCGACCACAACCTGGACCCCGTGGCCATGTCGAATGACGCCCTTCGCTCCCAGACGGCGAAGCGCGTCCTCATCCACCTTTTCAGGCTCAAAAACCGATAGCCGCAGTCGGGTCAGACAAGCATCCAGATCTTTGAGATTCTCCGCCCCTCCCAGCGCTTTGAGTATCGCCTGGGCCGACGCTTCGGTAACGCGGCGCACTCTTTGACGGTGGCGTCCCGGTGTGGGCAGGTCAAAGCGGCGAATTACCATCGTGAAGACCAAGTAGTACAGCACCGCAAACAGCGGCCCGAGCCAAACCATCTGCTCCAGGTTGTCAGCGAGGTGGAAGTAGAGACTGAAATCCACCAGCCCCTGAGAAAACACGATGCCGTGGTGAATGGCCAGTTGCACCGCGACCACGTAAGCCAGGCCGGTCAACAGAGCGTGGATAAAAAACAGTGGGGGGGAGATAAACAGAAAGGCGAACTCAATCGGTTCGGTTACGCCGGTCAGCATGCAGGTGACTGCCGCCGACAACATAATACCCCCGGTCTGGGCTCGCTGGGCCGGCTCAGCACAGCGCCATATCGCCAGCGCCGCCGCTGGCAAACCAAACATCTTGATCAGGTACCCCCCTGCCAGGTGGCCTGCGTTGGGATCCCCCGCCAGAAAACGCCCCACCTCACCCTGAACCAGGTAGCCTCCGGGCGTGGTGTAGCTGCCCAGCTCGTAGAAAAAGGTCAGATTCCAGATATGATGCAGACCCAGCGGGATCAGCAGACGCTCTACTGCACCGTAGAGCCCCCAGGCCAAGGTGGGCTGCTGATAGATGGCCCACTCAGAAAAACGCTCCAGGCTCATGGCCAGAAGGGGCCATAACGAGGCGAGAACCACCGCCAGTACCATGCCCGCCAGGACATTCACCAGCGGCACCAGTCGGCGCCCAGCAAAGAAGGCCAGAAACTCCGGCAACTTCGTCTGATAGAAACGCCGATACACCAGGCTGGTCACCAATCCCATCAGGACGCCACCCAGCACTCCGGTATCCAGGGTATCGAACCCCAGTACCTGGCGGGTCGGCCACTCGAAATGCATCGCCAGTACGGCCATGGAAGCCAGCATCGACGCGTAACCGGTCGTCGCGGCCAGCGCCGCGGTGCCATCCTGGTGACAGAAGGTCAGCGCCACGGCGATGGCAAACATCAGTGGCAGCAATGAGAATACGGCAGCGCCGCTGTAGAGCAGCAGATCGCCGAGCAGGTCAGGGATAAAGGGGATGGGACTGGTGCCTAGGCCAACCAACAGCCCGGCCACAGGCAATACGGCCACCGGCATCATCAGCGCCTTGCCAATCCGTTGCAGGCGATGGAACCAGCCGGTCGTCATAGCTTTACTCGGCGTTGACAGGCTGCCGCTCAAGCTGAGCCAGCCACTGCGGCAGCCACTTAAGCGCCTCCTCCTCGGGAGCAAAGGTCTCGCAAGCGTCAATCTGCAACCGCTCACCAATCCGCCGGGCACCCAGTTCCGTCAGCAACTCATCAAACTGACGTCCGGCACCACAGAAGGTCTCACCGTAGCTGCTGTCCCCCAGGGCGATCACGCCATAACGGAGGCCGGGCAACATCGGGAAGCGGTCTTTAAGGGCGTAGAACAGCGGCGCCAGATTGTCTGGAAGGTCACCGCTGCCCGTGGTCGAAGTGATCACCATCAGAACATCGCTGGCAACGGCCACGATTGACTCGGGGTCATCACTCTCTATCCACTGGACGGAGTGCCCCTGCTGGGTCAATTTAGCTTCCAGCTGTTCGGCGACATGCTCAGCCGCACCGTACACGCTGCCCACCGCCAGATAAAATGCTGCCATTGAGTGACCCACTTGAAACCGAGAGGTTTCCAACTTACTGTAAGGGGCACTCCGGCGCAACTGGTCTCAGGGAAGGCCCAACATGCAACAACGCAGTCTCCGACGGCGTCAAACGCACCGTAAAGTAACCCACCGAAGGCAGATCCGCCGCACCCTATTCTTTATGGCGGAGCACAAGTCGCTGCCATTACTCTGGAACGGCAAACCCAAGCCTAAGACCGGATGAGATAATCCTGTTGATCCGTTGACCAGCCGAAGGCGTCAAACAGCGTCAACCACTCCGATTCCAGTGGCGCCTCCACCCAAACTGCCTCGCCACTTACTGGATGAGTGAAGCCCAGCCCCTTGGCGATCAGCCAGAGTCTCTGCATACCAAAGTGATCCCGGAAAAACTGGTTATGACGACCATCCCCGTGGGTGGTGTCGCCAACAATGGGGTGACGGAGATGCGCCATATGCCGACGCAGTTGGTGTTTCCTACCCGTTTGAGGCTCCAGTGACATCAGGGAGTAGCGGGTCGTGCTGTAGCGTCCAACCGGATGAGGCAGTTCCACCTTGGCCAGTGGGCGGTAACGGGTGATGGCGTCCTGAGGCGCCTTATCCTTGTTCGCCATTTTGTCGGCGATCTCATCCAACTCCACTTTCAACGGGTAATCCAGCTCGCCCGCTTCATGGATGTAGCCCCGCACCAGGGCCAGATAATGTTTGTCGATGCGGTGCGCTGCCATCTGTTCAGACAGGGCCCGCGCCGTTTCCGCGCTCTTGGTAAAGAGCAGCACCCCTGAGGTAGGGCGGTCCAGCCGGTGTACCGGAAAAACGTGGCAGCCCACCGCATCCCGGGTCATCTGCATGGCAAACTGAGTCTCATGCCGATCCAGCCAGCTGCGGTGCACCAGCAGGCCGGAGGCCTTATGCACCGCCACCAGATACTCATCCTCATATAGGATCTCAATCATGCCTGACCTCCGGTCAACTGGGCATCCAGCTTCCGCAGCAGCGCGGTTACCGACTCAAACTGGGGCTGGCCACCCCACGCCTCCTCCGCCATTGGGGCAATGGCAGCATTGTTGGGCAGAGGCAGCTTGCCTTCAATCAATGCCCGCAGGCGAGACAGCAACACCCACTGAACCCACTGCTCAAACGCCAGAGTGTCACAACAGAAAGGCTGAACGCTGGCCAGCGCTTCCGGAGTGGGCGGTGTGGTTTGCCAGAGTTGGGCCATTTTCATCGCCTCCTCAATGGCATCTAAAGTGGCACTCACCGAGGCCGAATGTGGCATGGATCTCTCCTGTGGGCTAGCTGGGCGCGGAATCATACCATCTGCTCCGCCCTCCCCCTATAATGGCCGCAAAAATCCGGACTGAGCCGTTATGGAAGCGATCACCACCCTGAGCGAATTTCTGACCAAGGCCGATACCCAGTTTCAGGTCTACGACCTGGGTCGCCGGGTACGCCCGCTGGATCCCATTCTGTTTGCCCAACTTGAGGCTGGCACCCTGCCCTATCCCACCCCTCGTGCGGGATTTGCCTGGCTGGGGATCCTATTCTGGAACGCCAAAGCCTCAAACCAGCACTACGTCTGGTTTCTGAAACTCCCCCTGGATGAGCGGGGCCTGCTGAACCCCGCTGCCCGCAACCAATTTCTGCAGATGGTGATGGAAGCGCTGGGTCAGGATCCTGCTGCTGCACTGAGCGAAGAGCAGGAGGAGCGCTTGGCCAACAACCCCTTCACCTTCACACCGGGGCAGGAGAAGATGGCCCTGTTCAACGCCCTGGTTCGCAAACACCTGGCACAGCCTGCTTCCGTCTACTTTGAGCCGGTACAGCAATACGTCAGTGGCCAGCATCCCTGGGAGGCATGGCACCAGTTGGGACTTCAGGGATTTGCCGATCTGGTCAGCCGTCCCAACAGCGCTGATGACGAATCACTGGCGAAAGCCATTGCGGCGATGCCGTTCGAGCCATTGAGCGCCCTCGGTTCGGTGATGGAGCACGGCCCCATCAGCAACCTGGTGGGTGAAGCCTGGTATCGGCGCTGGTGCATTAGCCAGGAGCCCCATGAGCGTCAACTGTGCCTGCGTGCCCTCGCCGGTTCAGTTGAAGCCCGGGATCACGCCGTAGATCAGCTGCTGAGCCAGCCAAATCTGGATCAGGAAACCCTCATCGTCCTGGCTGCGCGCCTCTGGGAAGCACTGGACCAGCATCAAATGCCCCGATATCTTGAGCATTTGGCCCAGTATCCCGGGCCCCTGTTTAACCAGATATACAGTGATCTCGTGGCCATTCCGGGCCAGCGAGCATGGGTGTTGATGTCGCTGCGCTCTCCTGAGCGTTCAGAGGCACTGAATCTTGCGGTAGCCCGACTGGTGGAGAGCGTAAAAGGAGCGCGCCGTGATTGACCTTTATGACCTGATCGCCCTGATGATTCTGGCGGGCATTGGCGCCTTCTTCTGGCAGCTCCGCCGTATCTCAGAAGTGGCCCAGTTCCACGCTCAGCGGGCCTGCCAGCAACGTCGCCTACAGCTTTTGAATGTGGCCCGAAGCCGCGCCCGTCTGGGTCGTGTTCCCGGCAGTGGCATTGGCTGGCATTGCGAGTACCTGTGTGAATTCAGTACCGATGGCATGAACCAACTTACCGCACGGCTGGAGATGCAGGGGCAGCGGCTGAAGGCGATCCATATGCCCTTCTATCCCGAACCCGAGTGGCAGCAAGCCCCTACCGCAAAGGGGCGTATCGGTATGGGCAGTTGTGGTGGCGGTGCCAGCAGTTGCGGCCCCAAAAGCAACTGCGGAAGTGGCTGCCGGTAGCGTGCACAAAAAAGAACCGCAACAGAGATTCTGTTGCGGTTCGGGTACTGCCTTTACGCTGCCATCCGTTGCAGATTGTCTTCCCTAGTCATCCTTGCGTATTTTGCCGTCCTGGCGTCTTCCTTGGGCTGATCCATCAGCTTCCCTGTACCGAAGTACTGGCGTCCTTACCACGACCCCATCCTGTGGTCGATCACTCTCCATCCTGGAGATGTCCTATATCGTCCCTGAAAACAGTTTGACCCGGCCACATCCTGTTGCTTCGAGTCTCAACTCAGTCGTATCGCGCTTCCTGCACTCACTCCCGAGCCGATGAATTCGGTTTCGATACGTGACTAATTGTAGGACAGGTCTCGGCTCTCACAAGTGCGGCTTACCTATCAAAATCAACCACATCCGCTTGCACCCAGAGAAAGCAAAAGGATAAGAATATGATTTTATTGAATTAATTTTAAATAATGTTGATGCGACGGACATCATGAACTGACGTCATCTCACAGCATTGTGAGAGATGACTTACACGAGAGGGAGACAGAGCGGATTGGGCAGTAAGGCCCCTTTTAACCCGTACATCCGGGCGGTGTGACAAGAGCGAAAACCGTTAAGGCCGCCCCAAATAGAACGGGGCGCAACCTAAGTTGCGCCCCTTGTTTTTGCGTTAAGCTGTCCGGCTTAAATTGGTGCCACTCCCTGGCCCATCCCTGCGTACTGATTGCCGTTCCTGGCGTCTTCCTTGGCCTCTTCCCTGGGCTTCCTTGTGACCGAAGTCACTTATCTCCCTATTACGACAACGTCCTGTTGCCGATCGCTCTCCATCCTGGAGGTGTCCTACTGTCTTCCCTGGCAACTGTCGTCCTAACAATTGAATGAGGTCTACCGATCCGACTCCCTGTCAGAAAGGGGCCACCATTCCCCACTTTCACCTGCTCGGTTCCGACTCCCTGTCAGTACCTGAGGATTAAGCTGGGCGCCGTTCCTTTGACACAGTGCCATTGTATCCCGAGGCCGGTTCAGAGCAAGACATAGGGGAAGAAGCACACAAAACAGGAAAAAGTCTGACATCGGTCACATTGCCACAAGCCCATGTTTATAAAGAGATTTAACATTATCGTTGCAGTTCGGCCCTACCTTATCCGACATGGATATCTCACACCCGTGTAAGAGATATCTCACAAAGAAGTAAGACCTTGTCTCACCCCAGCCGACATTCACGCCTCAGCGCAGCGCTTGAAAAACAGCTGGCCCGCCGCACCACTCGAGTTAATTTCACCAATGGATTCAAAGTTCTGAGAGGAGAACAAGGCAACGTGTTCTGGCTGGTAAACATAAGCGGCCAGGTTGACCTGTGTACGCTCTGCCAATGCCACAATCGCTTGCAGCAACTGATGGCCATAGCCCTTACCCTGGTAGTGCGGTGCAATGGCAATAAACTGCAGTAGGGTATAGGGCTGGTCAGGCGTGAGATCCTGTAACGCTTCCTCTCTGGCCATCCATTGACGGGCGGGGCCCCAACCCGCGCCCAGGGCCATTTTCAGTCGCCAGTTCCAGTAACGATTGTGACCTTTAGGACAGGTGGCCTCCAGCAGGGCAGCGATACCTATCAAGGTATCATCGACAAACAGACCTATCATCTGTTGCCCCTCCTGCCAGAGGATCTGCAACTCCTCACGGATAGCTGCCCGCAAGCGCTGATCATAATCGCTGGCTGGCAGTATCGACTGAAAGAACGGATCCTCGCGGTACGCGTTTAACAGCAGCGATGCGGCAACCCGCAAATCTTCGGTCTTTAACTCCGCCACATGGGGCTGATGGGGCATCTCGTTGGCCAATTCCATGGCTGGGCTCCTATCCTTGCAAGCTTGACCTGTTCAAACATCGAACAAACACTAGTCAAAAAGCAAGCGTGGAGCGAATCGATGGACACTACCCCTCATGATCTGGGGCATCTGTTCAAGCAGTTGGGGTTGGATCCCCGGCCGGACGCCGTTGATGCCTTTATTCGACGTCACCACCTCGGGCGGCATGAGCGTCTGGAGGAAGCGCCTTTCTGGAGCGAGAGTCAGAAGGCGTTTTTAAGAGAGGAGCGAGCCCAGGATGCCGAATGGAGCGAAACCATCGACATCCTGGACACCTTGCTGCGCAGCTGAGTTTACAGGCGCACAGCGTTCTGGAAGGCGGTATCACCCCAGCCGGTAACCTGACCATCGGTCAGCACGATAGGGGTGCACTCCTCTTTGGTGGTTTTCCCGTCGCTGCGCGTTCTGTGGGTGCGGTAGAACAGCACCTGGATCTGCTTATCGTCCTGTTGGTACAACTCGTTGAACTCCGCCGTCCCCATGATGCCTCGTACTTCATTAAGGCTCATGCCCAGCGCGACCTGCTCCAGCTTGCGACGATTTTGATCCTGAACCTGCTCCCAGTCAGCGCTGGAACCGCTATCCCAGTCTCCCTTATCACCAACAGCAATTACGCAACCAGACAAAGGCCCGGCCAAAGTCACTGCCAAAATTGCCGCCAGCGTCACCTTCTTGTTCATATCGACATCCTTATTCTGTTGGGTTAACAACACTCTCTAAGCAGAGCACGTGCCAACTGAAAATTCCCATAAAATACAACAACCTAATTTTAAACATTGGCGACCAGGTTGGTAATAAGGCAAACTTTTAGCGAAACAGACCAACTCAGAGCGCCCATGGACGACAACATTCGACGAGCTTTGACCCGCCTTAGCGAGTCAGGACGCACTCCGACCCTGGCCCAGTTGAAAGCCAGGCTCGGTGCCAAAAGCTACCCCATGCCGGTATTGATTCAGGCACTGCAGCAGTGGAAGGTGGCACCTCAACCCCTATCAGAACCGGCACCCGAAGCGCCGGTCATGACGTCGGAGCCCACACCGGCACAACTGCAACAGCAGATTGATATGCTGCGCCTGGAAGTGGCGCAGCTGAAAGCGGAACTGGAGAACCTTAAGCCGCGTTAAGCGCCGACCCCTGCCGTTTTAGCCAGCGCCCGAAGATCACCAGGCCCAGGGTGCTGGCAAGCCCTACCCCGCCCATCACATACCAGACGGTGCCAACCGCGTTACTCTGGTAGAGCATCTCCCGCATCACCGCCTCCGACTGACCACTGAGTGTCACCAAGCTAGAGAACGCCTCACCAGCCGGGATATCCGCCAGGGCTGTGGCACTCAAGCCATACTGCTCCGACAGGGTTTCCCGAGCCAAGGTCTCGCGGGAACCGGTAGCGTCATAAAGACGTGGGCCCACCAGCGTTTCCAGAACCCAACCGATACCGTAGGGCAGCTCTTTAAAGCCCAGGTACATCGCTTTCTTATCCGGGGGAGCGATGTTACCGATGAACTTACTGCTGGTTGGGCTGGCCAGCATCTCGCCAGAGCTGAAGATCACCACCGCCAGCACCACCAGCCACGCCATGTGGGACGCGCCCAGCAGCAACAGGCCCAACGCACACAGCCCGGTGCCGGCGATCAATGAGGGCACCGTACCCAATCGCCCCGCCAGGCCAGCGTAGAGGAAACAGACCAGCATAATCAGCCCAAAGTTGACGTTCATGATCCCCTCGGGCAGCACCATGGTGCCCTCCGGGTTCATCGCCAACAATCCCCGCCAGATAGCGCTTGGGCTGCTGTCGCCAAACAGGGTGGTGACGATGGCACTGGTGTCCACCCAGTCTCTGACGTAAACCGGAAGCACATCAAACAGCGCCATAAACATGAACCAGAAGCCGGAAAACACCATGACGTACCGTATCAGGTAGGGCTGGCGGATCTCGCGCCAGGCGTCCCGCCACAGGCTTCCCTGCAGTCGGGGCTGGCGCAGCCGTTGCTCGCGGCCCGGCTCTTTGTAGGTCAGAAGCAGCAGGAAGTTCAGCAGAATGATGGCGGCGCAGCAGTAGAACAGCTTATCCCAGGAGAGCAATCGGAGTTGTGCCGCCAGCAGCGGACCAATCCACCCTCCGATGTTCACCATCTGGTAGAACACCCCCCACGCCATGGCGGAGTTGTCCGGCCGACTGCACTTTACCAACGTCCCCTGAATCCCCGGTTTAAAGATACCGGTACCAAAGGCCAGCAGTGCCGCCCCGCCCAGAAAGCCCCAGAAGGAGGGAAACCAGGCCATCACCAGGTAAGCGGCCGCCTTCAGGACCGTCGCCAGGGCGATGGTCTCCTTGTAGCCCAGACGGTCTGCCAGGCCTCCGAAGAACACCGGCACAAAGGATTGGAACAGTGCCCAGGCCAGCAGCACGTGGCCAAATTGGGTCATGGTCAGGCCCAGGCCGCCGTCAGAGCGGGCATCCGTGGCATAGATAGGCGCAGTGGTTTTCACCCCGTAGTAAGCCAGTCGCTCGACCAGCTCCATGCCGCCCACGACCCAAAAGACATACCCCAGGCTGGCCAGCGCCGCCCAAATCCCCAATCGACGCCCGTGATCCAGCGCCGGGTTTTGCGTATCCATCCGTGAAACCCTTTTCCTTTTTATACTTTATACAAAACATACCGAGCTGAGTTGAAATGGCAAGGGGGCAAGGCCACCTCCCCCATATTTGATGCGGTCGTTGGCGTATCCGGAGGGCACCGCTATACTGGCGCCCCCACAGAGAGGAGCCCCCGATGTACCTGGTTGAGATCCGTTTCGAATGCTTTGCTGACACCACCCTGAGTGCGGTGGAACGAGCCATCAATGGCTTGATGGAGGCGTGGCGCCATAACGGCCAACTGCTGGGCAGAGAGTTTCCTCTGGTGCAGAACGAGGCGGAATTCCGGTTGCGGGCCATGTGTCCGGAGCAGGAGAGCCTGCAGAGCCGGTTTCACTCCCCCTGGGTGCGACAGGCTCTGGATGCCTTAACCGAGGCCAAGTTGCTGCAGCCCCGCGTAAAAGTGCTTGGCCGCGACATCAACTCCGAAGCCAGTGCCGAGTCCCTGCCGGAGCAATGGCAGATCCTCTACACCACTTATGTGCACAGCTGCTCACCGCTGCGGGATGGCGACACCATGATGCCGGTTCCCCTTTACCGCCTCCCCGCCACCTTCAACGGTGACCATAAGGCGCTGGTGAAGTGGCAAACTGAGTGGCAGGCCTGCGACGAGTTGCAGATGGCGGGCAGCGGTCAGGTGGAGTTTGCCGCCCTGGCAGAGATAGCGGATCCCAACAGCACCCTGTTCCGTCGCGGCTGGGACTTGAGGGGGCGCATCGAATACCTCACCAAAATCCCGACCTACTACTACCTCTACCGAGTGGGCGGTGAAAGCCTGGAAGCGGAGCGCGCCCGCCCGTGCCCCCGTTGCGGAAATCCGGAGTGGGCGCTGGAAACCCCAATCCACGACCTGTTCTACTTCAAATGCGACGCTTGCCGCCTGGTCTCCAACCTGTCCTGGGACCTGCACTGAGGCTTCGACCAAAGTCCACTTAACTTGGTCATTTTTTGAGCGCAGGTTGGTACGTTCTCACCCCGTTTGAGGACCCGCCATGATCTACGCCAAACCCGGCACCGAGGGTGCCCTGTTCCAGTTCCAGTCCCGTTACGACAACTTTATCGGAGGCCAGTGGCAGCCACCTAAATCGGGCCGTTACTTCGACGCGATCAGCCCGGTAGACGGCTCCGTCATTGCCGAAGTGGCCCGTTCCGACGCCGATGACATCAACCTGGCCCTGGACGCGGCCCATATCGCTCAGAAAACCTGGGGCAGCACATCGGTGACTGAGCGCGCCAATCTGCTGATCAAGATCGCAGACCGGATTGAGCAGCATGCCGAAACCCTGGCCTACGTTGAAACCTGGGACAACGGTAAGGCGATCCGCGAAACCCTGAACGCCGACCTGCCTCTCTGCGTGGACCACTTCCGCTATTTTGCCGGCGCCATTCGTGCCCAGGAGGGCACTGCAGCAGACCTGGACGCGCACACCGCCGCTTACCACTTCCATGAGCCGATCGGTGTGGTCGGACAGATCATCCCCTGGAACTTTCCGCTGCTGATGGCGGCCTGGAAACTGGCGCCTGCCCTGGCTGCGGGTTGTTCCGTGGTGCTGAAACCGGCAGAGCAAACCCCCGTCTCCATTCTGGTGCTGATGGATCTGCTCGGCGACCTGCTTCCCCCCGGCGTGGTCAATGTTGTGAATGGTCTGGGCGAAGAGGCGGGACAGGCGCTGGCCAGTTCTGACCGCATCGCCAAACTGGCCTTTACCGGGTCCACCGACGTGGGGCGACACATCATGCGCTGTGGTGCCGACTCGCTGATCCCGGTCACGCTGGAACTGGGCGGCAAATCCCCCAACATCTACTTCGAGGACGTTATCAACCAGGGGGACGCCTTCCTGGACAAGTGCCTTGAGGGGCTGTTGCTGGGCTTCTTTAATCAGGGAGAGGTGTGTACCTGCCCGTCCCGGGCGTTGGTGCAGGAGTCGATCTACCCGGAATTTTTGGAGAAGCTGCTGGCACGGGCCCAGGGGATCCGCCAGGGCAACCCGCTGGATACCGATACCCAGGTGGGCGCTCAGGTTTCTCAGGAGCAGTTCGACCGCATCCTTTCCTACATGGAGATCGCCAGGGCCGAGGGGGCTGAATTCCTGCTCGGCGGTGGGGCCGCTCAACTCAGCGCCGATCTGGCAGGCGGCTTCTACGTTCAGCCGACGCTGCTGAAGGGACGCAACGACATGCGGGTGTTCCAGGAGGAGATCTTCGGGCCCACCCTTGGCATCACCACCTTCCGTGATGAAAGCGAAGCACTGGCCATCGCCAACGACACCAGCTATGGCCTGGGCGCCGGCGTCTGGACCATGGACCAGAACCGCGCCTACCGGATGGCTCGGGGCATTCAGGCGGGCCGTGTCTGGGTGAACTGCTACCACCTCTACCCCGCCCACGCGGCATTTGGTGGTTACAAGCAATCCGGCATTGGCCGGGAAACCCACAAGATGGCGCTATCCAATTACCAGCAGACCAAGAACCTGCTGATCAGCTACGATCCCAACCCCCTCGGGTTCTTTTGACCCAAGCAAAACGGGAGCCTACCGGCTCCCGTTTTTTTATTTCTTACCACTGGGCATCAGGTGACTCAGCATAATTCGAACCCGTTGCCCGAAAGAGGGCGTCGCCACTTCCGGTGCAGGCATCTCCGGCAACTGGGTGACTGGCTTGAGTTCGTCCAGTAAGGCAGCGAGTGATTCCGCCACTTTCTGGTGAGGCGCCTTCCCCGGCACCTCCAGCCAGACGCTGCCATCAGCGTTGTCCAACACCAGCATCAGCTCATCCACCAGACCGATAAACAGGGTGGGCGGTTGCTTCAGCTTCTGCTTCATCAGCAGATGACCAATCAGGTTCTCCTGCAGATAGACAAAGTCCTCATCACACCAGACCTGCAGCAACTCTCCCTGGCCAAACGGCGCCTCAAAGTGGAGGTTGCCCGCATAGAAGTGACCATACAGCTCGGCCAGGGCAGGATGCAGCTCAATCTCAAGTGCCTTTGCCACATTATCAAACTGACCAGCCGGGTCTCTGGGACGAGCCTGCCACAGGGCCCGCCCTTCGCTGTCGCGACCGGTTTCCGCCGGACCGTGATCAGGCTTGTCGCTGACGGGATCCTGCCCCAGGCTCTGCTGCCAGCAGGTGAGATATCGGTGATGAAACGCGGCCAGGGCCTCAACAGACATGTCTAGAAACTCAGTTGGGGTACAATAGGGACATAGTGTGCCAGAAAAACTGAAGACCATGTCACATCACGACCCTTACGCCGGCGCCGATGCGCTCAAAGGCCTGACTCTGGGCCAGAAAACCGAATACCAGGATCAGTACGACCCCAGCCTGCTTCAGCCTGTGCCCCGCTCCCTCAACCGGGATGCCATCGGCCTGACTGACGCCCTGCCCTTCCAGGGTGCCGACATCTGGACCGGCTATGAACTCTCCTGGCTGAACGCCAAAGGCAAACCGATGGTCGCCATCGCCCAGTTTGTGCTGCCGGCAACCAGTACCAACCTGGTGGAATCCAAGAGCTTCAAGCTCTATCTCAACAGCTTCAACCAAACCCGTATCGAATCGGTAGAGCAACTTCAGACCATGCTGGCCCGGGACCTATCCCAGTGCGCCGATGGTGAGGTGAATGTCACCCTGGTGATGCCCAGCGAATTTCGGCATCAACCTCTGGCGGAGCTGGAGGGCGAGTTGATTGATGATCTGGATATTGAGATCGCCGATTACAGCTTTGAACCGGAGCATCTTGCTGGCGCCGCCGATGAGCATGGAGAGGTGGTGGAGGAGAGCCTGCGCTCCGATCTGCTCAAATCCAACTGCCTGATCACCTCCCAGCCGGATTGGGGCAGCGTACAGATCCGCTATAAGGGTCCGAAGATCAATCATGAAGCGCTGCTGCGCTACCTGATCAGCTTCCGCCGCCACAACGAGTTTCACGAGCAGTGTGTGGAGCGGATCTTTATGGATCTCAAGCGCTACTGCTTTTGCCAGCAGCTCACCGTCTACGCCCGCTACACCCGTCGTGGCGGTCTGGACATCAACCCCTTCCGCTCCGACTTTGAATCCCTGCCGGAGAATGTGCGTCTGGCACGGCAATAACAGAAAAGGGCACCTTACGGTGCCCTTTTTCAATTCAGCCGGTTCTCCGGTAACCCGGTCCGCTGTCGAAACTGGCTTTGATCTCGTTGTAGGTCAGGAAGTAGGTTTCCATTCCAAACAGGTCGAGGCTGGGGATCACCCCTTTGCTGACAAACATCTCCAATACCACCGGGAAAGGGTCAGCCAGCACCAGTTCACGGCTGTAGATCGCCGCCAGGCGAACCAGGTCCAGGTAGCCCACCTGCTGGGTCTGGAAGCTGAAATCCGCCCAGCGGTGCACCACCTCAATCAACTCCTGCTCAAACCCCCACTCCATCAGAACAGAGCGGCCGATGGGTGCCTTCAGCAATTGGATGATGCGCCGAAGCTGCTCGCGCTCAGCAAAGAGCTCCGGCTGAAGCTCACCCTGCTCAAGCACCGGCAGAGCCCCGATGTTGTGGATCAGTGCCGCCAACAGCAGGGTATCCGCAGAGAGGTGCTTCAGGTTCCCCAACTCATGCTGACAAGCCAGGATGGCCGAGGCGCAGGAAGCCACTTCGACATTGAAGCGCCAGATTTCATCCATCAGGTCCCAGGTCATGCTGCGGGAAGAGCGGAACAGTTGCTGCATGGCGGCGGCCACGGCAAGGTCCCGGCTCCGATTCAGCCCCAGCCGGGTGACAGCAGCAATAACGCTGGTGGATTTGGTGATGCCGCCAAACGCGGCGCTGTTGGAGAGGCTGACAATACGAGCCGCCAGGGCGGGGTCCTTGCTGATCTCGGCAGCGAGGTCTGTCAGGGAGCAATCCGGCTGACGCGCCATCTCCCGCACCGATATCGCCACTTCCGGCAGACTCGGCAAAACCAGCTCGCCACTCTTCACTTTCCCTAGCAGTTGCACCAGCAGTGCATGATCCGTTGACATATCTGTCTCTTTTACTCGTTCCTTGAGCAGTGATCCCCAGTATAGGTTGTGTCGGGAACCGCCGTTAACTCGCTCTTGTCTACATTTGCAACAGGGGATGGCCAGCAGTAGAATTGCCGCCCGCTATGAACCCCTTTGAGGCCACCATGTTTAAACCCGAACTGCTTTCCCCTGCCGGGACCTTGAAAAACATGCGCTACGCCTTCGCGTACGGTGCGGATGCCGTGTACGCCGGCCAGCCCCGCTATAGTCTGCGGGTGCGCAACAACGACTTCAACCTGGAAAACCTGGCGACCGGTATCCAGGAAGCCCATGCCCTCGGCAAGAAGCTGTACGTGGTCTCTAATATCGCCCCACACAATGCCAAACTTAAAACTTTTATTAAGGATTTAACACCGGTTGTTGAAATGGGCCCTGACGCACTGATCATGTCCGATCCGGGCCTGATCATGATGGTCAAAGAGAAGTGGCCGGATGTGCCGATCCATCTCTCCGTACAGGCCAACGCCATCAACTGGGCTTCCGTGAAGTTCTGGCAGCAGCAAGGGGTTGAGCGGGTGATTCTGTCCCGGGAACTGTCTCTCGACGAGATCGAAGAGATCCGCATGCAGGTACCGGAGATGGAGCTTGAGGTGTTCGTACACGGCGCTCTGTGCATGGCCTATTCTGGTCGTTGCCTGCTATCCGGCTACATCAACAAGCGTGATCCGAACCAGGGTACCTGCACCAACGCCTGCCGTTGGAAGTATGATGTCCACGAAGCCAAAGAGAATGAGGCGGGTGACGTCATTGCGGTGCAACCTGAAGTTCAGATCCAGCAGCCGACTCTGGGCGAAGGCCCCAGCACCGACCGCATCTTCCTGCTTCAGGAGGAGAACCGTCCGGGCGAGTACATGCCGGCGTTTGAGGATGAGCACGGCACCTACATCATGAACTCAAAGGATCTGCGTGCCATCCAGCACGTAGAGCGTCTGGCCAAGATGGGTGTGCACTCCTTGAAGATCGAAGGTCGCACCAAGAGCTTCTACTACGTGGCCCGTACCGCGCAACTCTACCGCAAGGCGATCGACGACGCTGCCGCCGGCAAACCGTTTGACCCGAGTCTGATGCACAGCCTGGAGTCCCTGGCTCATCGCGGCTACACCGAGGGCTTCCTGCGCCGCCACACTCACGACACTTACCAGAACTACGACTACGGCTACTCCGTGTCCGACAAGCAGCAGTTCGTGGGTGAGTTTACCGGTGAACGCAACGCTCAGGGTCTGGCTGAAGTGCTGGTGAAGAACCGCTTTGAAGTGGGCAACCATGTGGAACTGATGACCCCTCAGGGCAACCTGAACCTGACCCTGGGTCACATCGAAACCCGCAAAGGCGAGTCCGTCGATGTGGCACCGGGCAACGGCCACACCATGTACTTGCCGCTGCCGGAAGAGCTGGATCTTTCCCACGCCATCCTGATGCGCAACCTGGGCGAAGGGCAAACCACCCGCAACCCGCAGGCGAAGGAACTCTGATATGGCGCTGGTGATCCTCGACAGCTGCATCAACTGCGACATGTGTGAGCCGGAGTGCCCCAACTCCGCCATCACCATGGGCGAGGAGATCTACGAGATCGATCCCGACCGGTGCACCGAGTGTGTCGGCCACTACGACAAGCCCACCTGCATCAGTGTCTGCCCCATCGATTGCATTGAGGTCGACCCTGAGCATCAGGAAGATCAGGACACGCTGATGGCCAAGTACCTGATCCTGACCGGTAAAGCGTAAAAGAGAAGGCAGCCTGTTGGCTGCCTTTTTTCATCCTTACCAAAGCCCTTTCTGCTTCACCTTCCCTGCCTTCTCCAGTTGACCGGAAAGCGCCGGTTCCGGCTCCGCTGCCGGTCCGGGTTCAGCCCCCCGCGCCGTCATCTGCTCCGACAGGGCGGTCAGTAATGCCAGGGTGCGGGATTGTCCCGCCTGCAATGCCGCCACACTGCCCAGCAGGGCTTCGCCATCCAGCGCTGGTTCCGCCGGTGTCGCGGCACTGCCCCGGGCACTCAGCGCTTCAATGATGGGGGTGGGGTCAAGGGTGGGAGCGGTCGCCATCAGGGTGCTGAGCTTCTGCCATTGCGCCGCTGACAGCCCGGTTTCAGGACGCAGGCTCACTCCGGCCCCCTCCGCCAGTGCCACCAACTGTTCCGCCGTTTTAGCCCCATCCAGAGCGTCCGCCAGCAAAGCCGGCAATCGCGGCGCCAGTTGATGCAGAAACAGGCCGCTGAGATAGATCTGGCGATGAAACTCACTGCGGCGCTGACGCTGGGTCTCCGGCGACGCATCGCGGGCCTGCTCATCCTGCTGCCAGGCTTTCAGGAGGCGCACCGCCTCAGCATCGGATTCCTGGCTTGCCGGAGTCAGGGTAAAGCTGCAACTGATCCGCATAGGACCTCCTTAACTGGCTTGGGCCGGCTCCGCGGCGTGATAGCAGCAGATCTCCCGGGCCAGAGCGGACTGGGGCTCCTCCACGACGGTGATCTTGTCGCCCAGGCTGGGGTAGGCTTCACGAATGGCAGGGGCCACCAGGTGAGCGCCGCCCCCAACCAGGTAGATGCGATTTGGGTTGCGGGCGAAGGTCTTGGCTTCATAAGCCACGGCGGCGCCCAGTTCGCTGATCTTTTCTTCAATGCGGGAGAGCACCCAGTCAACCCGGTAAAGGTCGTTGATCACCTGCTCCACAAAGGCACGGTCATGGCGACGCTTAATCAGTTCGTTAGCCACTAGGTAGCTGGCGTCACTGTCCGCCGCCGCCAGCGCCTTTCTGGCTGCGTCCGTCACCATGGAAACGCCAATCTCGGCATTGCCATACACACCGGAGACATCCTCGAACTCACCGACAATCACGCCCATATCCAGGGTGGTGCCGCCACAGTCGATCACCAGGGACTTGGTGAACTCATTGACGCCGGAATCCATCAGTGTGGTCAGCACCGCAGGCAGACTTTCCGGCAGCACCTCTACATCGATGATCTCAAACAGTTCACCCTTATTCAGGCTGATCTCCCGCATCAGGTTGGCTTTCTTACGGGCGATATTGACCTCATTCTTCTGGCAATCATCCGCGTTGTAATACTCGGTGATCGGCAGGGTCACCATGATGCTGACGGGACAGGGTGCGATGCCGGTCTGCAACAGTGCATGATGAACGGACAACAGGTTGAGGTCGTCGTATTGATAGGCCACATGGGTGGTCGCCAGCGCCCGGTCGGAGGTGGCATCAAAAGTGTACTTGGTGGTGCCTATCTGGTAGTTAAACACCTTCTTGTCGCTCAGCAGAGCGGCACTCTTCCAGTCCTTACGGAATGAGTTGGGGGAGATGATGCTGCGCATCTGACCTCCCTCAATCCAGCTGATCTTGACGTTGGTGGAACCATCATCAATGGCAAACTTCATCTTGGCTACCGCCATCCCAAATCCCTCAATTGATTAAGCCCAAGAGCAACAAAGCCCACTTACGTGGGCTAATGCGACCAGGATTCAGAAGAACTGAAATGCTATCCCGCCCAGATGGCGAGATAGACGCCAGCAAGCAACCCCACCACCACCACGGTGGAGCGCAGCGGGGGCAGATCGCCGACATAAAGCAGCGGGTGAAGCAGGCGGGTCAGGGCAAACAGCAGAGCAGGCAATGCCAGCGCATCCAGGTCTGCGCCCCGCAGGTGGGCGATAAGCACGCAGCCGGTAAAAAAGGCCAGAGCCTCCCAGGCGTTGCTCTGGGACGCCCTCAGTCGGTTACCCAGTCCGGTCAGAGTGGCGTCCTGAGCACGAGGGTGGTGCAAATCCAGCCCTCCAAGGTTCCGCCACTTGTAGACGCCACCCAGTGCAGCCAGGGCGTAAGGGATCAGCAACAACAGCAATAAACACCAGAGAACCAACGGCATGGCGCACCCTCCTGTTTGTTCTGCACTGAGTATAGAAACGGACGCAGATGGGGCGAGGCAAGGGAGGGACGAAAAAAAAGCGGGGAGTGCCCCGCATTTTTGCTCAGATAGGGTCAGACCCCGGTCAGCCCCGGCAGGGCAAACGGCGGGGCTGGCAGCAAAGGATAACGGCCCAGCAGGGATTTCAGCTCCATCGCCAGCTCCGTGTCCCCCTCCATCGCGAGACGACGCTGGAAGAACAGGGCGTCCCCGTCGGCGCTCCCCAGCGCCATCTGCAGCAGCGCCCGGGCATCGCCACTCATGCTGGCATCCACCGAATCGTCCGCCCAATCCAGCCACAGTTGGCCATCAGACAGACCCAGTTTCAGCGCCCAGGGCAGCTCTTTCACTGCGATGCTGACGCTGCGGCCGTCCAGAAAAGCCAGCTCCCCCTGACGCAATGGCTCCGCCAGTCGCTGGCTGAGCAGGGGCAAAAGCAAAGTCCGCAGTGGGGCTAAAGGGGGACGAGGCAACATCTTTCCTACCAATTTAGAGATAAACCGCTGGATGATAACGCCGCAATTGGATCTTGTTCCTGTTTTACATCAAGAAATGATCGCGATCCCACTGCTAACTTAGGCGCCGTAGTTTTTTTTCCGCAGTGGAGCCCAAGTAATGGAACTGCTCGCACCGGTGGGCAATCTGGCGGGATTGTCACCCGCGCTGGCCCAAGGCGCCGACGCCGTTTACGTCGGCCTTAAGGACGACACCAATGCCCGTCGTTTTGCCGGTCTCAATTTTACCCCCGCCGAATTGGGCGAGGCGGCCGACCTGTGCCGCCATGCCGGCCGCAAACTGTACGTCGCCATCAACACCTTTCCTCAGCCCGGTCAGGAGGCCCGCTGGCACCGGGCGGTGGATCAGGCCGCTGAGGCAGGGATCAGCGCTGTCATCATGGCGGACCCCGGTTTGCTGGGTTACGCCGCACAGCGACATCCCGACCTGGAGCGTCACCTGTCGGTTCAGGCCAGTGCCGCCAACCTCCCGGCATTGCGTCTGTTTCATCAACAGTTTGGCATCACCCGGGCGGTTTTGCCCCGGGTGCTGGATATTGAACAGATCGAGCGGATTGCACAGGACTCGCCGGTTGAACTCGAAGTGTTTGCCTCCGGTTCACTCTGCGTGATGGCCGAGGGCCGTTGCCAGCTTTCGACCTGGGTCAGTGGCCACTCCCCCAACTCTGGCGGCGCCTGCTCGCCCGCCTCGCTGGTACGCTGGGTGGAAGGTCCTGAAGGCCGGGAGGCCCGCCTGAATGGCCGACTGCTGGACCGGGTTCCACCGGGCCAGCCCGGCGGCTACCCCACTGTCTGTAAGGGGCGATACCAGGTGGAGGGGCGGATAATGCACCCCATCTCCAGCCCCTGTTCGCTCTCTACCCTGCCCCTGCTGCCGCGACTGGCCAAGGCCGGTGTAGCGGCCCTTAAGCTGGAGGGCCGCCAGCGCAGCGCGCATTACAGTGCCCAGATCACCGCGGTATGGCGACGCGCCATCGACGCGTACCGGGCAAACCCGGACACCTACCGGACCGATCCTGCCGCCCAGGCCACCCTGCGTGCCCTGGCGGAAGGCCAACTGCTGACTACCGGACCCTACCTGAACCCATGGCAATGACTCACACCCCCCGATTAAGTCTGGCCCCAAACTGGTGGCCGATGGAGCGGCAGGCTCAGCACGCCTATCTGGATGCGCTTCAGGACAGCCCCTTCCAGCGGGTCTACCTGGGCGAGAGCGTCTGCAGCCTGCGGGACCGCATCGCTCCCCGTACTTTGCTCTCTATCGCGGAAACGCTGCAGGCGGCTGGCAAAGAGGTGGTACTGACCAGTCTGACTCTGCTGGGCAGTGAGCGGGACTTGGCTCTGCTGGAGAAGCTGTGCCAGCAAGAACGCTTCGCCATTGAAGCCAACGAGATGGGCGCAGTCGGCGCGGCGTATCAGGCAGGTTTGCCCTTTGTGGCGGGCCAGGGCCTTAATGCCTACAACCTGGAAACATTGCGCTGGTTGCTCAGCCTGGGCATGACCACCTACCAGCCACCGCTTGAGATGGCCCAGCCGGTTCTCACAACCCTGATGGCGCAAGCCGAGGCCGAAGGGGAGCGCGCCCGCTTTGAGCTGGAGCTGCTGGGTTATGGCCACCCGCCCCTGTCGGTTTCAGCCCGCTGTTCAACCGCCCGGGTTGCGGGGCGCAACCGCAAGCGCTGCGACACCGTATGTCAGCAGCGAGGGGCGCAGCGCGCGGATTCCCTGGAGGGTGACGCGATGCTGCTGCTGAACGGCGTGCAGGTCCACGGCGACCGCCCCATCGACCTGCTCGACAGTCTGCCCGCGCTGCGCGAACTGAAATTGGACTGGCTGCGGATCGATCCGGGTCCGGAACTGGAATGGGGCTGGGCAAGGGAGCTTCAGGAGGCGTTGGCGGCCGGGGCGGACCGGTTTGATCCGCCCGTGGTGGGGATGCGTCAATTCTGGCAGCGCCAGCAAACCACGGTGGCGCTCTCCAACGATTAACGGTTGCGTCGGGTCACCAGTACCAGGGCGTAAAGCAGCCACAGGGCGACACAGCCCAGCAACATCCAGCCCAACAGCGCCGGCCACCAGATTATCGGTCGGTCGGCGCCAAACAACCCGTAGGGGTAACGATCCATCAGTGCCAGCAGGCGGTCATCCCGGGTCAGCAGTGCAATGGCGCAACCCGCCGCAGCCAATGCGGGGATCACCCCCCATCGGGGCGGGATCTCCGTCAGGATGGCAAAGCAGTAGATCACTGCGCAGATGGGGGTCATCACGTAGAACGCGGTCACGGCCCAGGCATGCACCATGCCGACATTCACCGGAAACAGGCCACAGGCCGCCACACTCAGCGACATCAGAACGCCGGACAGATTCAGAGACAGCTTGATGGGACGCCGACGCCGTAACCAGCCTCGGGAGACAAAGCTCACCACCAGAAACAGCCCACCAAAAAACAGCCCGCCATTGACCAGCAATGCCAGAGGAGAGGACTCATAGCGTCCCAATTCCGAGAGGGAGTGATTCAGAAAATTAAACGGCTCTCCCGCTTCCCCTTCATACACCAGGGAGGCGAGCAGAGAGGGCAGAACCAGCATCAAAACCCCAAGTGATCCCAAGCGGTTAGCCAGGCGTTCCAGGGTTTGCCCATCATTGGCTGCCATAGACGTGCGTTTCACTTTTGTCGTAACCAATCCCCAGCATACTCGAATATGGCCAAGGAAAAAACGCGCCCCGATACTGGGCAAGCGGTTCTCCGATCCACTTCTCAGAGCATTTCCAGCTAACCGGACCTTCCGCCATGACTGGTCGGATGTGTGGAATGAATTTCAGTTTACGGGGCGATCCGCTTATCTCTCATCAAGACGCCGCAAGATTCTCTTTATCTCAGGCAAACCTCTATCAAAAGCCCTAATGAGAAGCGACCGTCGCGCAGTCCCAAAGCGCTTGATTATCAACCGATTAGCACAAATGCATAAAGATAATCACATTAACTGCCGTTAAAATAGATAAGCGCCTCATAAATCATCGTAAATCAGACGAGCATCACATGACACGGACCCGTGACTGCATCGACCAGGAAGTCCCTCTCCAAGCGGATGATGAACTGGTCTCCACCACCGACACCCGTGGGGTTATCACCTACGCCAATGCCGACTTTATCCGCATTTGTGGTTACAGCGAGTCAGAGTTGATGAACCACAACCACAATCTGGTTCGTCACCCGGATATGCCAGCGGCCGCATTCAAAGACCTGTGGGACCACCTCAAGGCGGGGAACAGTTGGCGCGGCGTCGTCAAAAATCGCTGCAAAGATGGCCGTTACTACTGGGTGGACGCCTTTGTCACACCAATTCTGGAACGCGGCAAAGTGGTGGGTTACCAGTCTGTACGCCGCAAACCCACGGTCGAGATGGTCACCAGGGCTTCCCGTCTCTACGCCCGCATCCAGGCGGGTAAACCCCTACCAAAAGAGCTGCGACTTGGCCAAAAGCAGGTTCTGGCGGCTCTGTTGGCGTTGGTCATGGCGGCGGCCACCTCATGGTGGTTCAGTCCGATGGTGCTGATCCCGGCGCTGCTCAGTTTCGCCCTTTTGGTCTGGCTGTTCTGGGACGAAGCGGTGCAGGTTCCGGCACTGCTGGCCGATTTGCAGAGTGCGTATGACAGTGTCAGCCGACTGGTCTACGAAGGGACCGGTAGCGCCTCAGTCGCACACTTCCATCTCGGCCTGGCCAAAACCAAGATGCAGGGGGTGCTGGGACGAACCGCCGACGCCGGGCGTCGCCTGGATGATTCCGCCAGGGAGCTGGTGTCCATCGCCCACCAGGCCCGACAGGGCATCGACGATGAGCAACACCGTCTCTCCCAGATCGCGACGGCGGTGGAGGAGATGAATGTCACCATCGGAGAGATTGCCCACAACGCCGAAGCCAACTCCAACCAGGTTTCCGAAACCCACCAGATCTGCCAGCAAACCCGCACTGCCATGCTGGCAAGCTCCGAACGGATTGATGAGTTGGCCAACAGCGTGGTTCAGGCTGCTAACCGGGCCACCACCCTCCATCAGGAGGCGGAGAAGGTGTCCGCTGCGATGCAGGAGATCGATGGCATCGCCGAGCAGACCAATCTGCTGGCGCTGAACGCCGCCATTGAGGCCGCCCGTGCGGGAGAGCAGGGTCGTGGATTTGCCGTGGTCGCCGATGAGGTTCGCGCACTCTCCAGCCGGACTCAGCAAGCGACTACCGCCATCCAGACCAGTGTTCAGGAGATGAATCAAACCCTGGCGCAATGGGTGGAGCAGATGGCGCAGAACCGCGCGCAGGCTGATGATTGCGCGGAACACGCCCGCCACAGCGCGAACCAGGTTGATACCATCAATGCCCAGGTGAAACAGGTGGAGAAGATGGCGGCTGAGACGGCGACTGCCGCAACGCAGCAACGCATGGCCGCCGCCGAAATCGCCGAGAATCTGGACTCAATCCATCAGCTGACCCAGGGAGTTCTGCGTCAGTCTGAACAGGTAGAGCACACCGCAGAGCGGGTAAAGCAGGAAGTGGAGGGGATCGGCGAGCTTGGCCGCACCTTTGGCTAAAACCGCCAACCGTTTGCAAAACAAAGGCAAGCCGATTCCGGCTTGCTTTTTTGTTGCTGTGGAAACGGCGGTTCTAGGTCAGCGAAAGCAGCCCGGCCATTGCCGGGCTGTTCGGATTAAAGGCTGGTGTTGGCCATGGAGGATTCCACGCTCAACAGTTGGGACAGCAGCGCCTTCTCCTCTTTGCTCATGGAGGTGGTGATGGCCCGCAGGTTCTTCTGGTAAGTCTTCAGTACGTTGCCGTCATTGGCGATCGCCAGATCCAACTGGGTCTCGTACTTGGCCAGCATCTGATTGGTCTTTTCGATGTTGGCCATGCTGCTCTGATGCTGGGTCCAGACCGTGTAGATCACCAACACGCCAGCCAACATGGTCCAGAGATCACCAAAACTGATCCAGCGCGCTTTCTGTTGTGCCTCTGCCATTACTTAATTCCTGTTAATTGAAGCTTTAACTTAATGATTTCCGCTTTCTGATAAAGCGCATGCATCGCCTGGTCCTGAACCGAGGTCAGGTGAGTGACACCGGCGATCACCAGAGCCGCCACCACCACTTTCACCAATATCCCCCGGGCAACAGTGGCGGAAGACGCCGGCAATTGAGCTAACCATTTCCGAATCAAAACACCTCTCCTCGGCACTCAAACTTGTGCTGTCCCTCAATCTCCTGTCGCGCAGCCAGTTGCGCGATGTTCTCAATGGACAGTCTGGGCATCTGGTAGCAGTCGTACACGTTGCCGCGCCCCCGCTGAACAAAGATCAGGTTGTTGTGCCCCTGGGTGTAGGCTTCGTGTACCCGCCGGAGTTGACGACTGTCCGAGTCGCGCATCACCATCAGGGTGCGACGCTCAAGCTCTTCGCGCAGAGAGGTTTTGCCCAGCTCTCTCATCTCCATCCAGCCATCCGGGCTGGCGTAACTGTTGACGACGGCATAGGCGTCGCGCATGAGATCCGGTCGGTAGATCCAGCGCTGCTCCAGCGCGAACGCCACCTCCTCGGAAGCCAGCACATTGGGAATGCTCACTTTGGACAACTTGCCCTCTTCGTCGTAGTTCAGACCGGCATAGAAACCGACCCGCTCATCCGCCTTGATCACCGCCAGGTTGAAGTCAAAGGGGACCACCCCACCCCGCTCGACGCGGTTTTTCACAATCAGCGCACTCAGCAGTCCCTGGTACAGGGTCTCATCCAGTTGCACAGCCCGAACGTAAGCCTGGTGCAGAGCGGCATCACTTTGCTCCTGATTGAAAAAGCGATTCAGCTGTTTGAGGCTGGGTGCCTCCACGTTCTGCAGCAGCCAATGTTCCGCGTCGATAACGCCACCCAGGAAGGTGGCGAACGCCAGTTCAGGCCCGGATAGCGCCACCGTCTGTTGGCCAAACTCTTTCATCGCGTTCGCGTAGCTGTCCTTACTGGACGCCACCCCACTGACGGCGACCACCGCCAGCAGGCCAAACAGCGCGAAGTAGCCCTTGCCTGCCATCGGTGCCTTACGATGAACAAAGCTGCCAAACCGGCCCACCAGCATCAGAATGGCGCTGAAGGAGGCGACAATCGCCACCGGTGGGATGTAGGAGAGGCGCACTGCATCCACGCCCAGCTCATACATGATGCCACCAGGGGAGAACGCCGCTTCGGCCGCCGCATCCGTCAGCATCCGAACAAAGTTGGCGTTCTCTTCCGTCTCTGCCCAGCGGTCAAACAGGGCATCAAAGCCGAGGCTGCGACGGTAGCCATTGAAATAGAGCGATCCCAGTGTCTCCCGGTGCATCGCATCCACGACACCGGCTCGGGCGTATTCGCCCTTGTCCATGGTGCGGTCGACAAACTTAAAGCGGCTCTGCTGCTGATAAGCGAGCCAGACTTTGTCGATCGCTTGTTGGGCCTGAGCCTGCAGCGACTGTCTTATCGACTGGAAGTCGGTGCGTTGCCAGTTATCCGGCACCTGGTAGCCCTGGGCGCGGGCGTATTCCACCACGATGCGCTGCATGGCAGGCTGAGTCACGAACTCCTCCTGCTCCAGATCATCATCAAAGGGGAAGCGCTGCTCCAGATAGCCTTCACGGGCGTTCTGGAACACCACTTTCAGGTGGATCTCCCGGCCAAATACGTAAGTGGTCGCAAACCAGTCTTCCGGGTCGGGCAGGGTTATCCCATCCAGGCCGGGGAAGCCCTGAGCCCGATTGTGCTCCACGAAGCGCACCCACTCATTGGTGATCTCCGCCCGACAGCTTCGGTCGCATTTGCTGGAGCGGTATCGGGGGGTTCGCTGACGAAACTCCGGCAGGAATGCGGCGACAAGAGGCTCAACATACTCATCAACGTCGTCGAAAGCGGTCTGGTAGAGCAGCCACTCATTCGCCAACTGCTGATCAATCCCCTTCTGCAGCTGTTTGAACTTCTGCTCCATCACGCCGGGTGCAGTCAGGCGTTGGCGCACAGCCCGGGCATCAGCCTGCGCCTGGCCGTAACGCTCCCACTCTCCGTCATAAGCGGTCCAGGCTGACTGGTAGGTGGGGAAGATCTGCTCACGGAAATAGGCCCGCTGGTCGCGCTCCATCATCGCCACAACCATCTCTTCGGTCTGGGCTTCAATGGTGCTGTCCACCGCATTGGACACCAGCGCCAGAGAGGGCAGCAATGCCACCAGCAACGCACGCTGCTCCTCATCTTTGACAATCTGGTTCAGCGTCGTAGCCCCATCGAACGCCAGCAGCTCACGGTCCAGCGCCTCCCGGAAAAGCAAAGAACGAACGGATGCCAGCTTCTCCTGGGGGGAGGTGCTGAGCACCAGATGCTCCACTGCCAGCTTCAGCGAGGGCACACTGATCAGCCACAGCAGCACAAACGCCAGGGCGCGCACCTTGGCCGCCCCCAATGGCACCCGCTGGATCAGTTTTCCGGGCAGCCAGAAGGTCAGGCCCAACGCCAGACCAAAGCCACTGATGATGCGTCCCACCAGTTCAACGTGGCCCGCCAGTTCGTGGTAATCGTTCACTAGCGCCGTCAAACCGGATGAGTAGAGGCTCACCAGGGTCACGTTCAGGGCGATCTCGACGTAGAGGTAGAGCGCCAGGCCGATAAGACCCAGCAGCAAAGCCATAAAGGTAATCAAGCCAGCAAAGCGCTTTGGCTTCTTCGGGGAGAGATTATCGGTCACCCTGACCTCCACCGATCACGACCACCGCGCCTGAGCGCTCCCGGGTGGTTTTCGATGAGCCCTTGCCGCACACCTCCTCACCCAGCTCGCCGGTTTTGCAGCGATCCTGCAATACAGCACGCTTGCCCCAGAACGTGAGGTAGCGTCCCTGCTTCGCCAGTTCCACCTGCTTATCAAGCTGGTTGAAGTCCGCGTTCTGAGGCAGCATCGAGACCAGCTGAGGCGGCAGATAGCCCCGCCCTTGCTGGTATGGAAGGGTTGAGCTGGATATAAACACCGAGTCCCGCAGGCTCTGGCACATCCCCAGCGGATTGCCGCTGATGGCCACAAGAGGCTGGCTGAGCGTCTCATTAAACAGGTACTCTGCACCCGCATTCGCTGGCTCCGGTCGCCTTAACAGGGGCGCTCGCTTAACGAAGACCCGCTGCGGGCTCACTCCGGCAAAGCCGGTCTTTTTCAACGCTCGCCATTGTCCATCACTCAGTACGATATTGGCCTGCAAGGACGCGGTGGCTGCCATCCATTGGCCCCCCAGGTCATTCCCCCCAAGACCACTGAAATCCAGGTAAAGCGCTGATTGGGTGTTGGGCAGGTCCCGCAGCGGGACAGGTCGACCCGCTTCGCTCAGGTAGTGGACGGACTGGCCGATGACCTGCACAGGCAACAGATACCCCCCATACAGCGGGTCTTCCCCCGGCAAAATCCCTTGTGGTGAGGAAACCCGCTTCAACAACTCTGAGCGGCAACCGGACGTTTCATAGGGAGCCGCCTCCCCTTCGGTCGTTAAGTAGAGCTGCCGTTCATTGAGCGCTTTCTGCAGTGCAGCGTTACTGTCACTCAAATCCGCGTTGGCGGGCATGGCGATGCCGGTGGAGATGGTCGGAGCGATATACTGTTTCGGCGGTTTGCTGGAGCAGGCGACAAGCGATATCGCGACCGCGATAACGCCAACTCCCTGTCTTAGTCTCATCTGACGTAAAAATCCTTTGTGCCCCAACAGCCTCGCTGTGGAGCCTAAATCATCAATGGGTTCAGGATTTTACATTTCGTTTCCAAGGCATGCCACGACGATTTTATCGCGCGGGCATCGATTTCTTTGAAAGTGAACAGCGTCACACCTCTTGCCCTGTTTTCCCGGCCATCAGGATCAAAAAAGGGACGCCATTGCGTCCCTTTTCTCACCGTTACGGTTTATCCACGGGCGTGGTAATCCCCGGTGCCCACCCACTTGTAGGTGGTCAGGGCTTCCAGCCCCATCGGTCCGCGGGCATGCAGTTTCTGGGTACTGACCGCCACTTCGGCACCCAGGCCAAACTGGCTGCCATCGGTAAAGCGGGTGCTGGCATTAACGTATACCGCTGAGGAGTTGATGGCTGCCACAAAGCGATCCGCTACTGAGCGATCCTCGGTCACCACGCTTTCGGAATGTTCCGATGAGTGAGTGCGAATGTGGGTGATCGCTTCATCCACACCGGAGACCACTTTGACTCCCAGCACCAGAGAGAGCCACTCGGTGTCAAAGTCCCCCTCGCCCGCCGCTTCCGCATCCGCGCCCAGAGCGGCCAACGCTTTGGGGCACGCTTTAAGGGTAACGCCCAACGGACGCAGGCGGCTCGCCACCTCAGGCAGCAGCGCATCGGCTACCGCCTCATGCACCAGCAGAGTATCCAGGGCATTACACACGGTGGGACGCTGCACTTTGGCGTTTTCAATCAACGGCAGTGCGCGATGCAGGTCTGCAGCCTGATCGATGAACATGTGGCAGATGCCGATCCCGCCGGTAATCACCGGCATGCGGGCCTGCTCCTTACAGAGCTGATGCAGCCCGGCGCCACCACGAGGGATCACCATGTCCACATGGCTGTCCAGGTTCAGCAGCGCGGTGACCAACGCCCGATCCGGGTCGTCGATCAGCTGCACCGCATCGGTGGGCACACCCCGTTCGGTGAGGGCCGCATGGATAGCGATCAGCAGCGCCTGGTTGGAGCGTACTGTCTCCTTACCACCACGCATGATCACGGCGTTGCCGGTTTTCAGCGCCAACACCGCCACATCCACAGTGACATTGGGACGGGCTTCGTAGATCACGCCGATCACCCCCAGCGGGATGCGGCGACGGGCCAGGCGCATGCCGTTTTCCAGCAGACGGCTCTCAATGTCCACGCCGACCGGATCCGCCAGTGCGATCACCGTATCGATATCGGCCCGAATGGCGGCCAGACGTTCCGGGGTGAGCAGCAGGCGATCCAGCATGGCCCCGGACAATCCCGCTTGCTCAGCACGGATCATATCTTCGGCGTTGGCCGCCAGAATCGACTCCTGATGAGCATGGATCTGGGCGGAGATGGTCGCCAGCAGAGCATTCTTCTCAGCCGCTCCCAGCCCCAGAAGGGCGTAGCTGGCTTCACGGGCTTTCTCACCCATGGGCAAAAGGGGATTGGTTGTCATAGCACCACCAGGTCGTTTCTGTGGATCGCCACCGTGCCGTAGCTGTAGCCCAGCAGGCTTTCGATCTCATTGGAGTGTTGGCCAGCCAGACGACGCATGTCCGGCGCCCCGTAGCGGGCGATACCGCGGCCAATCAGTTGGCCATTCGGGTCCTTGAGCATCAGGGTGCAGCCCCGGGCAAAGTTGCCCTCAACGGCCGTAATCCCTTTGGGTAGCAGGCTCGACCCTTTGTCTACCAGGGCAGAAACCGCACCGGCATCCAGATGCAGGGTGCCTGCCGGGGGCGGTCCCGCCAGAATCCAGCGTTTGCGGCCATCCAGAGGACAGGCCAACGCCGGGAAGCGGGTGCCGATAGACTCACCCCGGGCCAGCCCCTCGATTACCCCTTCGGCGTGGCCAGCGGCGATCACCACCTCAACTCCCGCACGACGGGCAACATCCGCCGCCTGCAGCTTGGTGGCCATGCCACCGGTGCCCAGGTTGGTGCCACTGCCTCCCGCCAGACGGCGCAGACTGTCGTCGATGTGCTCCACTTCCGGGATCAGCTTGGCATCGGGATTACTGCGGGGATCCGCATCAAACAGACCCGGCTGGTCCGTCAGCAGCATCAGCAACTCTGCCTCGCCCAACAGGGCCGCCAGGGCGGAGAGGTTATCGTTATCGCCTACCTTAATCTCCGCGATTGCCACGGCGTCGTTCTCGTTGATCACCGGAATGATGCCGTTATCCAGCAGCGCCTGCAGAGTATCGCGGGCGTTGAGGTAGCGCTCGCGGTCATCCAGATCGGCACGGGTCAGCAGGATCTGACCCACGTGCAGATTGTAGAGATTGAACAGCTGCTCCCAGGTCCGGATCAACTGGCTCTGCCCTACGGCTGCCAACATCTGCTTGCTCGACAGAGAGTCCGGCAATGTTGGGAAACCCAGGTGCTCGCGACCCGCGGCGATGGCGCCGGAGGTAACCAGGATGATCTCACAGCCAGCCTGACGAAGGCGGGCCATCTGGCGAACCAATTCCACCATATGGGCACGGTTCAACTTGGGACTGCCGGAGGTCAGGACACTGGTGCCCAGTTTGACCACTATCCGGCGATAACGTAGCGGATTCACTCGGGGTAAGGCTCAAAAAAAGACAGAAGGAGTAGTTATACCGAAAAAGTGGCTTTGACACAGCAGGTTTGACGCACAGAAACGACACCGCCTCCCCAAAGGGAGGCGGTGTCAGGCCGGAAGGCGAACAGCCTTACAGGTACATGAACTTCAGAATGAACAGTACCGCCAGAATGCCAACCGCGGGGCTGACGTCCTGGAATCGACGGCTCAGCAGCTTGATCACCGCGTAGGTGATAAAGCCGATGGCGATGCCGTGAGCGATGGAGAAGGTCAGCGGCATCATGATGGCAGTCACCACCACCGGAGCGGCTTCAGTCAGGTCATCCCACTCCAGGTGAACCAGACCGGACATCATCAGGATCGCCACATAGACCAGTGCACCGGTGGTGGCGTAAGCCGGAACCATGCCCGCCAGCGGAGAGATAAACAGACAGCCCAGGAACAGCAGACCAACCACGACGGCAGTCAGACCGGTGCGGCCACCGGCAGACACGCCTGCGGTGCTTTCGATGTAGCTGGTGGTGGTGGAGGTACCGAGGAAGGCGCCAGCGATGGTGGCAGAGGAGTCAGCCATCATCGCGCGGTTGGCGCGGGGCAGACGCCCTTTGTCATCCAGCATTCCGCCACGTTGTGCCACCGCCACCAGGGTGCCGGAGGTATCGAACAGGTCAACGAACAGGAAGGCAAACACTACAGACAGCATGCCCACTTCCAGCGCACCGGCGATGTCCAGAGCGGCCAGAGTCGGTGCAACAGAGGGCGGCATAGAGACCAGGCCGTGGTACTGCACATCACCAAACATCAGGCCCAGAGCGGTGATCACCAGAATGGAGATCATCACGGCGGCTTTCAGGCCGAAGTGCACCAGAGCGATGATCAGGGCAAAGCCCAGCGCGGCCATCACAACCGGGAAGCTGGTGACGTCGCCAAGACCCACGATGGTGGCGGGGTTGGAGACTACGATACCGGCGTTTTTCAGGCCAATCAGGGCCAGGAACAGACCGATACCTGCCGCAATGCCCAGTCGCAGAGACATGGGGATGGCGTTGACGATCCATTCACGGATTTTCAGCACCGAAAGCAGCAGGAACAGCACACCGGACAGGAATACGGCGCCCAGCGCGGTTTCCCAGCTGTGGCCCATTTCCAGAACAACGGTGTAGGTAAAGAAGGCGTTGAGGCCCATCCCAGGCGCCAGGGCAATGGGGTAGTTGGCCAGCAGACCCATCACCAGACAGCCAACGGCTGCCGCCACACAGGTGGCAACGAAAACGGCACCGTGATCCATACCGGCGTCAGCCAGCATCGCGGGGTTAACGAAGATGATGTAGGCCATGGTGAGGAAAGTGGTGATCCCAGCAACCACTTCCTGACGAACCGTGGTGCGGTTCGCACTGAGCTTGAAAATCGACTCGAGCATTGTCGGACCTTAATTATTTTGTGTTTTGTAGTGCACAGAGAGGCAAACTCACCGACGGTTGAATTGCCGGTAAATTTGGCGCGAGATTATCCCCGTTTTGTCGCTAAGGTGCCAACAAAACAGGCGAACTTTGGGAGAAAGGCAAAAAAAATGGCGCCATAAAGGCGCCGAAGGGAAGAGAAACCCTACTGTGGGGAAGTCCAAAACGGCCTGCCTAGCCGTTCACCAGAAACCCCGATTTACAGGTTGATGAAGCAAAGTGACGATAATCAGCGACCCAGGGGGAACAGGGCACCGGTAGTCCAGCTACGGGAGAACCAGGTGTTGTAGAGGGTCACGTCATAAGAAAAGGGGTATTGCATACCGAACTCCTAAATAATCAAACAAATGACAAATAACGACAGGAACACGGAGTCATCCGTGGTGTCTTCGTCACTCGGTTCCTTGGAGAACTCGGGCTGTCCTAGCCAACGTGTTCGGGAGTCGTCAGCTCCCGATGGAATGCATCATACCAATATGTAGTTTTATTACAAGACGGCCCCACAAAAAATCCCTCATTTGGCCCAGTATGTAATTTAATTACCGGATGAGGGATTTTGATGCGAGGCACGCAGTCTCTTCAGGCGCAAGCTAACCCATTAATGGTCAAGCAGATTCGCCAGCAAGGTCGCCACCGGCACCGCTGTAGGCTGGCCATAAAGCGGATCTCGTTTTTCTACAGAAGAGGCGGCAATGTCCAGGTGCAGGTAGGCGATGGGCTGATCGCTGCCCAATCCATGCTGATCCAGTCCCGACGCTTGGACCAGGAACGCCATGGGGAACTGATGGCCCCGGGAGATGTTCACTGAGGCGCCATTGTTGGAGGAGAGCAACCGCTCTGAAGGGGAGCGGGCCGCCACCTGGGCAAAGTCCTCACGACGCAGACGTGACAGCTCAAAGGGCTCACCCCAGATCTCCGACACCATCTGCAACTGACCGCCCAGCGCCTGGCCACGGGCTACACCATTTTCAATGACGGCGCTGTAGGGGCCATAGGCCCGCCCAACGTGACCGGTCAGGGTGGCCAGAGAGAACATCACGGGATTCTCGCAACCGTTAACCGACTCACGCAGGTGGCTGAGCACGTCCGCCAGCACCAGGCGCCCTTCCGCATCGGTGTTACCGATACGAACCTTCACACCGGCATGACTCTCGATGATCTCATCCGGCACAAATGCCTCGGAACCGATGCTGTTACGCACCAGGCCAAGCTCGGCCACCACACGGACCCCTTTCGGTTTCAGTTGGGCAAGTGTCGCCATCAGGCCAGCCACCGCAGCAGCGCCCCCTTTATCCCGGCTCATTCCTGCCATGGCACCGCCGATCTTCAGGTCCGCTCCTCCGGTATCAAAGGTGACGCCCTTACCCGCCAGGAACCAGTTGCGGCTGATCACGCCCTCACCCACGTACTCCAGTCGCACCACGCGGGGGGCATGCCGCTCTACCGCAAAAGAAGCCCGCGCCACAGCACTGAGCAGGGGGTAATCGGCTTTCAGTGTGTCGGGATCGTCAATCACCGAAACGGAGACGGCGGTATCGGAAAACAGCTCAACACAGTAATCGGCAAAGGCCGGAGGCGCCATCTGCTCAGGATCACCACCGCAAAGATCCCGGGCCGCAATGCGCCCATTCTCCAGCGCATTGACCCGAGCCACTTCATCCAGCCCCAGCACGCCCAGAGTGACCTCCGGACCCGACACATCAAAGGGGGTATAGATCTCGTGACCCGCCCCCATCAGTGCCACCTCCAATGCCTGGCTGTAGCGCAGGTCATCATTGCCGGAAACCAGCAGCAGGGGCGCCCGGGCCCCGGCTCGCAAGGCGATGCCAATCCCGGCCTGAGCCGCTTCAGCAAAACGGCGCACATCCTCATACTCGTTGTCCAGGTCGCCGGTCGGCGCCAGCACCAGGCGCCCTCCCGCCAAGCCCGGCGCCATCAACATCAGTGGCTCCTTGCCGATGCGGGCATCCACATGAGCGGCGTGAGCCACCAGCTGGCCGATTTCGGGGTGAGACTCCAGCCCGTTGGCGTCGCCCACCACCACGACCGCATCCCAACCGCCATCACCAAACAGGGCCTCTTCCTGGTCGGCTTTCACAATCAACAGCTTGCTCATGATCCTTTATCCTTTTGCTGTCCAAATCTTGCTGGAGCACACCATAGCAGGCCGCGTACCCGGTGTGCTACTGAGGTCACGCTTTGCTGCCGCTGTGATACACTGGCCGCGTTTTTCCTCCGAACCGAATTACACCTCATAAGGAGAGTGCAGTGTCAGCTCTAAGCACCCTATCCCCCCAGGGACTCTGGACCTGGTTTGAAACCATCTGCTCCATCCCCCACCCCTCCAAGCGTGAGATCGCCCTCCGTGACCATATTCAGCAGTGGGCCGAGGAGAAGGGGCTGGAAACCGTCATTGATGGCGTGGGCAACCTGGTGATCCGCAAAGCGGCCACTCCCGGTTATGAGCACCTTAAAGGGGTGATCATCCAGGCGCACCTGGATATGGTGCCCCAGAAGAACTCCGGCACCGAGCACCGTTTCGATCGTGACCCTATCCAGGCTTATATCGACGGTGACTGGGTGACCGCTAAAGACACCACACTGGGTGCCGACAACGGCATCGGTATGGCCTCCGCTCTCGCGGTACTGGGCGACGACAGCGTTGAACATGGTCCGCTGGAGGTGCTGCTGACCATCGACGAGGAAGCGGGCATGACCGGCGCTTTCGGTCTGGAAGCCGGCCTGCTGAAGGGTGACATCCTGATCAACACCGACTCCGAAGAGGAGGGTGAGGTCTATATGGGTTGTGCCGGTGGCGTAGACGCAGAGCTGACCCTGCCTGTGGGCCGTGAAGCCACTCCGGCGGATCACGTCAGCCTGCAGTTGGCCCTGACCGGCCTGAAAGGCGGCCACTCCGGTTGTGACATCCACACTGGCCGTGGCAATGCCAACAAACTGCTGGGCCGCTTCCTGTTTGGCCACGCGGCCGAACTGGGCCTGCGCCTCGCCAAGTTCAAAGGCGGCAGCCTGCGTAACGCCATCCCCCGTGAAGCGTTCGCCGAGTTCGTTATCCCGTCCGATAAGGTGGCCGAACTGGAGCGTCTAGTTGGCCTCTACACCGACATTTTGAAAAACGAACTGCAGGCGATCGAAACCGATCTGAGCCTGGAGCTGAGCGCCATCGACGCTCCGGCTCAAGTGTTCAATGCCGATGACCAGGCCCGACTGGTGGCGCTGATCCACGCAGGCCCCAACGGGGTGATCCGGATGAGCGACGCCTTCCCGGGCGTGGTAGAGACCTCCCTGAACATGGGCGTGATCACCACCAAGGAGGAGAGCGTTCGGGTAATGTGCCTGATCCGCTCCACCGTCGACTCCGGTCGCTCCATGGTGGAAAACATGCTGCAGGCCCTGGCGGACCTGGCGGGCGCTGAGCTGAAGCTGAGTGGCGCCTACCCGGGCTGGCAGCCGGATCCGAGCTCTCCGATCATGGCGGTGGTTCGCGAAACCTACCAGGGTCTGTTCGGCAAACTGCCCAACATCCAGGTGATCCACGCCGGTCTGGAGTGCGGCCTGTTCAAGGAGCCCTACCCGGCGCTGGATATGGTCTCCATCGGCCCCACCATCCGATTCCCTCACTCTCCGGATGAGAAAGTGGAGATCGCCACCGTAGAGAAGTACTGGCAACTGCTGTTGGCCGTACTGAAGGCGATCCCGACCAAGTAACGGCAAACCACAAAAAAGCCGCCCAACGGGCGGCTTTTCTTTTGCCTTGGCAAGGGTTCAGATATAGCCCTTCTCTGCGATGGCGGGTCTGTTGTATTCCAGAATCACCTGCTCAATCGCCAACTCCGGCTGCTGTTCACAGCGCTCGATAATGTGCGCCTTCTTCGCCTTTTCACAGGTATCGATCATCTCACGCCCTTTCTCCTTACCGAAGCGCCAGAGAATAAACTGCATGGCATTCTGGTCGCTGTACTCGATAAGGCGTTCCACCTTGGCGTCTTTATCCTGAGACTGGTAGTGGTTCAGAGTGCGGCAATAGGTTTTTTCGCCGACATAGAGATCAAATCGTTCGGCGTCCCTTAGGGGGCGGGCTTCGTTGAATTGAAACGCCAGGGTGAAGAGCACCAGGCTCACGACCCCCAGCATAAATACCGCGGTAAAAAGTTGACGATACAGGCTTCGTATTCTCATCCTGGGCCTCCTTAACTCTGCGCATGCCCCGCTTATATCGAGGGGGCTTAATCACAGACTAGGAGCAGATGCTCAAAACACGGTTGATCGCGATCAATAAAACCACAGTCAATTAACATAAATATTCATAATTCACTGAAAGTTAGCGAAACTCTCCCCGGTTTTATGAATCGCCAGTTTACTCATCGAAATATGGCGACCGGTCCATCATAAATCACTAACCCAATCCCAGCGGCAATTGCTGAGCCTGTTCCGCCTCTGCTGGCGCCAGAGTGACAGCGACGCCCACAAGCCGTACGCGACGTCCCTCGCCGCGCTCAAACGCGCCATCAACCATCGCTTTCAGCTGCGCCAACTCCAGCACCGTCGCCTGCTGAGCCAGAGTAGTTTGCTGAAAATCGTGAAACTTCAGTTTGACCTGAACCCCCTTAAAGGGGCGTCCCCTTAACCGACGCTCAAGCTCGGGAAGCAGCCCCTCCAGCACCTGGTAACAGGCCGGTGCCTGAGTCAGGTCCCGGGCCAGCGTGGTCTCCACGCCGACGGACTTTCGCTCTCTATGGGTTTGCACCGGACGCGGGTCGATCCCCTGAGCCCGCTGATGCAGAACCGGGCCAAATTTCCCCAACCAGTGCGCGAGTTGCTCAGGCGTCTTCGCTAACACATCCGCTCCGATATGCAGGCCATGCTCAGCCAGTCGTTCTGCGGTTTTGGGGCCTACCCCCGGAATTTTACGAAGTGGCAGGGCGGCCGCGAACTCGGCCGTGCGATCAGGGGGGATCACACACTGGCCATTGGGCTTGTTCTCATCGGAGGCCACTTTCGCCAGAAACTTGTTGGGCGCTATCCCTGCCGACGCGGTTAACCCGGTTTCAGCAAGGATCTCCGCCCGTATCCGCTCGGCTATTCGGGTCGCGCTGCCCTGACAGTAGGGGCAGTCGGTAACATCCAGGTAGGCTTCATCGAGCGAGAGCGGCTCAATCAGGTCGGTATAGCGGGCGAAGATGGCGCGGATCTGCTCGGAGACCGCTTTGTACACCTCCATCCTGCCCCGTACCAGCAACAACTCCGGGCAGCGCCGTTTGGCCTCACTACTGGGCATGGCGGAGCGGACACCGAAGGCGCGCGCTTCGTAGTTGCAGGTGGCGATTACCCCACGGGAATCCGCCTTACCACCCACCGCCAGCGGCCGGCCCCGATACTCCGGGTTATCCCGCATCTCCACCGCGGCGTAGAAGCAATCCATGTCCACATGAATGATCTTACGGCCTTTCAACGATTCGCTCATCGCCCAATAACTGTATATTTATCCAGTTATCGAATGCTATCACAGTCTGGGCGGGACTCAATCAAAAAAAGGGGGCCCCAGGGCCCCCTCCGATCGCCATGCCGCACTCAGATCTTGAACTGATCCAGCTGTACGCCAATCTCCCGGGATGAGGAGGTCATCTCACCCACAGCGCCCTCCAGGGCTTCCGAGGCGGCGGTAGTGACGTCCGACAACTCCCGCACCCGAATCACCTTGGCGTCGATCTCCTCCGCCACTGTAGCCTGCTGACTGATAGCGGCACTGATCTCATGGATCTGCCCCTGGATCTCCCCTACCGCGCCATTAGCCTGCATCAGGGCATCGCTGATCTTGGCGCTGATCTCAGCACTGGAAGCCGCTTCCTCACAGCTCTCCTGCATCGCCTTCTGCGCCGCCTCACTGGCCTGCTGCAGTTGGGCAATGATCTGCTGAATATTGGCAGTGGAATCCTGGGTACGGGACGCCAGGGTGCGTACCTCATCCGCCACCACTGCGAAGCCCCGCCCCTGCTCACCGGCACGGGCAGCCTCAATGGCGGCATTCAACGCCAGCAGATTGGTCTGCTCGGCGATGGTCCGGATCACGTTCAGCACTTCGCCAATCTGCTCTGAGTTGCTGCGCAGCTCGGACACCACCGCTGCGGCACTCTGAACCTGCTCGTTGAGGCGGCGGATCCCTTCGTTGGCGCTGCCCACCTCCTGCGACGCTTGCGCCACCTGGTGCTGCGCGGATTCAGCATGGTTGCTGACCCGGGTCGCCGCTTGAGCCATTTCGTGACTGGTCTGAGCCATCTCGGTGGTGGCGGTCGACACCTGGTCAACCTCCAACTTCTGCTCCTCAATGGCCAGCATGGTTTTCTGCCACACCTCGCCCGCATTGGCACTGGCGGAGCGCACCGAGTTGGTCATATTGGCGGTTTGCCGCACCAGTTCATGGATGCGACCAGCAAACCGGTTAAAGGCACAGCCAAGGCGTCCCAGTTCATCGATTCGGTCCAGTTCAATGCGTTGACGCAGATCCGCGTCACCGTCAGCGATCTCCTCCATCGCCGCCAGCAAACGCCCCAGCTGACTGCGTAACGGCAGCAGCATGGCCCAAACCAGACAGCAGAGCAGCAGGGTGAATCCAATGCTGGCCCAGGCCGTGGACCAGGCCGCGTCGGTTACGCGCTCACCAATCACGCTTTGAGGCAGCAGCAGACCCAGACGCCAGCGCAGGTGGGGATAGTCGCTCTCAACACTCTGCCACTTCACCAACATCGGCTCACCGGACAACATCACCTCAGCCTGACCACTGGCGTCGGACTTCAGCGCCGTATCCAGCGCGGAGAACCCCGCGGTTTCGCCAAACTGAGTGTCCACCTCTGCCATCATGGAGCCAGGAGGGAACGCCTCACTGAAACCCGGGAAGAACACCAACTTACCCTGCTCGGTAACCAGGAAAGCCTGGCCCTGCCCCTGATAACGCACCTCCGAAAGCAAGCGCTCGCCGATGGTGCTGATCAGGATGTCCATGCCGCCAATACCAAGAAAGCGTCCATTCTCATAGAGCGGCAGTTTGACCGTGGCGGAGATGGAGCCGTCGTTGGCGTCTACCGCCGGATCACCCACAAAAAGGCGTCCCTGGGCGATCGCTTCTCCCCACCAGGGTCGCTTTGCGGTGTAGTAGTTGGGGTCATCTTCATAGCGACCATTGAGATCGAAATACTCGTGGGTATTCTCACTGCCGAAAAAGATGCTCTTGATGCTGGGGTCCTGATCCGAGAAGTGGCGGAAGTAGCGCACCGTATCCTGGTAGTCCCCATTACGGGCCAGGTCACCGCCGCGCTGATCGTATTCCCGGAAGAACCGTACCACCTGAGGATTGGCGAATATGCTGTGGATCACCTGCCCGCGCGCTTCAAAAAAGCCCTGAATGGCAGTGCTCTGCTGCTTAACCAGTTGAGCCACCTCGGCGGTCACTTCCTGCCGGGTCTTCTTGGCACTCTGTGAGATAAGCCATGCGCTGCCAAGCAGCAAAATGATGAACACGCTTCCGCCGATGGCTGCCACCAGCTGGCGCGTTATGGAACGACGTAGGATCTCCATCCCCTAAACTCCCAAACCCTGTCTTTGTCTTGTTTTATGGTTATCGGCGTCTTTGGCAACGCTTTGATAACAAAATACCGATTAGCACTGAAAAAACAACGAGAAGGTCAGTAGGGGTATCTGAGTGAAGTGGTGAAAAAAGGCGACCTTATGGTCGCCTCAGTATGCGGGATGGGATCAGATTATCCGGTTTTGCGCCAGGCGCTCACGACGCTCCGCCTCTGCGGCCTCTTTGGCCATCTTGGCTTTGCGCTTATCGCAGGGCTCAGGACAATCGCACTCTTTCTCAATGCCGACGCCCGCAAGACCGCCGCAGGAACCGCTGATCGCTTTTCTCTTGATGAGGTAACCCACCGACATCAGGCCAAACAGCAACAGCATCGCAGCGAAAGTGGCAAAAAACGTATTCATGGGTTGGTCTCCCCCAGGTAAGGCAGGAAAGCGGAGGAGTAGTGAACCTTATACCCCTCCGGAGATTTCTCGATAAACATGGCTGGCAAAGACTCTTGCTCCGCCAGTGCCAGCGCCTGCTCCGTGCCCATCACGATAAAGGCCGTTGCCAGGCCATCGGCGGTCATGCAGGAGGGGGCCAGCACGGTGGCAGAAGCCAGACGCGTGTTGACCGGCTCGCCGGAACGAGGATCAATCAGATGAGAGAAACGGCGCCCGTTCTCCTCAAAGAAGTTCCGATAATCGCCGGAAGTGGCCACAGCCAGTTCTCCGGGCTCAATGACCTTGAACACCTCACGACCATCTTCATCGGGTTGCTCAATCGCGATTCTCCAGGGTTTTTGGTCCGGCTTATGGCCGCTTAAACGCAACTCCCCGCCGACCTCAACCAGATAGTTGTGGATACCACGCTGCTCCAACACTTCGGCCACCACATCCACTCCATAGCCTTTGGCAATGGAGGAGAGATCCAGGTACAGATCCGCCCGATCTTTGCTGAGGAACTCACCGTTAAGCTGCAAATGCTCAACGCCGACCCGGGCCTTGGCTTCGGCGATCTCCAACGAAGAGGGCGCCGAGGTGACCCGTCCATCCGGACCAAAGCCCCAGAGGTTCACCAACGGACCGACGGTAACATCCAGCGCCCCGTCCGTCAGGTGAGCCAGTCGGATCGCCTCCTCCAACACCCGCACAAAGTCGTCATCAATGCGCATCGGGGTATCAAAGTTATGGCGATTGAACTGGCTGATCAGCGCGTCCTTCCGCCAGGTCGACATGGAGTCGTTAACCTGTTCCAGCCGGGTATCAACCGCGGCCTGCAGCGTCAGTCTCTCCACCGGCTTGGTGGGTTGCACCCAGGTGATGTGGTAGGTGGTCCCCATGGTTTGGCCCTGAATGGACACCACGTGCTGCTGGGGCGCACAACCTAAGATAAAAAGGGCCAGCCCCAGTGGGGCCAGCCATTTCAGTGTGGTTCGGAACAACGTGAACCCTCTATTCATTTGCGATTCGCAGATCAGCCGCCGAAGTCATCCAACAGGATGTTTTCATCTTCAACGCCCATCTCTTTCAGCATGTTGATCACGGCGGCGTTCATCACCGGCGGCCCACACATGTAGTACTCACAATCTTCAGGCGCGTCATGGTTCTTCAGATAGTTCTCGTACAACACGTTGTGAATAAAGCCGGTGTAGCCGTCCCAGTTGTCCTCAGGCTGAGGATCAGACAGGGCAACATGCCACTTGAAGTTATCGTTCTCCGCCGCCAGGCCATCAAAGTCTTCCACGTAGAACATCTCACGCTTGGAACGGGCACCGTACCAGAAGCTGATCTTACGCTTGGAGTTAAGGCGCTTGAGCTGGTCGAAGATGTGAGAGCGCATCGGAGCCATACCGGCACCACCACCGATGAAGACCATTTCAGCGTCGGTTTCCTTGGCGAAGAACTCACCGAAGGGACCGGAGATGGTGACCTTGTCACCCGGCTTGAGGCTCCAGATGTAGGAAGACATCTTACCACAAGGCAGGGACAGGTTGTTCGGCGGCGGCGTAGCGATACGCACGTTCAGCATGATGATGCCATGCTCTTCCGGGTAGTTGGCCATGGAGTAGGCACGGATGGTTTCGTCATCCACCTTGGACTCCAGGTTAAAGAAGCCAAAGCGCTCCCAGTCACCACGGTACTCTTCCGGGATATCAAAATCCTTGTACTTCACATGGTGAGCCGGTGCTTCGATCTGGATGTAGCCACCCGCACGGAACGGTACAGACTCGCCTTGCGGGATCGCCAGCTTGAGCTCTTTAATGAAAGTGGCCTTGTTGTCGTTGGAGACAACGGTGCACTCCCACTTCTTGATGCCAAACACCTCTTCAGGCAGCTCGATCTCCATGTCGCTCTTCACCGCCACCTGACAGGCCAGACGACAGCCTTCGCGGGCTTCACGCTTGGTGATGTGGTCCAGTTCGGTCGGCAGAATGTCGCCACCGCCGGACTTCACTTTCACACGACACTGACCGCATGAGCCACCACCACCACAGGCGGAGGAGATGAATACGCCGTTATTGGCCAGGCTGCCCAGCAGCTTGTCGCCAGGGTTGGTTACGATCCCTTTTTCCGGATCGCCATTAATATCAATGCGAACGTCTCCGCTTGCCACCAGCTTGGATTTGGCGAACAGAATCACCAATACCAGCACGGTCACAATCGCGGTAAACATTCCTACGCCGAGTACAATTTCCATCGACTAATCCTTTTACTTCCTATGCGACGGCCGCTTACAGCGACACCCCGGAGAAGGACATAAAGCCCAGAGCCATCAGGCCAGCGGTGATAAAGGTGATCCCCAAACCACGCAGCCCGTCCGGCACGTCAGCGTATTTCATCTTCTCGCGGATACCCGCCAGCAACACCAGAGCCAGCGCCCAACCAGTGCCCGCACCCAGGCCGTAGACCACGGACTCAGCGAAGGTGTACTCCTTCTGAGCCATAAAGGACACGGCACCGAAGATGGCGCAGTTTACGGTGATGAGCGGCAGGAAGATCCCCAGCGCGTTGTAGAGCGGCGGGAAGTACTTATCCAAAGCCATCTCCAGAATCTGAACCAGGGCCGCAATCACACCGATAAAGGTGATGAACTGCAGGAAGCTCAGATCCGCATCCGGCAGGCCGGCCCACTTCAGGGCACCTGGAGCCAGGATGTTGGTGTAGATCAACTGGTTAACCGGTACTGCCAGAGTCAGTACCACAATCACGGCCACACCCAGACCCATGGCGGTGGTCACTTTCTTGGAAACCGCCAGGAAGGTACACATCCCCAGGAAGAAGGAGAGGGCCATGTTTTCGATAAAGATCGCCCGGATAAACAGGCTGATATAGTGTTCCATGTTCGCTCCTTACTCCTTGGGCTCAACCTGTTCCGGCTTCCAGGTGCGCAGCGCCCAGATGATGAAGCCAATCAGGAAGAAGGCGCTGGGGGCCAGCAGCATCAGACCGTTCGGCTGATACCAACCACCCTCGGAGGCCTTAGAGAAGATCTCCACACCGTACAGGGTGCCGCTGCCAAACAGCTCGCGGAAGAACCCTACGGTCAGCAGGATAAAGCCGTAGCCCAGGCCGTTACCGACGCCATCAACGAAGCTCACCAGCGGCGGGCTCTTCATGGCAAAGGCTTCAGCGCGGCCCATTACGATACAGTTGGTGATGATCAAACCAACGAATACCGCCAGCTGCTTGGAGATGTCATAGGCGTACGCCTTGAGCACCTGGTCCACCACGATTACCAGCGAGGCGATAACGGTCATCTGAACGATGATTCGGACGCTGCCGGGAATGTGGTTTCGCATCAGCGAGATAAACAGGTTGGAAAACGCGGTCACGAAGATGAGCGCCAGCGTCATCACGGTGGACGTTTCCATCTTGGTGGTTACCGCCAGAGCGGAACAGACACCCAGAACCTGCAGAGCAATCGGGTTGTTACCGAAGATCGGTCCGACCAGGACCTCTTTCAAGGATTTCTCAGCCATTGTTCAGCTCTCCTTTGCGGGCCTTAGCCAGGAAGGCTGCATAACCTTCTTCACCCATCCAGAAATCGAGGCTGTACTGCACACCGTTGCTGGTCAGAGTGGCGCCGGACAGGCCATCTACACCGTGGATGTCTCCTTGGCGAGCACCGCCTTTGACAACTTTGATGGCCAGTTCGCCATTGTCGTCAAACAGCTTCTTACCCACCCACTGCGCTTTCCAGCGCGAGTTCTCAACTTCAGCACCCAGACCCGGGGTTTCACCCTGGTCGTAGTACACCAGCGCCTTGATGGTGTTGAAGTCGGGCTCCAGAGCCACGAACGCATACATGGTGGACCACAGACCGTAGCCGTGGATCGGCAGGATGATGGTTTCCAGTTCGCCGTTCTCGTCCTTCACCAGGTACACCAGGCCTTTGTCGGCACGGCGCTTGATGGAGGCGACGTCGTTGGCCGGAACGGAGGAGGTCGCCGGGTCACGAGCGGCCTTACGCTGGTCGTAAGTGGTCGCGTCGATGCTGCTGTCGATCTCACCGCTGTCGAAGTCAATGACCCGAGCGTCGATGTAACGGTTGAAGGTGGCCTGAATGCCGCCGTCCACTTTATCCAGCAGACCTGCCGCTTCCAGTACGTAACGCTGGGTGTCTTCCGCCTTGTTGCGCTCCTGCAGAGGCTTGAGGGCAACCGCGGCACCGGACACCACCAGGGAGCACACCAGGCAGAGGCCAATCACCACGCCCAGAGTTTTGCCAAAGGTATCGTTTTTCTTAGACATTGCGTGCCAGTCTCCGCTTGATGTTGGCCTGCGCCACAAAGTGGTCAAACAGCGGCGCCCACAGGTTGGCGAACAGAATCGCCAGCATGATCCCTTCCGGGAATGCGGGATTCACCACCCGAACCAGCACGGTCATGACACCGATCAGGATGCCGTAGGCCCACTTACCGGGGTTGGTAAAGGAGGCGGAAACCGGATCCGTGGCCATGAAGAACATACCGAAAGCGAAGCCACCCATAACCAGGTGCCAGGTCCACGGCAGGTTAAACATCGGGTTGGTGTCAGAGCCAATCAGGTTAAACAGAGAGGCGATGGCGATCATGCCCACCATGACACCGGCAACGATGCGCCAGGAGGCGATGCGGGTGTACATGATGGCCAGGCCGCCGATGGCCAGGGCCAGAGTGCTGGTTTCACCAACGGAACCCTCGATAAAGCCCAGGAACGCATCCTGCCAGGCCGGATCGGAGAACGCGGCGTACCAGGCGTAGTTGGCGAAATCCATGGTACCGGCGGCTGCCTGACCCAGCATGGTGGCGCCGGAGTAGCCGTCGGCCACAACCCAAACCGCATCACCGGAGATCTGAGCCGGGTAAGCGAAGTACAGGAACGCACGACCGGCCAGAGCAGGGTTCAGGAAGTTACGGCCAGTACCGCCGAACAGTTCCTTCGCCACCACAACGCCGAAGGTGATACCCAGAGCCACCTGCCACAGCGGAATGGTCGCCGGCAGAGTCAGGGCAAACAGGACGGACGTCACGAAGAAGCCTTCGTTCACCTCGTGCTTGCGCACGGAGGCAAACAGCACTTCCCAGAAACCACCCACCGCGAAGGTCACGGCGTAGATGGGCAGGAAGAAACAGGCACCGTAGAACATCAGTCCCAGTACACCAGTATCGGTGCTCAGGCTGCCACCCAGCAGTTCAAACAGGGCAACCTGCCACATGTCCGGGGTGCCAAAACCGGCAGCCAGAGCTTCCTGAGCCTGCCAGCCGACGTTGTACATACCGAAGAACAGGGCCGGGAAGGTACACAGCCAAACGGTGATCATCATCCGCTTCAGGTCGATGTTGTCGCGGACGTGCGTGGTACCACGGGTGGTTTTACCCGGGGTATAGAGAATGGTGGCCGCGGCTTCATAGAGCGCATACCACTTTTCGTATTTCCCGCCCTTCTCAAAGTCGGGCTCAATACGCTCAATAAAATGCTTCAGACTCATTAGCCTTCCCTCTCGATGATCTCAAGGCAGCTGCGCAGCTCGTGACCGTAGTCGTACTTGCCGGGGCAAACGAAGGTACACAGGGCCAGATCTTCCTCATCCAACTCCAGCGCACCCAGCAGTTGGGCGTTGTCGGTGTCACGGGCGATAAGATCCCGCAGCAGCAGAGTCGGCAGGATGTCCAGAGGCATAACACGCTCATACTGACCGATCGGCACCATGGCGCGGTCGGAACCGCCGGTGCTGGTGGTCATATCGAACAGCTTGCTCGGGCTGAAGTGGGACAGGAAAGTGCGGGTGAAGGAGAACTTGTTGGCACCAGGCAGAACCCAGCCAAACAGCTCTTTCTCATCGCCTTCGGTCAGCGCACAAACCTGGTTGTGGTAGCGACCGAGGAACGCGTGAGGACCCACGGCAGTGCGGCCAGCCAGCACGGAGCCGGAGATCACCCGGACGTGGTTGTGGCTCAGTTCACCTGCCGTCAGTTGAGTCAGGTCCGCGCCCATTGAGGTGCGCAGCAGACGGGGCTTCACGACCGCCGGGCCGGCCAGGGCGACCACACGGTCAACGTGCAGTTCACCGGTAGTGAACAGCTTTCCGATGGCGATGACGTCCTGGTAACCGATGTGCCATACGGTGCGGGATGCACTGGCTGGCAGCAGGTTGTGAATGTGAGTGCCCGGCAGACCTGCCGGATGCGGACCGGCAAACTGAGCCGCCTCAACACCTGCCACATCTGCACCGGCAACCTGTTCGGCACCGCTGCAGAGGAAAACCTTACCCTCGGTGAGTCGAGTCAGCACAGTCAGGCCCTGCTTAAAGGCCTCGGACTGGTCTGCGATTACGACTTTCGGGTCCGCAGCAAGCGGGTTGGTGTCGATGGCAGTAACAAAAATGCCCGCCGGAATGCTGTCCAATGCGGGCACTTTGCTGAACGGACGGGTGCGCAGAGCGGTCCACAGACCACTGGCAACCAGGTTGTCCTGAACAGCCTGACGCTCCAGCGAAGTCAGCGCGGAGGCGTCGTAGCGGGCGAAGGTTTCTTGTTCGTCGCCATCAACGTCGATGACCACGGATTGGAGGACGCGCTTGGCACCCCGGTTAATCGCACTGACAATCCCGCTGGCGAAGGCTGTATATTGGACGCCCGGATTCTTCTTGTCTTCGAAGATCACCTGGCCTTTCTTAACGCGATCCCCTTCCTTTACGGACATAGTGGGGCGCATGCCAATATACTCTTCACCCAGGATCGCAACGCGAGCGATGGCGGGACCATCCTGGATTACTTGTTCTGGGCCGCCGCTGATGGGCAGGTCCAATCCTTGTTTTATTGTAATCATACTCACTGCACTGCTTTGTCTGGGAAGTCCATCTCGCCGCCCTTGCGCTTCGCGGCGCGACGGCTTTCTTGACATCGTTCTCACTTACGCCGCGGGACACCCGGTAGCGCAAAAAAATCCCAAAATTTGCGACCTGCGTCACGGCGACTCGGGCGCATAATACCGCAAAGGCCCCACTGCTGCCATGAAAAATGGCTTTACCTTTACGAGGTGATGGCCTAATGGACACAATCGATTAATATCGACCATGTTTTGGCCTTTTTTGTAGAATTATTCACCACTAGGGGCCACCTCTCCGGCATCCCCTCACGTTTTTCCGACCGCTGGGTTATCCCTTCTGAGAGCTGAAACCGGTTCAGCAATTGGCGAAAATGACCGGTTGCCGTAGTCAACCGCCTTCAGTCAGGCAAATGCACGGTTTTCTCTGGGGTTAAGTGTGTTTCCCGTGGGTTAAACGGAGTCATTGTGCATTCGGCCCGATCAAAAACGCCTCGCAGTGCGAGGCGTTTTATTGACCAATCTCAGACTCAGAGTTCAGACAGGCGTTCCGGGCTGAGCGTCAGTTCGTCATTCTGGTTGACGCCAATCCCGCGCTCCAGGATCCCTTTGGCAATCTGCTGGGCTTCCAGCAGGGAGTGCATGGCATAGGTGCCGCATTGGTACTCGTTGAGTTCCGGAATGTCGCTCTGTGCTTTCACCTCAAGCACATCCTCCATGCTGGCGCGCCAGGCATCCGCGACCTGGGCTTCCGAAGGGGTGCCAATCAGACTCATATAGAAACCGGTGCGGCAGCCCATCGGAGAGATGTCGATGATCTCGACCGTCTCGCCATTGAGGTGCTCACGCATAAAGCCGGCGAACAGGTGTTCCAGAGTGTGGATACCCTTTTCGCTCAGGATCTCCGCATTCGGCAGACAGAACCGCAGGTCGAATACGGTGATGGTGTCTCCCTTAGGGGTGGCCATGGTCTTCGCTACCCGCACTGCCGGGGCGGCCATCCTGGTGTGATCCACAGTAAAGCTGTCGAGCAGGGGCATGGAGATCTCCTTCTATACGTCTATCCATCCAGAGTGCAAAAGGTAACCCCGCCAATGTGGCGGGGTCAATGCTGCTTACTGGCGGATGTCGTTGTAGGCCTCTTCCGACAGAGAGTGATATCGCCACACCCCCTCCTGGTAGGCCCGATAATTCTCGTAGACCTTCTTCATCAGGGGGTCCTTGGCCACCTCTTCAGCCATCACCTCGTCGTTGGCGGCGCGCAGCACTTCAATCACGTCATCCGGCCACTGCCTCAGCTCCACACCGTGTTCGTTCACCAGGGTGTCCAGAGCGGCAATGTTTCGGGTGGTGTACTCGTCCAGCATGTCCTGGTTAACCGCCTGAGCAGCGGTTTCCACAATCGCCTGCAGATCCGACGGCAGGGCTTCAAACGCCGCCTTATTTACCAGGAACTCCAGCGTGGTGCCCGGCTCATGCCAGCCCGGGTAGTAGTAAAACTTGGCAGCTTTATGCAGGCCGAAAGCCAGGTCGTTGTAGGGGCCAACCCACTCGGTCGCATCAATGGCGCCGGTCTGCAGTGCGGTAAAGAGCTCTCTTCCCGGCAGGGTCACCGGTACTCCGCCGATACGGGACAAGACCTCTCCCCCCAGCCCCGGCAACCGCATCTTCAGCCCCTTAAGGTCCTCAATGCCGTTGATCTCCTTGTTGAACCAGCCCCCCATCTGTACGCCGGTATTGCCTCCGACCATAGGGATGATGCCAAAGGGCGCGTACACTTCCCGCCACAGGGCCATGCCGCCACCGTAGTTCAGCCAGCCGTTCATCTCCTGGGCATTCATACCAAAGGGTATGGAAGCAAAGAACTGGGCGGCAGGGGCTTTGCCCTTCCAGTAGTAGGCGGCGCTGTGCCCCATCTCGGCAGTGCCCTGACTGACCGCATCAAATACCTCAAACGCGGGAACCAGATCACCCGCTCCATAGACAGTAACGGTCAGTCGCCCGCCAGACATGGCGTTCACCCTTTCCGCAAACCGCTCCGGCGCCATCCCCAAACCGGGGAAGTTCTTGGGCCAGGAGGTCACCAGCTTCCATTGGTACGTCTGCTGCGGTTCTGCGTCGGGGGCCGCAGTTTCGACCTGGGGACCCGGCTGACAGCCCAGCAGTGTTGTCGTCAATATCAGCAGGCTCAGTGCAATCCTTCTCATGTTGTTCTCCTCGAGTTAGCCGTAGATCCGCTCAGGCAGCCAGGTGGCCAGTTCCGGCCATAGCGCCAACAGCAACATCATCAGGATCTGCAGGGCAATAAAAGGGGCCACGCCCCGGTACAGGGTGGCACTGTCCAATGAAGGCGGCGCCACACCACGTAAATAGAAGAGGGCGAAACCGAATGGCGGCGTCAGGAAGGAGGTCTGCAGGTTTAACCCCAGCATGATCCCCAGCCAGACCGGATCCAGCCCCAGCATCAATAATGTCGGCGCCACCATGGGCACCACCACAAAGGTGATCTCGATAAAGTCGAGGATGAAGCCCAGCAGGAAGATCACCAGCATCACCACCAGTGTCGCCCCAACCACGCCTCCGGGTAGGTCTGACAGAGCACTATGGATCAGTGTCTCGCCGCCCAACCCCCGGAACACCAGGGAAAACAGCGCCGCGCCCACCAAAATCATAAACACCATGGCAGTCACTCGAACCGATTCCCTCAGTGCCTGCAACAGCGCCTGCCAGCCCAGACTGCGCTTTGCCAGCGCCAGCGCCAGAGCGCCAAACGCCCCCACTGCCGCCGCTTCAGTTGGTGTCGCCAAACCCATCAGGATCGATCCCAACACCATCAGGATTAACGCGATGGGCGGCACCAACGCCTTGAGCAGGTTCAGAAAAAAAGCGTAGTCCAGTGTGACCGTTTCCGTCGCGGCGAAACGCTCAGGGCGCCGCCAGGAGAGCAGCAGGGTATAGACGATGTAGAGTCCGACCAGAACCAGCCCCGGGATCAGCGCTCCGGCAAAGAGATCCCCAACAGAGACCGTTCGCGGAGAAAACACCCCCATCTTCAACTGGGCCTGCTGGTACGCGGAGGAAAGTACATCCCCCAGCAACACCAGAGCGATGGAGGGCGGAATGATCTGACCCAGGGTGCCGGTGGCGCAGATCGCCCCGGACGCATAGGCGGGGTGATAGCCACGCTTGAGCATGGCGGGCAGCGACAGCAACCCCATGGTGACCACGGTAGCCCCCACGATCCCGGTACTGGCTGCCAGCAGCACCCCAACCAGCATCACCGAGATGGCCAGCCCGGCGCGCAAACGCCCAAACAGCTGTCCCATCGCCTCCAGCAGTTGCTCCGCCTGACGCGACCGTTCCAGGATCACTCCCATCAGCACAAACAGGGGAACCGCCATCAGGGTCTGATTGTTGATGATCCCGTAGAGTCGATTGGGCAGCGCGCCAAGAAAGGCGCCGTCGAGGTGACCCGTAGCAGAGCCGATAAACGCAAACCAGAGGGCAGTGCCGCCCAGGGCAAAGGCCACCGGATAGCCGCACAGCAGCACCAGACAGACCACGAGGAACAGCAATATCGCCATCATGCCGCTTGCCCCCCTTTCAAGGTCACAACCGCTTTGGCGATCTCCGCCAGCGCCTGCAACACAAGGGTCGCTACCATCGCCATGATCAGCGATTTCTGCAGATAGACCAGCGCCAGCCCGCCCGCTTCAGGGGAGGCCTCCAACCCGGCCCAACTCGCCATCACATAGCGCCAACTTTGCCAGGCGATAAACCCCATAAAAGGCAGCAACAGCAGCAGGGTGCCGAGGAGATCCACCCAGGCCCGACGACGAACGCTCCAGTTGCGATAGAAGATGTCGACCCGAACATGGCCGTTGTGTTTGAGGGTAAAGCCGGCACCAAGGGTGAAGAGCGCGCCGTGAAGATAGAGCACCGTCTCCTGCAGAGCGATAGACCCGGTTTCCAGCCCATAACGCAGCACAACAACGGCGGTCGCCAACAGCAACATCGCCAGCATCAGCAAGGCACAGAGCGTGCCGAGCCACTCGCTGACGCGATCTATCCAGGACAGAGGAGTTGTAGACATCGGGACCCGCTACCAAAAGACAACTTAACCTTTTGATAACAAATCCCGACTGGGAAAGAAATCCTTAAGAGGGGCGGGTTAGCCCAGGCAGCTGGGCGTGCGGGGGGCCTGCTGCTGTTCGGACCACTCAGCGGGGGTGTAGGTGTGCAACGCCAAAGCGTGCAGCGTGCCCGCCAGCTCCTGAGCCAGCGCCGCATTGACCGCGCGGTGACGGGTCAGCAGGCGCTGCCCCTCAAACTGCTCGGAAACCAGAATCAATTTGAAGTGGCTCTCCTCCGCAGGCCCACGGTGCATGTGACTCTCATTGATCACTTCCATATGGGTTGGGGAGAACTCGGCTTGGATCTTGGTTTCAATGATGTTTTGCATGCTCATAAAGCGTTCCTGTCGACGGCCTGTGACGCCGCTCACAATGGGCGATGGGAGCGAGTTATACCGCCTGAGACGAGTGTGGGCAAGGGTGATGGAAACCCGGCTGGATCTGTCTGAAGGTCAGACTCACCCGCTCCGATACGGGCCGAGCAGTGGGTGCCAGGCAGTGGTACACCCCGGGCGAGAGCCAAAGCAGACTGCCGGAGGGCAGGTCCACCCCATGGCTGTCTTTGGCGTCAAAGCGCAGCCGTAACCGACGGGTGCCCCCCAAAGAGAGGATCGCCAGGTCGGGGGCCAACTCCGGTTCATTATCCCGGTGCCAGCCCATACGGTCCTGACCGTGGCGATAGCGGTTTACCAGCACCGCATTAAAGCCCTCACCCAGGCGATCCATCAGTGCCTGTATGGCATCGGGCACCGGCTCCGGTGACAGCAGCAATCCTGAGTAACGGTACTCGCAGCCGGGGTGTCCCAGGTAGCACTGTTGTCGGGGGATGGGGTGACGACGACCAAAGATCTGCACATCGGGCTGCTGCCAAGGTAAGGCATCAAGAACCGGCCACAGTGCTGACTGCGCCTCGGCAGGGATCCAGTTCGGGATCACCCGGGCCAGCACACGGCCAGCATTGTCACGGATGCACTGTTCAGGATCGGGCATTTTTGCGAAAATTCCCCTTTTGGTTACGAGTCTCCCGCATGTCCCAGCTTACCGTCAACGGCACCGAACTTCGCCTTGAGCGCTTCCCGCCCCAGCCCCAGGATAGCCTGCAGGCCTGGGATGCCGCGGACGAACTGCTGCTCGGGGCCCACCAACTTCCTGAAGGCACCCTGCTGGTATTGAATGACCACTTTGGCGCACTGGCCTGCGGCCTGGCGGATCGTTCCTTGTGTTGGGTAAACGATAGCTTTGTGGCGCATCAGGCCCTGGAGCAGAATCTGGAACTGAACCAACTGGAGCCGGATCTCCAGGCACTGAAAATGCTGGATGAAGTGGATACGCCAATCGCCGGGGTGATGATCAAACTGCCCCGCAGTCTGCGTCTGCTGACTGCCCAACTGGATTGGCTGAACGCCCACCTGCCCGAGGGTACGCCGGTGGTGATCGGCGCCCGCCAGAAGGACATGCCCTCCAGCCTGCCCGATCTGACCCGCCAGCTGCTGGACGAGGTAAGTCCGTCCCGGGCCGTTAAGAAAGCCCGTCTGGTTTACGGTCAGCTCTGCGGACGTGTGAGCGGCCAGCCCACCCTGCTCGACTGGTTTTGCGAGCCGGTGGACGAAACCATCAGCAACTACCCCAATGTCTACGGTGCTAAAGCTCTGGATATCGGTGCCCGCTTGCTGCTGGCCCACCTGCCCAAAGCCAAAGGCCAGGTGGTGGATCTCGGTTGCGGTAACGGCGTGCTGTCGATGGCCATGCTGCAAGCCAACCCGGATGCAGAGATGGTGGCGGTGGATGAATCCTGGGATGCCGTTCGATCGACCAACCTCAACCTGGCTAAGGTGGCCGACAGTGATCGCTTCGAAGTGGTCTGGAACGACTGTCTCTCCGGCATGGACGGCGGGCAGGCGGATTGGGTGCTGTGCAACCCCCCGTTCCATCAGCAACAAGCCGTCACCGACCATATTGCCTGGCAGATGTTCCGTGATGCCAAACGGGTGTTGAAGAAAGGGGGGCGTCTGCGCATCGTCGGCAACCGCCATCTGGGTTACCACATCAAACTGACCCGCCTGTTTGGCGGCTGCACCACCATCGCCTCCAACGCCAAGTTTGTGGTGCTGGAAGCCCAGAAACGCTGAGCCTGTTCAGTCCGGGGCAGAATCAGGTATTCTGCCCCGCAACGGTTACAACAGGGATAACCCAATGAAAAACGTCCTTTTCGCCGCCGCCCTGGTGCTGAGTGGCTGCGCCAGTCATCCCCAGAGTCTGATTCTGGCCCCCACTGAGCCGATGTCTGGGCTGAGCGCAGCTCACGCCACCAGCGTCGAGCTGACCTCAACAGACCACCGTACTGACACCTTCCTGGTGCGCATTCAGGACGGGGATGGCCCAGCCCAGTTGATCAACGCCTCCAGCAACCCCCGCGCCCTGCTCGAATCGGGCCTGCGTGATGGTCTGAGCCGGCAGGGCTACGCCATGAGCGGCCAGGGTCAGGTCCGCATGGCACTGACCCTGGAGGAGTTGCTGGTGGATGTGGATCAAAGCACCATGCGCCATACTGCAAACAGTCGCGCCACGGCCACGCTGGTGGTGGAGCAGGACAACCGCCAACTGGTTAAGCGATACCAGGCCCGTGGTGAGTTGAAAGGGGTACTCAAGGTGGAGTCCTCGGTTCTGGAACGGGAGGTGAACGATCGCCTCAACCAGTTGCTCAATGCCATGCTTAACGACCCCGAGTTGCACCAATTCATTCAGTAAGGAAACCGATATGACCCGTGCCCTCACTTTTGCGCTCACCCTCCTGTTCGCCAGCGTCGGTCTGGCGGCAGAGAAGGATCCCCGCATTCAACCTGGCAACCTGTTCCCTAAGGTGCAGTTGGAAACCAGCTTCGGCAACCTGGTGGTGGAGTTGGATCGCAGCCGGGCCGAACTGACCGTGGATAACTTCCTGCTTTACGTGGTGGATGGAGCCTACAACAACAGCGTATTCCACCGCGTTATCGGCGATTTCGTAGTGCAGGGTGGCGGCTACGATAAGGATTACAAACCGATCCCGGAGCGAGCGCCCGTGGTCAATGAGTCCGGTAATGGCCTCTCCAACAGCTACGGCACCATCGCCATGGCGCGCACCAATGAACCGCACACGGCAACCAATCAGTTCTACTTCAATGTGGCCGACAACGAACGTCTGGATCCCTCCAGCCGTCGCTGGGGTTACGCCGTATTTGGTGAAGTGGTTGAAGGCACAGAGGTTCTGGATGCCATGGCGGCGGTAGAAACCGGCCCGCACGATGAGGTGCCCGGCGACACTGTCCCTGTCACCCCGCTGATGCTGATCAAAGCCACACTGCTGCCGGAATAAACACCCGGTCGGGGCGGGCCTTGTATCCGCCCCCTTCCCCACCGTACTCTGAACCCTCCGCCACCTGGAAGCCCTGCCCATGATCCGACTGGCTCAACGCTTTGAACCCCTCTCTGTCTACCTGCATAAACGGGTTCTGGTGCTGCTGGCGTTAGGCTTCTCTTCCGGCCTGCCGCTGATGCTGGTCTTCGGCACCCTGTCCGCCTGGCTTCGGGAGGCGGGGATTGAGCGGGCCACCATCGGATTCCTGAGCTGGGTTACCCTGGCGTACAGCATCAAGTTTCTCTGGGCGCCGCTGGTAGATCGCCTGCCGATCCCGCTCCTCTCCCGAACCCTCGGCCGTCGCCGGGCCTGGCTGGTGCTGGCTCAGGTGATGCTGATGCTGGGGCTTTGGGGGATGTCGATGACCGACCCCATCGCCGACCTTCCGCTGCTTGTCGGGTTTGCATTGATGGTGGCATTTGCCTCCGCCACTCAGGATATTGTGGTGGATGCCTTCCGGATTGAAGCCGCGCCAGAGAAGATGCAGGCCGCCCTGGCCGCCGCCTACCAGATGGGTTATCGACTGGCGATGATCCTCTCCAGCGCGGGGGCGCTCGCCGTTGCCGCCTGGGCGGATCCGGACCCGTCCATCTACCGGGTGGAAGCCTGGCACACCGCCTACCTGGTGATGGCCGGCGCCATGGGTATCGGCCTGCTCACCACGCTGTTGGCCAGCGAGCCGGAGGTGAATCGACAGCAGGCGACCGACGCTCAGGCTGCCACACTGGAGCAACTCAGCCACCTTCCCGCTCCCCTGGCCCGATTTCTGGCCTGGGGCCACAGCGCCATCATCGCCCCCTTTAAGGACTTCTTTGAGCGTTACGGCAAACAGGCCCTGCTGATCCTGGCGCTGATCGCCTGCTATCGCATCTCTGATGTGGTAATGGGAGTGATGGCCAACGTGTTCTACATCGATATGGGGTTCTCCAAAGGGGAGATCGCCACCGTCTCCAAAGTGTTCGGCGTGATCATGACTCTGGTGGGCGCGGCCGTGGGCGGTGCGCTGGTGTTCCGCTTCGGCACCATTCCGATTCTGTTCCTGGGGGCCTCCCTGGTGGCCGCCACCAACCTGCTGTTCGCGCTGCAGGCCCACGTCGGTTACAACCTCACCCTGCTGGTGTTCGCCATCAGCGCGGATAACCTGAGCGCCGGCATCGCCACCTCCGCCTTTATCGCTTATCTGTCCAGCCTGGTGAACACCGCTTACTCGGCAACCCAGTACGCCCTGCTCTCCTCCATGATGTTGCTGTTCCCCAAATTTGTGGCGGGCTTCTCTGGATACCTGGTGGACCAGATCGGCTACATCTGGTTCTTTGTTTTTGCCAGCCTGCTCGGCGTACCCGTGCTGTTTCTGATACACCTGCTTCATAAACAGGGCCCCATCAAAGACCCAAACCAAGCAACGCAAGAACATCTCCATTCGACTCAAGCCGAGTGAACAGGGTAAGGTAGAACAATTCATTTGTTGCCAAGGACTTAGGCGATGACTCAGGTTCCTTTCTGGAGGCAGCCAGAGCAGCAGACGCTGTTGGCGGCCTCCTCCGGTGAGCACACCATGGCCAGGCTTCGGGTCTGGCTTATTCTGCTTATCACCCTGGTGCCCAGCTACAAGCTGTTGACCGGCACCGACCTGACTCCCGCCCTGGTGGTGAGTTACATTGCGCTTGCCATCGCCTTGATGTGGAGTGCCTTTCTGCGGCAACGCCGTTACGTTCCAGCCATGGCGTTCTTCTCAGTAACCCTCGATGTCTCCCTTATCACCGCCGGGCTCTGGCTGGACTTTATCTGCCGGGATACTCCTCTGGCGCTGGTCAATAACAAAGGGACATTTGCACTCTACTTTATCGCCATCACCGCCACCGCCCTGCGCTACGACCGACGACTCAGCCTCTATGGAGGTATTCTGGCCCTGATCACCTACAGCGGGATGATCCTGTTGGCCAGCCACCAGCTTGGCCACCAGCCCTCCGACCCACAGTGGGTTGTCCGCTATGGTGAGTTTTTTATGCCGGACCAGATCAGCCGGCTGCTGCTGTTGCTGATGGCCACGCTGCTGGCCTGGACCCTGGTAAATCGCGCCACGGCCCTGGAGCGCTCCTCTCTGAAAGATCCCCTCACCGGCCTCTACAATCGGGCGTTTCTGCGCCAACACCTGATGCTTACCGGTGAACGCGCCATTCGGAATAGTCAGCCCCTTACGGTTGTGATGCTGGATCTGGACCACTTCAAGCGGGTCAATGACCGCTATGGCCACGCGGTGGGTGACCGGTTACTCACCGCGTTTGCGCAGCGCCTGAAGGCGGGTCTCAGAGCCGGCGATCTGCTGGCTCGCTACGGGGGCGAAGAGTTTTGCCTGGTACTCAGTCAGACCTCGCTGGAGGAAGCCCGGGAGGTGCTGGCTAAACTGCATAAGCTGGTACAGAACCGTCCCTTTGAAGTGGGCGCCTCCTGCCCAATCTCCCTGACCTTCAGCGCCGGTGTCAGCGCCCTGAAGGGGGAGGGGGATACGCCTCAGGCCTTGATGGAGCGAGCGGACAACTGGCTGTTGGAAGCCAAACGCCATGGCCGGGACCACAGTCGCTTCGACCCCCAAACCGCGTAGAAAAACGCCCGCGTTGGCGGGCGTCGTCTTATCGGGCAAAGCCCCTATTAAGGAGAAGCATCAGTGGGCTTTCTCGCTCAGCCTCTCAATCCACTGACTGGGGCCAGCAACGATAAACTCGCACCGCTTGCCGGACGTAATGTCGTTACGCAAAAACCGATTGGGGCCCAGTCCGAACTGCTGATTAAACAGCTCAAACGTCACGTCCGAATCGGTCAAAGACAGCTTCCCATCCGCTCTGGCAACGCCTGCCTGTACAGTAGCAACAGCGGAAGTAATCACTTCGTCTGACATACTGTCTCCTCGTCCATGCTTTCCAGTCATCCTAGGCGTGAACTTTGTACTGATGCCAATGCCCCGCCTCAGGCATACAAAATCACTGTACGCGTTTGGAAAATGAGCGCCTTAACTAGACGCCCAGCTTAAGATTGAACGATTGCTCCGCGGCGATTGCGGCCATTTTCCCGCTCAGTTCGTGCGCCATAGGCGGCACGCTACCGCAGGCCCCGAACTCCGAAACAAACAGGAGAGTTTTTGCGTAGCGTGGGGCTGCGCCCGACGGAACCCATGGGAATTAGGGTTATATAACAAAACGGGCCACCCTAAGGCAGCCCGTTTTTGTGTTTAGCTTCAGTGATCAATCACGGAAGTTATTAAACTGCACCGGTTGGTCCAGGTTTTCGCCGCGCAGCAGTGCCATCACTTCCTGCAGGTCATCACGCTTCTTGCCCGTTACCCGGACTTTGTCGCCCTGGATGGAGGCCTGCACCTTGATCTTGGATTCCTTGATCAGTTTCACCAGTTTCTTGGCGAAGTCCTGTTCAATGCCCTGACGGAAGGTGGCGGGGCGGGAGACGGTCTTACCCGAAAACTCGGCCTTGCCCAGGCTCATGGCATCGGCGTCCACATTACGCTTGGCCAGGTTACCGCGCAGAATGCTCTCCATCTGCTGGATCTGGAACTCCGCCTCGGCCTTCATGGTCACCACCATATCCTTGTAGCTGAAGCTGGCTTCCACACCACGGAAATCGAAGCGGGTGTCCAGTTCACGGACGGCGTTGTCGACGGCGTTTTTGATTTCTACCGCATCCACTTCAGATACGATGTCAAATGACGGCATGGGATCCTCCTACCATAATGTTGGTGCAAGTGTACCTTACGACGGTCTGGCTGGCACGATTCCCGCTCCCTACCAAGGTCGCAACCGCCCTGTTTTTTGATGACAGACGCCATTTGGCTGCTTACTATCGCCCCATGCTGCAGATCATTACTCAACCCACAACCGATCAACGCCGCTTCGGACAACTGCTTCTGCTGCTGGCCCTGATCGTGACCTCCTACCTGGTGTTCTCCAAACCCGGGTACAGTCAGCCTTTCAACCACTTTGACAAGCTGGGGCACCTTGGCGCCTTTTTCTCCCTGGCCGCCCTGCTGCAACTGGCCACCAATTGGCGTCCGCTGACCCAACTGACTCTGCTGTTGGTCTACGCCGCCATCATTGAGGTGGTTCAGGCTCAACTGCCCTACCGCAGTGCCGAAATTGCGGACTTGGCAGCCGATATGCTTGGCGCGCTCTGCTTCCACTTGCTGTTGCTGCTGTTAAGGCGCTGGCAAGCCCGATGACCATCGGCATTCTTGGCGCAGGAGCGTTGGGCCAACTGTTGGCCCATGCCCTCAGCGATCAGGGTTTCGAAGTCTCCCTGTTGCGTCGTCCAGGACAGCCTCGGGTCCTCCGCTCTCATCAGCTGTTTTCCCTTTCCGGCGCCAAGCAACACCACGACTTTACCCACTGTGGCAGCGATCAGCCCCAGCCGCTGAGCGTCGTTCTGGTGCTGACCAAGGCGCAGGACTGTCTGAGCGCCTTGACGCCGCTTTTGGCCTGGCTTCCTGAGGATGTGCCGCTGGTGCTGCTACACAATGGCCTTGGGCCACAACAAGCCGCAGCAGGCCGTTGGCCTGAGCGCCCCTGGTGGGCGGGGAGTCTGACCGATGGCGCCCTGAAACTCGACGCCCATTCCGTGCGTCATACCGGTGCTGGCCAGCGTAGGGTCGGACCGCTTTCCGGTGTGGATACCGACACGCCGCTTCCTGCTTCCCTAGCCGCGTTGGGGTTTGTCTATGATGAGCAGATCCTGAAAGCCCTGTGGCAGAAACTGACGGTCAATCTGCTGATCAATCCACTGACCGCCCGGGAGCGCGTTTGCAATGGCGCCCTGCTGGCCGAGGGGTATCGAGGGGAGTTGGAAGCGCTCAGTGAGGAGATCGCCCTGGTCGGCCAATCACTGGGCCAGAAGGAACCGGCTCACGCCATTCTGGAGCGTGCCCTTGGTGTGGCAGAGGCCACGGCGGCCAACCACTCCTCGATGCTTCAGGATGTTCAGGCCGGCCGTCCCACCGAGTTGGGGGCGATCACCGGCTACCTGCTCGAAAGGGCGAGGGAACACAACCTGCCCTGCCCTTATCATCAGCGTCTGTACCAGCAGTTACAGCCCAATACCTGACAGAAAAAAGGCCTGCAGATGCAGGCCTTTTTTGTTCATTCCGCTTACCGCTCCCGGCGTCGGCTCACCGCTTCAGAGAGCTGGGCCAATACGCTTTCGGTATCCGCCCAACCGATGCAGGCATCGGTGATGCTCTGGCCAAAGGTCAAGGCTTTACCTGCCGCCAGATCCTGACGCCCCTCCACCAGGTGGCTTTCAATCATCGCCCCAAAGATGGCGGACTCCCCTGCCGCCAGCTGACCACACACATCATCACATACTGCCATCTGGCGCTTGTATTGCTTTGCACTGTTGGCGTGGCTGAAGTCGATCATCAGGTTTTGCGGCAGCCCCGCCTCCGCCAGCTCTGCGGTGATGGCCTGTACATGTTCAGCGCTGTAGTTCGGTTCCTTACCGCCACGAAGAATGATGTGACAATCCGGGTTCCCCGCCGTCGCCACGATAGCGGAATGGCCATACTTGGTCACCGACAGGAAGTGGTGCGGCGCACTGGCTGAGGCGATGGCATCGATGGCGATGCGGATGGTGCCGTCGGTGCCGTTCTTGAAGCCCACAGGGCAGGAGAGACCGGAGGCCAGCTCACGGTGTACCTGGGATTCAGTGGTACGGGCCCCAATGGCGCCCCAGCACATCAGATCGGCCACGTATTGCGGCGTGATCATATCCAGGTACTCACCGGCGGTAGGCAGTCCCAGATCGTTGAGATCCACCAGCAGTTTGCGGGCGGTACGCAGGCCGTCGTTCAAGCGGAAACTGTTGTCCAGGCCCGGGTCGTTGATCAGCCCTTTCCAGCCAACGGTAGTGCGAGGCTTTTCAAAGTAGACTCGCATCACCACTTCTAGAGTGTCACGATACTGCTCACGCAGTTCGCGCAGACGGCGGCCGTATTCAAGCGCTGCTTCAGGGTCGTGAATGGAGCAGGGGCCGATCACCACCAGCAGGCGGTCATCTTCGCGTTGCAGCAGTTTGTGGATGGCGCGACGGGCATTAAAGACCGTCTCAGACGCCGTTTCCGTTGCCGGAAATCGTTCCAGAATGGCGATGGGAGGGAGGAGTTCTTTGATTTCGTTGATGCGGACATCGTCATTCTTGTAATACATTGGGTTACCACGCTGTTCGACGGATAAAGATGGCCTTCTGGATGGCTTTGACTCTTGTACACTATCACAGCGAGACCAAATTCCCACCACAAAAAACGGCGCCCGAAGGCGCCGTTTACGATTGAATGACGATCAGGGTCGATAAACCTTGACGTTGTTATGCCCCTGCTCCTTGAGATAGAGCGCCTGGAGCTTGCTCATCACACCGCGATCGCAGTACAGCAGGTAGGTGCGACTGGCGTCCAGACTCTCAAACTGGCTGGCCAGCTTGAAGAAGGGCAAGGTGATCACTTCGCTGCCATCCACCTCGAGGGGACTCTGCTCCTCCTCTTCCGGTGCACGGATATCCAGAATGACCTCGCCGGCGCCCGGCTGCTGGACGGTTTCCATATCAATGGTTTCTGTGGGTTGTGCCATCGCCAACTCCCGGATGTCCTCAACTTTCACCGACGCCATCACCCGCTCAATCAGGTCTTCGGAGAATTTGGCTTCCTCCGCTTCCACCTTGGACAGCACCGCCTTTACGGTCGGACGCTGGGAGATCACACCACAATACTCCGGCATCACCTCTGCAAAGGGCGCGGTGCCGATGGCGCGCGCGGTGTCGACAATCTCCTGCTTGTCCCAGGTGATCAGCGGACGCAGGATCAGGGTATCGGTAGCGCGGTCGATCACATTGAGGTTGGACAGGGTCTGAGAAGAGACCTGGCCCATCGCCTCACCGGTCACCAGCGCAGGGATATCGAAGCGAGCAGCCACTTCGGCGGCAACACGCATCATCATGCGCTTCAACACCACACCCATCTGGCCGTTATCAATGCGCTCCAGGATCTCTTCCACCACCGGCTCGAACGGAACGCTGATAAAGCGTACGCGGTGGGAGCTGCCGTACTTTTTCCAAAGGTAGTAAGCCACCTCTTTCACGCCGCGCTCATGGTCGGCGCCACCAAGGTTAAAGAAGCAGTAGTGGGTGCGGGTACCGCGCTTAATCACCTGGTAAGAGGATACGCCGGAGTCAAAGCCACCGGAGATCAGGCTCAATACATCTTCCTGAGAGCCGATGGGGAAGCCGCCCAGGCCCGGGTGACGATGCTCAACCAGGTAGCACTTGTCCTCTTCAATCTGAATATGGATGGTCATATCCGGATCTTTCAGCTTCACACCGTTGCTTTCGCTGTGCTGATTCAGACCGCCGCCCACATAACGCTCAACATCCAGAGAGCTGAACTCGTGCTTGCCGGAGCGCTTTACGCGAACGCAGAAGGTTTTACCCGCCAGACGCTCACCAAAGATACGCTGGGTGTGCTGGTAGATGTCATCCAGAGATTCAAAATTGTGCTGAGTCACTTCCAGAAAGTGACTGATGCCAGGCAGACACTTGAGGGTCTGAACGTATCGGTCACGCAGCTCCGGGTCGTCCTTGGCACTGCTGATCACGATATGATCCCAGTTAAACCGCACCCGCGCGTCGTCATCCAGCTTACGCAGGATGTTGCGGATGTTGGACACCAGCATTTTGGAGAAACGCACGCGCACCGGCTTGGACTTGATCATCACTTCCGAGTGCAGCTTGACGATAAATTTCATGACCTGTCTGACACCTAAGCATTAAAAGCGCGGGATTATACCCCAGGCCACGACAAGGCGGGAGCCTCCCGGCGCTTTTCCGAGCATAGAAGTGAGACAACGGGCATGTAAAGGTGAACTGACTCAGGGCAGCACGCTGATCTGTTCCGATTCTTTTGCTTTACCCTGGTTGATGCTGATCTCCACCCGGCGGTTACGAACCCGCCCCTCCCAGGTGTCATTGCTGACCAGCGGCTCGTTGTCCGCTACACCACGCAACTCCATGCGACCCGGGTCGAAGCCATCCACTCTGACCAGTTCATGAGCCACCGCCACCGCACGTTGCGTCGACAATTCCCAGTTAGAGCGATAGAGCTCGTTGCTGATGTTGGTGTTGTCGGTATGGCCGGTGACGCTGATGATGCCGGGCACATCCTTAAGCAGGTTGCCTACGGCGTGAATCACGGGACGGAACCGGGGCTGCAGGAAAGCAGAACCGGCCGGGAAGGCGCCCTGTTCCCGAATGCGAATGATGATCTGCTGACCAAGGGATTCCACCTCAATGGCACCATCGAGGATCTGATCCTCCAGCTGCTGGGCGATCTTCTTGGTCAACTCGTTGATGTTATCCGCATCGGAGGCGGACGTATGGGAATCGCTCTGGGTTTGCTGCCGTTTCTGAGTTTCGTTGGCGGTCTCGCTGGATGCGCCACCACGACTGTTACCGCTCTGGTTCTGCTGACCGCCCGCTTCGTCAGACTCACCGGGCTGATAGTTCAGCATGTCGCGGGTGAACTCCACGGTCTGCTGCTGAATCACTTCGATGGGGGTCGGATCGGGGCGACCCGGTCGAAACTCCTGGGCAATCACCGAGGTGCCACGGGGGATGTCCTTCACTTCCACCTTGTTCTGCACCCCGAAGGCGTACTTCATGGAGCCGGCAATCTGCTTAAACTTAAGCACATCCATCTCAGAGAAGGCCAGCAGCAGAACGAAGAAGCACATCAGCAGGGTGGCGAGGTCCGCGAAGGTCGCCATCCAGGCCGGGGCGCCGGCCGCCTTCTTACGCTTGGGAGCAAATTCCGACATCAATCCTCCGTGGTATCGATGGCGCGCTTCTTCTCATTCAGGTAATTCTTGAGGAAGCCCTCGATCACCCGGGGATTCTGACCGTCCTGAATCGCCAGCACTGCGTCCATGATAAGGCGACGGTTTAGCATCTCCTCCTGCATGCGCAGTTCGAGTTTGTCAGCAATGGGCATGGCAACCATGTTGGCGATGATGGCGCCATAGAGGGTGGTCAACAGCGCGACCGCCATGGCGGGGCCGATGGTTTTGGGGTCATCCATGTTGTTGAGCATCGCCACCAGACCGATCAGGGTCCCGATCATCCCCATCGCCGGTGCCACGTCACCCAGCTTGCGGAAGATGTCGATGCCTGCGGTATGGCGCTCTGCGGTCAGGCCGATGTCTTTGGACAGCGCATCCCGCACCACTTCGGCATCATGACCATCCACCAGGAGGTCCACCGCTTTCTTCATAAAGCTGTTGTTGACCTCGGCCTCTTCCAGGGCCAGAAAGCCCCCCTTGCGGGCGGAGTCAGCCATGGTGACAGACTGCTCGATCAACGCTTCGGGCTTGTCGAGCTTGAACATGAATGCCTTCGCGGCAATTTTGACGGCCCCGAAAAACTGCTTCAGGTTGAACTTCATCATCACCACAAACAGGGAACCGGCGATTACGATAAGCACCGATTCGATGTTGACGAAGATCATCACGTCACCGCCCTGGACCATTGCCATGATGACGAAAGCAAAGGCACCAATGAGGCCGATGAGGGTTGCCAGATCCACAGATACTCCTAGCTACAATCCACTGTAGGGGGTTAATGACCAAAGTCGGCCGCAGCAAACTGAAAAAACGGCCTTATTGTCCTTATCGGTTCCGGCACTGGCAAGTTTAGAGAAAAATCCCGAAGCTGAGCGCTGCTTCATTGATCCAAGCAGACCAAAACAGTACCTTTTAGCCCCCGACATCCATGGGAGTCAGACAGTGGCGAAAAAACCGGAAAATATGGCCTTTGAGGCGGCCCTGGCCGAACTTGAGGGAATCGTGGCTCAGCTTGAGCAGGGGGAAGTGCCCCTGGAGCAGGCGTTAGCCCAGTTTGAACGCGGCATCGCCCTGGTTCGCGCCAGCCAGCAAAAGCTGGAGCAGGCCCAGCAGCAGGTGCAGATCCTGACCCAGGATCCGGAGCAACCCCTGCAACCCTTCGGTACCGAGGACGCCTGATGCAAACCGCATTGAGCCACTATCAGGACCGGGTAAACCAGACGCTGGAGCAGATCTTCAATGAACTGCCGGTCACCGATGCCCGCCTGCTTGACGCCATGCGCTACGGCACACTGCTGGGTGGCAAACGGGTTCGCCCCTTCCTGGTGTACGCCACCGGCAGCCTGCTGGGTGCCGACGAGAAAGCGCTGGATCCACTGGCGGCCGCTGTCGAGTGCATCCACGCCTACTCGTTGATCCATGATGATCTTCCCGCCATGGACGATGACCATCTGCGTCGTGGCCAGCCTACAGTTCACATCGCCTTCGACGAAGCCACGGCGATTCTGGCGGGCGATGCACTGCAAGGCCTCGCCTACGAACTGCTGACCGAGTGCCCGCTGCCCTCTGCATTGGAGCCCAACCGCATCGCCATGATCCGCGCTCTGTCCCGGGCTTCCGGTTACCAGGGAATGTGCGGCGGTCAGGCGATCGATCTGGCGAGCACCGGCAAACGTATCGAGTTGGAGGCATTGACCCAACTGCACCGTTTGAAGACCGGCGCCCTGATCCGCGCTTCCGTTGAACTGGGCAGTTATGCGGTACCGGATCTGCCTGAAGCCCAGCGCAACGCGCTGCTTAGCTTTGCCGAAGCGATCGGCCTGGCGTTCCAGGTGCAGGACGACATTCTCGATATTACGGCTGACACTGAGCAGTTGGGTAAGCCCCAGGGTTCCGACCTTGCGGCGGACAAGAGCACCTTCCCCGCTTTGCTCGGACTGGATGGCGCTCGTGACGCGGCGCAGACTCTCTATCAGGATGCCCTGACAGCACTCACAGAGTTGCCGTACAATACCGAACAACTTAAAGCCTTCGCTCGCTACATTGTCGAGCGCGGCCAGTAACGAAACAAACAAGCGAATACGGATAATGAGCCAGGATCTGTCTGACTACCCGCTCCTTTCACAGGCATTGACGCCGGAGCAACTGCGACAACTCCCTCAGGAGCAACTGGCCCTGCTGGCCGACGAAGTACGTACCTTCCTGCTGCGTTCGGTCAGCCGTTCCTCGGGGCACCTCGCCTCCGGTCTGGGCACTGTCGAGCTGACATTGGCTCTGCACTATGTCTACAACACGCCGTTTGACCGCCTGGTCTGGGACGTGGGCCACCAGGCTTACCCGCACAAGATCCTCACCGGTCGTGCCGAGCAGATGCATACCATCCGTCAGAAAGATGGCCTGCACCCCTTCCCCTGGCGGGAAGAGAGCGAGTACGACACCTTCAGCGTGGGACACTCCAGCACCTCCATCAGCGCCGCCCTGGGTATGGCCATTGCCGCCGACCGTGAAGGCGCCGGGCGCAAAGTGGTGGCGGTGATTGGTGATGGCGCGCTGACCGGAGGCATGGCCTTTGAAGCGCTGAACCACGCGGGTGACATCCACAAAGACATGCTGGTGATCATCAACGACAACGAGATGTCCATCTCCGAGAATGTTGGTGCACTGAACAAGCACATGGCCCGCCTGCTCTCCGGCAGCCTCTATACCACCATTCGTGAAGGCGGTAAGAAGGTGCTGGGCGCCATGCCGCCCATCAAGGAGCTGGCCCGCCGTGCCGAGGAGCACCTCAAAGGCATGGTGGTACCCGGTACCCTGTTCGAGGAGCTTGGCTTCAACTACATCGGCCCCATCGACGGACACGATGTGGAAGGCCTGGTGGATACCCTGCGCAATATGCGCAACCTGAAGGGCCCCCAGATCCTCCATGTCATGACCAAGAAGGGCAAAGGCTACCAGCCAGCGGAAGAGGACCCGATCGGTTACCACGGCGTCCCCAGGTTCAATCCCGAAGAGTGGAAGCTGCCCAAGTCCGAGCCGGGCAAGCCCACCTTCTCCAAGGTGTTTGGCGACTGGCTGTGTGATATGGCCGCCCAGGACGACAAGCTGGTGGCCATCACCCCGGCGATGCGTGAAGGCTCAGGCATGGTGGAGTTTTCGCAGCGCTTCCCGAGTCAGTACTTTGATGCCGCCATTGCCGAACAGCATGCGGTCACGCTGGGCGCTGGTTTCGCCTGTGAAGGACTCAACCCGGTGGTGGCGATCTACTCCACCTTCCTGCAACGGGCCTACGACCAGGTGATCCATGATGTAGCCATCATGAACCTGCCGGTGCTGTTCGCCATCGACCGTGGTGGCCTGGTTGGCGCCGATGGTCAAACCCACCAGGGGGCGTTCGACCTGAGTTACCTGCGCAGCATCCCGAACCTGACCGTTATGGCCCCGGCGGACGAGAATGAGTGCCGTCAGATGCTCTATACCGGCCACGTTCACAATGGTCCGGCTGCGGTTCGCTACCCTCGCGGTAATGGCATGGGCGTTGAACCGACCGCTGAGATGACCGCTCTGCCCATCGGCAAAGCGGAGATCCGCCGTGAAGGGCAAGGGATCTGCATCTTCAACTTCGGTACCCTGCTGCCCTATGCGCTGGAAGCTGCCGAGACCCTGAATGCCACCGTCGTGAACATGCGCTTTGTGAAGCCGCTGGATCATGAGATGGTCAAGCAGATGGCTGAGCGTCATGACCACCTGATCACGCTGGAAGAGAACGCCCTCATGGGTGGCGCCGGCTCCGCCGTGCTGGAGTCCCTGGCGCAACAGGGCCTGGCCAGGCGTGTTCTTCAACTGGGCCTGCCGGATCGCTTTATCGAGCAGGGCAGTCAGGAGGAGATGCACACCGTGCTGGAGTTGGACAGCGCTGGCATCATCAAGCGCGCCAACGCGTTCTTCGAACGCTAACGGCAGCACCCCAATACAACAAAGCCCCGCATCGCGGGGCTTTGTTTTTTCAGGCTGGGGAGCGTCACCGCCTTACAGCGGCTCTGCGATACCAAGCCGGTAGTGCACCGTCCGCCCCTCTCGCCGGGGCATCAACTCATGCACCGCACTGACCCAGGTCAGTTGCAGTGAGGATACCTTCAGAACCGGCTGCTGCCAGTTCTTCTCTGGCGTCGGCCCCAACCACTCCAGCTGTGCCTCAAGACCGGCCAGGTCGAGCTCCAGCGCCAAAGGCTGCTCCTCAGGCGCAAAGTAGCGTCCCGCAACCAACGCCACATCCTCCGGGCAGTTCAGGTGCACCCAGCCCGCTCGACGATCACTGCCACAGGGGGGCACGTACCCCAGCAACTTGGCCTGCTCCCAGTCATCCCTTCCCACCACTCGGTACAGTACGGTCATCTCCCCTCCTTGTGACCCAAAAAAGGGCGCCTGGTGGCACCCTACTCTGTTTCTGTCAACCGAAGAACAGTCGCCACAGCCAACTGCGGTCGAGGTCTTCTTTGCACTGGCGATATTGCGCGGCATAACGCTTCGATCTTTCGTCAACCTTTCTTGACACATTGATCAGCCAGGGCTTTTGATTGTACGTGCCACGGCGATAGCCCCCCCACCCTTCGTGGTAGTTGAGGTACTGCGCATAGGCGTCCCATTTGGACACACCGTTGACCTGATGACTCTTATAGATGAACCACCCCATAAAATCATGGGCATCGGAAAAGTTGCTTCGACTGGCAAAAGAGCGATTGTTTTCACGGACATAGTCGTCCCAGGTCATGGTCTTTGCCTGGGCATATCCATAGGCACTGGAGGCACGCCCCACCGGGATAAAGCCGAACCAGTACTGCATCGGCGGACGGGCGTTGTGCCGGAAGGAGCTCTCCTGGTACATCATCGCCATCGGCACATGAACCGGCACCCCCCACTTCTCCTCCGTGGCCTTGGCCGCCTTATACCAGCTTCGATTTTCTTCAAAGATGGCGCAAAGGTTCTCCGGATCCCGCGGTGGCGGCGTGGCACAGCCTGCCAGCACTGAGGTCAGAACAGAAAGCATCACCAGGTTGCGAAAAAATGTAGCCTGCATCGTATTGTTATTCAGGAGATTTTGAAGTTTCTTGGAAAAAGTTTGCCTGTAAGTGGAACTTAAGGAAAGGGCCGCAGTCTCATTAACTGAACCGATTAACTGTGTTCATCATTATCCTCCTAATTTTGCGGGAACCTTGGCAGGGGTTCCCGTTTTTTTATGTCGCCCCTTTACAGGCGACCCAGTCACTGCTTAAATTGCGCGCCTCGTGAAACCCAATCAATCACTCTCATGTCCACCGAGTTGTACTTGGTCTATCTGGCCACTGTGGTGGTGCTGCTGGCAGCGCCTGGTCCCATGACCCTGATGACCCTCTCGACCAGCGTCCGCTTCGGACACGGCCGTGCCCTCTTCACTGTACTGGGCTCTAATGTCGCCGGCATGATCCTCATGGTGCTCTCCGCTACCGGTATCGGTGCCCTGATCACCGCCCAACCGGTTCTGTACGATCTGCTCCGTTATGGCGGTGCTGCCTACCTGATCTGGCTTGGCATCAACGCCTGGCGAGTGCGCAAAGCCACTCCCGCTGCCGAAGGCTATCAACACCAGTGTCGCAGCCGCCGGGAGCTGTTCCGACAAACCCTGATGATCGGTCTGGCCAACCCCAAGGGCCTGCTGTTCTTCGCGGCGCTGTTTCCCCAGTTCATCCAGTCCGGTGAAAGCCTCACCGAGCAGTTCATGGTGCTGAGCCTGACCTTTACCGCAGTCGACTTCCTCATCCTCAACCTGGTTGCTCTGGGGGGCTGTGCGCTCGCCAATCACCTGGCCAACCCCGGTGCCCAAAAAGGCTTCAACCGCGTCTGTGCTGTCGTCTTTATGGGTTTGGGCGGCATGATGCTGCTCACCTGATACAACAACGCCCCGTCGATGCGGGGCGTTGTGCTATTTCATACGGCATTCGGTGGTGGACTCCCGCCACACGACCGGGTCCCAATACTGCTGGGATATCCCCTGGTAGCGCTTATCGCTGTTGAACCTGGCCGCCAGATGATAGCGAACATCGGCATCCACCTTGAGGGTCAGCTCCTTGTAGCTGCGGTTGCGCAACGACACCGACAGTCTCGGGTCATCGATCAACTCCACCAGGCGAATCTGATAAGTGCCGGGTGCAAGTTGGTAGGTGGGCTTGCTGATCACGTTTTCCTCGTTAATCCGCGTGACCACCACTTTAAACAGGTTTTGGGTCTCCGGGGGCTGATAGAAGGTGGACAACTCGCCGCAGGGTTTCGTCAGGTCACCCTGGCTGGCGCATCCGGCCAGAAGCAACGCCGCCATTGCACCCCATCGCAGTTTATCCACCATACCCTCACTCCTCAGTTGTCAGAGCCACCATTTTGGCGACGGAAGTAGTCCGCCAGAAACTGCTCGAAGCTGCCCTGGTCTTCCGCTTCACGTGCTGATTGCGCTTTTAGAGAGTCCGCAGCCGCAGTAACCAGTTGAGCTTCGCTCAGACGGGCGTAATCCCGGTTCAGCAGGGCCTCCCGATGCTCGGTCGCCATGCGATCCGCCCAGTGGCCATGGCCTTCAGCCAGACTCACCGCCAGCACTTTGGCTGACAGAGTCTGCTCCGGGTCGCGGGCTGCGCCCAACCAGGCGTTCAGCGCCTGACCGTAACGCTCGTCCCCATTGGCGGCATCCAGAATCGCGGCCAACTTGCCCCAGCGCGCCATCAGTTCGCTCATCCAGTCCGCCAGCGCCACCGGCTGCCCGTTCCGCATCAGGGTTTTGCCGGGACGACGCCCGTCCAGCACCACCTCTTTGAAGTTGGCCTTCTGTTCGGTCAGTTCCTGCTCATCACGAGCAGGCTGCGGCTCCAGCAGACCATCGAGCAGGAACAGGTCAAGCAACAGGATCTGGTCGCGGCTGATACCCAGGGGCTCAAACGGGTTCACGTCCAGTGCGCGCACCTCGACATACTCGACGCCACCCCGCGCCAGCGCATCGGACGGGGTCTCCCCCGAAGCCGCGGTGCGCTTGGGCCGCATGGTGGCATACAGCTCGTTCTCAATCTGCAGGACATTGGCATTAAGCTGGCGATACTCGCCATTCACCTTAACCCCAAACTTAGCGTACTCCTCGGAAGGCAGGCTGATCGCCTCCTTAAGGTCACGAATGTACTCGTCGATGCTGTTGATGCTGACTTGAAGCTTGTCCTGAGCTTTGTTGGTGTAGCCCAGGTCACTCATCCGAAGTGAGGTTGCGTAGGGCAGATACAGCGTGCCGTCGCGCTCCTCAAAGGGCAGCCCCGAGGCAGGGTCGCGCCCCTGCAGGAAGGAGCGGCACAGGCTGGGCGAGGCCCCAAACAGGTAGGCCAATACCCAGGCGTGACGTTTGAAGTGGCGCAGCAGGGAGAAGTAACGCTCAGAGATCGCGTCCTGATCCTCACCATCGACACCCAGCGCTTCCCACAACGCCTTAGGCACGGAGAAGTTGAAGTGCAACCCGGCAATGGCCTGCATCATGGCACCATAACGGTGCTGAAGGCCCACCCGATACAGGGTTTTCATTTGTCCGGTATGGGAAGTGCCATACTGCGCGATCGGAATGTTCTCCGCCGAGTCGATAAAACAAGGCATGGAGAAGGGCCAGAGACGCTGACCGTTCAGATGGCGTAAAACGAAACTGTGGGTGTCCGCCAGATGATCCAGCAGGGCATCCGGGTCCTGGTACACCGGCGTTATCAGCTCCATCAGGGCTTCACTGAAGTCGGTGGTGATCCAGGGGTGGGTCAGGGCTGAGCCCAATGCAACAGGGTGAATATCCTGAGCCAGGCGACCCTGAGCATCGATGCGCAGAGCCTCCCGTTCAATACCGCGATTTAAGCCACGCAGGGCATCTCGCCACTCGGGTTGGCTTAACCGCTCGACAGCTGTGTTGAAGGCGTTCAATGCCGATCTCTTTGTTGAGTAATGGGCGACCCGAAGGCCGCCCATTTACTGTGGAATGTGAAGGTTATGGCACTTAGTTTACAGGCTAATGAGACGTACGTCATAGCCCAGTTGGCGAAGTGCCTCCTCATTGCTGGCTCTGTCACCGACCACCAGAATGATCATCTGCTCCAGCTTCAACTCCCGTGCTGCCACTGCATTGAGCTCATCCAGGGTGGCATCAGCGATGATGCGCCCCTGCTGCTTCACGTAGTCATCGCTCAGGTCATAGCGCTGAAGTTTGTCCAGGAAACGGGCTTTCTGTCCGGGTGTCTCGAACTTGAGTGCCTCTGCCTGGGAGATGGAGGACTTCATAAAGGCCAGTTCCTCAGCAGTCATACCGTTGGCCTGGTACTCGCTGATCTCCTTGATGAACTCCGCCACAGAGGCGGCAGTGGCATCAGAGCGCACATCGGCTGAAGCCAGGAACTGCCCCAGCTCCGGGCCGGCATTAAAGCCGCTGCGGGCACCGTAGGTGTAGCCTTTGTCCTCACGCAGATTCAGGTTGATGCGGCTGTTAAACGCCCCACCCAGGGGGTAGTTCATCAAGGTAGAGAGGAAGTGCTCACCGGTGGCGTCGTAAGGTACGGTGCGCTTGCCGATGCGAATTACCGACTGAGCGGAGCCGGGCTTGTCGAGCAGGTAGATCACCGGTCCACCCAGTTGCGGCATCGGCTGCATCTCGGGCCACGGCGTCTTACCGCCCTGCCACTGAGACAACGGCGCCAGTGCGCTCATCAGTTCGGTCTGCGGGAGATCCCCAACCACAACCACCTCCGCGTTACCGGCACGGAACTGCTCGGCGTAGAACGCCTTGACGTCTTCCAGTGTCAGCGCAGAAACGCTCTCAAGGGTGCCGTCGAGGGGATGACCCTGAGGATTGTCTTCCCCATACACCAGGCCGCTCCAGGCGCTGGAAGCGATCCAGCCCGGCTCATTCTTGGAGTGCATCAGCCCCTGCAGGTGCTGCTCTTTGACGCGAGCAAAGTCGGTTTCGTCAAAGGCACTGTGCAGCAGACGCTCCAGCAGCAGGTCGATGGTCGGCTGCAGGTTTCGGGTCAGGGCACTGACGGAAACGTAGGTTCGATAGCCGGATGCGCTGACGTTGATGCGGGAACCCAGCAGTTCGAGGGCTTCAGCAAACTCGGGGGTGCTGTAACGCTCGGTAGATTCGCTCATCATCGCCGCCGTCAGTTGGGCGAGGCCCGCCTTCTCCGGAGAGAGCAGGCGGTTGCCGCCATCCAGAGCGATCAGCAACTCAACGGTGGGAGTTTCCAAACTCTGAGTGCCAATCACCGGAATGCCGTTTTCCAGTTTGCCTCGCCACAAGGCGGGAAGTTCCACCTGTGGGTTGGGGCCGGCAGGCGGCACCTGGCTGCGGTCAAAGCTGTCCACAATCACCGGAGGCATCACCGCTTGCAGCGTTTGCGGAGTGGCTTTCAGTTCCAGCGGCGCGGGGGTAAAGGTGTCTGCGGCAGCGATCAGGTCGAGGCGTCCTTCCGGCACTACGCTCATGATCACTGCGCTCTTGCCCTTGATGTAGGTGTTGAACACGCGCACCACATCGTCGGCGGTAACGGCATCATAGCGGGCCAGATCTTCGGCAATCAGATCCGGGTTATCGAAGAAGGTTTCATTGAAAGCCAGGGTGCTGACCTTGCCACGGACACTTTGCAGTCCATAGAGGGTGTTCGCTTCGTGCTGAACCTTGGCCTTCTCCAGGTCTTCGGGTTTGACACCGCGCTGTTCAAACTCGGCGATCGATTCGCGGATCAACGCCTCAATCTTCGCCAGCTTCAACTCTTTGGCCGGGTTCGCCAGAGCATAGAGACCGAACTCACAAGCCAGCTCGCGGCAGGGGTGACTCACCCCGGCCTGTACCGCAAACCCTTCCTGAACCAGGTTCTTATAGAAGATGGAGGTGCGGCCGCCACCCAGAATGTCCGCCAACAGATCCAGCGCGGCTTCATCTTCGTGACGGGCATAGACGGTGGGGAAGCTCATGTAGACCAGCGGCAGATGCACTTTGTCTTCCATGGAGATATAGCGGTCACTCTCCAGGGTCGCGGGCTGCTTGGGTGCGTTTTCCACTTCCGGCCCACGAGGAATGGGGCCAAAGTACTTTTCTACCCAGGCCAGGGTCTGAGCCACATCGAAATCACCGCCGATGGTCAAAGTGGCATTGTTGGGGCCATACCAGCGTAGGAAGAAGCGGCGCAGATCCTCGACATTGCCGCGGTCAAGATCCTCCATCCAGCCAATAACCGGCCAGGAGTAGGGGTGCCCCTGAGGGTACATCGCCTGACCGACACGCTCATTCAGACGACCATAGGGGCGGTTGTCGACACGCTGTCCGCGCTCGTTTTTCACCGTGGCACGCTGGATCTCAAATGCTTCTTCGGTCACCGCATCCAACAGGAAGCCCATGCGGTCCGCTTCGAGCCAGAGCATCTTTTCGAGCTGGTTATCCGGAACGGTTTCGAAATAGTTGGTGCGATCGCTGTTGGTGGTGCCGTTGAGGGTTCCCCCCGCTTCCGTCACCAGTTGGAAGTGCTGTTCATCAGCCACATGCTTTGAGCCCTGGAACATCATATGCTCAAAGAAATGGGCAAAGCCGGACTTGCCCAACTCCTCTCGGGCTGAGCCGACATGATAGGTGACGTCCACATGGACCAGGGGATCGGAGTCATCGGGACTCAGAATCACGGTCAGGCCGTTCTCGAGCCGGTACTTCTGATAGGGGATGCGGACCTCTCCTGGTGCCGCATCCACCTGCTCAATCAACGTGAAGCCTTCCGGGATAGCCGGTGTGCGGGGTTCCCCTGCACAGGCGATAAGCGTCGCCGAGACCAAGGCTGCCAGCGAGAGCTTTTGCCAACCTTTCATAACACCTCCGGGTTGTGTATATCGATCAGGCGCTTCCGAGGACCCCTAACGTGACCCCGGCAACCACTGAATAACGCAGAAACTTACCGATAAAGATCAACAGCGTACTAAACAGGACGGGAAAACGAAACCAGCCGGCCAACAAAGGGATAGCGTCGCCGACACCGGGAAGCCAGGCCAGCAGAAGGGACCAGATCCCATGCCGCTCAACCCAGCCCAACACCCGGCTCTCTTTTCCGGACAGCAGTTGCTCCGGGGATTTACGTCGATGCACCACCCTGCCAATAACATAGCTGGTCAACGAGCCAAGGGTGTTGCCAATCGTCGCCACCAGGAGCAACAGTAGCACGGCCCACTGCCCCTGACTGACCAGGTAAGCCAGCACCGCTTCGGAGCCGCCGGGGGCTAGCGTCGCCGAGATAAAGGCGCTGAAGAATAACCCCCAAAGGGTAAAACTGGTCAGCATCTAGCGGGCCGGTGGCTGGTGTAACAGGGTGACCAGATGCGGATTCTGCTTCAGCATGTCCGCCAGGGTGTATTGGTCCAGAGAGGCCAGGAAGGCATCGGTGGCTTCCTGAAGCACATCTTTCAGGCGGCAGGCCGGCACGATATGACAGAACGGGCTGCCGCAATCCACCAGCTTGAGCGGCTCCAGAGCCCGAACCACATCCCCCAGAACAACCTCGTCTGGTGACTTGGCCAGACGGATACCGCCGTGCTTGCCACGCACGGTGGTGACAAAGCCGGCATGACCCAGCTTGTTGATCACCTTAACCATATGGTTGCGGGATACCCCGTACACTTCGGTCACCTTGCTGATGCTGGTCAGCTCACCCGGTGGCAGGGTGCCCAAATAGATCAGGGCGCGAAAGGCGAAATCGCTGAAACTGGTTAATTGCACGTTGAGTACCTCCGGTGAAAGAGTTTACCCGAACTGCGCTGTCGAAACATTGCTCTCACGTGCAACTTTGACAAATCAGTAGCTCCCCTGGCAGGAGCTGGCGCGTATGGTGAGGGAGGGCGGCGCAGAGGGACCCTCGTAGATATGGCGGTAGACCAGTCCCGCGTCCAGACGTTTTCGGTAGTACGCACTTTGACAGTAACCGCGGATCACGGCATCAGTCTGATCCTCGACCACCGCACCAAAGGGGGCCATAGCGTCGGCGCTGACGGCCCGGTAATAGAATGACATTACCCCCCCCTGGAACTCCGCCCGCAGGAAGTTCGGATTCTGGCTCTGCCCCACTCCACTATTTAATTCCTTGGCCAATTGGCGGCTCTCCCGCTCTAACCATTCGGGTAGGCTCAACCCCCAGAATGCCCCGGCCTGAAAGGGCAATAACAACAATAAGAGGGCTATGCGCATGATCTTCTCCGTCCAATAAGCAGGCGCAATGCTACCGGCTCGCTCATTCACCCATAGTGACGAAGATCACGCAAAAACAGTTGTTTACTCGGATTTTACAATCCCTGACAAGAGGGGAATGTGAGTGTTAAGCTTGGGAAAAAAGGGAGGTAAAGGCACATCATGATCGCCAGGCTTTTCTTAATCCCCATGCTGCTCTGCCTGCTCTGGTTCGTGTATCTCCAGATCAATGGCTTCAGCCTGAAGCAGGGACAACAAGGGTTTATCTATATTCTGGTGTTTTCCGCCGGACTGCTGGGCGTGATGAGCCTGCTGTTGTGGCTCACCAACACCCAGTCGATGTAGTTGAGGTTTACCCGAGTACCGCCAGCAGCACACCGGCAGCCACTGCGCTGCCCAGCACGCCAGCCACATTGGGGCCCATCGCGTGCATCAGCAGGAAGTTGTGAGGGTTGGCTTCCAGACCCACCTTATTCACCACTCGTGCCGCCATCGGCACGGCAGACACGCCCGCCGCGCCAATCAACGGATTCACTTTACCCCCGCTGAGTCGGCACATCAGCTTGGCCAACAGTACGCCCGCTGCCGTCCCTACGGCAAAAGCCACCGCCCCCAGAGCCAGAATTCCCAGTGTGTTTACAGTGAGGAACTTGTCGGCAGAGAGTTTGGACCCTACCGCCAGACCCAGGAAGATGGTAACGATGTTGATCAGCTCATTCTGTGCCGTGTTGGAGAGGCGATCCACCACGCCCGCTTCCCGCATCAGGTTGCCCAGACAGAACATCCCGACCAGTGGGGTCGCAGGAGGGAGGAACAAAATGGTCAGGCCCAGAACCAGGAGCGGAAACAGAATCTTCTCCTGCTTGCTGACTTCCCGCAGTTGCGCCATCTCAATGCGACGCTCGGCTTCAGTGGTCAAAGCCTTCATGATGGGTGGCTGAATCAGGGGCACCAGTGCCATATAGGAGTACGCCGCAACGGCGATGGCACCGAGCAGATCCGGCGCCAGCTTTGAGGCCAGGAAGATGGCAGTAGGCCCATCCGCCCCACCAATGATGGCGATGGCCGCAGCGTCCTCCAGGGTAAAGGAGAAGCCGGGCACCAGGTTCAGTGCGATCGCCCCCAGCAGGGTGGCAAAGATACCGAACTGGGCCGCCGCCCCCAGAAAGAGCGTGCGGGGATTGGCAATCAGAGCACCAAAATCGGTCATCGCACCGACACCGAGGAAGATCAGCAACGGAAAGACACCGCTCTCAATCCCCACGTGGTAGGCGTAATACAGCAACCCTCCCGGCTCGTTAAAACCGCCGCCGGGAATGTTGGCCAGAATCGCACCAAACCCGATGGGCAGCAGCAACAACGGTTCAAAACGGCGGACAATGGCCAGATAGAGCAGCGTCGCGCCAACTGCCATCATGATGCCCTGCCCCAAGCTAAAGTTGGCCAGACCGGTCTGCAGCCAAAATGCGTTGAATCCCTCCACAACCGCTCCTTAAGCCAGGCTCACCAGGGGATCACCAACGGACACGCTGTCCCCCTCTTTGACATGCAACTGATGCACCTGGCCGGTATCACTGGCCCGGATCTCCGTCTCCATCTTCATCGCTTCCATCACCATCACCACTTCACCAGCGTTGACCTGCTGGCCCGGGCCCACCAGTACTTTGAAGATGTTGCCCGCCAGAGGAGCATTGAGCACACTGCTCGGTTGCGACGCCGGAGCACTCACCGGGTCTGCGGCAGGCGCTGGCGCAGCAGGCTCGATACGGGTCAGTTCTCCCCCTTCGGACACCTCCACCGTGAAGTTTTGGCCATTGACCCGCACTTGATAGGTGGCGGGCTGAGCCGGCGCGACGGGCGCGCTGTCAGCCACTTTCGACTTAGCTGGATCCGGGACAGGCTCAAACGCCTCCGGGCAGTGGCGATTGGCCAGAAACTTACGACCAATCTGCGGGAACAGGGCGTAGGTCAGTACGTCATCAAGCACCGTGTCCGCCAGTTCGATACCTTCTTTACCGGCGATCTGCGTCAGCTCTTCCGTCAGTCGCGGGATTTCGGGCGCCAGTTCGTCGGCGGGGCGTCCGGTTATCGGTGCCTGACCGTCCAGTACCTTGGCTTGCAGCGCTTCATCTACCGGCGCGGGCGTTCGACCATATTCGCCACGCAGTACGCCCTGGGTTTCCTTGGTGATGCTCTGGTAACGCTGGCCCGTTAGGATATTCAGCACCGCCTGTGTACCAACAATCTGGGAGGTGGGCGTCACCAGTGGCAGGTAACCAAGCTCCTTACGCACCCGTGGGATCTCCTCAAGCACCTCATCAAGTCGATCCAGTGCGCCCTGCTCCTTAAGCTGGTTCTCCATATTGGTGAGCATGCCGCCGGGTACCTGCGCCGTCAGAATGCGGGCGTCGACCCCTTTGAGGCTGCCCTCAAACTGAGCGTATTTGGTACGAACCTGACGGAAATGCTGAGCGATGGGCGCCAGCGCAGCGGGGTCATAGCCGGTGTCCCGTTCCGTCCCGGCCACCATCGCCATAACCGTTTCCGTGGCGGTATGGCCATAGGTCATGCTCATCGACGAAATGGCGGTATCCAGTACATCGATGCCTGCGTCGATCGCTTTCTGATAGGTGGCGGTCGACAGCCCGGTGGTCGCGTGGCACTGCATGGCGATGGGCAGTGACGTTTCACTCTTCAGCGCCGAGATCAGTTCGAAGGCGGCCTGCGGTGTCAGCAAACCGGCCATATCCTTAATGCAGAGCGATTGACACCCCAGTGCTTCCTGCGCTTTGGCCAGCGTCACCCAGCTTTCCAATGTGTGGACCGGAGAGGTTGTGTAGGAGAGGGTGCCCTGAGCATGCCCGCCCACCGCATTCACCGCACGGATGGCGGTTTCCAGATTGCGGGTATCATTTAGGGCGTCAAAGATGCGGAACACCTCCACACCGCTGGCATAGGCACGTTCTACAAAGGCCTCGACGACATCATCCGCATAGTGGCGATAGCCCAGCAAGTTCTGCCCTCGGAGCAGCATCTGTTGCGGAGTATTTGGCATCGCCTCCTTCAGGGCCCGGATCCGGTACCAGGGATCTTCACCAAGATAGCGAATGCACGCATCAAACGTGGCGCCGCCCCAACTTTCCAGAGACCAGTAGCCAACGCGATCCAGTTGTTCCGCGACTGGTAGCATATCCTCCAGACGCATTCGGGTAGCCAGCAGAGATTGGTGTGCATCACGCAACACCACGTCAGTCAGTGCCAGGGGGGTAGGCTTCATGGGTTCTCCTTATCGTTCAGTGGCACGGCGGTGAGCATGAATCGCAGCACCGATGGCGGCGATCAGCGTGGGATCGACAGCGCCGTCTTCCCTTGTGGTGGCTTCCGATTTCGGAGCCGGAGCAAACAACCGGGCCATCACTTTCAGGGCCATAACCAAACAGCCCAGAAACGCAAACACCAGAACCATCCCCATCACCATCAGTCCGGCAGCCTGGGTCAAAAGTGGTGTGAGTGTCTCCATGTCAGCTCCATAACATTCCAGCAACAGGGCATCGATATTCACACGATGCGCATAATCATGTCAAAGCCAATCTGACCACCCGTCTGTTGGTTATACCAATTCAGTATTTTTAAATCAGGCAATTAGAGAACACAGAACCACAAAAACAAATTGGTCTTACCACTAGGCGGCTGAGTGAGTATTCCGGGCCAGCCGGGCAAATAGATGATTCCAACGGGGGAGCAGACGCAAGCCAAATGAAGAGGGGGAGAGCTTGAGTGATGCGGGAAAGCGCTCTGAATGCAAAAAACCCGGCCAAAGGCCGGGTTTAGGAAGATGGCGCGTCCGGGAGGGTAAAGGCAGAGAGCAGCAAGCCAACCGTTTGGCTTGCGCCGCCTGAACGCCGGAGCGCTCTGCGCGCAGGCCGGCAATCCGACCAACGCACCCTGAATGCAAAAAACCCGGCCAAAGGCCGGGTTTAGGAAGATGGCGCGTCCGGGAGGATTCGAACCTCCGACCGCCTGGTTCGTAGCCAGGTACTCTATCCAGCTGAGCTACGGACGCGCATCGGTGTGGCAGTTACCCCAGCCACTTGGGGGAAGATGGCGCGTCCGGGAGGATTCGAACCTCCGACCGCCTGGTTCGTAGCCAGGTACTCTATCCAGCTGAGCTACGGACGCGCATCGGTGTGGCAATTACCCCAGCCACTTGGGGGAAGATGGCGCGTCCGGGAGGATTCGAACCTCCGACCGCCTGGTTCGTAGCCAGGTACTCTATCCAGCTGAGCTACGGACGCGCATCAAACTTGTGGTTCGCACTGGTGGCGAAGTATAGTGCCTGGCTTGTTCCTTTACCGCCCGCACCGGTCGGCAAGTGCCGACTGAAGATGGCGCATCCGGGAGGATTCGAACCTCCGACCGCCTGGTTCGTAGCCAGGTACTCTATCCAGCTGAGCTACGGATGCGTAATTTGATGTGGTTTCCATCCTTAGAAAACCAAGGAGCCGCGCTCTGCGCGGCTCCGGGAATAGTGGCGCGTCCGGGAGGATTCGAACCTCCGACCGCCTGGTTCGTAGCCAGGTACTCTATCCAGCTGAGCTACGGACGCGCAATGGCGGTGAGGGAGGGATTCGAACCCTCGATACCTGTCGGTATACGCCCTTAGCAGGGGCGCGCCTTCAGCCACTCGGCCACCTCACCGTTTCGTGGGGCGTATATTACGGGCTAAGGGAAATAAGTCAAACGCTTTTTCTGCGCCAAGATCGCGTTTGCACGGAATTCCACCAAGGTGGTGTCAACGCACTCAACAGGCGCCGTTTTTGCCACCAAAACAGGGTGAAAAAGAGGGGTGTGGCAGGGAAGCTGGGGAGGGGCTGCCAGATGCCCTCTCGGATCAACAGGCAGAAAAAAACCGGCGAATTCGCCGGCCTTTCTAAACTCAGAAGTTGCCGCTGGGGGCAGCGCCGCCGTCTTTCTCGGCCTGGATGCGCATGTAAATCTCTTCGCGGTGAACAGAAACCTCTTTCGGAGCATTCACGCCGATACGTACCTGGTTGCCTTTTACACCCAGTACGGTCACGGTGACTTCGTCACCAATCATCAAGGTTTCGCCAACACGGCGAGTCAAAATCAGCATTCTATTGCTCCTCTATCTCCAACTCATTCCGCAGCGGCGGTTGAATCTTTCAGCAGTATTATAAAGTTAGACCAGATTAAATCTATAGCCACTAGGGGAGATTTACTCCCCCTCATCCAGATTAAATGACTGGTGTAGGCTACGAACCGCCAACTCCAGGTACTTCTCGTCGATTGCCACGGAGATTTTGATCTCGGAGGTGGCGATCAAGGAGATGCTGATCCCTTCCTGTCCCAAAGTCTGGAACATCTGGCTGGCAACGCCAGAGTGGTTTTTCATTCCCACCCCGACGACAGACACTTTGCACAGCGTATCATCGCTGCGAATCGTGGCCACCCCTAACTGGGGCAAAACCGGCGATAACAGCGCCCGTGCCTGATCCAGATCATTCCTGGCAACGGTAAAGGTGAAGTCAGCTTTACCGTCTCCGGTCGCGGTTTGAACGATCATATCGACGTCAATGCCGGCGTCACCGATGGGCGTCAAAATCGTCGCTGCCACATTGGCGGCATCCGGCACACCAACCAGTGTCAAACTGGCTTCATCACGACTGAACGCGATACCTGAAACGACGGGTGCATCCATGGCATCCTCCTCGTAGGTGATCAGAGTGCCCTCTCCATCGCGGAAGCTCGACAGCACACGCAGTGGCACATTGTAACGACCAGCATACTCCACGGAACGGATCTGCAGCACCTTCGCGCCAAGGCTGGACAGTTCCAGCATCTCTTCGAAGGTAATCGTCTTCATCTTACGTGCCTTGGGCTCCACCCGGGGATCGGTGGTGTACACCCCATCCACGTCGGTGAAGATCTGGCACTCATCAGCCCGCAAGGCTGCGGCGATGGCCACCGCCGTGGTGTCTGAGCCACCCCGACCCAATGTGGTCACCTGGTTGTTACCGCAACGTCCCTGAAAGCCTGCCACGATGGGGATGATCCCATCCGCCAGCATGCTTTTAAGACGCTCGGTTTCCACTTCCCTGATTCGGGCTCTGCCGTGGCGTTCGTCGGTCAGGATACCCACCTGCTCGCCCAGCAGAGACTGAGCCTTCAGGCCCCGCTTCTGCAGAGCCATCGCCATCAGGGCGATGGAGATCTGCTCGCCGGTACTGACCAGCATATCCAGTTCCCGGGGGCAGGGGGTCGCCGAGACCTGCTTGGCCAACGACAATAAACGGTTAGTTTCACCCGCCATGGCCGACAACACGACCACCAGTTGGTGGCCAGCGCGAGCACTGCGGGCAATTCGGTCGGCGACGGCCTCAATGCGCTCAAAAGAGCCCACTGAGGTACCACCAAACTTCTGTACAAAAAGAGACACAGACAGGTCCAATTACAGCTTTTCAGCCAGCCAGGTTTTCGCCGCTTCCAGTGCCGCAGGCAGAGCTGCAGCATCGGTGCCACCGGCCATGGCCATATCGGGGCGACCGCCCCCTTTGCCACCAACCTGTTGAGCCACCAGGTTGACCAGTTCACCAGCTTTGACCTGACCGGTCAGGTCTTTGGTCACACCCGCGATCAGGCCCACTTTGCCATCAGCAACATTACCCAGCAGCACAATGCCGCTGCCCAGTTGGTTTTTCAGGTCATCGACCATACCACGCAGGGCTTTGCTGTCAGCGTTCTCCAGTTGGCTGATCAGGACTTTGGCGCCACCGATCTCAATGGCGCTGTCCACCAGGTTGGCACTGGCGGCAGAAGCCAGCTTCTGTTTCAGCTGCTCCAGTTCTTTTTCCAGCTGCCGGTTCTTGTCCAGCAGCCCCTTAACCTTAGAAGCGACACTTTGCGCGTCCCCCTTGACCAGAGTCGCGGTTTCCAGCAACTGCGCTTCCTGGCCACGAGCAAACGCTACGGCACCCTGCCCGCTCACCGCCTCAATACGACGGATGCCAGCAGCGATACCGCCCTCAGAGATGATCTTGAAGAAGCCGATGTCGCCGGTGCGCTTGGCGTGGGTACCGCCACACAGTTCGATGGAGTAGTCGCCCATGGAGAGTACACGAACCTGGTCGTCGTACTTCTCACCGAAGAGTGCCATGGCACCGGCAGCCTTGGCAGCCTCGATCTCCATCAGCTCTGTTTCAATGGCAAGGTTAGCGCGGATCTGCTCGTTCACCTGATTTTCGATGGCAACCAGCTCTTCACCGGTAACCCCTTCAAAGTGAGAGAAGTCAAAACGCAGACGATCGGCCATCACCAGAGAGCCCTTCTGAGCCACGTGATCACCCAGCAGGTTACGCAGTGCCGCGTGCAGCAGGTGGGTTGCAGAGTGGTTCAGACGAATCGCGTCACGACGACCGGCATCTACTTCGGCGGTGGCGGTCTCACCACGCTGGAACTGACCGGAAACCAGTTTGCCCTTGTGAGCAATGGCGTTGCCCAGCTTCTGGGTATCGGTCACTTCAAACTCGCCGGATTCGGTGCGGATCACACCGGTGTCACCCACCTGACCGCCGGACTCGGCGTAGAAGGGAGATTGGTCCAGAACCAGTACCGCTTCGGTACCCATCTCACCAGACAGACTGTCCACTTCGTTGCCGTCCACCAGGATCGCCATCAGTTGGCCCTGATCGTCGGTGCGGTCGTAGCCGGTGAAGACGCTCTCACCGTCAATGCTGACCACCTTGGAGTAATCGGTACCAAACTGACCGGCATCGCGTGCGCGCTGACGCTGCTGCTCCATCTCCACTTCGAAGCCATCTTCGTCGATGGTGAAGCCACGTTCACGGGCCACATCGTTGGTCAGATCCGCAGGGAAACCGTAGGTGTCGTAAAGCTTGAATACGGTGGCACCGTCCAGCACTTCACCTTCCAGGTTATCCAGCGCGTCATTCAGCAGCTGGATACCGCGATCCAGAGTGCGGGCAAAGTTTTCCTCTTCGATGCGCAGTACCTTTTCCACCACAGCTTTTTGCTGCTTCAGCTCTTCACCGGCAGCGCCCATGGCGTCCGCCAGTTCACCAACCAGCTTGTAGAAGAAGGTGTCGGTCGCGCCCAGTTTGCGGCCATGACGGATGGCACGACGGATAATGCGACGCAGTACGTAACCACGGCCTTCGTTGGAGGGCATAACACCATCAACAATCAGGTAGGCACAGGAACGGATGTGGTCTGCCACAACGCGCAGGGACTTGTTGTCCAGATCAGTGGTGCCGGTCACTTCCGCCGCTTTCTTGATCAGACGCTGGAAGATGTCGATGTCGTAGTTGGAGTGGCCACCCTGCATGATGGCTGCCACACGCTCGATACCCATGCCGGTATCCACAGAGGGCTTGGGCAGCGGCTCCATGGTGCCGTCAGCGTGACGGTTGAACTGCATGAATACGATGTTCCAGATCTCGATAAAGCGATCACCATCCTCTTCTGGCGTGCCCGGACGGCCGCCCCAGATGTGGTCGCCGTGATCGTAGAAGATCTCGGTGCAGGGGCCACACGGACCGGTGTCGCCCATCTGCCAGAAGTTGTCAGAGGTGTAGGCGGGTTTGCCCGGCTTATCGCCGATGCGGATGATGTTCTCCGCCGCAATGCCGATCTCTTTGTTCCAGATGTCGAAGGCTTCGTCATCGGAGTGGTAAACGGTAACGCACAGCTTCTCTTTGGGCAGCTGCAGAACTTCAGTCAGGAACTGCCAGGCGTATTTGATGGCGTCCTGCTTGAAGTAGTCACCAAAGCTGAAGTTACCCAGCATCTCAAAGAAAGTATGGTGACGAGCGGTAAAGCCAACATTTTCCAGGTCATTGTGCTTGCCACCCGCACGTACGCAACGCTGTGCGGTTGTCGCGCGAGTGTACGCCCGTTGCTCAGCACCGAGGAAACAATCCTTGAACTGGTTCATACCGGCATTGGTGAACAGCAGCGTGGGATCGTTATGGGGCACCAGGGAGCTGGATGCCACCACTTCGTGGCCTTGAGAACGGAAATACTCCAGGAACGCGGTCCGGATCTCGGCGGTGGTCATGTGCATGAGGTCATCCTGAAAAAACTGACAGTAAGCGCTGGCGAGTGCCAGCAAGCTATGTAAACGGCCAATTATATCCGCAACCCTCCTGCTCAAACCAGCACCAAGGCAGCAGATATCCAGCCGTATCGCGTTTTTTACCGTCAGCCGCGCAGTGACTCGAGGGCGTAGCGGATCTGTTCCATGTCGAAGCCCCGGTAAGCCAGGTAGCGTTGCACCTTGGCCCGGGCCTTGAAATCTGTGGGTACGGGGTTGCCAAACTTGCGTTCGCAGACCTCGAGACAGAGGGCAAACCAATCTTGCTCAGCCTCGGCGAAAGTTTGTCGGATCAGGTCTGAAGAGACCCCCCGCTCTCGCAGTTCATTGGCCAGTCGAATAGGCCCCAGGCCGCGCCCGGAGCGATAACGAACAAAGCCCTCGGCAAAGCGGGCGTCATTGAGGTAACCCCACTCATCGACCCGCTCTATGGCTTTATCTATGTCGGAAACGACAAAGCCGCGGGAGCGCAGCTTTCGCTTTAACTCCTCGCGGCTATGATCACGGCGGGACAGCAGTCCCACCGCAGCAGCAACCGGATCCCGGTCCTGTGGCTCTTTCGCCATGGCGTTTAGCCCAGCTCCGGCGCCTCGACTTCGTCTTCCTCTTCGCTCTTCGGTGCTGCCTTCAGCAGCAGTTGAGCCCGCAGTTGCTGCTCAACCTCGTTGGCGATGGCCACGTTCTCTTTCAGGAAGCGGATGCTGTTGGCTTTGCCCTGGCCGATCTTCTCGCCCTGGTAGCTGTACCAGGCACCGGACTTCTCAATCAGCTTCTGCTGAACGCCCAGGTCGATCAGCTCACCCTCTTTGGAGGTACCTTCACCGTAAAGGATCTGGAACTCAGCCTGTTTGAACGGCGGGGAAACCTTGTTCTTCACAACCTTAACGCGGGTTTCGTTACCCACAACCTCGTCGCCATCCTTCACCGCACCGATACGGCGGATGTCCAGACGAACGGAGGCGTAGAACTTCAGCGCGTTACCACCGGTGGTGGTCTCCGGGCTGCCGAACATCACACCGATCTTCATACGGATCTGGTTGATGAACACGCACAGAGTGTTGGAGCGCTTGATGTTAGCGGTCAGCTTACGCAGAGCCTGAGACATCAGACGGGCTTGCAGGCCAACGTGGGAATCCCCCATCTCGCCCTCAATCTCCGCTTTCGGAGTCAGTGCAGCAACGGAGTCAACGATAACCACATCAACCGCGCCGGAGCGCACCAGCATGTCGCAGATCTCCAGAGCCTGTTCACCGGTGTCCGGCTGAGACACCAGCAGCTCCTCGACGTTCACACCCAGCTTCTCGGCGTAAACCGGATCCAGCGCGTGCTCGGCGTCAACGAAGGCACAGGTCTTGCCCTGCTTCTGCGCTTCTGCAATCACCTGCAGAGTCAGGGTGGTTTTACCGGAAGATTCCGGGCCGTAGATCTCAACAATACGGCCATACGGCAGGCCGCCAATACCCAGAGCAATGTCCAGACCCAGAGAGCCGGTGGACACGGACTCGATGTCCAGAGTGGTCGCATCGCCAAGACGCATGATGGACCCTTTGCCAAACTGCTTCTCGATCTGACCCAGTGCAGCACTTAGGGCGCGTTTTTTGTTCTCGTCCATTTAAAGCTCCAGAAAAGATGCCTTGGCGGCGACAGGATTCGATGTAATGCCAGTAGTATACTGTACAATCATACAGTATCAACCCTGGTTGATTGGCAATTGCGCGAAACGAGGTAAATTTCCCCGCCATCGCCCCTGCAGCGGCGGTAATTTTGGGTATCATAGCGGGCTAGCTTTCTTTCGTCTTCAGGAGACCTCGTGACCCAGCGCAGCCCGGCCAACTTGGAACAGCACACCCCAATGATGCGTCAGTACCTGACCATCAAGGCCCAGCATCCCGACGTGTTGCTGTTTTACCGCATGGGGGATTTCTACGAGCTGTTTTTTGACGACGCCAAACGGGCCGCCGAGCTGCTCGACATCTCCCTTACTGCCCGCGGCCACTCCGGCGGCGATCCCATCCCCATGGCCGGAGTCCCCTACCATGCGGTGGAGGGCTATCTCGCTCGGTTGGTTCAACAGGGTGTTTCCGTCGCCATCTGCGAACAGATCGGCGACCCGGCCACCAGTAAAGGTCCGGTCGAGCGCCAGGTAGTGCGGATTGTCACACCGGGTACAGTGACCGATGAAGCCCTGCTGCAGGAGCGGCAGGATAATCTGCTGGCCGCGGTGTATGAATCCCGTGGTCAATACGGCTTCGCCACACTGGATATCGCCTCCGGCCGTTTTGTGGTGAACGAACTGGCCGACGATGAGGCCCTGCAAGCGGAGCTGCAACGCACCCGCCCGGCGGAACTGCTCTATCCGGAGCTGTTCCCGAAAATGGCGTTGATTGAGCACATCAAAGGGTGCCGCCGCCGTCCCGAGTGGGAGTTTGAACTGGGCACCGCCCGCGCCCTGTTGAACGATCAGTTTGGCACCCGGGACCTGACCGGCTTTGGCGTTGAACAGGCGGAGCGCGCACTCTGCGCCGCAGGCTGTCTGATGCAGTACGTCAAGGATACGCAGCGCACCGCCCTGCCCCACATCCGGGCCCTGATTAAAGAGCAGGATGGCAGTGCCATTGTGCTGGATGCCGCCACCCGCAAGAACCTGGAGTTGACCCAGAACCTGGCTGGCGGTTTTGACAATACCCTGGCGTCAGTACTGGATCGTACCACCACTGCCATGGGTTCCCGTCTGCTCAAACGCTGGCTGCATCAACCGCTCACCCAGCGCAGTGTGCTTGAGGGACGTCTCGACAGTGTCAGCTGCATCAAGGATCAGGCCGCCTTCGTTGAGCTCTCCGAACAGCTGAAACCGGTCGGCGATCTGGAGCGTGTACTGGCACGCCTGGCGCTGCGCAGCGCCCGCCCCCGCGATCTGACCCGCCTACGTCAGGCTTTGGGACAACTGCCGCTCCTGCGGGAGTTGATGACCCAGTTGCCCGGTCGCCAACTGGCACAATTACACAACCAGCTTGGGGAGTTCCCGGAGGAGTTGGACCTGCTGACCCGGGCCATCAAAGAGAACCCGCCGGTGGTGATCCGCGATGGTGGAGTGCTGGCCGAAGGGTATAACGCAGAGCTGGATGAACTGCGTGCATTGTCTCAGGGCGCTACCGACTTCCTGACCCAACTGGAGCAGCAGGAGCGGGAGCGCAGTGGCATCGCGACCCTGAAAGTCGGCTACAACAAGGTGCACGGCTTCTTTATTGAAGTCAGCCGGGCGCAATCCACGCTGGTGCCCGCCAACTACGTCCGCCGCCAGACTCTGAAGAATACCGAGCGCTATATTGTGCCGGAGTTGAAGGAGCTGGAAGACAAGGTGCTGACCAGCCAGAGTCAGGCATTGGCCCTGGAGAAGCGCCTGTACGAAGAGCTGTTTGATCTGCTGCTTCCGGTTCTGCCCGCGCTGCAGGAGTCCGCTTTTGCCTGTGCCGAACTGGACGTATTGCAGAACCTGGCAGAACGAGCGGATACCCTGGACTACCACCGCCCACACTTGAGTGAGCAGCCGGGCATTCAGATCGATGGCGGCCGCCACCCGGTGGTTGAGCAGGTGATGAGTGAACCCTTTATCGCCAACCCGGTTCTGCTTTCACCCGAGCGCCGCATGCTGATCGTGACCGGCCCCAACATGGGCGGTAAGTCGACCTATATGCGCCAGACCGCGCTCATTACCCTGATGGCTCACATCGGCAGTTTTGTCCCGGCCGAGCACGCTGTCGTCGGCCCGGTGGATCGCATCTTCACCCGGATTGGCGCCTCGGATGACCTGGCGTCCGGCCGCTCCACCTTTATGGTTGAGATGACCGAGACCGCCAACATTCTGAATAACGCCACCGACCGCAGTCTGGTTCTGATGGATGAGATTGGTCGAGGCACTTCGACCTATGACGGTCTGTCACTGGCCTGGGCAGCGGCCCAGCATCTGGCCAGCCAGATCCAGTCGATGACGCTGTTCGCCACCCACTACTTTGAGCTGACGGAACTGCCGGCCCAGTTGGAAGGCGTACACAATGTCCATCTGGATGCGGTTGAGCATGGCGATACCATCGCCTTTATGCACGCGGTTCAGGAGGGACCGGCCAGCCGCAGCTACGGCCTGCAGGTTGCCGCCCTGGCCGGGGTGCCGAAAGCGGTGGTCTATGCAGCCAAGCAGCGCCTGTCTCAGTTGGAGCAGCAGCCCGTAAGCGGAGCCGCTGCCCTCGCACCGAACGGCCAACTGCCCCTGCTGCCAGAACCGCACCCGGTTGTTGACGCGCTGGAACGGGTTGATCCTGACTCCCTCACTCCCCGTCAGGCTCTGGACCTGCTCTACCGTCTGAAAGGGCAGCTCTGAATCCGGCATTGAGCCAATAAAAAACGCCGCCTCCACAATCGTGGTCAGGCGGCGTTTTTGGTCAGGTTGTCGTTACGGTTTGAACAGGGATTCTACCGACAGGCCCTGCGCACCAATCAGCTCACGCAGTCGCCGTAAGGCTTCGACCTGGATCTGTCTTACCCGCTCACGGGTCAGTCCGATCTCACGTCCCACATCCTCAAGGGTAGAAGGCTCATAACCCAGCAAACCAAAGCGGCGTGCCAGAACTTCCCTCTGTTTCGAGTTCAACTCTCCCAACCAACGTACAACGGATCCATTGATGTCATCGTCCTGCGCCTGAACTTCAGGGCAAACGCGGTCATCATCGGCAATCACATCCAACAAAGCCTTATCGGAGTCTCCGCCAATCGGCGTATCCACCGAGCTGATCTTCTCATTCAGCTTGAGCATCCGGCTGACATCTTCCACCGGTTTATCCAGCTTCATGGCGATCTCTTCGGCCGTCGGCTCGTGATCCAGGGTATGAGCCAGCTCCCTGGCCGTGCGCAGGTAGACGTTCAGTTCCTTCACCACATGGATGGGCAGACGGATCGTTCGGGTCTGGTTCATGATGGCCCGTTCAATGGTCTGGCGGATCCACCAGGTGGCATAGGTTGAGAAACGGAATCCACGCTCGGGATCGAACTTCTCCACCGCTCGGATCAGGCCCAGGTTGCCCTCTTCGATCAGATCCAGCAGTGCCAGACCACGATTGTTGTAGCGGCGGGCAATCTTGACCACCAGGCGGAGGTTACTTTCGATCATGCGGTTGCGCGACTTAGCGCAATCACGCTGAGCCCGACGGGCGTAATAGACTTCTTCTTCGGCCGTCAGCAACGGGGAAAACCCGATTTCGCTGAGGTACAACTGAGTCGCATCCAGGTTCTTCTGAAGATCGTCCTGGACCAGTTGATCAATGTTGGATGAGGCAGTTGCCTCGTTTTCGTTGGCTTCGATCCCTTCCGAGGTCCCCACAACCCCAGTACAGCTTAAATCGACGGCAGCCATATCATCAAAAGCGTTGCTCTTGCGATTCATTGGCTAATCTCCCAGTTTGTCCCAAACCTAGTTTGTTCTCACGGTGTTCCTCCTTGTTCTGACAACCCAACTCCCCTCATTGACGGGGTAAATAGCGTAGCGGATCAACTGACTTGCCTTTGTATCGGATCTCGAAGTGCAACATTGGCCTGTCGGCATCTGTGCTGCCCACTTCGGCGATCTTCTGTCCGGCGCTGACCCTTTGTTTTTCTTTCACCAGGATCCGGCTGTTGTGGGCATAGGCACTAAGAAACTCATCGGAGTGTTTGATGATGATCAGCTTGCCATACCCGCGCAGCGCGCTCCCTGCGTACACCACCCGCCCCTCGGCAGAGCTGGTCACCGGTGTCCCGGTGGCGGCAGCAATATCGAGCCCTTTGTTGCCCTGCTCCGTGGCTGAAAAACGGCGTATGATTTTCCCCTGAACGGGCCATCGCCACTGGGCAACGCGATTCGGCAATGCGGTGTCGCGCGACGCCGTCACCGAGGCAGCATTATTATTGTTGCCCGTTTGTGAAGGCGCAGAACCAGCATAACTAGGCTGCGAGGCGGGATCAACCGATTTGTTTTGTCCGTTTTCTGTGGATGATTTAGCAACTTGACCTGTAGAGGCCGCGCCACCACTGGGTTTGGGAGTAGCAGGCCTGGACGGAGTTGCTGTTGATGAATTGTGTGTTTTTGTTACCGAACCACTCAGTTTTATGGTCTGACCAGGGTGGATGACGTAAGGCGCACTCAAACCATTACGCTGAGCCAAAGTGCGGAAGTCCTGGTCCGAGGCCCAGGCAATGGAATAGAGGGTGTCCCCCGCTTTTACGGTATAGCTCTGGCTCTGCAGGCTGCCGCGCTCACGTTCCCGATAGGTCTGTCCCGCATAGAGGGTTTCCACCGGAGCCGGTGGCTGCTGCAGAGAACAGCCGCCAAGCCAGCACACCAGTGTCATTACCCCCAGGCGCGCAACAGCGGGAAAGGGCCAGCTACGGGCCTGCTCAACCATCTACTCGGTGTCCCCCGGTACCAGAGGAACAAAGCGCACCGCTTCCACATCCTGAGTGTGTAACTCGCCATCGATCTTGTCGATCACTCTCAGCACCTGGTACTGACCGCCTACCGGAATCACCATCCGTCCCCCTTCCGCAAGTTGCTCAAGCAATGCGGTGGGCACTTCACTGGCCGCTGCAGTCACCAGAATGCCGCCGAAGGGGGCTTTGCTTGTCCACCCCTGCCAGCCATCGCCGTACTTGAAGGCGATGTTGTGGAGATCCAACTGCTTCAGACGACGGCGGGCCTGGATCTGCAGGCTCTTAATCCGCTCCACCGTGCAAAGCTGCGGCACCAGACTGGCCAATACCGCCGCCTGATAGCCGGAGCCTGTCCCCACCTCCAGAACCGGGCCTGGACCCAGACGCTGCAGCAGCAGCTCGGTCATCAATGCCACGATATAGGGTTGAGAGATGGTCTGGCCCTGTCCGATAGGCAGAGCGGTGTTTTCCCAGGCGCGCGGTGCCAGCCCACCATCAACAAACAGGTGACGAGGAACAGTAGCGATCGCCTCAAGTACACGAGGATCCCGGATCCCCCCACTCTGAAGTTGCTGAACCAGACGACTGCCGTAAGCCAAAGCGCGTGCACTCATAGTTGCTCAAACCACCGGGTCAGGGTGGGCAACTGGCTGTGGGCCGTCAGGTCGACCGTCAGTGGCGTAACGGAGACAAAACCATTGGCAACAGCATAGAAGTCTGTGCCCTCACCGGCATCCTGTTCACTGCCCGGAGGGCCCAGCCAGTAGATGTCACGGCCAGCGGGATCCTGTGTTTTCACCATCCCTTCCGCTTTATGGCGTGCGCCAAGACGGGTCACCTGAATCCCCTGGATCTGCTCCAGTGGCAGATCGGGAACATTGATATTGAGGATCTGCTCTTTGGGCAGAGGATTAGCCAGCAATCCTTGGACAATGCGAGCGGTGATCGCCGCCGCGGTGTCATAGTGCTCCAGCTTGCGCCCCACCAGAGATACCGCAATGGTGGGCAGGCCCAGGTGACGCCCCTCCATCGCCGCTGCCACGGTACCGGAGTAGAGGGTATCGTCGCCCAGATTGGCCCCGGCATTAATGCCGGACACCACCAGATCAGGCTCCCCTTCCATCAGTTCGCGGATCGCAAGATGCACACAGTCGGTGGGAGTACCGTTCACCTGGTAATAGCCGTTATCAAGGCGCTGGGCGCGCAACGGGTTGGTGAGCGTCAATGAGTTTGACGCCCCTGAGCAATTCCGGTCTGGAGCAACCGTCGTGGTTTCGGCAATGGCGGACAAAGCATCAGACAGGGCTTTGATCCCCGGTGCGTGCACGCCATCATCGTTGCTGACTAAGATCTTCATAACCTGCCTATTGTTATTCGATTTCTGACCGCATCTCAATGGCTTGCGCATCCTGGTAGCGAACCAGCTCACGTAGGATACTGGTGGCAAATGCCCCCGCAGGCAGGACGAACTCCAGCCACAACAGGTCACCGTCCCAATGATGACGGAACTGCTCTGGCTTGAGCAGCAATCGGCGTCGGTCCGGATCCACTCTGGCGCTCTTCAGTCCATCACACAGTGTCGGGAAGTCGGCCAGGACAGACTGTTCAAAAGCTTGCGCTGCGCCCTGGCTATGCAACTCACCATCCCCCGGCAGAGGCGCCGAAAGATCGATGTCCCCTTCCAGCAGGCGGGTCAGATGCGCTGCGTCCCACTGCTCGGCCACAAAGAAACTGTTGCTGCCGGAGAGCATCACGGCATCCCCCCCCAGCGGGGTCAGGCCGTGCTGAGCCAGACGGGCTGAGACCACTTTGTTAAACAGGAAGCTGCGAGCAGCAGACAGGTAGATGCTGCGCTTGTTGCGGTCTTTGACTTTACGCCCGCCAAACATCTCGGCAGCGCGGGCTACGTTCATGCCACCATGGCCAAAGCGCTGCTCACCATAGTAGTTGGGCACGCCCTTGAGCACTTCCGCCAGGCGGGTCTCCAGCGCTTCCGGATGAGTGACGCTGGAAAGCGCAATTTTGAAGCGATTGCCCAGCAGCGCTCCGGTGCGCAATTTACGCCCGTGGCGATGCGCCGCCAGCAGCGTAATGTTGCTGTCATTCAACTGGGCCCAATCCGGGTCCACCTTGCCGGGGATCCGCACCGACAGCCACTGGCGGGTCACACCATGGCGGTCTTTCAGACCCGCCCAGCTCACATCACGAGCCGGGACATCGGCAAAGCGAGCCACGATCTTCGCCAACTGGTGGGTGGTCAGGTCGCGCTTTTCGATGTGCAACAGGTGGTGCTCTCCGGCGCCGTCCGGCGTGAAGGGCAGCAATTCGTCCACTTGAAAGTGTTCCGGCTCACGACGGATAACCGCTTCAGACTCAGGAGCACCCAGCAGGTAGTGCCATTCAGGCAATGTGTAATCAGTCATGGCAGAGCAACACCACCGCTTCGGTGGCGATCCCCTCGCCACGGCCAGTAAAACCAAGTCGCTCAGTGGTAGTGGCTTTGACGTTGATCCGATCCAACTCGGCATCAAGGTCCGCCGCCAGGTGAGCACGCATGGCATCAATATGGGGAGCCATCTTCGGTGCCTGGGCGATGATGGTCACATCAAGGTTGCCCAGACGGTAGCCCTTCTCCCGCACCAGTGAGTAACAGTGGCGCAGCAGTTCCCGGCTGTCGGCGCCTGCGTAGGCGGGATCCGTATCGGGAAAGTGGCGGCCAATATCTCCGAGCGCCAGTGCCCCCAGCAGCGCATCGCTGATGGCGTGAAGCACAACGTCACCATCGGAGTGGGCCAACAGACCCTGCTCAAAAGGAACGGAAACGCCACCCAGGACCAGGGGACCTTCACCGCCAAATTTATGTACGTCGAAACCGTGTCCGATCCGCATTACTTTGCCTCTCTACTGGCTAAAAACAGCTGCGCCAGGCGCAGATCATCTGGGTGCGTGATTTTGATGTTATCCGGACGCCCGGCCACCAGTGCCGGATGCCATCCCTCCCGCTCCATGGCGGAGGCTTCGTCGGTGATCACCGCGCCATCCTGCTCAGCTCGGATCAGTGCCTCACGCAGGGGCACGGCTGGAAACAGCTGTGGGGTCAGGGCGTGCCAGAGATCCTCTCTTGGCACAGTATGATCGATTCCACCGTCGTGACCGGCCCGTTTCATGGTATCCCGAACCGGGGTTGCCAGAATCGCCCCCTCGTCACCGGGATGGGCCAGCAGCTTATCGATATCGTCGTGGCTCAGGCAGGGCCGGGCAGCATCATGGACCAGTGCCCAGGCCGTGGGCTCCTCGATCGCCGACAGCGCCAGTCGTACCGAGTCGGCCCGCTCCGCTCCGCCATCCACACGAATCAAACTCGGGTCGGCAGCTTCATCCAGCTCATCAAAATATCCGTCCTGTGGCCCCAGAGCGACGATCACCTTATGGATCCTCGGGTGGCTAAGCAGCACGGACAGGGTATGGGACAGAATGGTGCGGTCATTCAGCAGCAGATACTGCTTGGGCCTATCCGCGCCCATCCGCTTACCAACGCCAGCGGCAGGCACCACGGCGTAGAGCGGATCAGTGTGACTCAGTGGCATGGGAACTCCCAGGGACTCAGGATTGAGGGCGGCGGATCACCCGATAGAACTGCTCGTCCTCCCGGACCATACCCAACTCATGGCGGGCACGCTCCTCGACGGCATCCAGGCCATCGCGCAGGTCCTTAATCTCCTGCATCAAGACCTGGTTGCGCTCAACCAGTGCGGAGTTTCCCTCCAGCTGCCGCTGGATCTGCTCGCGCAGCCGCACGACCTCCCGCAGGCTGTTCTCACCCGCCCACAGTCGGTATTGCAGTGCCACCAGCAACAGGGTCAACACCACCAGTAAGATCCGCATCCACACCGCCTCAAACCAAATGTCCAAAGATCTTGGCGCAAGCTCCGGAAAAAGAAAAGCAAAAAGCCGCCCGAAGGCGGCTTTTGTAGGTTAAAACAGCAGGACTCAGGCCTGGCCGTTCACCTCGGAGCGGCCACGGTAGGGCGCCTTGTCACCCAAATGCTCTTCGATGCGCAGCAGCTGGTTGTACTTGGCTACGCGGTCAGAGCGGCACAGGGAGCCGGTTTTGATCTGGCCCGCAGCGGTGCCCACTGCCAGGTCAGCAATGGTGGCATCTTCAGTTTCACCGGAACGGTGAGAGATCACCGCAGTGAAGCCTGCGTCTTTGGCCATTTTGATGGCGTCCAGAGTCTCGGACAGAGAACCGATCTGGTTGAACTTGATCAGAATGGAGTTACCGATCTTGTTCTCAATGCCACGCTTCAGGATCTTGGTGTTGGTTACGAACAGGTCGTCACCCACCAGCTGGATCTTATCGCCCAGAATCTCGGTCTGGTAGGCCCAGCCATCCCAATCGGACTCATCCAGACCGTCTTCGATGGAGACGATCGGGTACTGCTTGGTCAGCTCCGCCAGGTAGTCGGAGAAACCGTTGGAATCGAAGCTCTTGCCTTCGCCAGCCAGAACATACTGACCATCCTTGTAGAACTCGGAGGCCGCACAATCCAGCGCCAGGGTAACGTCGCTGCCCAGCACGTAGCCGGCCGCTTCAACCGCTTCCTTAATTACTGCCAGCGCGTCAGCGTTGGAAGCCAGGTTGGGAGCAAAGCCACCTTCGTCACCTACTGCGGTGTTCAGACCCTTGGCAGACAGCACCTTCTTCAGCGCGTGGAAGATCTCGGCGCCCATGCGCAGACCTTCACGGAAGTTCGGGGCAGAGACCGGCTGGATCATGAACTCCTGGATGTCGACGTTGTTATCGGCGTGCTCACCACCGTTAAGGATGTTCATCATCGGCAGCGGCATGGAGTACACACCCGGAGTGCCATTGAGTTCAGCGATGTGAGCGTACAGCGGCAGACCCTTGGCAGCGGCAGCCGCCTTAGCGTTGGCCAGTGACACAGCCAGGATGGCGTTGGCACCCAGCTTGTCTTTGTTCTCAGTGCCGTCCAGATCGATCATCATCTGGTCGATGGCACGCTGCTCCAGAGCATTCTGGCCAACCAGCGCTTCAGCGATCGGGCCGTTGACGTTGCCAACCGCTTTCAGAACACCCTTGCCCAGATAACGGGACTTATCGCCGTCGCGCAGCTCCAGTGCTTCACGGGTGCCGGTGGAGGCACCGGACGGCGCACAGGCCATACCGATAAAGCCGCCTTCCAGATGCACTTCCGCTTCCACGGTGGGGTTACCGCGGGAGTCCATCACTTCACGGCCCAGTACCTTGACGATTTTAGCCATCATTAGCTTCCTCAGTTTTTCCAAAAACAGAAAAGCCGGACCTATTGGCCCGGCTTATGGAGTCAGGTTCAGCTTACGCTTTTGCTGAATTCACCTGCCGCTTTGACGAACCCTTCAAACAGCGGGTGGCCATCGCGCGGCGTCGAGGTGAACTCGGGGTGGAACTGCCCAGCCACGAAGAAAGGATGGCTGGGGATCTCGATCATCTCCACCAATTTCTTATCGGTTGAGAGGCCGGAGAATACCAGACCCGCTTTTTCAAGCGCTTCACGGTAGTTGTTGTTCACTTCATAACGGTGACGGTGACGCTCAACACAGGTGTCAGAACCGTACAGCGCTTGGGCCTTGGTGCCTTTTACCAGGTGGCACAGTTGGCCACCCAGACGCATGGTACCGCCCAGATCAGAGGTTTCGGTACGCTCTTCCACTTTACCTTCGGCATCCAGCCACTCAGTGATCAGACCCACAACCGGATGCTTGGATTTGGGATCGAACTCGGTGGAGTGTGCGCCTTTCAGACCCGCCACGTTACGGGCGTACTCAATCAGTGCCACCTGCATACCCAGGCAGATGCCGAAGTAAGGCAGGTTGTGCTCACGGGCGTAGCGGGCGGCCATGATCTTGCCTTCAACGCCACGCTCACCGAACCCACCGGGTACCAGAATACCGTCGATGCCCTGCAGGGCTTCTTCGCCCTTGGTCTCAACATCCTGGGAGTCGATGTACTTGATGGTGACCTGCAGACGGTTCTTCAAGCCAGCGTGCTTCAACGCTTCATTCACAGACTTGTAGGCGTCAGGCAGTTCAACGTATTTGCCGACCATACCGATGGTCACTTCACCAGTGGGGTTGGCTTCTTCGTAGATCACCTTCTCCCACTCGTTCAGGTCGGCATCCGGGCAGCTCAGGCCAAAGCGCTGAACGAACAGATCGTCCACACCCTGAGACTTCAGCAGAGCAGGGATCTTATAGATGCTGTCCACGTCCTTCATGGAGATCACCGCACGCTCCTGAACATTACAGAACAGGGCAATCTTGCGGCGCTCATTGGCGGGGATGGCGCGATCGGAACGGCACACCAGTACGTCCGGCTGAATACCGATGGAGAGCAGCTCTTTTACGGAGTGCTGAGTCGGCTTGGTTTTCACTTCGCCAGCAGCAGCCAGGTAGGGTACCAGGGTCAGGTGCATGAACATGGCGCGCTCACGGCCCAGTTCAACCGCCAGCTGACGCAGGGCTTCCAGGAACGGCAGGGACTCGATGTCACCCACGGTGCCGCCCACTTCAACGATGGCCACGTCATGGCCTTCGGCACCGGCAACAACGCGCTCTTTGATGGCGTTGGTGATGTGCGGGATCACCTGGATGGTGGCACCCAGATAGTCACCACGACGCTCTTTACGCAGAACGTCGGAGTAGATGCGGCCGGTGGTGAAGTTGTTGCGCTTGGTCATCTTGGTGCGGATGAAGCGCTCGTAGTGGCCCAGATCCAGGTCGGTCTCGGCACCGTCTTCGGTCACAAACACTTCACCATGCTGAGTCGGGCTCATGGTGCCCGGATCCACGTTGATGTAGGGATCCAGTTTCATGATGGTGACGTTAAGACCGCGGGCTTCCAGCAGCGCAGCGACGGACGCTGCAGCAATACCTTTACCCAAGGAGGAGACCACCCCGCCCGTAACGAAGATGTAGTTTGTAGTCATGCTGAACCTGAGAAAATTGGGAACTTCGTGCTGCGCACAGGAACTGCGGCAACAACCAATAGGACGGGACGACATTATACCAGAGGCCCCCAAATCCAACAACGGTCAGCCGCGCTAATTAACGCTTTTCTCCCGCCTTAACCTGCTGCCAGAACGCCTCCAGCTGCTCCAGCCCCGCGCTATCCACCGCCAGGCCGGATTCGGCACAGAGATTCTCCACCTGCCGGAAGCGTCTTTCAAACTTGGTATTCGCCTTACGCAGTGCCTGCTCCGGGTCTACCTTGAGATGGCGCGAGAGATTGGTCACCGCGAACAGCAGATCCCCCATCTCCTCCTCGAGCCGGTCCTGATCCTGAACCGCCTGATGCGCTTCATCCATCACTTCGTCGATCTCTTCGACAATCTTATCCACCACCGGGCCTAGGCTGTCCCAGTCGAAGCCCACCCGGGCCACCCGTTTCTGCAGCTTGGCACTGCGGGACAGGGCCGGCAGATTCAACGGGACATTATCCAGCGCCGAATGCTGAGCCTTTTCCGCTCGCTCCTGCGCTTTTCCCGCCTCCCAGTTGGCTTTGATGGTCACTTCGTCCGCATCCAGCCCGGCAAACACGTGAGGATGACGCTGCACCAGCTTGGCGTTAAGCCGGTTAACCACTTCCAGAAAGTCGAACTGCCCCGCCTCTTCAGCGATACGCGCATAGAACACCACCTGGAACAGCAAGTCGCCCAACTCCCCGGGCAGTTCATCCAGATCGCTGCGCTCAATGGCGTCCGCCACCTCGTACGCCTCCTCCAGGGTATGGGGCACGATGGTGGCCAGGGTCTGCTTGCGGTCCCACGGGCAACCGGTTTCGGGATGGCGCAGGGCCGCCATGATCGCCAATAGGCGATCAATGGGGGCGTCAGGTAGCGAAGTGCTCAAAGTCTTCTGGCCTCAATCACGCCGGGCAGTTGGCTCAAACGGCTCAGGATCCGGCTCAGGGATTCCATGTTGTACAGCTCCATCTTCAGATCGATGGAGGCGGTCTGCTGCTTGGTGTCGGAACGGCTACGCATCTCCAGCACGTTGCTTTTCTCGTTGGCCAGTAGCGTGGTGATGTCGCGCAACAGGCCGGAGCGGTCATTGGCCACCACGCGTAAACTGACGCTGTGTCCGCCGCTGTAGTTCTCGCCCCAGACCACTTCGACGCCCCGCTCCGGGTGGCGCTCCAGTAGGCTGGCCAACTGTTCACAGGACTCCCGATGCACTGATACGCCGCGGCCCTGAGTAATAAAGCCATAGATGCTGTCGCCCGGCAGAGGCTCACAGCACTTGGCCATGTGGGTCAGCAGGTTGCCGACGCCATTCACTTCGATGTGTCCCTGGCTCTGACGACGACCGGAGTGCTTGGAAATCAGATCCTCCAGCGCCTGCTCCTCATCGTAGCTTTCACGCTGCAGTCGACTTTGCAGGTGGTTCACCACCTGGTTCAGCCGCACATCGCCCCCACCGATGGCAGCCAGCAGGTCATCAATGCTGTGCATGTTGAACCGCTCGATGGCGCTGTCGGTGTCCGCCAACGAGAGGCCAACTTTGGTCAGCTCCGATTCGAGCATGTCACGGCCAGCGGCGATGTTCTTGTCTTTATCCTGCTGCTTGAACCAGCTTTGGATCTTGCTGCGGGCACGGCTGGTCTTGATGTAACCCAGGTTGGGGTTCAGCCAGTCACGTTTGGGGTTGGGCTGCTTGGCGGTGATGATCTCCACCCGCTGGCCGGTCTCGACCGTGGTGGTGAAGGGAACGATGCGGCCATCGATCTTGGCACCGATGCACTTGTGGCCCACCTGAGAATGGATGTAGTAGGCGAAATCCAGCACGGTAGAGCCTGCGGGGAGATCCACCACTTCGCCTTTGGGGGTAAAGACGTACACCCGGTCTTCGAACACCTGGGAGCGGATCTCCTCCACCAGGTTGCCCGCTTCCACCACGTCTTCCTGCCAGGCCAGGATCTTGCGCAGCCAGTTGATCTTCTCTTCGAAGCCCCCCTGCTTGCCGCCTGTGCCCTCTTTGTACTTCCAATGAGCCGCTACCCCGAGTTCCGCGTCCTCGTGCATTTCACGGGTTCGGATCTGGATCTCAACGGTTTTGCCCTCGGGCCCCATCACTACAGTGTGGATAGACTGGTAACCGTTGGGTTTGGGGGTAGCGATGTAATCGTCAAATTCGTTGGGGAGGTGACGCCACTGGGTGTGGACCACACCCAATGCGCCATAACAATCCTGCAGACGTTCAGCGATGATGCGAACCGCGCGCACATCGAACAGTTCGTCGAAGGCGAGGTTCTTTTTCTGCATCTTGCGCCAGATGCTGTAGATGTGTTTCGGGCGGCCATACACTTCGGCCCGGATCCCCTCTTCATCCAGGGAGGCCTGCAAACCGGAGACAAACAGGTCGATGTACTGCTCGCGGTCGATCCGCTTACCATCGAGCCAGCGGGCGATCTCCATGTAGGTGTCCGGATGCAGGTAGCGGAACGCCAGATCCTCCAGCTCCCACTTAAGCTGACCAATCCCCAGCCGGTTAGCCAGGGGGGCATGCACATCCCGAACCTCACGGGCGAGCACCACCCGAGTCTCCTCGTCGGCGTTTTTCACTTCCCGCAGCAGCACCACGGCTTCCGCGAGTTTGATCACCACCGCCCGCACATCCTCCACCATGGCCAGCAGCATCTTGCGGAGGTTTTCAATCTGGCTGGCACCGGGAGAGCTCTGTTGACGGAGGGTCCGGATGGCGTCCATCACGACGACCGACTGCACCAGAGTGGCCATAGCGGTGCCCTGAGTTTCCTCAAGGATTTCGCTGTCCAGCAGGCCAGCGTCAAACATCACGTAGAGTAGGCTGGCCTTGATGGTGTCCAGATCCATATTGAGGGGATGCAGGATCTCGATCATCTCACGCGCCCTCATCAGACGCGCTTCTTTCAAGGCCGGATCTTCACAGGGCAACGCCTCGCAATAGCGATAGCAGTCGGCCAACGCCTCCTGCTGCTGATGCATCAGGCCAAGCCCATCAAGCCACTGCATCAGGGCCTGTGGCGAATCTCCAAAATGAATTTGACGAACCGATACCATGGTTTGCGTTCCCCTCCTTGCGCAACCAACTACTTAGGATGTTTGGTGGTGCATGGCTCAAACAGAGCCATCGACTCAAGGTGATGAGTATGAGGGAACATGTCCACCAGACCAAGTCTTGTCAGCCGATATCCCTGCTGGGCGAGCACTTTGCCGTCACGGCCCAGACTGGCCGGGTTGCACGCCACATAGAGCACGCGACTGGGGCGCAACTTCGCCAGCCACTCCATGACGCCCGGCGCGCCAGCCCGAGCAGGGTCCAGCAGCACCCAATCCACCTTTTTCAGCCACTCAGCCCGCGGAGCCTCGCCATTGAGGTCCGCATACTCAAAGCTGAGCTGAGCCAAACCCAACTCTTCAGCACGATGTCGGGCCCGCTCCACCATGGCGGGCACGCCCTCCACTCCGATGACCTCGGCAGAGTGTCCCGCCAGTGCCAGGGTGAAATTGCCACCGCCGCAGAACAGGTCCAGCCCTTTTTCATCCGGCTTTGGCTGAAGCCAATCGATCGCCTGAGTGATCATCGCCTGATTAACGACATCGTTTACCTGGAAGAAGTCACCAGGCAAAAACGCGGGTTCCGGTCGTCCGACCCCGATGCCGTAATGAAGCGGAGAAACCGCATCGCCATTCAGCTCGCTCAGCGTCTCTCCCTGCACCAACATCCGCACACCGCGCGCCTGACCAAACGCCGCCAGAGCCGCTTGCTCCTCCTGTCGAAGGGGCCTTAGCAGCCGCAACACCACCACCGGCCCTTCACTGGCCAGCATCAGGTCGATGTGGCCCAGGTGACGGGCTAGCTTCATCGGGGCCAGCAGGGTTTGCAGCGGCGAGATCAGCTCGCTCAGGGCCTCTGCCAATACCGGGCAATGGTCAATGGGGGTCAGGCGATTGCTGCCCTCCTGACGGAATCCCAGCATCAGGCTCCCCTGCTCGACTCGCGCCCCAAGGCGGGCACGACGGCGGTAGTGCCAATCCGGCCCCACCAGCGGCTCCGCCCACTGCTCCGGCGTCAGGCCGGACAACTTGCCAACAACCTGGCCCAGTGCCTCCTGCTTCAGAGTGCGCTGCAGTGTCGGCGGCGCAAACTGCAACTGGCATCCGCCGCAGCGGGCAAAGTGGGGGCAAGGCGGCGTGATCCGCTCGGGATGATCGGACAGACGCTTGACCACTTTGGCGCGGGCAAAGCGGGCCTTGTTCTCCACCAGTTGCACCTGAGCGCTTTCGCCGGGCAGCAGGCCCGGCACGAACACGACCTTGCCCTGATGCTCAGCCACTGCCTGCCCCTGATGGTCCAAGCCTTGGGGAGTCAGGGTGATTTTTTGGGACAAGTGCTTTGTTTTGTTGGACTTTGCGGAATAAAACTGTGCCATGGAAAGCGTCAATGTTTACAATAGGGGGATCGAGCGTAGCCCGACCATTGGATAAGGGGAGCATTGTCCCATAGATGAAAACGGTGACCAAATACAGTCTGCGCACCTGGGTACTGGTGCTGGCTTTGGCGCCGACCATGCTGGTGGGCCTGCTGCTGGGTGGCTATTTCACCTCCAGCCGATTCTCGGAACTGGAGCAAACCCTGCTGCGCCAGGGCACCAATATCATCGAGCCACTCGCCATCGCCAGCGAATATGGCCTGCTGATGAACAATCGGGAATACACCAAACGCCTGATTGATCTCACTCACCGTCAGAACTCCGGGCTGGTCCAGTCCATCGCCGTTTTCGACAATCAAAACCAGATCTTTGTCAGCAGTAAGTATCACCGCGATTTTGAGCTGATCAAGCTGCCGGAGAACCGGGACCTCAACCAGGGCACTCAGGTGGAGCACTTCGGCGATACGCTGGTGCTGCGAACCCCGATAATGAGCGAAGGCACCTCTTCCGCCCTCGGCGCTAACCGGCTGGCTCAACTGGGTTACATCGCCCTGCAGTTGAACAAGCATGAAGCCCTGCTGGAGCAGTACCGGGCTGCGGTCGCCGCCTTTATCATCGTGCTGATCGGTGTGCAGCTTAACCTGCTGTTCACCTTCCGCCTGCTCAAGAACGTCACCCACCCCATCACAGAGATGGTGCGCGCGGTCGCCAAAATCCGCGAAGGCAAGCTGGACACCCGGCTTGAAGGGGACCTGATCGGCGAGTTGGACCACCTCAAACGTGGCATCAACGCCATGGCCGCCTCGCTCTCCGAGTACCACAACGAGATGCAGCAGAACATCGACCAGGCCACCTCCGACCTGCGCGAAACCCTGGAGCAGATCGAGATCCAGAACGTGGAACTGGACATCGCCAAGAAGCGGGCCCTGGAAGCCAGCCGCATCAAGTCCGAGTTCCTGGCCAATATGAGCCACGAACTGCGCACGCCGCTCAACGGCGTCATCGGCTTTACCCGCCAGTTGCTGAAGACCCCCCTGCACGACAATCAGAAGGATTACCTGCGCACCATTGAGCGCAGCGCCTCCAACCTGCTCTCCATCATCAACGACATTCTCGACTTCTCGAAGCTGGAAGCGGGCAAGATGGTGCTGGATAACGTGCCCTTTGCGCTGCGTGACGCGCTGGATGAAACCCTGACACTGCTCTCCGGCTCCGCCTTTGACAAGGGGCTGGAGATGGTGGTGGAGATTGATGAACGCGTCCCCGACAGCCTTTGTGGTGATGTGCTCCGTATTCAGCAGGTGATCACCAACCTGATGGGCAACGCCATCAAATTTACTGACAAAGGCTGCGTCCGCCTGAGCATCGATCTGGCGGATGAGAGTGCTGACCGTGTCTTGCTGCGGGCGGAGGTGTCTGACACTGGCATTGGCATTGCCGACGATCAGCAGGCGATGCTGTTCCAGCCCTTTGGACAGGCGGACAGCTCAGTGAGCCGTCGCTTTGGTGGCACAGGGCTGGGCCTGGTGATCACCAAGCGTCTGGTGAACCAGATGGAGGGGCAGATCGGCTTCACCTCCCACAAGGATCAAGGTTCCACCTTCTGGTTTACCTTGAGCATCGAGAAGAGCGGCTTCTCCATCAGCGACCCGTTAGCCAAGGCACCCATCAAGGGTGCGCGTATCGCCCTGCTTGAAGGCCGTCGTCTCAGCCGCGCCGCGCTGATCCGGCAACTGGAGCAGTGGGAAACGGCGCCGCTGCCCTCCGGTACCCTGCTGGCCCTCTCCGATACCCTGGTCACCGAAGCGCCGATGGACTACACCCTAATCGCCATCGGCAGTGTACCAAGCTACGACGCTCTGGCCGCCATCCAGCCCACACTGGAAGCCAAGGGGGGGCAACTGATCCTGATGTACGAAGGCCAGCCGGAAAGCTGGGCACGTCAGATGGCCGATCAGGGCAAGGCCCGATTGCTGGCCCTGCCATTGAGCCAGCGACGACTCTATACCAGCCTGATGCTGGAGGAACTGACCCCGGCAGCCCTCTCTGTGGCGCCAAGCCCCAGCCCGGTAACCCGTCCCCTCAAAGTACTGGCGGTGGACGACAACCCGGCCAACCTGAAACTGATCGCCACCCTGCTTCGGGAACTGGTTGCCGAAGTGGATACCGCCAGCGGCGGGCAAGCCGCCATCGACCTGTGTCAGAAGAACAGCTACGACGCCATCTTTATGGATATCCAGATGCCGGACGTAGATGGCCTGATGGCCACTCAGGCGATCCGACTGGACTCTCGCAGTCGCCACAGCCCGGTGATTGCGGTGACCGCGCACGCCATGGGCGATGAACGTGAAAAGATCCTCGCTTCCGGCATGGACGATTACCTCACCAAGCCGATCGACGAATCGGACCTGAAACAGGTTCTACTGCGTTGGGTCCGTTCCCCTCAGGGCAACAGCTCGGTGGTGGACTGGTCTCTCGCCCTGACGCAAGCCGGCGGTAACGCCGAGCTGGCCAAAGAGATGCTGTCGATGCTGCTGGACAGCATTCCGGACACCCGCTCCCAACTGGAACACGTCCGGGACGATGGCGAGTTGGTGCGAACCATTCATAAACTGCACGGTGCCACCTGCTATTCTGGTGTGCCGGCACTGCAAAAACTGTGCGCCCAGCTCGAAGCGGCCCTGAAGCAGGGCAACTCCTCGGAATCCCTCCAGCCCGAACTGCTGGAGTTGCGGGATGAGCTGGATAAAGTAGAATCCGCCGCCAAAGCCATACTGGCGGCCTGACGGACACACACATGACTGCAAAACAAGGCTTCTTCAGCCGAATCAAAGCCCTCGACCTGTGGCAAAAAACCCTGTTTGCCACCGCGCTGGCCGAACGTATGCTGCCCAACTACCTGCTGTTCGCCGAGATCACGGAAGCCGAAGGTGCCGACAAAGCCGTGACCCAGATGGATATGCTGTGGCAGTCCCTCTACAGCAAAGATATCCGGCTTAACTACGACCGCATGCTGGATCAGCTGGAAGAGTTGATGCCGGATCCGAAAGTGCACGAGTTCTACGGCGTCTACCCGGCATCCGATGCCCTGATGGCGATCAGCACCATCCTGACGGCACTGCAGCAGAAGGTTGAAGCGGATTTGGTGAACATCTCCAAGCTCTCCAGCAGCACCGTAGCCGCCTTTATCGAAGCCAGTGAACAGCCGGATATCGAGGATGAGGACGCGCTTGAGGACTTCGTTTTCGCCCATCCGCTGATGCAGGATGAGCGCGGCCTTCAGGCGGAGCTGCTGACTCTGGTTGAGGAACTGAGCCGAGCGGATGTGGAAGCGATTAAGGGCTTGCGCAAAGACCTGCGCGATGCGGGCGTCTCCAATATCGGCGTCTCCCTGACAGAGGAGTGAGTTCCGGTGAACCGCAAAAAGAAGGTTAAGCAGACCCTGCTGAAGCAGGCGAAGCGTTCCAAGGCGAAAAAGGCCACCAACAGCAATAAGCCGCGCTACATCTCCAAAGCAGAGCGGGCTGCGATGGAAACGTCTGAGCAGGACTCTGGTACCGAATCCCAGGCGGATACCACGCCTCGTCAGGACGTTGAATCCTGATACAAGAAAGCCGCCCGATGGGCGGCTTTTTCTCTTCAGCCCAAGGGCCTCAGATAAGCAGAAACGCGGCCAACTGAACCACGCCCAGGGCGAATACGCCCGCCAGCAGGTCATCCACCATGATCCCCAAACCGCCGTGAACGTGCTTGTCCAACAGACGGATGGGCCAAGGTTTGAGGATATCGAAGAATCGAAACGCCACAAACGCACCCAGAATCCACTCCCAGCCGGTCGGCAGCATGATCATGGCGATCAGCATCCCCACCACTTCATCCCAGACGATGGCCGGGTGGTCATGAGTGTTCATGTCCTCGGCGGTTTTACCACAGAGGTAGATCCCCACCAACGACATCACCAGGATGATCCCCAGGTAGAGGCCCAGACTCAAATCCGCCATCAGCAGATAGAAGGGCAACGCCGCCAGCGTGCCCCAGGTTCCGGGGGCCTTGCGGGCCAGTCCCAAACCGAATCCCACCGCCAGGAAATGCACGGGATTGGTCAGTTTCAGGCCGGGCAAACGCTCCGCAATGCGGGTCATTCTGACTCCTTAAAGTGGTCGTATCCGGACAGTGTCATCTCAACGGGCTCACCATTACGGAGGTAGCGGACCCCTTCACCGGCAATGATCTGACCAATGCAGGTGTGGTTGGTTCCGGTCTCCGCCAGCGCGGTCGCCAGTGCGCCTTTTTCCGCCTCTGGCACGGTAAACAGCAGTTCGTAATCTTCACCGCCAGCCAGCGCCAATTCCAGCGCTTGCTCGGGCGAAACCACCGACTTGAGTACCGAGGACATCGGCAACTGGTTCAGTTCAACCTGCGCTCCCGCACCGGACGCGGTCAGGATATGTTGCAGATCGGAAGCCAGACCATCGGAGAGATCCATCGCACTGGAGGCGTGGTGACGCAGCGCCCTGCCCGCCAGCAAGCGAGGACGGGGACGTAGGTGGCGCTCCAGCAGGTATTCGCGGGAGGACTCTTCGGTATCCAGTTGGCCCAGCAGGCAGCGCAGACCCGCCGCACTGTCACCCAGGTTACCGGTGACGTAGATCCAGTCACCGATGCGGGCACCGCTGCGCAGCAACGCTTTGCCCTGAGGCAGGTAACCGTGAACCGTTACCGTCAGACTCAGGGGGCCGCGGGTGGTGTCTCCACCCACCAGTGCCACACCGTAGTACTGACAGATCTCATGCAACCCTTCGGAAAAGGCCTCCAGCCAGGTGGCGTCCTCTTCGGGCAGGGTGATGGCCAGGGTCATCCAGGCCGGTTCAGCGCCCATTGCGGCGAGGTCACTTAAGTTCACCGCAACCGCTTTGTGCGCCAGGTCCGCCGGCGCAATGTCCGGCAAAAAGTGGGTACCACACACCAGCGTATCGGTGGAGATCACCAGTTCGCTATTGGCAGGCAGTGCCAGAAGAGCACCATCATCGCCGATCCCCTTGAGCACGTCTTTACGGTGCACGGGGCGGTCGAAGTAGCGCTTGATGACATCAAATTCGGATCCCATAACGCGACACGGCCACCTGATGTGGCCGCGCTCCCTGTCTTCCTGTCCGCTTAACGTCGGAGGGAAATGGCCAGCTTGTCCAATACCCCGTTGACGAACTTGTGGCTCTCTTCCGCGCCAAAGGCCTTTGCCAGCTCAATGGCCTCGTTGATCACCACTTTGTAGGGGACATCGTCACGATGCATAAGTTCAAAGGCCCCCAGGCGCAGAATGGCCAGCTCCAGCTGATCCACCTCTTCCACCAGACGAGCCAGATTAGGCTTCAATTTGGCATCGAGGTTAGACGCCTGAGACACCACACCCACCAGCAATTCACGGAAGTAAGCCAGGTCGGCCCCTTTGGTGTCCTGCTCGGTCAGGAACTCATGCTCGATATCGGCAACAGGGTTGCCGCTCATTTGCCAGGAATAGATGGCCTGCACCGCCAGACGGCGGGCCTTACGACGCTCGGAAGGCTTCACAAATTTCTCCGGCCTTAGGCCAGTTGGTTAAGGACGTTAACCATCTCCAGCGCACCCAGGGCCGCTTCACCGCCCTTGTTGCCCGCTTTGGTGCCGGCGCGCTCGATGGCTTGCTCAATGGTGTCGGTAGTCAGTACCCCGAAGGAAACCGGAGTATCAAACTCCAGCATCACCTGGGCCAGTCCCTTGTTGCACTCACCGGCAACGAAGTCGAAGTGCGGAGTGCCACCGCGGATCACAGCGCCCAGGGCGATGATCGCGTCGAACTCACCCTTAGCAGCAACGCGACGAGCGGCCAGCGGCAGTTCAAACGCACCGGGTACCCGAACAACAGTGATGTCTTCCTCGTTAACCTGACCGAACCGCTTCAGGGTATCGATCGCACCTTCCAGCAGGCTGTCGACGATAAAGCTGTTAAAACGGGAAACCACAATCGCGATCTTAGCGCCTTTGGCTTCGATGTTGCCTTCGATTACGTTCATCTTCATTTCCGTAGTGTTTTTCTGTGCCCCAAACGACAGGGGGCAAAAAAGTGGCGTAATGATAGCACAGCGGACGCCTGATCCCAGCGCCCGCCGTTGCCGTTATTCTTGCACGTATTCGGTCACTTCCAGACCGAAACCGGACAGGGCGTGGTAACGCTTGGGACCGGACAACAGACGCATATGGGTAACCCCCAGGTCTGCCAGGATTTGAGAACCCACACCAACAGTCCGGGAGGCGCCTTGCGCTTTACGGGGCACACGCTGTCCCTGCTGCTCCTGAGACAGGATACGCAGCTGGTCTTCCAGGGTTTCCGCTTCACGCTCACGACCCAGAATCACCAGCACACCGCCCTCTTCCGCAATGCGGGCCATGGCAGTGTCCAGCGGCCAGGCGCTGTCGCCGATGCAGCCGAGCAGATCCTTCAGCGGATCGTGCAGGTGCACCCGGACCAGCGTGTTTTCGGTAACGGGTCCCTTGCACAGCGCCACATGGAACTGGCCGTTGATGGAGTCGCGGTAGCCCACCATGTCGAACTCACCGTAACGGGTCGGCAGCGTGCCGCTGACTTCACGGGTGATGGTGGTTTCGTTGTGGTTACGGTACTCGATCAGATCGGCAATGGTGCCCATCTTCAGACCGTGCTCCCTGGCGAACACCTCCAGCTCCGGACGGCGCGCCATGGTGCCATCTTCATTGAGGATCTCGACAATCACCGCAGCGGACTCGAAGCCCGCCAGACGGGCCAGATCCACTGAGGCTTCGGTGTGGCCAGCGCGGTTCAGTACGCCGCCATCTTTCGCACGCAGCGGGAAGATGTGGCCGGGCTGAACCAGGTCAGAGGGTTTGGCGTCCTTGGCCACGGCGGCCTGAACGGTGCGGGCGCGATCCGCCGCTGAGATGCCGGTGGTCACCCCTTCGGCCGCTTCAATGGAAACGGTAAAGGCGGTGCCGTACTGCTCGGTGTTTTTAGACACCATCTGGTGCAGGCCCAGACGATCACAGCGCTCAGCACTCATCGGCATACAGATCAGTCCACGGCCGTAACGGGCCATGAAGTTGATCGCCTCAGGGGTCACCGCCTCGGCGGCCATGATCAGATCGCCTTCGTTCTCCCGATCCTCATCGTCCATCAGGATCACCATCTTGCCCTGACGGATGTCCTCGATAAGTTCGTTGATCGTATTCAGTGCCATGACTGTGGTCTTCCTCAATTACTTCATAAACCCGGCTCGAGCCAGCATTTCCAGAGTTAATCCGGAGTCGTTCTGGGTCTGAGCCGGTTGCATCAGGCGTTCCAGATAGCGGGCTAACAGGTCCACTTCCAGATTGACGCGATCGCCCACCTTCAAATCCATCAAGGTGGTTTCCTGTGCGGTATGCGGCACGATAGTCAGACGGAACTTGGCGCCGTCCACTTCGTTCAGGGTCAGGCTGACGCCATCAATGGTGACGGAGCCTTTATGAGGCAGGTAGCGCGCCAACTCAGCGGGCGCTTCCAACCAGAATTCAATGGCGCGGGCGCGGGCCTCACGGGCCTGCACCACAGCGGTGCCATCCACATGGCCGCTGACCAGGTGGCCACCAAGGCGAGTGGACGGGGTTACCGCCCGCTCCAGGTTCACCTTCTGGCCGACGGCATAGTGGGGGAACTGGGTCAGAGCCAGAGTTTCGGCGCTGACGTCGGCAACGTAATGCTCCGCCCCTTTCTCCACCACGGTCAGACAGACGCCGTTGGTGGCAATGCTGTCTCCCAACTGCACATCGTCCATCGGTAGCGCGCCGGTGGCCACGGTGAGACGCAGATCGCCCCCACGAGGCTCCAGCTTGCGCAGAGTACCTACCGCTTCGATGATCCCGGTAAACATTCAGTCGTTCTCCTGGCGAGTCAGGATCAGGCGCAGATCCGCCCCCACTCGCCGTACATCTTTCACTGACAGTGACGCCACTTGCGCCATGGACTCACAGGCGGGCAAGGCTACCAGACCTCGCGCGTCACTGCCCATCAATTTTGCCGCCTGGTAGAGCCAAAGCTCATCCCAAAGGCCTGCGGCGATAAAGGCGCCGGCCAGAGCCGAGCCCGCTTCCACCAGCACCTCGTTGATCTCACGACGCCCCAGCTCTTCCAGCAGTCCCCGCAGATCCACTTTGCCAGCGCCATTGTCATCGCCGGTCCAGCAGCTGACAGACTCTGGCCAGTCACAACCATAGGATTGCAGTGACGCCAGCATCAGCGGGCCGTCGCTTTCCAGCAGTTTCAGTGGCGGCGCGAGCCGGGCACGGCCATCCACTACCACCCGCAGTGGCTGAATCAAGTCATCGGCGGCAATGCGGTTCTGCCAATGGCCCAACTCGCCATGGCGGACGTTCATGCTGGGGTTGTCCGCCAGCACCGAATCCGCTCCGGTGATCACCGCGTCACTGATGGCACGCAAACGCTGCACATCGGCGCGGGCTTCCGGGCCGGTGATCCATTTGGACTCGCCATTGGCCAGCGCCGTGCGGCCGTCCAGACTGGAGGCCAGCTTAATGCGGACGAAGGGCAGCCCGGTTCGCATCCGCTTCATAAAGCCGGGATTCACCGCTTCCGCTTCTGCGGCCATCAAACCGTGCTCGGCCTGTATGCCGGCGTCCGCCAGCATCTTCATACCCCGCCCGGCGACCTGGGGGTTGGGATCCACCATGGCGGCAACCACCCGGGCCACCCCGGCATCAATCAAGGCCTGGGAGCAGGGGGGCGTGCGACCGAAGTGGCTGCAGGGTTCAAGGGTGACATAAGCGGTAGCACCACGGGCGGCATCACCGGCGGCGCGAAGAGCGTGCACTTCGGCGTGAGGTCCGCCAGCACGAATATGATAGCCCTCCCCCACTACGGCCCCCTCTTTCACGAGGACGCAGCCAACCCGGGGATTGGGGCGGGTGGTGAGCTGACCACGACGGGCCAGCTCAAGCGCCCGCGCCATGTGGCGGGCGTCTTCCGGTGAGAACATCAGCGTTTTTCCAAACTGGCGATCTCCTCGCCAAACTGAGCCAGATCGTCGAAAGCGCGGTACACCGAAGCGAAGCGGACGTACGCCACCTTGTCCAGAGGCAGCAGTTGCTCCATCACCAGGTTGCCCACCAACTGAGAGGAGACTTCACGCTCTCCGGTGGCACGAAGGGCAGATTTGATCTTGGTGATCGCCTGCTCCACCTGCTCGGCCCCAACCGGGCGCTTTTCCAGAGCGCGCTGAATACCACGGCGCAGTTTCTCTTCATCGAAAGGCTGACGGGCGCCATCGGATTTGATCACCCGCGGCATCACCAGTTCGGCAGTTTCAAAGGTGGTGTAACGCTCGTGACAGGTCAGGCATTCACGGCGACGTCGAACCTGATGGCCATCCGCCACCAGACGGGAATCGATCACCTTGGTATCGGTCGCAGCACAGAAGGGACAGTGCATTGCTCCTCCAACGATTGGGGAATGGAATTACCGCAGTATTAACTGTCGGCAAAGCATATCGAAAATTCCGCTTGGGGTTAACACGGCAGGACGAAAAAGCCCGCCAAAATGGCGGGCTTGGTCACGGTCTGGAACCCAGTACCTTAGGCGTACACCGGGTGACGCTGGCACAGCTCCAGAACCTGCTGCTTCACGCGCTCTACCACGGACTCATCACCAAAGTTATCCAGGATGTCGCAGATCCAGCCAGTCAGCTCGCGGGCTTCACCCTCGTTGATACCACGACGGGTCAGCGCCGGGGTACCGATGCGCAGACCGGAGGTCACGAAGGGGCTGCGGGGATCGTTCGGCACGGAGTTCTTGTTCACGGTGATGTTGGCACGACCCAGGGCCGCGTCCGCATCCTTACCGGTGATGTCCTTGTCGATCAGGTCCAGCAGGAACAGGTGGTTCTTGGTGCCACCGGAAACCACTTTGTAGCCACGGCTGATAAAGGTGTCAGCCATCGCCTGGGCGTTCTTCACAACCTGCTCCTGGTAGGTTTTGAACTCCGGCTGCAGCGCTTCCTTGAAGGCCACCGCTTTGGCAGCAATCACGTGGCACAGCGGGCCACCCTGGCCACCGGGGAATACGGCGGAGTTCAGCTTCTTGTAAACCGCTTCGTCGCCGATGGCGGAGAGGATCAGGCCGCCGCGAGGACCCGCCAGCGTCTTGTGGGTGGTGGTGGTGACCACGTGAGCGTGAGGCAGCGGGTTGGGGTAAACGCCTGCGGCGATCAGGCCAGCTACGTGAGCCATATCCACAAAGAGGTAAGCGCCCACTTCGTCGGCGATTTCGCGGAACTTGGCCCAATCGATAACACCGGAGTAGGCGGAGAAGCCGGCGATGATCATCTTCGGCTTGTGCTCCAGCGCCATGGCACGCACTTCGGCGTAGTCGATTTCACCGGTTTCAGGCGTGATACCGTACTGGACCGCGTTGTAGATCTTGCCGGAGAAGGAGACGTGAGCACCGTGAGTCAGGTGGCCACCGTGGGCCAGGCTCATGCCCAGTACGGTATCGCCCGGCTGCAGCAGCGCCATAAACACGGCGGCGTTGGCCTGGGAGCCGGAGTGAGGCTGGACGTTGGCGTAGTCGGCGCCGAACAGCTGCTTGGCACGCTCAATGGCCAGTTCCTCGGCCACATCCACGTGCTCACAGCCACCGTAGTAACGCTTGTGCGGATAGCCTTCAGCGTACTTATTGGTCAGCTGGGAGCCTTGAGCTTCCAGCACACGGGGGCTGGTGTAGTTCTCAGAGGCAATAAGCTCGATGTGCTCTTCCTGGCGCACCTTCTCGGCTTCCATCGCGGCAAACAGTTCCGGGTCAAAGTCGGCGATGTTCATCTTTTTATCCAGCATCCGTCTCTCCTGGGCGGTGTGATCTTTGTAGGGGTAGGTTTTGGCGCCACAGTGTACTCCCATGCCGACGCCAACCCAAGCTTTTGAGACCACGGTCACACTGATAAGACCATAACGGGCGATCGAAATCTCTTTCCTTGCGGGCACAAAAAAACCGGGCCTTGGCCCGGTTTTGTACGCGACTTCCCGTCAGAAGCGGTAATTCACATTGACGTTCACATAGCGACCCGGCTGGGTGAAGTTGCTCTGCGGTGCACCCATGTTGTCCATCAGGTACTTGGACTGGCCCGCGACATCCGAGTATTCCACGTACTCTTTATCGAACAGGTTGAACACCCCGGCACGCAACTTCCAGTTATCGGTCAGTTCCATCGCCATGGTCAGATCCACCACGGCATAACCAGCGGTGGTGTACGCCTCGTTGTACTTGGGATCGTACAGGATGGAGTCTTCCGGAATGATCGGCATGTCCTTGACGCGATCCATGGCGCCCGCCATGCGAACCACACCACCAAACTGCGTCGGGATGCCGGCCACCGTGGCGTAGGCGTTGGCGCCAACGGTCACCTTCAGCGGACTGATGGTGTTGAGGAAGTTGCCCTCGTTGTCCTTGCCGTAGGTGTAAGCAAAGTTACCCCACAGTTCCAGATCGTCGGTGAACCAGTGACTGGCCTGACCCTCGATGCCGTAGATCTCAACCTTGTCACGATTCATGTAGTCGTACTGCAGCGCCAGTACCGGATCGTTCTTGTTGGGGTCTTCACACCAGGGACCAAAGATCGGGAAAGGCAGACCCCAGCTGGTTGGGGTACACATAGGTGCATCGTGGAATTCCCAGTCGATGTAGTCCTTGGCCTGAGTGTAGAAACCGGTCAGCTCATAGGAGGTGCGGTTGTGGCTGCCACGCACACCCACCTCGATGGTATGAGACTTTTCAGACTCCAGCTCATAGTTCGGCATGATCTCCACCGGGAACGGCATGCGACCGTCCTGGATCTCCAGCTCACCCCACTTCTGATCCGGGGTCGGCATCTTGTAGCCGTAGGCGTACTGGGTGTAAACGCTGACCGCATCGGTCAGGTGGTACACCAGACCCAGCTTGGGCGACCAGAAGCTCTCGCTCATCTCCTGGAAGTCCGCCGGGTCACGACCCGCGTCTTCCGCCATCTGCGCATCCGGGGTATTGCGGTAGTAGTCGTAGCGCAGGCCCGCCACCACATTCAGCTTGCCGTCCAGCAGTCTGATGTCGTCCTGGAAAAAAGCGCCAACCCGCAGGCTGTCGGTATCAGCAAACGCGAACTGGTCTTCACCGATCCAGCCACCAGACTCGCCGGGGGTGAAGTAGGTCCGATGACGCTGCATTGAGGAGGACTCGACATCCAGGCCGAAGGTCATCTGATGACCATAGCTTTCGCCACCGATGTATTTGCCAAAGGTACTGGCCAGACCGATGCGCGACTCTTCAAAGTTGTAGTCGCGGTATTGGCTCATACCGGTGCGCTGATCGTCCTGGACAGCAAAGTAATCACGGTGCTCGTTTTGATCGGTGAAACCGTAGTACATCACCACATCAAGGTTGTCGTGCAACAGGGTGGCTTTGTCTGAGCGCAGTCGCAGAGAGCTGTTGAACGCCTGGGTACGACGGTCAATATCGCGGTCTTCATTGCGTACACCGTTGTAGTCACGCTGCTCCCAACGGTCCAGCTGCTGATCCAGGTAATCCAGGGTCAGCTGAATATTGGTGTAGTCGTTCATCAGGTACTTGCTTTTAAACAGCACACTGTTGTTGACCAGGTCACTCTGCGGCAGGGTTTCATCGTAGTTCTGCTGCTCTTCACCGTTGCGGTGCTGTACCGTCAGCAGGTTCTCAAAATCCCCGTAAGCGGCCGCACCGGTAAAGCCGGTGGACCACTCATTGTTCATCCCGGTGTAACCGGCATTGGCGGAGAAGTAGGTGGCGTCGCCAAGCAGATAATCGGAGGCGTCTTTGGTGCTCATCACCACCACACCGCCCAATGCATCGGAACCGTACATGGTAGAGGCGGCCGCTTTGACCACTTCCACCTGCTTCAGGGTTTCCACTTCAGTCAGGCCACGGCCGGTGCCTTCCGCACCCGGACCCAGCGGTGAGGCGTACTGGTTATTCACCCGCACACCGTCCTTTACCATCATCACCCGGTTGCCACCGATACCGCGGATGGTCACGGAGGTGGGCTTACCGGCGCCTCCCTTTACGTCCACCGCTGACTCGGTACGGAACAGCGTGGCAAAGTCGGTGCTCATATTGCGGGCGATCGCTTCTTCATCGATCACCACCACTGAGCCAGCGACCTGATCCAGGCTCTGCTCCAAACGGGAACCGGACACCACCATCACCTCTTGAGCCTGGCGGTGGGCGGGTATCTCCTGCTGCTTTTCCTCAGCCATAGCCGGTGCAGTCATCGCCGAGAACACGGCCACACTCACCAGACTGAAAGGAAGGGTTTTCATTGTGTAAACCACCCTGTCGTCATCAAACTAAATGCAAATGATTATTATTCTGAGCCATGTCGGCGTCGCCAGTGTACCAAAGTGAGTCGAGGAAAAAAGGGGGGGAAGTTCTCGTTTTACACAGTGAAAACAAAAGGAACTGAGCAATTTGTGAGCAGGTGACAGCAAATGATCATAACTGATGAAAATTGCTGCACCTTCGTAGGGCTCTGCCGCCACCGGTCAACGACGCAGATACCACAAAGCAAAATCCGCTTGTTGTCGGGAAAATGAAAGGTCTGTGCGCATCCCGGGCGGTTCTGAGGTACAATCGGGCCCCTGATTTTCACCTAACCGAATCTTGGAAATGGCTCAGTTTATCTACTCCATGCTGCGCGTGGGCAAGGTGGTACCGCCCAAGCGCCATATCCTTAAAGACATCTCCCTCTCCTTCTTCCCTGGCGCCAAGATCGGTGTTCTGGGTCTGAACGGCGCGGGTAAATCCACCCTGCTGCGCATCATGGCTGGCGTGGACACCGAGTTCGAAGGGGAAGCCCGTCCGCAACCCGGCACCAAAGTCGGTTACCTGCCGCAGGAACCTCAGCTGGACATGACCAAAACCGTACGGGAAGTGGTTGAGGAAGCGGTGGCGGACGTAAAAAACGCCCTGACCCGCCTGGACGAGGTTTACGCCGCCTACGCCGATGAAAACGCCGACTTCGATGCTCTGGCCAAAGAGCAGGGTGAGTTGGAGAACATCATCGCCGCTAAAGATGGCCACCAGCTGGACAACGCCCTGGAGCGTGCCGCCGACGCCATGCGTCTGCCTTCCTGGGACGCCAAGGTGGGGAACCTGTCTGGTGGTGAGCGCCGCCGTGTCGCCCTGTGCCGTCTGCTGCTGGAAAAGCCGGACATGCTGCTGCTGGACGAACCGACCAACCACCTGGACGCCGAGTCCGTAGCCTGGCTGGAACGCTTCCTGGTGGAGTATCCCGGCACCGTGGTGGCGATCACCCACGATCGTTACTTCCTCGACAACGCCGCTGGCTGGATCCTGGAACTGGACCGTGGTGAAGGCATTCCGTGGGAAGGCAACTACTCCTCCTGGCTGGAGCAGAAAGAGGCTCGCCTGGAGCAGGAAGCCGCCCAGGAAAAGGCTCGCATGAAGTCCATCCAGAAAGAGCTGGAGTGGGTTCGTCAGAATCCGAAAGGCCGTCAAGCCAAGTCTAAGGCCCGTATGGCCCGCTTTGAGGAGCTGAACAGCAGCGACTACCAGAAGCGCAACGAGACCAACGAGCTGTTCATTCCGCCGGGTCCGCGTCTGGGTGACAAGGTGCTTGAGATCAACAACCTGACCAAGTCCTACGACGGCCGCGTACTGATCGACGACCTCTCCTTCACTCTGCCGAAGGGTGCCATCGTCGGCATCATCGGTCCCAACGGTGCCGGTAAGTCCACCCTGTTCCGCATGCTGAGCGGCCAGGAGAACCCGGATTCCGGTGAGATCGTGCTGGGCGATACCGTGAAGCTGGCCTCCGTAGACCAGTTCCGCGACAGCATGGGCGACAGCAACACCGTGTTCCAGGAAGTCTCCGGCGGTCAGGATATCCTGAAGATCGGCAGCTTCGAGATCCCGGCGCGTGCTTACGTCAGCCGCTTTAACTTCAAGGGCACCGACCAGCAGAAGCGCGTTGGTGAACTGTCCGGTGGTGAGCGTGGCCGTCTGCACCTGGCCAAGCTGCTGCAGGCCGGCGGCAACCTGTTGCTGCTCGACGAACCGACCAACGACCTGGACGTAGAAACCCTGCGCGCACTGGAGAACGCCCTGCTGGAGTTCCCGGGTTGCGCCATGGTGATCTCGCACGACCGTTGGTTCCTGGACCGTGTGGCCACCCACATCCTCGACTACCGTGACGAGGGCAAGGTGAACTTCTTCGAAGGCAACTTTAACGAGTACGCCGACTGGATGAAGAAGGAGCAAGGCATCGACATCACCGAGCCGCACCGTCTGAAGTACAAGCGCATCGATTGATCGCAACCTTCAAAAAAAGCCGGGCATTGCCCGGCTTTTTTTATCGAGTGAACGCTTGAGACTCAGGGTTCCAGAGGACGACGGGAGAACTGCTCCCCATCACAATTGGGGCACTTGGGCAGGGTATCCGGATGGAAGAACGACATGGTGTGACCACAGTTGTCGCACACCAGTTCGCCCAGTCCCACCACTTCGCCCGCCTGGAAAGTGCCGTGATGGCGCAGCTCCTCATTCAGTTCATGCCACTCCATCTGGCTGCGATCGGTGATCTCCACCAGCCAGCTCCAGATGCTGTTCTCCAGCCCCAGAGTGAACACGCTGTCCGGCTCCGGCGCTTCCCCGCTCTCCAACTGGCGGGCGTACTCCGCCAGATCCCGTCGCAGGAACTGCTCCACCAGGTCCATCTGCTCTGCAGACAGAGTCGACTCCATCGCCAGATAGGTGCGGCTCTCCTTCAGTACGGCATCCAGTTGCCCCAGCGTCAGATCCGGATCGTTCCGATAACGGCGTTCTATTTCACTGAGCAGTTGCTCATACTGATGAATCAATCGGCTTGATTCCATCCCCATAACGTCCTCCTCGAGGTAGTGAGGTCAAGGCTCCCCGGCATCGGTTTCTGCCCTTGTTGCCAAAGAAGCTCCTGCGTTATTCTATGCAGATCTTTATGGGTCATTCCTGGCTCGAAATCAAAATTCAATCTTGGACTCCCGACGTGTCGATGCAAGAGCAATACAATCCCGCCCAGATCGAAACCCAGGTGCAGAAGCACTGGGATGACAACCAGACCTTTGTCGCCAAAGAGGACGCGAGCAAGGAGAAGTTCTACTGTCTCTCCATGTTCCCCTACCCCAGCGGCCGACTGCACATGGGTCACGTCCGTAACTACACCATCGGTGACGTGATCAGCCGCTTCCAGCGACTGCAGGGCAAAAACGTATTGCAGCCGATCGGTTGGGACGCGTTCGGTCTGCCGGCAGAAAACGCCGCCATCAAGAACAAGACCGCGCCGGGTCCCTGGACCTACGAAAACATCGAATACATGAAGGGCCAGCTGAAAATGCTGGGCTTCGGCTACGACTGGAGCCGCGAACTGGCCACCTGTAAGCCGGAGTACTACCGCTGGGAGCAGTGGTTCTTCACCGAACTGTACAAAAAAGGCCTGATCTACAAGAAGACCAGCGCCGTGAACTGGTGTGAAAACGACCAGACCGTACTGGCCAACGAGCAGGTGGTTGACGGTTGCTGCTGGCGCTGTGATACCCCGGTGGTGCAGAAAGCGATCCCCCAGTGGTTCATCAAGATCACCGACTATGCGGATCAACTGCTGGGTGACATGGATCAGCTGGACGGCTGGCCTGAGATGGTTAAGACCATGCAGCGCAACTGGATCGGCCGCTCCGAAGGCGTCGAGATGACCTTCGACGTGGACGGTATGGATGAGTCCTTCGCCATCTACACCACCCGTCCGGACACCGTGATGGGCGTAACCTACGTTGGCATCGCCGCCGCGCACCCGCTGGCTGAAAAAGCCGCCGAGAGCAACCCGGAGCTGGCCGCATTCATCAACGAGTGCAAGAACACCAAGGTGGCGGAAGCGGAACTGGCCACCATGGAGAAGAAAGGCATGGCCACCGGCCTGTATGCCATCCACCCGCTGTCCGGCCGCAAAGTGCCGGTATGGGTCGCCAACTTCGTACTGATGAACTACGGCACCGGCGCCGTAATGGCGGTACCGGCTCACGACCAGCGTGACTACGAGTTTGCCACTAAGTACGACCTGCCGATCGAAGGTGTGATCAAGCCGCAGGAAGGCGAACTGGACATCTCCGAACAGGCCTTCACTGAGAAGGGCATCCTGTTTAACTCTGGTGAGTTCGACGGTCTGGACTTCGACGGCGCCCTGAACGCCATCGCCGACAAGCTGGGCGAAATGGGCAAGGGCCACAAGACCACCAACTTCCGTCTGCGCGACTGGGGTGTGTCCCGTCAGCGCTACTGGGGCGCCCCGATCCCGATGGCCACCCTGGAGAACGGTGAAACCGTGCCGGTTCCCGCCGAAGACCTGCCGGTGATCCTGCCGGAAGACGTGGTGATGGATGGCGTAACCAGCCCCATCAAGGCGGACAAGTCCTGGGCGGAAACCACCATCAATGGTGAGAAAGCCACCCGCGAAACCGACACCTTCGACACCTTTATGGAGTCTTCCTGGTACTACGCCCGCTACACCAGCGTGGGCACCGACGACCAGATGCTGGACCCGGCCAAAGCCAACTACTGGCTGCCGGTAGACCAATACATCGGTGGTATTGAGCACGCCAACATGCACCTGCTCTACTTCCGCTTCTTCCACAAGCTGCTGCGCGATGCCGGCCTGGTGGATTCCGACGAGCCGGCCAAACGCCTGCTGTGTCAGGGCATGGTGCTGTGTGACGCGTTCTACTACACCGGCGAGAACGGCCAGCGCGTCTGGGTTGCGCCCACCGAAGTCACTCTGGAGCGCGACGCCAAGGGCAACGTCCTCAAAGCCACCGATGCGGAAGGTCGTGAACTGGTTCACGCTGGCATGACCAAGATGTCCAAGTCCAAGAACAACGGCATCGACCCGCAGGAGATGGTAGAGAAGTACGGCGCCGATACCGTGCGTCTGTTCATGATGTTTGCTGCACCGCCGGAGCTGACTCTGGAGTGGCAGGAGTCCGGTGTTGAGGGTGCCCTGCGCTTTATCAAGCGTCTGTGGAAACTGGCTCACGAGCATGTGGCCAAAGGTCCGGCACCGAAGCTTGACCTGTCCAGCCTGGACAACGACCAGAAAGCGCTGCGTCGTGCCGTGCACCAGACCATCGCCAAGATCACCGACGACTACGGCCGTCGTCAGACCTTCAACACCGCCATCGCGGCTGTGATGGAGCTGATGAACAAGCTGACCAAGGCCCCTCAGGAGAGCGATAACGACCGCGCTCTGCTGCAGGAAGCGCTGGATGCCGTGGTTCTGCTGCTGTACCCGATCGTCCCGCACACCAGCCACGCGCTGTACAATGCTCTGGGCAACGAGGGTTCCGTGGACGAAGCGCAGTGGCCGGTTGCAGACAAAGACGCCATGGTTGAGGATGAGAAACTGGTAGTGGTACAGGTAAACGGTAAGGTGCGTGCCCGCATCACCGTGGCAGCCGATGCCAGCCAGGAGCAGGTTCAGGCCCTCGGCCTGGCTGAGCCGAACGTGGCAAACTTCACCGAAGGCAAGACCATCCGTAAGGTGATCTACGTCCCCGGAAAGCTGCTCAACATCGTCGCCAACTAAGCGAAATTCAGGCACCCTACGGGGTGCCTTTTACCATAAGGAGATGAAGGTGATCCGACGCCTTCTTACCGCAATCACACTGTTTGCCCTGTTGGCCACCGCTGGCTGCGGTTTTCGCCTGCAGAGTAACTACCAGTACCCCGAAGCGCTGAACCCACTCCGCCTGGAGAGCGCCGATGACCAAAGCGAACTGCACCGTCTGGTGAGAGAGCGCCTGCGTCTGTCCGGCATTGAAGTGGTTCAGGACGAAAAGGCCCCCCGCCTGTGGCTGGGTCAGGACCGTCTGGAGCGATCCACCCTGTCTCTGTTCCCCTCCGGCCAGGTGGCCGAGTATGAGCTGATCTACTCCGTCAGCAGCTCCATCACCGTGGGAGAACAGGAGCCGCAGACCTTCAATATTGAGATCCGCCGGGACTACCTGGATGACCCGCGTACCGCGTTGGCCAAAAACCGGGAGCTTGAACTGCTGCTTGGCGAGATGCGTGCTCAGGCCGCGGATCGCATTATGCGGGCCCTCTCCGCAACTCGCATCGACGAAGAGCCTGCGCACTGATGCGGATCTTCCCGAGTCAGCTCGGCCAGCACCTGGACAGGTTGCCCCCCATCCTGATGGTGTTCGGGGATGACGTTCTGATCCGTGAAGAGTGCCGTGATGCCTTGCGCCAGGCCTGTTATCGGGCGGGTGCGCAGGAGCGGCTCTCGCTGGTACAGGAATCCCCTTTCAACTGGGATGAGCTCCGTCAGGAGTGCCAATCCCTGTCGCTGTTTGCCAGCAGCCGAATCATCGAGCTGGAACTCCCCACGCTGAAGCCCGGTACCGATGGTGCTGCCGCTCTGGCGGAACTGGCTGAGGAGCTTTCTGGCCAACAGGATCTCTGGCTGTTGCTGCACGGCCCCAAGGCCGCCAAAGAGCAGACCAACAGCAAGTGGTTTAAGGCCCTCGATAAGCACGGCCTCTATGTGCAAGCCCTGACGCCGGAAGGTCCCCACTATCAGCGCTGGATCGCTGACCGCGCCCGGCGCCATCAGCTGGCGCTGGACCGGGATGCCCAGAGCTACCTGGCCAGCCTGTTTGAAGGCAACCTGCTGGCCGCCGATCAGGCGATGGCACAGCTGGCGCTGATCGCCGGTGGCCAGCGCCTGAACCAGGCCGCGCTGGCAGAGCATCTGCAGGATCAGTCCCGCTACAGCGTGTTTGAGCTCGCGGACACCCTGCTGGCGGGTAACCTGGACGGCGCCCTGAAGATCCTGGCGCAGCTGCGTCAGGAGGGGACTGCCCCGACGCTGGTCAGTTGGGCCATCAATCGGGAGCTGACCCTGCTGCTCGGGTTCTGTGCCGGTCAGGCTGAGGGACGCTCCCTGCCTGAACTGATGAAAGCCGCCCGGGTCTGGGAGAAGCGTCAGCGTCTCTACCAGAACTGCCTCGGTCGTTTAGGAGCCGAGCGGGTAGCCACGGCGATGGCGGCTGCCGGAAAGCTGGAGGCGATGCTCAAGGGAGAGCATCAGGATGAGCCCAGCCAGTGGCTGACGCTGGCGGATCTGTGCGCCCGGTTTGACCCCAACTACCTGCCGATGGGGGCCGCATGAAACGCGCTATCGGGATTTTTGGCGGCACTTTTGACCCGATCCACAACGGGCATCTGCGCAGTGCTTACGAAGTGCATCAGCAGTTGGGGCTTACCCGTATCTGCCTGCTGCCCAACGCCATCCCTCCCCATAAAGACAGCCCGGATGTTTCTCCGGAGCAGCGACTGGAGATGGTCAGGCTGGCGGTCGCCGACCACCCGGAGCTGGACGTCGATGCCCGCGAACTGAGCCGGGAATCCCCCTCCTATACGGTGGACACGCTGGAACATTATCGCGAGGAGCACCCCGATACGCCGCTCTGTTTTATCATCGGCATGGACTCGCTTCTCAGCCTGCCCCGCTGGCACAAGCCGGAGCGGATACTGGAGCTGGCGCATCTGGTCGTGTGTCATCGCCCCGGTTACCCGATCTCCCACGATGCGCCAATCCAGCCCTGGCTGGCACGCTACGGCTGCCAGGACCCAGGAAGGCTGCATCAGCAACCAGCGGGCCTGATCCACTGTCTGGCAGTAACGCAACTGGATATCGCCTCCAGCACCCTGCGAAGCCAGATGGCTGCGGGGCAGTCCCCCCACTTCCTGATGCCGGCCAAGGTGGTTGACTACATCGAGCAACACAGCCTTTATGGCATCAATCTTGGTGGCAAAGAGCCGAAATCGGTATAATGCGCCGCTTTGCCAACTTCCAGATGAGGAGTTCAGGGTGAAACCTGTTGAACTGAAAGATTTTGCTGTAGACAAGGTGGACGATCTGAAAGCCCGGGACATCGTAGTACTGGATGTATCCGACCGCTCAGACGTTTGCGATTTTATGGTGGTGTGCACTGGCACCTCCAAAACCCACGTTCGCTCCATCGCTGAGCACCTGGTGGTTGAGGCCAAAGAGATTGGCCAGCAACCGCTGGGCGTGGAAGGTAAGGACACCGGTGAATGGGTACTGGTGGATCTCTCCTCTGTGATCGTGCACGTGATGCAGGAGCAGGTGCGGGATCTGTACCAGCTGGAAAAACTCTGGGCCGCACACCCGGGGCAGTAAATGAAACTGAAGCTGATCGCCGTGGGCACCAAGATGCCCGACTGGGTTACCAAGGGGTTCACTGAGTATCAGCGTCGCTTCCCGCGGGATCTGCCACTGGAGCTGGTGGAGATCCCGGCCGGGAAACGGGGCAAAAACGCCGACATCGATCGCATCCTGGACAAGGAAGGCGAGGCGATGCTGGCGGCCGCTAAAGGGTGCCATATTGTCACTCTGGATATCCCCGGAAAGCCATGGGATACCCCAACCCTGGCCAAACAACTGACACGTTGGCAACTGGACGGCCGTGATGTGGCCATCCTGATTGGTGGCCCGGAAGGCCTGGCGCCAGCGTGCAAAGAGGCGGCGGAACAGAGTTGGTCACTCTCCAACCTGACCCTGCCTCACCCATTGGTTCGCGTAGTCATGGCCGAGAGCCTGTACCGGGCCTGGAGCATCAATAACAACCATCCATATCATCGCGAATGAGACGTTATCGGCAACGGGTTGCCTTTCGGGATCACGCCGCAGAGTCGGCACTTTTCACACGGCGGGCGATCGTCTGCTTTGCCTTTGTCATCGTGATGTTCAGCGTTCTGCTGAGCAATCTCTATCGCGTCCAGATCGTCGACCATCAGGATTACCAGACCCGCTCAAATGACAACCGGATCCGTCTGATCCCGGTGGCCCCCAACCGCGGCCTGATCTACGACCGGAACGGCATCCTGCTGGCGGATAACCAGCCCATTTTCGCCCTGGAGGCGGTACCGGAGCGGGTGGACGATATGGACGCCAGTCTGACCGGGCTGAAAGAGGTACTGGACCTCTCCGATCAGCAGCTGGAAACCTTCCGGGAGCGCCTGAAAGGGCACCGTCGATTTAAGCCTCTGGTGTTGGTGGATCAGCTGACTGAAGCGCAAGTAGCGCACTTCAGCGTCAACCAATACCGCTTCCCCGGCTTCACCGTAGAGGCGGGCCTTAAGCGCCATTACCCCCATGGTGGCAGTCTGACGCACCTGCTCGGTTACGTGGCCCGCATCAACAGTCAGGACCAGCTTCGCCTTGAGCAGAATGGCGAAGAGGCCCGTTATGCCGCCACCCGCAGCATCGGCAAACAGGGGATTGAACGCTTCTACGAATCTCAGCTGCACGGTCAACCAGGCATGCTTGAGGTGGAAGTGAACAACCGCGGCCGTATCGTGCGGACCCTCAGCGCCCAGGCCACCGAGTCCGGCACCGATCTTCACCTGACCCTCGATCTGCCGCTGCAGAAGAAGGTCGAAGAGGTGCTGGAGGGACGACGTGGTGCCGTGGTGGCCATCGATCCAAAAACCGGTGGCATCCTCGCTATGGTGTCCAGCCCCAGTTACGACCCCAATGTCTTTGTTCGCGGGATCTCCAGCCGGGAGTACAGCGAACTGTTGAACGACGGTGACCGTCCGCTGATCAACCGCGCCACACAGGGTCAGTACGCGCCAGCGTCCACGGTAAAGCCACACCTGGCGCTGCTGGGTCTAGAGAAGGGCGTGGTGACCGAAAACACCAAGATATGGGATCCGGGCTGGTGGCAGATCCCAGGGGTGGAGCGCCGCTATCGTGACTGGAAGCGTTGGGGCCATGGCTGGGTTGACCTGAACAAGGCGATCGCCTCCTCCTGCGATACCTACTTCTACGATCTGGCCTACAAGACCGGCATCAACGACATCAGTGACTTCATGTACCAGTTCGGCTTTGGTGAACGCACCGGAGTGGACCTGATGGAGGAGTCAGCGGGCAATATGCCCACCCGTGACTGGAAGCGGATCCGCTACAAGGAGCCCTGGTACATCGGTGACACCATCTCCGTAGGGATCGGCCAGGGCTACTGGACCGCCACCCCGCTGCAGCTGGCACAATCCACCGTGATTCTGGCCAACAACGGGGTTCGTCATGTGCCCCACTTCCTGGCCGCCACAGAAACCGAAGGGGTGCGTACCGAGGCCCCCATCATCGACAAGCCGCCGATGGTGCTGGCCCGGCCGGAGTCCTGGAGAGCGATTCAGCGCTCCATGTACCTGACCGCCCACAACCCGATGGGCAGTGGTTACCGCCAGTTCAACGACGCCAAGTATAAGTCCGCCGTGAAAACCGGTACCGGCCAGGTATTCGGCCTGGCAGAAGACGCCGAATACGACGAAGACAACATCGCCGAACATCTGCGGGATAACGCCCTGTTTGTCGGCTACGCCCCCTATGACGATCCGCAGATCGTCATCTCCATTGTGCTGGAGAACGCTGGCTGGGGTGGCGCGAATGCCGGCCCGGTCGCCCGGGCCCTGTTTGATTTCTACCTGGACCCGGAAAGCCGGGAGCCAGCTCAAGAGGAGGCTGAGTGATGGTCAACGCGCCTGGAAGCCGTCCCAACCTGTGGTTCCGACTGCATCTGGACCTGCCCCTGCTGAGCGCTCTGCTGGTGCTGATGGGCTATGGTCTGCTGGTGCTCTACAGCGCCAGCGGCGAAAGCATGGCGATGCTGGACCGCCAGCTGTTCCGCATCGGCCTGGGCCTGTTCGTGATGTTTGTGCTGGCCCAGATCAATCCGGAGATCTATCGCCGCTGGGCTCTGCCCATCTTTCTGGTGGGGGTCGCACTGCTGGTGGCGGTGGACCTGTTCGGGGAGATCAACAAAGGCGCCCGACGCTGGTTGAACCTGGGCTTTATGGAGTTCCAACCCTCGGAACTGATGAAGCTCGCCTTCCCCATCACCATGGCCTGGTACATCAGTCAGTTCCCGCTGCCCCCGAAAAAGCGCTACCTGCTGGGCGGTGCCGGTCTGCTGCTGGTTCCTACTCTGCTGATTGCCGCTCAGCCTGACCTTGGCACCTCGATCCTGGTGGCCGCCTCCGGGGTGTTCGTACTCTTCCTGTCCGGCATGAGTTGGGCCGTCGTGGGGGCTTGTGTGGCCGGGGTACTGGCGTTTCTTCCGGTGCTCTGGTTCTTCCTGATGAAGGATTACCAGCGCACCCGGGTACTGACCCTGCTGGACCCGGAGAAAGACCCTCTGGGCGCGGGTTACCACATCATTCAATCGAAGATCGCCATCGGCAGTGGCGGCTTTGAGGGCAAGGGCTGGTTGCAGGGCACCCAGTCTCAGCTCGACTTCCTGCCTGAGCGTCACACCGACTTTATTTTCGCGGTGCTGGGCGAGGAGTTCGGTTACATCGGTATCGCCCTGCTGCTGGCGATCTACCTGTTCATCATTGGCCGGGGACTGGTGATTGCCAGCCGAGCCCAAACCGCTTTCGGCCGCCTTCTGGCCGGGTCCATCACTTTGACCTTTTTCGTCTACGTGTTCGTGAATATCGGCATGGTTTCCGGCTTGTTGCCGGTGGTGGGGGTTCCCCTGCCATTGGTTTCATACGGCGGTACCTCGATGCTGACATTGATGGCCGGATTTGGCATTCTGATGGCCATTCATACCCACCGGCGCTTTATCGCCCAGTAAGTAAGTGGTAACCCCATGATTGGACGCTCCCTTTTGGCTGCTGCACTTTTGTGCAGCAGCGCCGCCGCGACGGCGGACCCCAAAACCGATTTTGTTGCCGAATGGCAAGCGCAGGGATTGTCCAAGGCCTACCTCGAGCAGGCCTTCGAACAGGCCAGCCTCAGCCAGGACGTGCTGGACGCCATCCAGAAACCCTGGGAAGCCAAACCCTGGTACCAGTATTACCCCCTGTTCCTGACACCGGAACGTCTCGAAGCCGGGCTGGCTTTCTGGGACGAGCATCAGGATACCCTGGCCCGTGCCGAGGAGACCTTTGGCGTTGAGCCGGAGATCGTCGTCGCCATCATCGGTGTCGAAACCTACTACGGCCGCCACCTTGGACGTCACAAGGTGCTGGACGCCCTCTACACCCTGGGCTTCCACTATCCGCCTCGCCAAACCTTCTTCCGTAAAGAGTTTGGCCACTACCTGAAACTCGCCCAGGAACAGGGCTGGGATTTGACCGACACCAAAGGCTCCTACGCCGGAGCGATGGGATTTGGGCAGTTTATCCCCTCCTCCTACCTGGCTTACTCCGTGGATTTCGACAACGACGGTAAGCGGGACCTGATCGGCAACCCCACTGATGCCATCGGCAGTGTCGCCAACTACTTCGCCAAGCACCGCTGGCAGCATGGCCAGATCGCCATCGAGCCGGTTACCGTGGCCGCAGATGCGCCGCTGGACAAAGTGATGTGGGATGGCAAGCCGCTGAAACATGATGGCGCTGCGATGCGTTCTCATGGTGTCGCCGCGGATGCCGACGCTAAGGGACCCTTTAGCCTGGTGCAACTGGAGGTGGCCGACAAGCAGTGGCAACACTACCTGGCACACCCCAACTTCTACACCATCACCCGCTATAACCGCAGCCCGCTCTACGCGATGGCCGTGTGGCAGTTCAGCCAGCAGCTGAAAGAGGCCAGAGCCGATGATTAAGGTGCGGACCGTCGCCCCTTACGCTCTGGCCATCACGTTGGCGGCCTGCAGCAGCGCCCCCACCGAACGCTACCAGATGGCGCAGGATAAGGCCCCGGAAGGCGCGCCGGACCTGAGCCAACTGGAACCGCCCGTGCCCCGCTACGAGCCGAAAAGCCGTGGCGGCAACCGGGACTATGAGGTGTGGGGAAAGCAGTATCAGGTGCTGCCCAGTGCGGAAGGTTATGTCGAAGAGGGCACCGCGTCCTGGTATGGGGCCAAGTTTCATGGCCACCTGACCTCCAACGGCGAAACCTACGACATGTTCAGCTTCTCCGCTGCGCACCGCAGCCTGCCGCTGCCGACCTACGCCAAGGTCACCAACCTGAGCAACGGCAAAAGCCTGGTGGTGAGGGTCAATGATCGCGGCCCGTTTCATTCTGAGCGGATCATCGATCTCTCCTATGCGGCGGCCTGGCACCTCGACATTCTGAAATCGGGCACCGCACCGGTTCGGGTCGAGGCGTATCATTTCGACGGCCCGAACAGCACGGTGCCGCCACTTAAGGGCGCGCCGACGCTCTATATCCAGCTGGTGGCCAGTGGCGATGCCGACACCCTGAACACCCTGAAACCCGAACTGGAGCAGAAGCTGGGGCACCCGCTTCGGATCCAGTCCAGTGGAAACCTGCACAAGTTACAGTTGGGCCCTTTGGCGGATACGGCCACCGCCGAACAGTGGCTGAAGACGCTGCGTTCTGAGGGCTACCCCCAGGCCTTTAAGGTGGTTGAACCGGAACCCAATTGAAACTTTTGCGATGGCTCAGTGGTCTCTTGATATACTGTGCCGCTATGGACGGCTAACCGCCTCAATCCAACGAATAAATTTCACAAAAGCGTACTCACCTGACATGAATTTCGTAAAACGCACTCTTGCTACCGCCTCCGCTCTGCTGCTGTCCGCCTCCGTGACCGCTGCACCGTCCGTGATCCCCAACGCTCCGACGGTCGCCGCTGGTTCCTATGTGCTGATGGACTTCCAGACTGGTCAGGTACTGGCTGAAAGCAACGCTTACGAACAGCGTAAGCCCGCCAGCTTGACCAAGATGATGACCTCTTACGTGCTGGGTCAGGAACTCAATCGCGGCAACGTACGCGAGACCGATATGGTGAAGGTCTCCAACAACGCCTGGGCCAAGAACTTCCCTGGCTCCTCGGTCATGTGGATCGAAGTGGGCAAGGAGGTCAACCTGATGGACCTGTACCGCGGCATGGTGATCCAGTCCGGTAACGACGCCTGTGTGGCCATCGCCGAGCACGTTGCCGGTACCGAGTCCGCCTACACCGATCTGATGAACGCCTGGTCCGCTCAACTGGGCATGGCCGATACCCACTTTGCCAACGCGCATGGCCTGGACGCCACCGATCAGGTGACCACCGCCTACGACATGGCCATCCTCGGCCGTGCCATCATCCGCGACATTCCCCAGTACTACCCGCTGTACTCCGAGAAGGAGTTCACCTTCAACAACATCCGCCAGCACAACCGTAATGGCCTGCTGTGGGATCGCAGCCTCAATGTGGATGGCATGAAAACCGGCCACACCGGCGGCGCCGGCTACAACCTGGTGAGCTCCGCCACCAAAGACGGCATGCGTCTGATCGCCGTGGTGATGGGTGCCAAGAGCCCGCAGTCCCGTGAAGCAGAGAGCAAGAAGCTGCTGAACTACGGCTTCCGTTTCTTCGAGACCGTTACCCCCTACAAAGCGGGTGACGAGTTCACCAACCAGAAGATCTGGTATGGCGATAAGCCGGAAGTGCGTCTGGGCGTTCTGGAAGACACTCCGGTCACCATCTTCCGTGGCCAGTCCGACAACCTGAAAGCCAACTTTGAGTTGAGCCAGGAGCTGAAAGCGCCGCTCAACCGCGGTGATGTGGTGGGTACCGTTTACTTCCAGCTGGACGGTGAGGACATCGCCAAGTTCCCGCTGGTAGTGCTGGAAGACGTCAATGAAGGCAGCTGGTTCTCCAAACTGCTCGACTACTTCAAGCTGCTGTTCCTCTCCTGGTTCTGAACCCGGAGCCGGTAAAACGGGGTGGCCAGTGGCCACCCCGTTTTCGTTGCCGGGTCTTGAATTCTGGTACAATGAGCCCCATTAAGAGCGGTCAGAAACCGCAGTTGGAGTCCCCATGAATACCAAATTCGACGAATACCTTGATTTTCCTTGTAAGTTCCCGTTTAAGGTGCTCGGCCTGACCGACGACACTCTGGCGGATCGTGTCGTGGCCGTGCTGCAGCAGCACGCTCCGGGTGACTACATCCCGAGCGTGAAACCCTCCAGCAAAGGCACGTACATTTCAGTGAGTGTGACCACCGTGGTCACCAGCAAAGAGCACATCGAACTGCTCTACACTGAGCTGGCCGCTATCGATGGGGTTCGCGGCGTCCTGTAAAGTGTGATCCATCTGGCATTCTCACTTTGCCCGGGTATAATGCGGGCAACAGTTTCAGCCAAAGAAGTGGTCCAGATTGGTTGCCAACACCCTAATCATTCGCCATCTCGGCACTCAGCCATACGAATCCGTATGGCACGCCATGCAGAACTTCACCGACGAGCGAGATGAACAACAGCCAGATGAACTCTGGCTGGTGGAGCATCCTCCGGTGTTTACTCAAGGACAGGCAGGCAAAGCCGAGCATCTGCTGGCCACCGGTGACATTCCGGTGGTGAAAGTGGATCGCGGTGGCCAGGTTACCTATCACGGTCCTGGTCAGCTGGTGGCTTACCCGCTGCTCAACCTGCGCCGACGCAAGCTTGGTGTGCGTGAGCTGGTGACTGAGATCGAGCAAAGCCTGGTGGATATGCTGGCCCGCTACGACATCCAGGCGGCGTCCAAATGCGACGCCCCCGGCGTCTATGTGGACGAGCGCAAAGTGGCCTCTCTGGGGCTACGGATCCGCAAAGGCTGCTCTTTCCACGGCCTGGCGCTCAACGTGGACATGGATCTGTCCCCCTTCCTGCGCATTAACCCCTGTGGCTACGCCGGCCTTGAAATGGTGCAGACCGCCGCCCTGGGTGGCCCTCGCACCGTTGAGGAAGCGGCCCGCCATCTGTGTGAGATTTTCCCCCAGCGTCTGGGTTACCAGGCGATTGTAGAAAAAGAAGGATTGGATTGATGACCGAACGTCCCGAACGTCTGCAGGCGGGGGTAAAACTCCGTGATGCGGACAAGGTAGCCCGGATCCCGGTCAAGGTGATGCCCACCGAGCGGGAAGAGATGCTGCGCAAGCCGGACTGGCTGCGGATCAAACTGCCCGCTTCCAGTGAGCGAATCGATCAGGTGAAGCAAGCGATGCGCGACCATGGCCTGCACTCCGTGTGTGAAGAAGCCTCCTGCCCCAACCTGGCGGAGTGTTTCAACCACGGCACCGCCACCTTTATGATCCTTGGCGCCATCTGCACCCGCCGCTGCCCCTTCTGCGATGTGGCCCATGGCCGCCCGCTCAAGCCGGACCCGGAAGAGCCGGTCAAACTGGCCCGCACTATCCGCGACATGAAGCTGAAGTATGTGGTGATCACCTCCGTTGACCGGGATGATCTCCGTGACGGTGGCGCCCAGCACTTTGCCGACTGCATCCGTGAAATCCGCAAGCGCAACCCGGATATCAAGATTGAGATCCTGGTACCGGACTTCCGTGGCCGCATCGATCGTGCCCTGGAGATCCTGAAGGACAATCCGCCGGATGTGTTCAACCACAACCTGGAAACCGCACCGCGCCTCTATCGTGCCGCACGCCCGGGAGCCAGCTACCAGTGGTCACTGGATCTGCTGAAGAAGTTCAAGGCGATGCACCCGACGGTGCCCACCAAGTCCGGTCTGATGATGGGTCTGGGTGAAACCAACGAGGAGATCGTTGAGGTACTGAAGGATCTGCGTCGCCACAATGTCGAGATGCTGACCCTGGGCCAATACCTGCAGCCGAGCCGTCACCACCTGCCGGTGAAGCGCTACGTCTCCCCGGCAGAGTTTGATGAGATGAAAGTGGTTGCGGACGATCTGGGCTTCACCCACGCCGCCTGTGGGCCGCTGGTTCGCTCCAGCTACCACGCCGACCTTCAGGCACAGGGTAAAGAGGTTAAGTAAGAGCGCGGGACATCAGGACCGCATCTTCACGGCCGTCGGCGGTAGGGTAATAGCCCTTTCGGCGGCCATCCTCAGCAAACCCCATCTTTTGATACAGGGTCAGCGCCGCAAGGTTGCTGGCCCTGACTTCTAAGAAGCACTGTACCGCCCCCGCTTCCCTGGCCTGCTCCAGCGCCCGGGTCAGAATCTCGCGGCCAAATCCCTTTCCCTGCTGTGCCGGGTCAACGCAGATGTTCATCAGCGTCACCTCATCGAGCACTTGCTGAAACAGGTAAAACCCAACGGGTTCCTCATCGCTGGCCAGTTCCCCCCAGTAAGGGGCAGTCAGACAGGAACGCAACAGTGATTCGGACCAGGGGTAGGCGTGAGCCGTCTGTTCAATGCGCCACATCACCTCAAACGGGGCGTCAGCCGCCTTTTGAAAACTCAGAGCCATCGTTGCAGGCTCCGCCACAGTCGGCGCTTCTCATCAACCGACAGGGGTTTGTCGAGCTTGGGGGAGTAGAGGTGAGTCTGGGTGCCCGGACGGGCCGTCCCCATCACCCAGTAACGGTTCGCCGCAACCTCGCTCTCCGCCGCTGCCTGGGGGCACGCCTCCAGTTGGGTGTCGAGCAACAGCAGCAGATCGGCGGCCAGCTGGGTTTGCTGAAGCGCCTCCCGATCCGGTCGGATCAGGGCCAGGGGGACTTTTGGCCGCCGCAGAGTTAAGGGGGTAATCCCCATCTGCTCCAGCGCGGCTTGTTGTCTTGGGGTCAGTGTGGTCATAACAGAGGACAGTATCACAGCAGCACCATCTCGGCACTGGGGGAGCACCCTCGCCATCGCGACTTCGATAATCGAGTGTGCCCATTGGTTGGCTCATCATCATTGAGCGAGAGCGGGCGCCATTTTATCACCCCACCGGTACCGGGCAAGCGACAGGGGTACTCTGTCTGCCTGACACTCTCAGCGACTATAACTATCTACTGGTCTCTTGATGAAGTTGGCCCTGAGGAGTGCGTAATGACAAAAGTAATCACCACCTCCCTGCTATTGACACTGATCCTGCTGGCCTGCCCTGCTACCCGGGCCAACGAACTGGCGCTCTCGTTGTCACCCGATGACAGCATTGTGCAGTGGGGCCCCTGCCCCGCCTTCTTTCCCGAAGGCTGCGAACTGGCGGTGATCCATGGCGATCCGGCCAAGCCCAATGCTGACATCCTGTTTAAGATCCCTGGTGGCTATGCCTTTCCTCCTCACTGGCACACCTCGGCTGAGCGGATGGTGCTGGTGTCAGGCGAAATGCGGTTGACCTATGAAGGACAGGACCCCGCCACCCTGAAAACCGGCATGTACGCTTACGGCCCGGCCAAGGCGGTTCATCATGGTCAGTGCGTCAGCACAGAACCCTGTGTTCTGGTGATCGCCTTCGAGGCTCCGGTCGATGCCTTCGAGGTCACCGCATCACCATAGCCCCTTAGCCAGGGTAACATTCACTTCCCCCATTCCAGACGGCGTCTCGGGCTCCACCAATGAGTCTGAGGCGTTTTTCGATGCCGGACGGCATGCTCAGGATCCTCCCTTAACACGCCATTTTTTCAGCCTTTTCTATACTCACCTCTGACACAACATCCATTGCCGTGGGCCCGGAGGTTCAAACGATCCGCCAGCGGCAAAGATTTTCTCAGGAGGGTCCACCATGTCTGATCGCAAACCCAACCAGCAAAAAGGGCTGTATGAGCTGTATCAGAACGATCCCGACCACGCCGATGAAAAGGTGTTTGGACGCCAGAGTTATCCCGATCGCCGGGGCTTTCTGAAAGGCGCGGGGCTGGCCACCATGGCGGCAGTACTCGGGGGCGCCATCCCCTTCCACCGCTCGATGCCGGCGGGGATCATTCCGGCTGCGTTCGCCGAGGGGCTGGAAGATATGGTGATTGAGGGTAAAGATGGCCTAGTGGTGTTGAATGACCGTCCGGTCAATGCCGAAACGCCCCCTCACCTGCTGGATGACGACATCACCCCGACCGCCAGACACTTTATCCGCAATAACGGCCTCCCCCCCACGGAGGTGGATGCCGACAAGTGGACTCTCACCATCGACGGTCTGGTAGAGCAACCGATGACCCTGACTCTGGCGCAGCTCAAGTCGGAATTTGATGTGGTGACCGAAGCGCTGTTGATCGAATGTGGTGGCAATGGCCGGGCCTTTTTTGACCCCAAGGCCAAAGGCAATCAATGGACCTACGGGGCGGTCGCTTGCTCCAAATGGACCGGCGTCCGGCTCTCCGACCTGCTCAAGAAAGCGGGGGTCAAACCGGATGCGGTTTACACGGCCCATTATGGTGCTGACAAGCACCTCTCCGGCCAACCCGACAAACTGCCGATCTCCCGTGGCGTGCCGATTGAGAAAGCGATGCGCGGAGACATCCTGGTAGCCTTTGAGCAAAATGGTGAACCCTTGCACCCCATGAATGGCGCCCCGTTGCGACTGGTGGTGCCCGGCTGGCCCGGCTCCTGCTCCCAAAAATGGCTGACCCGTATCGAGATCCGGGATCAAGTGCACGATGGGCCGAAGATGACCGGCACCGCATACCGCGTTCCCAACCATCCGGTAGCCCCGGGTGAAAAGGTGGCGGAAAAGGACTTTGTGATCATTGAACGGATGCCGGTGAAATCCCTGATCACCTCTCCCCAGACCAACAGCACGGTATCGGGAAAGCAGGCCACCATTCGGGGACATGCCTGGTCTGGCGATCGCAATGTCACGAGCGTTGAAGTGTCGAAAGACTTTGGTGCCACCTGGGAAAAAGCGGCGTTGAGCCCGCCGGTAAATGCGGGCGCCTGGCAGACCTTCACCGCCAAAATCGATTTTCCGGAGGCGGGATATTACGAAATATGGGCCAAAGCGACCGATGATCAGGGGATCAGTCAGCCGTTCGCCATCGCCTGGAACCCCAAAGGGTATCTGAACAACAGTTACCACCGAATCGCGCTGATGGTGGGCTGATGCAAAAGGCACCCTTTGGCTCTCTGGCCGCGCTCTGGCTGCTCTTTTGGGGGGGCAACCTCGCTTTCGCTGAGACGATCCCCCCGCAGGCTCTGGCCTGTACCGCCTGTCATCAGACCGGGCCCGACGCCAAACCGGCCATCGGCCCCCCTCTGTGGGGACTGGCTGAGCGCGACATCGCCTCCTACCCGGCGTTCCAATACAGTGACGCGCTGAAGCAGCACCAAGGCCGATGGGACGCAGAGCGGCTGGACCGTTTTCTGTCGGCCCCCAGCGCGTTTGCCCCTGGCACCAATATGGTATTCCCCGGCTTGTCCGAGCCTGCTTCCCGAGCGGCGGTCATCACCTGGCTGGCGAGCCAGAACCCGACACCTCCGGACTGGCAGCCCATCCGGGTACCAGGCCCACCAATTAGCTTCGACCCGCTGGAGTCTGGCGAAGGTGTTGAACTGGTCGCCGGTGCCTGCTCCGGTTGCCACTCCCTGCACCTGGTGACTCAGCAGGGACTGAGCCGGGATAGCTGGCAGGAGACGCTCGAATGGATGGTGGAGGAGCAGGGAATGGCGCCGCTCTCTGAAGAGGACCTCAGGCGCGTACTCGACTACCTCTCCACACACTATGGCCTGGAGTGACCCAGAGTGTTCACTGTCCTCTCAGTTGCGATTCCAGGCGCTCCAATTGAGGATCATCAGGGCGTAACTGACGCAGCGTTGCCAGATCGGAGAGGGCCTGGGGCAGGTTCCCCAGGGTCGCATTGAGATAGACCGAAGCGTAGAGCAGATCCGGCGCCTGAGGCGCTAGCCGCAACCCCTGCTGCAACGCACCGAGCGCCTCCTCTTTTCGGCCAAGCCGATCCAGTATCAGTGCCCGGTTGTAGTGACTGCGCAGGTGGTCTGGCTGCAGAGCAATCGCCTGCTCCAGCCATCGGTTCGCCTGCTCCAATTCTCCGGACTGAGCCGCAGCCAACCCTCTGAGATAGGCCAATTGAGCTCGATCGGCAGGGGCGATATCGTCCAGCGCCAGACCCTGGTCCAAAACCGCACGCACCCTGTCAACACTGCCCTGCTGGCTCAGCAAGGTCACCAGGTTCACCCGGGCCGGGAAAAAATAGGGATCCATATTGAGCGCCGCCTCATAGTGTCCAATCGCCCCCTCGACATCACCCATTCGCGCCTCCAGAACCGCCAGGTTCAGCCGATTTCCCGGCAGGTCAGCATTCTGCCTGAGCCGCTGATGATACGCCTCAAGCTGCTGTGCAAAGCGCGGTTGCGCCTCCCCCAACCCCTGCGGCGAGGTGCCAGCCAGCGCTTTGAGTGCCTCATCCCGGACCGCCAGCATCGGGTCATCCAGCAGAGACAACAGCAAACGGACTTTGACCGCTTCAGGAGCCTCAGCAAAAATCGGAACCGCTGCCGCCCGCACCGAGGCAGAGGGATCGCGAAGCGCCGCTTCAAGATGGGGCAAAGCGTCGTTGCCGTAGAGGGGCAGCGACGCTACGGCGGTGGCTCGTACCGGCTCCGGCTGAGTCTGGTCGGTAACCAGCTCAATCAGCAGTGCCAGCGCATCAGGATCGCCGGAACGGGCGGCATTGAAGGCGGGCCCCCAGTGGGGTCGTTCGCTTCGGCGCCGTTCCCCTTTCTCAAACCAACGGACAATCCACTCGGAGGCATCACCCGGGCTCATCTCCTGATGGCAATCGGTACAGGGGTCGGGACTGCCGGTTTCCCCTCTGTCGTCCGGCCGCGGAATAAGAAAGCTGTGGTCCCGGCGCGGGTCCACCACCATGTAGGTGGTTTCCGGCATATGGCAGTTGACGCACAGGGCCCCTTCAGAGCCCGACGGATGATGATGATGGGCCTCGCTGTCATAGGAGCCAGGCCTCAGTGATACGAAGCGGGGATCCGGGCGGCTGCCGTGGCACTGGGTGCAGAGAGCATTGCCCTGCTGCTTCAGTTGGCCGCTGTGGGGGTCATGGCAATCGGTGCAGGTTACCCCCATCTGGTGCATACGACTCTGTGAGAACGAGCCATACACATAAACCTCGCCCTGGATCTGGCCATCCGGGTAATAGAACCCCTCGGTCAGCAGCGCTGGCAGGGCCACGTTCAGTAGGGGTTCCCCCATCTGATGCCCCACGCCCAGCATCTGCCGGCGACTGTGGCAGCGGGCACACTGCTGGGCCAGTTGCTGACCTGAGAGGGCGCCAAGCGCCACCGGCAAGCCGGGCGCATCTGAGGCATCGGGTAACCGCCCCTCAGCCCAGTCGATGTGTCGTTGCCCGGCACCGTGGCAACTTTGGCAGCCCACACTCAACTCCTGCCAGGTGGTGGCAAACTGGTCGGTATCGGGTTGGTAGCCTTTCTGAAGATGGGTGGAGTGGCAGTCCGCGCACATCGCATTCCAGTTCTGGTAGCGCCCCTGCCAGTGCAGCGGGTCATCCACCGAGAAGGATTGCCCCGGATAGAGTGAGAACCAGCGCTGTCCCCCCGCCGCTTTGTCACGGGAGTCCCAGGCAAGGGTCAGCGCCTGAAGGCGGCCACCGGGGCGCGTCACCAGGTATTGCTGCAAAGGCCTGTGGCCGAAGGTGTAGGCCACCTCCCAGGTGGCTTCCGGCTCATCCGGCCCCTTCAGGGTAACCAGATAGCGTTGCTCACTGCGATGAAAGCGGGCTGATACGCCCGCTTCCTCGAACTTGGCGCCTTCAAAGTCCCCCAGCACATTAGCCGGCTGAGCGGGACGCATCGCCCAGCTGTGATCCGAGCCCTGCCAGGCGTTCGCCTGTTGCTGATGGCAGCGGTCGCACGTCCCTTCAGTCGCGTACCCAGCCGCGTCGGAGGCGACACCAGGAACATCCGCCAGTACCGCCCCAGGGCAGAGCAGCACCACAGCAATAAGTCCCGACAGCGCCAGTCGCTCACGGAGCCGCTGCCGGATTCCGGGTTCAGGGGGTCTGAGGGTAGATCTGCGCCCAATCCCGGGCCATATCAATACGGACCCATCCCCGCGACTCCACCTCGTCCAACGCTTTATCCAACTTGCCGATGTGGCTGTCTCTGTCGTACGCGTACTCCCGCGTTTTATCCGTGTGATGCACCAGTACGCCAAGCCTTGGCCCCTCCCCTTCAGTGGTCCATACCAGCATCGGGTAATCACCATCGGAGTTGCCAACCGCCAATACCGGCCGTTGTCCGATCACACGCTCGATTGCCAGCGCCTTGTTCAAGCCGTCGTCCAGCCAGGCAATACCGGGCCGCTTCATCAACACCAACCGCCCATCCAGCTCTACCGCTTCAAGATTGCCGAGACTGCCTATCACCTGGTTGGGTGGGATCCCATACAGTTCGCTGGAGAACGCCCGAATAAAGTCAGAGCCTCCACCGGAAACGATGTAGACCCGGTAGCGCCGGTCCCTCAGATAGCGCAACAGCTCCAACATCGGTTGGTAAGCCATTCTGGTATAGGGCAGCCCGGTCTCGGGGTGGCGGGCTTGCGACAACCAGCGCGCTACATCCAATTGGAACTCGTCGACTGAGAGATTGGCGTGGCTGACCGCCAGAAGCTCAATCAGACTGTCCGCACCACTCTCCATGATCGCCCCCACATCGCCCGCTTTCAGTGCTTTGGCCAACGGCTCACTGAGTGTGCCCGGTTCCGCGTTGCGGGCGCGCTCCATGGCATAGGCGAACTGGACGTAGAAGGGCTGCTCTGCCCATAGGGTGCCATCGTTATCAAACACCGCTACCCGTTCAGATTCCGGCAGGTAGTTAGGGTCTCCCGGTGTTGTTGTGGTCTCCACAAACTCAGTGATGGTTGTTTTCACCGGGCCGCTTCGCCAGGAGGGCAGAGGATCAGCCCACGCCGAACAGGCAAGCCAGAGCATCACCACCCCGGCAACGACCCGTCCAATCATCATGGTCATTTCAGGTTCTCCCGGACGCTCCCCGCCTCCCCAAAAGAAAGGCGGGAAGCACCATGCCGTTTATTGTGAAGTTCCGGATGTCTCCAGTTTCTCCATCACCTTATCCAGACTGAAACTGGCGGCTTTCATCCGGGGTGGAAATTCCTCGAATGTCGCCAGGAAGCTGCCAACGTAGGCTTGTGCCGGCACCAGCATAAAGGCGTGATCCAGCAGCCAGTCATAGTAGGTGTTGGAGGTGATCTGGGCCCGCTCGAAGGGGTCCCGACGCAGGTTAAAGATGAGAGGCACCCGCAGCGGCGTAAAGGGATTGGCCCAGACCTCCAGCGTGCCGGGAGAGCGCTGCTCCATAAACAGCAGCTTCCAGTCGTCATAGCGCAGTGCCGTCAGATCACCATCATCGGAGAAGTAGAAGATCTCATGGCGTGGCGAGGACTCTGACTGGCCGGTCAGGTAGGGCAGGAAGTTATACCCGTCCAGGTGCACCTTGTAACTGCGCCCGATCGACTTAACGCCCCCTTTCACCAGCGCAGACTTGATGTCGTCGTTGCCCGCCGCCGCCAGGAAGGTGGGGATCCAGTCCATGTGGTGCATGATGGCGTTAGAGACCGAGCCTTCTTCGATTTTCCCGGGCCAACGCACCATCGCTGGTACGCGCCAGCCCCCTTCCCAGTTGGTGTTCTTTTCTCCCCGGAACGGCGTCATCCCCGCATCCGGCCAGGTGTTCATATGAGGGCCGTTGTCGGTGGAGTAAAACACGATGGTGTTATCCGCAATCCCAAGCTGATTAAGCTTCTCCAGGAACAGGCCAATGTGTCGATCATGTTCGACCATGCCGTCGGCATACTCGTCCTGACCCGAGATCCCACGCAATTCCTCCTTCACATGGGTACGGAAGTGCATCCGGGTGGCGTTCCACCAAACAAACCAGGGTTTTCCCTGTTTGGTTTCGCGCTCAATAAACTCGAGAGCGGCCGCCGCGGTTTCGTCGTCGATGGTTTCCATCCGTTTGCGGGTCAGCGGGCCGGTATCTTCGATGCGTCCATCGGCGTAGGAGTGAATCACGCCTCGGGGACCAAAAGTTTCGCGGAAGGTTTTGCCATCCGCCATTTTCATATCACCGGGGTAGTCCGGCAGCTCCGGCTCCTCCTCGGCATTCAGGTGGTAAAGGTTGCCAAAGAACTCATCAAAACCGTGGTTGGTTGGCAGATGCTCATCCCGGTCCCCCAGGTGATTCTTGCCAAACTGGCCAGTGGCATAACCTTCCGCCTTGAGCAGAACCGCCAGGGTCGGATCTTCTGTGCTCAACCCCTCCTTAGCGCCAGGCATCCCCACTTTGGATAGCCCCGTCCGAAACACACTTTGTCCGGTGATAAACGAAGAGCGCCCCGCAGTACAGGACTGCTCACCGTAGTAATCGGTGAACATCATGCCTTGTTCCGCGATGCTGTCGATATTGGGGGTTTGGTAACCCATCAACCCATGTGAATACACCGACAAATTGGTCTGGCCTATGTCATCACCCCAAAGCACCAAAATATTGGGTTTCGCTCCAGCCTCGTCGGCCTGAACTAAAAGAGAGTAAAAGGTGGCCACAATCAGCAAAACTGCCAGGCTGGCAAAGCGCCAAGCCCGGTCTACAAACGCCGCTTTGGGTTCCATTGACAGGTCTCCTTGCAGGTTGAGAGTGGGGGATTTTCAAGTAAGCGCACGAACGTGCTGTTGGAGTATAGGACAGATAGAGGATGGGCCGTCCGGCTGCCCCCTTATCAGGCACGTTGACAATCCAGGCTCGGGCGACTTTTCTTAATTCTCCGTCTGGCCTCTGATTTTTGCCGCTGGCAGGTCCCGCACCGGTGACTTGCCACCCGTCACTTCCATTTGCCCCTGCGGCTCAGGCCTCCTCAGAGCAACAGGAGAATTTCTATGTCCCTGATTTCCAGAGATGACATTCGTCATAAGTTGAATGACACCACCTTTGCGGCCCGAGACACCGCCAAGCCGCTCCCTAAGTACAAGTTTCCTCCGGAGGAGCAGTCTCCCCGGGACATTCTCCAACTGGTGGAAGATGAGCTCTATCTGGATGGCAACCCTCGCCAGAACCTGGCGACCTTCTGCCAGACCTGGGAGGAGGACGAGGTGCACCGTATCCTGGATCAGGCGATAGACCGGAATATGATCGACAAGAGCGAATACCCGCAAACGGCTGAGCTGGAGATCCGCTGTGCTCACATGTTGGCGGACCTGTGGAACGCGCCCGATCTCGCCAACTCCCTCGGTACGTCGACGGTTGGCTCTTCAGAGGCCTGCATGCTGGGTGGGATGGCAGCGAAGTGGCGTTGGCGTGCTCGCCGTAAAGCGCAAGGAAAGCCAACGGACAAGCCGAATCTTGTGTGCGGTCCGGTCCAGATCTGCTGGGTGAAGTTCTGCCGCTACTGGGACATTGAGATGCGCCAGATCCCAATGAAGCCGGGCAATTTTGGGATGGATGTGGAGCGCATGCTGGAGGCGGTGGATGAGAACACCATCTGCGTTGTCCCCACCTTTGGCGTGACCTACACCGGCCACTACGAGCAGGTAAAACCCTTGTCCGATGCGTTAGACCTGCTGCAGCAACAAACCGGGCTGGATATCGACCTGCATGTGGATGCGGCGTCCGGCGGCTTTCTAGCCCCATTCTGCACACCGGACATTGTTTGGGATTTTCGTTTACCCCGGGTCAAATCGATCAGCACCTCGGGGCACAAGTATGGGCTGGCTCCGCTTGGCGTGGGTTGGATCGTATGGCGGGACAAAGCTGAGTTGCCTGAGGACCTGATCTTCTCCGTCCCCTATTTGGGTGGGCAGGTGGGCACCTTTGCCATCAACTTCTCCCGCCCTGCCGGTCAGGTAGTGGCGCAGTATTACCTGTTTAACCGGCTTGGATTTGATGGCTATAAACGGGTTCAGGATGCGTGCTATCAGGTGGCCCAATACCTGGCAAACGAGTTGAATCGCTTTGGTCTCTTTGAGTTCATCAATACCGGGGATCCGAAGCAGGGTATCCCGGCGGTCTGCTTCCGGGTTCGGGAGGGCGAGACCCTGCCCTTCAGCCTCTATGACCTCTCTGCCAAGCTGTTAGAGCGTGGCTGGCAAGTGCCAGCATTCCAGCTGTCAGGTGAGGCTTCAGACATTGCAGTGATGCGCGTGATGGTGCGTCAGGGGGTGGATATGGATCTGGCCAGCCTGTTGATGGACGACATCCGTCGCGCCATTGAGCATTTTCAGAAGCGCCCGGTTCAGGTGCCTCTTACCCAGAGCGAAAGGGGTTCCTTCACGCACGGTTAAGTCACCTCAGTGGCGGTACGCCGCCACCATTCGCAACCCGTTGAGGGAGGGCGTATGTCAGGCTCATCTCAATCGACCAGCCAAACCGTTAAGCTGTCGGTAATGACGCTCGCGGTGATGAACATCACCGCCGTCGTCAGTTTGCGAGGTTTACCCGCCGAAGCGGAATATGGCGTCAGCTCCGCGTTCTATTACCTGTTTGCCGCCGTGTTCTTCCTGATCCCCGTAGCCATTGTTGCCGCAGAACTGGCCACCACCTGGCCTCAGAAAGGCGGCGTATTCCGCTGGGTGGGGGAGGCGTTTGGTCCCCGCATCGCGTTTCTCGCCATGGCGATGCTCTGGATCGAGGTCACCATCTGGTTTCCCACCGTACTGACCTTTGCGGCCGTGTCGCTCGCCTTTATCGGCCCGGACCAGAGTTGGGACCAGGCTCTGGCCGCCAATCAGTACTACACCGTGGCGATTGTGGTTGGGGTTTACTGGCTGGCCACGGCTATCGGTCTGTTTGGGGCCAAGGCCTTCGCCCCGGTCGCCAAGTGGGGAGGCCTGATTGGCACCATTCTTCCCGCCGGGATTCTGATTGTGATGGGCCTGACCTACTACGCCATGACCGGCCATTCCGAGATCGCGCTAAAAGCTGGTGATCTGGTACCCGACCTCAGCAACTTCAACAATCTGGTGTTAGCGGCATCCATCTTCCTGTTCTATGCCGGCATGGAGATGAACGCCATCCATGTGGGTGAGGTGGATAACCCGACCCGCAACTACCCCCTGGCGATCATGATCTCCTCCATCGCCACCGTGGCAGTGTTTGTGCTTGGCACCCTGGCGATCGCCATCATCATTCCCAAAGCCCAGATCAACCTGGTGCAGAGCCTGCTGGTTTCCTACGACGATTTCTTCCAGTTCTTTGGCGTCCCCTGGGCAGGCTCCATCATCGCTGCGATGTTGGCTTTTGGTGTACTGGGCGGCGTTACGGTCTGGGTCGCCGGGCCTTCCGCCGGTCTGCTGGAGGTGGGCCGCGCCGGCTACCTTCCGCCGTTCCTGCAGAAGACCAACTCACATGGTGCTCCGGTCACATTGATGGTGCTTCAGGCGGTACTGGTGACGATTCTGGGTCTGATGTTTGTGGTACTGCCATCGGTTGAAGCGGCTTACCAGATCCTGAGCCAGTTAACCGTGATCCTCTATCTGGTGATGTACCTGCTGATGTTTGCTGCGGCCATCTACCTGCGCCACTCTCAGCCGGACCGCCCCCGTCCCTACAGCGTGCCCGGTGGCAAAGTCGGGATGTGGTTTTTCGGCGGGCTCGGTTTTCTCGCTGCCCTGCTGGCGTTCCTGGTTTCCTTTATCCCTCCGGCACAGATATCAGTGGGCAGCCCGGCCACCTTTGTGGGGCTGCTGATCGGCGGAACACTCTTCTTCGTGGCCATCCCCTTGATCATCTATGCGTTGCGACGCCCCCATTGGCGCATGCCGGGCGCCAAATTTGAGCCCTTCAGTTGGGAGCCAAAGGAGTAGAGCGCATGCTGATATCGATGAATGCCATCTCAGATGCCATGACCGATGCCCTGAGATTTGCCGGTACAGTCTCTGGTGGTGTTAATGCCAGCTACATCCCCTACCTGGCTTCAGTGCCCTCCGATCTTTTGGGGCTTGCGGTGGTGACGGTAGATGGCCAGGTAGCCTCAATGGGCGACGCGGATTACCGGTTTGCTATTGAGTCGATATCCAAGGTCTTTACCCTTTGCAACGTCATTGACCAGATTGGCGCTGACGGGGTTCAGCAAAAGGTGGGAGCGGACCCTACCGGGCTCCCCTTTAACTCAGTGATAGCGTTGGAACTGCATGGCGGCAAACCGCTCTCCCCCCTGGTGAATGCGGGTGCCATCGCCACAGCCAGCCTGGTGGAGGGCGAGACACCGGACCGCCGCTGGAACGCCATTCTTAACACCCAATCGCGGTTTGCTGGACGTGCAATCCCACTGTCGGACGAGGTCAATCAGTCGGAGCAAACGACAAACTTCCACAATCGCGCCATCGCCTGGCTGCTGTACTCTGCAGGCGCCTGTTACAGCGATCCGATGGAAGCCGTCGACATCTACACGCGCCAATGCTCCACTCTGGTGAGCGCGGTCGATCTGGCCACCATGGGGGCTTGTCTGGCAAATGGAGGCGTTAACCCCGTGACGCAGGAACGGGTATTGGCGGAGAAGCACGTTCAACCGGTTCTTGCCGAAATGATGATGGAAGGGCTGTATACCAGCTCGGGGGATTTTGCCTACCAGGTCGGGCTACCCGGAAAAAGTGGGGTAGGCGGTGGTCTGCTGGCCGTGGCGCCCGGGCGGCTGGCCGTCGCGGCCTTTTCACCCCCACTGGATGAAGCGGGAAACAGTGTCCGTGGCGTAGCGGCCGTTTCTCACTTTGCCAGGGCGCTGGGGCTGAGCGTGTTTGCCCATCGTTAAGCCACCGAACCGGTACAAAAAAAGCCCGCTTAAAAAGCGGGCTTTCTTGGAGGACGTTTGGCCCTGCGGTAAGAGCTAGTCGTTCAGACCACCACAATGTTGTGGAATCAGGTGACGGCTGACTTGTAAGGTCTGCATCGGCGCTTTCCCCAGTGTGTAACGCCCGGACACCGCAAAAGATTGGTTGTAGTCGCTCAGCCATTGATCAAGCTTGGCCTGCAATGTCGCAATCTCCTCAACCCGGCTGCTTTTGAATAGCGGAGCATAGAACTCATTGTTCATCAGGGACTGGAAGCGTGCTGCCAGACCGTTGACCACCGGTCCGTTGTAGGCCCGCATATGGATGTGCTTGCAACCCAGCTCAGCAATCATCGTCTGATAGGGGCCGCTTTGAGGGCCAAAGAATTCCGCCCCTTTATCGGTCAGGATCGTATCGATTGGCAGATTGAGAGTGTGGCACCAGGGCACGGCGCCTTCATGCAAAAACTGCTGAGCGGCACGGGCATCCTTGTCAGCACTGAGGCGGACAAAAGCCAACTGCGTGTAGGCATCAATAAAGGTGTGCTGGTACAGGGTGCCCAATCCGCCGTTGGTGTTAATGGCGAAGGTATCCTGCACCCAAAGCTCGCCCGGATACTGACACTCCAACTCCCCCATATCCTGAGTCAGTCGATGAACCATCTCCATCTTGTCTCGACTGGCCCCATCCAGCTCGGCCCGCTGAGCCAACTGATTCTGCAAAGCCAGAAGACGATTTTTCTTAGTTTCGAGATTGTGGCGCAGCCACACAGAGCGGACACCGCTAGGTGAAATGATGCAGCCTCGGGCCGTCAGCAACTCAGCAACCCGGGACTGGCCATAGTTGGGGTAATCCAGTGCGATCTCAATCACCTGAGCTTCCACTTCCGGTGCCAGGCGGTTCTTCATCACTGAGCGCTTCTTGGACAGGTTTTTCAGCCCTTGCGGGCCGGCTTCGTCAAACTGCTTTTTGAAGCGGTAGTAGCTGTCCCGGCTGTAGCCCATGATCTCGCAAGCCTTGCTGACGCTGCCCAGTTCCTCTACCAACTGCAGCAGCGCGAGCTTGCTCCGGATCTCTGCGTCTTTCTTCGACATAAATGCGATTTATCCTAAAACCACGGGGGCTACCAGAAAACCCCATTGGGCGTGTATCCCAACCAACGGAACCACGTTTCGCCAAGCACAACGCTCGCCACCCAACCAATCATTAACATACTGAAACCAAACTTAAAAGTGTCAGTAAGGCTGTAGTGATCCGTGCTGTATAACAGCAGCGCGGGCTTACTGTTAAAGGGCAGTACATAGACATGCTCGATCAGCAACGCAACGGGGAGAGCCAGGCTCATGACCGGGTAACCAAATCGCTGTGCGATACCGATAGCGATAGGCACAAACAGCATGGTCCGCATGGTCTTGGACTGGAATACCAGAGAGCTTAACAGCATCAACCCGGTCAAACTGATGTAGAACACCCAAAACGGCGTTTCATCACCCATGCCAAACCACTCAAGGCCTGCATTGACCACCAGGTTCGGCATGTCAGTCTGCTTAAAGCCTGCCCCCAAGGTATAAGCCCCGGCTGAGAACATCAAAAGGTGCCAGGGAATGTCCACCTGGTTCCAGTTGACGACCCCAATCCGGGGGGACAAGGCGATGATCGCGCCCAGGAATGCAACCGCCGTCGCGCTGACGCCGTGATAACGGTCCGTAGCCCAAAGCGCCAGGATGGTAATAAAGATGATCAGGGCCCGAATCTCACTGGTCTTTACCGGCCCCATTGCGTCCAACTCCGCTTTCAGACGCTCCATGCCCCCCTCAATGTGAGGCAAGCGCTCTTCCGGAGCCAGTGGGAAAAACACCCGTGTGCCCAGCAACCAGCCGATAAAGATCATGCAGATCGCAATAGGCGCAGCGACGATCATCCAGTCAGCAAAAAAGAAGCTGCCGCCAATGGCACCGGCGATCAGGCTGGCAGCCAGCAAGTTGGCACCGGAACCCGTGACAAAGGCTCCCGCACACAGGTTGATCTGCAGGAGGTTCTGCAGCACCAGATTTCGCCCGAAGTTATTACGGTTTTCACCACCTGTCGCGCCGTAGACCGCCGCAATCACCATAAAAATCGGCATCAGGATGGCCGCTTTGGCGGTGGTGGCGGAGATAAAGGCCGACAACACCAGGTTGATCACCATAAAGCTGTAAAAGATCGGGGTGGCCTGGGTGCCGAAGCGGCAGATAAACCAGAGCGCAAATCGCTTCGCCGCTCCGGTGGTAACCAGCATGGAAGCCAGGATAAAGGAGAGAATATTGAGCCACATGATGGGATGGCCCAGATTCGCATAAGCAACCCGCTCCGGCAGTACGCCGCACAACACCATGGCGATGATGACAATAAGGGATGTCAAGTAATTGGGCAGGGCCTCACTGATCCACAAGATGACGGCAGTCGTGAAAATCGCGAGCATCGCAACCGAGTGCAGCTGAAACTGTTCGGCGCCCACCTCCTGCCAATGCTGGTAAGCGGTTTTGCCCAGCACCCCCGGGTCAATCTGCTGCAAAAATCCTGGAACCGGACCAAAATACAGCCAGCAGAATGCCAGCACAGCAACCAACAACCCATAACGCTCCAGCCCCTGCTCAAATGGAGATTTAACCCTCTCGGGCAGATGTTCCATTCGGTAACGGGCCATATCGAGAAGGTCGTCAGTCGGCGCCGCGGACGCCTCTTTGGCCCGGGTATTATCCAAAGCGCTCTGTGCCGCCCCTCCCTGTTGAACCACGCTCACACCACTTACGCCACCCATTGTGCTGCATCCTTTTTAACGCGTTGATAGCGGCAGGTTAGCATCTGGAAAACGAGAAAATCTCGACTCAGATCAAGAAAACTCAAATGCAAACAAAATCAAACAAACGCAATTTTTATTTTCGTCCCACCAAGGAGTGCATTGCATTGTTTTTTATAGTTTTTATTCAGTCAATCTAGTCACAAGAAACAACAGCATGTCAGAATTGGTTTGAACTAATTTGAGATAATTTGACTTTGGTCATACTTTTTCCTGGTTGTCGGCGTAGCATGAATTTCAGGCAAACAGGCCGTTAAAGAAATGTACGTGACATCACACAAGGACCCCCCTATGAGCGAACTCAAGATCGGCGAAATCTCCAAACCCAGATTCGAATTCCGCACATTTGGTCAGAGCTTCAGCGAAGCGGCTGAGCGCATGGCCCGCCTTTCCGTGCCGGTCCCGGAAAAGGTTTGGTGCCGTCACAGCGACGAGATTTACATTGTCTCCCGCACCAACGATGTGAATAACACCAAGATCCGGGACGGCAAGATGGACATTAAAACCTTTGTCCAGCGCCAGGACGGACTCGAACAGTGGGATCCCAAGCTCAAAGCCGAATTCCCAATCCCTGCCGCCCAGTTGGAAGCGGATGTGTTCCCCGCCTTTATGGTGCCCTGCCCCCCGCTGGATCAGGAAAGCTACACCCTCGATGAATTTCTGGCGCTGATCGATGCCCAGCCGGAGCTGCAAGCCGTTCGCATCCATAAGGAGCGCTTTGGCTACATGGTCAACAACACCATCTGTGAGGTGGCCAATGTTCTGGTTAACGGTGCCCGGATCGTGAGCGTCAACTCGGAATCCACCGAAGTGGAAGAGATCCTTAAGACCATTGAGGACCTCAAGCTAGTGGGGGTCGAAAACATCAATTATCTCGAAGCGATTAAGCGCGTTATTGGCATGAGCAACAAACCGTTGGCGAACTGAGGAGCCCGACATGAGTGTGGAAATTGAACGTAAATATCGGGTGTCCGGTGACGGTTATAAGCAGGATGCTCACAAGCTGACTCGCATCACTCAGGGCTACCTCTGCAGTGTCCCCGAGCGCACCGTGCGCGTGCGCGTTAAAGGGGATAAAGGGTTCCTTACCATCAAAGGGATTGGCAACGCGTCCGGCGCCAGCCGTTACGAGTGGGAAAGAGAGATCCCGCTAGAAGATGCAAAAGCATTGATGGCACTGTGCGAGCCAGGCGTGATCGACAAGACCCGTTACCTGGTAGACCACGGCGCGCTGCAGTTTGAGGTGGATGAGTTTTACGGAGATAACGAAGGGTTGGTGGTGGCCGAAGTTGAACTGGAATCCGAAGAACAAGCGGTTTCCCGGCCGGAGTGGCTTGGAGAGGAGGTCACCGGCGATGCGCGCTACTACAACTCGATGCTGATGAAGCAGCCCTATAGCAAGTGGTAAAGCGATGATCTCGCCGTCGATAGTTGACCGCTACCATTTGGACCTGCAGGTGACTTTACTCCCGACGACCCGGCAGGCTCAGTGGAAAATGCAGCTGCTGTTTCCCGGTTCCATGGTCAACGACGGCGAGTCATTTAGCGCTGAACGCTTCTATCAGAATCAGTTGCATCAAAGCCAACTGATACCACAGCATCCTGTCACCCGGCAAAGCTTGCGCCAACACTGCCGCGCTCTGCCAGCGCTGGCTCAGTCCAATCCCGAGCACTTTCGTCAAACTCTGGCCAGTCTGGTCACTGGCCTGCAGCGCCTGATTCGGCTGGTGGAAGGCGCTGCACTGCTGGATTACCACGGTCTGGTGCTTCAACTGTGCCGACTGAGCACCCTGGTTACCGAGCCCAAATCCCGCAAACAGTTGATGCTGGCCCGCCATCTGGTGCTGTTTCATTACCATCAGGCTCTGCTGAATGTTCAGCTCAAAGGACTCAGAAGGGAGGAAAAGCACCGCTTTAAGCGCGGTTTTCGTTTTATCAGGCGCTATGCAGAGCGCCTGGGGGTGACGCTGGAACGTCAGGATGAATCCGGAAGAGAGCGGCTAATGGCTCGACTGAGCCTGAGCCAAAAACTGATCGAGCGCCCCTACCAGCTTATCCGGAAGCCAATGGGGGGACCGATATGGCAGGAACAGGCCATTCTCGGTTTCTCAGCTGCCGTCGCAATGGCGTTTGCGACCGCGATAGCCTTCGCCACACAACAAGCCTTTGGCAATTTCTCCACCCCCTTTTTCTTTTCCCTGGTGCTCTCTTACATCTTCAAGGACCGCATCAAAGAGGTGGGACGCCACCAACTCGTCGACCTGTTCCACAGCCGCTTCCACCAGCACCACTATCGTTTCTACCAGCGAAGCCACTTTCTGGTTGAGGTCAAAGACACCTTTTTCCAACGGGCCGGAAAAAGAATGGCGCACCTGTCTTCCACGGTACTGGCCAAACTGCCCACGGCAGAGCGAAACCGCATCGCAGCGACCTGGTACTACCGGCGTCGCTACCGGCAGCGTCCCAGCGCTTCAGAAACCCCAAACTTGTTCATTGAAAATCTGACACTAAATCTCAGCCCCCAGTTACGACTTCTGCCCTCACGCAGCGATACCATTCTGCAATACGAAGACAAGCAAATCCGTAAATACCGGGTGGAACAGATCAGCAGTCTCTATCTGGCGATTGAGAGTCGAAACAATCAAGAGACAGCCCTATCAACCTACCGACTTGACGTAAGCCGACAAGGAATTCACCGGATCCAGCCAATAGCCACTTAATCTCGGGCACCACAGAGCACTTCCGTTCAGCGTTCAACCCAAACCTTTGGGCGGCACCAACATGCCGATCAGCCGCCTTTTTATAAAACCACAAACTGTCAGATTTAGTTGAGATTTATTGACCGCGATCACGATATCTTCCTGACCGATCGGTACCCTAACAACAGGACTAAAGGCAATTAGCATATTGCCAACAAAAACAGACTCCATAGGAGGAGGTACTTATGAAACGCATGCGCCCTTCCACCCTGGCCTTGGGTATTACAATCGCGCTGACTTCTTCAGCCACCCTGGCAGCGGATCAAGAGGCTTTAAAGGAACTGCAGGAGCGTATCGAGATCCTGGAAATGGAAGTGATCGACGCCCGTGATGCCGCCAAACACACTGACCGGGTCAAGTTCAGTAAGGGCGAAGCGTCTCCGGAACTGGTGTCGCGAGATGGTCGCGCCAGTCTGGAGTTCAAGGCGCGCATTCAGGCCGATGCCGTCCATGCCGGGGAGCTATACACCGGCAAGAAGCTCAATGATTACAATGAAGCCTTCAACACGACCTCCATTCGTCGCCTGCGCTTTGGCATTGAAGGTCAGTTTGCCCGTGACTGGGAATACGAAATCGAAATCGATTTTGCCGACAACGAAGTCGACATCAAAGACGCCAACATCGGTTACGAAGGCTGGGAGAACAGCAAGCTGACCATTGGCTACCAGAAGTACGCCTTCGGCCTGGAAAGCACCGGCAGCTCCGCCAACCTGTTGTTTATGGAGCGTGCGCCGACGGATGCTTTTGCTCCCGAACGTGCCCTGGGTGTTCAGTACCGCTATATCGGCAACCAGTGGATGCTGCAAACCGGCTTGGGCTGGGATGCCAAAACGGTCGAGGAGGTTGAGCTGGTCATCGAGGATGGCGAGCTGGATGAGAATGAATCGATCTATCACGATGAGGTGCTGACCTATAACGCCCGCCTGACTGCAACGCCAATCAATAACAATCTGCACTTCCTGAGTGTCGGTGCCAGTTATCTGTATACCGGCCTGGATCGCGACCAGGATCAATATCTTGAGATGCGCTACCGGGCTCGTCCGGGCACCAAAGCCACCGGTCGAATGGTCGACACCGGCAAGTTTGCTGCGAAAAGCAGTCAGAGCTATGGCGCCGAGTTCATCTATCAGTATCAAAACTTGATGGTCCAATCCGAATACATCGCCTCCTCGGCTGACGCCGTCGAGACCGACAATGTGGATGTAGACGCCTGGTACTTGTCCGGCTCCTGGGTTATCACCGGAGAAAGCTGGAGCTACAAAAAAGGCAAACTGCGCTCTCCAAAGCCCAAGCATGCCGTTTCTCAGGGGGGCTGGGGGGCATGGGAGGTTGCTCTGCGCTATGACCAGGCCAACTTTGCTACCGATGTGCTCAAGTACGGTGGCGACATGACCAATTATGTATTGGGCCTGAACTGGTACCTGGAGCGTAACCTCAAAGCCCAACTGAACTACGTCTACGCCGAGGCGGACTATCCCAAGAGCTACGAGGCCATCGATGGCACGGAATTCACCAGCCAGGATACCAATATCGTTCAGGCCCGAATCCAGTTTGCGTTCTAAGGAGAGAAGATCATGAGACCCAACAAATTGCTGCTGAGTGTCATTGCACTCTGCCTTTCTGGCCAGGCCTACGCCCTGTCAAAAGGGGACTTCGACAATATTGAGTACGCCATCGGTGCCGACACCGGCAAGACCCTGCCATACGCTACCGATACCCTGACCGACAGCTTCAAGCAAACCTACGATTTCATCGAGTGGGACGATGAAGTATCCGAGAAGCTGGTGACCTACCTGGACACTCAGGACCGGGCACTGAAAGCGCACAGCGTCTCCATCCGGGTCAGAGAGCACGTCACCAAACCTAAGAAGAGCAAGATCACCGTTAAGCTGCGTGCAGCAGACCCTTCTGGCTTTGGCGAACTCAGTGGCTATACCAAGGCGGAGATTGACCACATCAATGGCCAGGATAAGTACAGTGTCAGCTATGACATCCCCTTTTCTCCTGCCGACATCAATGTCAAAGAGGTGGACATCGTCACCGTCATCGCCCACATCCAGCGTGATCCCAATGCCTGGGCCGTGGTTAAGGACTTGATGACCACCCATCAGGAAACGCTGCAGCAAACCGTGGTCATGCGCACTTACGAGTGGGAAGGTGACGTTGCCAACAGCCAGTATGGTAATGCCGAAGTGGAGTTCCAGGTCTGGACCCCATACTACCGTCGCCCTCGGATGAGCCTGGCGGAGATCTCATTCAAAGGGCAGACCAGCGATCGCAGCAGCCTGGATGCCCTGTATCAACACCTGAAGACGGAAGTCCAGGCCACGGGCCTGTCCGACGGACACGTTGGTTCCAAAACCAATGCAACTTACAGCATCTCAAGTAACTTTAATTAAGTAAGCCCTAAGGGGCCTGCTCAGGCCCCTTAATCCTCTCCCCCGCATATCTGTCTACGCAACAAGGAGGTGCCATGCGCTGGTTTACCAAAGTGCGTTCCCTGCTCAACCAGAGCCAAAGTACCGAAACGCTGGTTTACGAATTCCTGGATCAGGTCACGCTCTCTCATCATAAGTTTGTGCGCCTGTGGCACATCTACCTGACCCAGGGCGGCCAGGGTCAGGATTTTGAAACCACCCTGGCTGAGCTTCGTGCCATCGAGAGCAACGCCGACCGCTTACGCCGGGAGATCGACAATCGGCTTTATGCCCGCACCCTGATTCCGGACCTCCGGTCCGATGTCGCCCTGCTCATAGAACTTATCGATAAGCTGATCAATCAACAGGAGACCATCGGCATCCACCTGAAGATCGAACAGCCAACGGTCCCTGAAGAGGTCCATGACAGCCTGTATGAGTTACTGGAATTGGTAGGGAAAACACTGGACCACACCGTCTTGTGCGCGCGCAGTTTCTTCAGCGACCTGCAACGTGTGCGGGAGTACCACCAGAAGGTGATCCTTTTCGAAAGTGACACCAACGAGATCTGCAACCAGGCCAAGACACTGCTGTTTGCCACCGACCTGCCCCTCACCTGCAAAGTGCAATTACGCTACTTCTTCGACCGCATCGATGACCTGGCCAGCATCGCCGAAGATGTCAGTGACCGGATATCCATCTTCACCCTGAAACGCATGCTGTAAGGGGAAGAGTATGGACATCAGTATCGTAATTTTTCTCTCCAGTGGTCTGTTTCTAGGATGGTCGCTTGGCGCCAATGACGCCGCCAACGTCTTTGGTACCGCTGTTGGCTCAAGGATGATTCGCTTTACCACTGCCGCGGCGGTCTGCTCACTGATGGTGGTGTTGGGAGCCGTAATCAGCGGAGCCGGCGCCAGCCACACCCTGGGCAGCTTGGGCAGCATCTCGGCCATCGGGGGCGCCTTTACCGTTGCGCTTACCGCAGCGCTGACGGTCTACCTGATGACCAAATGGGGCCTGCCGGTATCCACAGGACAAGCGATTGTGGGTGCCATTATCGGTTGGAACCTCTTCAGCCACACCAGCACCGATCCCAAAGTCCTGAGTAAAATCCTCTCCACCTGGGTACTGTGTCCCATCATCGCGTTCTTTACCGCCATCGCCCTGTACCAGATGACCAGCTGGATCATCTCACGATTACGGCCAGGTCTGTTCGCCCTGGACAACTGGACCCGCTTTGGCTTGTTGTTGGCCGGAGCCTTTGGCTCCTACGCACTTGGCGCCAATAACATCGCCAACGTCATGGGCGTGTTTGTGCCCAGTACTCCGCTTGAACAGAGCGTGTGGTTTGGCCTTGAATTCAGCCCGACCATGCAACTCTTTCTCGCCGGTGGCATTGCCATTGGAGTGGGTGTCTTCACCTATTCCAAAAAAGTGATGATGACGGTGGGCAACAGCCTGATCCCCATGACACCGATTGCCGCCTGGGTTGTCGTTATGGCCCACTCCCTGGTGTTATTCCTCTTCTCGTCTCAAAGCCTGTCTGACGCCGTACAAAATCTCGGGCTACCCGCCATACCCCTGGTGCCGGTATCCAGCTCCCAGGCCGTAATTGGTGCAGTGGTTGGAATCGGTATCCTCAAGGGCCTCCCCATCCAGTGGCGCACATTGGGTCGAGTGGTGGTGGGTTGGCTGATAACCCCTTTACTTTCAGCCTTAGGAAGCATGCTCATTCTCCACTTCGTGCAGAACATCTTTCTCGTTCCCGTGGTTTAAACCGCAAAGAAAGAGGCTGCGTCACTCACCCTGGCAGTGCAGCAGCGGCGTCGATGAAGGCAAAGCCCCTAGATTGGCATCGACCGCACTGCCCTGCTTCTCTCCTCCGGGCAGTAACGCTTCAGCCGCATAAAAAGCCCCAACGGCAAAGCAAGGCAACCTACGCTGAATAGCGACTCTGAGGCCTTGTAGCGTTTCCTGGAAAGGTTCCACATCAATCACTCTAAGAGATCGGGGCAAGGGCTTAGCGAGTCTCTGGAGCGCCGCCAGGAAACCTATCGTTCTGCCTCGATTGGCGAGTTTGCAAAGAGGGAAAAGGGTGGAAGCAGCAGCGAACAGGCACAAAAAAAGCCCGCTTAAAAAGCGGGCTTTCTTCGCTAGAGATGGCAGGGGCAGAGGGACTCGAACCCCCAACACCCGGATTTGGAATCCGGTGCTCTACCAATTGGAGCTATGCCCCTAGCGAACGAGGTGAATTATACGGAAGCGCAGTGAAAGGTAAAGGGCTTTTTCGCCCTGAAAGATCCGTTTGGCGACTAATTACCCTGTTCGATGAATTGCCATTCAACATCACACCAGTTCAGCCCGTTCGATACTGAATAATGCCCTCAAAGCGTTGGTTAGACGGCCCTCCGAGGGGGCTTGCGGCTCCATCACAATTCAGCGAACAACCAGCACCATGGAACTCAGAGTGCCTTGGTCCATCGTACAAAAGTCAGCTTACAGCCACGCCCTTTTGCACTCTTACACCGTGCAGAAGTGGCACGCTGTAAATACGAAAAAACCCCGCCTCTTTCGAGACGGGGTTCGTTCAAATTAGGAGCCTGGCGGTGACCTACTCTCGCATGGGAACTCCCACACTACCATCGGCGCGGTTGCGTTTCACTTCTGAGTTCGGCATGGGATCAGGTGGGACCACAACGCTATTGCCACCAGGCAAA